>NZ_JBIVCZ010000029.1:0-1284 GCF_044746965.1 Promicromonospora sp. NPDC090134 | reverse complement strand
GTCGTCGCGCACCTTCTCCATGATGTCCTGGTCGGCGGCCTCGACGTTCAGCCGCAGCAGCGGCTCGGTGTTGGACGCCCGCAGGTTGAACCACCACTGCGGGTGGGACTCCCAGTGCGAGACCGTCACCCCGTCCAGGGTGTCCACCACGATGCCCGGGTACGCCGCCCGGTAGGCGTCCAGCACCCGCTCGGTCGCCGCGGCGGCGTCCGGCACCGTCGAGTTGATCTCGCCCGAGCCGACGTACGGCTCGAACATCTCGGCCAGCTCGGACATCGTGTGGTCCTGTGTCCCCAGCGCGGCCAGCACGTGCAGGGCGGCCAGCATCCCGGTGTCCGCGAACCAGAAGTCGCGGAAGTAGTAGTGCGCGGAGTGCTCGCCGCCGAACACCGCGCCGTGCTGGGCCATCTGCGCCTTGATGAACGAGTGCCCCACGCGGGTGCGCACGGTCTCCGCGCCCGCCGCGGACAGCAGGTCCGGGACGGCGTGGGACGTGATCAGGTTGTGGATCACCGTCGGCGTGCGGCCGGCGGTCAGCTCCTTGGTCACCTCCGCGAGCCCCACCAGGGCGGTGATGGCGGACGGCGAGACGGCGCCGCCCCGCTCGTCCACCACGAAGCACCGGTCGGCGTCGCCGTCGAACGCGAGCCCCAGGTCCGCCTCGTTCGCCACGACGGCGGCCTGCAGGTCGATCAGGTTGGCCGGCTCCAGCGGGTTGGCCTCGTGGTTGGGGAACGTGCCGTCCAGCTCGAAGAACAGCGGCACGACCTCCAGCGGCAGCCCCACCAGGCCCGCGGCGTCGCCCAGGACGGCGGGGACCGTCAGGCCGCCCATACCGTTGCCGGCGTCGACCACGACCTTCAGGGGCCGCACGCCGGACAGGTCCACCAGCTCCCGCAGGAACCCCGCGTAGTCGGCGAGCACGTCCTGCTCCGTGACCCGGCCGGGCTCGGCGACCGGCTCCGGGAGCCCGCCCTCCAGGTACCCCTGGGCCAGCTCCCGGACCTCGGCCAGGCCCGTCTCCTGCCCCACCGGGCGCGCGCCCGAGCGGCACAGCTTGATCCCGTTGTAGCGCGCCGGGTTGTGGCTCGCGGTGAACATCGCGCCCGGCACGTCCAGCCGCCCCGACGCGAAGTAGAGCCCGTCGGTGGAGCACAGCCCGATCAGCGTCACGTCCACGCCCTGGTCGGTGACGCCCCGGGCGAACGCGTCCACCAGCTCCGGGCCGGAGTCGCGCATGTCCCGGCCGATCACCATGGCGGGCCGGCCCGCCCCGGCATCGTC
>NZ_JBIVCZ010000028.1:0-1325 GCF_044746965.1 Promicromonospora sp. NPDC090134 | reverse complement strand
CTAGGGCGTGTTTTGGATTGTGGTTCTGACCTGCGGGTTCGGCATGATGCGGGGTCGTGAGCGGGGTCGTTGGTCGGCATGATCTGACGGATGAGGCGTGGTCGGTGCTGGCGCCGTTGCTTCCGGTGCGAGCGCGGGGCCGGCGGGCGAGGTTCCTGCGCCGGCAGATCGATGGGATCCGGCACAGGGTCCGGGCCGGTTGCCCGTGGCGGGATGTGCCGCAAGAACGGTACGGGCCGTGGTCGAGTGTGTATGGGTTGTTCCGTCGGTGGCAGCGCGACGGCACCTGGGAGCGGATCACCGACCGGTTGCGCACTGGGGCGGACGCGGCGGGCCTGATCGAGTGGGATCTGAACGTCGACTCGACGATCGCCCGGGCGCATCAGCACGCCGCTGGTGCGCGTAAGCATCCCGAGCTGCAGAAGGAACCACCAGACGGGCCCACGGCCGAGCCTGCTGACCACGGGCTGGGCCGTTCCCGAGGTGGGTGGAGCACGAAGGTGCATGCTGTGGCCGAGCAGGGGCAGAAGCTGATGGGCATGGTCGTCACGGCCGGGCAGCGTGGTGACAGCCCGCAGTTCGCCCCGGTGCTCGAGCAGGTCAGGGTCAAGCGTCCCGGTGGGGTGGGGCGGCCGCGCACGAGGCCGGACCGGGTCCGTGGTGACAAGGCTTACGCCTCGGCCGCGAACCGGGCTTTGCTGCGCCGGCGGGGCATCGGCGCGACGATCCCGGACAAGAAGGACCACGCCGCCCACCGGCAGGCGAAGGGCTCGGCCGGCGGGCGTCCACCAACAGTCGACTACGAGGACTACAAGAAGCGGCACGCGGTGGAGTGCATGTTCAACCGCCTCAAACGCTGGCGGGCGGTCGCCACCAGGTTCGACAAGCTGCAGGTCCGCTACGAGACCACCGTGACGGTCGCGGCGATCGATGACTGGGTAGCCGCGCTCGTGCGTGCGGGATGAGTGCTGGCATGCTGGGCCGGTTCCCGTGACCTGAACGAGAGGGCTGACCTGGTGCGGTACTACGCGGACTCCGAGGGCGGCGACTACATCGAGGACCCCACCCATGCCGACCTCGTTGCTCTCGTGCGCGCGTTGAACCGCGAGGAGAACACCTTCTTCATCGTGTTCCCCGACGATGACGATCTTCAGTGGTCGATCGCTGTGCTCACCCGTCGAGGTGGTCTGGGCGGCTACGAGATCGAACGGTCCGACTCACGCACCGGCGAGACCAGCACGGTCCCTGCCGCCGATCCCGTCGCTATCGCGACCGAAGTCCAGGCCTGGGCCGAGACCACAGCCGCAATCCAAAACACGCCCTAG
>NZ_JBIVCZ010000027.1:0-1393 GCF_044746965.1 Promicromonospora sp. NPDC090134 | reverse complement strand
GGGGCCTGACCCTGGTTCTTGGACACGCTGATTCCAGCATCTGCTGGGGAAGCGAGATGATCAGGAACTATGGCCAGGAAGAACTACTCCGAGGAGTTTCGTCGGCAGGCCGTGGACTTGTACGAGTCCACGCCCGGTGCCACGGTCCGCGGTATCGCCGAGGACCTCGGGATCGTGCGCGGCACGTTGCGGGGCTGGCTCGACGCGTACGGGACAGGCAAGAAGACCGCGCCGGACGGCACACGGACGTCGAGCCCGCTGCGGTCCACCACGACGCGTTCCAGCGGCGTGCCGGCCGGTCCCACGGTGCCTGCGGGTGAGACGCCGGAGCAGAAGATCGCCCGGCTCGAGGCGGAGAACGCGGCCCTGCGGGTCGAGACGACGAAGCTGGCCACCGAGCGGGAGATCTTGCAGAAAGCGGCGAAGTATTTCGCCGGGGAGACGCGCTGGTGAGTCGCTTCCAGTTCGTTGCCGACCACTGCAACACCTTCGAGGTGAAGCGACTGTGCGAGCTCGTCGAGATCGAGCGTTCCTCCTACTACGCCTGGAAGGCGTCCGCACCAGCGCGGGCCCAGCGGGCTGCCGCGGACGCGGCCCTTCAGGCACGGATCCGCCGGGTCCACGCAGCTGACAACACCCTCGGCGCGCCACGAGTGACCGCCGAGCTCAACGACGGCGTCCCGGACGGTGAGCGGGTCAACCACAAACGGATCGCGCGGGTGATGCGCGCGGCCGGGATCGCCGGCTACGTCAAGAAACGCAAGGTCCGCACCACGATCCCCGAGCCGACCGACCAGGTCGTGCCGGACCTGCTGCAGCGGGACTTCACCGCGAAGGCGCCGAACCAGCGTTACGTCGGCGACATCACCTACCTACCGATCAGCGCGGCCGCAGGCGGCGGGAACCTGTACCTCGCCACTGTCATCGACTGCTACTCCCGCCGCCTGGTCGGCTGGGCGGTCGCCGACCACATGCGCACCGAGCTCGTCACCGACGCGCTCAACGCCGCTGCCGCGACCCGTGGGTCGCTGGCCGGGGCGGTCTTTCACAGCGACCACGGGTCGGTCTACACCTCGAAGGCCTACGCCGATCTCTGCGCGGCTCTGGGCGTGAGGCAGTCCATGGGCGCGGTGGGCACCTCGGCCGACAACGCTCTCGCGGAATCGTTCAACGCGACCCTCAAACGCGAGGTCCTGCAGGACGCGGCCTGCTGGCCGGATGAGGCCACATGCCGCCGCGAGGTGTTCCGTTGGATCCTTCGCTACAACAACCGCCGCCGACACTCCTGGTGCGGCTACACCAGCCCCGTCGACTACGAGAAAAACACAACCACCACTACGCTCGCTACCGCGGCGTAAACCCACCCCGTGTCCACGAACCGGGGTCAAGGCCC
>NZ_JBIVCZ010000026.1:0-1418 GCF_044746965.1 Promicromonospora sp. NPDC090134 | reverse complement strand
GGTCTAATACCGGATATGAGCACTTACCGCATGGTGGGTGTTGGAAAGTTTTTCGGTGGGGGATGGGCTCGCGGCCTATCAGCTTGTTGGTGGGGTAATGGCCTACCAAGGCGTCGACGGGTAGCCGGCCTGAGAGGGCGACCGGCCACACTGGGACTGAGACACGGCCCAGACTCCTACGGGAGGCAGCAGTGGGGAATATTGCACAATGGGCGAAAGCCTGATGCAGCGACGCCACGTGAGGGATGACGGCCTTCGGGTTGTAAACCTCTTTCAGCAGGGAAGAAGCGCAAGTGACGGTACCTGCAGAAGAAGCGCCGGCTAACTACGTGCCAGCAGCCGCGGTAATACGTAGGGCGCAAGCGTTGTCCGGAATTATTGGGCGTAAAGAGCTCGTAGGCGGTCTGTCGCGTCTGGTGTGAAATCCCATGGCTCAACTGTGGGCTTGCATCGGGTACGGGCAGACTAGAGTGCTGTAGGGGAGACTGGAATTCCTGGTGTAGCGGTGGAATGCGCAGATATCAGGAGGAACACCGATGGCGAAGGCAGGTCTCTGGGCAGTTACTGACGCTGAGGAGCGAAAGCATGGGGAGCGAACAGGATTAGATACCCTGGTAGTCCATGCCGTAAACGTTGGGCACTAGGTGTGGGGCGGGTTCCACTCGTTCTGTGCCGCAGCTAACGCATTAAGTGCCCCGCCTGGGGAGTACGGCCGCAAGGCTAAAACTCAAAGGAATTGACGGGGGCCCGCACAAGCGGCGGAGCATGCGGATTAATTCGATGCAACGCGAAGAACCTTACCAAGGCTTGACATGTACGAGAAAGCCCCAGAGATGGGGTTCTCTTTGGACACTCGTACACAGGTGGTGCATGGTTGTCGTCAGCTCGTGTCGTGAGATGTTGGGTTAAGTCCCGCAACGAGCGCAACCCTTATCCTATGTTGCCAGCGGGTTATGCCGGGGACTCATGGGAGACTGCCGGGGTCAACTCGGAGGAAGGTGGGGATGACGTCAAATCATCATGCCCCTTATGTCTTGGGCTTCACGCATGCTACAATGGCCGGTACAGAGGGCTGCGATACCGTGAGGTGGAGCGAATCCCAAAAAGCCGGTCTCAGTTCGGATCGGGGTCTGCAACTCGACCCCGTGAAGTCGGAGTCGCTAGTAATCGCAGATCAGCAACGCTGCGGTGAATACGTTCCCGGGCCTTGTACACACCGCCCGTCAAGTCACGAAAGTTGGTAACACCCGAAGCTCACGGCCCAACCCCTTGTGGGAGGGAGTGGTCGAAGGTGGGACTGGCGATTGGGACTAAGTCGTAACAAGGTAGCCGTACCGGAAGGTGCGGCTGGATCACCTCCTTTCTAAGGAGCTCATCTCCATCAGGCCCTGGGACACCCGGGGACGCCGTGCTGCCCC
>NZ_JBIVCZ010000025.1:0-1551 GCF_044746965.1 Promicromonospora sp. NPDC090134 | reverse complement strand
TGAAGTTATCGGCAGGTTAGTACCGGTCAGCTCCACAGGTCTTCAGTCCCTGCTTCCACATCCGGCCTATCAACCCAGTGGTCTGCTGGGTGCCTCTCACACACAAGGTGTATGGAAACCTCATCTCGAAGCAGGCTTCCCGCTTAGATGCTTTCAGCGGTTATCCCTTCCGAACGTAGCCAACCAGCCATGCTCCTGGCGGAACAACTGGCACACCAGAGGTTCGTCCGTCCCGGTCCTCTCGTACTAGGGACAGCCCTTCTCAAGTTTCCTACGCGCGCAGCGGATAGGGACCGAACTGTCTCACGACGTTCTAAACCCAGCTCGCGTACCGCTTTAATGGGCGAACAGCCCAACCCTTGGGACCTACTCCAGCCCCAGGATGCGACGAGCCGACATCGAGGTGCCAAACCATGCCGTCGATATGGACTCTTGGGCAAGATCAGCCTGTTATCCCCGGGGTACCTTTTATCCGTTGAGCGACGGCGCTTCCACAAGCCACCGCCGGATCACTAGTTCCGACTTTCGTCCCTGCTCGACCTGTCGGTCTCACAGTCAAGCTCCCTTGTGCACTTGCACTCGACACCTGATTACCAACCAGGCTGAGGGAACCTTTGAGCGCCTCCGTTACATTTTAGGAGGCAACCGCCCCAGTTAAACTACCCACCAGGCACTGTCCCTGATCCGGATCACGGACCGAGGTTAGACATCCGAAGCGATCAGAGTGGTATTTCAACAATGACTCCACCCGAGCTGGCGCCCGAGCTTCACAGTCTCCCACCTATCCTACACAAACCGCACCGAACACCAATACCAAGCTATAGTAAAGGTCCCGGGGTCTTTCCGTCCTGCTGCGCGTAACGAGCATCTTTACTCGTAGTGCAATTTCGCCGAGTTCGCGGTTGAGACAGCGGAGAAGTCGTTACGCCATTCGTGCAGGTCGGAACTTACCCGACAAGGAATTTCGCTACCTTAGGATGGTTATAGTTACCACCGCCGTTTACTGGGGCTTAAATTCTGGGCTTCGCCGAAGCTAACCCGTCCTCTTAACCTTCCAGCACCGGGCAGGCGTCAGTCCGTATACATCGTCTTGCGACTTCGCACGGACCTGTGTTTTTAGTAAACAGTCGCTTCTCCCTGGTCTCTGCGGCCCTCCCCGCGTCCCCCAGCAAGTGGGTTAACGGTTCAGGCCCCCCTTCTCCCGAAGTTACGGGGGCATTTTGCCGAGTTCCTTAACCACGATTCACTCGATCGCCTTAGTATTCTCTACCTGACCACCTGAGTCGGTTTAGGGTACGGGCGGCTAGTCCCTCGCGTCGAGGCTTTTCTAGGCAGCATAGGATCACCAGATTCCCGCATACACGGTCACTATCAGCTCTCACCCTTAACGACACCCGGATTTGCCTAGGTGTCGGGCTACAACCTTGGACGTGGACAACCATCGCCACGCCTGGCTACCTTCCTGCGTCACCCCTGTTAACACGCTTACCTACTACCGGATCAGGTCCCACGCCTCCCCCACGATGTCACCCGAAGGCAACGGTGCGGGCT
>NZ_JBIVCZ010000024.1:0-1585 GCF_044746965.1 Promicromonospora sp. NPDC090134 | reverse complement strand
GGCCGGCTACCGCGGCCGACTGGCCGAACTACCAAGCATCATCCACATGATCACCAACCTGGAGTTCTACCGACTCACGCGCTGAATAGGGCTCTTAGACAAGCCACACCCCACCCGGAGGCTCTCCCACGTTCAAGCCGACGCGCCCGCGACCAACCTCATGGCCCGGTACACCTAGCGCGTTGCCTGCCTGCCTCGATTGTCCAGGTCGACCGATCCTGGCTGCTATGTGCTCACGACACTCGGCCGCCGCCCCCTCCAGGTGCGTCGGCCGATGTCGTCGACGGGAACGCAGACCCTGTGGTTCCAGTGGAGGGGAATGCTGCACGCTTTGGTGACAGCTCGTCGCAGGCGGCGAGCGTGGCCGATGTGGCGTCGATCTGAGGAAGCATATGGCTCGGGGGGTGCTGGGACGGGTTCCGGTGGCCGCGTGCAGCTCCGGGCGCTGCGTGCACGGCCTGGGCGCGCGGGATGAATAGGTGCAGCGGCCGAGGCGCGGGTACGCTCAACCCTCACACGAGGGTGTGCTTTCCATTGGGGCTGAGTCGAGGAACAGGAACCCGCCTGGGGGCTCGGGCCGGATGCACCGCGCGCCCGGATGATTCAGGGGCGCTTTGCTGGAGTCGGGCCGTGTTTGAGCATGCGCGTCAATTGTCGGCGCGTTCCCGCGAGCTATGCGGCTATTCCGCCGTATCCTGAGCGCGCGCCCGGCGGCTGCCGTGCGCACCGGCGAGCAGCCCATGAGGGAGTCTCGCTGCGTCGGCCGTCCTCGGCCAGCGACTTCGAAACCCCACCGGTCCCAAGTCCCAGGGAAGTCCCAGCCACTCGGGGCAGAGGATGAACTACCTGGTCAGGGCCGGTATGCACAGTTCAACGTCTGAACGAGGCACGTTCGGGCGCAAGCCGGGGTGCTGTCGCGCCGCAGGCTGCAGACCAGATGAAAGACCGTTTCCTTAAGAGGAAACGGCCTTTCGCGGGAGTAACCCGGAAATGATTCGGCACGGTTGTGCCTGCCGCCCGGCTCCAACCATAAGTGGTCGACCGACGTCCCCCATCCACGCCACGCTCCGAGAGGCGTCGGCCATCCGTGCGCCTGCCTCCACCGAGCCAGGACTGCGCATCGAACCCTGCAATTCCGGCACATTCACCCGTGCACGCGCCGGACGTGAGCGTGGGTGCCGGCGACATCTCCACGGGCGCCTACTGGTGCCAGCAGGGCATCGCGACCGCCTTCCCGACTCTGCCCTCAGCGCAGAGGCGAGCTCTCGCTGACCGGAAGCGTGTACCGCGACCGTGACCGAAGCTGCTGGCTCAGGCCAGGGCCTCGGAAGGTCAGAGCAGCCCGGTGAGCCCGAGCACGAGCCCGATACCCGCGCACACGCCCAGCGTGCGCAGGACCGACCAGCGCGCCACGAAAAGCAGGAGCGCGGCGAGCACCGCGATGCCCAGCGCGGCGGGCTGGAGCGTCGCGAGGTCGGGGACGTCGAACGTCAGCGGTCCGGCGGTCCAGGTGGTGGAGCCGGTGAACAGGGTGTGCGTGGTGAAGTACAGGGCGAGGTTGGCGATGACGCCGACCACCGCCGCC
>NZ_JBIVCZ010000023.1:0-2136 GCF_044746965.1 Promicromonospora sp. NPDC090134 | reverse complement strand
TTGCGCTACCTGCCGACCCTTGCCCTTGACCAGCGCCGATGTAGGTCAGGACGTGAAGCACTCATGAGACCCTCGGCACCGCTGAATAGGGCTCTAAGGTCCCACTCCACCCGGAGGCTCTCGTGTCCCACCGTAATGCCCGCACCACGTTCCAGGGCCGGCTGCTGATCATCGAACGTCACCGCGCGGGCTGGCCCCAGGCCCATATCTCCGCGGCGATGGGGATCTCACGCCGGTGCGTCAAGAAATGGATCGACCGGCACGCCAGCGAGGGCGAGCCGGGCCTGCACGACCGGTCCTCACGCCCACACACCATGCCGGCCAGGACCCGGCCCGAGGTCGAGCAACGAGTCATCGCGCTGCGCCACACCGAACGCTGCGGACGAGACCTGCTCTCGGCCCGCACCGGGGTCCCGGCGCGCACGATCTCGCGGATCCTGGCCCGCCACCAGGTCCCACACCTGTCCCGGCTGGACCCGCTGACCGGGCAGGTCATCCGGGCCTCGAAGATCACCGCGACACGCTATGAACGTGACCGGCCCGGCGAGCTGGTCCACATGGACGTCAAGAAGCTCGGCCGGATCCCTGACGGTGGCGGGTGGCGCGCCCTGGGCCGTGGCACCGGCGACAACCGCGACCGCAAGCACGGCACCGGATACGACTACGTCCACTCACTGGTCGATGACCACTCCCGCCTGGCCTACTGCGAGATCCTGCCCGACGAGAAAGGCCCCACCTGCGCCGGATTCCTGACCCGCGCGATCGCCTACTTCGCCGCCCGGGGCATCACGCGGATCGAACGGCTGATGACCGACAACGCCTGGGCCTACCGGTGGTCCCTGCGCGAGGTCTGCACCACGCACGGCATCCGACAGAAGTTCATCAAGCCACACTGCCCCTGGCAGAACGGGAAGGTCGAACGCCTCAACCGGACCCTGGCCACCGAGTGGGCCTACCGGCAGCCCTTCACCTCCAACGCCGAACGAGCAGCTGCCCTTGCACCCTGGCTCGAGTACTACAACACTCAACGTCGTCACAGCGCACTCGACGGACTACCCCCGACCAGCCGACTGCGACCAACCTCCTGACCCGGTACAGCTAGGCCGTGTCCGGTGAATCGCGGAGCCAGAGGACGATCGCGGCGAGGGTGAGCTCGGTGCGGTAGTAGGCGGCGCGTTTGGTGTAGCGGGTGGCCAGGGCCCGGAACTGCTTGAGCCGGTTGAAGCAACGTTCCACGACGTTGCGGCCCTTGTAGACCTCCAGGTCGAACACGGGTGGGCGTCCGCCCTTGCTGCCTTTGCGGAGCCGGTTGGCAGCGTGGTCCTTCTTCTCCGGGCTGACCAGCCGGATGCCGCGGGCGCGCAGGGCCCGGCGGGTCGACGGGCTGGAGTAGGCCTTGTCCGCCAGGACCCGGTCGGGCCGTTTCCGGGGCCGGCCGGGCCCGTCGCGCTTGACGCTGACCTGGTCCAGCAACGGCAGCAGCTGCGGGTTGTCACCGGCCTGCCCTGGGGTCAGGATCACGCTCATCGGCAGCCCACGGCCGTCGGTGGCGAGGTGGATCTTGGAGGTCAGGCCTCCCCGCGACCGGCCGATCGCCTCATCAACGACCGCGAGGTCTTCGACCCACCCGGTCGCGCAGCCCCTTTTTTCCGGGCACCAGCGGCGTGCTGGTGAGCCCGGACGTTGGTCGAGTCGACAGAGAAGGACCACTCCAGGGTGCCGATCGAGTCGTCCTTGACGATCACGTGGTCCAGGATCTGCTCCCAGGTGCCGTCCTTCGTCCAGATCCGCAGGCGTTCGTGCAGCGTCTTCCACGGCCCGTACTTCTCGGGCACGTCCCGCCACGGCGCCCCGGTCCGCAGCCGCCACAAGATCCCGTTGATCACCTGCCGGTGATCACGCCACCGACCACCACGACGACCATCCGCCGAGGGCAGTAGCGGCTCGATCCGCGCCCAGGCCGTATCGGTCAGCTCACCACGCCCAACACCCACAAACCTGACATTACCAACCCTGTGACCAGGCCATTCGCAGGACAGGCCCTAGGGCGTGTTTTGGATTGCGGCTGTGGTCTCGGCCCAGGCCTGGACTTCGGTCGCGATAGCGACGGGATCGGCGGCAGGGACCGTGCTGGTC
>NZ_JBIVCZ010000022.1:0-3042 GCF_044746965.1 Promicromonospora sp. NPDC090134 | reverse complement strand
ATCCGTCAGATCATGCCGACCAACGACCCCGCTCACGACCCCGCATCATGCCGAACCCGCAGGTCAGAACCACAATCCAAAACACGCCCTAGACGTTGGCGGAGGTTCGCTTGTCGGTCCAGTCGACGACCAGACGCCGGTCCGCGAAGAGCCAGCCGCTCTCGCTGCGGATGAAGGTGTCGAGGTAGCGGATTGCCATGACCATCAAGGTGCGTTGACCGTCCTCGGTCCAGACGTGGTGGGCGAGGCAGTAACTCTCCCCGGTCGCGGCGTCCGGGTCGTCCGGGTCGAAGGTGAGAACGCTCTGCCCGTTCAGGTGAGTGGTGGACTCGTAGGCGTCGAGTACGCGGAAGGACTCTGCCAGCTCGGCCCGCCCCTGGAGCCGCTGAGCCGGTTCACCGGCTACCTGGCCATCCATGTGGACTGTGACGGTGCCATCAGGCGTGAAGAGCGCTGCCTGCCGGTCCGGCAGCCGGCGATCGGCATGGTGCGCCCAGGCATCGATGAGTTCGCGGATAGCCACGCGGTCGTCCTGCCTGGTGATATTTTCGCTCATGGTCACTGAGACCTTTCGTAGGTTTGGTGTCCGAAGACGGTCAGATTCTGCGCGAGTTATCGAGGAGTCGCACCGCAGCATTCGCTGGTGCGTCGGGGTGGTCCGTGGAACGGCTGACCTCTCCCCACCGCCGGGCTTCCGCGAGCTGCACCTCACCCGCTTCGAGCGCGAGCCCCAGCGCGTCGCTGCCGAGCAGCAGCCGCCGCGGCGGCTCGTTCGAGCTCACGACGTCGATGATGACCCGCGCCATTCGGTCCGGGTCGCCCGGCTCGTTGCCGGCATACTCGGCGAACGTTGCCCGCCACTGCCCGACGGTCTGCTCGTAGTCGTTCCCGATGCGGCCGGCATCCAGCGCGGCTCCCTGAGCCCAGCCGGTACCAATGCCTCCCGGTTCGACGATGGTCACCTTGATGCCCAGCGGAGCCACCTCGTTCGCCAGGGCCACGGAGAAACCCTCGACGCCGAACTTCGCGGTCTGGTAAGCGCCAAGTCCGGGAGTGCCACCCACCCGGCCGCCGATGGACGAGATCCGGATGAAATGCCCTGCACGCCGGGCGCGCAGGACGGGCAGAGCGGCCCGGGTCACGTTGATGACGCCATACAGATTCGTCTCGATCTGCGTGCGGAACTCGTCTTCCGGGAAGTCCTCCAGCGAGTTGCTGGTGGCGAAACCCGCGTTGTTCACGACCACGTCGAGCGAACCGAAGCGCTCGACTGCCGCCGCGACCACGCTCCGGGCCTCGGCGGGCGAGGTGACGTCCAGCGCCACGCTCTCCAGCCGCTCCGGGTGGTCCGCCTTCAGATCGGCCAACGCCTCAGGCCGACGCGAGGTCACCATGACCTGGTCCCCCGCAGCCAGCACCGCAACCGCGAGCGCTCTGCCCAGACCCTGGGAACTACCGGTGATCAGCCAAGTCCGTGACATGGCGCACTCCTGTCCCCTCGTAAGGACCTTTCGAACATGCGCCTCGATCGAAACGCTCGACACCAACGTAGCGATTACCACGAGCAACCGCAACACTCACGTTGAATTTCGGATCGTTCACGAGACTTCTTAGCGGTGGATCACGGACAAACCACAACAGTGCTAGGTTGCGGGGATCATGAGAGCCGATGCCGCACGCAATCTGTTGACCGTCCTACGCACGGGCGCCCGGCTGCTGGCCGAGGACCCCAGCACGTCCGTGGCAGCCATCGCTAACGAGGCCGGGGTGGACCGCACAACGGTCCATCGACACTTCGTCAACCGGGATGCCCTGCTCACGGCTGTTTTCCAGGCGAAACTCGACTCCACCGAGCAGGTCTTGGACGAGGCGCGGCTGACGGAGGCCCCGGTGCCGGTCGCACTGCACCGGTACGCGGAGGGCATCATTCCCGTCAGTCGAGAGTGGCCGGTCGACACAGCCCGCTTGATGCAGCAGGACCCTGACGCCAGTCAACGGCGTCAGGGCCAGAGCGAACGGCTGGACGAATTCCTGCAACGTGCCGTCGATGAAAATTTCCTTCGCCCGGACGTGCCCCTGGAATGGTTGCGGGCAGTCCTCGACCAACTAGTGGCCAGCGCGGCCCATCAGTTTCCCGAGCTGGCACCGCCCCAGGCGGCCGACATCGTCGTCGACACGTTCCTGACCGGCCTCGCCAGGACGTGACTCAGGACAGGCATAGACGTTCGGCCCCGGTGGAGCTGCGCGGTCCGCGGGTCCACACTGAGGGAGGGATCCACGGTCCTTCGCGGATGCCTCACGAAAGAAGTGCGTCATGCCGCTACCCGCCAACCCAGCCAAGGTCACCGACTCCCCTTTCTCTTCCACGCACGGGCGCCACGTGGCAATCCGCTACCCCGATTTCGAGGCGGCGCGTTCGTTCTGGGTCGACACCATGGATTGGCGAGTGCTGCACAGCTGGCCCTACGGACCTCTCACGCTGGCGTACGTCATGCCACCGAACCAGAACGACTTCCACATCGAGATCCTCGCCGGCCCCGGTGCCACGGTGCCACGGCCCAGCCGCTCTACCTGGATGTCGATGCCAGCCTTGCCATGAACGGTCTCAATCACGTCTGCCTCTCCGTGGGCAATATCGACGAAACGCTCGCTGAACTGCGCAGGCGCGGAGTTGAGATCGTCAACCCTCCATTCGACATGGACGACATCAGCGCCAGACTCGCGTTCTTCCGCGACCCATGGGGAAACATGTTTGAACTGTCCGAGCGCAAGCGCTAGGCCAACGGAGTCATGCGGCGCTCGTTTCACCTCGTGGGCACGGAGCGCCCGGGCTGACCATCGAGAATCTGCACCCGATTCCAAGTCCCGGTCGTGGGGCTTCAAGTTCGCGCGGTAGCGGTAAGAGGAGGCCTCTCATGAGCACCAGTACCGAGACCAGCAGCACCGACACCCCGCGCGTCGCGCTCGTCACCGGCGGGTCGGGCGGCATCGGCCGCGCCGTCGTCGGGCGGCTCGCGGCCGACGGCTACGCCGTCGCCGTCC
>NZ_JBIVCZ010000021.1:0-25693 GCF_044746965.1 Promicromonospora sp. NPDC090134 | reverse complement strand
ACCAGCCCCGTCGACTACGAGAAAAACACAACCACCACTACGCTCGCTACCGCGGCGTAAACCCACCCCGTGTCCACGAACCGGGGTCAAGGCCCATCCTGGTCGGCGTCTTCGCCGTCCTCCTGACCGCCGCGCTCACCTACTCGGGCTACCGGTTCATCCTGCGCCGCGGCATGAAGTCCGGCATCGCGATCGCCGCCGCGACCACGGCCGGCAACGCCGTGGCCACGCCCGCGATCATCGCCGGGGTGGACCCCACGTTCGAGCCGTACGTCGCGGTGGCGACGGCGCAGGTCGCCTCCGCCGTCCTGGTCAGCGCGATCCTGGCGCCGCTCCTCGCCAGCTTCGTGCTCAAGCGGCAGGGCGGCCTGCAGCCCGTGGACGACGCCGAGCCGGTCGCCACCGGGACCACCGCGGGCGAGGGGCGCGGCACCGCATGAGCGAGCACACCGTCGGGGTCGTCGCGGACGACCTGACCGGGGCCGGCGACTGCGTGGTGCAGTTCGCCCGCGCCGGCTGGACCAGCCACCTGGCCCTCGGCCGGGACCTGCCCTCCGCCGAGCGGGCGGCGGTCGCCGTCGTCACCGACGCGCGGGCCCAGGACGACGCCCTTGCGGCGGCCGCCACCGCGGCCGCCGTGCGGGCCCTGACCGACGCCGGGCGCCTCTACGTCAAGATCGACTCGACGATGCGCGGCAGCGTCGCGGCCCAGGTCACCGGGGCCCTGACCGCCTGGCGCGAGCGGGTCCCCGGCGCGTTCGCCGTGGTCTGCCCGAGCTACCCCGCGCTGGGGCGGACGGTCAGCGAGGGCGTGCTCCTGGTCGGCGGCGTACCCGTCGCCGCGACGGCCGCCGGGCACGACCCCGTCACCCCGGTCCGCACGAGCGACCTGACCGCGCTCCTGCCGGGCTCCGTCCGGGTGCCAGCCGACGGCGACGCCGCGGCCCTGGCGGACCGCCTCACCGAGGCGTCCGCGGCCGCGGACGTCGTGGTGGTCGACGCCCTCGACGACGCCGGGCTGGAGCGCCTCGCCGACGCCGTCGTGCTGCTCGGCGCCCGCGGCGTCCCGGTCGGCTCCGCCGGGCTGGCCGCGGCCCTGGCCCCGCGCTGGGGCGGCGACCGCGCCGCACCGGGCCGGCCCCGGGTCGCCGTCAGGCGGACGCTCGTGGTGCTGAGCTCCCTGAACGAGGTCTCCCGCGGGCAGGCCGAGGAGCTGCTGCGCGCCGAGCCCGGCACGCTGCTGGTCACCCCGGAGGCCGGGACCGGCCCGGACGAGGCGGCAGCGCGGGCGTTGGGCGCCGCGACCGAGCCCCCCGCGACCGTGCTGGTCCGTACCCCCGAGCCCACGGCGCCCGCCGGCACCGGACGGGAGCGGGCCACCCGCGCGGCAGCCGAGCTGGCCGACCTGGTCGCCGCCGTCACGGAGCGGACCCGCCCCCACGCCGTCGTCCTCATCGGGGGCGACGGCGCCCGCGCCGTGCTCGCCCGGCTCGGGGCCCGCAGCGTGCGGGTGGCCGGCGCCGTTGCCGAGGGCGTGCCGCTCGGCCGGCTGGAGGGCGGGCCGGCGCACGGCACCGTCGTCGTCACCAAGGCGGGCGGGTTCGGCACCCGCCGGACCGTCGTCGACGTCCTCGAAAGCCTGAGATCGTACTCTTCGCACCAGGAGGTAAACCCTTGAGCATCCCCACCCTCGCCGTCACGCTCGGCGACGTCGCAGGTATCGGCCCGGAGATCACGGCCAAGGCCCTGCTCGGCCACGACGACCTGCGCGCCCTGTGCGTACCCGTGGTCGTGGGCGACGCCGGCGCGCTGCGCCGCGCCGTCTCCGCGATCGGCGGCGACCCGGAGCGGGTCCGCGTGATCGCGTCCCCGGCCGAGGCCACCAACACGCCGGGCACGATCGAGCTGCTCCAGACCGGCCCGTCGCTGGCGGACGTGCCGGTCGGCGAGATCAGCGCGGCGGCCGGCGACGGCGCCTACCGGTTCGTGGTCGAGGCCTGCCGGCTGGCCCGGGAGGGGCAGGTGGACGGCATCGTCACGCCCCCGCTGAACAAGGCCGCGATGCACGCGGGCGGGCACAGGTGGCCCGGGCACACGGAGCTGCTGGCCCACGAGTTCGGCGTCAAGAACTTCAGCCTCGTGCTGTCGGCGGGCGACCTGTACTTCTTCCACCTGACCACGCACGTCTCGCTGCGCCAGGCCATCGAGGACATCACGCCGGAGCGCACCCGCGACGTGCTCGACCTGGCCGGCGCGTTCACGGCGGCGCTGGGCCGCCCGGACGAGGCCATCGGGCTCGCGGGCCTGAACCCGCACGCCGGCGAGAACCGCCTGTTCGGCGACGAGGACGCCGACGTCCTGGCCCCCGCGGTCGAGGCCGCCCGTGCCCGCGGCCTCAACGCCCACGGCCCGCTCCCGGCCGACGCCCTCATCCCCGCTGCGGTCAAGGGGAAGTGGAACATGGTCATCGCCTGCTATCACGACCAGGGCCACGCCCCGTTCAAGGCCGTGTACGGCGACGACGGCGTGAACATCACCGTGGGCCTGCCCGTGGTGCGCGTCTCCGTGGACCACGGCACCGCGTTCGACATCGCCGGCCAGGGCATCGCCCGGGAGGCCAGCCTCGTGCTCGCGATCGAGCGGGCGGCCGGTCTCGCGCCCGGCTGGGACCACGTCTGGCGGACGGCGCAGCAGGCCACGCCGAGCGCGGCGAGCTGACCGTGGCCCGCCCCGCACCCGACGGCCAGCCGCTCCACCGGCGCATCGGCAGCGAGCTGCGCGCGCAGATCCTGGGGCGCACGCTCGCGCCCGGCGCGCAGGTGCCCACCGAGGCCGAGCTGCAGGAACGCTACGGCGTCTCCCGCTCCGTGGTCCGCCAGGCCCTGGCGGCGCTGGAGCAGGAGGGCCTCGTGGAGCGCCGCCGGGGCCGGGGCACGACCGTCCGGGAGCGCGGCGAGCTGCACCGCCTGGTGCAGCGTGTCCCGGGCCTGTCGACCCAGGTCGAGGGCGAGGGCGTGCACGTCACCACGCGCATCCTGGAGCTCGGGCTGGAGCCGGCCTCGGAGGCGACCGGCGCCCTCGCCTCCGACCGGGTGCTGCGCCTGCGGCGGCTGCGCGGCGCCGGGGGCGAGCCGCTCGCCCTCATCGAGACCTGGCTGCCCGAGGAGCTCGGCGACCTGAGCGCCGAGGAGCTGACCGACACGTCGCTGCACGCCACGATCCAGCGCCGGTTCGGCACGCACGTCGTGGCCGGCAAGCGGCAGGTGCGGGCCGTGAGCGCCGACGGCGAGACGGCGGAGCTGCTCCAGGTCGCCGCCGGGGCGCCGGTGCTGCTGCTCGAGGGCACCAGCACCGACGAGGCCGCGCGGCCCGTCGAGGTGTTCCGCACGTGGCACCGCGCGGACCGGGTGGTCTTCGACATCAACGTGATCCGCGAGCCCGACGCCACGAACCTGGCCGGGACAGGCACCCCCGCCTCCACCGGGCCGGTCGGCACCACGAACCTCCGCGAGCGGCTGGACGCGCTCGGCCGCGAGATGCTCGACCTGGCCCGGGAGCTGGAGCGCGCCGAGGACCGCTGAGCCGCGCCCCTACCCGACCGCGGGCACCCAGTCCTCGTCGTCCAGGACCCAGGCCCTGCCCTCCGGCTCCGGCCGGACCGTGTCGACGAACCAGCAGGTCTCGTCGGGGTTCCACCCGGCGATGACGCTCGCCGTGTCGTCGCCGACGGGGATCGCGGTACCCGCCGCCGCGAGGTAGGCGGCGGCGGTGAGGTGCACGGCGTCGTGGTCGACGGCGACCGCCGCCCAGTCGGGCAGCACCCAGGGCCCGTCCCGGCCGGTGGTGCGGTACCAGTCGTGCCGCTTCTGCGCGGTCACCTCCAGCGGGTACTCGCGGCAGAGCGCGGCCCACGCCCCGGCGCCGTCCACCTCGTACACCCGCGCGCCGGCGGGGACGTCGACCCGGTGGGTCACGGCCCGCTCCCACCCCATGTCGTCCTCCACCAGCCAGAGCCCCGCCGGGCCGTGGCCGCCGAGGCCGCGCAGGGTGTGCGTCAGGTCCCACGGCGGGCCGGACCACCAGGTGCCGCTCAAGGACGCCGTGGGGTCGGCGGGCCGCTGCGTCCGGGCGTCCCGCTCCTCCTTGAGGACGTCGACGCGCCACCGTTCGAGCCGCTCGGTCGCACTGACGGAGCCGGGCGTCCGGTCCGGGTCCCAGGTGACCGCGTGCTGGTCCGTGCGGTCGACCGGCGCGCTCCACCAGCCGACGGCGGCCGCGGAGCCCACGACGTGCGCGGCGACGCGCTCCAGGGCGGCGCGCACCACGGGCAGGGCGGCGAGCGCGTCCTCGCCGTCGGGCTCCTGCCAGTAGCGGGCGACCGTCACCGCGTGGGCGAGCGTGCGCAGCGCGGTCTCCTGGTCGACCTCCGCGAGGGAGACGCCGTCGAGCAGGGTCGCCACGGACCCGGGTGTGGCCTCCACCGGCTCGGCGGCACAGGTTCCAGTTCCGACACTGACCAGCACCACCGAGTGGCCGCGGCCCGGGTCGAGCTCGTAGCCGGCCCACATCGCGGCGCCCGAGAACGGCGCCTCCGGCCGGTCGGGGTCGGCCGCGAGCTCCTCGGAGCGGCGCGCGTACTCGAGCAGGAACCGGCGCCCGCGCCAGCCGTTCAGCAGCTCGTCCGGTGTGATCGTCATGCCTGTCTCCCCTGGTCGGCGCCCTCGCACGGTAGCCCGGGCCGCTCCGGGCGGCCGAGGCTTTTGCGCCCTGCGGGCCGGCTCAGGCCGGCACGAGGCCCCGGACCTGGCGCGCCAGCGTGGGCCAGACGACGGGCGGCAGGTCGTGCCCCACGTCGTCGAGCACCATGAGCTTGGCGCCCGGGATCGCCCGCGCCGTGGCGCGGGCCGCCGCCGTCCGCACCAGGGGGTCGGCCGCGCCGTGCACGACGAGCGTCGGGGTGCGCATCTCGCGCAGCCGGGGCCCGTGCCACACCGCGCGGAGCTGCCGGCCCATGGCCCGCATGTCGCGTGGGCCGCAGTCGAGCCCGCGCTCGATCCGTGCGCGGGCCGCTTCCTCGTCGACGGGGTACGCGGGCGACGCCATGGCCCGGGCGACGGCGAGCGCGGACGCGATGTCGCCCTCCCGGCTTCGGGGATGCAGCGCGACGGCGTTCCGCGTGATCAGCCCGTACCGCAGGTGCCGCAGGGCGCCGAGGCCGGACGCGTCGCTCGGCGGGGCGTCGCACGAGACGAGCCCGAGCGTCCGCTCCGGGTGGCGCAGCGCGAACCGCTGCGCCACGACGCCGCCCTGGGAGTGCCCCACGACCACGGCGCGCCGCCAGCCGACGGCGTCGAGCACGGCCGCCGCGTCGTCCACGACGTCCTCGGCCGCGTACGGCACGCTGCCCCCGCCGAACAGGGCCGCCCACGAGACGCGCCGCTCGCTCACGCCGAACCGGGTCGACTCCCCGGTGTCCCGCTGGTCGAAGCGGACCACGTCGAACCCCTGGGCCGCGAGCGCCCGGCAGAGGCCGTCGGGCCACCAGAACCGCGACATGGCCAGGCCCATCAGGAGCAGCAGGGGCGTGCCCTCACCCCGCCCGAACCGGTCGTACGCGAGCTGGACGTCGCCGTTGCGCGCGAAGCGGGTCGGCGACCAGGTGTCATGGTCGATCACCCCAACGATTCTCGCTCAGCGGCCTGCGCTCGGCGCGGGGGAACGGGCGGCGCCGGCTCAGCGCTCCCGCAGCGCCGCCGCCAGCTCGCGCCGCGAACCGATCCCGAGCTTGCCGAAGACCTTGCGCAGGTGCCACTCCACGGTGCGCGGGCTGAGGAACAGCTCCGCGCCGATCTCCGGGTTGGTCCGGCCCGCCACCGCCAGGCGCGCGATCTGCGCCTCCTGCGCCGTCAGCCCGTCCGCCGGCCCGGCGCTGCGGCTGCGGACCGTCTCGCCCGTCGCCGCCAGCTCCCGGCTCGCCCGCCCCGCGAAGCCCTCCGCGCCCGCCGCGGCGAACACCTCGTGCGCCGCGCGCAGGTGCTCCCGCGCCGCCGCACGCCGGTTCTCGCGGCGCAACCACTCGCCGTACAGCAGGCGGGCCCGGGCCGTCAGCACCGTGAGCCGCGTACCGCCCAGCAGGTCGGCCGCCTCCCGGTACCGGTCCTCCGCGGCGGCCGCCGGACCCGCCAGCGCGTCCGCGAGCGCCTGCGCGCCCAGCGCCCAGGGCGTCCCCGCGGCGGCGGTGCGCTCGGTGAGGCGCTCGCGCGCCTCGGCGGCCGCCCCCGCCTCCCCGGCGCGCGCCGCGGCCTCGACCAGCTCGCCGAGGCTCCAGCCGGTCAGGGCGAGGTCGTCGTACGCGACGGCGCGGCGCGCGGCCGCCAGGGCGGCCGGGTACCGGCCGAGCCCGTTGTGCAGCACGGCCTCGGCGTAGCCCGCCAGGCCGAGCCAGCGGCCCTCGCCGCGTGCCTCGGCCTCGCGGACGGTCGCGTCGATCAGGCGTGTCGCGGGCTCCTCGACGCCCCGGTGCGCGGCGAGCGTGAGCGCGGCGGACGGGTGCGGGGGCAGGTTCGCGAAGGACTCGGCCTCGCGCAGCAGGTCGGACGACTCGGCGAACCGGCCCTCCGCCACCAGGGCGCCGGCGCGGAAGGTCAGGGCCGTGGGCAGCACCGTGCGGGCGCCGGTCGTCCGGGCGGCGGCGAGCGCCTGCTCGGTGAGCCGGAACCAGGCCGCGTCGTCCCACAGCTCGTGCGCCACCGGCGCGGACAGCCACAGGAGCGCCGCGTCGTCGTCGGCCGGCGCCGCGAGCGCGTCGCGCAGGTGCGGCACGGCGGGTCCGTAGCCGGCGGTGTACCGCACGGCGAGCCCGGTGAGGAACAGACCGGTCGCGTCCGGCCCGGCCGGCACGGCGCGCGCCGCCTCGGCCGCGCGCCGCAGGGCGCCGTCGCCGAGCCGGCCCGCGTGCACGGCGGCACCGAGCGCCCAGAGGTACGCCTCCCGGGCCGCCGCCGGGTCGAGCTGGTCCAGTCGCCGCGCGGCCTCCAGCAGGGGTCCGACGGCGCCCCTGCCGTGGTCGCGCGCGAACGCGACCTGGGCCCGCAGCCGCTCCGCCCCGGCCCGCTGCAGCGGGTCGAGCGGACCCAGCTCCGCGGCCGACAGCAGGCCGGGTATCCCGTCGAGGGCGCCGGCGGCGAACCGGGCGCGCGCGGCGGCCAGGACGCGCCCGGCCCGGAGCTTCGGGTCCTGGGTCAGCTCGGCGGCGCGCTCGAGGAACGCCGCCGCGGCGGATCGCCCGCCGCGCGCGAGCGCCCGGTCGGCGGTGCGCTCCAGCTCTCCGGCCACCTCGTCGTCCGGCCCGAGCGCGGCGTGCGCCCGGTGCCAGGCGCGGCGGTCGGGGTCCTGCGCCGGGTCGGTCACCTCGGCGAGGGCACGGTGCGCCGCGCGGAGCTCGGCAGGCGTGGCCGAGCGCCAGCAGGCGGAGCGCACCAGCGGGTGGTGGAACCGCACGCGGGCGCCGAACCGGACCAGCCCCGCGGCCTCGGCCGCCGCGGCGGCGTCCGGCGCGACCCCGAGCCGGTCGAGGGCGCGCCACAGCAGCGGCACGTCGCCCACGGGTTCGACGGCGGCGGTGAGCAGGAGCGTCCGGGTGTCCGGCGGGAGCTCGGCGACGCGCCGCTGGAAGCCGTCCTCGACCTGGTCCGCGACGGGCGTCGGGCTCGGGGCGCCGAACCCGAAAGCGAGCTCGGCCGGCGTCAGGCCGCGGGGCAGCTCCAGGAGCGCGAGCGGGTTGCCGCGCGTCTCGGCGAGGATCCGCGCCCGGACGTGGTCGTCGACGTGACCCGGCAGCGCCGTGTCGAGCAGCGCCCCGGCGTCGGCGTCCGGGAGGCCGCCGACCCGCAGCTCGGGCAGGCCCGGGAGCATCTGCTCGTCGCCGGGGCTGCGCAGGGCGAGGACCAGGGCGACCGACTCGGCCTGGAGGCGGCGGGCCACGAAGGTCAGGATCACCTCCGACATCCGGTCGACCCACTGGACGTCGTCCACCACGCAGACGAGCGGCCGCTCGGCCGCGGCCTCGGCGAACAGCCCGAGCACCGCGAGGCCGACCAGCAGCGCCTCGGGCGGCCGGCCGGCGCTCAGGCCGAAGGCCGTGGCGAGGGTGTCGCGCTGCGGTTCGGGCAGCCGGTCGAGGTGCTCCAGGAGCGGCGCGCAGAGCTGCTGCAGGGCCGAGTAGGCGACCTCGGACTCCGGCTCCACGCCGACCGTGCGGACCACCCGGGCGCTCCCCGCCCGCGCCGACAGGTGGTCCAGCAGCGCCGTCTTGCCGATCCCCGCCTCGCCCCGCAGCACCAGCACCCGGCTGTGCCCGGCCCGGACCTCACGCAGCAGCTCGTCGAGCGCGTCCGTCTCACGCCGCCGACCGCGCAGCACCGTCTCGCTCCGCACACGCACCTCCCCGCGGAGGTTACACCGGGCGGGGCGCTCACCCGGGGGCGGCGGGTCAGAGCCGGTCCGCGTCCACCACGGCGCGGGCGAACTCGGCCGGCGCCTCCTGGGGCACGTCGTGGCCGACGCCGCGGAACGTCCGGTGGTCGTACGGCCCCACGAACTTGTCCCGGTAGCCCGTGCCGTTGCCGGGCGCGGTGAAGGGGTCGAGCTCGGCGTCGATCGTCACGGTGGGCACGCCTATGGCCGGCCCTGCCGCCAGCCGGGCCTCGACCTCGTCGAACCGCGGGTCGCCGTCGGCCAGGCCGAGGCGCCACCGGTAGTTGTGCAGCACGATCGCGGCGTAGTCCGGGTTGGTGAACGCGGCGGCGGTCCGGTCGAAGGTCGCGTCGTCGAAGTCCCACGTGGGCGAGCTGAACTTCCACACCACGCGGGCCAGCTCCTTGCGGTAGTGCTCGTCCTGGAGCCCGAGCCGACCGCGCTCGGTGGCGAAGTAGTACTGGTACCACCACGCCCACTCCCGCGCGGGTTCGATGGGCGTCTGGTTGGCCGCGCGGTTGGTGATCAGGTAGCCCGACACCGACACGAGCGCCCGGACCCGCTCGGGCCACAGGGCCGCGACGATGTCCGCGGTGCGGGAGCCCCAGTCGTAGCCCGCCAGCACCGCGCGCCGGATGTGGAGGGCGTCCAGCAGCGCGACGACGTCGCGCGCGACCACCACCTGCTGGGCGTTGCGGAACGTGTCCGGCGACAGGAACGTGGTGCTGCCGTGGCCCCGCAGGTACGGCACGATCACCCGGTAGCCGCGCGCCGCGAGCAGGGGCGCCACCTCGGCGTAGGCGTGGATGTCGTACGGCCAGCCGTGCAACAGCACCACCGGCCGGCCCCGGGCAGGCCCGAGCTCGGCGTACCCGACGTCGAGCTCGCCGGCGCGGACCTGCTTGATCACGGGGAACGACGGCGTGGGCCGGACGGGGGCGGCGGCGGGCTCGGCGGCCGCCTCGGGCAGGGCGGCACCGCCCACCGCGGCGGAGGTCGCGAGGAGGCCGGCGGTCCGTACGAATGTCCTTCTGTCCATGGCCCTAACCCTCGCGCCGCGGCCCCGGGGGCGCACCAGGGTGTCTCCCTGGGGCGGGCCCGGGTGTCGCCGGGCCAGGCTGTGCACCATGAACAAGCTAGTCATGCTGGTCACGGCGGCGCTGTCGGTGTCGGCGGCGGGGCTCCTCCCGCTCGCGGCACCGGCGAGCGGCCCTGCCGAGGACGCCCACCCCACGTCGTCGTGCGCCCCCGTGCCCGTCTCCGCGCCGCGCGGCGCCCAGGTCGAGTCCGTGACCGCGCAGGCCTTCCCCGCCGGGACCGTCACCTTCCCCGAGGCGCAGCCGCCCCTCCAGACGCCCGCCCCCATCCCCGACGTGCCCGCGCGGTGCGACATCACGGTGACCCTCACGCACGGCCGGGCCGGCGACCACGAGACCGTCAAGGTGTCGCTGCCGCAGGACCGGGCCGACTGGTCGGGCCGCTTCCAGGCCACCGGCGGGAGCGCGTACCTGGCCGGCGACCTGGGCGCCACCCTGGTGGCGGCCGTGAAGAACGGATACGCCGCGGCGGCCACCGACGCGGGGATCGGCCAGTCCGCGGCCGACGTCAGCGGCTGGGCGCTGACGTCGGACGGGCGCGTGAACGGGCCTCTCCTGGAGAACTTCGCGTCCCGGTCGGTCCACGACCTCGCGGTGGTCGGCAAGTCCGTGACCAAGGAGTTCTACGGGAGCAAGGCCACCTACTCCTACTGGAACGGCTGCTCCACGGGCGGCCGCCAGGGGTACGTGGCGGCGCAGGAGTACCCGAAGGACTTCCAGGGCATCCTGGCGGGCGCGCCCGCGGTGAGCTGGGACCGGTTCGCCGTGGCCACGCTGTGGCCGCAGGTCGTGTTCAACGAGGAGGACGTCGCTCCCGCACCGTGCGAGATCGAGGCGTTCAACACCGCCGCGGTCGACGCCTGCGACTCGATCGACGGCGTGCGGGACGGCATCATCGACGACCCGCAGGACTGCACGTGGGACCCGCGGGAGCTGGTCGGCACCCAGGTGGACTGCGACGGTGCGACCTACACCATCAGCTCGGACCTCGCGGACGCCGTCCGCAAGATCTGGCAGGGTCCGGTCAGCCGGTCCGGACGGCCGCTCTGGTACGGCCCGAACAAGGGCGCCGCGTTCAACTGGCTCGCCACGCCCGGCAAGCCGTTCGTGGTGGCCGACCAGTGGGTCAAGTACTTCGTCGCGCAGGACCCGCAGCTCGACACCGCCCACCTGACCTACCGGCAGTTCGAACAGCTCTTCGCGAAGTCGCAGCACGACTTCCACTCCGTGATCGGCAGCGATGACCCGGACCTGTCCGCGTTCGCCCGCTCCGGCGGCAAGCTGCTGAGCTGGCACGGCCAGGCCGACCAGCTCGTCCCCACCCAGGGCACCGTCGACTACCGCGAGCGCGTCAACCGGGCCCTGGGCGGCAACGCCCAGGTCGACTCCTTCTACCGGCTGTTCCTGCCGCCGGGCGTGAACCACTGCGGCATCGGCACGGACCCGCTGGTGACCCTGGTGGACTGGGTCGAGAAGGGGAAGGCCCCCGCGACGCTGCCCGCCGTCGTCACCGAGCGTGACGGCCGGACCGTCACCCGTGAGGTCTGCCGCTATCCGCTGGTGACCCGCTACCAGGGCGACCCGGCCGACGGCGCCGACTACCGCTGCGTCGCGGCGTCCTGATCCGTTGTTGACGAGCGGCGGCCCCGGAAGGGGCCGCCGCTCACGTGCTCAGTGGGTCAGCTTGAGCCCGATCACGCACCCGATCAGGCCCGCGATCAGCAGCACGCGGACCACGGAGACCGGCTCGGCGCCGGTGACCATGGCCCAGACGACGGTGGTCGCGGCGCCGATGCCCACCCAGACGGCGTAGGCGGTACCCACGGGCAGCTCCCGCAGGGCGAACGCGAGCCCGCCCATGCTGGCCACGAGGGCGACGCCGAAGACGATGCTCGGGACGACATTGCTGAAGCCCTCCGAACGGCTCAGCGCGGTGGCCCAGACGGCCTCGAGAAGGCCGGAGACGACAAGAACGATCCAGGACATGGTGTGCTCCTCAGATGCCGTCTTGTCGCACACCGGGTACGGCAACCCTCGTCCGGGAACCTCTGCGGGTTCTGACCCGATTCTCGCACGCCTCAGCCGGCCGGCTCGAAGCTGCGCCCGTCGAACCCGATGAAGCTGTGCACGTCGGTGGCCGGGAAGGTGAGCGCCCGGCCGGTGCAGTCGGTGCTCTCGTAGACCCGGATGCCCGTGGCGGTCTCGTTGAGCTCGGCGTGGACGACGTACGGCAGGGTCGTGCAGCCGGTGCCGGCGTCCGGGTAGGTCACGGTCTGCCCGGTGAAGGCGCCGGACCAGAACGTGAGGTCCCCGTCGGCGGCGGAGGCCGACGTCGGGACGGCGACGGCCAGCAGCCCGCCCAGAGCGAGGGCTGCGGCGGCGAGACGCTTCGAGGCACGGATCATGGTGTTCTCCTTCGAGAAGGTCGGAGTCATGAACGCGACCGCACACGGGCGGTCACCCCTACGACGGTTTCAGCGGGCGAAAAGTTCACCCGAATCAGGTGATTTCTCCGGCAGACCCCGACTTTCGTTCCCTCGCGGCCAAAACCTCCCGCTCAGCGCGGGCGGAACCCACCCCTCGCGGTTACTTTGAAGTGCGGATCGGGCATACCACCGATGCGCTCCGATTCCATCGGATGGCCGTCGAGAACGGGGCAGTCATGGATTTCTGGGATTTCTTCTGGCTGATGGTCTACAGCTTCTTCTTCGTGGCATACCTCATGGTGCTGTTCCAGATCGTCGCGGACCTCTTCCGTGACCGCGAGCTCTCGGGCTGGTGGAAGGCCCTGTGGATCATCTTCCTGATCTTCCTCCCGGTCCTCACCGCGCTCGTGTACCTCATCGCCCGCGGCCGCGGGATGGCCGAACGGCACGCCGCCGGGATGGCGCAGGCCCAACAGGCGACCGAGAGCTACATCCGCGACGTCGCGTCCGGGCCCTCGCCGTCCGACCAGATCACGAGCGCCAAGGCCCTCCTCGACGCCGGCACGATCACGCCGGCGGAGTTCGAGCGGCTGAAGGCCAAGGCATTGGTCTGACCCGTGAACGAGTCCGCGGCAGAAGGCGCCGACCCGCCCGACGTGACCGCCCGTCTGGCCGCCCTGGAGCGCGAGAACGCCGAGCTCCGGCGGCGGCTGGACGTGGCGGCCGCCGAGCCGGCGCCGTCCGCTCCGGCCCCGGAACACCACCGGGCCCGGAGCGCGACCGCCGTCGTGCTGATCCTCCTGGGCGCGCTGCTGGCCCCCGTCGGCGTGGTCGCCGCCTGGGCGGAGCGCACCCTCACCGACACCGACCGCTACGTCGCGACGGTGGCACCCCTGGCCCAGGACCCGGTCGTGCAGCAGGCGGTCGCGGGCCGGATGACCAGCGCCGTCATGCAGCGGATCGACGTCGGGGCGCTGCTCAAGGACGTGCAGGACGGACTCAAGGAACGCGACATCGCTCCCCGGGCCGCGCAGGCGATCACCGCGCTGGAGGGTCCGCTGACCAGCGGGGTGGAGTCGTTCGTCCGCAACGCCTCGGACCGGGTGGTCGAGAGCGACCAGTTCGAGAACGCCTGGGACCAGGCCAACCGGGTGGCGCACGAACAGCTCGTGGACGTCATGCAGGGCAACGAGGGCGACGTCGTCCAGGTGGGCCAGAACGGGCAGCTCACCATCCAGCTCAGCGGGCTGATCGACGTGCTCAAGCAGCGGCTCGTCGACCGCGGCCTCACCCTGGCGGGCAACCTGCCCACCATCAACGCCTCGTTCACCATCATGGAGTCCAGCCAGCTCACCGAGATCCGGAACCGGTACGCCCAGGTCGTCGCCCTCGGCACCTGGCTCCCGTGGATCGTCCTGGTCCTGCTGGGCGCCGGCGTCGCCGCCGCGACGCACCACCTGCGCGCCCTGGTCGTCGCGGGCCTCGCACTCGCCGCCGCGATGGTGGTCCTGGGGATCGGGCTCGCGGTCGGGCGCGGGCTGTACCTCGACGCGCTCAGCGGGAAAGTGATGCGGCTCGACGCCGCGCAGGCCGTGTTCGACCAGCTCGTCTCGTTCCTGCGCGTCACGTTGCGCACCGTGGGGGTGCTCGGCCTGGTCGTCGCGCTGGCCGCCTACCTGGGCGGGTCGAGCGCGTCGGCACGCGGCCTGCGGTCCGGGATCAGCAAGGGGATGAGCCGTACCCGCAGGTGGGCCGAGGGCCGGGGCGTGTCCACCGGCGCCACCGGCGTGTGGCTCGCGCGCTACCGCGGTGTCGCCCGCGCCGCCGTCATCGCGCTCGCCGCCCTGGTGATCCTGCTCGCCGGCAGCCCCACGCCGGCGCTGATCGTCGGTGTCGCAGCCGGGGCCGTGGTGCTCATCCTGCTGATCGAGCTGGTTGCCCGGCCGGGAGCCGCCGAACCACCGCCGTGACCGCCTCGCGGCCGGCGCGGTTGGCGCCGACCGTCGACTGCGACGGCCCGAACCCGATGAGGTGCACCCGCGGCTCGGCCGCGACCTGCGTGCCGGCCATGGCGATGCCGCCCAGCTCGTTGCGCAGCCCCAGCGGGCCGAGGTGGGCGAGGTCGGCCTTGAACCCGGTGGCCCAGAGGATCGTGTCGAGCGGCGTCAGGCCCCCGTCCGCCTCGCGGACGCCGTCCGGCTCGATCGCGGTGAACATCGGCCGCCGCTCCAGGGCGCCGCGCTCCTTCGCGGCCAGGGCGTACGGCGTCCAGATCAGACCGGTGTAGGAGACGACGCTGCCGGTGGGCCGGCCCGCCTCGACGTCGGCCATGACCTTGGCGATGGTCTCGCGCCCGAGCGTCTCGCTGCGGAACTCGTCGTGGAAGACCGGCTCACGCCGCGTGTACCAGCGGGTGGTCGCCACGCGCGAGATCTCCTCCAGGAGCTGGAGGGCCGAGATGCCGCCGCCCACGACGGCCACGCGCTGCCCCGCGAGGTCCTGGGCCCGCACGTAGTCACGGGTGTGGAGCTGCCGCCCGCGGAACGTGTCCTGCCCGGGGTAGTGCGGCAGCACGGGGTTGGTCCAGGTGCCGGTGGCGTTGATGACGGCGGTGGTGGTCCAGGAGCCGCGGTCGCTGGTCACGACGAGGTCGCCGTCCGGGTCGTCGTCGGCGCGGCGGACGGCGACGACGTGGACCGGGCGCAGGATCGGGAAGCCGAACGTGCGCTCGAAACCCGCGAAGTAGCGCGGGACGGCCACGCGGCTGGCCTCCTCCTGGTCGACGGCGGGCTGGGCCAGCCCCGGCAGGTCGAAGATCCCGTTGACCGTGGCCATCCGCAGCGACTCCCAGCGGTGCTGCCAGGCCCCGCCGGGCGCGGGGTTCGCGTCGAGCACCACGAAGGTGCGCTCCGCCTCCGGCTGGTCCACGGCGCTCACGAAGCCGCGGCGCTGCAGGTGGTACGCCGCGGAGAGCCCGGCCTGCCCTGCCCCGATCACCACGACGGTCGCCCGCCTCAGGATGTCGCTCACACCAGGGACAACAGCCGACCGCGACGGTTGTTCCGCCTAGGCAGGGGTTGTGATGCGCCGCACGGCCTCGGTGACCGTCTCGGGCGGTGGCGCCTCGGTGTCCAGGGCGCGATGGATGGTCAGCCCCTCGATGAGGGCGTCCAGCATCCGCGCCGTGACCGGGTCGAAGTGGCGCTCCAGCGCCGCCCGGGACCGCGCCATCCACGCGTTGGTCAGCTCGCGGTAGGCGGGCTCCCGGGACGCGAGCGTGTACAGCTCGTGGGTCAGCACCAGGTCGCGCTGGGTGCCGAACACGTCCTCCGTGATGATCGCGACGACGGCCGCCCGGGCGCTCTCCAGGTCGGTCGCCGCGCTCATCCGCCGCTCGAAACCGTCGCTGCCGGCGCGCGCGAACCGGCCGAACGCCTCGCGCAGCAGCTCGTCCATCCCGGCGAAGTGGTAGGTCATCGACCCGAGCGGCACGTCGGCGGCGGCCGCCACCTTGCGGTGCGAGACGCCGGCGACCCCCACCTCGGCGATCAGGTCGAGGCAGACGTCGATGATCCGGCTCCTGCGGTCGGGGTCGTGCCGGCGCCCGGTCACGGTCAGCCCTCGGCGATCTCGCGGACCACGCGGGCGGGGTTGCCGACGGCGACCACGTTCGCCGGCAGGTCGCGCGTGACCACCGCGCCGGCCCCGACCACCGTGTTGTCGCCGATGGTCACGCCCGGGCAGACGATCACGCCGCCGCCGAGCCACACGTTGTCACCGATCGTGATGGGCAGCGCGGCCTCCAGCTTGTCCCGGCGCGGGGTGGGCTCCACGGGGTGGGTCGGCGTGAGGAGCTGCACGTTAGGCCCGATCTGGCAGTCGGCGCCGATGGTGATGGTCGCGACGTCGAGGGCCGTGAGGTTGTAGTTGGCGAAGGTGCGCGGGCCGACGTGGATGTTCCCGCCGTAGTCGACGAACAGCGGCGGCTTGATGAACGCGTCCTCGCCCAGGGTGCCGAGCAGGTCGTCCAGGATCGCGCGGGCCCCGTCGTCGTCGGCCACCACCGCGCGGTGGTAGGCGTCGGCGAGGGCGAGGCCGCGCTGGGCGAGCCGGACGCTCTCCGGGTCCTGCCCGCCGACGTAGAGGTCGCCGGCGAGCATGCGCTCGTGGTGGGTGCGGGGGTCGCCGGCGAAGTAGTCGTGAGCCATGGGCACAGCGTAGCGGGCGATGTGTACGACCGTACGTAACGCGGGTACGCTCGTGCGCATGCCGCTCCCCCAGGACACCCGTCCGCCGCTCGCCGTCCGGCGCGCCCGCGCCGCCGTCGGCGCGCTGTTCCTGACCAACGGCGCCCTGTACGCCAACCTGGTGCCCCGGCTGCCGGAGATCAAGACCGCGCTCGACCTCGACAACGCGGCGTACGGCCTGGCCATCGCCGCGTTCCCGACCGGCGCGATCGTCTCGGGCCTCGGCGCCGGGTACATGGTGCGCCGCTTCGGGTCGGCGCGCGTCGCCGTCGTCGGCACCGTCCTGACGGGCCTGGGCACGCTGGCGGCCGGCCTCTCGCCGTCGTTCGCCCTGCTCGTGGCCGCCCTGTTCCTCGGCGGCGCGTCCGACTCGATCACCGACGTGGGGCAGAACACCCATGGCCTGCGCGTGCAGCGCCGGTACGGGCGGTCCATCATCAACGGCTTCCACGCCGTGTGGTCCATCGGCGCCGTGCTCGGCGGGTCGATGGCCGCGGGCGCCATCGCGCTGGGCCTGCCGCTGGACGTGCACCTGGGCATCTCGCTGGGTGTCTTCGCGATCGTGGCGCTCGTCGCCCTGCGGTTCCTCCTGCCGGGTCGGGACGACGACGCGGCCGACGACGCGGGTTCTCCCCCAGCCGCCCGTCTCCGCGGGCCGCGGCTGAGCGTGCGCACCCTGGCGATCGTCGCCGCGCTCGTGCTCATCGGCATCGGCGGCGCCCTGGTGGAGGACGCCGGCAGCTCGTGGGCGACCCTCTACCTCTCGACCGACCTCGGCGCACCGGTCGCACTGGCCGCCACCGCCTACGTATCGCTCGTCGGGGCCCAGACCGTGGGCCGCCTGCTGGGCGACCGCCTGGTGGACCGCTTCGGCCAGCGCACGGTCGCCTGCGCGGGCGGCGTGATCATCGCTCTCGGCATGGGGCTGGCCCTGGCCTGGCCCACCGTGCCGGGCACGATCGCCGGGTTCGCCGCCGCGGGCTTCGGCAGCGCGACGCTCATCCCGGCCGCCATGCACGAGGCCGACGAGCTGCCCGGGCTGCGCCCCGGCACCGGCCTGACCATCGTGTCCTGGCTGCTGCGGCTCGGGTTCCTGCTCTCCCCGCCCCTGGTCGGCCTGGTCGCCGACTCGGTGGGCCTGCGCACCGGCCTGCTCGTGGTGCCGATCGCGGGCGTCCTGGTCGTGGGCCTGTCCGGGGTGCTGCGGCGCCGTGCCACGTAGATAGAGTCGTGGCATGTCCGCGAGATCAGCCGCACCCGTCCTCAGCCCGGCGGGGACACGCGTCTTCCAGGAGCTGGTCAGGAGCGGGGACGCCTCACGGACCGCCCTGGCGCGCGACACCGGCCTGACGCCGGGCGCGATCACGCGCGCGGTGCGCCCGCTGCTGGAGGCGGGGCTCCTGCTGGAGACCGGCGACCGGGCGTCGACCGACGGCGCCCTGGGGCGGCCCGCCACGATGGTGACCCTGCAGGCGGAGGCCCACCTGTCGATCGGCGTGAAGGTCACCGCCGACCAGCTCTTCGGCGTCGTCTGCGACCTGCGCTGCCGCGTGCTGGACGAGGTCACGGTGGCGGTGCGCGACCACGGCCCGGAGGCGATCGTGGGGCAGATCGTGGAGCTCGTGGACGGCCTGCGGGCCGGGCGGCCCGCGGTCGGCAGCGTCGGCCTCGCCGTCTCGGGCGACGTCGACGCCGTCTCCGGGCACGTGGCCTACTCGCCGTTCCTGGCCTGGCGGGACGTGCCGCTCGGCGACGAGGTCGCCCGGCGCACCGGGCTCACGACGACGGTCGAGAACGACGTGCGCGCCCTGCTGACCGGCGAGCGCTGGTACGGGGTGGGCCGCGGGATCTCGTCGCTGGCGCTCGTCACGGTCGGCACCGGCATCGGGTGCGCGCTGCTGGTCAACGGGCAGGTGGTGCACGGCGGCTTCGGCGTGGCCGGCGAGGTGGGCCACGTGCTGGTCGACCCCGAGGGGCCCCTGTGCCACTGCGGCAACCGGGGGTGCGTCGAGGCCATCGCGGGGTCGGCCGGGATCCTGGGGCGCATGGCGGAGGCCGGGTTCGACGGGCTCGGCATCGGCGACGTGGCGGACCTCGCCCGCGCGGGCCAGCCCGACGCCGTGCGGGTGCTCTCCGACGCGGGCCGCGCCGTCGGGATCGGCATCGCCACCATCGCCAACCTGCTGGGCGCCCAGCACATCGTGATCACGGGCGAGGCGATCGGCAGCCGGTCCGGGCCGGCCGCCGTCGACGGGCCGGTCGGCGAGCAGGACTACGACGTGATGGACCCGCACGTGCGCAGCGCGTTCGAGCAGCGGGCCTTCGGCTCCGCCGCGCGCTCGGCCATCGAGCTGCGGCCGCTGCGGTTCGTGGACTGGGCGCGGGGCGCGGCGGCGTGCGCCGTCGAGCACTTCGTGACGGGCTACGGGCGGTCCTAGAAACCCCGCCAGATCTCGCGGCCGAGGCCGGGGTCTTGATCGCCGCCAGATGGTACCGATCGGTCTCATCACCTGCTACGGTCTGGACCCATGACAGTCGACGACCTGGACAGGGACCCGAGCGCCACGGCGGGAGTGCGCGCGTCCAACCTCGCCGTGGAGATCGAGAGCGGCGGCATCCCGCTGATCGGCGTCCTCTACCTCCCGGCGGGTCCCGGACCGCACCCGGTCGCCGTGCTGCTGCACGGGTTCCCCGGGCACGACGCCAACCAGGACCTCGCCCAGGGGCTGCGCCGGGTCGGCTACGCCGTGGTGGTGTTCCACTACCGCGGTTCCTGGGGCGTGGGCGGATCCTGGTCGTGGTCGAGCTGCCTGGAGGACGCCCAGGCGGTCGTCGGGACGATCCTCGCCGGCGACGACCCCGCGTTCGCCAGGCTCGACCCGGGGCGCGTCGCACTGCTGGGCCACAGCTTCGGCGGGTTCGTCGCGCTCCAGGTGGCGGCCGCCGAGCCCCGGGTCCGGGCGGTGGCCTCGTTCGCGGCCTTCGACTTCGGGGTCGCGCTGCAGGAGATCCGGGACGAGCCCGACGCCCGCGGTGCCCTGCACGACGCCTGGGCGGGCCAGCTCGCACCACTGCGCGGGACCAGCGCCGACGCGCTGATCGAGGAGATGGAGGCCGCCGGGGACGCCTGGAGCCTGCGGAGGCTGGCGCCCGCCGTCGCGCACGTGCCGGTCCTCCTCGTCGGCACGGGGCGGGACACGGTCGCACCGGCCCGGACCCACCACACGCCCCTGGCCAGGGCGTTCGTCGCAACCGGCGCCCCGCGGTTCGAGCACCTGGTGCTCGACACGGACCACGCGCTCGCCGACCACCGGCTCCGCCTCGCGCGGGAGGTCACCGGGTTCCTGGACCGGCACCTGCGGTGAGGACGCCCGTCGCGCGGTTGTGGACGGCCGTCGCGCTCGGGTACGTGGCACTTGGCGCCACCCTGGATGTGGTGCCCACCGACCTCGCGCTGCGCCTGGGCGCGGGCCCGTCCACGGCGGCCGCCGTGACCGGCGTCGCATTCCTCGCGACAGCGGTCACCCGCCCGTTCGCGGGCCTGCTCGCCGACACCGGCCGGGCGCGGGCCGTCGTCGCGACCGGGAGCCTGCTCGTCGCGGCGGGCGGCGCCGGGCAGATGCTCGGCCCGACGGTCGGCGCCGTCGTCGTCGGCCGGCTCGCCATGGGCGTCGGGGAGGCGGCGCTCTTCTCCGGCGCGCTGCCCTGGGTGCTGCATGGCGTGGCCGCCGGCCGGCGCGGCCGGGTCTCCGGCTGGTTCGGCCTCGCCATGTGGTCGGGTCTCGCGGCCGGGCCCGCGGTCGCGGTCGCGGCACGCATCGCGGGCGGCCCGGCGGCGGCATGGTCGGCCGTCCTGGTCGCACCCCTTGTCTCCGCCGCGCTCGTCCTGGCCACCCGGCCACCGCCCCGGCCCCGCGGTCGGGTCACCCGACCGCGCCTCGTCCGGCCCGCCTGGGCCCCCGCCGCCTACCTCGGACTCGCCGGCTACGCCTACGGGACGGTCGCGGCCCTGCTGGTCACCTATCTGGCGCGGGAGCAGCGGCTCGCGGGGCTGTCCCTCACGCTGTTCTCCGCCGGATTCCTCGCGGTCCGCGTGCTGGGCAGCCCTCTCGTCGACCGGTTCGGGCCGGTGCGGACCGGGGTTGTCCTTGCGGTCGTGGAGGCGCTCGCCCTGGCGGCCCTGCCGGCGGACCCGACACCGTTCCGGGCGCTGACGGTCGTCGCCGCGGGAGCGTGCGTCGCGCTCGCCTACCCGAGCGCAGCGTCCCGCACGCTCGCCGCGCGGGACGGCAAATCACCGGGCGCGGCCGTCGGCATCATGACGTCGTTCTGGGACCTCGGGTTCCTGGCCGCGGCCATGGCGGGCGCACTCGTCGTCCAGTGGTCCGGGTTCGGCGCGGCGTTCCAGGTGGCGGCGGCCGCGAGCCTGCTCGGGGCCGTCGCCCTGGCTACGGACCGACGACGTCCCGCGTGAGCTGGTCGAACACCAGCCGCGCCGTCGCACCTGCGTCCTGACCAGCCTGCCGGGCCCGGACCGGATCCATGGCGGCGACGACCGTCGCCCCCTCGAGCACCTGCAGGAGCCGCCGCGCGAGGGCATCGGGGTCGGGCGCCCCGGCGTCGGCGGCGATCTCGCGGAACAGGTCGACGTACCGGCCGAGGTGGGCGGCCGCGATCGCCAGGGTGTGCTCACCGCGGCTCTGGGTGGCGGCGTTGACGACGGCGCAGCCGCGGAACGCCTCCTCCTGGTACCAGGAACCGAGCGCCGCGAACACAGCGTGCAGGCGGTCGGCAGGGGCAGGCCCGGCACCTTCCGCCGCCGACCGCAGCCAGCGGTGGACACGCGCGCTGCGTTCGGCGAGCACCGCCTCGACCAGACCCTCCTTCGAGCCGAAGTGTCGGTAGAGCGTCATCTTGGAGATCCCGAGGACGGAGCAGCACTCCGCGACGCCGATCCCGTCGATGCCGCGGGCATAGAGAAGCGGACCAGCTCGCTCGATGATCTGCGCCCGCGTCCGGGCTGGGTCGAGCGTCGCACCCTTCGGAACTGGCATCCGATGATGGTACCGGTCGTTCTCGCAACCGCCGCGGGCGAGGGGTGCTCAGTCGTTCGGTTCGGCGCCGGAGATGTCGGCCAGGGCCGACGTCGGGTCCCGCTCGACGGCGAGATCCCCGATCGAGAGGATCCCGACGGCGATGTCGCCGTCGACCACCGGGATGCGCCGGACGGCGGCGCTGCGCATCATCTCGACGGCCGCCTCCACGGGGACGTCGGGGCCGACCGTGACGAGCTCCTCGCTGGCCACCTCGCCGACCATCGCCTCGAGGCCGAGGCCCTCGGCGAGCCCGCGAACCACCAGGTCGCGGTCGGTGACGATCCCGATGACGGTGGGCCCGGCCCGGACCACCAGGGCGCCGACCTCGTGGTCGGCCATCGCTCGCGCGGCGGCCTGGAACGTCTCGGACATCCCGATGGTGGTCGGCGCCGGTGTCATTACATCGGCGACGGTCTGCTGGACCATGGCGCGCTCCTTCCTGGGTGCGGCCGGTGGGGGGTGACCGCCCTCTGTCCACAGTGCGCCGCGGTGCGCTCACTCGCACGTCATGTGAGGCAAACGTTCGGCCCCCGCTCTCACTTTCCCGAAGTGGACGCAGGCGTCCGTTAGCGTCGCCGGCGTGACCAGAATGATGCGAGCAGTGACGATCGAACGGTTCGGCGACCCGAGCGGCATGGTGGTGGGCGAGGGCCCCGCACCGACCCCGGGGCCAGGGCAGGTCGTGATCGAGACCGAGGCGATCGGCGTGGGCGGGGTCGACGCGGTCATCCGGCGCGGGACGCTCGGCGAGTGGGGTTTCCGCCCGGGGCTGGTCCCCGGCAGCGAGGTCGCCGGCCGGGTGACGGCGGTCGGCGCCGGCGTGGACGCGGTGTGGGTGGGGCGCCGGGTCTGGGCGTTCACCGGCACGAGCGGCGGTTACGTCGAGCAGGCGGTCGCCCGGGTGGACGACGTCGTCGCGCTGCCCGCCGAGCTGTCGTCGGTCGACGCGGTCACCCTCGGGAGCTCGGCACCTGTGGCCCACTTCGCACTGGCGCACGCGCACCTCGCGCCCGGGGAGTCCGTGCTCGTGCGCGGTGCGGCCGGAAGCATCGGCATCGCGGCCGTGGAGCTGGCGGCCCGGGGCGGCGCGAACACCGTCGCGGTGACGACGTCGTCGGCCGAGCGCGGCGAGCGCCTGCGCGCCCTCGGGGCGACGCACGTGCTCGACCGCGCCGGGGAGGGCGACCCGGACGCCCCGGCGGCCTACGACGTGATCGTCGACATCGTGGGCGGGCCCGGCACCCCCGACTTCATCGACCGGCTCGCGCCGAACGGGCGCATGGTCGTGGTCGGCGCGATCGCGGGGATGCCGCCCGCGGACTTCGGCGCGCGCCTCCTGAGGGCGTTCCAGCAGTCCCGCTCGTTCGGGACGTTCAGCCTCGACACGGTCCCCGCGGCGGACCTCGGCGTCGTCCGCGCGGAGCAGTTCGCCGCCGCGGGACGCGGCGAGCTGCATGCCGTCGTGCACGAGGTGCTGCCCCTGGACCAGGCGGCCGAGGCCCACCGCCGGATGGACGCCGGGACGGTGTTCGGGCGGATCGTGCTGGTGCCCTGACTCAGGCGCGGAACGCCAGGTCGCGTGCCTGCCCCACGATCTCGGGCCAGAGCTCCTCCGGCAGCACGTGCCCCATCCCGGGATAGGCGCGCAGGACCGCTCCCGGGATCTGCCGGGCGATGTCCCGGCCGGCGGCGACCCGGACGAGCGGGTCGTCCTCGCCGGCGATCACCAGGGTCGGGACCCGGACCGTCGACAGGGGCGGCAGCCGGAAGGTCTGGGCCGTGGCGGTCTGCCGCTGCGCGGAGCGCGGGTCGCGGGGGCTCCTCCGGTGGCTGAGGTCCGCGGTCTCGCGGGCCCACTGCTCCGGGAACGGGTAGCCCTGCGCGTACATCGCGCGATAGACGGCGACCAGGAGCTCGGCGGGGTCGTCCTGGGTCGCCCGGCCCAGGCGGGCCAGCCGGGGGAAGGTGCCCAGGTGCAGGTAGGTCAGCGTGCGGAGCGGCCCGGCGGTGACGGGCGGCCCCGTCACGCTGACCAGGGAGCGCACCCGCGCGGGACGGTCGAGGGTCAGCGCCTGGGCCAGGCCGGCACCCATCGAGGCGCCCAGGATGTGGGCCGCGTCCCAGCCGACGGCGTCGAGCACCGCCTCGATGTCGTCGAGCATGTCCGCGCCCGTGTAGACGGGCCGGGTGCCGCCGAGGAGTGCCCGGAACGGGTGGTCGTCCGTGGGCGACTCGAGATGGGTGGAGAGCCCGGTGTCGCGGTTGTCGAAGCGCACGACGGCGAAGCCCGCGTCGACGAACTGCCGGCAGAGGGTGTCCGCCCACCAGACCATCTGGAAGTCCAGGCCCATGATCAGCAGCAGCGGCTCGCCCGTGGCGAGGTCGCCGAACGACTCGTAGGCGATCTCGATGTCGCCGTTGCGGGCGTAACGGGTCATGGGCCGAGCCGGGCGAGGAAGTCGCGGACGAGCGGGACCACCTCGTCGAGGTCGGTCTCGAGCAGCCAGTGGCCGCCGCCGAGGAGGTGCAGCTCGGCGTCCGGGTGGTCGCGGCGGTAGGCCGTGGCCGCGCCCTCGGGCATGTAGCCGTCGTGCGGGCCCCACACGATCAGGGTGGGCGGCCGGTGTTTCCGCAGGTACTCGCGTTCGCGGGGGAACCAGGCCAGGGTCGAGGGCTGGTCCTCCAGCAGCCGGACCAGGTTGGCCCGGCGTTCCTGTGTGGACATCAGCGCCCAGTGCAGGGTCCAGAGGTCGGGCGGGACACGGTCGACGACGTCGCCGGGCAGCTCGCCGGCGAACTCGTCGCGGAACCCGTCGAGGCTGACGTGCTTCGCGTAGGCGCGGCGGGCGTCGGGGCCGGGCTGCGCCCACAGCCTGCGGAGGGCGTCGTACTTGGGCCCGAACTCGTCCTCGTAGATGTCCCCGTTCTGGATGACCAGACCGGACACCCGGTCCGGGGCCGACATCGCGAGCCGGAACCCGAGCTGGGAGCCGTAGTCGTGCAGCCAGACCGCGTACCGGTCCAGGCCCAGGGCGTCGACGAAGTCGGCCAGGAAGGCCGAGTGGGCGTCGAAGGTGTACTCGAAGTCCTCGGCCGACGGGGTCCCGCTGTAACCGAAGCCGGGGAGGTCCGGGGCAAGCGTGCGCCAGCGATCGCTCAGGGCGGGCATCAGGTTCCGGTACACGAACGACGACGCCGGGTAACCGTGCGGCAGGAGCAGCACCGGCGCATCGGCCGGCCCTGCCTCCCGGTAGAAGACGTCGATCCCGTTCACGTCGAGACGGCGGTGCCGGGTCGGCGCGCTCATCTGGTCCTCCCTGCTGCCCTGGGGCGGCGCTTTGCGGGAATGGTCTTCTACCGTGCCATACGGGGCTTCCGTCCGCCGGGGGTTTCGGTCAGGGCGTCCTGGATCCGAGCATCGTCGAACCCCGTCCGTGGATGCCCCGCGAGCACAGTCAGGGGCGGTGCGCCCAGGACAGGTCAGCAGTGTCGACCCGGCGTGGTGCGCGTGGTTGTGGCCGCGGTCGTGGTCCCGATCCTGGTCGCCGCCCCGACCGGTAGGCGATCGGGCCGTTGCGGGGGTTGGTGTGGCACCCGATCTGGTAGCGGCTGCGCGGGGTGCGTCCGGCGCTGGGACCGCTCATGCCGACGGCCGGAGTCCAAGCCGGGGCGGCGAGAGGCTCGGGCGCCGAAGCCTGGTCCCGGACGGGTCCGGCGGGGCCGGTCACCGCTGCTTCAGGATGCACTGGAGCGTCACGAACCGCGGCCTTGTCACGAACGGGTACCGCGCCACCAGTCGGTGCAGTGCCGTGGTGCGGTGCGGGGCGGCCGGCCCTGACGGGTACCGGAGGTGCGGGCGCGACGAAGACGTAGGTGTGTCCCGTTGGTGTCACCGTCTCGACCGCGTCCCGGCCGTCGACCTGGGTGGTCTTCTGCCGCCAACCCGGTGATTGCTTGGCGTGGTTGCAGCGGGCGCACAGGCCCTGACCGTTGTCCAGGCTGGTTGGTCCGCCCTCCACGAATGGGGTGACGTGATCCAGGTGCCGGACCGGAGCGTCACACCACGAGCTCGCGCAGATGCCCTGCTCGCGGGCACGCAGGAGCGCGGCCAGGCCGTGGGGGTGGAACCTTGATGTCGACGTCGTGGCCAACAACCTGCCGTGCGGGCTGACATAGATGCTGCGCAGCCACGCCATGTCGGTCTCGATCGCATGCGCCGCCAGGTGCCGGGCCACCGGTGCCGGGACCGCGCCCACCCCCGCGGAAGTCCCTTCAAGGACCACAGCGGGTTCGTTCCCACCGGTCAGGAGGGTCTGGTCGGAGACGAGCAGGTTGATCGTGACCGGGACATC
>NZ_JBIVCZ010000020.1:0-39160 GCF_044746965.1 Promicromonospora sp. NPDC090134 | reverse complement strand
GGGGGGCGCGCCCGGCGGGGGGGGGGGGCGCGGCGGCGCGCGCGGCCGCCCGCCCCGTGCCGGCGCGCCCGCAGCCCCCCCCCCCCCCCGGGGGCCCCCCCCCCCCCCCCACGGCGTGCGGCCGGCTATTTGATGAAGCGGATGTTCACCGGGTAGCGGTACGGGGCACCCTTGCCGTTCTCGACGGCGGCCAGGATCTGGAACACGACCGCGGCGATGAGCACGATGTACAGGATCCCGCCGAGCCCGAACGTGATCCCGGTGATGATCGCAAGCGCCACGTTCGCGATGACCACGGTGATGGTGAAGTTCAGCGACTCCTTCGCCTCCTGCTCCACGAACCGGCTGCGGTCCTTGAAGACCAGCCAGATCACCAGCGGCGGGACGAACGAGAAGATGATGGCGCCGACCTGGGCGAAGACCGTCCACATGCGCTCGTCCGACGGGGTGAGCGGCTGAGGCTGGTATGGCGCGCCCGGGCCGTAGCCGGGGCTGTACGCCGGACCCGCCGCCGGCGGACCCTGGTAGGGCGACTGCGGCTGGGGCGTCCCGTAGGCCGGGGCGTCCTGCGGCGGCTGTGGTGCGGGGCCGGGCTGCTGCGGCGCCGGGCCGGGCTGCTGAGGAACCTGCGGCTCCTGCGGGTTTTCGGACATATGACCAACCGTAGAGGCTGTGCCTTACGAGATGGTCACGAAATCGATAAGTTCTTCGACGCGTCCCAGGAGGGCCGGGTCGAGGTCCCGGAAGTCGCGCACGGAGCCCAGGATCCGCTGCCAGCCGCGGGCGACGTCCGCCTGCGTCTGCGCAGGCCAGCCCAGGGACCGCAGGATGCCCAGCTTCCACTCGGTGCCGCGGTCGATCACGGGCCAGCGCTCCAGCCCGAGCCGCTCGGCGCGCACGGCCTGCCACACGTCCACGTAGGGGTGGCCCAGCACCAGCACGGTGCCCGTGGGGACGGTGCGCAGCGCCTCGTCGGTGAGCCGCTGCTCCTTCGACCCGGGCACCAGGTGGTCCACGAGCACGCCGACCCGGCGTTCGGCGTCGGGCCCGAACTCGGCGAGGCGCTCGGCGAGATGGTCCACGCCGTCGAGCATCTCGACCACGACGCCCTCGACGCGCAGGTCGTCGCCCCAGACCTTCTCCACGAGCTCGGCGTCGTGCTTGCCCTCCACCCAGATGCGGCTGCCGCGGGCGACGCGCGCCCGGGCGCCGTGCACCGCGACGGAGCCGGAGGCCGTGCGGGTGGGCCGCGCAGGGGCGCGGTTCACGACGGGCGCGGTGAGCACCACGGGCTTGCCCTCGACCCAGAACCCCGGGCCGAGCGGGAAGGTGCGGGTGCGGCCGCGGCGGTCCTCCAGGACCACCACGTGCATGCCGCCCGACTTCTCGACGCGCACCACGGCGCCGACCCAGCCGGTCTCGACCTCCTCGACCACGAGGCCCTGCTCGGCGGGCGTGGGCTGCGACGTCGGCCGCCGCCCGCGCTGCGCGCCAGGAAACTGGGGGGACAGGACATCGGACCCATACCGTTCGTCGACCACGCCGCGAGCCTAGGTCGCCCCTCCCGTCGAGTGCTGGATATCCGTGCTCCCGGAGTGTCATCGGCGCAGATGTCCCGCACTCAACGGGGTCGGGGTGGGATCAGCGGCTGGCGCGGAGCGCCGCCTCGGTGCGCGTGGCGACGCCCAGCTTCCGGAGGATCGCCGAGACGTGCACCGACGCGGTCTTGGCCGAGATGAACAGCCGTTCGGCGATCTGCCCGTTGGTCAGGCCCTCGGCCACCAGGGCCAGCACCTGCCGCTCACGGGCGGTGAGCTCGTCCGGCCCGCTGCCCGACGTCGGCGCGTGGGCCGGCCCCGCCTGACCGGTCAGCCCCGCCCGGTCGAGGAGCCCCTGCGCACGCTGCACGATCAGCCCGGCCCCGATGTTCTCCGCCTCCGCGACGGCCGACGCCAGCGTCGACCGGGCACCCGCCCGGTCCCCGGCCTCCAGCAGCCGCGCGCCCTCGCGGTACAGCGCGTAGGGGCGCAGGTGGGCGGGTCCGCGGCCGGGGTGCTCAGCGACAGCCGTCCATGGACCGGTGCCGAGCTCCGCCTCGAACACCGCGGACCACACGGGGAACGTCGGCCAGTCGGCGCACTCGGCGAGCGCCGCGCGGTACGGGGCGTCGTCCACGTCCTGGCCGGTCGCCCTGACCTCGGCGATCGCCTGCGCCGCCACGGCGAGCGACGCGAGGTCGTAGGCCGGGCTCCGTGGGTGGTCCGGCGCGACGACCACCGACAGGCGTTCCAGCGCCGCCGCCGGCTCGCCGCGCAGCAGCTCGAGCTCCGCCTGGGTGCCCCTGGTGCGCGACCGGATCTGCTCCTCCAGGCGACCGTACCGCTCCCAGGTGGCGGCCCTGCGGCGGGCCTCGGTCTGCGCCCGCTCGACGTCGCCGCGCCACATCATGAGCCAGGTTCTGCGCTCGGTCAGGTAGGCGGTCCACACGCTGTCGTGGAACAGGGGCACTGTGCGCTCGTACCAGGCGGCCGCCTCGGCCCAGTTGCCGCGCCCGATCCAGGCCTCGACGACATTCCCCTCGATCATGATCCGCGAGCCCTCGGACGCGCCGTACCGGCGTGCCGCCACCACCCCCTCCTGGGCGATCTCGACTGCCCGGTCCCACTCGCCGACGAGGATCCGGATGTCCGACCCGTTGGTGTAGTACCGGCTCAGCCCCTGCCAGGTGTTCCCGGCCGCCTCGCGTGCGGCATCGATCTCGGCGAAGCCGCCGGCGTCGCCGCGCTGGACCCGGCTCACGCCGCGCAGGTTCAGGGCCACCGACACGACGTCGGGGCTACCGATCGCGGTCCCGGCCTCGTACGCCGCCGTCGAGGCCTCGATCGCCTCCCGGGTCCGGCCGTCGAGCATGGCGTTGCGCGCCCGCAGCATCAGGAGCTGGGCGCGTACGGCGTCGTCCCGGCCGGGTTCGACGAGCGCGAGGGCGCGTTCGATGAGCTCAGGCCCCTCGCCCGAGCCGGCGTGGCCGGCGATGAGCGCCGTGTCGGAGAGCATGCCGGCGAGGCCCGCCGGGTCGTCGGCGGGCCACTCGGCGATCGCCTCGTGCGCCACGGCCAGGGCGCGCGTGGTCCGGGTGGATCCGCGCAGCGACTCGGCGACCGTGCGGAGCAGCTCGTGGTGCGGCAGGCCGGCCACGGCCTCGGCGTCGGGCACCTGCTCCCAGAGCTCCAGTGCGCGCTCGCCCAGCGCGACCGCGGTGGACGCCGCCGCGCCGTCCGCAGCCGCCCGGTGCCCGACGACGGCCGCCGCGAGCGCCTTGTCGAGCATCCCCGCGCGCCACCAGTGGTCGGCGATGCGGGACAGCTTCGCGACCGACCGGGCGCGCCGGACGAGGGCACGCTCCAGCGCCCGCGCATAGGCGGCGTGCAGACGGCGCCGCTCCCCGGGCAGCAGCTCGGCGTACACGGCCTCCTGGACGAGAGCGTGCCGGAACGCATACCCGACGTCGGTGACCACCAGGACCTGCGCCTCGACCGCCTCGCGAGCCGTCTCCTCGGGTTCGGCGCCGACGTTCGGGACGACGCGCTGTCCGGACCCTGTCGGGGGGTCCGCCAGGACGTCGTCGAGCACGTCGTACCAGACGCGCGGCCCTGCGGCGGCGACCACGCGGCACAGAGCCTGGGCCTCGCGGCTCAGGTTCCAGTAGCGCAGCAGGAGGATGTCGCGCAGGGAGTCGGGCAGGTCGGTGCCGAGAAAACCGACCAGCTCCTCGACGTAGAAGGGGACGCCCTCGCTGCGGTCGGCCAGGTCGGCGAGCACCTCCGCGTCGAGGCCGGCGTCGAGCAGGTCCTGCGCCATCTCGTGGACCTCGGTCTCGCCCAGGCGGGCCAGGTCGAGGCGGGTGGTGAGGCGGGCCCGGTCGAGCTCGGCCATGACGGTGCGCAGGGGGTGCGCGCGTCCGACGTCGTCGCTGCGATAGGTGAGCAGCAGGAGCATGCCGCGGGGTGTGGTGCGGGCGAGGCGGAGGGCGACGGCGCGGGTGACGTCGTCGGACCAGTGCAGGTCCTCCATGACCACGACGACCGGCCGTTCGGCCGCGAGGCCGGTGAGGAGGTCGGCGAGGACCTCGGGGATGCGGTCCGCTCCGGCGTCGGACGCGGGGGCGACGAGCTGGGGCGCTATCGCGGACAGGGCACCGGCGGCGGGTCCGGCCGCGGCGACGACGGCGTCGGGGCTCGTTGCCCGGACGACTCCCTGCAGGAGGCCGGCGACGGCGGCGTAGGGGAGGGGCCCGGATCCTTCGTCGGCGCACTGACCGGTGACGACGGTGACGCCGTCGGCCCGGGAGGTGAGCTCGTCGAGCAGCCGGGTCTTGCCGATCCCGGCCTCGCCGGCGATCACCATGGTGCGGCTGCCGCCCGAGCGGACGTCGGCGAGAGCGGCCTCGAGCGCGCCGAGCTCGGGAGCTCGGCCCACCAGGCGGGCACGGGGGACCGGCATGGGCTCATCGTCCCATGCCGGTCCGTGGTCGTTCCGTTTCTTCTCGTCGGCCTGCCCGCCGCTTCCGGGGGCCTGCCCGGTGCCCGGCACGGTCGCCCTCCCCGCGGGATCAGGCGACGCGCGGCCGGACGGCGTCGGCCGCCCCGGCCCGGGCACCGCGCTCGGTGGTGCGCCGCGCGGCGGCCTGGCGGCGGGCCGCGTCCTTCTGCTCCCGGGCCACGCGGGTCCGCTCGTTGCGCTGGTCGGTCTCCTGCTCGTTGCGGTGGTACTCGGCGTAGTCCGAAAAACCGAACATGGTGGTTCCTCCCGGTGTCACCGCCGGCCCCTCGCCGGCAGTGATTCCAGGTTCGTCTGTGAGGTACGTCGCGCGGATCGGGCGGTCGCCGCATCTTTCCCGACGGGTTCGCGGTGCGGGGTGGGCGTGCCTAAGGCATCGCCCTATGCTCGGTGCTCAGCCCTCGGCGAACGGTAAGACATGCAGGTCAGCCGCGTGTTCGCCGGGGCGGGACGGCGTGGCCGGCCCGGGTGCGCGCGGCGCGCGGCGGGTCGGCGACCCGGCGGGTGGCGCGTGCCGCGTAGGATTGGCACTCGGTCGGTGAGAGTGCTGGAAGGCAGTGTCGGTGAGCGGGCCGGAACCCGGGTGCACGTCCCGGACGTTCTACCTGGGGACGGAGGTGAGCGCGGTGAGCGAGGAACGCAGACTCGATGTCCTGCGGGCCATCGTGGAGGACTATGTCCGCACACGGGAGCCCGTCGGTTCGCGCATCCTCACGGAGCGCCACCAGCTCGGCGTCTCCCCGGCCACGGTCCGCAACGACATGGCCGCCCTGGAGGAGGCCGGGCTCATCGCCCAGCCGCACACCTCGGCGGGGCGCATCCCCACCGACAAGGGCTACCGCCTCTTCGTGGACCAGCTCGCCGAGGTGCGGCCGCTGTCCGTCCCGCAGAAGCGGGCCATCGAGACCTTCTTGTCCGAGGCGGTCGACCTGGACGACGTCGTGGCCCGCGCCGGGCGGCTCATCGCCCAGCTCACCGGCCAGGTCGCCGTGGTGCAGTACCCGTCGCTGCGCCGGTCCGGGCTGCGGCACCTGGAGCTCGTGCCGACGGCCGAGGGGCGGCTCCTCGTCGTCGTCATCACGGACACCGGCCGGGTGGAGCAGCGCTTCCTCGACGTCCCGGTCGACCTGGACGACGGCACGCTCGGCGAGCTGCGCGCCCGCCTGAACGCGGCGACCGCCGGCCGCCGGCTCGCCGACCTCGGTGACGCGTTCGCCGGGGTCGCCGAGGCGATGCCGGCCGAGCACCGCCCGCTGGCGACGGCCGTGGCCGAGGTGGTCACGGCCGCGCTCGCCGAGGAGAGCGAGGAACGGATCGTGCTGACCGGCCAGGCCAACCTGGCACGTTCCGGCATGCGTTTCGAGCAGGGCCTGCGGCCCGTCCTGGAGGCGCTCGAGGAGCAGGTCGTCCTGCTCGGCCTCCTCACCGACATGACCGACGACGCCAAGGTGGCGGTGAGCATCGGGCACGAGAACCGGCTGGCGGGACTGGCGGAGACCTCCGTCGTCACGTCCGGCTACGGCTCGTCCGACGGCGACACCGTCGCGATCCTGAGCTCGATCGGCCCCACCCGAATGGACTATCCGGGCACCATCGCCGCGGTCCGCGCCGTCGCGCGCTACCTGTCGCGAGTGCTGCCCGGCTGACCCGAACTTCCACAAACCTCCCCACAAAGAGAGACCTGTGACCGACTACTACGAGATTCTCGGTGTTCCGCGCGACGCATCGCCCGAGCAGATCAAGAAGGCATACCGCAAGCTGGCCCGCGAGCTGCACCCGGACGTGGCCGGCGACGCGGGCGAGGACCGGTTCAAGGACGTCGCGCGCGCGTACGAGGTGCTGTCCAACCCCGACAAGCGCCAGCAGTACGACATGGGCGTCGACCCGACGTCGCCCGGCGGTGGCGCGGGCGGCGGGTTCGGCGCCGGGTTCGGGTTCCAGGACATCTTCGAGACCTTCTTCGGCGGCGGGCAGCCGACCGGGCCGGTCCCGCGCGCCCGGCGCGGCAACGACGCGCTCGTGCGCCTCGACCTCGACCTCGCCGAGGCCGTGTTCGGCGCCAAGCGCGAGATCCAGGTCGACACCGCGGTGGTCTGCAACACCTGCGGCGGCGACGGCGCGCGGCCGGGCACCCACGCCCGCACCTGCGACGTCTGCCAGGGCCGCGGCTCCGTGCAGCGCGTCGCCCGCTCGTTCCTCGGCCAGGTCATGACCAACCAGCCGTGCTCCGCCTGCGGCGGCTTCGGCACCGTGATCCCCGAGCCCTGCGCCGACTGCTCCGGCGAGGGCCGCGTGCGCTCGCGGCGCACCGTCGCGGTGAACGTGCCCGCCGGCGTCGACACCGGCACGCGCATCAAGCTCTCCGCGCAGGGCGAGGTGGGCCCCGGTGGCGGCCCCGCCGGCGACCTGTACGTGGAGATCCGCGAGCGCGCGCACGACACGTTCGTGCGGCGCGGCGACGAGCTGCACTGCACCCTCCAGGTGCCGATGACGGCGGCCGCCCTCGGCACGGTGCTCGAGCTCGACACGCTGGACGGCCTCCAGGAGATCGACCTGCGCCCGGGCACGCAGCCCGGCCAGGTCATGACCCTCAAGGGCCTCGGCGTGGGGCACCTGCACTCCAACGGGCGCGGCGACCTCAACGTGCACATCGAGGTCCAGGTCCCCACGAGCCTCGACGAGGAGCAGACCGCGCTGATGCAGCAGCTCGCGGCGCTGCGCGGCGAGGAGCGGCCCGAGCCGCGGCTCGCGACGGTCCAGGGCGGCGTCTTCTCGCGCCTGCGCGACAAGCTCAGCGGGCGCTGACCGCGCACCGATGAGCGCGCCAGTCTTTCTCGCCGAGGCGTCCGCCGCCGACCCGCTGTCCGGGTACGGCCCGGGTGCGCTCTACGTGCTCGACGGCGCCGAGGGCCGGCACGCCGGCGTGGTCCAGCGGCGCGGGCCGGGGGAGCGGATCGACGTGGTCGACGGCGCGGGCGGGCGCCTGCGGACCGTCGTCGAGGCCGTGCACGGCGCCGAGGTGCACCTGCGCGTCGAGCAGGCCGTCGTCGAGCCCGTGCCCGACGTCGTCGTCACGCTCGTCCAGGCCCTCGCCAAGGGCGACCGCGACGAGATGGCGATCGAGGCCGCCACGGAGACCGGGGTGGACGCGATCATCCCGTGGCAGGCCGAGCGGTCCGTGGTGGTGTGGCGCGGGGACCGCGCCGCGAAGTCGCGGGCCCGCTGGGTCAGCACCGTGCGGGCCGCGACGAAGCAGGCCCGCCGGGCGCGCATCCCCGACGTCGACGTGCCCCTGAGCACCAAGCAGCTCGCGGCCCGCACCCGCGACGTGGTCGCCGCGGGCGGCGCCGTGGTGGTGCTCCACGAGGAGGCTACGACCGGTCTGTCGGCGGTTCCGCTGCCCGACACCGGCGCCCTGCTCCTCGTCGTCGGACCCGAGGGCGGGATCTCGGAGGCCGAGGTCGCCCTGCTCACGGAGGCGGGCGCGGTCACCGCGCGCCTGGGGCCCCACGTGCTGCGCACGTCGACGGCAGGCCCGATAGCGATAGCCCTCCTGAGCGACCGCCTGGGCCGCTGGTGACCGCCGCCCCCGCCCTGCGCAACCGCTGAGTGCCGGGTATGTGAGGCTCCAGAGCCACACATACCCGGCACTCGACGAAGCGGGGTCAGTTGGTGACGTCGAACTCCACGCGGCGGTTCTTCTCCAGGTCCGCGAACGTGCGCGGGACGACCAGCGGGGTCGACTCGCCGAAGCCCTTCCACGTCAGCCGGTCGCGGTCCACGCCCTGCTCCACGAGCTCGTCGACCACCGCCTCCGCGCGACGCTCGCTGAGCCGCTGGTTGTGCGCCTCGGTGCCCACCGAGTCGGTGTGCCCCTCGACGCGGACCTCGACCTCCGGGTGCTCCGCGAGCACCTCGGCGGCCTCCTGCACCACCTTGCGGCCGTCCTTGGTCAGCCGCGCGCTGTCCGTGACGAACGTGATGTTCGGGATCTCGACGAGGTCCTCCTGCGCCTTCTCCCGCTCCTCGCGGGTCGGCTCGCGCTTCGGCTCGTCCTTCTCCTCGGCGTCCGCGGCGTCGCCCGCCGCGTCGTCCCCGGCGGTCTCGTCGTCCGACGGCGTCGCGGTCGGCTCGGGCGACGCGGTCGCCTCGGGCGAAGCCTCCGTCGCGGTGTCCTCCTCCGTCGCCGTCTCGGCGGCGGCGGCCTCGGAGGAGACCAGCCCGTCCGGGCCGTAGGCCGCGGAGGCCCGGACGCCCTCGACCTCGCCGACGACGTCGGCGGCCGCCAGCGCCTCGGCGTCGGTCGGCGCGGTCACGTCGGCGTCGCGCCCCGCGAACGCGACGTCCACCCCGTCGAGCCCCGCCGCGGAGAGGGCCCCCTGCGCGCTCTCCGTCAGCGTGGACTCGATGTGCTCCCGGAAGCCCGTGTTCTGGACGCCCGACAGGGCGCCCATCCCGAGGACCACGATGATCACCGGGGGCAGGACGACCTTCAGGTTCATGCCTTCACCTCGGACTGCGTGGGCTCGGCGTCACCGTCGGCGCCGGCAGCCTTGGCCTCGTCCTCGGCGATCGCCTCGGCCTTGGCCTCGGCGCCCTCGATCTCGTCGACGTCGGTGTAGTCGACGTTCTCCTTGAACCTGGCCCGGCGGTCCTGGCCGCCGATCAGGTAGTCCTGGAACTCCTGCAGGCCGTCCTCGTCGCCGTCGGCCAGGTACTGCGCCTGCTCGGCCCAGCTCACGGCCGCCGGGGCGAACTTGATGCCGCCCGTGGCGAGCGCCTCGCGCAGCTCGTCCTCGGTCGCGCCGGCGATCTTCGCGTACGTGGCGTAGCCCGCGGCCTTCAGGGTGGTCTCGATCTTGGGTCCGATGCCCTCGATGCGCTGCAGGTCCTGCGGCTCGGGCCCGGGCTCGACGGCGGCGACCGCGGGCTCCGGGGTCGCGGCGGCCTCCGCCTCGTCCTCGGCGATCGCCTCGGCCTTGGCCTCGGCGCCCTCGATCTGGTCGACGTCGGCGTAGTCGACATTCTCCTTGAACTTCGAGGCGCGGTCCTGGCCGCCGATCAGGTAGTCCTGGTATTCGCGCAGGCCGTCCTCGTCGCCGTCCACCAGGTACTGGGCCTGGTCCGCCCAGCTCGTGGCGGCCGGGGCGAAGGTGATGCCGCTCGCGGTGAGGGCCTCGCGCAGCTCGTCCTCGCTCGCGCCCGCGACCTTGGCGTACGTGGCGTAGCCCGCTGCCTTCAGGGCGGTCTCGATCTTGGGCCCGATGCCCTCGATGCGCTGGAGATCCTGCGGCTCGGGCTCGGGCTCGGGCTCGGGCTCGGGCTCGGGCTCCGGCGTGGCCTCCGCCGCCGCGGCGGCGGCCTCGTCCGCGGCGAGGGCGGCGGCCTTGGCCTCGGTGCCCTCGACCTCGTCGACGTCCGTGTAGTCCACGTTCTCGTTGAACTTCGCGCGCCGCTCCTGGCCGCCCACGAGGTAGTCCTGGTACTCCTCCAGGCCGGCGGCGTCGTTGTCCACGAGGTACTGCGCCTGGTCGGCCCAGCTGCTGGCCGCCGGCGCGAACTTGATGCCCTGGCCGGCGACGGCCTGGCGCAGCTCGTCCTCGGTCGCGGCCGCGATCTTCGCGTACGTGGGGTAGCCGGCGGCCGCCAGCGCGGCGGCGATCTTCGGCCCGACGCCCTCGATGCGCTGCAGGTCGTCCGGGGTCTCGGCCTCGGCCGCGGTGTCGACAGCGGTCTCGGTCGTGGTGTCGGCCTCGGCGAGCGCGGCCGCCCTGGCGGCGGTGTCCGCCTCGGCCGCCGCGCGGGCCACGGCCTCGGCCTCGGCGACGACGTCGGACCCGGCGGCCTCGACGTCCTGCCCGGCGTCGGCAGGCGTGCCCTCGCCCTGCTCGTCGCTCTTCTGGTCCCGCGTGGCACCGTCCTGCGCCGCATCGTCCTGCGCCGCATCGTCCTGCTCCGCACCGTCCTGCTCGGCGGCGGCCCCGGCGTCGTCGGCCACGGGCAGCACGGTGTCCGTGGCGGCGGTGGTCGCGGCGTCCTGCTTCGCGTCACCGGCGGCGGCCTCGGTCGCGGCGGCACCGGCGACGGCGAGCGCGGGGACGGCCTCGGCGGCGTCCGGCTCGGCCTTCGTCGCGGCAGCGGCCTGCGCGGTCGCCTCCGCCTTCTCGGCGGTGTGCTTGCCCTTGGCGCGGTGGCCCCAGACGAGCCAGCCGATCCAGATGCCGATCGCGAGGCCGATCAGGGCCGCGATGATGATGAATGCGAGCGATTGGGCGATGAACCAACCCACGCGAACCTCCAGGTGACTGCTGTGTGTGGTGTGAGGGCGAGCGACGGGACCCGCGAGGTTGGACGACGACAAAATGGTGTCTCAGTACGCCAATCTCCATCGAACGCCGCAAACTCTCCCACATCCCTTTCACCCAGGCATTTCGAACTATGTAACGGTATGGAAAAACATGGCGAAGTCCTGCCTGGGGTCAACGGGCCGCCCTGCGGGCGCGGCGTGCGCACGACCGCCGGTAGCCTGCCGACATGACGAGTACCGACAGCCCGGACTGCCTCTTCTGCAAGATCGTCGCGGGGGAGATCCCCGCGGACGTCGTCGATTCGTCGGACACCGCCATCGCCTTCCGGGACATCGCGCCGAAGGCGCCGGTGCACGTCCTCGTGGTCCCCAGGGAGCACTACCCGGACGTGGCCGCGTTCGCGGCGTCGGACCCCGAGGGTCTGGCGGGCGTGATCGCGCTGGCGGACGGCGTGGCGAGCGAGCTCGGCGACGGCCAGTACCGCCTGATCTTCAACACCGGGCCCAAGGCGGGCCAGACCGTCTTCCACGTGCACGCCCACCTGCTCGCCGGCGGCGAGCTGCCCGGCTTCGCCTGAACTTCGCCTCGACCAGGAGCGGGAAAGACCGTGGCGTGACCCTGACGGGTCGATAGGATGAGCAGTGTCGTCATCCCTACCGCGTGAAGGAGCGGATCGGTCCCGCGGGACCGGCTCATGACAACTACGCCCAGCACACAGTCCCAGACCCGGATCGAGCACAAGATCGTCGTCCCGGCCCACATCCCGACGGTCGCGCTCCTCGGGAGCCGGGACTCGGTGCTGCGGGCCGTCGAGGAGGGCTTCCCCGGCGTCGACGTCCATGCCCGTGGCAACGAGATAGCGGTGAACGGACCGGCGGGCGACGTGGCCCTGGTCACCCAGCTGCTCGACGAGCTGATCGAGGTCGTCGAGGCGGGCACGCAGCTCACGCCCGAGGTCGTCAAGCGTTCGGTGGCGATGCTGAGCGACGCGTCGGCGTCGCGCCCCGCCGAGGTGCTCACGTTCAACATCCTGTCCAACCGGGGCCGCACCATCCGGCCCAAGACGGTGGGGCAGAAGGCGTACGTGGACGCGATCGACACCAACACCATCACCTTCGGCATCGGCCCGGCCGGTACCGGCAAGACCTACCTCGCCATGGCCAAGGCCGTCCAGGCGCTGCAGGCCAAGCAGGTCAACCGGATCATCCTCACGCGACCCGCCGTCGAGGCGGGGGAGCGCCTCGGGTTCCTGCCCGGCACGCTGTCCGAGAAGATCGACCCGTACCTGCGCCCGCTGTACGACGCGCTGCACGACATGGTCGACCCCGAGCAGGTGCCCAAGCTCATCGAGGCGGGCACCATCGAGGTGGCGCCGCTGGCCTACATGCGCGGCCGCTCGCTCAACGACTCGTTCATCGTGCTCGACGAGGCGCAGAACACCTCGACCGAGCAGATGAAGATGTTCCTGACCCGCCTGGGCTTCGGCTCCAAGATGGTGATCACCGGCGACGCCACGCAGGTCGACCTGCCGGGCGGCACCACCTCCGGGCTCCGCGTCGTGGAGGACATCCTGCTGGGCGTCGACGACGTCGAGTTCTGCCGCCTGACGTCGTCCGACGTCGTGCGGCACCGCCTGGTCAGCGACATCATCGACGCGTACGCGCGGTGGGACGTGCTCACGGACGACCGCCGTCCGGGCCGCCAGCCGCAGGACCACCGTCCGGGGAGCAAGAGGCAGCGCAGGTGAGCATCGAGGTCAACAACGAGTCGGGGTTCGAGGTCGACGAGGCGGAGTTCGCCGCGCTCGGCCGCTTCGTCATCGACGCCATGCGGGTACACCCCCAGTCGGAGCTGTCGATCATCTTCGTCGACACCACCGTCATGTCCGACCTGCACGTGCAGTGGATGGACGAGCCCGGCCCCACGGACGTGCTCTCCTTCCCGATGGACGAGCTGCGCCCGGGTCGCGACGGGGACATCACCCCGGCCGGCACGCTCGGCGACATCGTGCTGTGCCCGGAGGTCGCGGTCACCCAGGCCAAGGCCGCCGGCCACTCCACGACCGAGGAGCTGCTGCTCCTGACCACGCACGGGATCTTGCACCTGCTGGGCTACGACCACGCGGAGCCGGAGGAGGAGAAGGAGATGTTCGGCCTGCAGCGCAAGCTTCTCCTCACCTTCCTCGCGACCCGGTGACCGGCGTGATCGTCCTGCTCCTGACCCTCGTCATGCTGGTCGGCCTCTCGCTGGCGGGCATGCTCTCGGCAGGCGAGGCCGCGCTCCTGCGCGTCACCCGCGCGTCCCTCACCGAGGCGCTCGCGGAGGCCGAGCTGGGGCAGTCGCCCGACCCGCTGCGCGCCGGCCGGATCCGGCGGGCCCAGGCCCTCGTCGTGGACCCGCCGGCGACGGTCGCCTCGTTCGCGCTCGTGCGGGTCATGTCCGAGGTGGTCGCCATCGCCGCCGGGACGCTGCTGGTGCAGCAGGCGATCCCCGGCGAGGGCGTGCCCAACGAGCTCCCGGTCATGCTCATCGCGCTCGTGGTGGGCGTGGTGGTCGGCGTCATCTTCGTGCGGGTCTCGCCGCGAGCGCTCGGCTTCCGCCAGCCGGTCGCGGTGCTGCTCGCGCTGGTGGGCCCCCTGACCGGCGTCTCCCGCGCGGTCGCGTGGCTGACCCGCATCTCGGTGCCGCACTACGACCCGTCGCCGCCCACCGAGGCGGAGCTGCGCGACATCGCCGACCGGGTGGGGGAGTCCAGCGCCTTCGAGGAGTCCGACCGGGAGCTGCTCCGCTCCGTGATCGAGCTGGGCGGCACCATCACGCGCGAGGTCATGGTGCCCCGCACCGACATGGTGACCGTCACGGCCGACACCTCGCTCGACAAGGTGCTGCGGCTGTTCCTGCGGTCCGGCTTCTCGCGGGTGCCCGTCGTCGGCGAGTCGGTGGACGACGTCGTCGGCGTCGCCTACCTGAAGGACGTCGTCGCCGCGGTGCACTGGCCCGTGGGCGACGGCGGTGCCGCGCCCGAGCCGTCCCGGCGTCCGGCCGCCGACGTCGCGCGCGACGCCGTCTTCGTGCCCGAGTCCAAGCCGATCGACGACCTGCTGCGCGAGATGCAGGCCTCGGCCAGCCACATGGCGCTGGTGGTCGACGAGTACGGCGGCGTCGCGGGCCTGGTGACCATCGAGGACCTCCTGGAGGAGGTGGTCGGCGAGCTCACCGACGAGCACGACACGGTGCCCGTCCAGGAGGTCGAGGACCTGGGCGGCGGCGTGCTCCGCGTGCCCGCGCGGCTCCCGGTGGACGAGCTCGGCGACCTGTTCGACCTGCGTCTGGACGACGACGACGTGGACACCGCCGGCGGGCTGCTCGCCAAGGCCCTGGGCAAGGTGCCGCTCGCCGGCGCCTCCGTCGAGGTCGGCGGCGTGCACCTGGAGGCGGAGCGGGTCGAGGGCCGCCGCAAGCAGATCTCGACGATCCTCGTGCACCGCACGGAACCGGTGGGCGAGCCGGACGACAGCAACGGTGGTCTCGACCAGCACGACCACCGTGATCAGAAGCGTGACCAGAAGGAAGTGACCTCTTGAGCGAGCAGCCCGTAGGGCAACAGACCGCCGCACACCGGAGCGGGTTCGCCTGCCTGGTGGGGCGCCCCAACGCCGGCAAGTCGACCCTGACGAACGCGCTGGTGGGGCAGAAGGTCGCGATCATGTCGGCACGGCCGCAGACCACCCGGCACACGATCCGCGGGATCGTGCACCGCCCGCACGCCCAGCTCGTGCTGGTGGACACCCCCGGCCTGCACCGGCCCCGCACCCTGCTGGGCGAGCGGCTCAACGACCTGGTCCGCGACACGCTGTCCGAGGTGGACGTCATCGCGTTCTGCCTGCCCGCGGACCAGAAGGTGGGGCCGGGCGACCGCTACATCGCGGCGCAGCTCGCCGAGCTGATGACGGGCCGCCGGGCCGTGCCCGTCGTCGCCGTCGTCACCAAGGCCGACCTGGTGCCGCGCGCCGACCTCATGGAGCACCTCATCGCCGTCGACCAGCTCGCGAGGTCCGTGGACCGCGAGTGGGCTGACATCGTGCCCGTCTCCGCCAAGGACGGCTACCAGGTGGAGGAGCTCGAGGCGGTCCTCGTCTCCCACCTGCCCGAGGGCCCCGAGCTGTACCCGGACGGCGAGCTGACCGACGAGCCCGAGGCCGTCATGGTGGCCGAGCTGGTGCGGGAGGCCGCCCTGGAGGGCGTGCGCGACGAGCTGCCGCACTCCCTCGCGGTGGTCGTCGAGGAGATCGTCGAGCGCGAGGGCTCGGGCGACCCGGCCAAGGGCCGCCCGGCGCTCCTGGACGTGCGCGTCAACCTGTTCGTGGAGCGCGACTCGCAGAAGGCGATCGTCATCGGGCGTGGCGGGTCCCGGCTGCGGTCGGTCGGCACCGAGGCCCGGCAGGGCATCGAGAAGCTGCTGGGCCAGCGCGTGTACCTGGACCTGCACGTCAAGGTCGCCAAGGACTGGCAGCGCGACCCGAAGCAGCTGCGCCGCCTGGGCTTCTGACGGCGGCGGCTGTTGCCCGGCTCCCTGGCCGTACACCTGGTCGGCCGCGACGACCAGGTCGCCGCGGTCGCCGACGGCATCGAGGAGGGGCCTGGCTCGCCCGGGCGGCTCACGATGTTCACCGGTGCCCGCGGCGTCGGCAAGACGACCCTGCTGAACGCGGTGGACGACGTGGCGCTGGAGCACGGGTGGTTGTTCGTCGACGAGACGGCGACCGGTGGTCTCATGGCAGGCTCGACGAGCACCTGAGCCACATGCTGGAGGAGCGTCGGCCGCGTCCGAAGCGGAGGGTGACGGGGGTCGACCTGCCGGCATCCCTGGGCGGCGTCTCGACCGCGCTCACGCCCGAGCTGTCCGCGGGACTGAGGCGCAAGCTGAACACCCTGCTCGACGACCTCGAGAACCACGACTCCGGTCTGCTGCTCACGATCGACGAGGTGCACGTCTCGCTCCCGGACATGAGGGAGATCGCGGCTCTGGCCCAGCACATGGTCCGGGAGCAGCGCCAGTTCGCGCTGGTCATGGCCGGGCTCCCGTCCGCCGTGTCCGGTCTGCTCTCCGACGACGTCCTCACCTTCCTGCGGAGAGCGGACAAGCACGTCCTGGGCGACGTGAACGTCGACGAGGTCCACGACGCCCTGGTCGAGACGTTCGAGGAGAACGGGCGGGCGTTGGTCCCGGAGGCGAGCGAGATGGCCGCGCAGGCGACGTTCGGCTATCCCTTCCTGATCCAGCTCGTGGGCTATCACGTGTGGCGGGCCACCGACGGGGACGTCGCCGACGTCGCCGCCGCCGAGGCGGGGATCGGCGCGGCGCGCCGTCGTCTGGGCAGCCTGGTCCACGAGACGGCGCTCGCCGACCTCTCCGACCTGGACAGGACGTTCCTCGTCGCCATGTCCGTCGACGACGGCCCCTCGCAGATGGCCGACGTACGACGGCGCATGGGTGACGTCAGCCCGCAGCACGCCAACACCTACCGTCGGCGCCTGATGGTGGCCGGCATGATCCAGCAGGTGTCGCACGGCAAGGTCGCGTTCGCGCTGCCGTACCTGCGCGACTTCCTGCGCGAGCACGGTGCCGCCTACGGACTGGGCACCGACGAGCTCTGATCGGTACCAATATCGCAGCCAGGATTACGGGCAATACGGACACTGTGCTGTGATTACGGGATGGAGAGAGTGGTCGCTCGAACGCCCCCCGTCGAGCTCACGAGCCTGACCGGGCTCACCCCCTTGTCGGCAACCACCGGAGGCGCGGACTCGCAGGAGATCTACGACGTCCTGCGCGCCAGATGGGGCGTGGTGGCCCCCGTGGACATGGAGCCGGGCGTGCCGGCGTGGCTGGTGATGGGGCACGCGGAGATCTGCGAGATCACCCGGAACGAGTCGCAGTTCTCCCGGGACCCGCGCAACTGGCGCTGGCACTACGACGGGCTGCTGTCGGAGCGCTCGGCGCTGCTCGGCATCTCGCCCCGGGAGCCGCGCAACTCCTCGTACCACCACGACGGCGAGCACCGCCGTCGCCTGCGCCAGCCCCTGGACGACGGGCTGGAGGCGCTGCCGGAGAAGCTGGTGGTGGCGCAGGTCGAGGAGGTCAGCATGCGGCTGGTCGAGGAGCTCGGCGGCAGCGGCGAGGCCGACCTGGTCCAGGACTGGGCCAAGAAGGTGGGCTTCCTCGCCGTGACGGCGCTGTTCGGTTTCGACCACGACACGGCCAACCAGATGATGGTCGACTCGGCGCACATCATGGACCACACGGGGGAGGCGGCGCAGGCGCGCGACCGGATGGGCCGCAACCTCATGGCGCACGTCCAGGCCCGGAAGGCGACGGCGGGGTCGGACCTGACGTCGTCGTTCGTGCGGCACCCGAGCTTCCACGACGACCGCGAGATCGCGGACTCGATGTCGGTGCCGCTGATCGCCGCCAGCGAGTTCCTCACGGCGTGGATCGCGCTGACCCTGCGGCTGCTGCTCACGGACCAGCGGTTCGCGGCGCGCTGGACCGGCGGCCGGATCGCCCTGGACGACGCGCTGGACGAGGTGCTCTGGCGCGAGGCGCCCGCCGCGAACCCGCCGCTGCCCCGCTACTCGATGGGCGACCTGGAGCTGGACGGCAAGCTGATCCGCAAGGGCGACGCCCTGATCATGGCGGTCGCCGCCGCCAACCAGGATCCGCTGGTGCACACCGGGAACATGTGGGACGAGGTGGGCAACCGGGCACACCTCGCCTGGGGCGTGGGGCCGCACCGGTGCCCGGCGTCGCGGCAGGCGCGGATCATCGCGCGGGTCGCGATCAACCGACTGCTGACCGAGCTCGACCTGGAGCTCGCGGTCGAGGACCACGACCTCGCCTGGGTCCCGTCGCCCTGGGTGCGGCACCCGCAGGCGCTGCCGGTCCGGTACGCGCGGGCGCGGTCGTCGGGCACCGAGATCTACGTGGTGCGCTGAGACATGAAGCCTGAGAGGTGACGCCTGGGGTGTGACGTAGTCGACGCGCCCTTCCGCGCCGCGCAGACCCGGTAGTACGGTCACGAAACGTACTTACCGGACACCTGTCGTGGAGGAAGAGCATGCTCACCGTTGACCTGGTCCGTCGCGGCGCCGCCCGGTTCGGGCCCCGCACCGCCGTCCGCTTCGGTGCCGACTCGCTGACGTATGCGCAGGTGGACGCCGCGGCGAACGCCATGGCGCGGGTGCTGCACGCGCACGGCGCCGAGCCGGGCGCGCGCGTGGCGCTGCTGATGGGCAACGGGCTGTGGTCGATCGCCATGGACTTCGCCTGCCTCAAGGCGGGGGTCACGCGGGTGCCGCTCAACGCCCGGCTGTCCGCCACCGAGCAGGGCCGCATGCTCCAGGAGACGGAGGTGCGCCTCCTGGTGCACGACGCCGCCCTGGCCGAGCGGGCGGGCGAGCTCGCCGAGGCGCTCGGCCTGACGACGCTGGGCCTGGGCGCGCCCGGTGCGGTCGGCGGACCGGACCTGCTCACGGCGATGCAGGACGTCTCCACCGCCGACCCGAACCTGCCCGCGCACCCGCAGGACCCGATCCTGCTGCTGTACACGTCGGGAACCACCGGCACGCTCAAGGCGGTCGAGCACACGCAGGCCAGCTACGCCGCGATCGTCGCGAACATCCTGACCAACCTGGTCAGCCCCGCGCGCGACTCGGTGATGCTGCACGCGGCCAGCCTGATCCACGCCAGCGGCACGTTCGTGCTGCCCTACTGGCTGCGCGGCGGGGAGTCGGTGGTGCTGTCCGGCTTCGAACCCCAGGGCTACGTCGACGCGATCGCCCGGTACCGCGCCACGGAGATCAACCTGGTGCCCACGATGATCGGGATGCTGCTCTCGTCCGGGGTCGCCGAGGGTGCCGACGTGTCCTCCCTGCGCACCGCCATCTACGGCGCCAGCCCCATGCCGCGCCCGGTGATCGAGCAGGCCATGGACGTGTGGGGACCCCGGTTCGCGCAGTACTACGGCCAGACCGAGGCGCCGCTGTGCCTCACGGTGCTCGACGCCGCCGACCACGCCGACGCGTCGCTGCTGGGCTCCTGCGGTCAGCCCGCGCTCGACGCCCAGATCCATGTGACCGACGACGCCGGCACCCCTGTCGCGCCCGGCGAGATCGGGGAGATCCGGGTCCGCGCGCCGTTCACCATGGCCGGCTACCACGCCGCGCCCGAGCTGAACGCCGAGATGTTCGCCGGCGACGGCTGGCTGTGCACCCGCGACATGGCCCGCGTGGACGAGCGTGGCTACCTCTACCTCGTGGACCGCCGCAGCGACATGATCATCACCGGCGGTTACAACGTCTACCCGCGCGAGGTCGAGGACGTGCTGCTCGCCCAGCCGTCGGTGGCGCAGGCCGTCGTCGTCGGCGCCCCCGACGAGACCTGGGTCGAGGCCGTCACCGCGTTCGTCGTGCCCGCACCGGGCGCCGCCGTCGACGAGGCCGCGCTGCAGGCCGCGGTGCGCGACAAGCTCGCCGGGTACAAGGTGCCCAAGGCGGTGCACACGGTCGACTCCGTACCGCTGTCGCCCGTGGGCAAGGTGCTGCGCCGCGCGCTGCGCGAGCCGCTGTGGGAGGGCCGCCGGTGAGCGTCCTGGTCACCCGCGAGGGCAGCGTCACCCTGATCGGCATCGACCGCCCCGAGCGGCGCAACGCCGTCGACGGCCCCACGGCGGCGGCGCTCGCCGCCGCGTTCCGGGCCTTCGACGCCGACGACGCCGCGACCGCCGCCGTGCTGTACGGCACGGGCGGCACGTTCTGCTCCGGCGCTGATCTCAAGGCGCTCGGCACCCCGGACGGCAACCGCGCCGCGCCTGACGGTGACGGGCCCATGGGCCCCACCCGGCTGCGGCTGAGCAAGCCCGTGATCGCCGCCGTGTCCGGGCACGCCGTCGCGGGCGGGCTGGAGCTGGCGGCCTGGGCCGACCTGCGGGTCGCCGACGAGACCGCGGTCTTCGGCGTCTACTGCCGCCGCTGGGGCGTCCCGCTGATCGACGGCGGCACCGTGCGGCTGCCCCGGCTGATCGGGCAGTCGCACGCGATGGACATGATCCTGACGGGGCGGTCCGTCGACGCGGACGAGGCGCTGCGCATCGGCCTGGCCAACCGGGTGGTGCCGGCGGGGCAGGCGGTGGCGGCGGCCGTGGGGCTGGCGGCGTCGCTCGCGGCGTTCCCGCAGGTCTGCCTGCGGGAGGACCGTGCGTCCGTGCTGGACCAGTGGGGCCTGGACGAGCGGGAGGCGCTGGCCCAGGAGTGGACGCACGGCGCCCGCTCCCTGTCGGCGGACGCCTACGCGGGTGCGGCCGACTTCGCCGCGGGCGCGGGCCGCCACGGCACCCCGGCCTGACGCGCGCGGACCTGACCCGGGCCGGCTGGTCTTCTTCGAGGCCCGGGTTTCTCCGCTTTCAGCCCCTTGAAAGCGGAGAAACCCGGGCCTCAAAGGTGATCGGGCGGATACCGGGGGTGGGGAACGAGGTCATGCGGGAAGGTTGGCGGCCGGGGCGTCCCAGTCGATGCGGTAGTCCGTGACCCAGTCGTTGGTGGTGCGGGCCGCGGCGCGGCTCACCAGCGGCAGGATCACCCGGTCGCGCAGCACCCGGGTCAGCGGGCCCGGGATCTTCTGGTTCGAGGTGCGCTTCGCCTGGGCGATCAGCCGCTCGACCCGCGTCCGGCGCGCCGCCTCGAAGGCCGCGATCGCGCCGGCCGGGTCGCCGTGGTCGCGCAGGAACCGGGCCAGCAGCACGCCGTCCTCGATCGCGAGCGAGGCGCCCTGCCCGGACGTCGGCGAGATGCCGTGCGCGGCGTCGCCCACGAGCCCGATCGGCCCGCGGCGCCACACGGGCACGCTGGGCAGGTCGAGCGTGTTCCACGGCGCGATGATCTGCGGCGTGGCGGCGAGGATCCGCAGTGCGGGGCCGGCGTCGTCGGCGAAGAGGCGCACCAGCTCCGCGCGCCACCGCTCCGGGGTCAAGGCGGCGAGCTCGGCGTCGGTCGCCGCGCGGGCGCGCGGCACGTTCGCGAACCACCAGACGTCGCCCGGGCCGCGGTTCACGTAGGCGAAGAAGGCCCGCCGCCCGAAGATCATGGTGAACACACCCACGGGGCCGTCCACCGAGATGCCCGCGGCGTAGCCGCCCGTGTTGAGCAGCCCGGTGTAGCGGGGCGGTGGGCACGTCGGGTCGAGGATCGCCCGGGTGCGGGAGTGCAGGCCGTCGGCCCCGATCAGCAGGTCGCCCTCGACGGTGGTGCCGTCGGCGAACGAGGCGACGACGCCGCCCGCACCCACCGCCGCGGCGTCGACGAGCTGCCTGCCGTAGTGGATCGGGATGCCGCGGCGCACGGCCTCGTCGCGCAGCCGGACGTAGAGGTCGGATCGGCGGACGGTCTGGCTGACCGTGCCCGCGTCGTCGTCCCGGCCCATCCCGAGGTGGGCCAGGAGCCGCCCGTTCGACCCGCGCAGCTCCAGCGCGGGCGTGTCGAAACCACCGAGGTCGCGGTGGTCGATGCCCAGCACCCGCAGGGCGGCGAGCCCGTTCGGTGCCAGGGTGAGGTAGGCGCCGACGCCGTCGGCGGTGCGGCCGTAGGCCTCGTGGATCTCGGCGTCGATGCCCGCCTTCTGCAGGGCCATGGCGGTCACGGGTCCGGTGATGCCCGCTCCGATGATGATCGCTCTCATGTGTTCACCATAAAATGGCTAACCATAAGATGGCAAGGTGTTCCGCCAACGAGCAGCCGCCGCCCGTCCGCCTAGGCTGGGCGCCGTGACCCAGGACTCCCGGCCGCGCTCCCCGCTCGCCATGGTGCTGCTCGCGCTGCTCGCCGAGGAGCCGATGCACGCCTACCGCATGCAGCGGCTGATCAAGTCGCGGCGCAAGGACGACGTCGTCAACGTGGCCCGCAGCAACAGCGTCTACCAGTCGATCGAGCGCCTGCTGCGCGACGGCCTCATCGAGGTGCACGAGAAGCTGGCGGCCGACGCCGGCCCGGCCCGGATCGTCTACGCCCTGACCCCCGACGGCTCCGCCGCCCTGCGCCGCTGGATGGACGCGGCGCTCGCGACGCCGGCGCGCGAGTTCCCCGAGTTCCGGGCGGTGCTGGCCGTGGTGGCGATCACCGGTCCCGACCTGGTGCGGGACCGGCTCGCGGAGCGCGCCACGGCGCTGGAGGCCACGCTGGCCGCAGCCGAGCGCGAGGCCGCCGACGCGCAGGAGTGGGGCCTGCCCCGCGTGCTCCTGCTGGAGCACGAGCACCTCCTGGTCACCACGCGCGCGGAGCTGGACTGGGTGCGCGGGGTGGTCGCCGACCTGCGGTCGGGGGAGCTGACGTGGGACACGCAGGAGATGCTGGACTCGCGCCCGCCGGTGTGAGGGGCGCGCGTGGGGGTGATCCGCCTGCTCGGGGCCCGTTCCGGATCGAGCGAACGGGGCGCCGGGCGTAGCATCCGAAGGTGTTCTTTCGGACCGTCGCCACCTCCGCCGCGATCCTGGTCGCGCTGGCCGTCACGGGTGCCGTCGCGGGCCCGGCCTGGGAGCCGGAACCGGTGACCGAGCACCTGCACCCGGCCACCTCCTCGACGGCGATCGGGGGTGCCGACCCCGACGCCGGGGAGCCCGGCGACTTCGAGGTCCGCGAGACCGCGGTGACCATCCCGCTGGCCGACGGCCGGGAGGTGCGCGGGCTGCTGCGCGAGCCCGAGGGGACCGGCGAGCATGCCGGCCGTCCCGGGATCGTGTTCGTGCACGGCGCGGGCACGGGCAAGGCCACCGACGCGTTCACGCTGGCCGCGACGGCGCTCGCGAGCGCGGGGATCACCACGCTGGTGCCGGACAAGCGGCTCGACAACTACTCGACGCGGCACCGCGACTACCAGCAGATGGCGCGCGACTACGCCTGGTCGGTGCGGTTCCTGCGGGAGGTCCCGGGCGTGGACCCGGACGACGTGGGCCTGTACGCCGAGTCGGAGGGCGCGTGGGTGTCACCGGTGATGATGGTGGACGACCCGCGGCTCGCGTTCCAGATCCTGGTCTCGGCGCCGGTGGTGCCGCCGCGGCAGCAGGCCGCCTACGCCGTGGACAACTACCTGCGCAACACCGACGTGCCCAGCGGGGTGTTCCGGGCGATCCCGCGCGCGGTGGGCATGAAGGTGCCGGGCGGCGGGTTCGAGTACGCGGACTTCGACGTCCGCCCCTGGCTCCGGGAGCAGGAGGACCCGATCCTCGCGGTCTTCGGCACCAACGACGCCTCGATGCCGCTCGAGCAGGGCACGCGCGAGCTCCTGGCCGACGCCGACGACGTGACGGTGCGCTTCTACGAGCGCGCCAACCACGGCATCAACGTGGAGACGCCCGGCGGGCTCGTGCTGCACCCCGACTTCGCGCGCGACGTCGCCGACTGGGTGCTGGGGCTGCCGGCCACGGCGTCCGCCCCGCCGCAGGTCGCCGGGGCGCAGCCCGAGCAGCTCTACCTCGCGGCGCCCGTACCGCAGCCGCACTGGTACGGCGACGGCGACTGGCTGGTCGGGGTGGTCGTGACCGCCGGCGGGCTGCTGGTCGTGGGCCCGCTGCTGCTGGGCGGCGTGGCGGTCGCGGGCGGTGTGGCCCGACGGCGGTCCGCTCGCCCGGGCGTCCGTCTTGCCCGGGGGCTCCGCGCACCCCTGACCGGGCTGGGCGTCGGGGCCGTGGCGACGATGCTCGGCTTCGCCGCCTACCTCGGGGCGGTCGCCCGGCTGGCCCTGGACTACGAGAAGAACGCCCTGGTGGTGCAGGGCGGCTGGGTCGCGGTGCGGCTGCTGGGGCTGGTCGCCGTCGTCGCCGCCGCGCTGCTGCTGAACCGCGTGCGTGACCTGAGGATGTCGGTGGCAGACCGGGGCGCGGCCGACGCGGTGCGCGCCGACCCGGGGTCCCCGGACGCCGACCCGGGGTCGCCGGACGCCGTCCGGCCGGAGCCGTACCGTCCCCGCCGGGTCGCCGTCGTCGTGGTCTCCACGGGCTTCTGGGCCACGGTGCTGGGCGCGACGGCGCTGCTGGTGACCCTGGCCTACTGGGGCGCCTACCAGCTCGGCATCTGACGTCAGGAGCGGGCCGCTGCCGCGGCGTCGGCCAGGCGGCGGGGCGGGGCGGCGTCGGGGATCTCGTCCGGGAGGCGCAGGTGCCGCACCTGGTCCACGTGCGTGGTCGTCGCCAGCGCCGCGCTGTACCCCGCCGGCGCGGGCACGTGCGTCAGGTACGGCCGGGGGTGGGGGAGCCGGACCGACGGGTCGGCCGTCACCAGGCTCGGACGCGGCCCGGTCACGTCGAGGTCCCGCAGGGGGATCGCCAGGCCGTGCCCCGTGAGCTTCGTCGTCGCCTCCTTGCGCGTCCACGACGCGAGCAGCGCGTCCGCACGGTCGCGGGCCGGGAGGCGGCGCCACGCATGGTGCTCGGCCCGGGTGAGCGCGGCCGCCGCGAGGTCGTCCAGGTCCCGGTCCGCGGGCCGGGCGTCGAGGTTCGCGCCGACCCGGCCGTCGCCCACCACGGCGACCAGCACCCAGGCGCGCGTGTGCGACACCGAGTAGTCGAGAGCCGCGCCCGCGACGTGCGGCCGGCCGTGCTGCGGGTCGCCGCACCGGTCGCACGCCCGCTCCACGACGACGTCCTCCGGGGCGACGCCGAGATACCGGGACAAGATCAGCCGCTGCGCCGCGCGCGACGTCAGGTGGACGTCGCCGGCCAGTGCGTCCAGGCCCACGAGCTGCTCCCGATCCGGTACGGTCAGCAGGCGCGTCCAGGTTTCGCGGCGTCGGACCGGAACGAGCCAGACGTCGCAGGTGCGGGGGGCCGGTGCGGCCGCTGGGTCCACTGCGTTCTCCTGTGACCTCGGTGTGCCGCCGGCTGTCGCCGACGGCGGATGTCCCACGCAAATCAGATGTGATGGACGTGCGCAGAAATGCATGTGTGACCGGACTCGCCGTGCCACGGCCTGACAGAGCCGGTACCCAGCGGGTAGAAACGTGGTGGGCCCCAGCGCCGCCAGCCACACTTCCCCAGTCTCGACCAGCGGCGTTATCGAGGAGTGAACGGATGATGGACCAGCACGCTTCGGAGCGTGACGAGAGAACTTCGGCCGACGTCGCGGACGACGCCAACGGCGCGCCGACGGAGAGCCTCGGCCACGAGCACGTCGCCACGCTCGCCCCGGAGACCGGGCCCGGCACCGCCGCCGAGAACTCCGGCGAGGTCCGGCCGTTCGCGAACATCGCGGCCGCCGACTACGTGCGGGACGCCATCGCCGCGCTCGCCCTGCTCGTGTCGCTCGCCCTCCCGTGGAACCTCGCCGACCGCTCGGCGGACCGGGTCGAGGTCGTGCTGGCGGTCGCGCTGTCGCTCGCCTCGCTGACCCTGCCCTACCTCGCGCGCTTCGGCGTGCTGCCCGTCACGTGGACCGTGCACTCGACGCGTCGCGCCCGCCTGATCGCCGGGCTCCCGCTCGCCGTGATCGGGCTGGTCCACCTCGTGCTCGACCTGCGCGGCGGCGCGGGCGTCGGCACCGGCCTGGGCCTCGCGCTCGCCGGCGCGGCGCTCGCTGCCACCCCGCGCGACAGCGAGCTCGGGCCCGTCGACCAGGACGGCGCCGTGGTGCGCGCCTGGCGCCTCGGTCTCGCCGGCGTGGGCGCGCTCATCGCCCTGGGCGCCGTCATCTCCACGCTGCTCGCCGAGCTCGCCGACGGCGCGACCCTGGGCGACCGGCTCCTGGCGCCCGTGTGGCTCGCGCTCTCGCTCGGCCTGGTGTGGCTCCTGGTGGGCGGCACCGTGCGGCACGACCGGCCGTCCCGGCTGGTGCTCGTCGCCGTCGGCATCGTGCTCGCGCTCCTCTTCGTCTTCACCTCGGGCGGCGCCCTGACCGGCATGGAGTCCATGCAGCCCGGCGTCACCGACCCGAGCCGGTTCGGCCTGGTGCTGCTTCCGCTCGCCGCCGCGGTGGCGGGTTCGCCCGCCGTGCGCCGCGACCCCGCGGCGGCCGACGCCGAGAGCACCGAGCAGGCCGCCGGCGTCTGGGTGCGCGTGGCGATCCGGGCGTTCGACGTCATCGTCCTGCTCGCGGTGTGCAGCGCGCTGGCCGCGCTCGTGCAGCTCATCGACCCCGGCTTCATCGGGTCCGGCGCCGGCGTCACGCTGGTGCTGCGGCTCGTGCTCGGCGTCGTCGTGGCCGGTATCGCCTGGTTCGCGCGCCGGTCCCTGAAGCGCGACCCCAACACGGGCCACGTGCCCGCCGTCGGCGCCGCGTGCGTGGCGGGCGTGCTGGGCCTCGTCGTCGTCATCGCGACGTCGGGCGCGAGCCTGGGCGTGAACCTCGGCGACCTGCTCATGGCGCTCGCCCTGCCCATCGTCGCGGCGAGCGCGCTGATGGTGCCCAAGGCGGTGCGCGAGCACTTCCAGACCGCCGGCATCGGCGGCGAGGCCGACGTCGACCGCAGCCAGGCCTACGTGTGGTCCCCGCCGCGCCCCAAGGGCGACAAGGCCCCGCCGGCCACCCTGCCGGAGGAGCCCGTGCGCAGCGCCCCGGAGCTGCGGCGTCCCGCCGAGCCCCGCCGGGTCACGTCCACGGGCGCCGTGCGGACCGTCGCAGGCGCCACCGCCGCCCAGCGCGGCGTGGTCCCCGTGCAGCCGGTGCAGCCGACCTCGGGCGAGGTATCGCTCGGCTCGATGCGCACGGTCGAGGACATGCCGGCAGCGGCTGCCCCCGTCGACGCGACCGCGACCATGCCCCCGGTCCGCTCGGGCGCCACGCCGGTGGCGGCGCAGCCGGCGCCGTCCGCACAGCCGGTGTCGGGTGCGCACCCGACCGCCCAGCCCACGGCGCGCATCCGGCCGGTGGGCAACGGCCAGCAGGCCGCGCCGGTACAGGGCTCGGCGGCGCAGGGCTCGGCCGGCGAGGTCGAGGAGCACACCACGCGCCGGGTCGTCACCGGGCAGGGCGCCGCGTCGTCGGACTACGGCTCCGAGTCGGGCCACACCGCGGTGCTGCCGCCCGTGGGCGGCCGGTGGACCCCCGCCGTCGCGCTCGACCCGGCCACCCCGCTCGCGGACCTGGCGAAGATCGTCCAGGAGGCGCCGCACCTGCGCCCGCAGGTGGCGGCGAACCCGTCGACGTACCCCGCGCTGCTGGACTGGCTGGGCGCCCTGGGCGACCCCCAGGTCGACGCCGCGCTGCGCAGCCGCCGCTGAGACCTTTGTCCCGGCCCGTGGTCCGGATCGTGGGCGTGACTGGCGCCCACGGTCCGGACGAGGGGTACAGTGACCGCGTGCGCCTGACGGTGATCCTTCTCCTTCGCTGCCGCGACGAGGCCTAGACAGGCCGGTCCCTCGTCGCGGAGGCTTGGTGTGCCGGCCAACCTCACCGAGCGAAGGACACATGATGGAGAACAGCATCACCGCCACCACCCCCGGCGGAGTTCACGAGACAACCGTGCACGGCGCAGCAGGCGGGATCATCGAGGACAACCCGCAGCAGACGTCGGGCATGCCGACCAGCAAGTACCGGCCCTTCCACGAGCAGATCAGCCTCGAGCTGCCTGACCGCACGTGGCCCGGAAAGCGCATCGAGAAGGCCCCGCGCTGGTGCGCGGTGGACCTGCGCGACGGCAACCAGGCCCTGATCGAGCCGATGGACGCGGAGCGCAAGCTGCGCATGTTCGAGCTGCTGGTCCAGATGGGCTACAAGGAGATCGAGGTCGGTTTCCCGTCGGCGAGCCAGACCGACTACGACTTCGTGCGCAAGCTGATCGACGAGAACCGGATCCCCGACGACGTGGTGATCCAGGTGCTCACCCAGGCCCGGGCCCACCTCATCGAGCGCACGTACGAGGCGATCACGGGCGCCAAGCAGGCGATCGTGCACCTGTACAACTCGACGTCCGTGCTGCAGCGGGAGGTCGTCTTCCGCTCCGACCAGGACGGCATCGTGGACATCGCGCTGGACGGCGCCAAGCTGTGCCGCAAGCTCGAGGAGACCGTCCCGGGCACGCGGATCTACTACGAGTACTCCCCGGAGTCCTACACCGGCACCGAGCTGGAGTTCGCCGTCCGCATCTGCAACGAGGTCATCGAGGTCTTCGAGCCGACGCCGGAGCGCAAGGTCATCATCAACCTGCCCGCGACCGTCGAGATGGCCACGCCCAACGTGTACGCGGACTCCATCGAGTGGATGAGCCGGCACCTGGCCCACCGCGAGAACGTCATCCTGTCGCTGCACCCGCACAACGACCGCGGCACGGCCGTCGCGGCCGCCGAGCTGGGCTACCTGGCCGGTGCGGACCGCATCGAGGGCTGTCTGTTCGGCAACGGCGAGCGCACCGGCAACGTCGACCTGGTGACCCTGGGCATGAACCTGTTCTCGCAGGGCATCGACCCGCAGATCGACTTCAGCGACATCGACGGCATCCGCCGCACGGTCGAGCACTGCAACCAGATGCCGGTGCACGAGCGGCACCCCTACGTGGGCGACCTGGTGTTCACGGCGTTCTCGGGCTCGCACCAGGACGCCATCAAGAAGGGCTTCGAGCACATGGCCGGGCGGGCCGAGGCCGCCGGCGTGGGCGTCGACGACCTGGACTGGGGCGTGCCGTACCTGCCGATCGACCCGCGCGACGTCGGGCGGTCCTACGAGGCCGTGATCCGCGTGAACTCGCAGTCGGGCAAGGGCGGCGTGTCCTACCTGCTCAAGAGCGAGCACAACCTGGACCTGCCGCGACGGCTGCAGATCGAGTTCTCGCACGCGGTGCAGAAGGTGACCGACGAGCAGGGCACCGAGGTCACCGGTGCGGACATCTGGCGCATCTTTACCGACGAGTACCTGCCGGTGGAGGAGAACGCGTCGTCCGGCCTGGAGCACTGGGGCCGGCTCACGCTGCGCGGTACCCGCGCCGTCTCGGCCGAGGGCGCGCAGGACACGCTCGAGGTGGACGTGACCGACCGGGGCAAGGAGCTGACCCTGACCGGCACGGGCAACGGCCCGATCGACGCGTTCGTGAACGCGATCGCGCAGGTGGGCGTGGACGTACGCGTGCTCGACTACACCGAGCACGCCCTGTCCGAGGGCGGCGACGCCAGCGCGGCGGCGTACGTCGAGTGCGCGGTGGGCGACGACGTCCTGTGGGGCGTCGGCATCGACCCGTCGATCACCCTGTCGTCCCTGAAGGCGATCGTCTCGGCGGTCAACCGAGCGGAACGCACCGCCTGACCCACCTTCGTTGAGTGCTGGATATTCGCCCTCTTTCGTGTGCCAGCAGGGCGAATATCCAGCACTCAATGCTCTAGTCGAGGCGGGTGAACGTGGCCTCGAAGCCTTGGGTCCATTGCGTGTGGGTCGTCTCGTCGCAGGTGTACTTCAGCGGCTGGGACAGGCCCTCGGGCTGGTACGTGTCGCCGTTGCCGGCGAGCTCGCGCGTGACCTCGGCGTCGTCGAAGTCGACCGACTCGAAGGTGAGGCGCCCGCCCTTGGTCGAGACCGTGTACGTGGCCGTGCCGCTCCACGTCTCGACGTACTCCCCGGCGGGCAGGTCGGCGCGGAGCGGCCCGGCGTCGTCGAAGTCGACCAACTGGGTGCCGTCGGGCCGGAACTCCACCACGCGCCCGGTCCAGCCGGTGGTCGGGTAGGTCTCGCCCTGGGCCGTGATCTCCGTCGCCAGGTCGGTCTGCTTCCAGCGGCCCACCAGGCACTCGTCGATGGCCGACGGCGGCTCCGCCGAGGCAGACGGCTCGGCCGGCGCGCTGGCCGGCGCCGATATGGACGGTGACCCCGACGGCGTCGGGTCGGCTTCCGCCCCGCCGGACCCCACGCCGAGGACGGCGGCCGTGGTGCCGCCCCCGACGATCACCACGACCGCGGCGGCGACCAGCCAGGTGACCGGCCGCTTCAGCAGGCCGCGCCGGGGCGCCTCCGGCTCGGGCTCCGGGGCGGGCGCGGCCGGGACCGCCTTGACCACGGTCTCGTCGTCGCGCAGCGCGGTCACGTCGTCGTCCGGGTCGACGGCGTCCGCGCCGCCCGGCACGGCCGGGAGGATCTTCGCGGCGCCCGTCCGCCGGTCCGCGGGCACGTCGTTCAGGAAGTCGAGCACCTCCTGCAACCCGGGCCGGGCCTCGGGATCCTTGGCCAGGCAGGCCTGGACGAGCGGGAGCAGCCACTCCGGGCACCCGCTCAGGTCCGGTTCCTCGTGGACCACGCGGTAGTAGACGACGGTGGTGTCGCCCTCGCCGAACGCGCGCTGCCCGGTGGCGGCGTAGAGCGCGACGGCGCCCAGCGCCCAGACGTCGGCGGCGGGTGTCGCGAGGCTGCCCCGCACCTGCTCGGGTGCCATGAAGGCGGGCGTGCCGACCTTGAGGCCGGTGCGGGTCAGCGACGTCGAGTCGGACCCCTGGGCGATGCCGAAGTCGATGACGAACGGCCCGTCCTGGGCGAGCAGGATGTTGGACGGCTTGAGGTCGCGGTGCACGATGCCGACCTGGTGCACGGCTCTCAGCGCCTCGGCCACGCCGGCCAGCATGCGGCGCACGTCGGGTTCGGGCAGGGGACCCTGGGTCCGGACGACGGCGGAGAGCGCGGGCCCGGCCACGTACTCGACCGCCAGCCACGGCTGGTCGCCGTCGGGGTCGGCGTCGATGAGGGTGGCCAGGAACCGGCCGCGCACCTTCATCGCGGCCGCCGCCTCCCTGCGGAACCGCGTGCGGAACTCCGGGTCCTGGACGTGTTCCCGCAGGATCGCCTTGAGGGCGAGCTTGCGGCCGGTGCGGGTCTCCGCGAGATAGACAGCCCCCATGCCGCCGGCTCCGATCCGACCGAGGAGCTGGTATCCGCCCAGCTCCTGCGGGTCGCCGGGCTCGAGCGGGTGGATCTGCGGGGCTGCCCCTGAGCCTGGCGCGATCATGGTGTGAAACATACCGGATATCCTTGAATTCACCCGATATTTCGGTCATGGTGACTCGCGTTCCCGGAACAAAGAAATCCAGATGCAGGGGGAGAACCATGAAGCGAAAGCTGGTGAGCCGCGCGCTGCCGTCCGTGCTCGTCGCGGGCGGTCTGCTGGTCACGGGCACCATCTCCGCGACCGCGGCCGACGGCGCGACGTCGAGCGTCGAGCAGCAGTCCGGAGGTCTGGGCGACCTGCTGTCGGGCACCGTCGACGCCGTGGTCGGCACGGGCGGCGCGGTCGACAGCACGCTGACCCAGGTGACGGACACGGTCGAGCAGGTCACGAAGAAGGACGGCGCCGTCGACGATACCGTCACGGGCGTGACCGGCGCGGTCGACGCGGTGGCCGGCAAGGACGGCGCCGTCGACGACGTGCTGAAGGGCGTGACGAGCGGCGGGGCCGAGGCGCCCGCGGCGGGCAGCGGCCCGGTCGAGGACGTCGTGCGCGGCGTGTCCGGCGTGGTGACGTCGGTGGCCGGCGAGGAGGGCGCCGTCGACGACGTCCTGGGCGCGGACGCGCCTCGACGCGGCGTGACCGACGACCTGCCCGCCGAGATCATCGGCGACGTGGGCTCCGTGGGCGAGAACCTCGGCCGCGGCGACGTGCCCGGCACGATCGGCGCGATCACCGGCGAGGACGGCGTCGTGGACGACCTCCTGGAGAGCCCGGAGCGCGGCGGCCCGGGCGGCGGCGACCCCGGTGACGGGGGCGACGGCGACGGAGGCGGCTCGGGCGACGGGTCGGACGACGGCGGCACGATCCCCGTGGCGAACACGCCCGGGCTCGGCACCGGCGTCGACATCGGCCTGCCGATCCAGGCGATCGGCGAGGCCCAGGCCCCGGGTGCGCTCGCGCAGACCGGCGTCCAGGTCGCCGGCGTGGCCGCTGTCGCGCTCGGCCTCACGGCCGCGGGCGCCGCGCTGGTCCGCGCCCGCCGCCGGATGCTGGCTCCGCAGGACTGATCCGGGTCCGTCGGCTGCCCGTCGACAGCTTGCTCACGAGGTCGGCAGCTGGCATCGAGATCGGCACAGGCCTGTGCCGATCTCGATGCCGACTGCCGAACTCACGCTTACCGTGAACGGCCAGGTAGCCTCCCGGCATGAGCTGGCAGGTCACCATCAACTTCCACCCCGACCGGCTGGTCGCCGACGGCAGCGAGACGCTGATCGAGCGCCTCGCCCACGACCGGGTGTGGCGTTCGCAGTTCGAGACCGGCACGAGCAACGGCGGCCTCACCGCGCACCACGGCGGCGACCGGTGGCGCTGGGAGCAGCGCATGTTCGACGGTCGGTACGACGACGCCGAGCCGCACCTGCGCCCCCGCTACGGCGCGCTGAACCACCGCCGTCGGGAAGCGGGCGCCGCCGTCCGCTTCGGCTCGGCCCACCTGCGGCTGCGCCCGCACGTGCTGGAGCGCACCACGTTCTGCTACCCGGACTCCTTCCTGGAGCCGGAGCACTTCGCCGCCGCCGACCCGGCGCCGCTGGTCGCCCTGGCGGACGCCGACACCGCGGCCGGCGTCCACGACGTCCTGGACGACTACGTCGAGGCCCAGGTGCACGGCGTCGTCGGCCTGCCGGACGACGTCGACGCGCTGGTGCTTGACCCCTGCTACCGCGGCACCGCCGTGGCCGAGGCCGCCGAAGGGCTCGGCGTCGCCGTCGAGTGGCACCACGGGTTCCGGCTGCACGTGGACGACCTGGCGACGCGGCCCGGGTTCCGCGGACCGGAGATCGTCGAGGTGGCGCGGGCCGTCGCCGTCGGGCACACGACGAACGGCTGGCTGGACGCCCGGGTGATCGGCGAGGCCGTGCGTGCGGGGGAGCAGCACCCGCAGGACCTCAAGAAGGTGTGGCACCACGTGGCGCGCTGGGGGCATCCCTGGTGACCTGCGCCGACGCGGGCCGGCGCATGTTCCACAGGGGCGGCGACCCCGGGTACAGCTCGGCGAAGGTCCGCGTGACCTCGAAGCCGTGCCGCCGGTAGAACTCGACGTTCTCGGTGGTGCTGGTCTGCAGCGAGACCGGCTGGCCGGCGGCGTCGGCCTGGGCGAGGCCGTCGCGCAGGAGCGCGCTGCCGACGCCGGTGCCCTGTCGCTCCGGCCGCACCACGAGCGTGCCCAGGAACCAGCCCGGGTCGTTCGGGTACGACTGGGCGAGCGTGGCGTACAGGGCGGAGAGCCGGGGCCAGTCGCTCGCCGCGCGGCGAACGAGCGACCGGGTGGCCCGGGTCGCGCGAGGGTCGACGCGCCGGGTGGGGGCGAACGGGTCGTAGGGGTCCTCCGAGCCTGCGGTGGTCCAGGTGGCCAGCCCGATGACCCGGCCGTCGTGCAGTGCCACCCGGGCGGCCTGCGGCGGCCGCAGGATGCGCAGGCCCGTCCGGAGCATGATCAGGTGCGGCAGGCGACGTCGTCCGGCGTCCGGAACGGTGTACGTCCACAGCGGGTCGTCGGCGAACGCGTCCGCCGCGACCTCGGCGGCCTCCTTGCTCTGGCGCGGCCGGAAGTCGGTGATCCTCACGGCCCGGAGCGTACCGAGGCCGCGGGCACCTCTGGCCGGGTTTCATCCGCAGGTCGTCGGGCGGGCCGGGTCAGGAGCACCCCCGCCAGGCTCACCACGAACCCGGCCACGGTGAGCAGCGGCAGCTCCTCGCCGAACATGGCCCAGGCCCACGCCGCGGAGACCGCCGGGGTGAGGTAGAGCCAGGTGCTCACCGCGACGGGCCCGCGCGTGCGCTGCACGTACAGGTACATGCCGTAGCCGCCGAGGAACGCCAGCCCGACGAGCCAGGCGATCGCCAGCCAGAAGGTCGGGTCCGCGGGCGGCGCGGCCTGTCCGCTCGCGACGGCGAGCACGGCGAAGATCCCCAGCGCGACCACGCCCTGCACGGCCAGGGAGTCCAGCACGTCGTGCTCGCCCGCCTCGTCGGGCGCGGGCCACAGGTCGCCCAGCACCGTGGCGGCCGAGAGCGACAGCATGCCGAGCACGGCCCAGAGCGCGCCCGCGGCGCCGGTCCCGGCTGCGACGTCCGGTCCGACGGCGAGGGCGACCCCCGCGAACCCGACGGCCAGGCCCACGGCCTGGCGCCGTCCGCCGCCGCTCCCCCGCCCAGCCCTGCGCCCGCGCCCGAACCCGGACATGACGACGGCGACCAGGGCCGGCTGGAGCGAGGCGAGCAGGGCGGCGGTCCCGGCGGGCAGGCCCTCTTCGACCGCGCGGAACACGCCGTAGAGGTAGCCGGCCTGGCCGAGGGCACCCAGCACCGCCTCGCGCCGCAGGTAGCGCGCGCCGTACCGGCGGCCGAGCGACAGCACCACCACGACCATCAGGGTCCCGGCGACGACGTAGCGCCACAGGAGCGTGGTGGTGGCGGGCGCGACCGGCGCCGCGAAGGTGGCCCCGACGAAGCCGGAGCTCCACATCACCACGAGCAGGGCGGGGGCGAGGCGTCGGAGGAGGGTGGTTCGCGTCCGAGTGCTCATACCAGCCAGGTAAACATACAGGTCGGTATACTCGCAGTGGACCCGGACACAACGCCCGGACGCGACCACCAGGAGTGACCCGTGCCCCGCCGCAGCCCCAACCCCGACACCCCCGCCGGCGAGCGGATCCTCGTCGCGGCCAGCGCCCTGTTCTACGAGCGCGGCATCCGCGGCGTCGGCGTCGACCTGATCGCCGACCAGGCCGGGGTCACCAAGAAGACGCTCTACGACCGGTTCGGGTCCAAGGACGCGCTGGTGGCCGCCTACCTGACCCGCCGGCACGAGCGCTGGGCCACGTGGTTCGGGCGGCGGCTCGCGGAACGCGGGGCGACGGGCGTCGAGCAGGTCCTGGTCGCGCTCGAGGTCGCCGAGGAGTGGGCGGACGACAACGTGCGCGGCTGCGCGTTCGTCAACGCCCACGGCGAGATCGGCGCCACCGACCACCCGGGCAACGCCGTGATCCTGGCCGACAAGCAGTACATGCTCGCCGAGTTCCAGCGGCTGCTGCGCGACGCCGGGCACCCGGACGCGGAACGCCTCGGGGAGCAGGTCCATCTGCTCTACGAGGGCGCGATGGTGGCGCACACGACGCGCGCGCAGCCGGACGCGTTCGGCGCCGCCCGCGCCGCGGCGCGGGCGCTGCTCCAGGTCTGACGGCGCCCGGGCGCAACGCTGACGCCGCGGGTCCGCAACACCCGCTGTGTACTCTCGGGCCGTGCACCAGCAGACCATCCTCCAGCCCGGCACCGGGACGAGCACGGGCGCCGGCACCGCCGTCGTCGACGGGGCCGCGTACCTGCCCACCTCGACCGAGACCGCCTACTGGGGCCGGCTGCCCTGCGCGGCGGACCGCGCGGTGCTGGCCGTGGACCCGGGCGAGGAGGTCGTGGTCGACACCCTGTCCCACGAGGGCATCCTGGAGGACCAGGGCGGCGACCCGCTCGCCTGGTTCGCGGAGCGCGGCGTCGCCGAGGGCGCCGTGCTGGCCGACGCCGTCGAGCTCGCCGCGGCCCGCACGTCCCGCCTGGGCGCCCGCGCGCCCGGCCTGCCCGACGTCCCGGGAGCGCACGGCGGTCATGTCGTCACCGGGCCCGTCGAGGTGCGCGGCGCGCGGCCGGGCGACCTCCTCGCGATCCGCGTGCTGTCCACCGACCCCCGGGTGCCGTACGGCGTGATCTCCAACCGGCACGGCCGCGGTTCCCTGCCCGGCGAGTACCCGGCCGACGGAGCGGACATCGTCAGCGTCTTCGCGCACGTGGACTCGTGGGCCGACGGCGCGGGGCGAGGCTCGATCCCGCTCGCCGAGGGCGCCGAGCGCCGCGTGGGCTTCGACCTGCACCCGTTCCTCGGCATCATGGGTGTCGCCGCCGCCGGGGACGAGCGGCCGCACTCGGTGCCGCCGGGGCCGTTCGGCGGCAACATCGACATCAACCTCCTGGGCGCCGGGTCCACCCTGTATCTGCCGGTGCAGGTGGCGGGGGCGCTCGCGTATGTGGGCGACCCGCACTTCGCGCAGGGCGACGGCGAGGTGGCGCTCACCGCGTTCGAGGCATCACTCCGGGTGCGGCTCGGCCTCGACCTGATCCCGGCCGCCGACGCCGTCGCGACGTTCGGCGAGCTGGCCGGCCCGCTCGCCGAGACCACGGAGTTCCTGGTGCCGACCGGGCTGGACCGCGACCTCGACGTGGCCGTGCAGAACTGCGTGCGCGCGGCCATCGCGCTGCTGGGGGTGCGGTACGGGATGTCACCCGCGCACGCCTACGCGTACCTGTCGGCCGCCACGGACTTCGACATCTCGCAGGTGGTCGATGTGGTCAAGGGCGTGCACGCGCGGATCCGCAAGGCGGACTTCCTGCGGGGCTGACGGACGCGCCCGGCGCCGGCAAGGTTGCCGGCGGCCTGGCCGTCCGCCCGCCTACGCGGCCCGCTGCCGGTCGTGGCGGTCCGGCAGCCGCCGGAACCCCGCCGAGACGTACGTGGCGACCGCGGCGGCGCGCGCGGTCTCCGTGATGACGACGGCGCTCGACGACCCGAGCTCGCGCAGGGCGGCCGCCCCGGCGACGGTGATCGCCCGGCCGTAGCCGCGACCGCGGTGGTCCGGGTGCACGCCGAGGGGTTCGATGAGGCCGGGCCGGCCGGGACCGGCCGACCAGACCGTCGTCGCGCCCACGGCCGCGCCCGCGTCGTCGTAGGCGAGCAGGCAGCGCGCGTCGGCGTACAGCGGGCCGGCCGCCATGTCGTGCCAGCGCTCGTCCGTGAACGTCGGGCCGCCGAACGCCTCCCGGTGCACGAAGGTGCGCTCGCTCACCCGGTCTGGTCCGACCACCTCGACCCGCACGCCCGGGTCCTCGACGGGGTCGGTGAGGTCGCGCTGCAGCGGCGTGAACGGGTCCTCGCTGCCCCAGCCCTCGTCCGCGAGCAGGTCGCTGACCAGGGCGCCCGGGGGTGCCTCGACGCTGACCTCCCCGTCCGGGAGCACCCCGCGCTCCGGCGTCGTCACGTCGGCGACCAGCCGTCGCGCCAGCTCCTCGTCGCGGTGGGCGTCGGGCGCCGTCGTCATGCGCAGCAGCCGCGACCCGTCCAGGAGGCCGACGGCGACCAGCCGCCCGTCCCGGCTCCGGGTCCGGACGGCCGCCGCCGCGGTCCCGGCGCCGAACCGCTGGTACCAGCCCACGTCCCCGGGGTGCAGCTGTACGGGCCGGGCGTCGTCCTGCCACGCACGCAGCGCGTCGGTCGCGACGGCCAGGTCGCCCGTGCCGGGCGTGCTCATGATGACGGTCATACGGCGATCCAACAGCGCGGCCCGCCGGTTCGCGATCTTTTTCTGGCCCACCGGTGCCAGGCCCGCGGCGTGCATCTTGGTGCCAGGAGCGCGGTCGTTGTCCCGAGCAGTCATTCACGGTTCGTGGCACCGTCATCCCACTTCCCGACATTGTCCGCGAATTGCAAACATTTCCCTATCCGGTCCGGCATCCCGAATCGGCAGAGAAAGCACCGGGCCGGAGAACGGCCCGCTGAAGGGAGAATGTTGATGAGAAGAGCACCTGCGCTTCTCGCGGTGATCGCGTTGCTGGCCTCGTTCCTGGGGGCCTTCGTGGGCGTGGCGGGACCTGCGTCCGCCGCGGCACGTGACGGGGTCTGCGACAGCGGCGAGTTCTGTTACTACTACAACAGCGACAACGCGGGGTCCATCTCGGACTTCACGGGTTCGGTGAGCGACTACGGCACCGCGCAGCCGGGCTGCTACGACTTCAAGGGGTCGGGCAACGGTCAGGGCGAGTGCATCAAGAACAACGCGGCCTCGGTGTGGAACCGGACCGGCGAGACGGTCCGCGTCTACTACAACACCGGCTACGGCGGCGAGTACCAGAACATCGGCTCCGGCTACAAGGGCCAGCTCAGCGCGGAGCTGTACAACAACAACGCCTCGCACCAGCTCGTCGGCACCGCGGGCACCGACACCGGCGCGCGCAGCGGCACCTGCGAGGACGGCGAGTTCTGCTACTACTACAACAGCGGCAACGCGGGGTCGATCTCGGACTTCACCGAGTCCGCCGGCAGCTACGGTGACGCGCAGCCCACGTGCTACGACTACAAGGGCGCGGGAGCGGGCCAGGGCGAGTGCATCAAGAACAACGCCGCCTCGGTGTGGAACCGGTCGACCAAGACCGTCCGGGTCTACTACAACAGCAACTACGCGGGCACCTACCAGGACGTCGCTCCGGGGTTCAAGGGCCAGCTGAACAGCACGCTCTACAACAACAACGCCTCGCACCAGTTCGTGGGCGCCACGGCTCCGGGCGGCGGCTCCCGCAGCGGCACGTGCGAGACCAACGAGTTCTGCTACTACTACAACAGCGGCAACGCGGGGTCCATCTCGGACTTCACCGACTCGGTCGGTGACTACGCGACCACGCAGCCGGACTGCTACGACTTCAAGGGTGCGGGCGCCGGCCAGGGCGAGTGCATCAAGAACAACGCGGCGTCGGTGTGGAACCGCTCCAGCAAGACGGTCTGCGTCTACTTCAACAGCTACTACGGCGGTTCCTCGCAGGCTGTGGCGGCGGGCTTCAAGGGGCAGCTCAACGGCACCCTCTACAACAACAACGCCTCGCACAAGTTCATCACGGGCACCACGTGCCCGGCCTCCGAGGGCCCGGTCGACCCGGGCGGCCCCGGCGGGGACACCAGCGGTGACTACGCGCAGAAGGTCGAGCGGGTCATCCAGGCTGCCCTGGCGCAGACCGGTCAGGGCTACACCTACTCGTGGGGCGGGGGCAACAAGTACGGCCCGACCTACGGCATCTGCTGCAGCCCGGGCGGCTACGACGACCGGAGCCGGTTCGGGTTCGACTGCTCGGGCCTCACGCAGTACGCGTTCTGGCAGGGCGCCGGCGTCGACATCGGCACCTACACCGGTGCCCACCTCAGCAAGGGCACCAAGGTCTCGATGAGCAACCTGCAGCGTGGCGACCTGATCATGTGGGGCGGCTGGTCCAGCACCTATCACGTCGCCATATACCTAGGAAACGGCAAGATGGTGGAGGCGGCGCCACCGCGCAACTCGACCAGCGTGCACGTGACGAACGTCTACGGGGGTGACTTCGGTATCCGGGTGAACATGTGATCCGGTCACCCGGCTGAGAATGGCACGGTCCTGCCACCGCATTCGGTGGCAGGACCGTGCCATTTGTCCTCCAGACGGCAGGAATTGTCGTGGCACGGTCAGGACAGTGCCATTGTCTTGTTGCCGGGCCGACGGCGGGAAAGGATAAGAAACAGAAAGCAAGAATCCCGCGTCGAAACGGAGAA
>NZ_JBIVCZ010000019.1:0-44175 GCF_044746965.1 Promicromonospora sp. NPDC090134 | reverse complement strand
AGACCAGCACGGTCCCTGCCGCCGATCCCGTCGCTATCGCGACCGAAGTCCAGGCCTGGGCCGAGACCACAGCCGCAATCCAAAACACGCCCTAGGTCTCGGTCGCCTTCCGGCCCCGGCGCCTGCCGCCGCCGCCGTCGACCTCCCGCCAGCTGCTGGGGTCCTGCAGCATGTGCGACTCGATGAGGTCGTGGCGCCGCAGGTAGGTGTTGGCCGTCGCCTGGATGGTCGCGGCGATCGGCAGCGCCAGGAACGCCCCGAGCGCCCCGAACACGGCGCCGAACCCGAGCACCACGAGGAAGCTCACGGCGGGGTTCATCTCCAGCGCCCGCGCGGAGACCTTCGGGGAGAAGTAGAGGTTCTCGAGCTGCTGGTACGCGATGATGAACGCGAGGACGGCGAGCGCCTGGGGCAGGCCCTGCGACGTCAGCGCCACGGCGACCGGCAGGGCCCCGCCGAGGTAGGTGCCGATGGTCGGGACGAACTGCGACACCACGCCCACGAACACCGCGAGCGGCAGCGCGTACGGGGTGCGGACGATCAGCAGGAAGACGAGGGTGAAGGCGCTCGAGAGCGCCGCCAGCACGATGCGGGAGCTGATGAAGTCCGAGACCTTCACCTGGGTGATCTCCCACAGCGTCAGCACCTCCTCCTGGCGGGCGGGCGTGAGCCACCGGCACACGGCGACGCGGAGCCGGGGCCCCGCGGCCAGCAGGTAGTACGTCACCAGCAGGATGGTCAGCATCGCGAACAGCACGCCGATCACGGAGGCCCCGACCAGCAGCGCACCGGAAGCGACGTCGTCGCCGAAGGTCGTCAGCACCTCGCGCACGAGGTCGTCGGAGTCGGGGATGGTGACCCCGAGCTGCTGTGCCGCCCAGTCCTGGATCGCCGCGTACACGTCGGGCAGGGTGTCCAGGAGCTGGACGAGCTGCTGGACGAAGAGGTTGCCGAACAGCCCCAGCACCACCGCCACGAGGACGATCGAGCCACCGAGCGCCACGGCCGCGGCCGCGCCCCGGCGCCACCCGTGCCGCACGCACCAGACCACCGGCGGCTCGAGGGCCAGCGCGAGGAAGAACGCGATCAGCACGTTCACCGCCAGGCCGCGCAGTGCACCCATCGCGTACCAGCCGAACAGCCCGAGGTAGACGGCGACGACGACCAGGACCAGCGCGCGCGGCAGCCACCGCGGCGGGCGGCGGGAAGCGGCGTCGCCGCGTGGTGCGGTGGCGGCCCGGGACGCCTCGTCCGGCCCCGTCATGCCGAGGCCTCCCGTGCGCTCGCGGCGGCCACCGCGGCGTCGACCGTGGGGACCACCCGCCCGTCCCGCTCCGCGTCGGCCCACCAGGGGGACGCCGCCGCCAGGCGGCGGACGTCCGGGGGGAACGCCGCGAGCAGCAGCGTCGTGCCCTCGCGGGCGAGGTCCACGTCGAGCGCCTCGAGCGTGTCGAGCAGCGGGATGGTCGCCTGGAGCACCGCTGTGCCCTCCAGCACCAGCGCGTGCGGGGCAGGCCGGGGGCTGAGCGCGGCCGCGAGGACGTCGTCCTGCGTCGGTCGCGCGTTGCCGGTGAAGATCGTCCGGTCGAGGTGCAGCAGCACCACCCCGGCGGGCGCGGCGCCGCCGTCCGGCTGAGGGCTCGGCGGGGCGTTGGTGGTCCAGCCGCCGGCGGGCGCCGCGTACAGCGGGCGGACGGCGCTGCGGCTGACGGCGCGCAGCACCAGGAACAGCGTCAGGACGACACCGGCCCCGACGGCCGGCAGGAGCCCGGCGGTGAGTCCGATCGCCGTCGTGACCACCGCGACCCAGAACTCCGTGCGGTCGATGCGGAACAGCCGCACGTACTCGGCGGGCGACACCAGCCCGACGACCGCGACCAGTACCAGGGCGCCGAGCGTCGCCGCCGGCAGGTCGCTCAGCACGGGCGCCAGGAAGAGCGCGACGAGCACGGCGAGCGCCGCCGTCGTCAGGCCGGCCGCCTGGGTGCGGGCGCCCGCACCCAGGTTGACCGCGCTCTGCGAGAACCCGCCCGCGGGCGGGAGGCACTGCGTGAGGCCGCCGCCCAGCGCGGCGACCCCGACCGCGAGCAGCTCCTGGTCGCTGTCGACGGTCGGCTCGGACCGCTGGCGCTGCGCTCGGGCGACCAGGACGGTCTCGAGGAAGGCCATGACGGCGATCGCCAGCGCGGCGGGGAGCAGGCCGGGTATCGCGTCCCACAGCGGCGGGCTGAGGTCCGGCAGGCCGGCGGGCACCGGCTCGATGAGCGCGAGCCCTCGGTCCTCGACGTCGGTCAGGACGACCAGCAGGACGGAGGCCACCACCAGGACCAGGGCGGCGGGGACCCGCGGCGCGACGCGGCGCAGCACCAGCAGCGTGGCGACGGCGAGGGCCGAGAAGACGGCCGTGAGGGCCTGCGTCGTCGGGAGCGCGGTGCCGACGTCGGCGAGCTTGCCGAAGAACCCGGCGTCCCGGTCCGGCACCGTCAGGCCCAGGAGGGTCGGCAGCTGGGTGACCGCGACGGTGAGCCCGACGCCGGCCTTCACACCGGTCAGGGTCGCGGGGCTGATCTGTTCCACCAGCGAGCCGAGCCGGAGGAGCCGCATGGCGAGGAGGCACACCCCCACCAGGGTGGTGAGCGTGAACGCGGCGCCGAGCAGGTCGTCGGAGGCCTGGCCGGACGCCGCGAGCGCCGAGGCGGTCAGCACCGCGATGGTCGACGTCGTCGAGACGCTCAGGGTGTGCGAGCCGCCGAGGAGGGCGTAGAGCAGCACGGGGACGATGCAGGTGTAGAGCCCGACGGAGACCGGCAGCCCGGCGATGGTCGCGTACGCCATGGCCTGCGGGACCACCACGACCCCGGCGGCCAGGCCCGCCATGACGTCGGCCCGCAGCCACGCCCTGCGGTACCCGCGGAGCGAGGGGCCGAGCCAGCGGGGAGTTGCCGAGGTCACGTCCACGCGGGTCAGCCAAGTCGGCGGGCGCACCAGGGCGTTCACCTGGTTCGGGTGAGGTCTCCCGTCGCCGGCCCCGCGAATGATCCGGGGGCGAGACCCGCTACGAGGAGGTTCGACATGGCACGGGAGTTCCAGGGCAAGATCGAGCTCGATGTCCGCGACTCGCAGGGGGACTGGGAGGCATTCCTCCCGCAGAAGGCGCCGCAGGGCGCGCCCAACGTCCTGGTCGTGCTGTACGACGACACCGGGCAGGCCGCCTGGTCGCCGTACGGCGGGCGGATCCAGATGCCCACGATGGAGCGCCTCGCGGCAGGGGGCCTGACGTACTCGCAGTGGCACACGACGGCGCTGTGCTCGCCCACGCGGTCGACGTTCCTCACGGGCCGCAACCATCACCTCAACGGGTTCGCGACCATCTCGGAGAGCTCGACGGGCTTTCCCGGCTACAGCTCGCACATCCCGCCGTCGAACGCGAGCATGGCGAGCGTGCTGCGCGAGGCCGGCTGGAGCACCTTCTGGGTGGGCAAGAACCACAACGTCCCCATCGACGAGTGGACCATGGGCGCCTCGAAGAAGCGCTGGCCGCTCGGGCAGGGGTTCGACCAGTTCTACGGGTTCATCGGCGGGGAGACCAACCAGTGGTTCCCGTCCCTGGCGGAGGGCAACCGGTACGTCGACCAGCCGTACGGCCCGGAGGACGGCTACCACCTGTCCAAGGACCTCGCCGACCAGGCGCTGCGGATGATCCGGGACTCCAGGCAGACCGAGCCGGACAAGCCCTGGTACCTGTGGTTCTGCCCGGGCGCCAACCACGCGCCGCACCACGCTCCCCAGGAGTACATCGACAAGTACAAGGGCGTGTTCGACGACGGCTACGAGGCCTACCGCGAGTGGGTGCTGCCCCGCATGGTCGAGCGCGGCATCCTCCCGGAGGGCACCGAGCTCACCGACCTCAACCCCATGCCCGACGGCACCTTCTCCGAGTCCGACCGGGTGCGGCCGTGGGCCGAGCTGAACGACAAGGAGAAGGCGATGTTCTGCCGCATGGCGGAGGTGTTCGCCGGGATGTCGGAGTACACGGACGCCCAGGTGGGCCGCATCGTCGACTACCTTCAGGAGTCGGGTCAGCTCGAGAACACCCTCATCCTGTACTGCGCCGACAACGGCGCGTCGGGGGAGGGCAGTCCGAACGGCTCGGTGAACGAGGGCAAGATCTTCGGCGGCTACCCGGACGACCTCGAGCAGAACCTCGCCATGGTGGACCAGCTCGGCAGCCCCGACACGTACAACCACTACCCGACGGGGTGGGCCGCCGCGTTCTCCACGCCGTACCGGATGTTCAAGCGGTACGTCTACCAGGGCGGCATCAGCGACCCCATGGTGATCCACTGGCCCGCCGGGATCACCGCCCGCGGCGAGGTCCGGCACCAGTACCACCACTGCACCGACGTGGTCCCCACCATCCTGGAGGCGTGCGGGGTCGAGTTCCCCGAGGCGTTCGACGGCGTCCGGCAGACCCCGCTGTCGGGGGTGTCGATGGTCTACTCCTTCGACGAGGCCGAGGCCCCGACCCGCAAGGAGACCCAGTACTACGAGATGTTCGGCAACCGCGGCATCTGGCACAAGGGGTGGAAGGCCGTCACCGAGCACGGCCCGGTCAGCGGCCGCGGACGGTTCGAGGACGACGCCTGGCAGCTCTTCCACACCGACACCGACCGCGCCGAGGCCCACGACGTGGCCGCCGAGCACCCGGACAAGGTCGAGGAGCTCAAGGCGCTCTGGATGTCCGAGGCCGGGGCGAACCTGGTGTTGCCGCTGAACGACCTGCAGATCATCGGCAACCCGAAGGACTTCGAGACGTTCGTGAAGATGGAGTTCCACATCCCGGTCCCGCCGAGCGGCCAGTACACCTACTACCCCGGCACGTCCGAGATCCCGGAGCGCTCGGCGGCCAACGTGCACGGCGTCTCGTACAAGGTGCTGGCGGACCTGGACCTGACCGCGGACACGGCCGGCGTGGTCTTCGCCCACGGCTCCCGGTTCGGCGGCCACGCGCTCTACGTCAAGGACGGTGTGGTGACCTACGCCTACAACTTCCTGGGCATCCCGCCCGAGGACCGGATCTCCGCGCCGGCGCCGCGTGAGGGCCGGCACGTCATCGGCGTGGACTTCGCCAAGGACCGGATGGGCGAGCACCGCGAGGGCATCGGCCCGCTGCGGCTCTGGATCGACGACGAGATGGTGGCCGAGCAGGAGATCAGGACCGTCCTGGGCCACTTCTCCCTGTGCGGCGAGGGACTGTGCATCGGCTACGACAGCGGCGACGCGGTGTCCGCCGACTACGCCGGCTCCCGGTTCGAGTTCACCGGCGGGACCATCCACAAGGTCGTGTTCGACGTCGCGGACGACGCGTACGTCGACCTGGAGGCACACCTCCGGGCAGCGATGGCCCGCGACTGACGGGCGGCGCGCTCAGCTCAGGTCAGCTCAGATCAGGTGGAAGCTGCGCGCGACCTTCAGCGCCTCGCTGCGGCACGACGCCGCGAGCTTCACGTAGAGACTCGACACGTGCGTCTTGATGGTGTTCTCGGAGACGAACAGGGCGGTGGCGATGTCCGCGTAGGTGGCCCCGCGGGCCAGCTCGTTGAGGACCTCGCGCTCCCGCGGGCTGAGCGCGGGCGGGGCGAGCGCCTGGCTGACCTCGTCCAGCTCGTGCGGGGTCGCGGTCACGGAGGCGTAGACGGCCGTGATGTCGGATCGGCCGGTCGCCATGGTCACGAGCTCGTGGAGCCAGCCGGCCGCCGGCCGCCCGACGAACCGGCGCAGCAGGGTCTCGATGGGTGTCCCCTGCCGCACCCAGCCGAGGAACGGGGAGGCGTTCCGGCGGGTCTCGGTCACCGCGATCGCCTCCGCCAGGCGCTCGCGGGACGCGTGCGGGTCACCCAGCGCGTCGAGCAGCTGGGCCTCGCACGCCAGGGCGAGCGCACGGGTGGGCGGCTGCGAGTAGGTGGCGTCCGACGACGCCACCTCGAAGGCGGCGGCGGCGACGCGCCGCTCGCCCTCCCGGTCGGCCCGTAGCCCCTGGACGAGCGACGCCTCGCCGACGGCGCCGAGCAGCTCGAGCGTGCCGTGCAGCGACCTGAGCGTGTCCCGGTCGCTCGCGAGCGTGGCGACGAACGCCCGCTCGACGAGCAGGGCGACCCGCAGGTGCTCCGGAAGCTGCTCGTCGGTGAGGCGCAGGCACTCACCGGGGCCGGACAGGAGCCGCTGCGCCGCGGCGACGTCACCGGCGAGCACCGCCTGGCGCGCGTCCCAGACCCGGAACCAGAACCGGGTGCACAGGTCGCCGTTGTGGTACCTGACCTCCGGGAACTCGATGACGGACGTGTCAGTCGGAGCGGGCACGTCAAGGAGTCGCGCGAGCAGCCCGGCGAGGTTGGCGCGTGCCACGACGAACCGCACGGGCTGTCCACCACGGGCCGCGGCGGTGGCGACGGCCTCGCCGGCCAGCTCGACGCACGCGCGCTCCCGGCCACGCATGTACTGGGTGAGGGCCAGATGGCTCAGCGCGCAGGCCTCGAGAAGCCCCAGGCCCTGGTTGTGGGCGAGGCTGACGGCCAGGGTCAGGTTGGCCTCGGCCTCGGTGAGCTCGCCGAGCCAGTTCTGCGCGATGCCCAGCTCGTTGGCGAGCACGGGCAGGATCGCGGCGTCGGTCTCGCGCGCCCCGGTGCGGGCCTGGGACGCGACCAGCACGCGTTTCGCGTGGCCGATGGCGGCGTAGGCAGGTTCGAGTCCCAGGGCGAAGCGCCACAGCCTGACGCAGGCGATGCGTGCGTCGAGCCGCTCGGTGTCGTCCGTGGACGCCGACCGGCGCTCGGCGTCCAGGATCCGGTCGCCCCAGTGCCGTGCCCCCTCGACGTCGTCGTCGAGCCAGCGACCCAGGGCGACGGCGAACCAGGTGTCGGGCCGGCTGTCGACGATCTCGGCCTGCGTCCGGACGAACTCGCTCACCGCCTCCTGCTCGCAGTGGTCGAGGACCATGCGCACGCCGTCGCGCGCGAGGACGTCGGCGGCCTCCGCGGGCGCACCGATGTGGACGAGTCGCCTGAACGCACCGGAGAGGTGGCCGCGTGCCAGGTCGAGCCGGACCGCGCGTACGACGGTCGCGCGGGCCCGGACCGCGTCGACGCCACCGGCGGTGAGGTGCTGCCGGACGATCTCCATGAGGAGCGGATGGATCCGGAAGCCGTCGTCGGCAGGAGCGTCCGTCGGGTCCGCCGCCCCGGCGCACTCGTGGTTCGACACGCGCGTGACGAGCAGGCCGGTGTTCTCCAGCTCCGCGAGGACCTCGCCGGCGTGCGGGTCGTGCGTCAGGTGCGCGGCCGTGGGGGCGCTGACCACGCCCTCGCCGGCGATGCACAGCAGCAGGTGCCGCTGCCGTGGGGTGAGCATGCTGAACACCTCGTCGGCCACCCGGGTCGCGATCGACGTGGCGTCGTGCGAGAGCCGGCCTGCCGCGGCCCTCGGGTCCGGGGCGGCGCTGAGCTCGCGCGCGGCGAGGACCGCGGCGGCGCACCAGCCGTCGGCGTGCCGGGCCACGGCGTCGATCACCCGGCGGTCCGTGGACCGGGAGTGCTCCGCCACCAGCGACCGGCACTCGGTCTCGCCGAGCCGCAGCAGGCTCCCCGGCAGGATCGCGAAGTTGCCCAGGAGCTCGGGGACCAGCCGGGTCAGCGGCAGCGCCCGGCGGCTCAGGAGGAGCACGCGCATCGACTCGGGCGCGCCGTTGAGTCGTTCGTCGACGAGGCGCAGGGTCGCGGCGGGGAGCAGGTGGGCGTCGTCGATCACGACCAGGGTCGATGACGAGCTCGCCTCGTCGAGCGTGGCGCCCAGCCTCTCGGGCGTCCAGGTGTCGTCGGCGTCCAGCCAGGTGGCGTCCCGGGCGTGCGGGGACGAGGTGGTCCGCAGCCAGCCGGCGACGCCCAGGGTCTTGCCCGCCCCCGCCGGCGCCGCGATCAGGGTGACCGAGCCCTCCGTCACCTCGTCGAGCTGCTGCCAGAGGCGTTGCCGCGGTACGTAGACGCGTGGCAGGTGCGGCGCCGGGGAGTCCTCGGGGTGGCGGTGGTTCCGGTCGGGCCCGACGTGCGGACCGGCGGGCCGATGGTGTCTGGCCGTGAGGCTGGTGCTCCGGTCCGAGACCGAGCCGGTGTCGATGTGCATACCGCGGGATCCTCCACTCGAGAGGTGAAGTGGCGGCCGGGGAAGCACCGCCGATCCGTGGCGGGGTCGGCGCCCTGGATCTCGAGCTCGCATGTCTCTCATTTCCCTCTCGGGAAATATGCATCCTTGTTCATCATGCGTGCTCCGCGAGATTTTCGCCCACGATGATTCCGGTTTCACCCGGAGTCGGCGGTTCGTTCTTCGGTCCCGTCCGGTAAAACCAGTGCTCAGGCCCCAGATCACCTGTGCGTGGAATGCAATGATGATGCAGCTCTAAATGGGGCAATAAGGCAGGTATGCAAAATTCGTAAGGCTCGCCAGGAATGCGAGAATGGTCCAGCCCCAAGCTCAGAAGCCGGTGCCGAGCGCGAAGACGCACTCGACGCCGGCTTCTGAGGGCGGCGCGGAAGCGGGTGCCGGGACGAGGGGCTCACTCCTCGCCGAAGACGTCGCGGAGCGCTGTCTCCTGATCGGTGCTGAGGTTGGTGAAGATCAGCTCGGGCGTCTCCTGGCCAGCGAGGGCGTCGCGCACCTTGTCGATGACCGCGTCGGAGGACATGAGGAAGAGCGCCGAGGTGCCGGGTGTGATCTCGTCGCGGACGCGGTTGATGAAGCCGTCGTCGATCCCGACGTCGGTGAGCGCGCCGCTCAGCGCGCCGGTCGCGGCGCCGATGGCCGCGCCGAGCAGCGGGACGAAGAAGAGGAGCCCGAAGAGCATCCCCCAGAAGGATCCGCCGAGGGCGCCCGCACCGGTCGTGGAGTTGAGCTGCTTGGTCTTGGGCTTCTTCGCCCCCTCCTCCCACCGCACGGTGGCGGCGTCCCGGACCGTGATGAGGTTCTCGCGGGCGAGCTGCTGGATCGTGGTCGACGCGGTCTCCGCGCCCTCCGCGGTCTTGAACTTCCAGACCGTCAGCGTTGCCTGAGCCATGTGCGTTCTCCTTGGGTGTCACCTGCGGCGGATCTGACGCTGCACACTCCAGTGCCCGCCGGGTCCGGGCGCCCTCACCCGTTCCTGGTGAACCCGCCCTCGTCGTCGTGCCGGCCGTTGCGGACGGCGTCGTCGAGCGAGGGGAACAGGTCGGGCTCGCCCTCCTCGCCGACGCGGGCCAGCACGTCGCGCACCTGACCGATCCCCTCCGCCAGGGCCAGGTCGCTGCCGTCCCGCTGCAGGTCCGCGCGCAGCTGGACGAGCATCGCCGCCGCGGTCACGTCGATCGACGGCGTGGACCGTCCGTCCAGCACGACCAGCCGGAGACCGGAGTCCGACGCCGCGAGCTCACGCACGCGCGAGCGGACGTACTCGGCGTTCGCGAAGATCAGGGGGCCCTCGACCCGGACGACCAGGACGCCGGGCAGGGTGGAGTAGTCGGGGTTGCGTCCCACGTCCACCCAGGGCCGACCGACCTCGTTGCCCACCGGGGCCAGGATCGCGACGCGGGGGCGTGAGGTCCGGGCCAGCAGCAGGATCAGCGACACGGCGATCCCGATCACCAGGCCGGGCAGCGTGTCGAACACGAGGACACCGAGCAGGGCCGCGCCCGCGGCCATGAAGTCGGCGCGGGCCGTGACCTGGTAGACGCGCGCCAGGCGCCCGGTCCGCACCCGCCACAGGCGGCGCAGCGAGCGGACGTCGACGAGCTCGACGACGGCGGCCACGACCACCGCGGACAGCGTGGCCAGGGGCAGCTGCTCGAAGACGCCGGTCAGGAAGAGCAGGGTGAGCACGGTCAGCGCGGCCGCGGTCAGCGCCGAGATCTGGGAGCGCGCCCCGGCGCCGGCGTTGACCGCCGTCTTGGACAGGCTCCCGTTGACGACCATGCCGGAGACGAACCCGGCGCCGAGGTTCGACAGCCCGAGGCCCACCAGCTCGCGGTTGGGGTCGACGTCGTACCCCCACCTCGCGGCGTAGGTCTTGGCCGCCCCGAGGCCCTCGGCGAAGCCGATCAGCATCAGGCCCACCGCGCCGCCGAACAGCTCCGCGAACTGGGCGGCCGTCACGTCGGGCACCCCGACCTGTGGCAGCCCCGAGTCGATGTGGCCGACGACGGCGAGCCCCTGGTCGCCCAGACCGAACAGGATCGTCGCGCCGATGGCCAGCAGCACCACCACGAGCGACCCCGGCAGGAACGGCATGGTGCGGCGCACCAGCACCAGGGCCGCCAGGCTGGCGAGACCGACCGTGATGGTCAGCGGGTCGATGTCGCCGAGCTCGCCCAGCAGGACCCAGGTCTTCTCGAAGAAGCTGCCGGAGCCGCCCTCGACCCCGATCAGGTCGGGCACCTGGCCGACGATGATCGTCAGGGCGAGGCCGATGATGAAGCCCTTGAGGACCGGTTCCGAGATGAAGGCGGCGAGGAAGCCGAGGCGGAGCAGGCCCGCCAGGATCGCGACGAACCCGGTGGCCAGGGCGAGCGCCGTGGTCAGCACGACGGGATCGCCGTCCGTGCCCGCGACATCCGCCACGATGCCCGCGGAGAGTGCTGCGGTCGCGGACATCGGCGCCACGACGAGCTGCCGCGAGGTGCCCGCGAGCGCGTAGAGGGCCAGCGCGGGCACGGCCGCGTAGAGGCCGACGACGGGCGGGACGCCGGCGATGGTGGCGTAGGCGAGCGCCTCCGGGACGAGCACCGCCCACACGGCGAGGCCGGCGACGATGTCGGGCCGGAGCCACGAGCGCTGGAATCCGGAGAACGACGGACCGACGAATCTGGCCACGGGGTCGCGCCTCTCGGTAGGGGTCTCGGCAGGGCAGCTGACTGCGCAGACCGTAGGCAGGGCCCGGATGGCCCAGGTCACCCGTTAGGGGTGACCGCCGTGGGTCCCGTGTCGTCGAAGGTCGCGACATGGGGGACATGCTGGTGGCACTGGTGCCCGAGATCGTCGGCCTGGCGGTGACACCCGCGGCGATCATCGCGTGTCTCCTGCTGCTCGGGTCGGTGCAGCCCTACCGCAACGTCGCGGTCTTCGGGGGCACCGTGCTGGTGGTCTACGCGGTGCTCGGGGTCGTCGCCCTGGTCGTCGGCAGCGCGGCGGGTGCGCGGACCGCGGGCCCTGCCGGCGCGGGCTGGGTCAGCCTTGTGGTGGGCGTCCTGTTCCTGGCCGTCGGGATCGTCGCGGCGGCCAGGCGCCCGGCCCCGGAACCGGCCGGACGCGGCGAGGCGATGCCGGCGTGGGCGCGCAAGCTGTCCGTGCCGACGGTGCCGGCGCTCATGGGGATCGCCGTCGTGCTCGCCGTGGTGAACCCCAACGTGGCGATCCTGCTCTCGGGCCTGACCACCGTCGTGACCTCCGACGTCCCCCTCGGGACGCGGGAGCTCGGCGTCCTGGTCCTGGTCGTGGCGAGCGTGCTGGACTACGTGGTCCCGACCGTCCTGTTCGCGGTCGCGGGGGTACCCGGGCGCCGCCAGCTGCGCGAGCTGCGGTTCTGGCTGATCCGTCGCGACCGGGTCATCGGCGCCGGCGTGCTGCTGGTCTTCGGCGTCATCTTCACCGTGCGTGGGCTGTCCCGGCTGCTCGCCTGATCCCTGCTCGCCTGATCCCTGCTCGTCTGGTCCCTGCTCGTCTGATCCCTGGGCGGTCTCAGGACTCTCCGGCAGGGGCAGGCTCGACCCGGTGGACGACGTCGTGGTCGCCGTCGCGGCGTCGCGCGACTGCGGCGAGCGCCGCCCGGGTCGACTCGCCGAGGCGTGGCGTCGCCCGGCGGACGTGCGCGCCGGCCAGGGTGCGCGCGGTGCCGTCGCGTTCCCAGGCGTCGGCGAGGCCGGGGTCCACGCCCGTGAGGTAGAGGGCGCCGTGCGCGCGTGCCAGCGTGCGGGCGTAGTCGCCGATCACCTTGAGGAAGGTCGCCCCGAGCGTGGTGCGGCCGCGCAGGCGCAGGATCACCACGGGACCGTCGTCCTCGCCCGTGGGCTCGGCCTGCGCCGGGACCGGCAGACGGCGCTGCAGCGTCCGGGCACCCGCGTAGAAGAGCGACCCGTAGGCCTCCAGGACCACCGTCTCGCCCGTCGTCACCAGCCGGGGCGGTTCGGACTCCACGACGTCACCCGACGCGTCCCGGGTCAGGCGCACGACCCTGAGGTCGAGGGCCTCCTGGTTGAGCTGCAGGAGCAGCGACACGATGACGCCGATGCCCACTGCCTGGGCCACCGGCAGCGCGAGGACCGCGACGAAGGTGGCGCCCATGGCGAGCGCCGGGATCCGGCCCGCGCGCGCGACGGCGACCAGCTCCCGGGGTGCGACGGCCCTGGCCCCCGCGTAGATCAGGATGGCTGCCAGGGTCGGCATGGCCACCTTGCCGACCAGGCCGGAGAAGGCGAGCAGGATGATCGCCATCCAGATCCCGGACCAGATGCCGGCCCAGCGGCTCGCCGCACCGGCCGTGACGTTGAGGGCGGTCTGACCCACGGAGCCTCCGACGGGCTGGCCGCCGAACAGGCTGGACAGGGTGTTCGCGATGCCCTGCGCGGCGAAGTCGCGGCGCGTCGAGCTGGGCGAGCCGTCCGTGTTGGGCACGGCCTCGGCCACGCCCGCGCCCTGGATGAGCACGAGCGCCGCGACCGCCGCCGCGCCGCCGACCAGGTCGACGCTGAGCAGGCTCAGGTCCGGCAGGACCGGCATCGGCAGCCCGTGCGGGATCCGGCCGGTGTCCTCGACGAGCGCGACCGAGGTGCCGCCCAGCAGCAGGACGCCGAGCGTGGGCAGCAGCAGGGCGAGCAGGGAGCTCAGCACCGACAGGCGGGTCAGGCCGAGGAGCACGAGGATGACGAGGGCCGCCGCGCCGCAGATCGCGGCGCCGGGCTCGGCGTCGGCCAGGTGCGTGACCGTGTACCAGGCCTTGGTGACCGACACGGAGCCCTGCGCCTGGATGCCGAGCAGGTCCGGTACCTGACCGAGCACCATGTTCACGGCGATGCCGGTCAGGAAGCCGAGCATGACCGAGTACGAGACGAACCGGATGTAGCGGCTCAGCCGCGCCAGGGCGGCTCCGATCATGAGCACGCCGGCCAGCAGGGTCAGCAGGATCATCGCGGCGGACCGGTCACCGTCGCCGTAGGGGGCGAGCGCGGAGCCGGCGGCCAGGGCGGCCGCGCTCGTCGTGGTGACGACCATCAGCCGGGTCGAGCTGGTCAGGCCCCCGCCGATCGGGCCCACGAACGACGCGTACAGCCCGTGGGCGGGGTTGACGCCGGCCAGGACGCTGGACGCCATCCCGTCCGGCACGCTGGAGATGGCGCCGGGCAGGCCGGCGATGATGTCGTCGCGCAGGTGACGGCGGCGCGGCAGGACCTCGGCGGTCTCCGCCCGCACGCGCCGGCGGGCGCGCCGGGCAGCCCGGCGCACCCGCGGCCCGAACAGCGACCCGAGATCGCGGTCGCCACCGCCCGGCCCGGTCATTCGCGGGCCAGGGCGGCGGCTGCCTCCCGCTCGAGGTCGAGGTACTGCTCCTCGCTCACGTCGATCCCGACGCCGAGGATCGTGCCCCCGGTGAACCGGAACGGTGCCTGGTACAGGCGGCTGACCGGGTCCGCGCTGTCGTAGCCGATGCACAGGCCGTCGCCGCACAGGGTGAACTTGCCCACCTGGGCACGCATCGGCCCCTCGGCCACGACCTCCTCCCCGACGAAGAGCTGGGCCCGGCCGACGGACTCGCCGTGGTCGCCCGCCGACTCCCGCAGGAACTCCACGCCGAGCACCGCCTTGCCCGGGTCGAGCACGGGCGAGGTGAGGACCTGCTCCGGCTGGATGCCCAGGAAGTTGTAGACGTAGTGCAGGCGGTGGTCCTTGACGAAGAGCGCGTGCCCGCCGAAGCGTGACCCGTGGGCGAAGAGCACACCCTCGGCGTCGGGCGCGAGGTCGACGTCGGCGACGATCTTGTAGGAGCGCCCGCGGATGTTGACCGCGACCCCCTCGGGTACCGGTGCCGCGTCCGGGTAGTAGACGTACCGGCTGCGCGGCGGCTCGGCCTGCGGACGGTCGAGGGTCAGCTGCTCGACGGCGGACCGGTCGTCCAGGGGCAGCACGTCGTTGCGCTCCGCCTCCTCGAACCAGGCGGCGACCAGCTCGCGCAGCTTCTCGGGGTGCTCGGCGGCCAGGTCGTGCGCCTCGGCACGGTCCTCGTCCACGTGGTAGAGCTCCCACGCGTCCTGGTCGAACCGGCCGTGGCCGCTGATCGGGGCGTGCACCGCCGCGGCCTTCCAGCCGTCCTTCCAGATGGCGCGGGTGCCGAGCATCGCGTAGTACTGGCGGTCCTTCGTGGTCGGCGCGTCGCCGTCGTCGAAGCTGTAGCGCATCGACACGCCGTTCAACGGGTGCTGGGGCACGCCGCGGTAGGTGTCGGGCATCTCGACGCCCGTCACGTCCAGGATGGTCGCCACGATGTCGGTCGCGTGGTGGTACTGGTGGCGCACCGCCCCGCGCGAGCTGATCCCGGCCGGCCAGTGCACGACCATCGGGTCGCACGTGCCGCCCGAGTACTGGGCGTAGCGCTTGAACATCTGGAACGGGGTGGAGAACGCGGCCGCCCAGCCGGTGGGGTAGTGGTTGTAGGTCTCCGGGCTGCCCAGGGAGTCCAGGTACCCCAGGTTCTCCGCGAGGTCGTCGGGGTAGCCGTTGAAGAACTTGTTCTCGTTGACGGAGCCGTTGGGGCTGCCCTCGCCGGACGCACCGTTGTCCGCGCAGTAGAAGATCAGCGTGTTCTCCAGCTGCCCGGTCTGCTCGAGATAGTCGATCACGCGGCCGATCTGCACGTCCGTGTACTCGGAGAAGCCAGCGAACACCTCGGCCATCCTGCTGAACAGGCGCTGCTCGTCGTCGCTCAGCTCGGCCCAGGGCCGCACGTGGTCCGCCGGGTTGGCGGCGTCCTCCGGCAGGGGGTCCAGCGGTGTGAGGTCGGTGCCCTCGGGCAGGATGCCACGCTCGATCATCCGGGCCAGCACCCACTCGCGGTAGGCCTCGTAGCCGTCGTCGAACATCCCCTTGTACTTGTCGATGTACTCCTGGGGAGCGTGGTGCGGCGCGTGGTTCGCGCCCGGGCAGTACCACATGAACCACGGCTTGGACGGGTTGGACGAGTTCTGGTCCCGGAGCATGCGGATCGCCTGGTCGGCCAGGTCCTTGGAGAGGTGGTAGCCCTCCTCGGGGGTGTAGGGCGGCTCGATGAACCTGTTGTCCTCCACCAGGTCGGGGTACCACTGGTTGGTCTCGCCGCCGAGGTACCCGTAGAAGCGGTCGAACCCCTTCTGCAGGGGCCACTCCGAGCGGCTGCCGCCGCTCGCGATGTCCTCCTCGGGGACGTTGTGGTCCTTGCCCAGCCAGAAGGTGGACCAGCCGTTGTCCTGGAGCACCTGACCCACGGTCGCGCACTCGGCGGGCAGGCGACCAGCCGCCCCGGGGAACCCGTTGGTGCCCTCCATGATCGCCGCGCACCGGTTGACGTGGTGGTTGCGGCCGGTGAGAAAGACGGACCGGGTGGGGGAGCACAGGGCCGTGGTGTGCCACTGCGAGTAGGTCAGGCCGCCCGCCGCCAGCCGGTCGAGGGTGGGCATCGAGATGCGTCCGCCGTACGTGGACCACGCGGCCATGCCGGTGTCGTCGTAGAGGATCACCAGGACGTTCGGTGACCCCTCCGGCGCCTTCTTCAGCTCGAAGGGGGCCCAGTCCGGGACGGAGTCCCGCACGTCCAGCTCGATACGGCCGTTGAACTCCACCATTTTTCCACCTCATGTATTGGTGACGACGACATGTGTTGGTGACGACGACTGCCGGAGACGATCCGAGGTCGGTGCGACCCCGTGGACCAGCCGAGACCACGGCCGGCCACGGCCATCCTCCGCAGCCCGTCCTCCCGGGTGGGTCACCTGGATCGGGTGACGCTCGCTGTCGACGCTCGCCTAGCCCGCGGCCGCGCAGACGATGCAGGTGCGGGCCGTCGGCCGCGCCAGCAGGCGCTCGCGGGCGACGGCTCCTCCGCAGCGCTCGCAGCGGCCGTAGACGCCCGCGGCGATCCGCGCCAGCGCCGCGTCGACGTCGGCCAGGTGCTCCGTGGCCGTGGCGAGCAGCGTGCTCGCCTGCGAGCGCTCGAAGGCGATCGTCGACCCCTCGGGGTCGTGCTCGTCGTCCGACGCGGAGAGCTGCGTCGCCTCCACCATCGAGGCGATGCTCCCGGTCAGCGAGGCGATCAGCTCCGCCGTGCGCTCGCGGTCGGCGACCAGCGGCCCGCGGACCTCATCGGTGAACGGAACCGTCACTCCGCCGTCCTCCTCACGATGAGACCTCCCGCCGAGGCCACGACGATGAGCTCACCTCACGATGATGCGGCCCGGGCGAACGGGCCGTCCAGCGCCGCTCGGTGCAGCAGCAGGATGGTCCTGCCGTCGACGATGCGGCCGTCCCGCGTCATGGCCAGAGCCTCCGCGAACGGCCCCTCCAGGACCTCGATGTCCTCTCGCCGTCGCCCGGGCGCTCCCGCCGGACCTGGGATGCACCGTGATCACGCACAGCCCGACGGTCGCCGTGGCTCTGCTCGACCACCCGGCCGCCGAGATCTATCTGCTCGGCGGCCGGGTGTGCATCCCGAGGCGGGCCTGACCACGGGGGACGCCGAGGAGGCGGCGATGAAGCGAGCCCTGTCGGCGCGGGCCGCGGAGACCTACGTCCTGGCGTCGTCCGAGCAGATCGGGACGGCGTCGCGGTTCCGGGTGCTGCCCTGGGAGCGGGTCACCGGGGTGATCACCGACGCCGACCCGCACGACGCAGGGCGCTCAGACGGTGACGAGCACCTTCAGCGCCTCGCGCGCGTCCATCGCCGCGTACCCCGCGGGTACGTCGTCGATCGGGACCGTGCGGTCGAACACCCGGCCGGGCTCGATCGTGCCGTCGAGCACGAGCGGGATGGCCTGCTCGATGTAGGCGCGGACCGGGGCGGGCCCGCCCGTGAGCGTGATGTTCCGGCCGAACAGCGACCCGAAGCCGACCGGTGCGTCCTCGTACTGTGGCACACCGACGCGGGAGATCACGCCGCCGGCCCGCACGACGCCGACCGACTGCGTGTAGGCGGGCATGTGGCCCACGGCCTCCAGGACGACGTGGGAGCCCTCGCCCCCGGTCAGGTCGACGACCCGCTGGATGCCCTCCTGCCCACGTTCGGCGACGACGTCGGTCGCGCCCCACTCCCGGCCCAGGTCCGTGCGGGCCTGGTGGCGGCCCATGAGGATGATGCGCTCGGCGCCGAGCTGCCGGGCGGCGAGCACCGCGGAGAGGCCGACGGCGCCGTCCCCGATCACGGTGACCGTCTGGCCCGGCCGGATCCGCGCCAGGTGCGCGGCGTGGTAGCCGGTGAGGTAGACGTCCGAGAGCGTGAGGAGCGACGGCAGGACCGCCTCGTCCTTCTCGGTCACGCCGGGTACGGGCACGAGGCTGCCGTCGGCGAGCGGGATGCGGGCGAGCTCGGCCTGCAGCCCCGGGGTGTCCGGGGTCGCGTAGAAGCCGCCGTGCGGGCAGGCGGTCTGGAAGCCGTCCCGGCAGATCGGGCAGGTGTTGTCCGCGAACGCGAACGGCGCGATCACCAGGTCGCCCGGGCGGACGGCGGTGACGGCGGAGCCGACCTCCTCGACGACGGCGAGCAGCTCGTGCCCCATGGTCTGGCCGTGCTCGGTGCCCGGCATCGAGTGGTAGGGGTGCAGGTCGGAGCCGCAGACGCAGGTGCGCACGGTGCGCACGACGGCGTCGGTGGGCAGCAGCAGGGTCGGGTCGGCGACGGTTTCGACGCGGACGTCGCCCGCGCCGTACATGACGGTGGCCTTCATGGTGTGTTCCTCCGGTGGGTGCGTGTGGTGCGTGTGGTGCGTGTGGTGCGTGTGGTGGTCAGATCTCGACCACCACCGGGCGGGCCGTGCGGTCGGCGGCCGTCACCGGACGCCGGCGCAGGAGCAGGCAGGAAGCCGCCGCGAGCAGCACCGCCACCGACGTGACGACACCGAGCGGGAGGATGGCGGCCGCTCCCGCGACCCCCACCAGCGGGGCTGCGACCCCACCGAACCCGAAGCGGACCATGCCCAGCAGCGACGAGGCCGTGCCCGCCGTCCGCGGATACCCGGCGAGGGCGAGCGTGGTGGCCGGGGGTGACGAGACGGCCACGCCGCTCGCGAGCGTGAACAGGGCGGCGACGACCACCCACAGCGGCACGGCCGCCAGGCCCGCGAGCAGCAGGGCCGCCGCACCGAGCCCGGTGGCCACGACTCCGATCGCGAGCGTGCCCGGGACGCTCCAGCGTTCCGCGAGCCGGCCGGCCACCCACCCGGCCGTCATGAAGCCGGCGGAGTTCAGGCCGAACGCCGCGGCGTACCACTGGGGCGAGAGGCCGTACCCGTCCTGGAGCACGAACGTGGCGCCGGCCAGGTAGGCGAACAGAGCGGCGTAGAGGAACCCCTGGTTGAGCAGCGCGCCGAGGAAGGCCCGGTCCGTGAGCAGCGTGCGGTAGTCGCGCACGGTCTGCCGCAGCCCGCCCGGCACCCTCCGCTGAGCGGGGAGCGTCTCGGGAAAGGCGAGCGCGACGACGGTCAGGATCGCGGCGCCGACGGCGGCGAGGAACACGAACAGCCCGCGCCAGTCGACCCAGGTGCTCAGCAGCCCGCCCAGGAGCGGTCCGACGACCGCCGCGAAGCCGCCGATCACGGTGAGGCGGCCGTAGAAGCGGATCAGTGCGCCCCCGGAGTAGACGTCGCGCCCCGCCGCAGTGGCGATCACGATGCCGACGCCGCCCGCCAGCCCCTGCACGAACCGGGCGGCGACCAGCGTCTCGACGGTGGGGCTCAGCGCGCACAGCACGGACGTGACCACGTAGGCGGCGACGCCGACCAGCAGGATGCCGCGCCGTCCGAACCGGTCCGAGAGCGGGCCCGCGACGAGCTGGCCCAGGGCGAGCCCGACGAGGCACGCGGTCACGGTCAGTTGCGCGACGGACGTGGCCGCGCCCAGCTCCGCGGTGAGCGCAGGCAGGGCCGGCAGGTAGAGGTCCATGGAGATCGGGCCGAACACCGTCAGCAGGAGGAGCAGGGGCGGCAGCATCCGTCCGGTGACGGTCGGCGGGTTCAGGGTGGCTGGCACGCCCTCAGTCTTGGCGGTGGTGCGGGGGAGAGGGAGTCCCTGGCATGGGGTGTACCGACAGGGCATCCCGTGCCCCGGGCGCCCGACCTAGCCTGGAGGCATGGACAACCGAGCAGAGGTCCGCGAGTTCCTCATGACCCGCCGCGCCCGCGTCTCGCCGGAGGCGGCGGGTCTGCCCGCGGGGACGCAGCGCCGGGTCGCCGGGCTGCGCCGCAGCGAGGTCGCCGCGCTCGCGGGCGTCAGCGTCGAGTACTACGCGAAGCTGGAGCGCGGCGCCCTGGGCGGCGCGTCGGCGGCGGTCCTCGACTCGTTGTCGCGCGCCCTGCACCTCGACGACGCCGAGCACGCCCACCTGCTCGACCTCGCCCGCGCGGCCGACGGCATCCCGTCCTCGGGGCGCGGCCGCCGTCGGGCCGCCCGCCCGGGGGCGCCGCGACCGAGCCTGCAGTGGATGCTCGACTCCATCACGGACTCCGTCGCGGTCGTCCGCGACCAGCGGCAGGACCTCGTCGCGGTCAACGCCCTCGGGCGCGCCTTCTACTCTCCCTTGATCGGGGACGGCGGCCGGACGCCGAACTTCGCGCGCTTCCAGTTCCTGGACCCTGCGTCCCGCGAGTTCTACCCGGACTGGGACCTCTTCGCCGGGATGTGCGTGGCGATCATCCGCGCCGAGGCCGGCCGCGACCCGCACGACAAGGGCATCCAGGACCTCGTCGGCGAGCTCTCGACGCGCAGCGAGACGTTCCGCACGCTGTGGGCCGAGCACGACGTGCGCACGCACGGCGCGGGCACCAAGCGGTTCCGGCACCCCGTCGTCGGCGACCTGACGCTGGTCTACGAGGAGCTCGCCCTCACCGCCGAGCCGGGCCAGGTGATGCTCGTCTACAGCGCCGAGCCCAGCTCGCCGTCGGCGGAGGGCCTGCGCCTGCTCGCGTCCTGGGCGGCCGCGGAGCCGCGGCCGGCGGCGGCCCCGTAGGGCCGCACCCGACCCGGCTCAGAGCGTGGTGCCGGTCTCCTGCGCCAGCGCCGCCAGGAGCCGGTCCTGGAACGCGGCGTCGAGGGCCGCGACGTGCGGCTGCTGTCGTTCCTGGTGGTACCAGTAGCCGCCGGTCGTCAGCGCGTCCGGCTCGTCGCTGGTGACAAGCCACTCCTGGGTGCGGTGCCCCAGCTCCAGGTCGTCCGGGGCGCCGGCCCCGCCCATCCGGGTGGGGACCCACCCGGGGTCGACGGCGTTGCTCAGCACCCCGGGGCGCAGGCGGGCGACGGCGGCCGCGAGGGCCGTGACGAACAGCTTGCTGTCGCCGTACGAGCCCGGCGTCCGCCCCTGCCAGTCGACGCCGTCGAGCACCGGGTGGCCACCGAAGTGCGAGCCGCTGCTCAGGTAGACCAGGCGGCCGGGCCCGGGCAGCAGGGCCGTGAGCAGGTACGGGGCGACCACGTTGACCGGCATGACGGCCCGTCCGCTCCACACCCCGGCGTTGTGGATCACCGCGTCCGGCGGGGCGTCGGCGGCCAGCGCGGCGGCGAGCTCCCGGACGTCGTCGCGCTCGGCGAGGTCGCCGACCACCAGCCGGGCGCCGCGGTCGACCAGCGGCCGCAGGGTCTCGGCGCGGCCGGGGTTCCGGGCGTGCACCACCACGTCGTGGCCCTGGCCCAGGAGCGTGTCGGCCGCGAGGCGGCCCAGCCCGTCGGCGGAACCCGTCACGAGAATTCGGCTCATGGGTCGATCATCCCCCGACGGCCGAGCCGGAGCCGTCGGCCTCGCCGTCGTCGTGACCGCTGGAACGTCACCACCACCGAGTCGGGTGTACCGGTGCGGCGGCGTCGGCGCGCGCCGACGGGCGCTGGTTACGCGCCGGGCAGAACAACGGGCGGTTGTCAGTGGCTCGACCTATGATCGAACAAACGTCCGCTGGAATGGTGTTGTTGGTTTGTTGTTCGGTTCGGAGGGGGGGGGCGACATGGGCAGGCAGTGGTGCGACGACAGTGGAGGTGGGGAAGCCACGACGTCCCCGGATGGTCCCGGCGCCCGTGCGGTGGCTGTGCGGGACGGCGCTCCCGCGTGGCGGGTCGATGGTGTCGCGGGCGCGATGCCCGCCGTATCTCCGATGCGTACGGTGCCGTCTGTGCGTGCCGTGTACGGCGACGACGATCTCGCGGACGGTTTCACGCCCGACGACGCCTGGCCCGACGACGCCTGGCTCGCCGCCCTGTTCGCCGAGGGTGAGGCTCTGTTCGGTGAGCGTGACCGGCAGTGCGCTCCGGGTGCTCCTGTCGAACTGGAACGGTGGCCGGTCGAGGCGCTGGCCGGCACACCGGGCGCCGAGCTGGCGTGGGTGGTCGAGGGATACACCGGTCCGGGCGCGGCCGCCGAGGCTGGGTCGACCCCGCTTGCCGCGTTGTCCGACGATCTGCTGGGGGAGCTGGTCGGCGCGTGCGCTCGGTTGCAGTCGTGGGCTGCGGGTGTGCAGGCGCGGGCCGTGGGGGAGCGGGTGGCGTGTGAGTCGAGTCCGTTGGCTCATGACTCGTTGGTCGGGCAGGTGACGGCCGAGTTGGTGGTGACGCAGGCTGAGGGGTCTGAGGTGGTGGTGCGTGCCGAGTCGGGTGCGGAGCATCCGACGGTGATCACGGCGCTCGTCACGGGTCGGATCGACGTGCGTAAGGCGCACACGCTGCTGCGGTCGGCGGCTGATCTGACGGTGGCCGAGCGGGCCGAGGCGATCGCGCGGTATCTGCCGCAGGCTCCGTATCGGACGTGGCGGTGGCTGCGGAACAAGCTCCTCGCGTTCGCGAAGGCGCGGCACGGATCGGCGGAGACCGCGAGGATTGCCGCGGAGGCCCGCAACGTGCAGGTGGACCGGGCGGAGAACGACATGGGTTGGCTGTCGGCGTATCTGCCTGCGGTGGACGCGGCGGCGGTGTGGGGTGTGGTGGATGACATGGCGCACCAGCTTCGGTATACCGCCGGTGAGGAGCGCACGCTGGGTCAGCTTCGTGCGGACTGTCTGACCGGGATCGTGACGGGTCGGCTGGTACCCGCGGACCGGTTCGCGGCCACCGGAGTCCCAGGGAGCGGGTCGGCCGACAGGGCGAGCGCCGCGGACGGCGGCGTCTGCACCTGCGGTGGCCGGGCGCCGGTTGTCCAGGAAAGCGTCGTGCGGGTGACGCCGACCCGGCCGGTGGTGCGGGTGACGGTCCCGGCGAGCACGCTCCTGGGCCTGGACGACGCCCCGGGTGAGCTCGACGGGTTCGGGCCCGTCCCGGCCGAGACGGTACGGCTGATCGCCAAGGACGCCACCTGGCGGCGGCTCGTGACGGACCCGGTGACGGGGGTGCTGGTCGATTACTCGTCACAGGCGTACACGCCAGGCAAGGTGCTGCGGGCGGCGGTGGAGGCCCGTGACGGGACCTGCACGTTCCTCGGGTGCGACACCCCGGCGATGACGTGCGACCTGGACCACATCGAACCCTTCGACCACGAGTGCACCGGCCGTACTGCTGCCGCAGCCGCGTCCAACGGTGCACGGGGGCAGACGAGTGCCCGAAACCTGCATGCCCTGTGTCGTCGGCACCACCTGCTCAAGACGCATGCCGGCTGGGGTGTGGAACGTGACCCGGTCACGGGCATCACCACGTGGACCACACCCGCGGGCAGGACTCATGTCCGGCCACCGACCGTGCTGGACACCCGGGTCGACCTGGACCTGGTCGACCCGGGGACCAGCCACGACCTGACATTGCGTGCCCTGACCCGCCGCCGCCTGCCCCGCGCCTACGCCGCGGCCGCGTCCACGACCGAACGTGTACCCGCCGCCGGCACCGATGCTCCGTCCGGACTCGGCGACCCGCCGTTCTGAGTCGCAGACCGGCCCGCTGCGGGCAAGTGCCTGCACGACCACCACGCGACGCAACCGGACACCCGATCTTCATCCGCGCTTTCGTTACAGGACCGCGGTCTCGTAATTCGCGGCCATCTGCGGGGAGTTCCATATCGATATCGCCAGTCGCGATATCCCGCCGGCCACCGGTCGGCCTCCCGAAAGGAACGCCCATGCGCCCCCGCGCACTCCCGGCTCTGGGCCTGCTCGCCCTCGGCACCACCGTCCTGCTCGCCGGCTGCTCCGGCACCGCCTCCGCCGACGCCGCGGCGTCGGACCCGGACGCCCCCATCACCTTCGCCACCACCCCGCTCGGCGACGACCCCGGCGCCGAGAATCCCATCGAGGCGTTCGCGGGCCTGGTCGAGGCCGAGACCGGCCGCGAGGTCGAGATCGTCGACGTGCCCGACTACACGGCCGTCGTCGAGGCCCTGCGCAACCACCACGTCGACATCGGCTTCATGAGCGGCTTCCCGTCCGCGCTCGCGGTCAACACGGGGGAGGTCGACTCGCTGGTCGCCTGGCCGGGCAACGATGACCCGGTCTCGACCTGCCTCGTGCTCGACGGCTCGCCCCTGGAGTCGCTCGACGACATCACGCCCGAGACCGTGGTGGCGTTCGCCGACCCGGCGTCCAGCAGCGGCTACTTCATGCCGGTGGCCATGCTGCACGACGCCGGCCTGGAGCAGGACGCCGACTACACGCCGATGTTCAGCGGCGGGCACGACATGAGCTTCACCGCCCTCAAGGAGGGCCAGGTCGACGTGGCCTGCACGTCCACGATCTTCCCGGCGATGGCAGGCCAGGGCGACCCGATGTTCCCCTTCGAGAAGGGCGAGACCCGCTCGATCGGGGAGAGCGCGTCGATGCCGGTCGCCGTCACCGTGCTCGCCGACCAGGAGCTCGCCGACGACAAGCGCGAGCTGCTGAAGCAGGCCCTGCCCCAGGTGTTCGTCGAGGAGAACGCCGACGCCCTCGGCGCGATGTTCGAGGCGATGCAGGGCACCGAGCCGATCGTCGACCCCGACCCGTCGACCTTCCAGCCCTTCGTCGACATCGCCGCGATCGCCGACGTCGACATCTCGGACCTGGGCTGAGCATGACCGGCCCAGCACTCGTCTCGGTGCGCGACCTGCGGGTCGCCTACGGCGACGGCCCCCTCGTGCTCGACGGCGTCGACCTCGACCTGTTCCCGGGCGAGATGGTCGCGCTCCTGGGCTCGTCCGGCTCCGGCAAGTCGACCCTGATGCGCAGCCTGACGGGCTTCGCGCCGATCACCGGCGGAGCGGCGCACGTCGTCGGGCACGACCTGACGCATCTCCCGCGCCGCCGGCTGCGCGACGTGCGCGCCTGCGTGGGCCAGGTGTTCCAACAGTTCAACCTGGTCGGCCGGCTCAGCGTGCTCACCAACGTGCTGACCGGGGCGCTGCACGACGCCGGCCCGCTCAACCTCGCCGGCGGGTTCTCCGGGGCGCACCGACGGCGCGCCCTGGAGCTGCTCGATCGCGTCGGCATCGCCCACAAGGCCACCGAGCAGGCGCGCTCCCTCTCGGGCGGGCAGCAGCAGCGCGTCGCGATCGCCCGCGCGCTCATGCAGGAGCCCCGGATCATCCTCGCGGACGAGCCCGTCGCCTCGCTCGACCCGAGGATGTCGCACGCCGTGCTGGAGCTGCTGCGCGAGATTGCGCACCAGGACGGGATCCCCGTGCTCGTGAGCCTGCACGTGCTGCCGCTCGCGCTGGAGCACTCCGACCGCATCGTGGGCCTGCGGCACGGCAGGGTGCTCGTCTCGGCGCCCACCGACCGGCTCGACGCCGCGGCGCTCGACGTGCTCTACAGCCACGATGACGAGATCCACGACGACGAGGCTCACGACGACGAGAAGGAGGCCCACCGTGTCGACGATCTCGTCTGATCCCGCCGCGCCGACCGCGCCCCGGCGCGGCCGGAGCCGCCGGAGCGCGCCGGAGCAGCAGCTCGACCCGCGCACGCGCGCCCGCCTGGAACGCGCCGTCAACGTGCCCCGCGCGCGGTTCCTGCTCGGCCTGCCCGTCGTCGCCATCCTGCTGGTGTGGTCGTTCGTCGGCGCGGAGTTCGACTTCGCGAAGCTCGGCGAGGGCACCGTGAACATGGGCGACTTCCTGCTGCGGCTCTTCCCGCCCACCTGGGACAAGTTCGGCACCATCGTCGAGCTGCTCGTCGAGACACTCCAGATGGCGATCGTGGGCACCGTGCTCGGCGCGGTCCTCTCGCTCGTGGTCGCCTTCGGCGCGGCGTCGAACATCGCACCACGCTGGCTGTACTACCCGACGCGGTGGGTCATGAACGTGATCCGCTCCCTGCCCGACCTCGTGTTCGCCCTGATGTTCGTCTCCGCCGTGGGGCTGGGGCCGTTCGCCGGCATCCTCGCCATGACCGTCGGCTCGATCGGCTCGATCGGCAAGGTCTTCGCGGAGGCCATGGAGGCCGTCGACGAGGGCCCGGTGACCGCCGTGCGCGCGGTCGGCGCCTCCCGGCGGCAGGTCGTCCAGTACGGGGTGCTGCCCCAGGCCGGGCCGCTGCTGGTCTCGTACACGCTGCTGCTCTTCGAGGGCAACGTGCGCGGTGCGACCATCCTCGGCATGGTCGGCGCCGGCGGCATCGGCCTGGAGCTCACCACGGCCATGCGCATGTACGACTACGGCCACCTGTCCGCGATAGTCGTCTGCATCATCGTGCTGGTCACGGTCATCGACCAGGCCAGCGCCGTCATCCGAAGGAAGATCACATGACCACCACTCCCGCGCTCACGCTCAGCGCCCCCGTCAACCTGCGCGACCTGGGCGGCATCCCCGTCGCCGGCGGCGTCGTCCGGGAGGGCTTCGCCCTCCGCGCCGACGACCTCGCCCTGGTGACGGACGACGTCGCCCGCGGCCTGGTCGACGCCGGCGTGCGCGCGATCATCGACCTGCGCTCGACCGACGAGCTCGGCGTGACCGGCCGCGGCCCGCTCGGCACGCACTCGAACGTGAGCTACCACCACGTGCCCCTGCTGGCCGACATCGGCGCGGCCGCCGGCGACCCCGGGGCGCACCCGGCTGAACCCGCCGAGGTGGCCGCCGGGACGGCCGCCGAGATGATGGACCAGACCAGGTTCGGCCGGATGTACCTGAGGATGTACGAGGGCGCCGCCCCGCAGATCGTCACGGCCCTCGCGATCATCGCCCACGCGCCGGGCACCGTCGCGTTCCACTGCGCCGCCGGCCAGGACCGCACCGGCGTACTCGCCGCGTCGCTGCTGCTCGCGCTCGGCGCGGACCAGGACCACATCGTGGCCGACTACGTGCGCACCGGCGAGAACTCCGCCGCCATCATGGCGCGCATCTCGCCCGTGATGCGGCCCCTCATGAGCCGGTTCGGCATCGAGCTGGACGCCGCAGCCCTGGCCGCCGTCAGCACGGAGTTCTCGCCGGCCCCGATGCACGAGCTGTTCGCGGCGCTCACCGAGCGGCACGGCGACCCACTGGCACCGCTGCGTGCCGCCGGGCTGACCGACGGGCTCGTCGCCCAGCTGCGGGCCAGGGCGCTCGCGGGCACGGGTACCGCGCCGGGCGCCGCGTAGGTGGCGGACGACACCCCGCGCGGCCCCGGCCGCCCACGCGCCCAGGGGCACGACGAGCGGATCGTGGACGCCGCCGTCGAGCTCCTGGAGCGGGGCGAGGAGATCACGGTGAGCCGCGTCGTGGAGCGCAGCGGCGTCAGCCGCGCGGCGATCTACCGGCGGTGGCCCAGCATGACCGACCTCGTCGCCACGGCCCTGGACCGGGGCCGCGCGCCGCACACCATCCCGCTGGAGGGCGACCTCCTGCAGAACGTGCTCGACGCGTACACCACGTCGTCGTCCACCATGTCGTCCACCATGTCGTCCAGCACGATGCGCGAGACGTACTCCGAGGAGCGGTTCCGGCTGCGCATGCGGCTGGCGATGACCGACCGCAAGCTCGCCCAGGCGTACTGGCGGTCGCACGTCTCGCGGCGCCGCGCCGGCATGATCGCGGTGCTGCGGGCCGGGATCGAGCGGGGCGTGCTGCGCCCCGGCATCGACGTCGACGCCTGCATCGACCTGATCAACGGGGTCTTCTACTACCAGTTCGTGGTGCGGGGCGTGACCCTGGACGACCCGGAGGCGCTGGCCCGCTGTCGCGAGGGCATCCGCGTCGCGTGGCGTGGCATGGCGGCGGGGCCGGCCTGAGCGCACGTACCTCGGCCAGGCCCGGCCAGGCCCGGACCGCGATCCGGTGTCACGATGGCGTTCATGAGCGAGACGAGAGACCTGCCGGTCATGGTGGGCGTGGACGGCTCGGAGTCGGCCACGCGGGCCGTGCGCTGGGCGGCGCGCGAGGCCGCCGGGCGCGGCGTGCCGCTGGTCCTCGTCAGCGTGTGGACGCCGGTGCCTCCCGGCGTCCCGCACGCCGCGACGCTCGGGCCGTACGAGGACGGGCTGATCGAGCAGGGACGCCAGTGGCTCGCCGACGCCGCCGCGGCGGCCGCGCAGGAGGCGCCCGACGTCCCGGCCGGCACGAGGCTGGCCAGCGGCTCGGTGGCGGGCCAGCTCGTGGGCAGGTCGGCGGCGGCGGGCCTGATGGTGCTGGGCTCGCGCGGTCTCGGTGGGTTCACCGGGCTGCTGGTGGGCTCGATCGCGGTGGCCGTGGCCACGCACGGGCACTGCCCGGTCGTGGTGGTACGCGGCACGCCGGCGCAGGAGGGCCCGGTGCTCGTCGGTGTCGACGGGTCGCCCACGAGCCGGGAGGCGATCCGCTTCGCCTTCGACGCCGCCGCCCTCCGCGACGCGCCGCTCGTCGCGGTGCACGCGTGGCGGGACGCGTCGGCCGCGGCCCGGCACGGGGTCCGGGGGCAGGATGCGCAGGAGCAGGCCTTGCGGGAGCACGGCGCCCAGGCGCTGGACCGCTGGCTCGCCGACGCCCGGGCGGACCACCCGGACGTGCGTGTCGAGCGGGTCGTCGCCCCGGACGGCCCGACGGCCGCCCTGCTCGACCGGGCCAAGGACTCCCGGCTCGTCGTGGTGGGCTCCCGCGGGCGCGGAGGGTTTCGCGGCCTGCTGCTGGGCTCCACCAGCCAGGCCCTGATCTACCACGCGCCCTGCCCGGTGGCGGTCGTGCCGCCGGCGGAGTGACGGGCGCCACGTACCGGGTTCCCCGCATGGCTTGACGCGGGTGCCCGAAGGATTAAGTTAGGTCAGGCAAACCTAAGTCGCACCACGCCGTCCGGTCCGGGCGGCGTTCCTTTCGCCTGCACGAGGAGCCTTCCGCATGCCCTCACACCTGCCCGCAGTGACGCAGCCAGTGCCCACCGCACCCTCGGGTTCGAGCCACGACACGACCGCGCTGCTGCGCGGGGCCACCGCGAGCACCTATGCGGACACCGTCCGCGCGGTCGCCGACGACATCGCCGCACGGCTCACCTCCGTGACCCAGCCGTTCTCCGGCGCCAGCCGCTCCGAGCTGCAGGGCCTCGTGGACGCCGTCGACCTGGACGGCCCGCCGTCGGGCACGCAGGCGGCGCTGCGCGAGGCCGCGGACCTGTACGCGCGGCATGCGATCTGGTTCCACGAACCCACCTACGCCGCGCACCTGAACTGCCCGGTCGCGCTGCCCGCCGTCGGCGCGGAGACGATGCTCGCGGCGATCAACACCTCGGTCGACACCTACGACCAGTCCACGGTCGCCACCCTCATGGAGCGACGCCTGGTCGAGTGGACGGCGGGCCGCATCGGCTTCGCCCTGCCTGGGGACGGGGACGGGGACGGGGACGGGGACGGGGACGGCGACGGGGACGGCGACGCCGCGGGCGAGCGGCACGGTGCGGACGGCATCTTCACCTCGGGCGGCACCCAGTCCAACTTCCAGGCGCTGTTCCTGGCCCGGGAGCGCGCCCGTCGCGACGGCGTCGGACTGGAGTCGATGCGGATCCTTGCCACGGGCGCGAGCCACTTCAGCGTCGCGAAGTCCGCGCTGCTGCTGGGCCTGCCGCACGACGCCGTGGTCGAGGTGGGCACCGACGCAGAGGGCCGGATGAGCCCGGACGCCCTCGGCCAGACCCTCGTCGACATCGAGCGCACGGGCGACACGGTGGTCGCCGTGGTCGCGACCGCCGGCACCACCGACCGCGGCCGCATCGACCCCCTGGTCCCCATCGCCGACCTGTGCGACGCCGTCGGCACCTGGCTGCACGTCGACGCCGCCTACGGCTGCGGCCTGCTGGTCAGCCCCACGCGCCGGCACCTGCTCGACGGGATCGAGCGGGCCCGCAGCGTCACCGTCGACTTCCACAAGTCCTTCTTCCAGCCCGTCTCCTCCAGTGCGCTCATCGTGCGCGAGCGGCCCGACCTCGCCCCCGTGGCATGGCACGCCGACTACCTCAACCCGGCGGAGGAAGCCGGGGAGCGGACCCCTGACCTCAATCAGGTCGACAAGTCCCTGCAGACCACGCGCCGCTTCGACGCGCTCAAGCTCTGGGTGACGCTGCGCGCCCTCGGGGCGGACGGCGTCGGCGCCCTGGTGGACGCCGTCTGCGACCTGGCCGCCGCCGTGCACCGTGACCTCGCCGGCGACACCGACTTCCGCCTGGTGGGGAGCACCGACCTGTCCACCGTCCTGTTCCGCTACGAGCCCGACGGGCTCGACCCCGAGCGCGCCGACGCGCTCGTGCCCCAGGTGCGGCGCGTGCTGTTCGACTCCGGCCGGGCCCTGGTCGCCAAGACCGTCATCGACGGGCGGCCCTGCCTCAAGCTCACCCTGCTCAACCCCGACGCCACGCTCGCCGACATCCGCGGCGTCCTGGAGCTCGTCCGCTCCGCCGCCCACGGGCTGCTCGCGGGGGAGGCGCTCGCGGACACGGACGAGCCGCCGTGCCGGGACGTGCACCCGCGGCTGGCGCGCGGCGAGGGGGAGGCGCGATGAGAGTCTTCGACCTGCTCGGCATCGGCATCGGCCCGTTCGACCTGGGCCTCGCGGCGCTCGCCCAGCCCCTGGACGACGTCGACGCCGTCTTCCTGGACCAGCGCGACGGCTTCTCCTGGCACGCGGGGATGCTCATCGAGGGCACCACGCTGCAGGTCCCGTTCCTGGCCGACCTGGTGACGATGGCCGACCCGACGTCGCCCTACTCGTTCCTGGCATGGCTCAAGGAGACGGGGCGGCTGTACCCGTTCTACGTCCGCGAGTCGTTCTACCCGCTGCGCGCCGAGTACGACCAGTACTGCCGCTGGGTGGCCGAGCAGCTCCCGGCGCTGCGCTGGGGTCGGCGCGTCACCGGCGTCGTCCGGGTGGTGGACCCGGCGGGCTCTGCCGCGGGTGACGACGACGCCTACCTGTTCGAGGTGACGGCACAGACCGCTCACGGTGTCGAGAAATACTGTGCCAAGCACCTCGTGCTGGGCACCGGCACCCAGCCGCGGCTGCCCGCCTTCCTGGACGGCCTCGACGACGCCACGGCCGGACCCGTGGTCCACACCAGCGACTACCTGCCGCGCCGCGCGGAGCTCGCCGCGGCCGGCTCGGTCACGGTGGTGGGCAGCGGGCAGTCCGCGGCCGAGGTGTACCGCGACCTGCTGGAGGGCTGCGGCACCGGGCCGGGGGAGCACCGGGTGGACTGGGTGACCCGCTCGCCGCGGTTCTTCCCCATGGAGTACACGAAGCTGACGCTCGAGATGACGTCGCCCGAGTACACCGACCACTACGTGTCGCTCCCGATCGAGCAGCGCGACGTGCTGGGGCGTGAGCAGCGCAACCTGTACAAGGGCATCAGCGGCGACCTGATCGACGACATCTACGACACCCTGTACCGCAAGTCGGCCCTGGGCGTCGAGGTGCCGACCACGCTGCTGTCCGACACGGAGGTGGTCGCGGCCCGGTTCGACGCCGGCGGAGCACAGGGCAGGGGCGAGTACGTGCTGACCCTGCGCCACGCCCAGCTCGACACGACGGCGGAGCACCGCACCCGCGCGATCGTCGCCGCGACGGGCTACGCCGCCTCGGTGCCCGCCTTCCTGGCGCCCGGCCTGGTCAACCTCGACGCGCGCGGCCGCTACGCCGTGCGCCGCGACTACACCGTGGACGACGACCGGCGGATCCACGTGGTGGGCGGCGAGGAGCACACCCACGGCGTCACGGCCCCCGACCTCGGCTTCGGCGCCTGGCGCAACTCCGTGGTCCTCGCGAACGTCACGGGCCGCGAGCCGTACCCGATCGAGCGCCGGATCGCCTTCCAGCAGTTCGGCCTGCCCGACGGCGGGGACGGGCCGGGACCTGGCAGTACGCACCCGACCGAGCAACCGACCGAGCACCTGACCGACAACGAGATGGAGGCCGCCCGGTGAGCGCCCCGACGACGGTCCACCCGTTCGCGACCACGACCCGCCTCGGCGAGGTGACGCTCGAACCCGTCGACCCGGTGCGCGACGCCGAGCTGGTGCAGCGCTGGCTGGCGCACCCGGCGTCGTCGTTCTGGCAGATGAGCGAGCTGCACGTCGACGACGTGCGCGAGTACCTGGCCGGCATCCAGGGCCGCCCCGGCGAGGACGCCTGGCTCGGCCGCCTCGACGGCGAGCCGGTCTTCCTCACCGAGACGTACGACCCGCGCGTGCTGCTCGCCGGCGTCCACGACACGCAGCCCGGCGACCTCGGCATGCACCTGCTGGTGGCCCCGCCCGCGACCCCGCGGCACGGGCTCACCGACGCCGTGATGACGGCGGTCATGCGGTTCTGCCTGTCGGCTACGGGCGCGGGGGCAGGAGCCGGCCGCGGCGCCGTCCGCGTCGTCGTCGAACCCGACGTCGGCAACCGGAAGATCGCCGCCAAGAACGCCGCCGCGGGGTTCCGCGTGCTGCGCGAGGTGGACCTCGGCCGCGGCGTGCACGCCAAGCGCGCCGCGCTGAGCGTCGCGACCCGCGCCGACTTCGCGGCGTCCGCGCTGGGCGACGGCTTCCCTGCTGACGGCGTCGGGGACGACTCGCACCCGGAGCCCGCGACCCACCGGCCCGACCCGATGATCGCCACGCACCTGAGCGCGCCGCTCATGGAGCACGCCCACCGGCACCTGGCCGCCAAGGCCCTGGCGGAGCTCGCCCACGAGCGGCTCTTCGCGCCGGAGCCGGATACCGCACCTGAGGGCGCCGCCCCGGACGGAAGCACCGTCGACGGCGCCTACCGGCTCGACCTCGACGGCGTCACCTACCGGTTCACCGCCCGCCGCTACGCCCTGGAGCACTGGGTGATCGACCCGGCGTCCATCCGCCGCACGGCCGACGCCGGGGTGCGGGGCGCCGTCGCCCTGCCCGTGGACGCGCTGGAGCTGATCGCGGAGCTGCAGCCGCTGCTCCAGGTGCCCGACGCCCTGCTCGCGACCTACCTCGAGGAGCTGTCGGCCACCCTGGCCAGCGCGGCCGCGAAGCGGGAGCGCGAGCTCGACGGCACCACGCCCTCGGCGCGCGGCCTGCTGGAGGCGGCCCGGTCGGCGTCCGGCACGCACGCCACCGCGGAGGCGTTCCAGCAGGTCGAGGCCGCCATGTCCGAGGGGCACCCGGGCTTCGTCGCGAACAACGGCCGCATCGGCTTCTCCCTGCCCGACTACCGCGCCTACGCCCCCGAACGCGGCGAACGCCTGCGCATGCTGTGGCTCGCCGCGCGCCGCGAGCACACCCACCTCGCGCTCGCGGCCGACCAGACCGAGGCCGGCCACTACGGCACCCCCGGCACCCCGGGCGAGCTGTCCGACGCCGAGCGCGCCGCCTTCGCCGACCGCCTCACGGCCCGCGGCCTCGACCCCGCGGACTACCTCTACCTGCCCGTGCACCCCTGGCAGTGGGAGCACCGCGTGGCGATCACCTTCGCGGCCGACGTCGCCCGCGGCGACCTGGTGCCGCTCGGACCCGGCTCGGACGAGTACCAGGCCCAGCAGTCGATCCGCACCATGTTCAACCGCACCCGCCCCGAGCGGCACTACGTCAAGGTGGCGCTCGCGATCCAGAACATGGGGTTCCTGCGCGGGCTGTCCCCGGCCTACATGCGGGCCACCCCGGCGATCAACGACTGGGTCGCGGACCTGGTGGGCGGCGACGAGACCCTGCGCCGCGCCGGGTTCGGCGTGCTGCGCGAGCTGGCCTCCGTCGGGTACACCGGCGACGTCTACCACCGCACGCCCCAGCCCAACCCGCACCGCAAGATGCTCGCCGCCCTGTGGCGCGAGTCGCCCGTGCCCCGGCTGGCGGACGACGAACGCCTGGTCACCATGGCGAGCCTGCTGCACCGCGACGCGGGCGGGGCGTCGTTCGCCACGGCCCTGGTCCGCGAGTCCGGCATCGCGCCCGAGCAGTGGCTGCGGGCCTACCTGGACGCCTACGTCTACCCGCTGGTGCACTGCCTGCTGAGCTACGAGCTCGCGTTCATGCCGCACGGCGAGAACCTCATCCTGGTGCTGCGCGACGGCGTGGTGCAGCGCGCGATCATGAAGGACATCGGCGAGGAGGTCGCCCTGCTCGGCCACGGCTCCCTGCCGGACGGCGTCGAGCGCATCCGGGCCGCCGTGGACGACGACGAGAAGGCGCTCGCGATCTTCACCGACGTGTTCGACGGCGTGCTGCGACACCTGGCGGGCATCCTGGCCGAGGACGGCGTGCTGACCGAGGACCGGTTCTGGGCCCTGGTGGCCGAGACGATCGACCGGCACGCGGCCGAGCACCCCGACGTGCGGGCCCGGACGGGGATCGACCTGCGGGCCGCGCGGTTCGCGCACTCGTGCCTCAACCGGCTGCAGCTGCGCAACACGCTGCAGATGGTGGACCTGACCAACCAGTCCGAGTCGCTGATCTACGCGGGTACGCTCGCGAACCCCGTGCGGCGCAGAGAGAGATGATAGGGAACGTGGACTTCGACCTGTTTCGTGACGACCTCGGCATCCCGCACGTGCGGGCCGCGACCGAGACGGCGCTGGCCTACGGCCAGGGCTGGGTGACCGCCCAGGACCGCGGGTTGCAGGTCGAGGCCGACCGGATGCGCGCCGAGGAGCGGTTCGGGGAGCTCGCCGGCGCGGCGGGGGAGGCGTGGGACCGGTTCGCCGCGCGGGAGCGGCTGGCCGCCACGGCCCGCGCGATCCACGACGCCCTGGCCGGGCCCGAGCGCGGGTGGCTGGCCGCGTACGCGGACGGCGTCAACGCCGGGCTGCTGGCGGGTGGCCGGGACGTGCCGGAGCTCGCGGGGGTGCCGTTCCGGCCCTGGGCGCCGTGGACGCCGATCGGCGTGTTCCTGGCGAGCCACGTGCTGTTCAACGGGTTCCCGAGCATCCTGTGGCGCGCGCACGTGGCGCGGCACCTGCACGTCCCGGGCGTGCCGCTGGACCGGGTGCTGGGCCTGTTCGTCGCCGACGGCGGTTCCGGGTCCAACGCGTGGGCGGTGCACGGCCGGTTCACCGAGTCGGGCAGCCCGCTGGTCGCGGGCGACCCGCACCGCACCCTGGAGCTGCCCGGCCCCTACCAGCAGGTCCGGCTCGCGTGCACCGACCCGGCCGCGCCCTACGACGTCGTCGGCTTCGCCTTCCCGGGCGTGCCCGGCGTGCCGCACTTCGGGCACGCGGTGCACGCGCAGGCCTCGGTGGCCTGGGGCATCACCAATGCCGGGGCGCACCACGTCGAGGTCGTGTCCGACGGCGCGGACAGCCGCGGGCCCGAGGGTTGGCGCCTGCACTGGCCGGCCCGCGAGCTGTCCGACGTCGGCGTGGGGGCCTGGCGCGCGCTGCTGCACGCCCGCACCGCCCGGGACGTCGCCGACGCGTTCGGCGGGTGGGTCGACCCCGTCAACCGGGTGCTCACCGCCGACAGCACCGGCGACGTGCTCAGCCTGACGGCGGGCAAGGTCCCGGCGGTGCCGGCCGGCGCGTCGGAGCGCGCGCTGCCCACGGCCAAGCCGGCGGACGGCTACGTGGACCTCCCGGAGCCGGTGCGGGTGACCGAGGTCGCCGTCGACGCGAACGAGCGGCCGGTCATGCAGCGGCCCGCCGGGCAGGACAGCCGCCCGGGCTCCGGCCCGCGCGACCTGCGTCCGGGACGGGAGGCGCACGACCTCGGCTGGTCCTACCCGCCGTACCGCGCGGAACGCATCCGCCAGCTCCTCGCTGCGGCCGCCGGGCCGGAGTCGCCCGCCACGCAGGCGCGCATCCACGGCGACACCCGCGACCTCGGCGCCGCCGGGCTCGTCGAGCACCTGGCCCGCGACGCCTCCGCGGCCGCCGTCCGCCTGCGCGCCTGGGTGGCCGACGGCGCCCACGTGGACGCCGCCTCCGCCGACGCCGCCCTGTACATGCGCTGGCGCGACGCCCTGGCCCGCCGCCTCGCCGGGAACCCCGTGCTCGCGCCGCTGCACGAGCCGCACGGGCTGGACCCGGCGCTCACGCCGGTGCTCGGCGGCGTCTTCGACGTGCCGACGGCGGTCGGGGCCGGGCTCGCCCGGATCCTCGCGGCCGACTGGCTCGTCGTCGAGGGTCTGGACGGGCAACGCCTGCGCGTCGACGCCGCCGCGGAGGCGACCGCGGCGCTGGCCGAGGTGGCGTCGTCCGCCGTCGGCCCGGCCGAACCCGCCTGGGGCGACCTGCACGTCCCCGCCCCGCTGCTGCCCGTGCCCGACCTGGTCGCGCCTGCCGTGCCGGGCCGCGCGCTCGGTGTCGCACCCGCGCCGGTCTCGGGCAACAACGAGACGGTGCGCTGCACGGGCGGCTCGCCCGGGGTGGCGCTCACCGCGTACCGGGCGTCGGTGGCGCGGTACGTCTGGGACCTGTCGGACCGCGCGAACAGCCGGTGGGGCGTGCCCTTCGGCGCCGCCGGCCGCCCGGGCAGCCCGCACTTCGACGACCAGCACGCCACGTGGGCCGACGCCCGCACCTCCGCCGTCGTCACCGACTGGGAGCGGCTGCGCCCGGCGGACACCAGCCTGCGGCTGCTCAACGGGCCCCGCGGCACGGAGGTGTGGCGCCGCGACTTCGGCGAGGACGGCGTCGTCACCGCGCACGTGCTGGACCCGGAGGCCAACGCCGACCTGCTGCACGGGTGGTTCACCCAGCCGCGGGCGGCGTTCTGGGGGATGGGGGAGCACACGCGTGACGAGGTGCGCGACACGTACGCGTTCGTGGACTCCCTGGAGACCCACCACGCCTACCTCGTGCGGTGGGACGGCGAGCCCGTGGTGCTCGTGCAGGCCTACCACCCGGAGCACGACCCCGTCGGCACCGCCTACGACGTGCGGGAGGGCGACCTGGGGCTGCACTTCTTCCTGGGCAGCCGCGGCCCGGTCGCCCGGCACGGGGCGCCCGCGGACCCCTGGTCGGTGCTCGGGCCCGCGATGCGCGGCTTCCTCTTCGCCGGGCCGGGCACCCGCCGCGTGGTCGGGGAGCCGGACGCGCACAACGAGAAGGCGCTGCGCCGCATGCTGGTGATGGGGTTCACCGCGGGCGAGGTGGTCTCGTTCGAGTCGCCCCAGGGGCCGAAGACGGCGCGGATGGCCTACCTGGACCGATAAGGTCCGTGAACCGCGAGCGCGCCCGGGGCGGTAGCGTCGCGGGATGGTCACCGCACAGCCCGCCGCCCAGCCGGCCCCGGAGGAACTGCACCGCACCCTGCTCGTCCGCCCGCCGTCGCCCGCCCTGGCCGACGGCGAGCTGACGCACCTCGAACGCGTCCCCGTCGACGCGGACCTGGCCGCCCGGCAGTGGGCGCGGTACGTGGACGTGTTCCGGGGCCTGGGCTGGTCGGTGCGCGAGCTGCCCGCGGCCGACGCCCACCCCGACGGCGTGTTCGTGGAGGACGCGGTCGTCGTGTTCGACGGCCTGATGGTGCTGACCCGGCCGGGGGCCCTGTCCCGGCGCGGCGAGATCGACTCGATGCGGCCGGTCGCCGAGGCGGCCGGCCGCGAGGTCGCCGAGATCGCCGGGCCGGGCACCCTGGAGGGCGGCGACATCCTCAAGGTCGGCCGCACCGTCTACGTGGGGCGCACGGCCCGGACCAACGCCGAGGGCGCCGCGCAGCTCCGTGCGCTCCTGGAGCCCCGCGGCTGGCGCGTCGTCGAGGTGCCCGTGACCCGGGCGCTGCACCTCAAGTCGGCCGTGACCGCCCTGCCGGACGGCACGGTGATCGGGTACGCGCCGCTCGTCGACGACCCGAGCGCATTCGAGTCATTCCTGGCCGTCCCGGAGGCGGAGGGCACCGCCGTCGTCGTGCTGGACGAGACCACCGTGCTGCTGTCGGAGTCCGCGCCGGACACCGCGGAGCTCCTGCGGGGGCGGGGGCTCACGGTGCGCACCACGCCGGTCACCGAGTTCGAGAAGCTCGAGGGCTGCGTCACGTGCCTCTCGGTGCGGGTGCGCTGACGCCGTTTCCGGGCCGTTTCTCCTGTGGTGCAGGTCACAGGAAAGAAGGTGCTTACCGAAACTAACAACTTGCGCCCGGCGGGATAATAGACGTGATGCCTCCCACAGACGAACGCTCGAATCGATCCGATCCTTCTTCTGACCCCAGCAGTCCGCCCGGCGACGAGCGCAGCACCTTCGCCTCGATCCGCCGCCTGTACCCCTACGTCCGCCCCGCGCTGCCGCGCCTGGTGGGCGGTCTGGTCGCCTCGCTCGGCGCCAGCCTCATGGCGCTCGCCATCCCGCGCGTGCTGCAGTGGGTCACCGACGGCCCGCTCACGGCGGGCGCCCGCGAGCACGACTGGACGGGCCTGGCCTGGTCCGTCGTGCTCGTCGCCGTGCTCGGCGTGGGCGAGGCCGGCCTGATCCTGCTGCGCCGCACGCTCGTCATGTTCCCCGGCACGCGTGTCGAGGCCGTGATGCGCATGGCCCTGTTCAAGCACCTGCAGGACCTCCCGGTCGCGTTCCACGACCGCTGGCCGGGCGGGCAGCTGCTCAGCCGCATCATGGGCGACCTCGGCCTGCTGCGCCGCTGGCTCGTCTTCGGCATCCTGCAGCTCGTGGTCAGCTTCGTGACCATCGTCGTCGGCGTCGGCCTGCTCGTGGCCACCGGTGGCTGGCTGGGCATCATCTTCCTGTGCGGCGCGATCCCGGTGACGATCCTGGCGTTCCGGTTCTCCCGCAAGTACCGGAAGATCTCGCGGCTCTCGCAGGACCAGTCGGGCGACCTCGCCACCACCGTCGAGGAGTCCGTGCACGGCATCCGCGTGCTCAAGGCGTTCGGCCGCGGCCCGGACGCGCTGGACTCGTTCACCGACCAGGCCTCCGAGTTGCGCGAGACCGAGATCCGCAAGGCCACCACCGACGCCGGCCTGACCACCGCCCTCCGCGTGATCCCCGAGGTCACGCAGGCCGCCGCCCTCGTGGTCGGCGTCTACCTGGTGGCCCAGGGCGACATGACGCTCGGTGCGCTGGTCGCGTTCTTCACCACCACCGCGGTCATCAACGGCCCGGTCGTGGACCTCGGCATGACCCTCTCGATGACGCTCAACGCGCGGACCGCCGTCGACCGGTTCTTCGAGGTGATCGAGACCGTCAACCCGCTCACGGACCCGGCGGTTCCCGCCGCGGATACGGCCGCGGGTACGGCCCGGGGCAGCGGGGGCGGGCACGTCGCCTTCCGCAACGTCACCTTCCGGTACGACGACGCCGAGCGCCCCGTGCTCGACCAGGTCGACCTGGAGCTGCCGCCCGGCACCACCACTGCCCTGGTCGGCCTCACGGGTTCCGGCAAGTCGACCCTGGCGATGCTCCCGCCCCGGCTCTTCGACGTCACGGCGGGCGTGGTCGAGGTGGACGGCATCGACGTGCGCGACATGACCCGTGCCCAGGTGCGCGAACGCGTCGCCGTCGCCTTCGAGGACCCGACGCTGTTCTCCGCCTCCGTCCGGGACAACGTGCTGCTCGGCGTGCGCGACGACCTGCCGGAGGCCGAGCGCGAGGCGCTCATGACGCAGGCGCTCGACGTCGCCCAGGCCCAGTTCGTGCTGGACCTGCCCGACGGCGTCGGCACCCGCATCGGCGAGGAGGGCATGTCCCTGTCCGGTGGGCAGCGCCAGCGCCTCGCCCTGGCCCGCGCCATCGCCGCCCGGCCGCGCGTGCTCGTGCTCGACGACCCGCTGTCCGCCCTCGACGTCACCACCGAGGAGGCCGTCACGGCCCGCCTCCGGGACGTGCTGCGGGACACGACCAGCCTGATCATCGCGCACCGCCCCTCGACCGTGGCTCTGGCCGACCGGGTGGCCGTGCTGCAGGGCGGGCGCATCACCGCCGTCGGCACGCACCACGACCTGCTGGCCACCGACCCGCACTACCGGTACATCATCTCGAGCCTCGAGGGGGACTACGAGGCCCACGAGCCGGAGGGCACCGAGTCCCGGAACGCCGAGCCCACGAGCCAGGAGGCGCTGTCATGACGGTCACCACCGAGCCCACCCGCCGTCGTCCCACCGACGCCGCCGCGGACGACGAGACGCTCCTCGGCAAGGAGGCGTCCCGCGCCGTCCGGTCCCGGTCCATGCAGCTGCTCGGCGACCTGCTGCGCCCCCACAAGCGGGCCCTGGGCTGGGCCGCCGTGCTCGTGGTCGCGTCCACGCTCGGCCAGGTCGCCGGGCCGTGGCTCGTCGCCGTGGCCATCGACAAGGCGGTGCCCGCGCTGCAGGACGGCTCGGTCACGCCCCTGGTGCTGACGGGCGCCGGGTACCTCGTCGCTGCCGTGCTCGGCGGCGTCGCCGCCGGAGCCTACGTGCGGGCCGCGGCCCGCATCGCCCAGGCCGTGCTGCTCGACCTGCGCCGCCGCGTGTTCCGCCAGACCCAGCGGCTCTCGCTCGAGTTCCACGAGTCCTACACCTCGGGCCGCATCATCTCCCGGCAGACCTCCGACCTGGAGGCGCTGCGCGAGCTGCTCGACGGCGGCCTCACCGGCGTCGTCTCCTCGCTGCTGCTGATGGTGTTCACCTTCGTGAGCCTCCTGCTCATCGACTGGCGCTCCGGCCTCGTGCTCGCCGTCGCGTTCGTCCCGGCCTGGCTGCTCACCCGCTGGTTCCAGCGCATGTCCCAGCGCTACTACCGGGAGCAGCGGACGGCGTCCGCCCGGCTCATCGTCAAGTTCGTCGAGACGATGACCGGCATGCGCGCCGTGCAGGCGTTCCGCCGTGAGCCCACCACCGAGGCGGACTACGGCAAGCTCGGCGAGGACTACCGCGACGCCAACCTGCAGATCTTCGGCGTCAACGGCCGGTTCCAGCCCGGCCTGATCCTCATCGGCAACCTGACGGTCGTCGCGGCGCTCGCCGTCGGCGGCTGGCGGGTGCTGGACGGGGCGATGGAGGTGGGCGTGCTCGCAGCCGTGCTGCTGTACTGCAAGCGGTTCTTCCAGCCCGTGCAGCAGCTCGGCATGTTCTACAACTCCTTCCAGTCCGCGACGGCGGCGCTGGAGAAGGTCTCGGGCCTGCTCGCCGAGGAGCCCACCGTCGTCGAGCCCACCCACCCGACGCCGCTCGCGGCCGCGGGCGAGCGGGCCCGCGGCGAGCTGCGGCTGGACCACGTGCGGTTCCAGTACGGCGACGGCCCCGTCGTGCTGCCGGACCTGGACCTCACGATCCCGGCCGGCCAGACCGTGGCCGTGGTGGGTACCACCGGTGCCGGGAAGTCGACGGTGGCGAAGCTGGTGACGCGGTTCTACGACGCGTCCACCGGCGCGGTGCGGCTGGACGGCATCGACGTGCGCGACCTGGCCTCGGCCGACCTGCGGCGCGCCGTCGTCATGGTCACGCAGGAGGCGTACCTGTTCAGCGGGTCCGTGCGCGAGAACATCGCGCTGGGCCGGCCCGGGGCGAGCCAGACCGAGATCGAGGCGGCGGCCCGCGCGGTGGGCGCGCACGAGTTCGTCATGGAGATGCCCGACGGGTACGACACCGACGTGAACAAGCGCGGCGGCCGGGTCTCCGCGGGACAGCGGCAGCTCCTGTCGTTCGCCCGGGCGTTCCTCGCGGACCCCGCGGTGCTGGTGCTCGACGAGGCGACGTCCTCGCTCGACATGCCGGGCGAGCGGCTCGTGCAGCGGGGCCTGCAGACCCTGCTGGCCGACCGGACCGCGATCATCATCGCCCACCGGCTGTCCACCGTGGCGATCGCCGACCGAGTGCTGGTCATGGAGCACGGCCGGGTGGTCGAGGACGGCACGCCCGCCGAGCTGATCGCCGGCGACGGCCGGTACGCGCGGCTGCACGAGGCGTGGCAGGACTCGCTGGTCTGAGCGGGTCCCTCTGACGCGGCCGGGCCGGGCCGGCCGGCCCGGCCGGGCCGCGTCAGCGGTCGCGCAGGCCGGCGATGATCGCGGCCAGGGCCCGGTCGAGCTCGGCGTCGGTCACCCCGCCGAAGCCGAGCACCAGGCCCGTCAGGTCGGCGGTCCGGCAGTACAGCTCCAGGAGTCGCACCTCGAACCCCGCGGCGCGGGCCGACGCCCGCGCCGCGGCGGCCGCCTCCGGGCCGGTCAGCCACGTCGAGTACATCCCGGCCAACGGCCCGGCGAGCTCGGCGTGCGGCGCCATGGCGGCGGCGACCCGGGGCGCCCGGTCGGCGTAGACACGGCGCGCGGCGCGCACCACCCTGTCGACCCAGCCGTCGCGCAGCAGGGTCAGCAGGGCACGCTGGTTGGGCCAGGGCGGGGTGTCGTGGGTGATCGCGCGGCGGTCCAGGAGGCGCTCGTGGATCTCCGGCGGCGCGACGAGCCAGCCCAGCCGCAGCCCGGGGCTGACCGACTTGGACGCCGTCCCGACGTAGGCCACGCACGACCGGTCGAGAGCGGCCAGGGCGGGCACAGGAGCCACGTCGTACCGGAACTCGGAGTCGTAGTCGTCCTCGACCACCACGGCGCCCGCGGCGCGGGCCGCCGCCAGCAGCGCGAGCCGGTCCGCGGCGGGCATGACCCGGCCCAGCGGGTGCTGGTGCGCGGGCGTGACGTACGCGGCGGCGCACCCGGACAGGTCGGTGACGGCCGCGAGGGCCGGATGGTCGACGACGCCGCGCCCCGCCGTCCGGATCGTCTCCACGGCGGCCCGGTAGCCCGGGTCCTCGACCAGGACGTCGCCGGGCCCGAGCGCCCCCAGGAGCTGGCGCAGGGCGTCCGTGGAGCCGCTGGTCAGCAGGATCTCGTCGGGTCCCACGGTCAGACCGCGGGTGCGGGCGAGGCGCTCGGCGAGGGCCTCGCGCAGCTCGGGGAGCCCGCCCGGGTCGGGGTAGCCGCGCGGCGGTGTCGTCGCGGAGACCTCCCGCCAGGCTCGGCGCCAGCCCGCGAGCTGGCGCGGGTCGATCCAGGGCGTGCCCGCGTCCAGGTGCGTGTACCTGGTCGCCCGGGTGGCGGGCCGGCTCGGCCGTGGCTGCGCCGGGAGCGTCTCCCCGGAGGCGACGAACGTGCCGGCGCCGCGCCGGGTGGAGACCCACGCCTCGGCCAGGAGCTGGTCGTACGCCTGCTCGACGACGGCGCGCGCGACCCCGAGATCAGCCGCCAGGGCGCGGCTGGAGGGCAGCCGGTCGCCGGTGCTGAGCGTCCCGTCGGTCACGAGGGCGCGCACGGCGGCGGCGAGCTGGGCGGGGAGCGGCTCAGCGCGGGTGCGGTCGAGTCTTACGGGGAGCATGGTGCGGCTTCCGGGTCGGGGTGGGGTGGGGTGGTTCGATGTCGGGTGGCGCGGGCTCGTTCGGGGCGGTGCGGGAGCCCGGTGGCCCGTGTCCCAGGGCGAGTGGCTTGTTCAACTGGCGGCGGAATGGCCCGTGTCGGTAAGCCACTCCGGGGGTCAGGCTAACCGTATGACGACACAGCAGCTCACGCCGGGACCAGCCGCACCCGGTCGCCCCGAACCCACTCCGTCCACGTTCGACACATCCGACACGTCCGCACCCGGCCTGTCCTCGGCCCCGCTCTCGCCCACGAGCCGGACGACGCCGACCCGCGGCCGCAACCGTCAGGTCGACGAGCGGGAGCGACTCATGGCGCTGCTCGCCGACGCGCTGATCGCGCACCTGGGGGTCGTGGCCGGGGCGCACCCGGTGGTGCTGCCCATCGCCTTCGCAGTCGACCCCGGCGGGCCTGACGACGGCGGAACCCTGTACCTGCACGGCTCCGTCGCGGCCGGCTGGCTCGCACCGGCACTGGAGCAGGACGTGTGCGTGACGGTGACCGAGCTCGACGGCCTGGTGCTGGCGCGGACGGGCTTCCACCACTCGATGAACTACCGGTCGGCGGTGGTGATCGGGCGGCCCCGCCGGGTGACCGACCCGGGGGAGCGGCGCCGGGCGCTCGACCTGATCGTGGACCACATGGTGCCGGGGCGCGCCGCGACGCTGCGCCCCGCGACCCGCAAGGAGCTCGCGGCGACCGTCGTGATCGCGCTGCCGCTCGCCGAGGCCTCCATGAAGCAGCGCGAGGGCGGAGCCACGCTCGAACCCGGGGACCTCGAGCTCGACGGCTGGGCCGGGCTCGTGCCGGTGCGCCGGGTCGCCTCGGCGCCCGTCACCGAGGACTACGTCGCCGACCCGGTGCCCGAGCTCGTGCTGCGGCGCGCGGCAGAGCTGGGTGGGGCGGCGGGGCTGGGTGGGGCGGCGGGGCTGGGTGGGGCGGCGGGGCTGGGTGGGACCGAGCGAGGCTGACCGAGGAGCCTCCGCGACCCGGGATGTCGCCGGCGCTGTTGGCTGTGGTGTCCGCTCGACCAGGACCGCTGGCACGCTCAGAAGGGCGGCTCGTCGAGGAAGGGCAGTCGTGGCTTGATGATGCTCATCGCGTAGTGCGGTCCGTCGGATGACGTGGTGCCTGCTCGGCTGTTTGAGACCGGCCGTCTCAAGTGGTGTCGGGTGTCGTCGGTGAGGCTGGTGATGTCGTTGCTGACGTGGCCGACCTGGGTGGGTGGTCGGGTGTAGGTGTGGCCGGTGGGTGCGGTCCAGGTCGTGGTTCCGGTGTCGGGGTTGCGGGTGACGTTCCAGCCGTGGTGGGTCTTGGCGAGGTGGTGGGCGCGGC
>NZ_JBIVCZ010000018.1:0-49339 GCF_044746965.1 Promicromonospora sp. NPDC090134 | reverse complement strand
CCAGCCCCGTCGACTACGAGAAAAACACAACCACCACTACGCTCGCTACCGCGGCGTAAACCCACCCCGTGTCCACGAACCGGGGTCAAGGCCCCCTGCCGAAGCGTCGGCATCCGGTCACCAGGCCGCAGGTCTCCGTTACGGATCTGGGCCCGGAAATGCTCGGCGATTGCAGCGTATCCAGCAGCTTGCGTCATGCGCCGATCCCTCATCTCTTCATCGGGTGCTCTACCCTGTCGAACCTTGCTCTACCTCACTAGGTAGTCGTGCTATGTGGAGCACGATAGGGCACCTTACTCCAGCATAGCCGCCGAGAACGTCGCAGGCGAGGACCGATCACGAGCCACCTACCACCACAAAGCCTGCCACGGGAACGCCTACGCGGTACGACAGCTCGACAGACAGCCCAGACCGCCATCGAACCCTTCCCAGGATCTTGCTCTACATGCTATACCTTTCTAGTAGAGCAAATGGGAGCGACGGAGATCACCATTGCCTGCTGCCGGTCGCCGGTTGCGGGCACTCCTGGACGCGGACCCGTCGCAGGGCGCACTTGGCCGCCGAAGCACTCGAGGAGCACGGTGATGATCAGTACACGGAGCACCATCGCAGGCACCGACGGCGTCGCTGACGCCGCCCGGGCCATCCCGCACGAGATCTATCTCGGGCCAGACGGGGACGCCGTCGAGCCCGTCATCTCCCGCAGCACGACCTGGCGGCACCTGCGCTCCCTGGACCTGCGGCCGAACCAGCGCGTCCTGATGGTCGGCACCGGCTCCGGTTACGCCGCCGCCCTGATCGGACACATCGCCGGGCCAGGCGGCCGCGTCCTGACCATCGACAACGACCACACCCTGACCAGGCGTGCCGGTGACCTGTTCGCCGCCCACGACCACCGCGCGACCGCCGCGACAGGCAACCCACTGAACGGGCACCCGGGCGGCGGCCCGTACGACCGCATCTTCGTGCCCGGCACTCCGGCCGAGATTCCCGCCGCCTGGGTCGACCAGCTCGCGCGCGGCGGAGTGCTGGTCACTGGTGCCGTCGTCTCCGACCTGCCTGGTGTCCACGCCGTCGCACACATCACCAAGACCCCAGAAGACAGCCTCGTCGCCACAGTGCACGCCGACCGGTACCCACTCATCGAGCCACCTGTCGTCCCCGCGCACGTCGTGACCGTGACCGCGACGGACCAGTCCCGGTTCTGGCTGGCGTCGGCCGCCGTCGACGACCAGACCGCGACCGACTACCTGAGGATCGCGCGCGCTGGGACCCCCGAGGCGTGGCCCGCAGGCCCGCGCGAGTTTCTCGACTTCAAGCACTGGCTCCTGGCCCGCCGCCCACGGGGCTTGCTCACCGCGGTCACCGAGCACGGGGAGGGCATCGGGATCGGCGACCGAGCCCCCAGCGCCTTCGGCCTGGCGACCCGGCCGGACGGCCCGCCGGAGATCGCGATGGCCACCCCGACCCACGTCGTGGCCGACCCACCGCTGTCACTGACGAGGGCGCGGTTGCTGGACCTGATCGCCGACTGGCGAGCAGAAGGCGCACGCGCGACCCACGAACTGGACGCCGTCGTCCTGCACGACAGCGAGTCCTACCGCGTCCGCCTCGACGACTGACCTCGCCAAGTCACTGGACCAGTCCCCGAGAGGAAGGCGCGAGCGATGGCAGAACTGGTGATCGCCGTCTATCTCCTGCTCGTCGCGGTCGCGCTCGTGTGGGCAGCGGTCGCATGGCGCCACTGACCATCCGAACAGCGCACCGCACCACGTCGGTGCCCCTGAACCACGTCAACGAACCCGCAACCGCGACATGCCCCGGCCGCGACCAGCGGCTCGGCAACCGACCCACCCGGGAGACGCATGATGGGCAACACGACAGTCGAGATCGTCAGCGACTACCTCGATGACCTGGAGCGCCTGCTCCAGCACACGGACGCCGCGTCGGTAGCGGTGATGGCTCCCACTGAGCTGGGCCGCACCATCTGCGCGCTGCGGGCCATTCTGGCCGACCATTGCCCCGATCCCCAGCCTCACCCGCGCGCCCGTTCCATCAGGCGGCTGTGGGGGCGGGCGTGGCAGCAGGTGTGCTCGTCCCGGGCATGGCAGGTCGCCTACCAGCACCTCATCGCCGCCCCGCCAGCGGCCCCGACCGGGCCCATCGATGTCGTCGGCGGCCCCCGATGATCCCCATCATCGACCCGGCTCCCAGCACGGTGTCCGGAGCACAGGTCGAGGCGACACCCAGCCGCCCAGATGTCACGACCGCAGAGGATCACCAGTGGGAAGCGGCTGTGCTGGCCGCGTGGTCCGGCGCGGACGTCGTCGGCGTCGAGACATGCGATGCGGTGCGAGCCGTCGGGCTCGACGTCGTCAGGGTCGTCGAGGTCGTCATGACGGTGCGCACGACCCATGACGCTCGAACCCTGGCCGCGCTCCTGGACCTGCCCGCCGCGCTCCCCGACCCGGACGTCGCCTGGCAGACCTGGACCGGATGGGTCTCCAAGCTATCCGCCGCGCGGCCAGTGCTGGTCACGGTCACCGCGCCCACCACGCGCCCGGAGGCGTGATGACCCGCCACCACACCCTGCACGCCCCCACCGCGGGTATTCGGCTCGCCTGGCCGACGGCCACCACCATCGTTCTCGACCCCGGACCGGACGAGCGAGCGCGCAGGCGCAACCTCGCCCGGGAGCGTTGCTTCGTCACGCTGGGAGTCCTGCTGTCGGTGGTAGGCGTGGTGCTCCTGGTCCAGTCCGAACCCTTCGACCACTCCTGGCTGGTCGCGGCCGGGCTCCTGCTGGGTGCCCTGGCCTGCCACGCGGTCCGCCCACGCAGGCGCAGCGTCCCCGCGATGCTCGTGGATCTCCTGGAGCCCCTGCGCGGCAACATGCCCCCGGAACCAGCGGAAATCCACCGGCTGGTGTGGGAAGCCGCCGGCCTCACCCCTGCTGCCGGGAGCACCGATACCCCGGACTGCCCTGCCTGCGCGCGTCGCGTCACGCAGATCATGGCCCGGCTACGCGCACTGACCAGCCCCGCGCTGTCCAGCCGTTCGCGAGCAGTGTTCGGCGCTAGCGTGCGACAGGCATTCGGGTCGAACGTATCGTCAACAGGCACCCCGACGACGGACCGGCCAGGCTCGTGCAGTTCGTCCATCACGCGCCTCGGAGAGGGAAGGTAGACCGTGACGGGAACACCCGAAGGCGTCAAGTACCTCCTGATGGTCAAGGACCAAGGCCCGCACGGGCGCGCCCTGGGCATCCCCCAGGAACCACCACGGGAACTGCCACCCGGCCCCGAGAGCCTCGGCGCGCTCATGACGCCGACGACGCGGGTCGTGGTGTGGATGTTCCGCCGCCCCAACCGCGTCTGGGCCCTGCCCATCACCGTGGCCCTGGTCCCGGCCTACCTGGTCGCGGCGGGCCTGCTCCAGAGCTACTTCGTGCCCGCGGACGGCATCTATCTGATCCCCGCGTGGCTGTGCGTGTACAACGCGGCCAAGTTCGCGGTGACCGGCACCATCGCGTTCCTGATCTGGGCCACGACCAGCCTCACCCACCTGGCCCGCCGCCCCCGACGACCCCGCCCGCCCCGGCGCCGCCGTCCGTCCGCTGCGCAGGTGCAAGGACCACTCCCGACGATCTGGTGACCCCTGGGGGCGCCAGCGGGAACACGAGAGGCGGGCCGGGTTGAATCGGCCTGTTCATCCGTCGGATAAAGCGGTGCTGGCTGGATCACCGGCGCTGTAGCGTCCTTGAGATGCTGAGCTCACCGGTTGGCAAGGACGTCGTGGTCGTCGGAGCGGGAATCGTCGGCGCGTCCGTCGCCTACCACGCGGCCCGGGCCGGGGCAGCGGTGGCGCTGCTCGACGCGGGCACGCCTGCTGGTGGCGTGACGAGGGACTCCTTCGCGTGGATCGGATCGTCCGGTGCCAGCACCGGTGCCGCGGCGGGCCTGCGAGTCGTCGCGACCGACGAGTACCACCGGCTGGAGACCGAGCTACCAGGACTCGCCGTCACCTGGTCCGGCTCGTTGACCTGGAACACGGGAGCCCAGGCACCCGCGGCCGGGCCGGGCCGGGACAGGAGATCGTCGACGGCGCCGCCGTCATCAGGCTCGAGCCGAATCCCCGGCAGTCTCCCGAGTGGGCCCTCTGGGCGCCGGGCGACGGCTCGATCGACCCGGTCGCGGTCACCGAACGACTGGTCGCCGGCGCCCGCGACCACGGCGCCCGGATACGGCTGAGGACGCCCGTCACCGGCGTCCTGCGGGACGACGCCGGTCGGGTCACCGGGGTCGAGACCCCCTCCGGAGCGGTCTCCGGTGACATCGTGGTGCTCGCCGCCGGAACCGGGACACCCGCCCTCGCCGCGCCACTCGGAGTGCACGTGCCGGTCGGCCCTTCACCGGCAACGCTGTTCCGGTTCCGCGCACCGGCCGGCCTGGTCCGCACCGTGCTCAGCACCCAGGACTTCGACCTCCGACAGGTCTCCCCCGACCAGCTGATCAGCGCCGCGGACGACCCCGACCACACCCTGGCCGCGATCCGGTCCACGTTCCGCGGCGCCGACGACGTCCAGCTGCTCAGCGCCCGGGTCGGAGCACGCCCGATGCCACGCCGGGTGAAGTCTCCGCGAGATCGCCCGAGCCGTTCCCATGGGCAGATACGGTCCCGGCATGAACTGGCCCCAGATCCTCGCCTCTGGTCTCGTCGCCGCCGTCGCTGCGGCGCTCGTCAACGGGATCACGGCGTGGCTCCGACTCCGAGCTGAGGCGAAGGACCGGAAGAGCACGTCCCAGACCGAGCACCTGCGCGCTGCTGTCGTTGACGCTCTGGCCGCCGAGGCGCGGCGGTTCCGGCACGACCGGGAAGCACGGGACGCCATCGATGACCTGATCTCGGGGCGCCACGCCGGGCACCTCAGCGAGGTCCCGGCGCATGAGAGCCGGCGGCAAGAACGGATGCGACTTCGGGCCGAGGCCGATGCAGACCTGGAGAACGCACTCGGTCGTGTCCGGCTCTACTCCAGCGCGCTCTACGAGAAGGCCGCACCACTCCATGCCGTGAAGTACCGCTCGGCGCTGAAGGAGGATCAGGACGGCATGACGGAGAAGCAACGGATGGACGCCCTCGCCGCGTTTCTCAAGGCGTCGCAGGCGCAGCTCGGCGTCAGGGACCGGTAGGGCGCTGCGCCTTGCGGCACCGCGTTGCGAAGAGAATCGGCCCTAGCCGCCGGGTAGCCGTCACCGGACCGACTGGGGTCACCCCCTTACGGCTCGCGGCCACTGACTGCAGGCTTCACGATGACCAGACGGAAGAGCTTGAGTTCACCATTGTCTGCCAGGGCGGTCCATACCACGGGAAGTTCTACCCGGCAGGAGAGAATCTCGCCGATGGCGAGGGCTTAACCGTCGTCTTCAAACAGACGCCGGTAGCGGTCTATGACCTCACCGACGAGACCGCCGAGACCCCGCTGGGCACCGCCCGGGTTGTCCGATACCGAGAGCCAACGACCCTGGAGGATCTGCAGACGTAGCCAGACGATGCTCGCGCTGGAGCCAGAACGGAGACCTGCGACCCCCAGTCGTTGGGGTAAAACCCCAGGTCAGGCGTAAATCGCTCGCCGAGGCGGCTCACTAGTTATAAATCGCTTCGTTGGCACAGACAGATCAGCCGGACCAGGCGCTGCACACCGGTCGTTCCGTCGTACACCCACCGTTCGTGGGCCTCCAGCCAGCGGCGGGTCTCCTTGTCCTGGGTCGCGCCGCAGATCTCGCACCGCAGCCCAGCCCGGCGCGTGATCATCCGCCGCAGCCGGTCCCAGTCCTTCGGACTGACACAGGAGCGCACATTGGTGAACCAGCACGTCGAGGGCACCAGGTCGACGAACAACCCCGACCCGAACGACCGGTCCTCCCCCGGCAGCAGGTCAGGAACCTCCGGTAGCGCCGCCCAGCGTTCCAGTCGCTTCATCCCCGGCCGAGGCGCGAACCATCGCTTCGCGTCCGGTGCCCACCGGGCACCGAGCTCCTTGGCCTCGTCCTTTTCCTCGAACGGCACGTCGAGCCAGATCCGTTCCATCACGCCCACCCGCCCCTTGCCACGGTGCTCGCCCCTGATGATCGATCACAACGAGGCCCGGCGATGCTCGCTGCCGACGCCGACCTGTATGCCGACGGCACCGAGAGGTTCAAGCGCGGGAAGCCCGGAGGCGCGAAGCGGTCGAAGTCTGTGGATAACCAGGGGAAAAATCTGTGGATACCGACCGTAAGAGGCCCGCCGCACCGCTAGGTTCAGGGCACTACAGACGTGGGGCCACTGCGGAGATCCGCGGGTCCACCCAACGCGTGTCTTTGGCTGACAGACCTGCTCGGCCTCGCTACAGTTCTGCTCAGAACCGGTCCGCGGAGGCCCGGTATTGCTAGCACATTGTCGCGAGCCCGGCACTCGCGGTAGCTGCAGGAAGGTGTAGTGCACCTGCTCCGCGCTATCCAGTGGCGTGGTCTCATGTGCATGTGACCCTGACCTGCTGGCCGGGCAGCGGTGAGGTGCATCCATCATGCCCAGCAGTCTCCGACGACGCGCCGCACAGATCCGGCAGCAGTACACCGGTGAGAGCGACACTGCAGCCCGAGCAGGAATCGGACGCCGAGGTTCGCACGGCCTCGACGAGTGCAGCGAACCCCAGTCTCAGCTCCGGTCCCTACTCGCTCTCGGGCTCCTGAACAGGACCTACGGTGCACGAGAACTAGCCTGGAGCGTATCCAGGCTGCTCGGTGCCAAATTCGTTATGTCACCGCGATATGACTCGCTCGTAGTGATAACGAGGAACCCGTTGGGGTTCGCCGATGACCTAGTACCCAACCGCCAAGGCAACGACGGGCTGCCCGGATTACGCCTCGAACGCACACTGTCCAGAGATACCGGGCACTATGACCTGACGATCGGCCACATTCTGCGCCATCTGCCCTCCGGAGGGCAGATCGTGGTCACCAACGATGCTCACGCGCGCATCATCGGGAAAGACGATCAACTTCAGCACGAACGTCGCATCGCACCCTATGATCTCCCAGTTCTGCCGCACGAACACGACCTGCTTCGGGGAACACCGCGAATGTCCAGCGATGCCCGGGTCCTTCTAGCCGCGGTCATCTGCCGTCTCTCCACCCGTGAACCGAGCGGCGGCTGGGCACTCGGGAACCGCCACGACACCCCGTCGCGCCACTGGCGAGCGCCTTTCGTAGATGACACACAGACACTGACCGGCGAGGGCGATCACTGGGTGCTGCGCTGGTCGGGATACCCGCCGATGAGCGATCTGGTCCGAGCATTGACCGACCCCACCATCGGCTTGGCTGAGACAACCGTCACTCGAGACCAGAAAGCGGCCGTCCTCCAGTTCGGAACTGCCTCCCTCCATCTCCAGGAGCGAGCGTGAACGCACCCGCCGCTGGGAGCTTTGACCTCTCACCTGCGAGTATGGGGAACCTGGCGGCACTAGCCGATCTTGCGCTCCCCTCATGGGCGACGGCGACGTTATCCATAGCCGTGGTCGTGCTGACCTTCATCCTCGAACTGGCTCGACGGCTGATACCACCTGCGTCGAACGACCGACTCCAGTGGTGGATCGCGCTGCTCGCACACCGGCGGCGATCAACGGCGCGGCGTGATCCGGTACCCGCACGCCGGGAAGGTTACCGCTGTTGTCGCGAAGCAAACCAGCTCCCGCGACCGTCGCCAGCACGTCACCTCCTGCACAAGCCTCACAGAATCAGGAGTTGCCGCAGGCATTGGTGCCGCGCACGGTCACTCTGAGGGCCGACGGCCTCATGCTCCTTCCAGCACACGCATGCACTGACCGGCGGTCACATCCTTCGTTGGCAACGTCGCCGCACAGATCCGAGTCCCAAGAAAGGGCGGAGCCCTCGCCGCCATCCAGTGGTCGGATACGGCCAAGCAAGGCATGTCGCCGAACATTGTGCGCCGAGATACCGCTGAGTGTCAGAGACCCGTGCAAGTCTCGTGGCATGACCGAACTCGCGTACATGATCCGAGAAGACTGGACCCAACGCGGCAGCGCCATGGAGAAGCGCAGCGAGGTGATTCGCTCGTGGCTCGGTGACAGAAGGGTTGTCTACGCCATCGGCGATCCCAGAAGGTTCAACGACAAGGACCGCGGCCCCGAGTACGAGACTGCTATGTCCATAGCCAATACCGGCAGACCTCCGAAGGCAGTGAGCTTCACGCAATTGACCGAGTTAGCCGATAGCGACAGTTCTCGGAACATCGCGGTCGTGGCAATTCACCCACGGGTTCCATACGACTGCGACGAGGTGCGCACTGTGTACGAAGGTGGCCGTCTGGATCGCATGTATGTGCACGTCTGGGCACGCGGCGAGATCGTCCGTTCGTGGCTCGAAGGGCGTCGAGCAATCGATCTCCACGTCGGCACAGCGGTGGAAGCCCCTGACCCGGTTCAGGTCGCGGCCTGCGAAGAAATGGTCGATCAGGAGTACAACGGTCTCAGTACTGGCAACGGCAAGAGCACTGTCATCCAGCTGCTGCGGGCGTTCAACGCAGACGGTTACCCACTCGACTCTGATGCGTGGCTTCGTGCGTACTTCGCCGCGGGTGGCGCGTTCCGCCACGCCGAGGTCGTAGAAAAATTCGTCCGCGAAGTTCGCGAGGGCGTGCGCCACCGAGTGACACAGCGTCTGAAGCCCGAGATCGTCAGCATCCTGCGTAAGCGCGTGGCCGAGGGACGGACAAACTAGCCGACGACTGCAGAGCACAGCTGAACCACACAGGTCCGGAGCCTTCGCACCACACGGTTCAAGGGGCTCGGAGCGGTGCCGGTCCAGTCGAGCTTCCTACCAGCCCCAGCCGCCCCGGCGCTCGGATGCCCGGTCGGCGGCGTCGCGTCGCGCCCGCTCGTCAGCGTTGTAGCGGATCTGGGCGGCGCGGGCTCGAGCGTCCGCCAGGACCACCGGGACACGCTCCATCGGGCGCCGCCGAGCGCGGATCCTCTGCCGGTCGCTGAGCTCCTGGTCGGTAGTGATGGCTTCCAGGGCTCGAACGGCGCTGGCATAGGCCTCACCACGCTCCCCCTCCGACAGGCGCGGCCCGAGCGGGTCGACCGGGTCGGTGACCTGGTATCGGTCGCGGTACGCCACCACGTGCCGCATCGCCGCCCGCCAGGACTCGCGCGCCGGGTCGTTCGCAGGCGGCGGGGTGATGCTCTCCATCCACAGCTGCGGGTTCGTCATCGCTTCCTCGACCAGGGCGTCCAAACGCGCAGCGATCAGGTCGGCCTGCCGGGTCAGCCACACCTGCACCAACGGATCGGTCACCGGCCGATCCCGATGGGCTGGTACCGCGCCGGTCTCAGCCGCACGGTCGATGCTGCTGGCCGCGTCGGTCCGGGCCTGGTCGGTGATGCGGTCGGCGAGGTGGTCGGTCATGACCTTGCGCACCGAGGCGACGTCGAGCTGCTGGTGACTCTCCGCGCCGGGCGCGTGTCCGATGGCCTGGGCGACATGTTCGATCAGGGGCCACCACTGGTCCAGCTCGACCCGGCCGTAGAGGTGGTCGACCAGGGCCCGCAGTTGCGGGATCTGGCGTTCGAAGTGGTCCAGGTCCCGGATGGTCTGCAGGTTGGGGGCCATCGCGAACCACATCAGCGGGATGCTCTCCGCCAGCGCGGCCGCGAGGCCTTCGCGGGCGTCGGTCGCGGTCTGGGCAGGGTCGTTCGCCAGGTCCAGCGCCCGGGCGTGGGCGGCTTCGTCGGGAGTGAGCAGGGACCAGACCCGCGCGGCAGCGGTGCGGCCGGCTGTGTCGGGGTCCAGGGCGACGATCAGGTCGCTCAGGTCTCTGCCGGTCGCGTCCCGCAGTGCTTGCAAGTGCTGCCGGGTGATGCCAGTGCCGCCCGCGGCGACGGGCACGATCTGGATGCCGGTCTGCTCCGCGAGGCGGGCGGCGGCCAGGTGGAGCGCGGCGTGGTCGGTCGGGCCCTCGACCAGGACCGGCCGGGCACCGGCCGCCAGGCACGTGATGGCATCAGGGTCCAGGCCATACACGAGCTCACCCTTGCGGTAGGCAGCCGTCTCGGGGCTGTTCAGGTACTTCGGTGCACGCCCGTCCCCCGTATCTGCCTCGGCGGGGTTGATGCGGCCGGTGACGCCGACGACCCGCCCGGTCTGGTTCCGGTAGGGGAACACGATCCGGTTGCGGAACTTGTCGATGACCCGCCCACCCCGCGTGCGGGTGGCGACCCCGGCGGTGACGAGCTGGTCGGGCGTGTAGCCCAGGGTCTGCAGGTGAACCGTCAGACCGGTCCACGTCCCGGGGGCGACACCCCACTCCGCATCGGCCAGGCGACGGCTGGTCATGTACCGGGTCGCCCAGGACTGGGTGGGCTTCTGCCGGGTCCACCAGGCCCAGGCGTGCCCGGTGATCTCGACGATCAGGTCCCGCTCCCCGACGTCGACGACGGGCTTCTGAAGGTCCCTGGTCGGCGCGTGATCCGCTCCGGCAGGTACGTCCGCCCCAGCCGTGACGCCCAGGCCGGACTCTGCTGCTTGCCGCACGTCGGCCCCGCGGTGCGACGATGCCCCGTCCAGCTCATCGGACGTGTCCGAGCCGATGGCCGCTGCGGTCAATGCGGTCGATGCGTCAGCTTCCCAGAGGAGCTTGTCTGTGGTGTCGGGCGCGGTCGTGACCCAGACCGGCAGCCCGCGCTCGTCCCGATCGTGGGTGCGGGGTAGGCCGATGCGGTGGTGGAGGACCTTCGCGATCGACTTCGCGTCGCCGAACCCTGTCCCGGCGGCGCGGCGGACCACGGTCTCGGGGTCGGTGCCGGCGGCTTCGTGCATGGATAGGCGCTTGGCCAGCACCGGCCAGACCTCGTCCGCGAGCACGAGGTCCGCCATGCGCTCGGGTAGCACGGCCCGGACGGCTTCGGCCAGGCGTCCGATGCGGTCGGGTTCGAGGAACGTGAGGTAGGCGTCTTCGTACTCGGGGACCAGGCGGGCCAGGGAGTGCGCGTAGTCCCACTCGTCCTCGACCACCGTCGACGCGGACATCTCTTCGCCGTTGCGGTCCAGGACCCCCTTGAGCGCGTTCAGGACGGCGCGCTCGGTGTTCGGTTGGCGGTGCGGGTCGAGGTCCAGGACGTCGTCGGTCTCCACGTAGACCCGGTTCGAGTCCGCGCCGCGAGTGATGGCGGTGTAGAGCTCGTTGCGGGTCATGCCGGCCCCGACCATCGTGTGGGAGGTGTCCACGGTCATGCCCTGGACCCGGTGGATCGTGGCCGCGTACCCGAGCTCGACATGCTCGCTCACGTAGTCCGCCGGCAGGACGACCGTGGCCCCGGTCTCCAGGTGCCGGGCCTGCAACGCGCCATCGGCACCGCGGGCGGTCACGCGCCACAGGTCACCGTTCTTGACCCAACCGCGCGCCCAGTCGATGTGCCCGTCCTCGTCCTCGGCGTGCAGGTGGCGGTTGTTCAGCCGGGTCACGATCACGTCCCCGACCCCGGCCCGGTTCTCGTCATGCAGAACCACGCCGTCGTCCTCGACCTCGCCGCGGGCCACGCGGTGCAGACGTGCCCTGGCCGAGAGCTCGGTCACCAGCGTGTTGGTCGCGGCGATCATGATCGTCTTGCAGCCTTGGTCGGAGTCGGTGATCCAGTTCGCGAACATCTCCTCCGCCATCGCCGCCGCCGACCCACCCTGGGTGCGACGCCCGGTGATGTAGAAGTCCAGACCCCGGTGGCCACCCTCGCGCAGCTGCAGGGACGCAGCTGACTCGCCGGGGATGTGGAAGCGGTGGATGTGCGTCAGCTCGACCACCCCGGCCTGCTGGGTAATCAATCTCAACGCGCCACCGGCAGCGACCGCGCTGAGCTGGGCCGGGTCACCCAGCAGCCGGACGCTGCCCCCAGCGGCACGGGTGATGGCCAGGACGTCGGCCAGGGCGAGGGTGCCGGCCAGGCTGGCTTCGTCGACCAGCACGACCGTGCCCGGCTCCACCGTCAGGCGTTCGCGCAGGCGCTCCCCTCCCTTGCCGCGGCTGGCCAGGAGGAACATGTCCAGGGTCTCAGCCGTGATCCCGTCACCGAGATCCGCACCGAGGACCTCGGCGGCGGCAGCCGAAGGCGCCAGGGCGATGAGCTTGCCGCCCGAGTCCTGGACGGCGTCCGCAAAGGCGCGCATCGCGGTGGTCTTCCCAGTCCCGGCCGGGCCGATCCCCGCCGCCAGCACCGTGCTGGCCGCGAAGTGCGCCACCAGGTCCCGCTGCCCGGCGTTCAGAACCCGACCCTGGTCGACCCGTACCCGTTCGATCGCGCGTTCCACCGCGCCTGGGTCGATGACCAGGCCGCCCGGGGTACCTGCGGCGGCCAGGAGGCGGTCTTCGGCTTCCAGGACCGCCAGCGAGGTGTACCGGGTGGAGCCGTGGACGAAGTAGACGCTCCCACCGTCCCTCCGGCGCATCACGTCCGGTGGCTCGTTCACGTCCGGTGGCGTTACCTGCAAGCTGGCTGTCACGGCATACCCGGAGATCGTCGCTGCCAGGGCGAGCAGGTCCGTCCCGGTGGGGGCGTGGTCGCGGGCCAGGCGGGTGGCCTCGGCCTGCAGGTGGTACGTCGTCCAGGTCGACCGCTTGGCCGCGACGTTCGTCAGGCACGCGTCGACCAGGTCACCCTGACCTAGCACCTGCCCGGCCAGGCTTACGAGCACGCCCTGGCGTCGCGCGGGGCTCGCCCACCGCAGCGGTCGGAAGACTTGCGCGTGGGGCCACAGGGTCGCGAGCCGGCCGACAGCGTCCGTGACGTCCTGGGCGGCCCACCGGGCGATCCCACGCCCGGCCAGGTCCTGCGCGACAGCAGCCCACAGGTCACCCGGCTCGTCCACCACGACCCGGCCCTGACCGGGCCGTGGGCGCAGAGCCGTGGCGAGCATGTCTGTCACCGCGGCCCGGCTGCCCAAAACCGTCGCGGCGACGGCCGCCCACTGCGGCAGCCGGTCACGCAGCCCGACCGGTGCGCCTTTGCCCGGGCGGGTATCCAGGTTGGCTTGCTGTGTCAGTCCGAACGCGGCCTCCGTGGCCGGCTCGTGCCCATGCGTGGCGCGGTACGCGGCTCGCAGGCTCTCGTAGGACTCCACGATCGCGGCCCGCCGCCGCGAGAACGCATCCCGCAACGTCTTCGGGACACCGACGATCTCCCGCACGCCCTGCTTGCCCCGCCCCCTCGTCTCGGTGTGGAATGCGACCCCGAGCCGCTCGACCAGCAGTTGCTCGATCCTCGTGTTGTACCGCTCGGAGGCCGCGACCTTCAGGCCCAGCAGCACCCGCCCGTCCAGGGCCCGCCACCCGCCGTCCACACCGAGGACCTTTGTCGAGACCGCGACATGGGTATGCAGGTTCGGGTCCCCGGTTCGGGAGTCGAGGTGGTCGAACGCGACCGCGGTCAGACCGTGGGTGTCGATCTGCCGCACACCACCCGCACCCCCACGCGTGAGCGCAGCTTCGGACTCGATCCACGCGAGGGTGTCCTGCCATGCGTCGGTATGCGCCTTCGTGATCGCCTCCCGCGTGACCGGGTCACCCAGACCCCACAGCACGCTGATGCTCTTGGACGGGGTGAACACCAGGTCATACCCCGCCACCGCGCGCCGCGGCTGCCCACCCCGCTCGGCCAACCACCGCGCGACCTCGTCATCGGACAACGGGCCGCCGCCCTCGGTGTCGCCTTTCCGGGTCGCCAGGGCCCGGCCGACCTCCCAGCGGAGCCGGTCGCGCTCGACGCCCGGCTCGGGCGGGCGGTCGTTCTCGCGAGCAAACCGCGCGAACGCGGCCTCCAACCCCGCCCGGTACCCGTCATCCTCCGCACTCTCGAAGACCGGGAACGCCCGGCCCAACGCGCCCGCGCGGGCCGCGTCATGCTTCGACGCACCGCGGGCCAGGGCCTCGAGCTCCAGCCGGCCGGCATCGGGGTGGCGGCCCTGACCGAACAAGGACTTCATCTGCTTCTCGAGCACCTGGCCCAAGACACCGAGCTGGTCCAGCCCCGTGCCGACCCACTGGCCGGGCGGGTTGCCGTGCTGCATGTAGTAGTCCGTCAACGACACCCCGCGACCGCGCGGCACGTCCCCCGACGCGACCTGCTGGGTCAGGTACGTGTACCCGCTTCCCGCACTGAGCACGTGGACCGTCATCATGTCCCCCACCCCCTCCCAGGCCTGGGCTGGAGCAGCTCAGCTCGGGGCTGATTTCTGGACCGCTCACAGCGTTGTGCACTAGGTGTGTGGCCTTCGTCGTGGCGGTCCGCGGGACCCGCCGTCCGCTGCACGCCTGCCCGCGTCACGCAGCCGCGTGCGTTGCGTCGCCGCGTCCGTCGCGTGCGTCTGTCACGCGCGCGTGTGTCGCTGCCGCTGCTCGCCGTCGGTGCCGCTGCGTGCCGGGGACCACGCCGGTGGGGTCCCCGGACAAGGTCCCGCGAGCGGGGACGGCTCTACCTCCCACTGGGCGCACGAAAAAGACCGCCATCCCCCGGTACGGGGATGGCGGCCTTCTGGACCCGATGCTAAGCGGCGAGCATCACCGGGACCCGGCGGTGGCAGGCTGCGGGACGCTGGCGGTCTTCTGCTCCTGCGGCTTCACCACCGGTCGGTGCTGCTTGATCGGCTCCTGCTTCGCGGTCTGCCGCGTCGCGGGCTTGGGGACTGCCTTCGACCTGCTCGCGGGCTCGGCCGCAGCCTTGCGCGGGTTGCGTGCGGGCTGCTGCTTCTCGGCCCTCTTCGCCGTTGCCGTGGCAGCCGGGGCCGGGCTGCTGTTGGCGGGCTCAGCCGGAGCCTGGCCCTTGGCCGGGGTCGCGACCTTGCCGGGCTTGCTGTCCTTGGCGGGGTCGTTGACCGGTGCCCGGTTGTCGGCCTTGGGCTGCGTCTCGGTATTGGTCGCCGGTGCGGCCGGGGCCGGGTTGTCGGCCGGTGCCGCCTTCGAGGTCGCCTGCTTCGTGGCAGGTGCGGCCGGGGTCTCCTGCGGGCCGCGTGCGATCTGCTCGACGTCCGACAGGTTGTACCCCCAGGCCTCCAGAGCCCGCAGGTACCGCGACTCGCTAGCGGCCCGGCGCCAGGTGTGCACCCCGGTGCGGTCCTCGATCGCCGCCAGGGTCACGACAAGCGCGATGTGCAGGGCGCGGGCCGGGGTCGCCTTGGCGATCAGGTCGTCCAGGGCCTTCCTGCTGCCCCACCCGTTGGTGGACTTCAGACCGAGCCACTCGCAGGCCAGGCCATGCGCGCTCTGGCTGGCCTTCTCGATGCTGTGCGTGTCGGCCGTGAGCGAGCGTGCGAGGAAGGTCGCCGCGTCCTTGGGAGCGGTCTTGCGCTGGGCGAACTGCGCGAGCCATTCGCGGCGGACGGTCTGGGCGGACTTCCAGGCCTTGTTGTTCTCGACCACCTCGGCACGCTCTGCGCTGGCGGCCTGCTTCTCCTGCTCGGTGCGGGTGTCGTTCGGGTTCGTGCGGTTCTGCTTGTGCCCGGCAGCCTTGTAGTCCAGGCAGACGTGCCTGATGTGGATGTCGCCGTTCCAGGACGTGCTGATGTACGCGGCGCGCTGCGGGCAGATCGCGTGCTCCTCCGGGGTCAGGACGTTGCCCTCGCCGGTCTGCAGCTGGCCCAGTTCCCGGGCCGCCTTGTTGTCCTTGACCTCGGTGTTCCAGTTGGTGACCTGCTTGATCCCGGCGTCGGCCAGGGCCTTGGTCACCTCAGCCAGCCGGGCAGCGGCGGCGCGCTCGTCGCGCCGCTGCTGAGCGACGTGCGCGAACCGGTCGGGGCTCTTGATCGCGATCTCGGTCAGCGCCTTGACTGCCTCGGTGTCGTCCTCGAACTCGGCAATGACGAGGGTCTTCTCGAGGTCGATGTCGTACTTGGCCTGCACGGCCTTGGTCTTCTTGGTCTTCGCGATCTTGAGCGCGGCCTTGACGTCGCTGGTGCTGTGCCCGGTGGTGTTCGCGATGTCCGTGGCGGAGACGCCGAGCAGGGACATCTGCTCGAATGCCGCCACACGGTCGGCGGTCCGCAGGCCCTGCCGGTCGTCGTTCTCGGCCATCTGCTCGGCGATGCGACGGACCTGGTCCTCGTCGCCCTGCACGATCATCGCCGGGATGACCACCAAACCTGCCTCGATCGCCGCCAGGGTGCGGCGCTGACCGGCGCGGACCCGCAGGCCCTGCTCGGTGCGCTGGACCAGGATCGCCATCAGCACCCCGTTGTCACGGATGGTCTTGAGAAACCGTGGCGTCAGGTTCGCCTCCGCGCGCACATTGGTCTCCACCAGAAGGGTGCGCGGGTCGAGCATCCCGAACTCGACCTTCGGGGCCGGGCCGTTTCCAGCCCGCTTTTCGACGTTCCTGTTCTCGGTCTGCACAGACATAGTCGGCTCCTTGTGCCGTCGTGGCCTGGGATAACCCCGGGCCGGTAACACCATTCTATGCCAGAAAGTGCGATCAGACCAATTATAACAGCCGCAATTCACATGTTTGGCTGATCTTCTATTTTTGTTGTTCAAGCTTCGTGGTCGATGGCGCCGATCTCAGCGGCCGTGCCGATTCGAGTGCCAGGCACCTCTGCCGCTGCGCGCGCGGCGACTGCGCGCCACCAGCGCACACCGAACCGCGCGACAGCAGGGGGCTGCTGCTCCTTGTCCGAGTACACGACGACCACGGACTGCGGCATCTGCCGCAGATCGGCAACCAACCGCTCGATCTCCTTCGCGGTGATTGCTTCTAGCTCGTCGATCTGCTCGCGCACTCGGAACGGGACATTCAGCTTGCCGCGTTCCCAGTCGCGGACAATTTCCGCGCGATTGCCGAGCAGGCGCCCAAGGTCCGAGCGCTCCAGGCCCAGGGCCTCGCGCGCACACCAGACCTCACTACCCGTCATCCTCTGCAGCGGTCGTTCACCATGCCGCCCTCGTTCCGCATCCATCACCTGGACATCCCCTCTCCCTCGGTTGGCACCCGGCCGGCGGGCACCCGACTCGCGGACCCGATGCTAGTTCGGCACCCATCCCACGGCCGTCGCGGGGAGCCAGCACTGCCCCATCCCCGGCAACGCGTCCAGACGGTCGCGGCACCATGATTTCGCATAGTGAATTCATCGCATCACCGCCTTGCATACCGCGCACACCTATGGTGTGCGCCCATTTGGACATTTGTCCAAAAGGGCTGCGGATATCACTCAGGCACCGCCGAGAGGTTCAGGCGGACGACTTGGTGCGCGCACCTGACCTGCGCCGATGCCCGCGCACACCATGGTGTGCGCGGGGCAGGGTGTGCGCAGAGCGCGCGCGCACCTGCCACCGTTCGACGCGTGAGTTCCACGACCAATTCGACGCCAGCGCTCAGCGCGCTCTGTTTCGCGTGCGTAACAGAAAGGCTATTTGCCTTGCACGAACGATCTGGATCGGCGGTAATGGTTTCCCTCAGTTTTCACCCGCGCGACAATCTCGACCTCGTCGGCGACCATCTCGTGCCGTCTCGGCGGCGCGCCCAGGGAGGCAGGCCCCCCAGCATGCGCACTACACGACCTGTTCTCACCGCAGCGCTGCTGCTCGCGCTGGCCTCAGGCTGCACGACCGGCGGGTCGGCTTCGCCCACACCGATCGAGTCGACGGCATCGCCCACCACGTCAGTCTCGGCGTCACCGTCACCGAGCCCCACGGACCCAAAAGCGCTTGCTCAGTCGGACGCCGAGGAACTGGCCCGTTCGTACTACGCGGTAGTCGACGAGCTCGGCGCGGACCCTGAAGTGCCGCTGTCGGAGCTGAAGCGCGTCGCTACGAGCCTTGAGCTGGGCGTCCGGGAGGGCGAACTCGAACAGTGGCGGAGCGAGAACTGGCGCCAGACAGGCGACACCCTCATCGCTGATCTGGTCGTGCAGTCAGTGAGCCTGGACAACTCCGACCCTGACGCCGGATTGGTCCCCACGGTCCAGGTCGACGTCTGCTACGACGTCAGCGCCGTCGACTTGGTCGACGCCGACGGAAAATCGGTGGTCGGCCCTGACCGACCAGACCGCCGGTGGGAGCGTCTCCACGTCGCGAATTACGACTACGAGGATGACCCTGCGAACGGTTGGCGGGTCGCGACTCTGGAAACCCTGGAGAAGACAGCATGCGACGGCTAACCGCGGCACTTGCTGTGCTCGCCGCTGCCGTGCCCGCGTCGTGGTGGGGAGTCACGGAAGCGGCGGCTGACCCGCACTGCGAGATTCAGAGCCGTGTCGCGACCGAATGCCTGATCGTCGCCCATGACCCCGGGACAGATAGCGAGCGAGACGCCTCCCGACCGACATCGGGAACGGAGTCGCGCTCTGAGGCGGGGACCATACCGTCGCGGGAGTCGAGCATGGGGTCGGCGTGCACGTGGGAGCCGCAGGGCAGCATCACGATCCACCTCGACGAGGCCGGTGGCCCGGTGCCGTGCACGTCCGAGTACGGGGTGTGGAGCGAGCGGTGGAACTGCTATCTGAGCGAGGCCACACCGCAGCCGCCGGCCAGTGCCCCCGAGTGGGAGGGGCATGAGCAGGGCGACGGTGCGATCTACGAGTGCCGCATCCCCTCCGGCGGGCTACAGGGCGGTGTCTGGCTGGCCACTCCACCGGACGCGGCCGACGCCGGGCCCACGCCGGGGGAGGTGGCGCAGATCGCGGTGGAGCGGATGAACCTGCGGGCGGTCGAGATCGGGATGTCCCCGGATCCGGATGGTCCAGGTGTCGTCGCGTTGCCGACGTGGCTGTGGGTTCAGGACCCGGGCGAGCAGACGTTCGGTCCGATCACGCGCACGGCGTCGGCGGGCTCGGTCACGGTGTCCGCGACGGCGCGGGTGGAGCGGATCGTGTGGGACATGGGCGACGGCACCCAGGTCGTGTGCACCGGCCCCGGCACCCCGTACGAGACCCGGTTCGGTCGGGAGTCGTCGCCGGACTGCGGGCACACCTACACCCGGGAGTCCGGGTTCCAGCCCGGGCAGGAGTACACGGTCACGGCCACCAGCGAGTGGGTCGTGGACTGGGAAGGGGCCGGGCAGTCCGGGTCCCTGGACGTGGACGACCTGTCGCGCAGCGTGCAGGTCTCGGTCGGCGAGGCACAGGTACTGGTGAACTGACGGGCTGCCCACGCTGGGCGGCCGAGGGGGTTGTCGGGATGACGAGCACGACCACGCAGGGACCATCGGCGCCAGGGGCGCCACCGGCAGGGGCCAGGCTCGCACCACCGAGACTGAAGCGGCGTCCGGTGCTGGCGGTGGTGATGATCGCGGCGATCGGCGTCGGCGCGTTGGGTGCCGTGCTGTTGTGGGCGACGCTCACGGACACCCGCACGGTGCTGGTCGCCCGGGACACGATCGTGCGGGGCTCGGTGATCACGGCCGAGGACCTGACCGAGACTCAGGTCGGCGCGGACGTCGCCTTGGACCTGATCGGTGCCGGGGCACGGGCCGACGTCGTCGGGCAGCGTGCGGCGTGGGACGTCGCGGCCGGCGCCGCCCTGACGGCCGGGGTCGTGGCTGAGGAGCTGGTGCCGCCGTCGGGCATGTCGGTACTCGGGATCGTCCTGCCGCCACCGGTCGCACCGGGCCTGAGCCTGCTGCCCGGTGACCAGGTGCGGGCGGTAGTCACGGCGGCCGACGGCGGGAGCGAGCAGACCCCGACGTTCCACGAGGCCGAGGTGGTCGCGGTCAACCCGCCCGCCCCGGACGGGCAGACCGTCGTCGACGTCCTGGTCTCCCACGAAGAAGCCATCACCCTGGCCGCCGAGGCCGCCGCGGGCAAGGTGACCCTGGTCCTGGACTCCCGCGAGCTCGACGAACAGAGCGCCGCGCCGTCCGGTGACGAGGCCGACCCGTCTGCCTCACCGAGCGGCTCCTCCGAGACCGAGGAGGGCTGATGGCGGTCACCGCGTTGTGCTCGGCGTCCGGATCCCCTGGGGTCACGACCACCGCGCTCGGCCTGGCCGTCGCGTGGCCGCGCCCGGTCCTGCTGGTCGAGGCGGACCCGGTGGGCGGGTCCGCGATCCTGGCCGGATGGTTCCAGGGCGCCCACGACCACGACACCGGTCTCCTGGATGTCGCGTTCGCGGCCGAACCCGTCGCCGCCGCCCTGGACCGGGTCGCGGTCCCGATCAAGGACGGGGTGCGGTTCGTGCCGGGCGTGCGCTCCCACCTGGAAGCCCGAGAACTGGGCGGCCTGTGGGGACCGCTCGCTGACGCGCTGGCCGGCCTGGACGCGACGGGGCAGGACGTGATCATCGACGCCGGGCGTCTCGGCATGGCCGACTCCCCTCGACTGCTCCTCGAGCGGGCCGACATGACACTGCTGGTGACCCGGAGCGACCTGCCCGCGCTCGCCGCTGTCCGCTCCCATGCGGATCTGGTCGTGCGGACCCGGGCATGGAAGCGGGCCGGGCTGCTTGTCGTCGGGCCAGACCGCCCGTACTCCGGGCGCGGCGCGGCCAAGCTCCTCGGGCTCCCCCTGGCCGGATCTGTCGCGTACTCGCCCAAGGATGCCGAGACCTATCACCTCGGGGCGCCGCCCCGGTCCCGGTTCCGCAAGAGCGGCTACGTGCGCTCGCTCGCCACGACCGCTCGAACCCTGGCCGCGGAGATCTCGCTCGGCACCGCACCACCCACACCAGCGCCAACCAGCCCCTCGGCCGCGGCTGCAGACTCCGCCCCGGCACCGGGTCGGAGACCGGGTCCTGCGGCGGTGTGGGCTGCTGCCGCTGATCGTCGACAGGAGCAGGCATGACGGCCGAGCCGCGCACCGAGTCCCCCGAGGGCACCGACCCGGCCGGCATCGCGTACCTGACGCGTCCGGTCCCGCACGAGCTGCCGCCGAACCTGCGGCGCCCGGCCAACCCGTGGGTCGGTTCCGGGCAGCCGGACTCCCCCGACTCGGTGGACCGGACGTCCCCCCGGCCCAACCGCTCCGCCGCGACCATGGCGCGGCCGGTGCCGGTGGACTGGGCCCTGGTCGACGCGTTGCGGGACCAGGTCTCCACCGAGCAGGCCGAGCGGTTCGAGCCGGGCACCGACGCCCTGGTGCGCGAGGAGGCCGGCAAGGAGGCGATCAACCGGCTGGTCAAGCAGGCCTCCACCGACCGGCGTAACGACGGCAAGTCCGAGTTCACGCCCGCCCAGCGTGAGGTCTTGCGGGATGCGGTGTTCAACAGCCTGTTCCGCATGGGCCGCCTGCAGCCCTTGTTGGACAACGACGACGTCGAGAACATCGAGATCTACGGCCACCGCACCGTCCAGCTGCAGCTCGCCGACGGCACCTGGGTCGCCGGGCAGCCGGTCGCGGACTCCGACGAGGAACTGATCCAGCTGATCCAGGACATCGCCTCCCGCACCGGCTCCGGTGCCCGCCCCTTCTCGGAGCGCAACCCGTACGTGGACATGCGCCTACCCGGTAGCGGCGCACGGCTGGCGGCGTCGGCGTGGGTGACCGACCGGCCCGTCGTGGTCATCCGGCGCCACCGCCTGATCCAGGTCACCCTCGACCAGCTCGTCTCGCTCGGCATGCTCTCCCCCATCGCGGCGTCGTTCCTCGCTGCAGCGGTCCGGGCCCGCAAGTCCATCGTGGTCTCGGGCGCGGCCAGCGCCGGCAAGACCACCCTGACCCGCGCACTGTGTGACCAGATCCCTGCCGGGGAACGGATCGCGACGTTCGAGACGGAGTACGAGCTCGGTCTGCAGGACCTGCGCCCGAACGTGATCGCGTGGGAAGCCCGCCCCGGGTCCGGTGAGGTCGGGCTCGATGGGCGGCAGGCCGGGGAGTCGACCATCGCCGAGGCCTTGTGGCGCTCCTTCCGGTACAACCGGTCCCGCCTCATCGTCGGCGAGGTCCGCGGCGCGGAGGTCTGGCCCATGATCAAGGCGATGGAGTCCGGCACCGGGTCCCTGTCGACCACGCACGCCACCAGCGCGGTCGCCGCGATCCGCAAGCTCGTCACCTGCGCTATGGAAGGCGAAGAACAGGTCACCCACGACCTGGCGACGTCCAAGCTCGCGCATGCGATCGACCTGATCGTGCACGTCGACCTGTCCTACGACCCCACCAGTCAGGCCCCGCGCCGCCAGGTCGCCGAGATCATCTCCGTGACCCCGGGGGAGCGGGAGACTGGGTACGCCACCACCCAGATCTTCGCCCCCGGGCCAGACGGCGCCGCGGTCCCGCGCACGATGCCGGACCTGGACCACCAGGGCCTGGAGGCCTACGGGTTCGACCTGGCGGGCTTCAGCGAAGCCCTGCAGCACCCCGGGGTGCCGGGCCGGGCGACGACCGGGGTCCGGTCATGATCGTCGCGGCCTTGTGCGGGGCCCTGGTGTGTGGCGGCCTGGTCGGTCTCGTCTACGCCCTTCGCCCCGTACCCCCGGCCCTGCCGCCGGCCGCGCGCCCGCCGCGCACCAGCCTCGTCGACCGGGCCCGGGCAGCGTTCGGCCGGATGCCACGAAGGACCCGGATCCTGCTCGGTCTCGGGATCGCCGCGGGCCTGGTGGCCTGGCTGATCACCGGCTGGCCACTGCTCCTGCTGGTCGGCCCCGTCGTCTCGGTCGGGGTGCCGTCGATGCTGTCCAACCGGGCCCAGGGCGAGCGGATCGCCCGCCTGGAAGCGATCCAGGACTGGACCCGGTCCCTGGCCGGGTCCCTCTCGGGCGGCAAGGGCCTGGAGAGTGCCCTGCGGTCGACGGCGTGGACCGCGCCGACGCCGATCGCCCCGCAGGTCCAGGCGTTGGCGGCGCGGCTGGAGTCGAGCTGGAATCCGCGGGTGGCGCTGGCCGCGTTCGCCGACGACCTCGCCGACCCGACCGCGGACATGGTCGCCCAGTCCCTGGTCACCGCCATCGAGCTACGCGGCCCCGTCGCCAAGGTGCTGGACGACCTGGCCGACGACGTCGCCGACCAGGTGCGTGCCCGCCGCGAGGTCGAGGCCAGCCGCGCCACCTACCGCGCCACCGCGACCTGGCTGACCGTCATCACCGTCGGCACCCTCGGCGCGATGCTCTTGAACGGCACCTACATCGAGCCCTACCGTACCCCGCTCGGCCAGGTCGTCTTCCTCGTCCTGGCGGCCTTCTTCGCCCTGACCCTGTTCTGGTTCAACCGGATGTCCAACGGCACCGGACCCACGCGCCTGTTCACCACCGGGGGCCGGTCATGACCGGGCTGTTCTGGGCCGGCCTGACCGGCGCATCCATCGCACTCGCCCTCGCCCTCCTGGTTGTCCAGCTCCTGCCCGCGCACGTCGACCTCGCCCAGGGCCTGACCCGCCTGGCCCCGGCGAACCACCCGTCCCGCTCCCGACCCCAGGAGCAGACCGTGCCGAGCAGCACCGAACGACTGGGCCGGTGGGGCCGCGACCACCTCCCGGCCGGACTCTGGCTGCGCACACCCCACCGCGACCTGGCCCTGCTCGGCATCCCGACAGCCCGGTTCTACGGCGAGCAGCTGGTCTGCGCGGCCCTCGGCGTGCTCGCCGGCCCCTTCCTCGTCCTGGGTCTCGGTCTGCTGGGCATCCAGGTGCCCTTCACCGTCCCGGCCCTAGCCGCGGTCCTTGCCGGTGCCGCCCTGTTCCACATCCCGCACTACACCGTCGCGGACAAGGCAACCAAGGCACGCACCGAATTCCGCCGCGCCCTGTCCCTCTACACCAGCCTCCTCGCCCTGCGCCGGATCAGCGGATCCGGAGTCCCACAGGCCATGGAACAGGCAGCCCAGGGCACCGGCTCCTGGGTCCTGAACCGGATCGCCATCACCCTGGCCCAGGCCCAGATGTCCGGGACCCGCCCCTGGGACGCGCTCAAAGACCTGGCCGACCAGGTCGGCGTGAGCGAGCTGCGCGACCTCGCCGAGACCCTGGAGCAGTCCGCCACCGAGAACACCGCGATCTACGACAACCTCCGCAAGAGCGCCAAGGCCCAACGCAACGCCCTACGCAACCAAGACCTCGCCGCCGCCAACGCCATCGCCGTGCGCATGAGCGCCTCCGGCGCGGTCATGGCACTGACGTTCATCGCGCTGCTCCTTGCCCCGTCGGTCATGCGACTGCTGACCCCGGTCTAGCCCGCACACCTTCCCCTAACCATCCGCACGCCTACCGCGCCCCGACCACCGGAAGGACCCGCATGCCCTTCACGACCGCGCACACCGCGGACGAACGGTCCTCGCCGGTCCGGGGTGCGCGCACCCGGGCCCCGATGCGTGCGATTGACGCGCGCGCACCTTGGTGTGCGGGCCGCCGTGAGGCGGGGCAGGCCGCCATCCAGACCGCGATCCTGCTGCCCCTGGTGCTGCTACTGATCATCGCGTGCATCCAGGCAACGCTGTGGTTCGCCGGCCGCCAGGTCGCCGTCGCCGCCGCCAGCGAAGGCGCCCGCAGCGCAGCAGCCGAGACCGGCACCGTCGGCACCGGGCAGGCCGCCGCTCTCCAGTTCGCCAGCACGACCGGACGCGGCTTCCTCCTGGCTCCCCGTGCGGCCGTCACGCGCAGCGAGACCACCGCTTCGGTCACCGTGACCGGCAGCACCCAGTCCCTGATCGCGGGCTGGGACCTGACCATCACCCAGACCGCGACCATGCCCGTCGAACGCCTGACCGCTCCTGCCGGGTCAGGTGCCCCATGACACTGCCCACCCCAAGTGCCGCCCCCGGCACCCGCACACCATTGCGGCCAGACTCACCGCGCCGCCGTCGGCTCACCGCACCAGGTCGACGGTCACGGGATGCCGGGGTCGTGGCGATCGAGCTCGTCATCACCATCCCGGCCGTGGCGCTGATCGGCTGGGCGATCATCGTCGGTGCCCTGTCCGTGCTGGCACAACAGTCCGTCCAAGCCGCAGCCACCGACGCGGCCCGGACCGCTTCGCTGGCCCGCACCGTCTCCACCGCCCAGGCCGACGCATCCGCGGCAGCCTCCATGTCGCTGGCCAATCAGGACCTGCGCTGCGCCTCGACCGACGTCGCCCTCGACACGGCCGGCCTGCTGGCGCCGGCCGGCCAGCCAGCGACGGTCTCGGCCACCGTCACCTGCCGCCTGGACCCCCGCCGTCTGGGCATCCCCATCGGGCGCCCGTTGACGATGCAGGCCTCCGTCTCATCCCCGGTCGATACCTGGAGGTCTCAGTGATCCAGCACCAGCCAGCCACCACCGCGCCGCGGGCCGAGAACGAGCGTGAGACGGGGTCTGTGCTGCCGTTCCTGGTGGTGTGCGTAGCGACCTTGCTGGTGTGCGCGGCGTTCGTCGTCGAGCTCGGCGGGACCCTGCACGCCCAGCAACGCGTCAACGACCTGGCCGCCCAGGCAGCGCGCACCGGCGGCCAGCAAATCGCGCTCACGCAGGGCGGGACACCCGGGTCTCAGACCTTGACGGTGGACCCCTATGCCGCTCGTGCCGCCGCGCAGTCCTACCTGTCCGCCGCCGGAGTCTCCGGGTCGGCGACGGTCACGGACGCGACGCTCACCGTGACGGTCGCGGACACCTACCAGTCACCGATCATCGGCTCGATCGCCGGCCCCCGGCAGGTCTCCGGGTCCGCGACCGCACGCCTGGTGCGCACCCTTGCCGGGACAGAGCAGGAAGGACGCTCATGACGACCTCACCCACTTCCAGGCGCGCACCACAGCGCGCGCACCCTGGTGTGCGGCCCACGACCGGTGACCGGTTGCGCGGCCTCGCGGCAACGCTCGGGCTGCTTCTGCTTGTCATCGGTGTCCCGGTCGTGCTGGAGCTGGCCCGCCACCGGCTCCTGCCCGCCGGGTTCGGATGGGACGACCTCGGCCTGGTCCTGACCAGCGCCGGCAGCACCACCCTGGTCGTGCTCGTGCTTGGTTGCGTGACGTGGGCGGCCTGGGCCTACCTGACGCTCACCATCGTCCTCGAGACGGTCGCGCTCAGCGGCCGGATCTCGGTCCCGGGCCCGCTCGGCCTTCCCCGCGGTCTGGCCCGACGTCTGCTGACCACCGCATCACTACTGTTCGCCGTGTCCATCCCACCGGCCCTTGCCCAGACCCCGGCCGACGCGGCCCCCTCACACACTGAGACCACCGCCCCGCACACCACCCCAGTCGGTGCCGAGGCCTCACGCACACCTGCGCGCACCTCTGCGCACACCACGCCCGACCAGCACGAACGGAACTCATCGGGCCAGGGCCAGGCGCGCCCGCGGACGGTGTCGTACACGGTGGTCGAGGACGACAGCCTGTGGAGCATCGCCCGCGACCAGCTCGGCGACCCCATGCGGTTCACCGAGATCAAAGACCTCAACCAGAAGGTCCTGGCCGACCGGCCCGACTTCCTGATCCCCGGCACCGTCCTGCGCCTACCCGCTCCACCACCAGACAACGACGCCAAGCACGGTGCTGGATCCGACGCTGGAACAGCCATCGCTGCGGCAGAGCCGGCGGCTGCCAACGAAGCGCCCCGCGACGAGATCTACACCGTGCGGCTCGGGGACGTCTTGACCCAGATCGCGCTCGACGAGCTGGGTGACGCTGGCCGCTACACCGACATCGTGGAGGCCTCCGAGCAGACCGTGCAGCCCGACGGCGACCGGCTGACCGACCCCGACCTCATCAGGCCGGGCTGGCGCCTGACCATCCCCACCATCACACCTGCTCCGGCCAAGCCCGGGACAGAGCGGTCTGCCGAGACGGAGACGGCAGCCAAGGACTCAAGCACCCCGCCAGCAAAGGCCGAGCAGGATCGCACGCATGAGCCCGCATCTTCGGAACTCGAGCCGGACGTGGACACGGCCACCGACCGCGACCGCTCCGAGCAGAATCGCAGCGCTACCGGGCCCGGCCTCGCGATCCCAGTTCCGGACGGGTCCGCCGCACACCAGGGTGTGCGCGGCGGCACCCGGTCCCCGGACGCAACCGAACAAGTCCCGCACACCAACCCCTGGGCGGGCCCCACGAACCCGCCTGGCACCCGGTCCACGCCCGCGCCAACAGGCACTAGTGAGGGGCAAGCCGCCAGCGCGCCGCCAACACCACCAGACCAGACAGAGGACGACACTGCGGAAGCAGACCAGAGCGACCTCGTGGGTCCAGCGTGGCTGGTTCCGGGGCTCGCTGGCGGGGGTGTGATGCTCGCTGCCGGGCTTCTGGTCGTGCTCCGTCGCCGTCGCGCGACCCAGTGGCGCTACCGACGCCCCGGCCACCGCATCACCCCCGCCCCCAGCAGCACGGTGCCGGTCGAACGCACCATCACGACCACGGGGCAGGCGTGGGTCGGGGACATCGACGCCCTGGACCGTCTCCTGCGCGGCCTGGCCGCGTCACACCAGGGCAGCCCTGGCGGGGACGTGCCCGCGTTGGTCGGGGTCGAGCTCACCGGGACCGACGCCGTCGTCCACCTGGCCGAGCCGACGAACCTGCCGCTGCCGTGGGTCGGGTCCGGCACCCGGTGGACCGCCGCTCTGTCGGAGGCACCGGCGGAGACCCTGACGGACGATGTGCTGGCGCCGTACCCGCTGCTGGTGACCGTCGGCATGGACGAGGCCGGGCACGTGTGGCTGCTGGACCTCGAACGGGCCCGCACCGTGACCGTCACCGGCGACCGCGAATCGGTCGACGCCTTCGGGCGGTACATCACGGCCGAGCTGCTGCTGCACCCGTGGACGGAGAACACCACCCTGCACACCCTGGCCACCAGCTGGGACGTGACCGGTCTGGCCGACTTCCGCCACCACCACGACCACACCGACGACTACGACACCCTCGCTTGCGTCAGCGAGGTCGACACCGCCATCACCACCCTGCGGGACAGCGCTGGGCGCGAGCGGGACGAGTCGCACGCCCTGATCGCTGCGCCAGGCATCGGGACCACCACCCGGTCCGCCCTGCACACCCTGAACGCGAACCTGGACACAGACCAGGACCGGTCCGGTGCTGCGGTCGTGCTGCTCGGTGCGGCTGCTGAACCGTCACCTGTCCTCGCTGAGGCGGCCATACCTGGGCTTGTCGTCGACGTCCGCGAGGGGCGGCTGCGTGTGCCGGCGCTGGGATGGGATCTGGCGGCGGTGGGGCTGGCCGAGCACGAGCTGGCCGCGTCGGTCGCCATCGTCGAGGTCACCCGAGCCGCCGAAGAAGTACCGACCAAGGTCACGGCACTGGAGCCCGTACGTCTTGCACCGGTCCGACAGGCAGAGGCCGAGCCGGTACTGGCCAGCCATACACCGGCTGCTGGCCCCCTGGAAGCCGTGCAGCCACGACCCGCCGACCAGCACGCACCGGCAGGCCCCTGGTCGCTGCTGCCCGCGCCGACCGCCGACTACGTCGAGGCCGCTGCCACCACGGCGCAAGACGTCGAAACGCTGGCGCCGGTCATGGCTCCGCCACCGGACAAGAAGATCCATGACGCCGACCCCAGCCTGGATCAGGATGTTGCCGCGTGGTTCGACCCGGACCAGCACCGGCGTCCCCGGCTGATGCTCCTCGGGCCGGTGACCGCGACCGCGTACGGGAGGATCACCGAGCCCACGGCCCGGCTCAAGGCCCTGCACGTAGAAACGCTGGCGTATCTCGCTCTCCACCCTCGGGGTGTCACTTCGGCGGAGCTGGCCGAGGACTTCGGGATCGTGAAGGGCCGTGCCCGCTCGCTGGTCACCGGGGTGCGGGCCTGGCTCGGCACCGACCCCGCCACCGGCCGGCTCTATGTCCCGGACGCGACCGAGTCGGCGGCGTTCGCCGCATCAGGTACACCCGGCTACCAGGTGGAGGGGCTGCTGGTCGACATCGACCTGTTCCAACGTCTCCAGGCCCGGGCACGTGCCCGGGGCGCCGACGGGATCGACGATCTGGTCACCGCGCTCAAGATCGTCCGGGGCCGCCCCTTCAGCCAGACCCGCTCCAAAGGGTGGACCTGGTTGTTCGAGGGCGACCGGATCGACCACACGATGACCGCGGCGATCGGTGACGTCGCCCACCTGGTCCACACCCGCGCGATGGCCGAGGAGAACATCGACCTGGCCCGCTGGGCGGCACAGGTCGGTAAGCAGGCCAACCCGGATGATGAGACCTCACGGCTGGACGACATCACCATCCAGTACGTCACCGGGCACGCCGAGCTGGCCCGCAAACGCCTGGCCGACGAGATCTACGACCGCAGCGACGACGAATGGCCGCCACCGGACCCGCCGGAACGCACACGCGAGATCACCACCCGCCGCGGCATGACAAAAGAAGACCAGGGAGCCTGAGCAGGCGGCCTCCCCGAAGCCGAATCACACCCGAGACAAGGAGCGGACTCAGCCCTTGGCGCGCTGTGGACGCTGCGGCAGAACGTGATGTCAGCGGCCTGTCCCGGCCTGCTGCCGCGCCCCGGATTGAGGGGCACGTCAGCTCGGCGCCCGTGCGATGACGCGCACTGCGGCACTAGCGGCGTGCGCGCCGCACCACACCGGGCTGGTCCAGAATCGTGGGGGAGTGACCGTGCACACGTGCCGCTGACTGCGCGCGCACCTGCCGCAGATTAGGCGCACACCTCCCGCAGGCTGTGCGCGCACCTGGCTGTGGTTCCGGCTGGGACGGGCATTCAGGCGCCGGGCAAGCCGCGTCAACCCCTTGTTTGAAACGACTTGGTGTGCGCTGCTGACCTGCACAAACACTGCGCGCACCCGTGGTGTGCGCACGTTAGGTGTGCGGAAAGTGCGCGCTGGATCGTCAGGGTCGAGCCATGGACACCACGCACGAGCTCGACCCGGCACCGCTGGAGGCAGTCGGCCGCGCCGCGAGCACCAAGGGGACCGCCGATGCGGCACTGCTGCTCGCCGCCGCGGGCGTGCCGGTCTTCCCTTGCGTCCAAGGCAGCACTCGTCCTTTGCTGCCCAGCGGGCCAGGCACCGCGTCGTCTGATCTGGACCGGGTGGACTCGTGGTGGTCGCGGTACCCGGCCACCAACGTCGCCATCCCGACTGGCGCCGCTTCGGGTCTCGATGTCGTCGAGATCTACGCCGACCGTTCCCGGTCGGGTATCAGCGCGGTGCGGCTCGCGATGCGGGCGGGTCTGTTGCCCCGGCCGGGCCTGGCGATCAGCACCCCGGCCGGCGGGCTGCACCTGCTCTTCCCCCACTCACCGCAGACCGCCCAGCCGTCGTGGGACGCGCCGCGGCCGGGGCTGAGCTTCCACGGCGACGGAGGCCACATCCTGCTGCCGCCGTCGCTGGTCCTGCGCGCCGACGGCGTCGTCGCGCGCTCCCAGCTGGTCGGCCCTGGCAACGCCTTCACCGGCCCCGTCCATGCGGGCGCGCTGCGGCGTCTCGTTGACCCTGCCGCCGCGCAGAACGGGCGGCCGGCGCTGGCGCCCACAACCGCGCCGCGACCGGGACAGAGGCGGGGCCACACCGCCGATCCGCGCCCCGTATCGCCTGCGGGCGCCCCGCCAATGTTCCGTCCCGATCCCGGCGGCCCTGGTCGTCGGCCTTCTGAGGTGGTGAGCCTGTGAACCCGCAATCCCCGCACTCGCAGCACAGCCGAGGCCCGCGTACCCAACCGGTCCAGCCCAAGAATCCGGCCCAGTCGCCGAGCACCGATCCGCACGCCTTCGACGACCAGGCCCGCCGCAAGGCTGCCCGGACGCCTGCCCGCGCCCCACGCGAACGGGAGGTCGCCTGGGTCCGTCCCGGAGACCTTCCCTCACTGCTCAGCAGGAAGGCCCTGGCCCGTGGCGTGGACCTCCACGCCGCCATCGTGCGTCGCGCACTGCGCCGACCGACCGCAGCCGCGAAGAACACCGTCAAGGCGGCCAAACAGGCGCTCACGCCCAGCAGCCGCCGACAGGAACGAAACGAACCACAGCACGGCACCGAGAGGACGGGTATCTGATGACCACCACGATGACGTTCCCCGCGAGGCCCGAATGCAGTACGTCACAGGGCGCCCGCCCCTTGTTCACGACCGGTGAGGGGCTGCGGATCCTCCTGCTGCGCCTGCACATGGACGGCCCGGTCTCCTGGTCGACCGATCCGGAGGCCACCGAGCTGATCGAGTTCTGCATGGCCAAGTACGCCGGCATGGCCAAGAAGTACCGGCAGACGCCGCACGACGCAGCGTTCGCCGCGTTCGAGGTCCTCCGGGCGCCGGCCACCGCCGAAGCCGACGACCCCTGGGGAGTGGTGACCCGAGCGGTGCAGCTCTCGCTGATGGCCGAGGACCGAGCCAACGGGTTGCTGTGCGACCAGTCCCGTGCCCGCCGGCTGCTGACCTCCGACCAGCACGACGCGACCCGGTTCAGCGACTACGAGCTCGACGGCGCCCGATCCATCGAGACCATCACCGGCGAAGTCGTCTCCGTCGACCCAGCGCTCCTGGATCACCTCGACGCCACCGAGGCCGTGGTCGCATCGCAACCGTCACGGGTCGCGACGATCGAGACCCGCACTGCACTGGACCTCGCCGCGAAGGTCCTGGCGGGCTTCGGCTGGAAGGTCACCCATGCCCGAGCGTGCCTGGACTACATCACCGAGCGCCTGACGATCACCGGGGACAGGACTCGGGCGTTCGAGTACCTACGCCGGGACAAGACGGCGCTGGGTCGGTTCGATCTGGAGCTGCGGCGGTGGACCGCGTTGTGCGCCGTCGTCCTCGGCCACCCCCACCACCCGGCACTGGCGGTCCGGGACGGGTTGCTGGAACGGCTGATGCGCGGGCAACGGACCGCCAAGATGCTCACCGACGAGCGCTTCGTGCGCGCGCTGGTCGCCGCCAGCCCTGCCCGCGCCGCAGTACCCGAGGGTACGGTGCGGCCCGCCCTGCGGGTGGTGTGCGATGCCTGAACCCAGCACCCAGAAGCAGGACACCGCGGAAGGCGTGTTGCGCCTGGACGTCGCCGTCGACGCGATCACCGTCGGCGAACGGCACCGCCACGACCTCGGGGACATCGACGCCCTGGCGGCGTCGATCGACCAGTTCGGGCTGCTGCAGCCGATCACCGTGACCCCGGACCTGGTCCTGGTGTGCGGGTACCGGCGTCTGGTCGCGATCCAGCGCCTCGGCTGGACGACCACACGACCGTGGGTACGCAGCGGGATCTCCGACCGCCTCCAGGAGGTGCTGGCCGAGCGGGACGAGGAACAGCTGCGCAAGCCGCTGGACGACGTGGAGGCTGCGCAGCTGTACCGGGAGATCAAGCAGCTCCTGGCGGAGGACGCCGCGCGCCGCCAGTCGAACACCCGATTCGGTGCCGACGACGACGCCCAGGAAGCCATCGCGCAGCCTGCTTCCGAGGTGGGGGCTAATTCGGACATCGACGGTGGTGCCAAATTGGCACCACCGCGTGACCTGCGCGAACGCACTCGGGCACAGGCGGCACGCATGGTCACCGGGAAGGCGTCCTACTCCCGCCTGGACCGCATCGCGACCCTGTCCGACATCGCCCAGGACCCCGCCCGCCCCGAGCGCGTCCGGGCCCTGGCCACCGAGGCCCTCGAACAGATCCGCGAGGGAGCGTCCGTGTTCCCGCTGTACGACGAGGTCAAGGCTGAGCTCGCCGCCACCGACCCCACCGCCCAGGCGGTGGAGCCGGTCAGCCAGGAGGAAGTCAACGAGGTCGTCGCCGCCGCGATCCAGCGGCTGAACGATCCCGAGTCGGACCGGGATACCCGTGGCAAGGGCCGGCACTCGCTGCGGGCGTTCGCGCTGCTGTGGCAGGGCTTGGACGGGTGGTGGGAGCACTACGACCCCACCGACGTCGGCCCCGGCACCCACGGGAAGGACTGGGCGGTGTTCGAGAACGTCCTGGACCAGACCACCCGGTTCGCCGCCGCAGCACGCGCCGCCCGCGACCAAGCCCAAGCCGCCCGCCGCGACCACACGGAGGCATGACCATGCGCAACCTACGAGACCTCAAGACGTGGGTCCTGGACCACCGTGCACTCAGCGCCCTGATCGTCGTGCTCGCCCTGGTTCTCATCGCTGTCGTGCTTCGGCTCGCGACCCCGAGCCCTGTGGATGACGACCACGCCGCATCGCCAGCGGCTCCCTCCGCCACAGCCACCGAGACCGGTATCCCTACCGGTACCCCCACGGAACCGGACCCGACCCCGGGCACACCGATCGCTGGGACGACCGACCCCGACAGGTTCGCCCGGTCCGTGGCCGAGGCACTGTTCACCTGGGACACCACCAGCTCCAACCTGCCCAACCTGACCGAGCAGCTCCTCAACGTCGCCGACCCGACCGGGGAGGAGACCCCCGGCCTATTGCTGGATCTGCGGACCTACCTGCCGACTCCGAAGGCATGGACGCACCTGGGTCAGTACCAGACCAGGCAGTGGCTCGAAGTCACCGACGTCGTCGAGCCGGCCGCGTGGCGCGACGGTGTCGCCCAGGCCCCTGACGGTGCGGTCGTCGAGGGGACGACGGCCCGCACCGTGACCGGGTTACGGCACCGGGCCGGGACCTGGGACGGCGCGGCAGTCTCGGCCAGCTCGCAGGTGCAGTTCACGGTGTTCATGATCTGCGCCCCGGCCTACGAGCAGTGCCACCTGCTGCGGCTGTCCACCTCCGACACCGCCCTGCTCTGAGGACCACCCATGATGCGTGCCCTCGCGATCGTCGCCGTGGTGGTGTTCCTGTTCGGGCCGCCCACCGCACTGACCGCCTACGCCCTGCTCGCCCCCACCGCCAGCGGGTGCACGCCCGGCGGCACCACGGTAGGCCCGGTCGGGTCACTGCCCGCAGAGCTCACCGCATCCACCACGGGCGGTGCCCTCGTGCAGTTGGACCGGGTCCAGCTCGGGCATGCCGCGACGATCATCGCCACCGGCTCCACGACTGAGGGCGTGGGGCGGGACGGGGTTCTGGTCGCGCTGATGGCGGCGTTGACGGAGTCGCATCTGCGGATGCTCGCCAACCCCGGGGCGTACCCCGACTCCACGACCTACCCCCATGACGGGACCGGGCAGGACCACGACAGCCTGGGCCTGTTCCAGATGCGCCCGGCAGCCGGGTGGGGAACCGTCGCCCAGCTCATGGACCCGAGCTATCAGGCAGCGGCGTTCTTCGGCGGACCGACCGGCCCGAACCACGGATCACCGCGCGGGCTGCTCGACATCCCCGACTGGCAGCACCTGCCCAAGGGCGCCGCCGCCCAGGCCGTCGAGGTCTCCGCGTTCCCGGACCGGTACGCACAGTACGAGCCCGTCGCCCAGGCGATCCTGGAGCAGCTGACGACCACGCCTGGCGCGACCGACGCCAAGCGGGACGACGGCCCGGCCGTGTCGTCGCGCATCGCGTTCCCCCTGCCGGCCGACACCTGGACACGCATGTCCGGGTTCGGGATGCGGACCCACCCGGTGACCGGAGTCCGGACGCTGCACGCCGGGACGGACTACGCCGCCCCCGCCGGAACCCCGGTGCTCGCACTGGCCGACGGCGTCGTCGCCTACGCGGGCCCGGACCCGCGCGCGGGCAACCTGCTCGTCATCGACCACACCCTCGCAGGCCCCGACGGCCCGCGACAGGTCGCTTCCACGTACTCCCACCTGAGCGACGCCTCCACCGTGGTCTCCGAAGGTGACGTCGTGACCGCCGGATCCCAGGTCGCGCAGGTCGGGTCCACCGGGCAGTCCACCGGGCCACATCTACACCTGCAGATCCACCCCGGCGGGTTCGACTCCGCCCCCACCGACCCCGAACCCTGGCTGGCAGCCCACTCCCCCACCACCCTGGACGGCTCGGTCGTTGTAGGTTCTCATCCAACCTGTCAGTTTCTCAATGATTTGTCAGAGTAGATGTCATTTCCGACATTTCGTTGAGAATCTCCGGCGTGGCGGCCGACACCGGCAGGACCCGCTGAGGATGATCGTAGGCGTGCCGACAGCCTCTGTTCGGTTTGACTCGCTGCCGCTGACGTACTGCGCGGCGACTGGAGAGCGGGTCGAAACCAGTCTGGGACGGGTTGCTCTCTCGGAGCTGGTGGCGGCTGGACCTGTTCGGCAGTTCCGCTGGTACAAGGGCCGCACGTTCTACTCGGGCTGGTACTGGTCGTCAACGACGGGCGGGATGGTCGCCTACGAGAGCCGGCTGGAGCTGGCACGGATCTTGCTGGCCGATTTCGACCCAGGCGTGCGCGGCATCGTCGCACAGCCGTTCCTGCTGCGAGGACGAATCGAGGGCCGGGACCGAAGCCATGTCCCCGACCTTCTTCTGTCGCACGCTGATGGTGGCGTGACGGTGGTCGATGTGAAGCCAATGCACCGGTTGTCGGACCCGAAGGTGGTTGAGGTCTTCGACTGGACGGCGGCAGCGCTCGCAGTGCGCGGCTGGGCGTTCGAGAGATGGTCCGGGACCGACCCGGTGCTGCTGGAGAACGTCCGGTTCCTGGCTGGGTACCGGCGCCCGAATGTCATCGATCATCGGCTCAGCGAGGTGGTCGTGGGCCTGCTTGGCGACCAGGCCACGCTGGGCGGGATCGAGCGAGCGGCCGAGCCAGCAGAGGTCTCGGGACGGGTTCGGCCGCTGCTGTTGCATCTGCTGTGGACCGGGGCGTTGACCACCGACCTGGCGGTGCCGTTGGGGGCCGGCTCGCCGATCTGGCGGACGGAGACCCGTGGATGACGGGCGCGCAGAGCGGGAACGTGATCGACCTGCGAGCCGGTGCACAAGTCGTGTTCGACGGCGACCTGGTGCAGCTGATGGAGCTCGACGGCGCGACGGTGGTGATCCGTAACGAGCGCACGGGCCAGTTCACGTCGGTCACTCTGGGCCGACTGGTGGCCGGCTGCGTCGCCGCAACCGGCCGCTCGAGCGATTCTGTCGGAGCTGTCAGCGTGGGAACGACGCTCGCGGGACTGTCGAGGCCGCAGCGCGAACAGGTCTCCGAACGCGCCCGGCATGTTCGGCAGGTGCTGGCCGGTGACGGGTCCTCGCTGCAGGAGAGGATCGGGGCCATGGCCGCCGAGCTGTCGGTCACGTCCAGGACGGTCCACCGGTGGGTGGCTGCGTATCGTCGCGACGGCGAGGCCGGGCTGGTCGATGCCCGCCTGATCCGCGGGCGGGGCAGCAGGGTCGATCCGCGCTGGGACGACGCAGTCCGGGCGGTGATGGCCGAGATGGTGGGCGGCTCGACGCCGAGCCGGGCGGCGTTGCTGGCCCGCGTGTCGGCCCGGCTGCTGGATGAGCACGGCCAGGGCGTAGTCCCCGAGCCGTCCCAGGCGACCGCATACCGACGCCTGGGCGAGCTGGCCAAGGGCACGAACGCGGTCGCGGGCAGCGCGAAGGGTCGCCGGTCGATCGCGGATCGCCCGACCGGCGTCTACGGCAGGCTCCGGGCGACCCGGCCAGGTGAGTATGTGGTGCTCGATACCCAGGACCTGGACGTGTTCGCGATGGAGCCGGTGACGTGCCGGTGGGTGCGAGCCCAGCTCACAGTCGCCCAAGACCTGTTCACGCGGTGCATCGTGGGCCTGCGGGTCACCTCGGTATCCACGAAAGCGGTCGACGTCGCCGGCGTCCTCTACGAGGCGGTCGCGGGCCGGGCGGCGCCACCGTCGTGGCCCAAAAAGGCGACCTGGCCCTACCACGGGGTCCCGTCCTACGTGGTCTTCGACGAGGACGGGCCAGCGTTGACCGGTCCGGTCTGCGCGCCGGAGACCCTGGTCGTCGATCACGGCAAAGTGTTCTTATCGACGCACGTGATCGCGGTCTGCACCCGGTTGGGCATCTCGATCCAACCCGCGCAGCCGCACAAGCCGACCGACAAACCGACGGTCGAGCGGTTCTTCCGCACCGTACGTGAGGGCCTGATCCAGCATCTACCCGCCTACAAAGGACCCGATGTGCACTCGCGGGGGCAGCGGGTCCAGGACGAGACGTTCTTGTTCCTGAACGAGCTGGAGGACGTGATCCGGGAGTGGGTGGCCGGGGTCTACCACCTGGCCAAGCACGACGGGCTGACGGTTGCGCAGTGGCCGCACGTGAAGCTGTCCCCGGCCGAGATGTTCGCCGCCGGTGTCGCTACCGCCGGAGTGCTCCGGATCCCGGCGACTCCCGATCTGGCGTTGGACTTCCTGCCGGTGGCGGCCCGGACCATCCAGCACTACGGGGTGGAGGTGGGCGGGTTGCGCTACAACGGGCCCGCGCTGGACGGATACCGCAACGCGGCCAGCCCTTACGGCGGTGCGCTGGCGGGCAAGTGGCCGATCCGGGTCAACCCCGACGACGTGCGTCACGCCTGGTTCCAGGACCCGCACGACGACACCTGGCATCGGCTGGACTGGGAGCACAGCCCGCTGCTGGAGGCCCCGTTCTCCGCCGACGCGGCCGCGTACGCCCGTCGCCTGGCCACCGCCGATCGGCTCGATCCCTCCGAAGCGTTGGCGAGCCTGCTCGGGCGGTGGAACCGTGGACTGGTCACCGACCGGCGAGAACGCCACCTCGCCGTGCGCCTGTCAGCCGAGTACGCCGCGCTCCCGCCTCCCGGTGACCCGACCGGCAGCGACGCGCCCGGCAGTGGCCCATCCGGCGACGCTCCCGCAGTAGACCGCCAAGGAGCTCAGCGGATCGACGCCGCTGTCGTAGTCGGTGAGGACGACGACGGCGACGATCTGGACGAGGCGGCGGACGAGGACTACTACGAGGACGCGTTCGAGGTGCTCCCGTGAACGGCCTCTACACGCTCTCGCGCAAGGAAGGCTGGCGGCGGTGGACCGACGCCCCCGCGCGAGTACGGCCCGAACCGTTGAGCAAACAGCAGATCAGACGGCTGAGTCAGGATGCCCGGGAAGAATACGACGACGCCCGGGCCGACTGGCACGCGAACTTCGGCACGATCAGAACTCCGCAGCTGGCCGCGATCCACGACGAGCTGGACCAGATCGTGGCGACCAACCGGCAAGACCCCGACCGGGTCCGCGGCGCAGCGGTCATCGACGCGCTGCCGGGCCTGGGCAAGACCACGATCGCGAACACATTCGCGCGGGACGTCGACCGCGCCCAGCGGCGCCGGCACGGCCCGGTCACCGACGAGGGCCACGAACGACTGCCCGTGTTCCGGGTCGGGCTGACCTCACGGACCACGCTGCGCACGCTGAACCGGATGATCTGCGAGTTCTACGGGCACCCCGGCACCGAACGAGCCAGCGCCGCCCAGCTGGCCAGCTGGGCGGTGGACTGCGTGCTGTCCTGCGACACCCGGATCGGGGTGATCGACGACCTGCACTTCATCGACCCGCACCGCCGCGACGGGATCGAGGTCGCCAACCACCTCAAGTGGCTGGCCAACGAGCTACCGGTCACGTTCTTGTTCGCCGGCGTCGGGCTGTCCGAACGCCGGTTGTTCGCCGAGGGGCTGACCGGCGACAGCGCGGTCATGGCTCAGACCGCCCGGCGGTGGACGCGGCTGGAGCTGCCGCCGTTCACCGTGGCCGACGAGTCCGGCAGGCGCCAGTGGCACAGCCTGCTCAAGTCCACCGAACGGCAGCTCGTGCTCGGCGCCGCGCGCCCAGGGATGCTCACCGACCTGGGCGACTACCTCTTCGCACGGACCGGCGGCCACATCGGCTCGTTCATCACGCTGATCACCCGCGGCTGCTACAAGGCCATCCGCACAAGCGCCGAAGAGCTCACCCATGACCTGCTGGACACGATCCGGATCGACGAAGCATCCGAAACGGTCAGGGCGCAGCTGGAGGCCGCGTTCACCGCCGGCCGCCTCACCTCCACACCACGCAAACCAGCAGCGTGACTGATGCCGCGTGAGGTGACGCCGCTGGTGCCGGGATGGGCGCGGACCCTGCCGTTGCGGGTCCGGCTCGCCCCAGGTGAGGCGCTGGACTCCTGGTTGCTGCGCCTGGCACACCGCAACGGTGTCCCGCTGCGGCGGCTGGCGCCCCTGCTCGGGCTGGACGACCGGCTACGGATCTGGCGCAACTACGCCCTCACCAAGGACATCCCGGCCGGGACGCTGCGCCGCATCGAGACACAGACCGGCCTGGTCGCCGGGACGCTCGATTTGGCGGTGCTGGACCAGTTCGACCCCCTGGGCTGGACGCCGATCCCCGGCTCCCGGTACTGCCCGAGATGTCTCAAGGAGAACGGTGGGTGGTGGCCGCTGCGCTGGCAGCTCCCGCACACGTTCGCCTGCCTGACTCACCGGTGCCTGCTGGTCACGGTCTGCCCCGCCTGCCGCCGCACCCCGCACTCCCGGGTCTCGGACCGGTCCGGACTGGCGGGCACAACGCGGTGCACGCTGGGCGCCACCCGCCACGCCCGCCCCTGCTACGCCGACCTACTGGCCGCCCCATGGCCCGAACTGCTGCCAGACGACGACCCGCGGCTCGCGGCACAGGCCTGGATCAACACGCGGCTGGACCGCATGGGCACGGACCGCATAGGCGTGGACCGCATAAGCGTGGACCGCATGGACCTGGCTGCGGTCACCGATCTGCGGGACCTGGAAGCGGTCGCGACCTGGCTCCCGCAGCGCGTCACGCTGGCCGAGGTGGAACGTCTCGGACCGGCAACCAGCGACGCGCTCAGCTCCTACCGTCAGCACAACAACGCCCAGAAACTGCACAACCCCGCTGCCAGTCTCGTGGCCGCGGCGATGGCCTGCCACGCAATCGACATCATCAGCCTCGACACGACCACCGGACCTGCCGGCACAACCGGCCAGAGCGACCGGGACGCAGCTGACCACGCAGCTGACAATGAGGATCGCCGCACGAGGCTGGCGCCGCTGATCCGAGACGTCCACGGCAAGCACCGAGACGAGCACAGGCCCGCGACCAGGGCGGGCGGGCTCATGATCCTGTCGGTGAAACGGCTGACCACCCTGTCGCCGCCGCTGCAAAGCACGGTGCTCCACGGGATCGACGAGGATCTGTCGGTCACCGAACGGCTGCGTTACCGCACCCGCACCTGCGCTCCGCGCTCGCCCGACCAGGAACCGGGCACCGTCGCCGACCGGGCCCGACACGTGCCGCAACGTCTCTGGCCGGACTGGCTCATCCGGTTCCTGCCGACCCGTCCGACCCGCTCCACCGACGTCGCGCTCACGATCACCAGCGCCCTGCTCATCCCGGGCAACCCGACGCGGAACATCCACGTCTCCGGCGAGCTCACTCCATGGCGCACGGGCATGGGCCACTCCCTGAGCGCTCTGGCACGATCCCACCCTGACGTGCTGACCGCTATCTGCAACATCGCCGCCTACCTCGACGCCCACCACTCACCGATCGACTACCGCCGCCGGCGAGCGGTGTTCGCCACCGTCGACCTCACCAACAGCGAGTGGCAGACCCTCAGCGCCGCCGGTCAGACCCTGCCCGGCCACGGCGCCCGGCTGCTGCACGCCCGCCGTCACCTGTTCACGCTGCTCACCGGCGCGGACCTGGGAGACCCTCGACACCCCCTCGGGCTCACGAAACACGACGAGCGCACCAACTACCAGACGTTCGGGCTGCAGATGACCAGCACGCTGCGCACCGCACTGCACGACCACGCGACCGGGCTGCTCGCCGCCGCCGGCATCGACGAACCAGTGACGTGGAGCCCACCCACGAGCTGCGCCACCGGGCTCGCCCTTCCCGGCCGAGAGCCGGACGACATCGACACCGCGGCGCTTCGCCAGCTCCTTGCCGACGGCATCACCAGTCTCCGCGCCGCCGCCGCTCTCCTCGGAGTCAGCACCCACCACGTCCGCTACGCGATCGGACAGCTGCACAGGCCCCTGCCGCAGCGCACTGTCCGAGCCCCACGTCGTCCTACCCCGACCCGCGTCCGCGCCGAGCAGGTCCTCACCGCCGAGTTCTTCCAGCGCGAGCACGCCGAGGCCGGCAAGAGCATCGTGACCCTCGCCGCCGAGACCCGGTTCTCCAGCACCATGATCAGCCAGTACGCCAAGCGTGCCGGCATCCGCCTGCCGGTTCGACGAGTCGGAGACCGGATCAAAAACCAGGACGCCGTCCGCGGCGACGGAATCGACCCCAACTGGCTCCGAGAACAAGCCGGCACACTGCGCCGCACCAACACCGACATCGCAGCCGAGCTCGGAGTCAACCACGACACCATCCGCAAGCTCCGCAAAGAGCTCGGCATCCCGCCCCTGCGCAGAGGCATCCACAGCGACCGGCTCTACCCCACCCTGCCCGCCGAGATCCGCCGCGCCGTGGAGAGCAACCGTGCCGGCTGGCAACGGTTGCGCCGCTTCGAAGAAGTCGTCACCCACCACAGCATCAGCCGCGCCGCCGCCAGCCTTGGGCACCACCACCAGAACCTCAACCGACAGATCCGCAGGCTCGAAGCCGACCTCGGCGCCCCTCTCCTGATCCGCGGGCACCGCTACCAACCGCTGACCACCACCCCACTTGGTCGTCGCGTCCTGAACCATCTGCAGCTGCCCGAGGTCCGCACGCTCCTGGACACCCACGCGCCGCCCGGCGCGCACCAGCACCGCGAGCCCTACCGGCGCAACCGGCCCCCGGGTCGCTGACGCTCCGAACGCCTATGCGCACGTTCAGACGACCAGCCACTCGGAAGAAGCCACATGGGCGTCTCACGCCACTCGACACGGCGAGAGCGATGATGGTGTGGGGATCACTCATCAGGCCTGCGCCAGGCCTCTTGCGACCGCAGCTGCCGTGCTGGGGGCAGGCGCCAGAACTGTCGGCTTCACGCTGATCCTGCTGCTGGAGCCGAGCTCGTGGCCGATGCCCCGGGACGTCTGCCTCGCACGGAGTTTGTGGCGACTGACCTGTCGAGCAGTGCCAGCATGGACATCATCACCCACCGGCCATGTGGGAGCGATCAGGAAGGCGGCACGAGATGACTGCTCCACCAGAGGCTCAGGGCACGGACGGGCCCGACCTGCGTTGGTACGTCTACGACCGCCACGCCACCCTCCTGCATGTCGCCGGCACCCTGTCTGATGCCGAGACCTGGGCGGTGGCGCACTGGGGTGTTGTTGAAGTCGGTGATCGCGAAGAGGTGGCCGACAACGACTACTGGTATCTCCTGCTCGCAGCTATGCCCGACAAGGGCGACTACCACAGCCGCGACTTCCAGGCACGGATCGTCCGGCATGACCGCGTCATCGCACTCGGACGGAATCCGCAGGCAACGCCGCGCTACCCCAGCTAGTTACCCCGGTGAGCAGGCCGCCCGGGGTCGCCGACGCTCGAGAGGACGCCGGTGCCTCGCACGGCGCGTTGCACGCGGCAGCGGGTGTGCGCGACGACGTCGTCCAGGGTGAGGAACCGGTCAGGCGCCGTCGGGGTGGCGGTCTTAGTGATGCGCCTCGTCGTGTTCGGGCAGCCAAGAGGCCCGTGGGTGTTCTTCGTCGGTGAGGACGTACTGGGCCATCATGCCCTGGTCTTCGTGCCACAGCAGGTGGCAGTGATACATGTAGGGCGTCGTCGGGTCGGCGAAGCTGCTGAACGGGACGATCAGCTCGACCGTGGTCTGAGGGGCTATCAGGACGGTGTCTTTCCATCCGCGATTCGGCGAGGGCGCGGGTTCCGCGTTGATGGTGTCGACGATGAATTGCGTTCCGTGGATATGGAAGTTGTGGGCGCGGGTCGAGGTGTTGGTGATCGTCCAGTTCTCGGTGCTGCCCGCGACGACGACAGTGTCGATGCGGTCCATGTCCATCGTCTTGTCGTTGATGGTCGTGTCGCCGAGCGCGAAATGCCGCTGCGCGAGGCCTCCCGTGGCGCGTGGATGCGCTGTGAGAGGGATTGTGTCAGGGAGCACCCCGTCGATGCCCGTGCTGGTTCGCGTGATGCGGAGGATGTCCAGGGTGTCGTCGGCGCCAGAGGTGAGGTTGTCGCCGCGGCTCATCCCGAGGTCATGGGGCACGGACCGAAGAACGAAGTCAGCATCCTTGGGGACTTGGATGAGGATCTCGGCGCGTTCGCCCGGGGAGAGTAGCAGATTCGTCAGTGGCTGTGGCGCGGGCAGAAGGCCGCCGTCGGTGCCGATGAGGCGCAGTGGCGCCTTGGTGGACAGCTCGAGGTTGTAGCAGCGCGCCGCTGACGCGTTCAGAACGCGGAACCGCACCAGGCCGGAGCGTGCCCGGAGGTGGGGCTGATGGGTGCCGTTGACGATGACGGTGTTGCCGATCCTGCCAATCGGTGCAGTGGTGGGCGGGCCGGGCCGCGTGCCGCCACCTCGGAGGGTGACGTCCTGGATGATCAGGGGGATGTCATCGACACCGTAGTCGGAGGGCAGGTTCGTCGTGACGTCGTCGTCGATCAGGAAGAGACCGGCCATTCCTCGGCCGACCTGGAGCTCGGTCTGTCCGTGGGGGTGCGGGTGGTACCAGAGCGTCGCTGCCGGTTGATCGATCTGCCATGCCGCCGTCCACGTGGACTTCGGCTGGATGCTCTGGTGCGGTGTACCGTCCTGGCTCGCGGGCAGGATCATGCCGTGCCAGTGGGCCGTGGTCGCCATGGTGAGGTTGTTGGTCACGTGGACGCGCACGTGCTCACCGCGTGCAGCTCGTATCGTCGGACCGAGGTAGTTCCCGTTGAACCCCATCGTCGAGAACCGGACCCCAGGGACGAGCTGCGTGTCGCCCGCCTGCGCGGTGAGGGAGAAGACCCGTTCACCGTTGACGATCTCCGACTCCAGCAGTGGTGGGATCCGCAAGGGTGTCGTGAACGACAGACTTGACTCATGTGACCGGCCTTCGGTGAGCCAGTATCCGCCTGCGCCGACCGCGCCGGCCACCCCGATCGCGCCGAGGCCGAGCAGCAGCGTTCGCCGGCTGATCCGGATCGGCGCAGGTCCGTCCGTCGCAGGGGTGAGGTCGGTGCTCACGGGTGAGTGAGTGTTCGTGCGGTGTGCGAGCAGGCATGGACGATCGCGGACGTGAGGTCGGTCGCGAGATCGTTGGGGTGGCGGAGCGACTCGATGCCGAGGCGTTCGAGGACCGGGAGGCGCTCGGTCCTGTTCTCCTTGATCTCATACCGCGGCCGTTCTTCGCTGCCAAATACCACTGCGATCCTTTCCACGGGGCCGACCCGTCACCGAATGGTGACTTCATGTCATCGTCATATCTGTCGGGACGCTCGGCGCCGCGCCCGCTTCCTCAGCTTGAGTTCGGCTTGTGCCGGGCGCGGCGCTCGGCGGCGATCATGACGTGGGTGGCGTACGTGTCCAGCGCAGCTGCGATCCGCCGCAGAGCCTCTAGTGAGACCCTGAGGCCCCCGGACTCGTACTTCTCGATCGTGTCCGGCGTCTCGCCGACGAGGTGAGCGAGCTGCTGCTGGGTCATGTTCCGGGCGGTGCGCTGTTCGCCGATCTCCTGCGCGAGTGCGCGCGCCATGGTCTGGCCGTCGAATCGCGGTGGGTCGACCAAGGTTCCTGCGATGCTCGCGAGCTCTGCCGAGACCCGCTCGGGTGAGTCGGCCGTCAGGGCAGCCAGTGCGAGGACGAGGTCGACCCCGAGGGGTATCTCGCCGGTGAGCTGGTCCAGGACGTAGTCGATCGACCGGCCCATGTGATCGGCAATCTCTTGGGCGATGATGCCGTGCCGTGCGAGGTACTCCCGGGCGGCGAAGGCGAGGTCGGGCACGACGTTCCCCCGTCGCGGGCGGTGTGGCATCAGGGCCGCCCTTCCAGCTGCGGGACGTCCGTGCCCCGTCCGGCGCGTTGCACATGCGAGCGGGCGTGGGTGACGGCGTCGTCCAGGGTGAGGAACTGGTGGCTCTCGTGCCGCAGCATGTCCAGCACGCCGACGGTGGTCATCAGCTTGCGGTGCCGGGGTTGGACGCCCTTGACCAGGACCGTGATGCCACGCTGCTCGAGCGACGTGACCAGCTCGGCCAGGGCGCGTGCTCCGGTGGCGTCGACCATGCCCAGCTGGGACAGGCGCAGGATGACGACCAGGACGTTCTCCCTGACCGAGGTGTCGGTGACCTCGGTCAGGATCCGGTCGGACGCCCCGAAGAACATGGGCCCGTCCAGCCGGAACAGCGCGATGTGCTCGTCGCCCTCGTGCGCGACACCAGGCAGCGGCTCGCGATGCACGGACGAGGCACGAGCCACGCGCCGCAACGCGAAGAACGCCGCGACGACCAGCCCGATCTGCACCGCCTCGATCAGGTCGAACCCGACGGTGATCACGGCCGTGACGACGAACGTGGCAGCGTCGGACCGGGTCGAGCGCAGCACAGCGCGGATCGTGCTGGCACCGATCATCCGGAACGCGGTGACCATCAGCACGCCCGCCAGCGCGGCCAGCGGGATACGGCTCACGGGGCCGGTGGCGAGGTAGATCACGGCGAGGATGACCACCGCATGGATGACAGCGGCCAGCCGCGTCCGGGCCCCAGAGCGCACGTTGACCGCGGTGCGGGCGATCGCACCGGTCGCGGGCATCCCGCCGAACAGTCCGGACGCCACCGAGGCCAGACCCTGCCCAACCAGTTCCCGGTCCGGGTGGTAGACGGACCCGCCGGGCGCCATCGACGCCGCCACCCGGGCCGACAGCAGGGACTCGATGGCGGCCAGCGCCGCGATCGCGACGGCCGCGCCCACCAGGTCGCCAAGCCCGGTGACGCTCAGGCCGGGCAGCACCGGGACGGGCAGGGTATCGGGCAGGGACCCGATCCGGGCGACAGGAGCCCCGGTGACCTCGGCGAGCACCGTGGCGAGCACGACGGCGACCAGGGACGCGGGGATCGCGGCGTGCAGGCGGGGCAGGACGAGCATCAGTGCGGCGACCAGTGCGACGACAGCCAGGGACCACAAAGTGGTCGCGTCCAGGGCCAGGGCATCCAGGGCACCGGCCGCGTCGCCAACCGCGCGCACCGCGGTCACCACGGTGTTACCCCCGACGGCCGCGTCCTGCCCGAGAGCGGCCGGGACCTGCTGCAGGAAAATGATCGCGGCGATCCCGAGCGTGAAGCCCTCCACGACCGGCCACGGGATGAACGTGACCACTCGCCCCAGCCGCAACAGACCAGCAGCCAGGACGATCAGCCCGGCAAGCAGGGTCACCAGGGCGACCGACGGCAGCCCGTACGCGGCGACGATCGGCGCCAGGACGACAGCCATCGCACCGGTCGGGCCGGAGACCTGGAACCGGGAGCCGCCGAACACCGCCGCGACCAGGCCCGCGATCACGGCGGTGACCAGCCCGGCGGCCGGGCCGACACCAGAGCTGACGCCGAACGCGAGGGCCAGCGGCAACGCGACCACGCCCACGGTCAGCCCGGCCAGCAGATCAGCCCCCATCGACCGGGGACGCAGGTCGTAGTCATCCGCCTGGGGCAGCAGGTCACGCACGTCCAGCCGGACCAGCACCTCACGAACCGTCACTTCGCCGCCTTCCCGATCGGATCCGACTTGGCCAGGGCCGCTTCGAGGACAGCCCGGGCGCTGGCTCCGGGCAGTGCCGGCAGTTGCTGCGCGACGGCGAGCCGGCCGTCGTCGGCGTCGTGACCAGCAAGACGTCGCAGCAAGAACGCCCGCGCGACGACGAGCAGGTCCGCGACCAGAGGCTCGGTCAGCCGGTACACCACAACATTGCCCGAACGGGACGAGTCCACGACCCCCGCGCGCTTGAGGACCGCCAGGTGCTGAGACAGCGCAGAGGGTTCAGCGCCCGTCACGTCCAGCAGGCGAGAGACCGGTGCGGCCAGGTCCGGATCGGCCGCGATCAGCTCCAGCACCCGGATGCGGACCGGATGCGCCAGGGCCTTGAACAGCTCCGCCTTGATCGCGTACAGGGGCTGCGTATCCACCTCATGACTTTAGCATCTCCTGAAACCATTAGGCGTCGTGGGGACGCCCGGTCGGACACGCAGGGTCGGCCACCCGCCGGGCAGAGCATCGGTTCTGAGTAATGTCTTGAGCACCGGTCAGTCTGCGCACTCGCACCGCGACCGGAACCGACCCCGGGAGGAACACCGTGAGCCCTGTGCCGACACCTCGTGAGCCTGCACGGCGTGACAAGGCCGATGGCCTGCGCGCCGGCACGGACGACGGCACAGACGACGGCACGCGCGAAGACCGGGTCGAAGAGGTGCTCGTGCGAGGCGATCGGGCACCCGTGGGGCGGTACCGGCTGGACCTGACCACAGGTCGGTGGGCGTGGTCGGACCAGGTGTACGCGATGCACGGGTTCGAGCCGGGCCAGGTCGTGCCGACCACGCCGCTGATGCTGGCCCACCAGCATCCCGAGGACCGGGGGCGCGTCGACGGCGTCCTGCGTCGCGCGGCGCAGACCGGGCAGCCGTTCAGCTCGGTGCACCGCATCATCGACGCGGCCGGCAAGACCCGCACGGTAGCCATCACCGGGCAGGGCAGGCGCGACCCGGGCACGGGCCGGGTGGCCGAGCTGTTCGGCTACTTCATCGACGTCACCAAGTCGCAGCAGGAGGCCGCGGCACGCGACGCCACGGCAGCCATCCACGCGGCGGCGCAGCGGCAGGCAGGCATCGAGCAGGCCAAGGGCGTGCTCATGGTGGTCTACGGCATCGGCGAGGAAACAGCGTCCGAGCGGCTGTATGAGGCAGCCGACCAGGCCAACATCCCCGTACGGGACATCGCCGACTCGCTGCTGCACCTGTTCGCAGGGCCTGACATTACCGAGTTCCCGACCCCCGAGGCGATCGACAAATTCCTGACCGACCCCGTGGCGCCGGACAGCCTCTGAACGCGCGGGACCCGTGCGGACCTGTCCTTCAGCTCGCTGCTGGCGGCCACAGCACTGACCAAAAGCACGCCCTGATCCTGGGGAGAGCCCGATGCCGGCGAGCCTGAGATCGGCTGGCGAGCAAGGGACAGGCCAAGCCGGGCGGAGTAGTGCAGTCGCGGAGCCAGTGCTGGTGAAGGTAGTAGCCACATAAGACCTCGTTTCAGAATGACCGGCCTGGGAGTTTGCGCCAGCAGATGATGGCGCAGGCCAGGTGCATGAGTCCGAGGTGGAGGTCGGCGCGGACCTCGTAGCGGGTGCGGAGGCGTTTGAACTGGTGGAGCCAGGAGAAGCTCCGTTCGACGACCCAGCGCTTGGTGCCCAGGCCGGAGCCGTGGGCGACTCCGCGGCGGGCGATCTTCGGCGTGATGCCGCGGTCGCGTAGTTCGCGGCGGTACTTGTCGTAGTCGTAGCCGCGGTCGGCGTACAGGATCCGGGGTTTGCGGCGTGGCCTGCCGACCACGCCCCGGATCGCGGGCAAGGAGTCGACCAGCGGGAGCAGCTGGGTCACGTCGTGCCGGTTCCCGCCGGTCAGGGACACCTGCAACGGGGTGCCGTTCGTGTCCACGATCAGGTGGTGCTTGGACCCGGGTCGTCCCCGGTCGACGGGTGAGGGGCCGACATGGTCCCCCCTTTGAGGGCCCGCACGTGCGACCCGTCGATGCTCATCTCCTCCAGCCCCAGCAGGTCTTCCCGGCGCATCTCGGCCAGGACCGCCTCGTGCAACCGGGGCCACACCCCGGCCTCGGTCCACTCGGCCAGCCTGCGCCAACAGGTCACGCCAGAGACGCCCAGCGAGTCCTGCGGGACCTGCCGCCAGCCGACCCCGTGCCGCAGCACGAACACGATCCCGGCCAGCGCCGCCCGGTCATCGGCCCGCCGACGCCCATGGTGACGGTACGGACGCGGCGCCGGCGCGGGGAGCAACGGAGCGACTTGCTCCCACAGCAGGTCAGGGACCAAATCCTCGATCACGAGCACGCAGCCTGCCCCAAACCCGCAGGTCAGACATAGCGGACACACCGACCATTCTGAAACGAGGTCTAAGTGCACCTCGCCGAGGCCATCGAGGTTGTGCTCCACTACCGCTTCTGGCCAGGCCGACTGGTTGCCGCGGTTCGCTATGCGGGTAAGCGGACCGGGTGGTGCTCGATCTCGGCGATGTCGTCCGACGTCGCCTGCAGGAGCTGGTCGGCGAGGTCGCGCAGTGCGCGGGCGGTGGCCAGCTCGTCGCCGATCTCCGGGACCGCCAGGTCCTGCGGGTTGGGCCGGGCGCGTCCGTGACCCACCAGAAGCGTCCCGCTCTGTGTGGCAAGCACGGCACGGGCGGTGGTGATCGTGCCGTCACGCATGATGTCGTCCGCGTCGAAGAGGTGGACCGTGATGTTCCACGTGTGAGTCATGGCGGTGCTCCTGTTGATCGGTACCTCTCTTGCCAGTATTCGCGCGCGGTGGCCGCGGCGCCAGGACCAGAAGGCCGCGAGTGTGGCGCGGTCCGCGTGATGTGCCGGGCACGGCAGGATCCGGTCGTCGCTGGGGCCTTGACCCCGGTTCGTGGACACGGGGTGGGTTTACGCCGCGGTAGCGAGCGTAGTGGTGGTTGTGTTTTTCTCGTAGTCGACGGGGCTGG
>NZ_JBIVCZ010000017.1:0-66768 GCF_044746965.1 Promicromonospora sp. NPDC090134 | reverse complement strand
CGACCACGCGGGCGAACGCGGCCCCCAGGGCCTGCGCCACGTGCGGGGAGAGCTGGTCGGGAACGACACCGCGTACGTCATACGCCTTGACGAGGACAGAAAGATCGATGCTCACGGGCGCCAGGGTATTGCACCCGCCGCCGGGAGAAATCGGCCGTGGTGGCTTCCTGACCGAAGGGATGAATTGTGGACCGGATGAAATTTGGCGAAGTTCACCCGCGCGTTGCCGGAAGAGACCGCGAATACCATAAAAATCGTCGGAGCTGCCGTTCATGCGACATTATCCTGCCCGGATGACCAGCACTCCTTCCTCCGCGGCCGGCTCACCGATCCCGGGATTCCACGCTGTCGTGCCGGCTGGCGGCTCGGGCACCCGGCTCTGGCCGTTGTCCCGCCAGGACTCCCCGAAGTTCCTGCTCGACCTGGTCGGGTCGGGCAGGACGTTGCTGCAGGCGACGGTCGACCGGCTGTACCCGCTGACGGGTCGGGAGGGAGTGCTCCTGGTCACCGGGACGCGGCACGTGGAGCAGGCCCGTGCGCAGATCCCGGAGCTCACGGACGCCGCGGTGATCGCAGAGCCCTCGCCACGCGACTCCATGGCGGCCATCGGACTGGCGGCGGCCGTCCTCGAGCAGCGGCACGGCAACGTGGTCATCGGCTCGTTCGCCGCCGACCACGTGATGCACGATCAGCGGGCGTTCGAGCACGCCGTGCGCGAGGCGGCCGTCGTGGCCAGGGCCGGGTATGTCGCCACCATCGGCATCGCGGCGTCCCGGCCGTCCACGGCCTTCGGATACATCCGCACCGCCGAACCGCTCGGCATCGACCACGCACCCAGCGCGCTGCATGTCGCGGGATTCACTGAGAAGCCTGACGCGACCACCGCGCGCGCCTATCTCGCATCTGGCGAGTACCGATGGAACGCGGGCATGTACGTGGTGCTGAGCTCAGTGCTGCTGGACCACCTCGCGCGGCACAGGCCCGCGCTGCACGACGGTCTGCGGACCGTCGCCAAGGCTTGGGACACGGCAGGCCGGGAGGCCGTGCTCCAGGAGGTCTGGCCCACCCTGGAGAAGATCTCCATCGACCACGCCGTGGCCGAGCCCGTGGCGGACTTGGGTGGCGTCGCGGTGGTTCCCGGCACCTTTGGCTGGGACGACATCGGGGACTACAACTCGCTCGCGGTCCTGCTTCCGTCGGACGACCGCGGCGCCAAGGTGCTCGGCGACCCGGCCGGCGTCGTCCGGATCGAGTCGGCGGGTTCCGTCGTCGTCCCCGCCTCCGGGCGCCTCGTCACGGTGCTCGGGCTCGACGACGTCGTAGTCGTCGACACCGAGGGGGCACTGCTCGTGACCACCCGGGCCAGGGCCCAGCAGGTGAAGGACATGGTCGCCGCGGTACGCGACCACGGACGCGACGACTTGCTCTGAGCCCCCGCGTCGCGACTACTCCACGACGGCGGGCAGCGTGTCGATCCCGCCGGGCTGCTCCGCCAGGTAGACGGGCAGCTCGTCGCGCGCCACGGCCGCCATGAGCGGGTCGAGCGCGTCCCGGTCGAGCAGCACGACCGACTGTCCGTCGTCGCTGCGGCCGGTACCCGAGTAGGGCGCGGTCAGGAACGTGATGTCGCTCGTGGAGAGGTCCTTGGCGCTGACGGCCAGCTCCAGCATCCGGTCGATCGTGAGGTCCGGGTCGACCGCCACGGCCCGGACCGCCGCCTCCAGGAACTTGGACATCTTCAGCAGGTCGCTCTTGTCCTCGGTGGCCTTCGAGGCGATCGCCCGCATCCAGGCCTGCTGCCGCTGCACGCGGCCGAAGTCGCCGTTCGCGAGCTCGTACCGCTCGCGCGTGAACTCCAGCGCCTCCTGGCCCGTCATCGTCTGCTCCACCGAGCCGCCCGCGCCGTCGGGCACCGTGATCTCCACGCCGCCGAGGGTGTCGGTGAGCGTCGTGAAGGACTCGAAGTCGCTCACCGCGAAGTGGTCGATGCGCACCCCGGTCAGGGCCTCGACCGTCTGGACCATCAGGCCTGGACCGCCGAAGGAGAACGCCGCGTTGATCTTGCCCTCGCCGAAGCCGGGGATGTCCACCCAGGAGTCCCGCGGGATCGAGATCACCGCGGCCGACTTGCGGTCCCCCGACAGGTGCAGGAGCAGGATCGCGTCGGTGCGCTGCGCGCCGAGCTCCCAGGCGGAGGGGTCGCCGGCGGAGATCCGGCTGTCGGAGCCGAGCGCCAGGATGTTCACGGGCGCGGCGGTGCCCTCCACGGGCGCCGGCTCGGGGCGGGCGGCCTCGTCGATGTCGGCGAACGGGTCCTCGATGCGCTCGATCTTCTCGTCGAGCGAGATCTTGTAGCCGTAGTACGCCATGGCGCCGCTGGCGCAGACGAGCACCAGGGCGCCGACGATCACCAGCGCGACGAATCCCTTGCCCCGGCGACGACGTCGCGCGGGAGCCGTCTCGGGTTCGGCGGCGGGCGGCGCGGTAAGGAGGTCGCCGACTCCATCAGGTCCATGCATACCCATCTGAGTACAGCTCGGACGACCGGCACCGCATCACCCTGGGAAAGAGATCACCCGTGGTTCACCCTGCCTCTGACCTGCACGGTGACGACCCGTGTGCGAGAAGAGGATTTCATCCGGGTGAATTCTCCACGGGTATTTCCTGATGAGAGAACGACGGCGGAGGAAGTGCAGGAGAACACGCTCCGACCACCCGTTCCCACCCTTCGGTGACCGGCCGTCGCGTGGGAAGATCCGGCACATGCGCGGAATCATTCTCGCCGGCGGCTCAGGGACACGGCTGCACCCGATCACCCAGGGGATCAGCAAGCAGCTCGTGCCCGTCTACGACAAGCCGATGATCTACTACCCGCTCTCCACCCTGATCCTGGCCGGGATCCGCGACATCCTGGTCATCACCACCCCGCACGACGCCGACCAGTTCCAGCGGCTGCTCGGCGACGGTGCGCAGTTCGGTATCTCGATCACCTACACGACGCAGGCGTCGCCCGACGGCCTCGCCCAGGCCTTCGTGCTCGGCGAGGACTTCCTCGGCACCGACTCGGCCGCGCTCGTGCTGGGCGACAACATCTTCTACGGCCCCGGTCTGGGCCATCAGCTCACCCGGTTCGCGGACCTCGACGGGGGCGCGGTCTTCGCCTACCGCGTCGCCGATCCCACCGCCTACGGCGTGGTCGAGTTCGACGAGCACGGCAAGGCGCTCTCGCTGGAGGAGAAGCCCACCCGGCCCAGGTCGAGCTACGCCGTGCCCGGCCTGTACTTCTACGACAACGACGTCGTGGCCATCGCCAAGGGGCTCGAGCCCTCGGCACGCGGCGAGTACGAGATCACCGACATCAACGCCGAGTACCTGCGCCAGGACCGGCTCCAGGTCGAGGTGCTGCCCCGCGGCACCGCCTGGCTCGACACGGGGACCTTCGACTCCCTGCTGGAGGCCTCGGACTTCGTCCGCACCATCGAGCGCCGCCAGGGACTCAAGATCGGCGCCCCGGAAGAGGTCGCGTGGCGCCGCGGCTTCCTGTCGGACGACGACCTGCGCGCCCGGGCGGAGAAGCTCACCAAGTCCGGCTACGGCACCTACCTGCTGAGCCTCCTGGACTCCTGACCGCGAGCGCCACGCGCTCAGCGGGTCCCCAGCACCGTCGGTGCCGCCGCCTTCCAGCGGTCGGCCCAGTCGCGGATCGGCTCCACGCCGACCTCTCGGAGCCGGTCGTGCCCCAGCACCGAGTACGCGGGCCGGGGCGCCGGGAGCCGGTAGGCGGCGCTGGTGGTCGGGTCCACCGGCGTCGTGAGCCCGGCGGCCGCCACCACCTCGCGGGCGAACCCGTGCCACGTCACCTGGCCCGACGCTGTCCCGTGGTACGGCCCGCCGGGCGCCTGCGCCGCCACGAGCCGCACGATCAGGTCGGCCAGGTCCGCCGTCCAGGTGGGCTGGCCGGTCTGGTCGTCCACGACGCTCAGCCGGTCCCGCTCCCCCGCCACCCGCGCGATCGTCTGCGGAAAACACTTCCCGCCCGCCCCGTAGAGCCACGCGGTCCGGATCACGAGGGCGTCCGGCGCGTAGGCCCGCACGGCCCACTCGCCGGCGGCCTTGGTGCGCCCGTAGGCCGACCGAGGGTCCACCGGCGCGTCCTCGGCGTAGGGCTGCGTCGCGCCGCCGTCGAACACGTAGTCCGTGGACACGTGCACCAGGCGCGCCCCGGACGCCGCGGCCGCACGCGCGAGGTGCGCGGGGCCCGTCGCGTTGGCGGCGAAGGCCTCGGCCTCGTGCGTCTCGGCGTCGTCGACGGCGGTCCAGCCCGCGCAGTTGACGACGACGTCGTGGCCCGCCACCGCGTCGAGCACTGCTGAGGCGTCGGTGATGTCCACGTCAGGCCGACGGATCTGGGTCACCTCATGGCCCGCAGTCCGGGCGGCGGCCACCACGTCCTGCCCGAGCATGCCGGCCGCGCCGAAGACCACCCACTGCTGTGCCGTGCTGCGTCCGCTGGTCACCCTAGGATCCTAACCAGGGCCGCAGGACCGCCGACGAACCACGCGAGGAGTTCCATGGAGTACCGCGAGCTGACCGTGCCCGGCGCCTTCGAGATCACCCCGAAGCAGTTCGGAGACCCGCGCGGTCTCTTCCTGGAGGCCTTCAAGGCGGGCCCGTTCGCCGACGCCGTCGGGCACGCGTTCGACCTCCAGCAGGCCAACTGCTCGGTGTCGGCCGCCGGAGTGGTCCGCGGCGTCCACTTCGCCGACGTGCCACCCAGCCAGGCCAAGTACGTCATGTGCGTGAGCGGGGCGGTGCTCGACGTCGTCGTGGACCTCCGCGTGGGCTCGCCCACCTTCGGTACCTGGGACACCGTCCTCCTGGACGACGTCGACCGCCGCGCCGTCTACCTGTCCGAGGGCCTGGGCCACGCCTTCATGTCCCTGGAAGACGCCTCAACGGTCCTGTACCTGTGCTCCACGGGCTACTCGCCGGGCCGCGAGCACGGCATCCACCCCCTCGACGAGGACCTGGCCATCACCTGGCCCACCACCGCGAGAGACGGCACCCCGATCACCCCCCTCCTCTCGGAGAAGGACGAAAAGGCCCCCACCCTCGCCGAGGCAAGAACCCAGGGCCTCCTCCCCACCATGGAAGCCGTCGGCGCTTTTCTCGCCGCCCAAGCGACCAAGCCCTGACGGAGACCAAGTACGCCCACCCGGGGCAACCCGACAGCAGAGGTCCGGGCGAACGTGAGGGGTGCGCCGCCGTAAAACCGTAGCGGAGGGCCCCCTGGGGCCCGTGAGCGAGGCGGCGCACCCCTCACGTTCGCCCGGACCTGACCCAACAACAACGAGTTACTGCCCCGAAGCCGCGTACTTCGCCTCCGTCAGGGCCTTCGCGCCCCTCCACCAGGACTCGTGCTCCCGGTACCAGCTGACCGTCGCCTCCAGCCCCGCCCGGAAGTCCGTGTACCGCGGCACCCACCCCAGCTCCGTCCGGAGCCGGCTCGCGTCGATCGCGTACCGCAGGTCGTGCCCGGGGCGGTCGGTCACGTGGTCGAAGTCGTCGGCGTCCCGCCCGAAGATCTCCAGGAGGGTGCGCACCACGTCGAGGTTGCTGGTCTCGCCGTCGGCCCCGATCAGGTACGTCTCGCCGATGGCACCCTTCTCGATGATGGTCCAGACGGCGGAGTTGTGGTCCTCGACGTGGATCCAGTCGCGCACGTTGAGCCCCGCGCCGTACAGCCGGGGGCGCACGCCGTCGATCAGGTTGGTGACCTGCCGCGGGATGAACTTCTCGATGTGCTGGTACGGGCCGTAGTTGTTCGAGCAGTTCGAGATGGTCGCCCGCACGCCGAAGGACCGGACCCAGGCCCGGACCAGGAGGTCGGAACCCGCCTTGGTCGAGGAGTACGGCGACGACGGGTTGTACGGCGTGTCCGGCGTGAACCGGTCGGGTGTGTCGAGCGGCAGGTCCCCGTACACCTCATCCGTCGAGATGTGGTGGAACCGCACCCCGTGCTTGCGAACCGCTTCCAGCAGCGTGAACGTGCCCACCAGGTTGGTCTGCACGAACGGCGACGGGTCGTTCAGCGAGTTGTCGTTGTGCGACTCCGCCGCGAAGTGCACCACCAGGTCCGCGTCCCCGACGAGTCGGTCGACCAGCGGCGCGTCCGTGATCGAGCCCTCGACCAGCTCCACCCGGTCCGCGACCGGGTCGAGCGAGGTGCGGTCGCCCGCGTAGGTCAGGGCGTCGAGCACCGTGACCTGCGCGTGGGGGCGCTCGCGCACGGTCTGGTGCACGAAGTTCGCGCCGATGAAGCCCGCGCCGCCGGTGACCAGGACGCGCATCGGTCAGTCCCGCCCGTAGATGTCGCGGGTGTAGATCTTCTCGGCGACGTCGTCGAGCACCTCGGTGCGCCGGTTGGCGATGATGACGTCGGCGCGCGCCTTGAACTGGTCCAGGTCGCGCACGACCTCCGAGGAGAAGAAGTCGTCCTGCTCGAGGGTGGGTTCGTAGACGATGACCTCGATGCCCTTGGCCTTGATCCGCTTCATGATGCCCTGGACGCTGGAGTCGCGGAAGTTGTCCGACCCGGCCTTCATCACCAGCCGGTACACGCCCACGGTCTTCGGCTCCCGGCGCAGGATGTCCGCGGCCACGAAGTCCTTGCGGGTGGTGTTGGCGTCCACGACGGCGTTGATCAGGTTCTGCGGAACGGCGGCGTAGTTGGCCAGCAGCTGCTTGGTGTCCTTGGGCAGGCAGTACCCGCCGTACCCGAAGGACGGGTTGTTGTAGTGCGTCCCGATCCGCGGGTCGAGGCCCACACCCTCGATGATCTGCGCGGTGTCCAGGCCGTGGGTGGCCGCGTAGGTGTCCAGCTCGTTGAAGTACGCCACCCGCAGCGCCAGGTAGGTGTTGGCGAACAGCTTGATCGCCTCGGCCTCGGTCGGGTGGGTCAGGAGCACCGGGGTGTCCTCGTCCAGCGCGCCCTCCAGCAGGAGGTCGGCGAACTGCTTGCCACGGTCGCTCTGGTCCCCGACCACGATCCGCGAGGGGTGCAGGTTGTCGTACAGGGCCCGGCCCTCGCGGAGGAACTCCGGGGAGAAGATGATCCCCGCACCCGGGTGCTCGGCCCGCATCCGCTCGGTGAACCCGACCGGGATGGTGGACTTGATCACGATCGTTGCGTCGGGCACACGCTCCAGGACGTCGTCGATCACGGTCTCGACCGAGGACGTGTCGAAGAAGTTGGTGACCTCGTCGTAGTTGGTCGGTGTCGCGATCACCACGACGCCGGCCCCCGCGTACGCCTGTTCCTTGTCCAGGGTCGCGGTCAGCGCCAGCTCCCGGCCGGCCAGGTACTCCTCCAGCTCGGGGTCCACGATCGGCGAGACCCGGTCGTTGACCTGCGCGACCTTGACCGGGTCCACGTCGAGCGCCCAGACCTCGTGGTGCTGCGCCAGCAGCACCGCGTTGGACAGCCCGACATACCCCGTACCGACAACAGCGATCTTCACGACCAGGCTCCTGACAGGAAGAGTTCGACAACGCGCCCATGGTAGGCGCGTGGCACGGTCCGAAAGGGCGGCATCAGAGCGTCCGGGGAAGGCTTCATCCAGTGACGCACGCCACACCGGCGCCCGAGCGCGCCCGAGGTTAGGCTTGCCTCACCATGTCACAGACCACCAGCGCACCGACCGAGAAGCCCCGCAGAGGCGCCCGCACCACGGCAACCGTGACCGCGGTCCGGCAGCTCACCCCGCACATGATCCGGGTGACGCTCGGCGGCGAGGCCCTGGCCGACGTCGACCCCACGCCGTTCCCCGACCGCTACGTCAAGCTGGTCATGGCCGAACCCACCGAGCCCGAGGGCCGCCCCGTCCTGCGCACGTACACGATCCGTGCCGTGACCGAGGCCGGGTGGGACATCGACGTCGTCACGCACGGCGACGTGGGTCACGGCGGCCCCTGGGCCCAGCAGGTCCAGCCGGGCGACGAGGTCTCCTTCGTGGGACCGGGCGGCGACTACGCGCCGTCCCCCGACGCCCCGTGGCACCTCCTGGCCGGCGACGAGTCCGCCCTCCCGGCCATCGCGGCCGCGTGCGAGGCCCTGCCCGACGGCGCCGTGGCGCACGTCTTCGTCGAGGTCGCCGACGCGTCGGAGGAGCAGGAGATCACCAGCGCGGCGAACCTGCGCCTCACCTGGGTGCACCGGTCCACGGGGGCGAGCCTGGCCGACGTCGTGCAGGCCGCCGAGCTGCCGGACGGTACCCCGCACACGTTCCTGCACGGCGAGGCCGGCTGCGTGCGCGACCTGCGCCGCTGGGCGCGCGGGACGCTGGGCGTGCCGCGCGAGCTGCTCTCGGCGTCCGGCTACTGGAGGCTCGGCCGCGACGACGAGCGCTGGCGCGCGGAGAAGCCCGAGTGGCGGGCCGCCGTCGAGCAGGACGACCTGGTGCTCAGCGCGCGCTGACCTCGCGCGTCACGAGCCGGCCAGCCCGTCCAGCACCGCGAACCAGCGGTCCGCCGTCGGGCCGTCGTACGGCGCCTCGCCGGCCCGCACCGCGGCCAGGAGCGCGTCCGCGTCCCCGCGCACCTGCTGCACCACGGACGCCGGGTACCCGTAGCGCACGGAGTGCTCCGCGAACTCGTCCTCGTCGTCGATGAAGAACTCGCCCTGCACCCTGGCCCGTTCGCTGCCCGGCTGCAGGGCGAGCACGTCGAGGTCCATGTCGATGGCCGAGACCTCGAACGCCGGGCCGCGGCCGTCCCCGCCGCCGGGCACGGCGCGCCACTCCGGCACGGTCGTGAGGTCGATGTAGAGGCGCACGCCCCGCGGGTGGTCGCGGTAGATGTCCGCGACCCACCCGACGTCGCCGAAGAGCACGACGCCGGGATAGCGCGTCCGATACTCCCGCCCGGGCCTGCTGAACCGCGTCCCGGCGCGGTAGCCGAGCCACACGCCGTGCTCGTCGCGGCCGAGGTGCACGGCGTCGAACCGCCAGTGCGGCGTGCCGTCCCACTTGCGCATGCGGCAGCCCACGAGGGTGCCCGTCTCCGTCGGCCGCGCCGACGCCTCCGAGAGCGGCTCGGAGGGCAGCCCGGACGGCGGCTGCGTTGACGAAAAGACCTGGTCAGCAGGTTGTTGCGCAGACATGTCCGGGAGCCTACCCAGTCGTCGTCGGGGCGTAACCGGAGGGCACTACGCTCTGGCCACCGTCGGCGCCGTGCACACGCCGGGACGACGGTTCTCCTGCTCAACCGTCGACCCCACGAGGAGTCTTCATGTCCCCTGCAAGCCGCCGTCTCGCCGCGTCCGGTGAGACTGCGCACCAGGTCCCGGCCGCCGACGAGATGATCGCCGAGGCGCTGCTCACCGCCACCGCCGAGACCCTGTACAACCCGCATCCCGACAACCCGGGCCCGTTACCCGAGGCCCGGCCCGTGCCGACTCCCGACCAGGAGTCCTGGACCCAGGCCAAGGAGCCCAGCCGCCAGCCGCGCGAGGTGTGGTCCGCCCCCGACCGCGCCGCGGACCGCCCGTTCCAGGAGCGTCCCGAACCCCTCTCCGGTGACGCCGTGGTCACCGCCGCCCTGCGCCGCGGCCTGCCGATCGACGAGGCCGTCACCACGTCCATCCGCACCGCCGGCAGCCTGGACACCGCCCAGTGGCGGTCGCTCTGCCACTCGCTCATGGCGCGTCCCGAGACGCGCCGCGCCGGGGTCGCCGGGGCCGCGCTGATCGCGCAGCGCGTGGGCCTGCGCGAGCTCGCCTGGGACCTGCTCCGCCAGCTCGGGCCGGACGACGCCGCCCGCCTCGCCCCGGCGGAGTACCTCCGGGCGGGCATCGCCATGGCCAGCCCCGACGTCGCCCGCACCGCGGCGACGTGGGTGCGGCACGGGATCGTGTCCGACGCCCCGGTGCTGCTCGACCTCGCGCGGCTGCTGTTCATCGCCGACGAGGCCGCGCTGGCCGCCGGGGCCCTCGACGCCGCACGCCACGGGGCAGGACTGTCCGACCAGGTCCAGGCCTCGATCGACCACCTGGCGCCCTGGATCGAGAAGGCGCACCGGCCGGCCGCACCGGCCCGGGTGCCGGCCGGGCACGTGTCGTTCGCCGTGCTCGACTACAAGGCGCCCGACGAGAACGTGGCGTCCACCAACATCGGCGACACGATCCAGACCGTCGCGAGCCTCGGCCACCTGCTGCGGCACGAGGGCCTGCGCCTGCACGGCGACGCCGCCGTCACCGAACCCGTCAGGCTCCTCGCCGACCGCGTGCGGCCCGCGCACGTCGTGCCGGGCCCCGGCGCGGACGTCGACCTGACGCTGGTCCAGCGGGACATGTCGCGGCTGGACGCCGTGCCCGAGAACACGTGGATGCTGGCGTACGGCTGGTACATGCACAGCCAGTTCGACCTGCGCTTCGACTTCCCGTTCCACGAGAACCTGCAGCCGCTGTTCGTGTCGTTCCACATCAACAAGCACGCCGTGCTCACGCCCACCGCCGTCGACTACCTCCGGGCCCACGGGCCGATCGGCTGCCGGGACTGGACCACGGTGCACCTGCTGCTCAACGCAGGCGTCCCGGCGTTCTTCAGCGGCTGCCTCACCACCACCGTCGACACCGTGTTCCCGGCCGGCTTCACGCCCGCGCCCGCCGGGGCGCCGGCCGTGTACGTGGACACGCCCGTCCCGGAGCACGACGCCGCGGGCGAGTCCGTCACGCACCTCTACCCCGAGGTGCGCCACAACTCCTTCGCCCGCAACGTGCGCGACGCCGTCGACCTGCTCGACGCCTACCGCAGCCGGTACTCACGCGTGGTCACGTCGCGCCTGCACGCGTTCCTGCCCGCGTGGTCCATCGGGGCCGACGTCGACTTCCGGCCCCGGAACGACGCCGACATCCGGTTCGCGGGTCTGCTCGACGCCGACGAGGCGGGCCGGCGCGCCATGCAGCGCCGGATCCGGGACGTCGTCGCCCCCGCGATGGCCAGGATCCTCGCCGGGGCCACCCGCGACGAGGTCTACGCGACCTGGGCTGCCACCGTGGCCCCCGAGGTCGAGCTGGCGCGGGCGGTGCACGCCACGCCCGTGGCGGTACCGCCCGGCACCTGTGACGTGGCCGGCATCGTCGCCGGGGTGCGTGCCACGCGAATCGTCGTCGAGGCCGTCTCGCCCCGGACCGGGACGGGTCCGGCGCTGAACGTCGCCGTGGCCCTCGACGGCAACCTGCGCTCCCAGATGGAGGTCGTGGTGGCCGGGGTGGTGCGGCACACCGACCGCCCGGTGCGGGTCGTGGCGCTCACGCGCGACCACACGCCGGCCGACCACGTCCGGCTCGCGGCCCTGTTCCCCGAGGTCACGTTCGAGTGGTACGCCTGCGACGGAACCGACTACGGGCCGGTGCTCGGCATGCTCAAGCACATCACGGTCGCCACGATGGACCGTCTGCTGCTGCCCGACCTGCTGCCGCACCTCGACCGCGTGCTCTACCACGACCTGGACGCGCTGTGCGTGGTGGACGTGGCCGAGCTGTACGACACCGACCTGGGCGGTGCGCCGCTGGCGGCCCGCCCGTCGATCTCGTACAACTACCGGCACGGCGTCGGGAACGTCATCCGGTCCACGCGGCTGCTCCAGCACGACCCGGGTGCCGCACGCGACCTGGTCCGGGCCATGATGCAGCGGCACCGGCACGGCTACCAGGGCTTCAACGCGGGCATCCTGGTGCTCGATCTGGCGGTGATGCGCGCCGACGGCTTCACCGCGGAGTTCGTGCCGTACGCGGAGCGGTACGGGCTCAACGACCAGGACGTGCTGAACGCCTACGCCGGGTCGCGCTACCGCGCCCTGGACCCCCGCTGGAACGCGTGGCCCACGCAGGAGCTCGTCGCCGAGCCCGGGCTGATCCACTGGGCCGGGCCGGTCAAGCCCTGGCACGAGGACCGGTACATCCTGCTCAAGGAGCACTGGGCCGCCGCGGAGACCTGGCTGGCCGCCCGCCGCTAGGCCGTCGAGTGCCGGGTATCTGCGCTTCTGGAGGGATCAGGAGCGCAGATACCCGGCACTCAGCGACTCAGTAGTCGGACGGGGCGGGGGGCGGTGTGTCGCCGTCCTGGTCGAAGCCCGCCAGGACCGAGGCCGTGCCCGACAGGCCCAGGCGGGTGGCGCCCGCCTCGATCATCGCGAGCGCCGTGTCGAGGTCCCGGATGCCGCCCGAGGCCTTGACCCCGAGCCGGCCGCCGCCCGCCGCGCCCACGGTGCGCGCCATGAGCGAGACGGCGTGGACCGAGGCGCCGCCGGCCGGGTGGAAGCCCGTGGAGGTCTTGACGAAGTCAGCTCCGGCGGCCTCGGCCGCCTTGCACGCGCCCACGATCTGCTCGTCGGTGAGGGCGGCGGACTCGATGATCACCTTGAGGACGCGGCCCGGCTGCACGGCGCCGCGGACCGCGGCGATGTCGGCCTCCACGACGTCGAAGCGTCCGGCGCGCGCGGTGCCGACGTCGATCACCATGTCGACCTCGTCGGCGTCGTCGGCCACGGCGCGGGCCGCCTCGAACGCCTTCACGTCGGTCATGTGCTTGCCCGACGGGAACCCGCACACCGTCGCGACGGCGAGCCGCCCGGCAGCGACCTCGACCGCGAGCGACACGAACGACGGCGAGACGCACACCGAGTAGACACCGAGGCCGGCGCCCTCCTCGACGAGCGCTGCGACGTCGGCGGCCGTGGTCTCCGGCTTGAGCAGGGTGTGGTCCACGAACGCGGCGAGGGCCACCTTGTCGCGCGGCACCCGGGCGGGCTGCGGCGCGTGGGTCTGTGCGGTCATACGAGGGCACCTTCGACTTTCTGGAATCCGGGCATGATGACCTGGTCGACCAGGTCGCGGCGCTCGTCGTGGTGCATGAAGGCACCCCAGGCGGCGGTGACGGTCACGTCGACGAGGTCGTCGATCGTCCAGCCGGCCTCGTCGACGAGCAGCTTCATCTCGTGCGTCATCGACGTGCGGGACATGAGGCGGTTGTCGGTGTTGAGCGTGACCGCGAAGTCCAGCTCCTTGAGGCGGGTGATCGGGTGCGTCGCGATCGAGTCGGCGACGCCCGTCTGCAGGTTCGACACGGGGCACAGCTCGAGCGGGATCTGGTGGTCGCGCACCCAGTGCGCGAGCCGGCCGAGGTCGGCCGAGCCGCCGCGGCCGTCGGCCGAGAGCGCACCGTCGGACGGGTCGTGGTCGCCGTCGGACACGAAGGCGATGTCGTCGATGATCCGGGCGCCGTGGCCCAGGCGGTCCGCCTGCCCGAGGTGCACGGCCTGCCCGATGGAGTCGAGGCCGGCGGCCTCGCCGGCGTGGATCGTCACGGGGACGTCGTGCTCGGCGAGGAAGCGCCAGATCCCGAGGTGGCGCGACGGCAGGAACCCGTCCTCGGGCCCCGCGATGTCGAACCCGACCACGCCGCGGTCCCGGTAGGTGACGGCGAGGTCGGCGACCTCCTGCCAGCGGTCGGCCTGGCGCATGGCGCCGACGAGCTGGCCGACCCGGATGATGTGACCGCCGGCCGCGGCGGCCGCGATGCCGTCGTCGATCCCGGCCTGCACCGCCTCGACGGCCTCGCCGAGCGACAGCCCGCCTCTCAGGTGCTGCTCGGGCGCCCAGCGCTGCTCGGCGTAGACGACGCCGTCGGCGGCGAGGTCGAGCACCGCCTCGCGGGCGACCCGGGCCAGGTTGTCGGCCGTCTGCATGACGGCGATGGTGTGCTCGAAGGTCTCGAGGTAGCGCACCAGCGTGCCGGAGTCGGCCGCGTCGCGGAACCAGGCGGCGAGGGAGCCGGCGTCGGTCGCGGGCAGCTCGTGCCCGGCGGCGTCCGCGAGCTCGAGGACGGTCTGTGGCCGCAGGCCCCCGTCGAGGTGGTCGTGGAGCACTACCTTGGGCAGGGCGCGGATCAGCGCCTCGCCGGGGCGCGCCCCGTGGTCTTGCGTGGTCATGCTGACAACCTACCGTCCGACGCCCACACCCGGCCGGTCCACCCGTCGGGAACCGCCCGTCAGTGGGCTTCCGTCGTCGCCCCGGTGGCGCCGCCCTGCCACCGGCCCGCACGCTTCGGCAGCACCACCCAGGCCACGTGCGGCCAGCCGCCGAGCGCCGCGGTGAGTGCCTTGCGCACGCGCGCGGCCGTGCGGTCCCCCGTGGTCTGCTGCGGCTCGGCCTCCCGCGTCGGGGCGGGCGGCGGGTCGAGCAGCACGGCCACCGGGACGGTGTGCAGGCCCGCCCCGGACGGCTCGTAGATCACCGCGTTGCCCTCTGTCCCCTCGCCGTCGGCCAGGGTGAGCAGCACCACGTGGCGCGGGACGGCGGCGTCCCACCCGCTCGTCACGTCGCCGCCCGTGTACAGAGGCACCGGGATGCCCGCGCGGGCCGCGGCGACCGCCGCCTCCAGCAGCCCGCGGGAGCCCGCGACCCGGTGGGTGTAGCGCACGCCGCCGTAGCTGGCGAACCGCGCGGCGCCCCACGGCGGCGTGCCGTAGGTGCGCGGCCAGCCCGCCACCACCAGCCCGTGCCGGTTCGTGGCCGCCTGGACGGCGTGCTGCAGCCGCACGAACCGCGCGGCGGGGTCGTCGCCGGCGATCCGCAGGGCCGCCCGCGGGTCGCCGGCCAGCCCGAGCATCGCGAGCACGGCCGACCCGCACGTGGTCTCGTCGACCTGCACGGCGGCGGCGGTGTCGCCGTCGAGCGACGGGAGGTTCAGCCGCCGGGGAAAGCCGACGGTCCCGGTGCCGCGCTCACGCCCGAGCGGGTCCAGGACGGACCGCCGGGCGCGGGACGTCACCGACTCCAGCCGGCGCTCGACGTCGTCCGGGATCGCGGGGCGCTCGAAGCGACCCCGCGGCGGCGGCGCGGGTACGGGCCCGGCGAATGCACGCATCGCGCCGAGCAGGGACGAAAGGCGCAATGTCGACTGCACGCTCGTCAGGCTAAGCCGCGCTCGGGCGACTCGCCGGTTCGCCACGCTGGGGAAGCGGGGCGACCTCTTCCGGTGGGTGAAAACAGCCTCCCACCTCAGACGATGCGGTCGAGCACCACCGATCCCCGCGACGCCAGGGCCGCGCCGACCAGCGCGCCGGCCCCCATGTCCATGCTCGCCAGCGCACCGGCGGCACCCCCGAGGGCCCCGCCCAGCACGCCGTTGCCGGCCGGGTCCACGGACCATCCGCCGTCGAGCGCCTCGCGGGCCCGGGCGAACCGCTCGGGCGTGTCGGTGTGCAGGGTCAGCAGGGGCTGCCCGGCGGTCACCTCCTCGCCCGGCTTCACGTGGATCTCGATGCCGGCCGCCGCCTGGACCTCGTCCTCCTTGCGGGCCCGGCCCGCGCCCAGGCGCCGGACCGCCACGCCCACCGCGTACGCGTCCAGCGAGGTGAGCACGCCGGACTCGGGCGCCACCACCGTCTCGGTCTCCTTGGCGACCGGCAGCGGCGCGTCCACGTCGCCGCCCTGCGCGGCGATCATGGCCCGCCACTTGTCCATGGCGCGGCCGTCGGCCAGCGCGGCCCGCACGTCCTCCTCCGGCCGGGGCCGGTCCGCCGCGGCGAGCATCTCCACGGCGAGCGCCACGGTCAGGTCGACGACGTCGGACGGGCCGCCGCCCGACAGCACCTCCAGCGACTCCCGCACCTCCAGGGCGTTGCCGGCGGTCAGCCCGAGCGGCACGGACATGTCCGTGACCAGGGCGACGGTGCGCACCCCGGCGTCGGTCCCGAGGTCCACCATGGTGCGGGCGAGCTCGCGCGCGCTGTCCAGGGTCTTCATGAAGGCCCCGGAGCCGACCTTGACGTCGAGCACCAGCGCGCCGGTGCCCTCGGCGATCTTCTTGGACATGATCGAGCTCGCGATGAGCGGGATCGCCTCGACGGTCGCGGTGACGTCCCGCAGCGCGTACAGCTTCTTGTCCGCCGGGGCGAGGCCCGCGCCCGCGGCGCAGATGACCGCGCCCACGGAGTCGAGCTGGGCCATCATCTCGTCGTTGGTCAGCGAGGCCCGCCAGCCCGGGATGGCCTCCAGCTTGTCCAGGGTGCCGCCCGTGTGGCCCAGGCCGCGGCCCGAGAGCTGCGGCACGGCGACGTCGAACACCGCGACCAGGGGTGCCAGGGGCAGCGTGATCTTGTCACCCACGCCGCCGGTGGAGTGCTTGTCCGCCGTGGGCCGGGAGAGCGCGGAGAACGACATGCGCTCGCCGGACCGGATCATCGCGGCGGTCCACCGCGAGATCTCCTGCCGGGTCATCCCGTTGAGCAGGATCGCCATGGTCATCGCGGACATCTGCTCGTCGGCCACCGCGCCGCGCGTGTAGGCGTCGACGAGCCAGTCGATCTGCGCGTCGGTCAGCGACTCCGTGTTGTCGCGCTTGACCCGGATCAGGTCGACGGCGTCGAACGGCTCGGTCATCGGTTTGCCTCCCGCACGTGGTCCAGGTCGCCCGGCCCGAAGGCCTGGGGCAGTACTTCGGTCATCGGCTGGATGCCCAGCGGGGTGTCCACCAGCAGCTCGGCGCCGCCGTGCTCCCACAGGAGCTGGCGGCACCGGCCGCACGGCATGATCGTCTCGCCGAGCGAGTTCACACAGGTGAACGCCGCCAGCCGGCCGCCGCCCGACATGATCAGGGCGCTGACCAGCGAGCACTCGGCGCACAGGGTGACCCCGTACGCCGCGTTCTCGATGTTCGCGCCCGTCAGGAGGCGGCCGTCGGCGGCGAACGCCGCCGCGCCGACCTTGAATTCCGAGTAGGGCGCATAGGCCTTGCCGACGGCGTCGCGGGCCGCGGCCCGCAGGCCGTCCCAGTCCACGACGCCGTCCGGGCGCACCTGTTCCACAGAGCTCACGTCCACCATCCTCACCCCTTGACGTACGGCTCGCCCGACGCGGCCGGCGGGCGCGAGCGCCCGACGAGACCCGCGACGGCGAGCAGGGTGACGACGTACGGGATCATGAGCATGAACTGGCTCGGTACGGGCGAGCCGACCACGGAGAGCACGTTCTGCAGGTTCGACGCGAAGCCGAACAGCAGGCCCGCGAAGGCTGCGCGCACCGGGTCCCACTTGCCGAAGATGACGGCGGCCAGGGCGATGTAGCCCGCGCCCCCGGTCATGTTCTCGCCGAACTGGCTGAGCTGGACGGTCGTGTAGAACGCGCCGCCCAGGCCCGCCACGGCACCGGCGACGAGCACGGCGTTGTACCGGGTGCGCACCACGTCGATGCCCACGGTGTCGGCAGCCTTCGGGTGCTCGCCCACGGCACGCAGGCGCAGGCCCCAGCGGGTGCGGTTCAGCGTGTACCAGACGGTGGGCACGGCGATGAACATCAGGTAGATGAGCAGCGGCTGGTCGAACAGGACCGGACCGATCACGGGGATGTCCGACAGCACCGGGATCGGGATGGACTGGAACCGCGTGGTCGAGTTCAGCGTCTCCGCGCTCGGCACCAGCACCTGCGAGTACAGGAAGCTGGTCAGGCCGACCACCAGCACGTTGAGCACCACACCGACGATCACCTGGTTCACGTGGTAGGTGATGGCGAACACGCCGAGCACGAGCGCCACGAGCGCGCCCGCGACCACGGCCGCGACCAGACCGGCCACCGCGCTGTTCGTGATCGAGGAGACGATCGCCGCGGTGAACGCCGCGCCGAGCAGCTGCGCCTCGATCGCGATGTTGACGACGCCCGCGCGCTCGCCGATCACGCCGCCCAGCGCGCCGTAGACGAACGGCACGGACCACAGCACGGCGCCGCCGAGCAGGCCCACGATCGACAGGTCGCGGGGGCTGCCCGCACCGGCCCAGGCCAGGAAGCCGAGCAGACCGGCCAGGGAGTAGAGCACGACGAGCCAGACCGACGTCCGGCGCCCGCGCGCCGTGAGCGCGAAGGCGACGGCGGTCACCGCCAGCATCACCGCGCCGCACACCCAGGCGAACACCAGCGCGGGCACCACGATCACCGGGATCTGGAAGAAGTCGCCGCGCTGGGACAGCAGGAACCTGGTGTCGCCCGAGTGCGGCACCGCGAGCAGCATGAGCGCGTACAGCACGGTCACGGTGAGCAGCACGCCCGCCGTCTTCCACGACACGACCGTCACGGTGCGCGTCGTCTCCGACAACGGCGCGTCGAGCTGGGTGGTCTGGTGGTCGGCGCTCACGCGGCCGCCTCCTTCCGGTTCCGGGCCGCCTTGGCCTTCTTCGGTGTCCGACGCCGGTTCGGGTCGGGCAGCCGGAAGATGGCCCGCACCAGCGGCGGCGCGGCGATGAACAGCACGATGAGCGACTGGACCACGAGGACGATGTCGCTCGGGACGCCCTCGGCGGCCTGCATGGTGGTGCCGCCCGCCTTGAACGCGCCGAACAGGATGCCCGCCGCGAGCACGCCCCACGGGTTGGACCCGCCGAGCAGCGCGACGGTGATGGCGTCGAACCCGATGCCGGCGTCGATGTCGGAGCTGAAGCCCGTCGTCACGGCGCCCAGCACCTGCGAGGCGCCGGCCAGGCCGACGAGGCCGCCGGCCACGAGCATGGAGTTGATGGTGGCGCGCCCGGTGTCGATGCCCGCCACGCGCGCGGCGCGGGGGTTCTCCCCCACGGCGCGGAACGCGAAGCCGGTCGACGAGCGGTTCAGGAGCCACCACACGCCGACGACGGCCAGCACCGCCAGGACGAAGCCCCAGGTCAGGTTGAACCGGTCGCCGAGCAGGTTCGGCAGCTGGGCGGACTCGGCGGTCGGCGGCGTCTTGGGGTTGGACGATCCGGGCGCCTGCAGCAGCCCCGGCGTCGCCAGGAAGTAGGAGATGAGGTAGTACGCGACGTAGTTGAGCATGATCGTGACGATCACCTCGTGCGCACCGGTGCGGGCCTTGAGCAGGCCCGCGATCCCGGCCCACACCGCGCCGGCCGCGATGCCGGCCACGAGGGCCAGCAGCAGGTGCAGCGGGAAGGGCACCCCGCTGACGCCGAAGCCCACCCAGCCGGCCGCCGCGGCCGCCACGAGCATCTGTCCCTGACCACCGATGTTGAACAGGCCGGCCCGGAACGCGAGCGCCACGCCGAGCCCCGCCGCGATGAGCGGGGTCGCGTAGCTGAGCGTCTCCGTGAACGGCCGGATCGCGGTGACGAAGTCCGGCGCCTGCAGGTTCACCACGGAACCGCGGAACAGGGCGGCGTATGCGCCGCCGACCGCCTGCCCGATCGCGACGAAGGTGTCGACCGGCCGCGCGAAGAAGTACACCGCGGACGCCTTCACCTCCTCGTCGGTGAAGGCGATCATGATCGAGCCCGCGACGACGGCGAGCAGCACGGCGCCGAGAGCCACGGTCCAGGAGCTGGTCATCGTCTGCTGCAGGGCCCTGGCCATGCGGCTGGCCGTGTCCTGCACCTCCTCGCCGGCGGGTGCGCCCAGCTCGCGGGCGCGCTCCTGCTCCAGCTCCTCGGCGGTGCCGGGGTCGAGGCCCGGCTCCTGCTCGGGGTTCTTCCCCGAGCTCGGTTCGGGCGCGCTCACGCGACCTCTCCCTTCGCGTCTTCCGGCGAGATCCCCGCCATCATCAGGCCCAGCACGTCACGCGGGGTGTCGGCGGGCACGATGCCCACCACCTTGCCGCGGTACATCACCATGATGCGGTCGGCCAGGGCCACCGCCTCGTCCAGCTCGGTGGACACCACCACCACCGGCACGCCGGCGTCGCGCGTGGCGACGATCCGCTTGTGGATGAACTCGATGGAGCCCACGTCCACCCCGCGCGTCGGTTGCGCCGCGACGAACAGCCGCAGGTCGCGGGACAGCTCGCGGGCGAGCACCACCTTCTGCTGGTTGCCGCCCGACAGCCGGCCCACCGGCGTCGTGATGCCCTGCGTGCGGACGTCGAACTCGGCGACCTTCTCGTCGGCGAACCGGTCGCGGAAGGCGAGCTGCAGCGCTCCGCCCTTCACGAACGGCGGACCGTCGGAACGGTCGAGCATGAGGTTCTCGGCGATGGTGAACTCGCCGATCAAGCCGTCGAGCGTCCGGTCCTCGGGTACGAAACCCACGCCCTCGTCGAGGATGCGGCGCACCGACCGGCCCACCAGCTCCTTGCCGTCGAGCCTGATGCTGCCGGACACGTCGCCCTCCAGGCCGATGAGGGCCTCGGTGAGCTCCGTCTGGCCGTTGCCCTGCACGCCCGCCACGACGAGCACCTCGCCGCCACGCACCTCGAAGGTGACGTCGTCGACCACGACCACGCCGGTCTCGCTGGTGACCACGAGGTTGCTGACCTGCAGCGCGTTCTCGCGCAGGGTGGGCACGTCCTTCTGCACGGTCAGCTCGACGGCGCGGCCCACCATCAGGGAGGCGAGCTCCGCGTCCGACGCCGTCGGGCTGGCCTCGCCCACGACCTTGCCGTGCCGGATCACCGTGATGCGGTCGGCCACGGCGCGGACCTCGCGCAGCTTGTGGGTGATGAACACGATCGCGGAGCCCTCGTCGCGCAGCTGGCGCATGATCGCCATCAGCTCGTCGGTCTCCTGCGGCGTGAGCACCGCGGTCGGCTCGTCGAAGACCAGCACGTCGGCGTTCCGGGAGAGCGCCTTGATGATCTCGACCCGCTGCTGCACGCCCACGGGCAGGTCCTCGACCACGGCGTCGGGGTCCACGTGGAAGCCGAAGCGGGCGGAGATCTCGCGTACCTGGGCGCGGGCCGCCTCCAGGTCGAGGCGGCCGCCGCCGCGCGTCTGCTCGTGACCGAGCATGACGTTCTCCGCCACGGTGAAGACGGGCACGAGCATGAAGTGCTGGTGCACCATGCCGATGCCCGCACCCATGGCGTCGCCCGGGCCGGCGAAGTCCTGGACGACGTCGTCCAGGAGGATCTCGCCCTCGTCGGCCTCGTACAGGCCGTACAGCACGTTCATCAGGGTGGACTTGCCCGCCCCGTTCTCGCCCAGGAGCGAATGGATCTCGCCTGGCTGCACCACCAGGTCGATGTGGTCGTTCGCGACGAGCGCGCCGAAGCGCTTGGTGATGCCGCGCAGCTCGAGCCGCATAGGAATCCTTCCCGACAGGGGGTCCTGCTCATGACAGGTCCCGGGGCACACGGCGTGCGCCGTGCCCCCCGGGACCATCTTGCGTCAAGTCTCGGCCGTCGACCGATCAGCCGTCCACGGCCGTGACCCGCGGGTCACTCGGCGAGGTAGGACTCCACCGCGACGTCACCGGCGATGATCGACTCCCTGAGGGCCTGGACCTCTTCCCACAGGGCCGGGTCCACCTTGTCCTCGAAGTTGTGCAGCGGCGCGATGTCCACGCCGCCGTTCTCGAGGGTGCCGACGTACGGGGTCGGGTCGAACTCGTCGTTGCCCGACGCGACCACGGCCTCCTGGGTGGAGACGTCCATCCCCTTGAGGATCGAGGTGAGGACCAGGTCCTGGGTGGTCGGGTCCGACTCGAAGAAGTCGGCGTCCACACCGATCAGGGCGACGTCCTCACCGGAGTCGGCGATGGCGTCCATGGCGGACTGGTAGATCGGGCCACCGACGGGGAGGATCACGTCGACGCCCTGGTCCAGGACGTTCTGCGCGGTCTGCTTGGCCGCCGGGTCGGCCGCGAAGCCGCCCGTGAACGAGCCCTTCTTGCCGTCCCAGCCGACGAGCTCGACGTTCTCGCCCTTGGTCTCGTTGTAGTAGTCGACGCCCTGCTTGAAGCCGTCCATGAAGATGGTGACGGTCGGGAAGTCCATGCCACCGAACGTGCCGACCTTGCCGGCCTCCGAGTAGCCCGCGGCGAGGTAGCCGGCGAGGAACGCGGCCTGCGCCGTGTCGTACAGCAGCGGCTTGATGTTCTCGGCGTCGGCGGTGCCGTCGAAGTCCGCGTCCGCGGCGTCGTCGACCAGGATGTAGTCGATGTCCGGGTTGGCCGTGGCCGACTCGACGGTGGTGGCGGACAGCGCGAAGCCGACCGTGACGATGGCGTTGCAGCCCTCGGCCACGAGGGACTCGACGTTGCCCTTGTAGTCGCTCTCGGACGTCGACTGGACGTCGACGAGCTCCGTGCCGAGCTCTTCGGCCGCAGCCGTCGCACCCTCGAAGCTGAGCTGGTTGAAGCTCTTGTCGTCGAACCCGCCGGCGTCCGAGACGATGCAGGGCTTGAAGTCACTGGCGGCGGCACTCTCGCCACCGGTGGACTCCTCCGGGGCGGCGCCGCACGCCGAGAGCGCGAGCGCCGTTGCTCCCGCAAGGGCGGTGAGCCAGACAGCCTTCTTCACTGGTGCTCCTTCGATGATCCTGAGGGCGACGTTCCAGACGGATCTGGAGCCCTATACCGCACCGAGGGTAGCCAGCGCATCTGGCATTTCGCGTTTCGAGACGGTAACCGGAGTAAGTCGTTACCGAAGCGTCATCGACAGCAACAGTTCTCGCTCAGGAGGCAGCGAACTGGGCGAGTGTCCTTACGCCCACGCCGATCGCCCGCTCGTCCACGACCAGGTCACCCTGGTGCAGGTCATAGGTGCGGCCGCCGGGCGTCCGCACGCCGAGCCGCGCCATGGTGCCGGGCACCTTGCGCAGGAACCAGGCGAAGTCCTCGCCGCCCATCGACTGCTCGGTGAGCTGCACGGCGTCGGGCCCGACGGCGTCCCGGATCGCCGCCTCGAGGTCGCCGGTGGCCTCCGCCTCGTTCTCGACGGGCGGCACGCCGTGCGTCACGGTCACCGAGATGTCCACCTGATACGGGGCCACGACCTGCTCCACGGCCTCGCGGACCAGCTCACCGGCCTTCTCCCACGCGCGGACGTCGAGGCAGCGCAGCGTGCCCTTCAGGATGCCGGTGGACGGGATCGCGTTGGGCGTCGAGCCCGCCTGGACCGCGCCCCACGTGAGGTTCACGCCCGAGCGGGGGTCCAGCCGCCGGCCGAGCACGGCGGGCGTCTGCGTGATGACCTGGCCGAGCGCGAACACGACGTCGCCGGTGAGGTGCGGGCGGGAGGTGTGGCCGCCGGGCGACGAGATGGTCACCATGACGGAGTCGCTCGCCGACGTGATGGGGCCGATACGGGTACCCACGTGGCCGACGTCGAACTTCGGGTCGCAGTGCAGCGCGGCCATGCGGTCCACGCCGTCCAGCTCGGAGGTCTTGTTGATGATGTCCTCCGCGCCGCCCGGGAAGACTTCCTCGGCGGGCTGGAAGAAGAGCCGGACGCCGCGGGCGAGCCGCCCCTCCTCCTGGAGGCGAGCGAGCACGAGGCCCGCGCCGAGCACCACGGTCGTGTGCACGTCGTGCCCGCAGGCGTGGGCCACGCCCGGCCGGGTCGAGGCGAACTCCACGCCGCTCGTCTCGTGCAGCGGCAGCGCGTCGAGGTCGGCGCGCAGGCCCACCCGGCCCTCGCCGTCGGGCCCGTGGTCGGGGCCGATGTCGCAGACCAGGCCGGAGCCCGTCGGCAGCGGGCGCGGGTCCAGCCCGGCGGCCCGCAGTCGCTCGACCAGCAGCGCGGAGGTGCGGATCTCCTGGCGCGACAGCTCGGGGTGCCGGTGCACGTCGCGGCGGAACGCGACCAGCTCCGCGTCGAACCCGTCGGCCAGCTCGCCCACGCGGGCCGCCAGGCCTGCGACGACGTCCGTCGCGTTCCCCCCGGGCACGTCCCCGACCGGCATCTGATCGTGCGAAACGATCTGATCGAAGTCGTCGATGCTGACGGGCTGCTGGGTCGGGTTCACGCACTCACGGTAGCGCCGTCCGCCCCGCGAGACACAGCAGCGGGCGATGCGTCCCACCATGCGGACAACTGTGAGACATCGGGGAAAGATCCTTGATTCAGAGCAGATCCTCCCTACCCCGTTCGCGGACCGCGGCGACCACGTCCTTGACCTGCTGCGCACGCGCGCGCGTGGTCACCAGGAGCGCGTCGGGCGTGTCCACGACGACGACGTCGTCCAGCCCCAGCACCGTCACCAGCCGGCCGGACGCCGGCACCACCACGGAGCCGGCGCTCTCGATGCGCAGCACGTCGCGCGGGTCGCCGAGCACCTTGGCGCCGCGGTCGTCGTCGGCCGGCAGGAGCACGGCCAGCGAGTTGTAGTCCCCGACGTCGTCCCAGCCGAACGTCCCCGGCACGACGGCGACGCCGCCCGCCTCGGCGACCGGCTCGGCCACCGCGTGGTCGATCGCGATCTTCTCCAGGCCCGGCCACACCTCCGCGAGCACCGCCGCGCGGCGCGGGGTGTCCCACGCGTCGGCGACGGTCCGCAGGCCGTCGTGCAGCGCGGGCCGCTGCTCGGCGAGGTGCCCCAGCAGCACGGAGGTGCGCGAGACGAACATGCCCGCGTTCCAGCGGTACTCGCCCGACGCGAGGTAGGTGCGCGCGGTGGCGGCGTCCGGCTTCTCGGTGAACCCGCGCACGTGCAGCGTGTGCGGCGCGCCCTCGATGCCGAGCGGCTCGCCCGAGCGCACGTACCCGAAGGCGGTCGACGGCCGCGACGCCGCGATCCCGACGGTGGTGACGTAGCCCCCGCGCGCGGCGGCCACGGCCTCGCGGACCGCCAGCTCGAACGCGCGCGTCCCGTGGATCACGTGGTCGGCGGCGAACGAGCCGATCACCACGTCGCCGTGCCGCTTCTCCAGGACGGCCGCCGCCAGCCCGATCGCCGCCATGGACTCGCGCGGCGACGGCTCGGCGAGCACCGCGTCGTCCGACAGCCCCGGGAGCTGCGCGCGGCAGGCCGCGACGTGCTGCTCCCCGGTGACCAGGACCACGCCGTCAGGACCCGCCAGCGGGCGCAGCCGGCGCTCGGTGGCCTGGAGCAGGGACTGGCCCGATCCCACGAGGTCGTGCAGGAACTTGGGCTCCCCGCCGCGCGACAGCGGCCAGAGCCGGGTGCCGGACCCACCGGCGGGTACCACTGCGAAGAAGTCGTCGATCGGGGACGATAGGGCGGCGGCCGAAGTCATGCCCCGCAGGATGTCAGTCGGACAAGGTTCCCGCAGCCAAAACTCGCCGAGATCCGGGCGAACCCTGGCTGATCCCAGGGGCGGGTCCGGGCAGCAACGCACGAGCAACCTGACGGGTGCCCGAAGCCACGACATCTCCCCTGTGGGATCAGTCACAAATGCCGTGTCTTGATGCCCGCGAGGGCTGCCGGGCGGCGATCGAGGCGAACCTTTGTCATTACAGTGGGGACCAGCCACCCCCCAGCCGGACAGCCATAGGAGGCTCCCGAAGTGCCCACCGCACCAGCAGGCACGTTGTACCGCGGCCGCGAAGGCATGTGGTCGTGGGTCGCGCACCGCGTGACCGGCGTGCTGATCTTCTTCTTCTTGCTCGTGCACGTGCTCGACACAGCCCTGGTGCGCGTGTCCCCCGAGGCGTACAACGCCGCGATCGGCACGTACCAGACCCCGATCATGGGGCTCGGCGAGGCCGGGCTCGTGGCCGCGATCGTCTTCCACGCCTTCAACGGCATCCGCATCATCCTGGTGGACTTCTGGGCCAAGGGCCCCAAGTACCAGAAGGTCATGCTGTGGGTCGTCGTCGGCCTCTTCGTCGTGACCATGGCGGGCTTCCTGCCGCGCCACCTCGTCAACGTCTTCACCGGGGGTCACTGATGGCACACGGAACCGCTGCGGTGGCCAAGATCGACTCCCCCCGCTCCCCGTACGCGCGCCGCAAGACGACGCGCGGCAACTACGAGCTGTACTCCTGGGTCTTCATGCGGGCGTCCGGTGTGGTGCTGATCGTCCTGATCTTCGGGCACCTGTTCGTGAACCTGATGGTCGGCGACGGAGTGCACGCCATCGACTTCGGCTTCGTTGCCGGCAAGTGGGCGAGCCCGCTGTGGCAGGTCTGGGACCTGCTCATGCTGTGGCTCGCGATGATCCACGGCACCAACGGCGTGCGCACCATCATCAACGACTACGCGACGCGGGACCTGACGCGCGGCATCCTCAAGGGCCTGCTGCTCCTCGCGTTCACCGTCGTGGTCGTGCTCGGCACCCTCGTGATCTTCACGTTCGACCCGTGCCCCCCGGACGCCCCCGCAGAGCTGCTCGCCTCCTTCTGCACGGCCTAGCGCTCCCGCACGACCGGCACACCCCCAGCCCCACACTCCGAACCTCATAGCAGGAGGCATCGAGCCCGATGCAGACCCATCAGTACGACGTCGTGATCGTCGGCGCCGGCGGCGCAGGAATGCGCGCCGCCCTCGAGTCGTCGAAGGAGGCCCGCACCGCGGTGATCTCCAAGCTGTACCCCACCCGCTCCCACACGGGTGCCGCCCAGGGCGGCATGGCCGCGGCCCTCGCCAACGTCGAGGACGACAACTGGGAATGGCACACCTTCGACACCGTCAAGGGCGGCGACTACCTCGTCGACCAGGACGCGGCCGAGATCCTCGCGAAGGAAGCCATCGAGTCGGTCCTCGACCTGGAGCGGATGGGCCTCCCGTTCAACCGCACCCCCGAGGGCAAGATCGACCAGCGCCGGTTCGGCGGGCACACCCGGGACCACGGCCAGTCCGCCGTGCGCCGCGCGTGCTACGCCGCCGACCGCACCGGCCACATGATCCTCCAGACGCTCTACCAGAACTGCGTCAAGCAGGACGTCGAGTTCTTCAACGAGTTCTACGTGCTGGACCTCATCACCGACCACGACCTCACCACCGAGGAGATCGCGGACGGCGAGGAGGTCAACGCCACCGGCGTGGTCGCCTACGACCTGGCCACCGGCGAGATCCACGTGTTCCAGGCCAAGGCGATCATCTTCGCCACGGGCGGCGCCGGGAAGATCTTCAAGACCACCTCGAACGCGCACACCCTGACTGGTGACGGCATGGCGCTGGCGTACCGCCGCGGCCTGCCGCTGGAGGACATGGAGTTCTTCCAGTTCCACCCGACGGGCCTCGCGGGCCTGGGCATCCTCCTGTCGGAGGCCGCCCGCGGCGAGGGCGGCATCCTGCGCAACTCCGAGGGCGAGCGTTTCATGGAGCGCTACGCCCCCACCATCAAGGACCTCGCGCCGCGCGACATCGTCGCCCGGTCCATGGCGAACGAGGTCCGCGAGGGCCGCGGCGCCGGTCCGAACAAGGACTACGTGCTGCTCGACCTGACGCACCTGGAGCCGGCGCACATCGACGCCAAGCTCCCGGACATCACCGAGTTCGCGCGCACCTACCTCGGCATCGAGCCCTACACCGAGCCCGTCCCGGTGTACCCCACGGCGCACTACGCCATGGGGGGCGTGCCGACCAACATCCTGGGCGAGGTGCTCCGCGACGGCGTCAACGTCGTCAAGGGCCTCTACGCCGCCGGTGAGGTCGCCTGCGTGTCCGTGCACGGTTCCAACCGCCTCGGCACCAACTCGCTGCTCGACATCAACGTGTTCGGCAAGCGCTCCGGCCGCGCGGCCGCCGCGTATGCCAGGACGGCGACGTTCCACGACCTCCCCGAGGACCCGACCGTCCGCGTGGTCGAACAGCTCGACGAGATGCGCAACCGGCCCCACGGCGAGCGTGTGGCGGACATCCGCAAGGCGCTGCAGGACACCATGGACCTCAACGCCCAGGTGTTCCGTACGGGCGACTCGCTGAACGCGGCCCTGGGCGACATCCGCGAGCTGCAGAAGCGCTACCGCAACGCGTCCGTCCAGGACAAGGGCAAGCTCTTCAACACCGACCTGCTGGAGGCGATCGAGCTGGGCTTCCTGCTCGACATCGCCGAGGTCACCGTGGTCGCGGCGATCAACCGCAAGGAGTCGCGCGGCGGTCACTACCGCGAGGACTTCCCGAACCGCGACGACGCCAACTACATGCTGCACACCATGGCCTACCGGCGCCCCACCGCGGCGTCCGACCAGGCCGAGGGTCACGTCGAGGGCTACTTCGACCACGTCGAGGAGTTCGACGGCTACAAGGTCGTCCTGGGCTCCAAGCCCGTCGTCCAGACCCGGTACGAGCCGATGGAGCGTAAGTACTGATGACTGCCACACTCGAAGCCGCCGCCCCCACCCCCGCCGCGGGCGAGATCCCCTCGTTCACCGTCACGCTGCGCATCCGGCGCTACAACCCCGAGGTGTCCGACGAGGCCACCTGGCAGGACTTCACCGTCGAGGCGCACGGCACCGACCGCATCCTCGACGCCCTGCACAAGATCAAGTGGGACGAGGACGGCTCGCTCACGTTCCGGCGCTCGTGCGCGCACGGGGTGTGCGGGTCGGACGCGATGCGGATCAACGGCCGTAACCGCCTGGCCTGCAAGACGCTCCTGAAGGACGTCAACCCGGACAAGCCGATCACGGTCGAGCCCATCAAGGGCCTGCCGGTCGTCAAGGACCTCGTCGTGGACATGGAGCCGTTCTTCGCCTCCTACCGCGAGATCATGCCGTTCCTCATCACCTCCGGGAACGAGCCGTCCAAGGAGCGCTACCAGTCCCCCGAGGACCGCGCCAAGTTCGACGACACCACCAAGTGCATCCTGTGCGCCGCGTGCACGTCGTCCTGCCCGGTGTTCTGGACGGACGGCCAGTACTTCGGCCCGGCCGCGATCGTGAACGCGCACCGCTTCATCTTCGACAGCCGCGACGAGGGTGGCACGCAGCGCCTGGAGATCCTCAACGACAAGGAGGGCGTGTGGCGCTGCCGCACGACCTTCAACTGCACCGAGGCGTGCCCCCGTGGCATCGAGGTGACGAAGGCGATCCAGGAGGTCAAGCGCGCCATGATCACTCGGGCATTCTGAGCTCTCGCGCTGCTTCCGCCGCGGGCGGAAGGTAGTGGCGGCCGGCCTCGCTCACGCGCCCCAGGGGGCGCTCCGCTACGGCTTTACGGCCGGCCGCCACTACCTTCCGCCCGCGGCTCTTCTGTCGGCGAGCCGTCCGCATCCCCTCGCCCGGCAGGAGGCTCGGGGTCGGCCATCCAGGCGCAGGCCATGAGCAGGACCCTGGCCAGCAGGTTGACCAGAACCAGGATGGTCACCACCACCGCGAACGACGCCAGCAGGGCGTTGCGGGCGGCGGCATTCGAGATCACCTCGGTGCCGAGGTAGCGCAGCGCGCCGGCAACGACTCCGACCGCGAGCGAGCCGAGCAGCAGGTCCCGCCAGGCGGGCCGCACGCCGCCCACGTACCGGACCACGGCGGCCACGACGATCGCGTCCAGCGCCAGGGTCACCAGCGCCCCTCCGACGCGTACCGCGAAGGACACCGCGCCACCGTCCAGGCCGAGGCTCTCCAGCGTCCAGGGCACCGCCGCCGAGACCGCCACGCTGGCCGCCGCCGTGACGAGCACGCCGACGCCGAGCAGCACGAACCCGAAGAGCTGCCGCAGGCGGTCGGTCACCGGGTTGCCGTGGCCGTCCGTCTCCCCGAACATCGCCTGCACCGACGTACGCAGGGCGCCCATGAAGTTCGTGGCGGACCACAGCAGCACCAGCGCCGCCACGGCCGAGGTCCAGCTCAGGCCGGTGGAGATCACGAGGTCCGTCGGCGACAGCACCCCGCCGCTGCCGGTGTCCACCAGCCCTGGGATCCACGTGTCGATCTGGTCCAGCACCGCGGCCCGCAGGTCGGCGTCGCCGCCGAGCACCCGCACGAACACGGTGTAGCCGATCGCGAGGGCCGCGAACAGGGAGAACAGGGCGGCGTAGGCCATGCCTCCGCTGAGCACGGCGCCGTTCGCCGTGTTGAACCGGGTCAGTGCCCGGCCGGGACGGGTCGCCTCCCAGCGCGCCCAGAGCGCCCGCCCCCACTCGATCAGCCGTCTCATCGCGACGAGACTAGACGCCGAGGGGGAACGCCGCCTGTGGTCGCCAGATCCCGTCGTCGCCGTGCTCGTACTGGTAGAACCGGTCGACGTCGAAGTCCGCGGAGTAGTCCGCCATCGCCTCGAACGCCTTGTCCAGGTCGGCGTCCGGCACCTCGTGCGCGATGGTCACGTGCGGGTGGTAGTTGAACCGCAGCTCGCCGTCCAGGATCCCCGAGCGCACGCTCGCCTCGAGCCGCTCGCACTCGGAGATGCCCTGGGCCAGGGCCACGAACACCACCGGCGAGATGGGCCGGAAGGTGGCCGTGCCGCGCAGCCGCACGGTGAACGGCGGCGCGGCGGCGGCCACCGAGGCCAGGTGGTCCCGCGCCTCGGCGAGCCGCCCGGCGTCGAGCAGCGTGGGTCCCAGCAGCGTGATGTGCGGAGGGATGAAGTTCGCGAGCGGGTCGTCGGCAGCCACCCGCGCCGCGCTGAGCTGCGCGGCGTAGGGCTCCGGGATCTCGATCGCGATCCCGATGCGGACCTGGCCCGGTCCGCGCTCGGGGAGGTTCACCGTTCGCCTCGCGCGGGCAGCAGCCCGAACCGTTCGTACATCCGGTCCAGCACCGGGCGGGCGATCGCGCGAGCCCGGTCGGCGCCGTCGGCCAGCACCTTGTCGAGCTGCGCGGGGTCCGCGAGGTACGTGTCGGCCCGGGCCTGGAACGGCTCGAGGAACGCGACGACGGCGTCGGCCAGGTCCACCTTGAGGTAGCCGTAGCCGCGGCCGTCGTACTCCTGGGCGATCGCGTCGATGTCGCGGCCGGTCACGGCCGAGAAGATCGTCAGCAGGTTCGAGATGCCCGGCTTCTCGGCGGGGTCGAAGCGCACGCCGTACGACTCGTCGGCGTCGGTCACGGCCGACTTGATGGCCTTGACCGCCTTCTTGGGGTCCTCCAGCAGCCAGACGACGCCCTTGCCGCCCGCGCTGGACTTGCTCATCTTGGCGCTGGGGTCCTGCAGGTCCTGGATCTTCGCCACGGCCTTGACGATGTGCGCGTCCGGCACGACCGCGGTCCCCGCGCCGAAGCGGGTGTTCAGCCGCTCCGCGAGGTCCCGGGTGAGCTCCAGGTGCTGGCGCTGGTCCTCGCCCACGGGGACCAGGCCGGCGTCGTAGAGCAGGATGTCGGCCGCCATCAGCACGGGGTAGGTGAAGAGCCCGACGGTGGTGCCCTCGCTGCCCTGCTTCGCGGACTTGTCCTTGAACTGCGTCATGCGCCCGGCCTCGCCGAACCCGGTCTGGCAGCTCAGCAGCCACGCCAGCTCGGCGTGCGCCGCCACGTGCGACTGCACGAAGAGGGTGGACCGCTCCGGGTCGATGCCGCCGGCCAGGTACTGCGCCGCGGTGCGACGGGTGCGCTCGCGCAGCAGCGCCGGGTCGGGGTTGACCGTCAGCGCGTGCAGGTCGACGACGCAGTAGAGCGCGTCGTAGGAGTCCTGCAGCGCGATCCACTGGGACAGGGCACCGATGTAGTTGCCCAGGTGGAGCGAGCCGTCGGTCGGCTGCATCCCGGAGAAGATGCGCTTCCGGGTGGGGTGGTCGGCCACGGCAGCAGTGTCCGGCGCGGTCGGGGTGTGGGACGACATGGCCAACATTCTGGCAGGTCCATGCGCGCTCACCGAATCCTCAGGTCGCTTCGTCGTCGTACGGCGCCTTCCCGGGTTCCGCGGCCGGTCCGGCCGACGTCGCTGACATGCCGTTGCGGGCCGCCACCCCGTCCGCGGCCCGCGCGGCGGCGGACCGGGAGTACTCGGACGGGCTGTCGTCCATCAGCGCGTCCCGCACGATCCTGCGCGGGTCGTACTGGCGCGGGTCGAGCTTGGACCAGTCGACGTCGCTGAACTCCGGCCCGAGCTCGTCGTCGACGCGGGCCTTGGCGTTCTGGAGCAGGTCGCGGCCGCGGCGCACCATCGCGCCGAGCTGCTCCGCGTAGGTGGGCAGCCGCTCCGGGCCGATGACGAGCATCGCGATCACGATGATGATCACGAACTCCCAGCCGTTGATACCGAACACGGGTCAGAGCCTACTCGCGTCGCGGGACGGCCCGGAGAACACCGGATGAATCCCGTTCACTGGCCGCTCGACCGCTCTTCGAGCACCACGCGGACCTCGCGCTCGTCGTTCCCGGAGCGCACCTGGAGGGTCACCGGGTCGCCGGGCGCCTTGGCGCGGATCGCGACGATGAGCTCGTCGGCCACCGACACGGGGCGGCCGTCGACCGCGAGGATGACGTCGCCCGGCTTGATGCCCGCCTGGTCGGCGGGACCGTCCGGCGTCACCGCGGGCGTGCCCTGCTGGGCCTCCTCGGACACCTGGACGCCCTCGCCCTGGTAGCTGGGGTCCAGCAGCACGCCGATGATCGGGAACGTCGCGGTGCCCGTCTCGATGAGCTGCTCGGCCGTGTGCCGCGCCTGGTTGGACGGGATGGCGAAGCCGAGGCCGATGTTGCCGGTCGCGGTGGCGGTGCCCGGCCCCTGCGCGATGGCCGAGTTGATGCCGATCACCTCGCCCGCCGAGTTGACGAGCGGGCCGCCGGAGTTGCCCGGGTTGATCGCGGCGTCCGTCTGGATGGCGTCGATGAACGCCGCCTCCGCGGACTCCCCCGCCTTGACCGGGCGGTGCAGCGCGCTGACGATGCCGGTGGTCACCGTGGCCTCCAGGCCCAGCGGCGAGCCGACGGCGAGCACCGAGTCGCCGACCACGACGTCGTCGGAGTCGCCCAGCACGAGCGGCTCCAGCCCCGTCTCCTCGACCCGGATGACGGCGAGGTCGTAGTCCGGCGTGGCCCCCACCAGCTCGGCGGGCTGCTCGTGGCCGTCCGAGAAGGTGACCGTCACGTCCGCCCCTGAGGCCGCCTCGGCGACCACGTGGTTGTTCGTGAGGATGTAGCCCTCGGACTTCAGGATCATGCCCGACCCGGTGGCCACGCCCTGCTGGGCACGCACCTCGATCGAGACCACGCTCGGCAGCGTCGCGGCGGCGATCGCGGCCACCGAACCCTCCGGGCGGTCCACGTGGGTGGTGCCCGCGGCGGGCCGGGGCAGCGCGGCGTCGGCCGGGCGCGCCGTCCCGCGGGCGTCCAGCAGCGCGTAGGCGCCGACGCCGCCGCCGGCACCGGCGAGCAGACCCAGCAGCACGACGGCGGACACCGCCCCCGCGCCGAGCCTGCTCCGGCGCGACCGGGGCGGCTGTGCCGTGCCGTACGGGGCGGATCCGTGGGGCCCCGTGCCGTGCGGGTCGGTCCCCGCGTGGGACGTGGACGGGTGCTCGGAGCCCGTGTGCGGCGCCTGCGCGTCCTGCCCGGCGGCCGAGGGCGCGGGGATCGTCGTCAGGTAGCCCGTCGCCGGAAGCTGCTGGGTCGGCTGGCCCTGCGTCGGCCGGCCCTGGGCCGGGACGTGCTGGGCCGGGAGCTGCTCCGTCGGGCGCTCGGCGGCCGGCTGGTCTGCCGGCGTCCCCGTGGGCGCGGGTTCGGGCGTGCGTCCCGCGGCCGGCGCCGGCTCGTTCGCGGGGGGCACTGCTGCGCGCGGTGTGGGAGGCGCGAACGGGTTCTCGTCGGTCATGGGCTTTCGATGGCTCCTGTCACGGTGTGCCACCCGCGGGCGATGCGGGGCAGGACCCCGGCATCGTAGCCATGCTCACCGAACGATGCCACGAGCTCGGTCAGCACCTCCTCCGGCGCGTCGGCGACGACGTCGACCACCATGTCCTCGGACTGCCACGCCACGTGGGCGGGCTCCGTGGCGAGCACCTGGACGCCGCCGACCGTCGTACCGCCCTGGGCGAGCTGCCCGGCGCGCTCGCGCACCACGGCGTGACCCGAGGGCCCGGTGAGGTCGATCTCCAGCGTCTGGCCCTGGTCGCCCACCAGGCGCATGGCCGAGACCGTGTAGCCGTCGGGCAGGTCGGCGGGCGCCACCCAGCCGTTGTCCGTGGCCCAGTCGAGCGCGGCGGGCGTGACCTGACCGGGGGCCACGTCGAGCTCCGCGAGCACGTCCTGGCCGGCCGCCGCGGCGTCGGGCCCCGTGCGGCCGAGCATCGTCATGCTGGTCTGCGCGGAGAGCTGCGGGGACACCACGGGCATGTCGCCGAGCGTGAAGAGCGCGAGGCCCAGGACGCCCGCGCCGCCGACGCCGAGCGCGGTGATCCGGGCGGTCCTGCGGCGGCGGGCCGGGCGGTCGATCCGGCCGTCGAAGTCGCCGAGCCCCGAGGCCTGCCACACCGGCGCGGCGAGTGGGTCCGGCCCGAGGAACGGTCGGCGCAGCGGGTCCTCGTCCGTGGACGGGATGCTGGCCTGGAGCGCCATGAGGCGGGCGGTGAGGGCCGGGTCGGGCACCACGTCGGCGGCCGACGAGAGCGCCCGCCGGGCGGCGCGCGCCGTGTCGAGCTCGCGGGCGCACAGGCGGCACATCGTCACGTGGGAGAGCGCGCGCTCCGTCTCTGCGGGCGAGAGCTGCCCGTCGGCCAGCGCGCTGACCAGGTCACCGAGGTGGCTCATCGCACGCCCCCGCGCGTCGGCGCGAGGTGCTCCAGCGCGTCGCGGAGCTGGGCGCGGGCGCGGTGGATCCGGGAGCGCACGGTGCCGAGCTTGACGCCCAGGGTCACGGCGATCTCCTCGTAGCTCAGGCCCTCGATGTCGCACAGCACCACGGCAGCTCGGTACTCGGGGCGCAGGGCGTCGAGCGCCTTCTGCACGTCCTCGTCGAGGTTGGCGTGCTCGTACCCGCGCTCCGGCCGGCCGAAGTCACCGGTGTCGGCGACGTGGCCGTCGTCGTCACCCATCGCCTCCATGCGGATGCGCTTCTTGCGGCGCGCCTGGTCCAGGAACAGGTTGGTGGTGATGCGGTGCAGCCAGCCCTCGAACGTGCCCGGCGTGTAGCTGGACAGCGAACGGAACACCCGGATGAAGGTCTCCTGCGTCAGGTCCTCGGCGTCCTGCTTGTTGCCGGTCAGACGGTAGGCGAGCCGGTAGACGCGCGCGGAGTGCTCGCGCACGATCTCTTCCCAGGTAGGCGGCTGCCAGGGCAGGTCTGCCGCGCCGGCCCCGGAGGGTACCGACGCGGCCGCGTCTGCTGCTGGGCGAGTGCTCACAGAAGTCATCGTCCTCTCAACGTACGTCAAAGCCCAGGCGTTCCCACGGGCTGTACCCTGACGCCGCACGTGATGTACACAACTGCCCGGTTCAGCGGAGGAAGCCATCAGCACAGCGGAGCCGTCAGGCCACGGCAGGGTCGCGGCCTGGGTCTACAGCGAGGCCTTCGTCCCCGAGGACGAGGTGCTGCTGCGCGCCCGCGAACGCGCCTCGGAGCTGGGCTGCACCGCCGTGCTGCCCGGGGTCGGGGCGGTGCTCCGGGTGCTCGCGGCCGCCACGAACGCGCACGCCGTGGTGGAGGTCGGCACGGGGGCCGGGGTGGCCGCGCTCTGGCTGCTGCGGGGCATGCCGCAGGACGGCCAGCTCACCACGATCGACCGGGAGGTGGAGCACCAGCGCGCCGCACGAGCGGCGTTCGTGGAGGACGGCGTGGCCCCGCACCGCACGCGGATCATCCCCGGGCGGCCCGGGGACGTGCTGCCCCGGCTGGCGGACGGCGCCTACGACCTGGTGCTCGTGGCGAGCGACCCGCTCGCATACCCCGAGTACGTGGACGAGGCCCTGCGGCTGCTGCGCCCGGGCGGCGTGCTCGCCGTCGACAGCGCCCTGCTGCGGGACCGGGTGGCGGACCCTGCACGTCGCGACGAACTCACCACCGTGGTGCGCGAGGTGGGCCGGACGCTGCGGAACGACGAGCGGGTGCTGCCCGCCATGCTGCCGAGCGGGGACGGGCTGCTGCTGGCCGTCCGCCGCTGACCTGCCGAGAGGCCGGTTCTCGCGACGGACGGCCGCCGAAAGACTGGAGACCGGGTCGGCCGGGTCAGCCGACGACGGTCTGGAGAGCGTCTCCGAGCTCGCTGGCCTCGGTCGCGTTGAGCTCGACGACGAGCCGACCGCCGCCCTCGAGCGGCACACGCATGACAATGCCGCGCCCCTCCTTGGTGACCTCGAGCGGTCCGTCACCCGTTCGCGGCTTCATCGCAGCCATGTGTGGCTCTCCCATTCCGTTGTCCGGTGTGTAGCAGCATTCATGTCTCCGGCGAACGCCGAGGGCACAGACCCATTCTAGTTCAAATGGCGCCCCTTACTTTCCACTCGCCCATTCGTCGTTCGTTCACCCGACCGGGTGCCCGGAAGGGAGTCGAATCGTGCGTGGGCTCAGGCAAGACCCCTCAGGGCTGCGGCCGGTGGCGCCTCGTCGCGCAGGGCCGCCACGAGGTCGAGCACCCGGCGCGTCGCGACCACGTCGTGGGCCCGGAAGACCCGCGCGCCGAGCCACGCGGCCACCGCCGTCGCGGCCAGCGTGCCCTCCAGTCGCTCCTCGGGCGGCAGGTCGAGCGTCTCCCCCACGAAGTCCTTGCGGGAGAGCGCCATGAGCAAGGGGAAGCCGAGCCCGGCGAGCGCTTCGGTGCGCCGCAGGAGATGCAGCGAGTGCCACGTGTTCTTGCCGAAGTCGTGGGTCGGGTCCACGAGCACGGACTCGCGCGGAACGCCGCACGCCACGGCCCGTTCCGCGGCGGCCCGCAGGGTCGCCACGACGTCGGCCACGAGCCCGTCGCGCCCGTCCTTCTCCCCCGCGCCGCCGGGCGGGGGGTACTCCACGCGGTACGGGTCGGTGCGCGGCAGGGCGCCGCCCGTGTGGGAGCAGACGACGCCGACGCCGGCGGCGCCCGCCACCTCCACGAGGCCGGGATCGTGCCCGGCCCAGGTGTCGTTGACGAGGTCGGCTCCGGCGTCGATCGCGGCGCGGGCCACCCCCGCACGCCACGTGTCGACCGAGACCAGCAGGTCGGGCACGGTACGGCGCACGGCGGCCACGAACGGCACGACGCGCCGGATCTCCTCGGCCTCGTCGACGGGCGCACCGTTGCCCGCCCGCACGCCGCCGACGTCCAGGATCTCGGCGCCGTCGGCCCAGGCGCGCTCCGCGGCGGCCAGCGCCGCGGCGTCGTCGGGCACCCGGGCGGGTGCGTAGAACGAGTCGGTGGTGCGGTTGAGCACCGCCATCACGACCGGGCGCACCTCGCGGCCGGCCCGCCCCACCTCGCGCCCGCGCAGCACCAGCCGCTCGGACGGCGGCGGAACCGCCGTCCCGGGAACCACCGCGCGGTCCACCTAGGAGTTGCCCACGACGGCGTCGTGCCGGCCCGCGACCGACGCCTGCTCGGTGGCGCGCTCTGCCGCGACAGCCGCCTGCAGGGCCGCCTGCTCCGCCGCGATCTGGTGGGCCCGGTCGACGACGTGCCGCACCGCGTCCGCCGGGTCGTCGGTCAGGTGGATGATGTCGAGATCGGCGGCGCTGATGACACCGTGCTCCAGCGCCGTCGTCCGGACCCACTCCAGGAGCCCGCCCCAGTACTTCTTTCCCACCAGGACGATCGGGAACTGGGTGACCTTGTGCGTCTGCACCAGGGTGACGGCCTCGAAGAGCTCGTCGAAGGTACCGAAACCGCCCGGCATGACGATGAATCCCTGCGCATACTTCAGGAACATCGTCTTTCGCGCGAAGAAGTAGCGGAAGTTGATTCCGAGATTGACGTACTCGTTCACGCCCTGCTCGAAGGGCAGCTCGATACCGAGGCCCACGGACGTGCCGCCCGCCTCGGCGGCGCCCTTGTTCGCGGCCTCCATGATCCCGGGCCCGCCACCCGTGATGACGGCGTAGCCGGCCTCGACCAGCAGCCGGCCCACGGTCTCACCGGCGGCGTAGTCCGCGTGCCCCGGCTTGGTGCGCGCCGAGCCGAACACCGAGACGGCCTGGCCGAGCTCGGCCAGCGCGCCGAAACCCTCGACGAACTCGCTCTGGATGCGCAGCACCCGCCACGGGTCGGAGTGCAGCCAGTCGGTGTCCTGGTCGGAGGCCAGGAGTCGCTGGTCCGTCGTGGTGCGCGGGATCTGGTTCCCGCGCAGGAGCACCGGACCACGGCGATAGCCGCGGCCGGACTGTGGAATGCCGTCGTCGCTCATGCGTCCAAACTAGTCGTCCAGGAGCCAGGCTCGCAGCGCGTCCCGGCACTGCGCGAGCTGCGCGACCGGCAGGTGCTCGTCGTCCTTGTGCGCGAGCAGCGGGTCACCGGGCCCGAAGTTCACCGCGGGCACCCCCAGCTCCGAGAACCGGGCGACGTCGGTCCACCCGTACTTGGGGGCAGGGGCGCCACCCGTCGTGGCCAGCACCGACTTCACGAACTGCGCAGCCAGCGGGTCGTCGAGACCCGGGCGGGCGCCGCCGGCGGCGTCGGTCACGAGGACCTCGAAACCGTGGAAGACCTCCCGCAGGTGGGCCTCCGCCTCCGCGACGGAGCGCGAGGGGGCGAATCTGTAGTTCACCTCCACCGTGCACGCGTCCGGGATCACGTTGCCCGCGATGCCGCCCTCGATCCGCACGGCGTTGAGGCCCTCGCGATAGACCAGACCGTCCACCTCGACCTCACGCGGCTCGTAGGCCGCCAACCGGGTCAGCACCGGCGCGACCGCGTGGATCGCGTTCTGCCCGGTCCAGGCCCGCGCCGAGTGCGCGGCGACGCCGTGCGTGCGCACCTCGACGCGCATCGTGCCGTTGCAGCCGCCCTCGATCCCGGCGTTCGAGGGCTCCCCCAGGATCGCGAAGTCGCCCCGCAGGAGCTCGGGGTGGCTGCGCGCCAGCCGGCCCAGGCCGTTCAGCGCGGAGTCCACCTCCTCGTGGTCGTAGAAGATCCACGTCAGGTCGTGGGCGGGCGCGGTGCCGGGCGCCCCGAGCTCGGCCGCCAGCGCGAGGGCCACGGCGACGCCGCCCAGCATGTCGACGGTGCCGCGGCCCCAGAGGACGGCGTCCAGCCCGCCGTCGGTGCCCGCGCCGTCCCGCTCGACCAGCCGGGTCGGCAGGTTGTCCGCGATCGGCACGGTGTCGATGTGCCCGGCCACGACGACGCGCCGGTCGCGGCCGAGGTGCGTCCGGGCCACCAGGGCGTCGCCGTCGCGCAGCACCTCCAGGTGCGGGAGGCCCCGCAGGACCGCCTCGATCGCGTCGGCGAGGGCCTTCTCGTCGCCGCTGACGGACGGGATGTCGCAGAGGATCCGGGTGAGGGCGACCAGGTCGGCACCCTCACCGGACGGGTCGAGCAGGGCAGGGTCGATCGCGGTGTCCACAGGGCAAGCCTATGGGCTCCGCGTGGCCGTTAGGCTGGACGCATGACGACCGCATGGGGCTTCGGCCTTGCCACGATCGCCGACGACGGCACCACCCTCGACACCTGGTACCCGGCGCCCGCCCTCGGCGACGCGCCCGCCGGCGCCACGCCGCCCGAGTCGCTCGCCGCGGCCGCCGGCACGGACGACGTGCGGCGGGTCCGGCTCGAGGTCGTGACCACGCAGATCGACCTCGCCGACCCGCCCACGAGCGTCTCCGACGCGTACCTGCGGCTCCACCTGCTGTCCGCCCGCCTGGTCCGCCCGCACGGGCTCAACATGGACGGCATCTTCGGGGCCCTGACGAACGTGGTCTGGACCAGCGCCGGCCCGTGCGCCGTGGACGGCTTCGAGGAGACCCGTCTGCGCCTGCGGACGCGCGGCCACGTCACCGTGTTCGGCGTCGACAAGTTCCCCCGCATGGTCGACTACCTCGTCCCGTCGGGCGTCCGCATCGCCGACGCCGACCGCGTCCGCCTCGGCGCGTACCTCGCACCGGGCACCACCGTGATGCACGAGGGCTTCGTCAACTTCAACGCGGGCACGCTCGGCACGTCCATGGTCGAGGGCCGCATCTCGGCGGGCGTCACGGTCGGCGACGGGTCCGACGTCGGCGGCGGCGCATCGATCATGGGCACCCTGTCCGGCGGCGGCAAGCAGGTCGTGTCGCTCGGCGAGCGCTGCCTGCTGGGCGCCAACGCGGGCCTCGGCATCCCCCTCGGCGACGACTGCGTGGTCGAGGCCGGCCTGTACCTCACGGCGGGTACCAAGGTGACGGTGCTCGGCGCGGCGGCCGACCCGTACGGCGACGGCACCGCCCCCGTCAAGGCGCGCGACCTCGCAGGCCGCAGCAACCTGCTGTTCCGGCGCAACTCCACCACGGGCGCCGTCGAGGTGCTCGACCGGACCGGCGTCGGCATCGAGCTCAACGAGGTGCTGCACACCAACTGAGGCACGCGTCCCCGTTTTGCACCATCCCTGACCAGGCGGATTACAATTCGTGGCCCTCCTGATACCGCCCCGGACGACAGGGAGCTCGTATGGCCCTCCTGGCTGAGACCGGTTCGTCGGTCCCGCCACCCGCAGACGGCTCCACGCCGCCGCGGTCGGTCGGGCGCGCCCTGAAGTACGTCGTGGCGGTCGGGGCCGTGTGCGTGGTCGCGACCGTGGGCGTCGTCGTGGGGCTGAACCGCCTCGCGGGGTCCGGCCCCGTGACCGAGCGCTGCACGGCGGTGCTGGAGGACGCGAACTGGTACCTCTCGCCCGACCAGGCGGACAACGCGGCGCTCGTGGCCGGCACCGCGGTGGCCCGCGGCCTGCCCGCCCGGGCGGCCACGATCGGCCTGGCCACGGCGCTGCAGGAGTCCAAGCTCATCAACATCGACTACGGCGACCGCGACTCCGTGGGGCTGTTCCAGCAGCGGCCGTCCCAGGGCTGGGGCACCGTCGACGAGATCCTCGACCCGGCCTACTCGACCAACGCCTTCTACGACGTGCTGGTCGAGGTCGAGGGGTACGAGGACATGGAGGTGACGGACGCCGCGCAGACCGTGCAGCGCTCCGCCTACCCCGACGCGTACGCCCAGCACGAGACGCGGTCGCGCGCCTGGGCCTCGGCCCTCACGGGCAACTCCCCCGCCGCCCTGTCCTGCGAGCTCGCCCCGGTGGCCGACGGCGACCAGATCGCCCCCGAGGCCGCCCGCGACGTCGTGGCGGGCCGCCTGGGCCGGGACCTCGGGCTCGCGCCCGCGACCGGTGCGGCGGACCCCAACCGGCAGGACCCGGCGTCGGCGACCGTGACGGTGGACGCGACGCCGCTGACGCCCGACGACCCGGTGCGCGGCGCCTGGGCCACCGCCCAGTGGGCCGTCGCGACGGCCCAGGCCACGCAGGCGGTCGAGGTGCACGTGGACGACCAGGTGTGGCTGCGCGACGAGGCCGCCTGGACCGAGGCCGAGACGCGGCTGAACCCCGGCGAGGTCCGCATCACGGTGGACGCCGCGGAGTAGCGGAAACGTGTCAGACCCTCAGGTCACCGGGGTGACCTGAGGGTCTGACACGTCTACGGGGCGGGTCAGTTCCCGCCGTCGGCCATGAAGCCGCTCAGGCCGGAGGGGTTGCCGCCCTCGTCCTGCTTCGGCCGCGGGCGCTCGTAGTCGTCCTCGATGTGCAGCTCCGCGACGTCGTCGCCGAGCTTGTTCAGCAGCGCGTGCCGCGCCTCGCGACGGCGCCGCTGCTCCAGCGGCTCCGGCACGGGAGCCGCCGCGATGAGGCGCTGCGTGTACTCCTCGCTGGGGTGGTGCAGCACCTCCTCGCGCGGGCCCTGCTCCACGATCCGGCCGTTCTGCAGCACCACCACGCGGTGGGCCAGCAGGTCGATCACCGCGAGGTCGTGGCTCACGAAGAGGCAGGCGAACTTGTACCGCTCCTGCAGCGCCGTGAACATCTTGAGCACGTTGGCCTGCACGGACACGTCCAGGGCCGACGTCGGCTCGTCCGCGACCAGCAGCTCGGGGTCGAGCGTCAGGGCGCGGGCGATGCTCACGCGCTGGCGCTGGCCGCCGGAGAGCTCGTGCGGGTACCGGTTGAAGGCGCTGCGCGGCAGCTCGACGGCGTCGAGCAGCTCCAGCACCCGGCGCCGGCGCGACCGGTCGTCGCCCTCCTTGTGCACCACGAGCGGCTCGGCGATCACGTCACCGATCGGCAGGCGCGGGTTGAGCGACGACGCCGGGTCCTGGAACACGACGCCGATGCGCTTGCGCAGGGCCTTGAGCTCCTTGCCGCGCAGCTTGCCGAAGTCGGTCCCGAGGATCGACACCGAACCGGAGGCCGCGGGGATGAGCCCCAGCGCGCACTTGGCGATGGTGGACTTGCCGGAGCCCGACTCCCCCACCAGGCCCACGATCTCGCCCTGCGCCACGGACAGCGACACGTCGTCGACGGCCCGGAAGGTGGGCTTGCCCACCCGGTGGTACTCGATGACGAGGTTGCCCAGGTCGAGCGCGGGCAGGTCCTCGGGCGCCGCCTCGACCGGGGCGACGTCGCCGAACTGGCCCGGCCCGGACCCCAGGTGGGGCACGGCGGCCAGCAGGCGCTTCGTGTACTCGTGCCGCGGGTGGTTGAGCACCTGGTCGGCGGTGCCCGTCTCCACGAGGTCGCCCTTGAGCATGACGGCGACGCGGTCGGCCATGTCCGCCACGACGCCCATGTTGTGGGTGATCAGCAGGATGCCCGTGTTCAGCTTGTCCTTGAGCGAGCGCAGCAGGTCGAGGATGTCGGCCTGTACGGTCACGTCGAGGGCCGTGGTGGGCTCGTCGGCGATGATCACCTTGGGGTCGCACGCGATGGCCATGGCGATGACCACGCGCTGGCGCTGACCGCCGGAGAGCTCGTGCGGGTACTGCTTGAGGCGGCGCTCGGGCTCGGGGATGCCGACCATGGCGAGCAGCTCGGCCGCTCGCGCCATGGCCTGCTTGCCGAACGCGATGCCGTGCAGCTGCAGGCCCTCGGTGAGCTGGTCGCCGATCGTGAGCACCGGGTTCAGGGCGGTCATGGGCTCCTGGAACACCATGGCCACGTCGTTGCCGCGCATGTTGCGCAGGCCCCGGCCGTCGAGGCCGCTGACCTCCTTGTCACCCACGCGGATCGTGCCGCCGACGCGCGCGTTGCGGGGCAGCAGGCCGAGCGCCGTCATCGAGGTGACGGACTTGCCCGAGCCGGACTCGCCCACGAGCGCGACGACCTCGCCGGGCCGGACCTCCAGGTCGATGCCCTTGACGGCGTGCACGTCGCCGAACTCGGTCTTGAACGTGACGTTGAGGTCCTCGAAGGAGAGGACGGCGTCACCGGTCGCCGAAGCAGAGCCCGGCACGCTGATGTCGAGAGTGGTCATTCTCAGTCCTTGCTCCGGTTCTGGCGGGGGTCGAACGCGTCGCGCAGGCCGTCGCCGATGAAGTTCACGCACAGGGCGATGGCGAGGATCATCAGGCCCGGCCACCAGAACAGCCACGGCCGGGTCGTGAACGCGGCCTGGTACTCGGAGATGAGCGTGCCGAGCGAGGTGTCGGGCGCCTGGACACCAAAACCGAGGAAGCTCAGCGAGGTCTCCAGCAGGATCGCGCTGGAGATCGAGAGCGTGGCGGACACGATGATCACGCCGACGGCGTTGGGCAGCACGTGCTTGCTGATGATGCGCCACGGGCTCGTGCCGACCGCCTGGGCGGCGAGCACGAAGTCGCGCTCACGCAGCGAGAGCACCTCACCGCGCACCAGGCGCGCCAGGCTGGTCCAGGTGACCAGGCCGAGCACGAGGGCCAGGCCCCAGATCCCCCAGCCCGACGCCGTCTTGCCGAGCACGGCCGCGACAACCAGCAGGGGGATGACGATGAAGACGTCCGTCAGCCGCATGAGGACCGACTCGACCCAGCCGCGGTAGAAGCCCGCCAGGGCCCCGATCAGCGTGCCCACGACCGTGGAGATGATGCCGACGGCGAAGGCGATGATCAGCGAGAACTGGGTGCCGCGCATGACCAGGGCGAAGTAGTCCTTGCCGCCGGTGTCCTGACCGAAGGGGTACTGCCAGGTGGGTGCGCCGTCACCGATCTTGTCGTACTGCAGCGTGTAGCTGTTGGGCCACCACCCGGGGATCGGGCCGATGCCGATCGACGTGAAGGCCACGATGATGATGATGCCGAGCACGATCATCGAGCTGAGCGCCGCCCGGTGCCGGAAGAACCGGCGGGCGACGAGCTGGCCCTGGCTGTAGGACTTGTCCTCGCCGGGCAGCGGGGCCGCCGAGCCGCCGGCCGCAAGGCCGATCGCGTCGGTGCTGGCCACGGACACCTGGGGCTCGTAGTCCTCGCCGCCAGGGTTGCTGTTCCTGATGTCACTCATGTCTGTGTCTCCTGCCGTGGCCCGCGCTCAGCGCCGGATCCGGGGGTCGAGGGCCGCGTACGCGATGTCTGCCAGCAGGTTCATCAGCACGGCGGCAACGCCCGTGACGAGGAAGAACGCCATGACCGGCGCCGGGTCCACGGCGTTCAGGCCGTCCTGGAACAGCGCGCCCATGCCCTTCCAGCCAAACACCTGCTCGGTGATGACCGCGCCGCCGATGAGGGCCGCGAAGTCGAACGCGACGATCGTCGTGATCGGGATCAGCGCGTTGCGGAAGGCGTGCTTGACGATGACCTCACGCTCCGACAGGCCCTTCGACCGGGCCGTGCGCACGTAGTCCTGGTTCAGGGTCTCGAGCATCGACGAGCGCGTGTACCGCGAGTGCGTCGCCACGGAGACAAGCGTGAGCAGGATGGTCGGCAGCAGGATCTGCGTGGCCATGTCGAGCACCTGCTCCCAGAACCCGCCGGTGAAGTTCGGGGTCTGCGAGCCGATCGTCGAGATGGGTCGCGACTTGACGCCCAGGAAGCTGGCCCAGTGGGCGATCAGGAGGTCCGCGAAGACCATGAGGCTGGTGATGACGCCGGTGATACCGGTGACGAGCATCGACTGCTTGCGGGCGTAACCACCCCAGGCGGCGCCGATGGCCACCGAGACGACGATCGCGAGCACGAACAGCCCGGCGAGCAGCGCCCAGGACGGCTGGTTGACCAGGAGCGGGGCAAAGGCGAGGTAGGCGACAACGCCGACGACGACGGTGGTGAGTGCCGCGTAGAGCGCGCGCCGGTTGCGCAGGCCCGCGACGAGCGCGGTGACGAGCACGCCCGCCGCGGCCGAGACCAGGAGCACGCCGCCGATGCCGAACATCGGGTTGCGCCACCAGTCGAGGGCGTTGAAGACGAACAGCATGATCGTGACGAACGCGAAGACCGCCGCCGCTGTGACCAGCCGGCGTTTCCTGCTCCCGCCCAGCACCGCCTGGATCAGGAATCCCGACACCACGGCGATGATGACTATGGTCCATGGGGCGTACTGGCCCACCGCGATCCAGTTGTTGTACTGGATGGCCGCGTACTCCTTGAGCAGCGTCGCCGCCCAGAAGACCGGCAGCGAGAAGAAGAGGAACGCGCTGAAGGTCACCGAGTAGTCGAAGCCCGAGTACTGGCGGATCGCGGTGAGGATGCCCAGCGCGATGCCGACGACGATGGCGAGCAGCGTGGACACGGTGATAAGGCGCAGCGTCGACACCGCCGCCTGCTGGGTCAGGCCCAGCACGTCGACGCCGTTGATGGTGACGCCGAGGTCGCAGTTCCCGGTGAAACAGCCTCCGACACCCTTGAGCCAGTCCCAGTACCGCTCGTACCACGGATCGTCGAGCCGCATCAGCGCGATCCGCTGGTCGATGAGCTGCTGCTTGTTCTGGACGTTGGACTCGCGCAGGTCCTTGAGCGGATCGCCAGAGTTGATGGTCAGGACATACATGAGCAATGAGGCGCCCAGCAGGACGAGCGCCGAGGCGCCGATGCGCCGGAGGATGAACTTGAGCACGGGTTGGCCCTTCGAGGCGGACGCAGCACGGCGTCTGCTGGGGAATGCGATCAGCGTGTCACTATAGGACACCGGATGAAAATTGCCGCCATTCGCCCAGGTCGGGACGGGAAATAGTCCTGACCTGGAGCGAACAGCCCTACGGGGAAGGGGACCAGAGGCACCCTTCCCCGCAGGTCTTGCGTCAGGCTCGCGTCAGGAGGCGCGGGCCCACTGCTCCGAGTTCCACACGACGCCGCTCTGGGCGGCGGTGTTGCGCACGTTCTCCAGGCTCGAGCTGCTGGCGATGACGCCCGGGTGGGCGAACAGCGGGATACCGAAGAGCGTGTCCCACAGCTGCTTCTCGATGATCACGGTCTGCTCGGCGTGCACCGCCTCGTCCGTGGTCCCGGCCAGCGTCTTCCACGCCTCGTCGACCGTCTCGTCGGAGTAGCCGCCGTAGTTCTGCTGACCCGTGGTCGAGTAGATGTTCTCGCCCGAGGCGATCTGGCCCGAGCCGGCCCAGGCGAACAGCGCCACCTCGTAGTCACCGTTCGGCAGGTCCTTGTCGAAGAAGTCCGGCGCGGCGTTGTCGACGATGTCGAAGCCGACCTGGTCGCACGAGGACTTGATGGCCTCGACCTCGGCGGCACGACGCGGGTTCGGCGCGGCGTAGCCGATGCGAACCTTCTCGCCCTCCTTGAGGCCCGCGGCAGCGAACTTCTCCTTGGCGGCGTCGAGGTCGACCTCGTCGTACTGACCGTTGTAGGACTGCGAGACGACGTCCTCGTAGTTGTCCTGGAACGGGAAGACCTCGCGGGCGTCCATGACGACGGCCTCGGGGGCGATCGGCTTGATCAGGTCGTCCACGATCTTCTGGCGCGGCACGCAGAGCGCGAACGCCTCACGGGCCTCCAGCGAGTCGGAGAAGATGCCCGAGTTGAAGTTGAAGTCGAGGTGCTCCCAGGTCAGGTTCTGGTTGGTGTCCACCGTGACGGCGTCACCGAGCTGCTCGAGCTGCGTCACCGTGTCGACCGTGGGGCCGTTCGGCTGGATGACGTCGAGGTCACCGTTGGCGAGCGCCTGGATCTGGGCGTCGGCGGCGACGAAGCGGATCGTCAGCTCCTTCGTGGCGGCAGGCGTGCCCCAGTACTTGTCGTTCGCCTCGAGGGTGATGTACTGACCGGCCTCCCAGCCGTCCGCCTTGAAGTTGTACGGGCCGCTGACCGGGGCGATCGCCGGGTCCGGAACCTCACCCGGCTGCGACAGCCAGCCCTCGTTCCAGAACTTGGCGGCCTTCTTCAGGACGTCGAGGTCGAGGTCCTGGATGGCGGTGACGAGCTCCTCGGTGGACACGCCGGCCTGCTCGGCGACGACGTGTGCGGGGAACGGCGAGCCGATCTGGATCTTCCAGTCGGCGTACACGCGCTCGTAGTCGTAGGTGAACGACTTCGCGTCCGGGGAGTCCGCCTGCGGGCCCTCGGGGACGTAGTCACCCAGGGTCAGGCCGGAGATGTGGTTGAACAGCGGGACCTCGGAGCCGTCCTTGGTGACCTTGCCGTCCTCGGTGATCGCCTGGACAGCCCAGTCGAGCAGGTAGTCGGCGTAGGTGATCGGGGTGCCGTCGGACCAGGCAGCCTCGTCGTTGAGGGTGTACTCGACCTGCAGCGGGTCCTCGGACAGCGCCTCGTAGGTGCCGTACTCCTCGTCGGTGCAGATGGAACCGTCGTTGCCGAAGTACCAGAAGCCGCCGAAGAGGCGCTCGGTCACCGCGCTGTTGTAGGTGGAGTAGGTCTCCGGGGTGTTCGAGTTGTAGCCGAGGAACTCGTCCTCGACGGACACCTTGATCTCACCGTCGGCGGTGGTGACTTCCCCGAGATCCGCCTTGCACGGGCCGTCGGCCGAGGCCGAGGTCGCAGTGGCTTCACCTTCGGCCGGGTCGTCGCTACCCGCGGGGCTGGTGCACGCCGAGAACAGCAGCGCGCCACTGGCAGCCACCGCGACGGCGGCGCTCAGTCGCCTGATCTTCAATGTTCCTCCTCAGGGGAATGCCGGCGCCGTAGTCACCCCCGACACGCCGCAGCGCTCGGGGGTGAGATGTCCGTCACCGTCATGGTTTCCGCTCACGCTACTCACGCGATGGGAGGGTTTGCCCTACTTCGCCGTTTGCCGGAACTGATCGTTACCGACCTGATATCGCTCCGTAGCGGCACCGTCGCCGCGCATCAAGGACGGAAACAGGGCGGTAACACCTCGGGTGAAATTTCACACCCATCCGTGCGAACGCGCCACCGCGACGAACGCACCCCGGGTCGCGAGCACCTGTTCGGCGGTCAGCGTCGGCACCGCGGCGAGCAGCACCTCGGTCACCTCGACCGCGAGCTCACGCTCGGACGGGCCCTCGCCGTCGGGCCGCGACCCGGCGTCGGGCAGAGGCGGGAGGAAGGTCGGGACGGGCGTGGTGGTCGCACCCGCGCCGACGGCGGCCGACGCCATCGCCGGGGCCAGGGCGGGCGCCGGTGTCACCAGCGTGACCGTCGAGGCCTTCAGGCCCCGGTCGCCGTCCTCCACCGCGAAGTCCACGACCGCGCCCACCGCGAGGTTGCGCTTGTCGAACTCGAGGTCGTTGACGTGGATGAACACGTCGTCCCCACCGGTGTCCGGGGCAACGAACCCATAGCCGCGAACCTCGTCGAACCTGATGACCTTGCCTTGAACCACGGCACACACTCCACCTCGTGAGAAACGCTCCAACTTCGAGTCTAGGACGCTTGTCCAACTCCGCCTGGGCAACGTACACGGCGCTTCTCGCGTTCCGCCCGGGGCCCGTCGTCCCGGGCCGTCGACGGCCGCCGCGGTTCCCAGCCGGTGGCATACCACGTAGCGTGTTCCGGACCCCCGGCACCCGAGGAGCGTCCGCTGAGTACAGAGGTCTGGTACGTGAGCTACGGGTCCAACATGGCCCGGGCCCGGCTGGCCTGCTACCTCGAGGGCGGGTGCCCGCCCGGTGCACGACGCCGCTACCCCGGGGCGCGCGACGGCACCATGCCGCGCGAGGACCGGGCGGTCGAGCTGCCCGGACGCCTCTGGTTCGCGGGCGACTCCGCCGTCTGGGGCGGCGGCACGGCGTTCTACGACCACGACGCCGTGGGTCCGACGCCGGCCCGCGCCTACCGGATCACCGCCGCCCAGCTCGCCGACATCGCGGCCCAGGAGATGCACCGCGTCCCCGGCCTCGACGATCCGCTGGAGGCCACGCTCCGCTCGGGTATCGCGCGGCGCCACACCGCGGGGCCGGGGCGGTACGAGACGCTGATCGCCGTCGGGCGGCTGGACGGGCTGCCGATGCTCACCTTCACCGCGCCGCACGGGCACGCCGGGCGGCCCCACACGGCGCCGTCCCCCGCCTACCTCGCGACGATCGCCGCGGGCCTGCGCGAGGCGTATGGCTGGTCCGACGCCGAGGTGCGAACCTACCTGGCGTCGGTCGTCCCTCGCGACGGCGCCGCCCGGCGGCGCTAGCGTGCGCACATGACGATCCGCGCGCTGGAGACCTCCGAGGTGCTCCGGCGCGCCGACGAGATCGCCGGGGTGTTCCAGCGGGCGTTCGGCTACTCCGACGAGCGGCGCGACCACTTCCGGGACACCCGGCTCGCCTACCTGCCGCTGTACGACGGCGCGCTGACGCTCGGCGCGTTCGAGGGCGAGGCGCTGGTGGGGTTCGTGTACGGGTTCGACTACCAGCCCGGCCACTGGTGGCCGCAGCAGGTGGGGCCGGCGCTGGAGCGTGCCGGGCACGGCGAGTGGACCGAGGACGCGTTCGAGCTGAACGAGCTGGAGGTCCTGCCGGAGCACCAGGGGCGAGGCCTGGGGACGGCGCTGATGCGGGAGCTGCTCGGCCGGGCCGCGCACCGTCACATCCTGTTGTCCACCACCGCGGACCCCGCCGACCGGGCCAAGGTGCTCTACCGCCGTCTCGGCTTCGTGGACCTGGTGCCCGGGTTCCGGTACGCCGGCGTCACCGAGCGGGCGAACATCATGGGCCGACGGCGTCAGCGCTCCCAGGAGTAGGGCGTCGTGGTGGACACCCGGGCGAAGCCGTAGCGCTCCAGGATCGGGCGGGAGTACTCGGTGGAGTCGCTGTGGATCAGGGTCTTGCCCTGGGCGAGGGCCGAGCGCGCGCGGGCCGCCGTGAGCGCCCGGTAGATGCCCTTGCCCCGCCACTCCGGGCGGGTGCTGCCGCCCCAGATCCCGGCGAAGTCGGTACCCGGCACGGGCTCCAGCCGGCCCGCGGTCACGATCTGGCCGTCGGCGTCCGCGACCCACAGCTCCATCTCGGGGTCGATCGCCTGCCGGCGCAGGATCGCGTTCGCCGTCCTGTCGGACACCGGGCTGCCGAACACCTCGTCCTGCATGGCGCACATGGCGCGCACGTCCGGCTCCTCGGTGACGCGGCGCAGCGTGACGCCGTCGGGCAGCGGGACGTCGACCGCGAGGGCCGCGGCGTCGCCGATCATGATCGACTCGGGCTCCTCGGGGACGAACCCGTGCTTCAGCAGCGCCTCGTGCAGCCCCGGCGCGTGGTCGTGGCCGCGGGTCTTCCACTCGACCTTCGTGATGCCGCCGTCGGCCCGGAAGTGGGCAACGGCCTCCTCGACGAGCTCCTGCACCCGTGCCTCGTCGGCCCCGCCGAGGTCGCGGTAGGTGACGAAGCCGCGCCCGCCCAGGAAGGTCACCAGGCGCACGGGCCCGAGAAGGGTCACGGAGATCGCGCTCGGCGTCTCGGCGTCGGTGCGGAGCTGTTCGTCGTAGGCCTGGAGCAGGCGCGAGGTGTCGGTCATAGGGCGATGTTCCGTTGCCGGGCCGGAGCCCGGCAACGGAATATCAGTCCTTGACGACCGTGCCGCCGTCGGCGACGAGCGGCACCCCGTTCTCCGGGGTCGCCGGGGTGTCGTCCGCATCCGCCTCGGGGGCCGACGCCGACGTGGAGAGCTCGAACGGCTCGCCGTCGTGCTTCTCGACGCCGGCGTCGACCGTCTCGGCCAGCACCTGCACCGCCAGCTCCCGTTTGAGGACCAGCGGGTCGCTGGAGAGGTCCTTCCACAGCGCCACGCAGAGCACGAGCATCACCACGACGAACGGCAGGGCCGAGACGATGGTGATGTTCTTCAGGCCGTTCAGCGCGGCGGCCGGATCGTCGCCGCCGGCCAGCAGCATCGCCGCGGCCACGGCGCCGGTGCTGACGCCCCAGAAGATCACCGACTTCTTGGTGGGGTTCTCGGCGCCGTTCTCGGACAGCCCGCCCATGATGATCGAGGCCGAGTCGGCGCCGGTGACGAAGAAGATCGCCACGAGCACGACGGCGAGGATCATCAGCGCGATCCCGACCCAGCCGGGCACCGGCAGGGCGCCGAGCAGCTGGAAGAAGATGAGGTCGAAGTTGATGTCGGCCCCGCCCTGACCGATCGCGGCGAGGGCCGCGCCCGTGTCCTGCGCCTGCTCGGCGCGCTCCTGCAGGCCGATGGCGCCGCCGCCGAAGATCGCGAACCACACCGTGGACACGATCGAGGGCACCAGCAGCACGCCGGTGACGAACTGGCGCACGGTGCGTCCGCGCGAGATGCGGGCGATGAACGGGCCGACGAACGGCGTCCAGGACACCCACCAGGCCCAGTAGAAGATGGTCCACGAGCCCATCCAGTCCGCGAGCGCCTGGTCGCCCGACGCCGCGGTCCGCGAGGCCATCTCCGGCAGGTTGCCGACGAAGGCGCCGAGGGAGGCGGGCAGCACGTTGAGGATGAACAGCGTGGGTCCGCCGATGAAGACGATGATCGCGAGCAGGAGCGCGAGCCACATGTTGGCGTTGGACAGCCACTGGATGCCGCGCTCGATGCCGGAGACGGCCGAGAGGACGAACAGGCAGGTCAGGATGGCGATGATGACCACGAGCGTGGCCGTGCCGACCGACTCCATGACGCCTGAGTGCTGGATGCCGCCGCCGATCTGCAGGGCGCCGAGGCCCAGGGAGCAGGCGGAGCCGAACAGGGTCGCGAGGATGGCGAGGATGTTGATGACCCGGCCGCCCGCGCCGTTGACGGCCTTGCGGCCGAACAGCGAGGTGAACATCGAGCTGAACAGCTGCGCGCGGCCCAGACGGTAGGTGCCGTAGGCCATGCCGAGGCCCACGATGGCGTACATCGCCCAGGGGTAGAGGGTCCAGTGGAACAGGGTCTGCCCCATCGCGGTGGACGCGGCTGCGGGGGTGGACCCGTCGACGGTGCCGGGCGGGGGCGCCATGTAGAAGTAGAGCGGCTCGCCCACGCCGTAGAACATGAGGCCGATGCCCATGCCGGTCGCGAACATCATCGCGATCCAGGACGGGGTGGAGAACTGCGGCTTCTCGCCGTCCTGGCCCAGGGGGATCTTGCCGAACCTGCCCATCGCCACGACGATCACGAAGATCGTGAAGATCGTGGCCGCGCTGACGAACAGCCAGCCGAAGTTCTTCAGGACGCCGCTCAGCGCGCTGTCGGCCACCGAGCCGAGGCTGTCGGGGCTGACGAAGCCCCACACGATGAAGGCGAGAGCGATCAGCCCGGCGACGCCGAAGACGATCCGGTCGGTGCCGACGCGCTGGTCCTGAGGCCCGAGAGCAGCCCGTTCGACCCGGCGTGCGGCGTGCTGGACACGCCCCAGCAGAGTCTTGGTGGTTTCTGAAGTACTCATCACAGCGGCCCTCCTTTCCGCCCGGGTCTGCCGGGTGGTCACACGGGAGGGCCAGGACTCCTTTACACATGAAGCGGCGATTTACAGAGCGCTTCACGTTAGCATCACACCTGCTTTTCACCCCGGCGAGGGGAGGCGAGGACGGCGGCACGCCCCGGGAGCGCGCCGCCGTCGGTCAGCCCTTGAGGCCGCTGTGCGCGAGCCCCTGGACGAACTGCTTCTGCGCCACGAGGAACACGGCCAGGACGGGCAGCACGGTGAGCGTCGTCGCTGCTAGCTGGACGTTCCACATGGGGCCGCCGTAGGCGTCGACGTACTGCGTCAGGGCCTGCGGGAGCGTGAAGTTCTCCTTGCTGGACAGGTACACGACGGGTTCGAGGTACAGGTTCCAGGACTTGAGGAACGTGAAGATCGCCACGGCACCCAGTGCGGACCGCGACAGCGGGACGGCGATGCGCCAGAAGACGCCCCAGCGCCCCAGGCCGTCGATCCGGCCCGCCTCCTCCAGCTCGGTCGGCAGCCCCAGGAAGAACTGGCGCATGATGAACACAGCCAGGACGGCGGGCGCCCCGAGCACCGGGATGACGATCAGCGGCCAGTGCGTGTTGATGAGCCCGAGGCTGTTGACGATGCGGAACAGGGGGACAATCGTCACCTCGGACGGCACCAGCAGGCCCACGAGCACCAGCACGAACAGGGCGTTGGCCCCGGGGAAGCGGATCCGCGCGAACGCGTAGCCCGCCATCGCCGCCACGAGCATGGTGCCGACCGTGACCAGCAGCGCGATGTAGAGCGAGTTCCAGTACTGCTGCGCGAACGGCTGCAGCGTGAACACCCGCCCGTACGCCTCCAGCGACGGGTCCTGCGGCCAGATGGTCGGCACCCGGCGCAGGATCTCGCTCATCGGCTTGAGGCTGGAGGTCGCCATCCACCAGGTGGGGAAGACGAACGGCACGCTCAGCACGGCCAGGAGCAGCACGAGCAGCCAGCGGGTCAGGCTGCGGCGGGCCCTGGCGCCCAGGCCGCGGCGCGGCGCCTGGCCACCGGTCGTGCCGTCCCGGGTGTCGTCCGGCGGCACGGCCGGGGCGCTGGGCCCGGGCCGGCCGGGGGCGGGCGCGGGCATCACGTCAGACTTCATGGAAGACCCACCTCTTGCGCGACTGCCACTGCAGCAGCGTCAGTACGAGGACGATGAGGAACAGCAGCACCGCCAGCGCGCTGGCGTAGCCGAACTCGTTGAACCGGAACGCCTGCTGGTACAGGTAGTAGACGAGGACCGTGGTCGAGTTCCCCGGACCGCCGCCGGTCAGCACGTCGATCTGCGCGAACACCTCGAGCGAGCCGACGATCGTGATGATCGAGACCAGCAGGATCGTCGGGCTGATCAGCGGCAGGGTGATCGAGCGGAACCGCCGCCACGCGCCGGCCCCGTCCAGCCGGGCCGCCTCCTGCAGCTCCTCGGGCACGCCCTGCAGCGCGGCGAGGAACAGGATCATGTTCAGCCCGACGTTCTTGAACACCTGGACGATGATCACGGCGATCATGGCCGTGGTGGGGTGCCGCAGCCAGTTCGGCCCCTGGACGCCGACCTGCTCCAGGAACCCGTTGATGCCGCCGTCGGCCTGGAGCAGGAAGCTCCAGACGATGGTCCAGGCGACCAGCGAGACGACGACCGGCGAGAAGAAGAAGGTCCGGAACGTGGTGGTGCCGGGCAGCTTCTGGTTGAGCAGGACGGCGAGCAACAGCGCCAGCGCGATGTTCACCACGACGAGCCCGATCGAGAACCACACGGTCGCCAGGAGCGCGTCCCCCAGCCCCGGGTCGGACGCCATCCGCTGGTAGTTCTCCGCCCCGACGAACGTGAAGGTGTTCGCCAGGACGTTCCACTCGTGCAGGGAGTACCAGACCACCATGCCGAGCGGCAGGACGACGAACGCGAGGGACCCCAGGACCACCGGGGCGACCATGGTGTACCCGACGAGCCAGTCGCGGCGTACCGCCGCTGACGCCGTTGCCACGATCAGTCCTCCAGCAGCGGCGTGATCGCCGAGCAGGTGTCGGCCAGGACGGCCTCGACGTCGGCGTCCTCGACCCAGAGCGCGTCGAGCTCGGCGCGCACCGTCTCCGACAGCTTGGCGAAGTTCTTGTGCGCCGGCTTGGTCACCGCGTCCTCGACGCCCTCGACGACCACGGCCTCGAGCTGGTCGGCGGTGAGCTTCGGGTTGGCGGCGGCCAGGCTGTCCCCGTTGAGCAGGGACTGGCGGGGCGGCGGGAAGTAGGCGGCGAGCTGCTCGGCGTTCTCCGGGTTGGTGAAGTACGCGAGGAAGTCGGCGGCGACGTCCGGGTGCTCGCTCGCGGCGAAGACCCCGACCCCGGCCTGGCCCACGACGTTCTGCTTGCCGGCCGGGCCCTCGGGCATCGGCACGATGTCCCAGTGGAAGGAGTCGTCGAGCGACGACGCCCGGCTGATCTGGGTGATCGTCATCGCGGCGTCACCGGCAAAGAAGTCGGCGGTGGTGCCCGGCGTCGGCAGGGCGCCGTCGGTGAACACGGCGTCGTGGAACCAGGTCATGGCGTCGACCATCTCCGGCTCCGTGAAGGTGCACTGCGTCCCGTCCGCGCTCCACGGGGCCGCCTTCCACCCCGACCAGACCGTGGCCAGGTTCTCCCACGCCTGGTAGTCGAAGTCCCGCACCACCAGACCCTGCTTGCCGGAGTCCGCGGCCGTCGCCGCGGCGATGTCCCGGGCGGCGTCGAAGGTCCACGTGCCGTCCGCGACCAGGTCGACCGGGTTGGGCTGGCCCGCCGCCTCGATCTGGTCGGTGTTGACGAACATCGCGAAGGGGCTGTTGGAGAAGGGGTAGGCGTACAGCCCCTCGCCGTCCTGCCACAGCGACAGGGCGCTGGGCACCAGGTCGTCGTACGCGTAGCCGTCGGTGCCCTCGAGCACCGGGGCCAGGTCCACGAGCGCGCCGCTGGCCACGAACTCCGGGGCGTTGCTCTCGAAGATCCACGCCAGGTCCGGGGCGTTGCCGCCCGCGAGCTGGGTGGTCAGTGCCGTCGTGTAGTCCTCGAACGGGATGGTCTCGAACGTCACGCTCGAGACCAGCTCCGGGTTGTCGGCCACGTAGGCGTCCGCGATGGACTGGAAGAGGTCGAGCTGGGTCTCGTCCGCCGTCCAGACGGTCATCCGCAGGTCGACCGGCTCGGACGGGGTCTCGGGCTCGCCCACGGGCGCGTCGGTCCCGCCCGCGCACGCGGTCAGGGCCAGGGCCGTCCCGAGGACGGCGGCGGTTCCCGCCGTCCTGCGGGTCCGGGGGTGCAGTGCAGACATCAGTTCTCCTTTGAACAGTGGGGTGCGTCAGTAGGGGTGGGCCTCAGCCGGCCAGCGGAGCTCGACGCCGGAGGCGACGAGCTCGGTCTGGTAGTCGGCGAGCAGGTCCGGCTCGGACTGGACCGCGTGCGGGGTGCGGCCGGTGGCGAGGCAGTGCGCGGCCAGGTGTCCGGCGGCCTCGCCCACGTTCCACTCGACCGGGTGCAGCCGGTAGCACCCGTTCGTGATGTGGGTGGTGCCGATGTTCTTGTTGCCGGCGAGCAGGTTGGTCGTGCGCCGCGGCAGCAGGGCGCCGAGCGGGATCTCGAACGGGGTGGACGGCACGTCGATGTAGGTGTCGCCGCCCGTGGAGGGGTGCAGGTCGATCCGGTACATGCCCACGCCGACCGAGTCCGCGTACCGGGTGGCGCCCCGGTCGCCGCGCACGGCGTAGGAGACGTCGTTCTCGGTGACCGTCGTGACCGCCTTGATGCGACGGGACTCGCGGTGGTAGGCGGCCTGGGCCAGCCCGTCCGCGTTGCCCATGACGTCGGGGCGCAGGCGCAGGCCCGGGAACCCCGTGCCGCCGTCGGGCCGCGGCGCCTCGGTCTGCATCCAGTAGAGCATCGAGAGGCTGAGCTGCCGCGCGTCGGCGATCCGCGCCTCCTCCTCCTCGCGCGGCACGTCCAGCACGTGGCCCAGGAAGTAGTCGATGCTCGGCCAGTTCACCAGGCACAGGTCGCTGGCATAGAACCCCGGCGCGTGCAGGTCGCGCGCGGCGATGCGGCGGAACAGCCACAGGTTGCCGTCGCCGGCGTTCTTCGACTGGTCGGCGTCCACGGCGAGCGGGTCGTCGCCCGGGTTGGGGGTGAACGACCGCTTCTCCAGCGCGAGCGTGCGCGGGTTGGGCGCCGTCCACGACAGGAGCTGCTCGCCGCCCCAGGCGGCGGGCGCGTAGGTGCGCCAGAAGTCGTAGCGCTCGGGCTTCTCGATGGTGTGGTCGCCGTCCGCGTGCTCGACGACGAAGCACACGCTCAGGGCCTGGACGTTGTCCGGCTGGGCCTCGTCCGGGGCGCTGGGCTCCCCCGTCTCGTGCCGGGACTCGAACCCGGTGACGTACTCCGTGCCGGTCAGCGGCAGGAGCTCGCCGGTCTCGGTCGCGTCGATCGTGTAGGCCGCGACGACCGTCACGTCCTCGCCGTCCACGACGGACCGGAGCGTCACCGAGGTGACCCGGTCGCCGTCGGTGGTGGCCGACGTCGGGCGGACGCGCTCCAGCATCCGGATGCGACCCGCCGAACGGTAGGGGGCGAGCATCTCCTCCAGCACGCCCACCGCGACCCGCGGCTCGTGGCACAGCTTGGACACCCACCCGGCGCCCGGGTTGAGCTCCGCCCAGTCCCGCGCCCCGCCCGTCAGCGGGTAGCGCCGGCGGTAGACGTCGCGGATGCCGTCGCGCAGCGCGCGGTAGCGGGCCGTCACGCCGAACCGCTCGACCCAGGGGTGCTCGTCCGGCGGCACGCCCTGCGACGTCAGCTGCCCCCCGATCCACGGGTGCTCCTCGGTGAGGACGACGCTCGCGCCCCGGTCGGCGGCGGCCAGCGCGGCGGCGATGCCGCCGAGGCCGGCGCCCACCACGAGCACGTCGGTCTGCAGGTCTTGATGGGTCACGCGTGGTCCGTCCTGTCGTCTGTGTCGGTTCGGGAGCCTGTTCCGGTGCTTGGGGGCGGCGGCGCGACGGTGGCGCCCTCCACGTCCGGACACACGAGGACCTGGTGCAGCTCGGCGTCCGTCACGGCGGCGGGCCGCCGGGTGTCGCGCTCCCGCCGCGGCTCGTCGTCCGACACGAGGCGCGAGAGGAGGTAGAGCGCGCGGGCGCCCATCTCCTCGCGGGGCACGGAGAAGCCGGACCACTGCCGGCCGCCGCGCCGCGGGTGGTGCGGCTGCCCGAGCAGCAGCACCGAGACGTCGTCGGGCACGCGCCGGCCGCGCCGTTCGAGCTCGTCGGCGAGCTCCTCGGGGTGGTTCTCCGGGGCCACGACGACGGCGGTGAAGCGCTGGTCGACGATCTCGGCCGCGGTGGCGGCGACGTCCTCCAGCTCGACGAACCGCGTGGTGAGCCCGTGGGTCTTCATCGCGGTGCGGTAGCCCTCGACGCGGTCGAGCGTGGGCTGGTCGGTGCCGCGCATCCCCACGTAGCCGATGCGCTGGTGACCGTGGGCGACGAGGCGGTCGATCTGCCGCACGGTGCCGCCCACGTAGTCGGCGCCCACGTAGGGCAGCCGGCCCCCGTCGCTGCCGCGCTTGCCGATGAAGACGAACGGGTAGTTGGTGTCGAGCAGGTGCTGCAGCTCGCCACGGTGCTCGTGCTGCCCGAGCAGCAGGCAGCCGTCGGCCACGCCGAGCCGCTGCCAGCCGTCCCGGGTGAGCCGGCGACGGCCGTCCGCCACGGGGGCGCTGGTGAACAGCAGGATGTCCACGCCGAGCCGCTCGGCGGCGTGCTCGATCCCGGTCAGGAACGGCCCGTAGAAGTCGCGGCTGGCACGCGGGAACGTGGCCTCGTACGTGAACACGCCGAGGATCTGGGCGAGCCCGCCCGCGAGGCGCTGCGCGGCCGGGTTGGCCGTGTAGCCCGTGATGCGGATGGCGTCCAGCACGCGCTGGCGCGTCTCCTCGCTGATCCGCACGCCGGCCGGCGTGCTGCCGTTGAGCACGAACGAGACGGTGGCCTGGCTGACGCCCGCCATGGCGGCGACGTCCGTCTGGGTGATGCGACGACGTGGCACGGCTCCTCCTCGAACGCCCGGTCGGGTCATCGTTGACCCCGGGAGTCTCACGGGACGCCGAGCGTGCGGTCAATCTGATGATGCGCATTATTAGCAACCCGCCCCGGCGGGCCCGTGCGGGCGCGAACGGGCGCCTGGGCCGCCACCGGCGCCGGATGTGGCGCATTATCAGCGGCCGTGTCGATGGACTTGATTACCACCCTTGACCGGCCGTCCGGTGCGCCCGAAGGCTGGCGCGGTCGTGACACACGACGTCATGGCACTGCGACGAAGGAGTACGCATCATGGCTGTTCTCACCGCGCGCCGAGCCCTCGCCGGCGCCGCGCTCGCCCTCGTGGTCGCGCTGATACCCGGGGTGACCCAGGCGGCGACCCCACCGCCGTCCGCGGAGCCCGCGCACGGCGCGCCCGGGGCCGCGCTGCCGGTCTTCACGTCGACCGGCGCGATCGTCGACCCGCTCGACGACACGCTCCCGCACAACCCCAACCAGGAGTTCATCTTCCCGTCGGTGTTCCATGCCGGGGCACACCTGAGGGACCCGCTGGGCGAGTGGTACGTCTACTACGCACCGCACGACGACCCGGGCGGCATCAACCTGATGTACGCCGACTCCCTCGACGGGCCGTGGACCCAGTACGAGGGCAGCCCGGTGGTCTCGAACCAGTGGGAGGGCATCTACGACGTGCCGCACGTCTCCTCTCCCGACGCGGTGTGGAACGCCGCCGAGCGCCGGATGTACCTGTACTTCCACGGCGACAACACGGTGACCCGCTACGCGACCTCGACCGACGGCGTGACCTTCGACTACGGCGACGAGGCGGTCACCACCGAGATGGTCGACGCCGCCCAGCCCGGCCGGCACGCCACCGAGACGTCGTATGCGCGGGTCTTCCCCAACCCCGACCGGTCGTCGCCGCAGCGCTGGGCGATGCTGTTCATGACCAACTACGACACGAACGTGCGGCACATCAACCTGGCCTATTCGCGGGACGGGCGGGACTGGCAGGTCGAGCCCGAGCCCATCGTGACGCCCGGCCCGGCGGAGGGTACGAACGTGTCGGCCGCCGACCTGTGGCGCTGGAAGGGCCGCAACTACATCGTCTACGGCTCCACCGTCGGCACGATCTTCGCGCGCCAGGTGGACCGGACCCTCACCGACGTGGGCGAGCCCGAGCCGCTGTTCGTCCCGCGCCCGGCGCCGCCCGAGGCCGGACGGGCGTCGTCCCCGCAGATCGTCACCGACCGCGGCAGGACGCACCTGATCTACGAGTACGGCGAGCGGTCGCACACGACGGTCGGGCACGCGGTGCTCGACCCCGACGGCGTCCGGGACCCGCTCAACACTCGCCCCGAGGACCCGATGTACGCGCAGTGCACCGGCGCGGGCTCCGACGAGCTCGACGGCGACGCGCTCGACCGCACCCTGTGGTCGACGTCGGTGCGGGGCACCCTGGACCGCTCGCTCGTGGCCGACGGCGCGTGGCGCATCCCGACCTACCCCGGCAACTCGACGTCGGCCCCGCTGCTGCTGCAGCCGGTGCCGGGAACTCCCTGGGAGGTGACCACGCAGGTCACGCTCGATCCGCAGGTCAACTTCCAGCAGGCCGGCCTGATCGTGCGGCGCGACGACGCCAACTCGGTGCGGATCGACATCTCGCACGTCGACGCCGGCAAGCGGTTCGACTTCGTCTGGCGCAACAACGGGGTGGACCAGAACAACGCGTGGACGGCGGAGGACTCCGCGCTGGCCCCGCCGGAGACGGGCGACACCGTGTGGCTGCGGATCACCCACCACGGCGAGTGGCTGACCGCGTCGTACAGCGTGGACGGCGCGACGTTCGTCAACCTCGGGCGTGCCACCCCGGCCGGCCAGCTCGACGCGACCGACGTCGGGCCGTTCGCCTACCGGGGGCCGGCGGCCACGCCCGAGCTCACGGCGGCCTTCGACTGGATCCGGTTCACGCCGGACGAGGACGAGCTGGCCGGCTGCGCCTGACCAGACTTGCCGTCCTGTATCGACAACTGTCAACATAGACACCAGTCGATATACCGGAGGACGGCGATGACTGCACTCACCCCGTCAGGCGCGCGCGGGCTGGAGTCGCACGCGATGGGCGTGGACGCCGCGACAGCCGTGGCGTCCACGCTCAAGGCCCTGGCCGAACCGCTGCGGCTGCGCATGCTGTCGGCCATCGCGACGAGCCCGGACGGCGAGGTCACCGTGGGCGAGCTCGCCACGCTGACCGACGTGTCGCAGCCCACGGTGTCCCACCACCTCAAGGTGCTGCGCGACGTCGGCCTGCTGACCGCGGACCGGCGGGGCACCTCGGTCTGGTACCGCATCGAGCCGGCCTACCGCGGCGCGGTGCACACGCTGCTGGACCGGTTCGCCCCGGCGGCGGTCGACGTGGCGGGCCGGGCGCACCTGACCGCGCTGGAGAACGTCGATCCGGCCCTCGACCGGCTCGCCGCCTCGCTGGCCGAGCGATTCCCGGCGACGCCGCGGGGCGAGTGCGTGCGGGTGGTCCGCGAGTCGTACACCGCGCTGGCCCGCCGGGGCGGCGAGGCCACCCACCTGGTCCCGCTCACCGAGCACTTCGCCCGGCAGCGCATCGTCGACGCGGAGCAGGCGCACGCGCGCGAGACCGGCGCGGACGGCGCACGACGTCCGCCGCAGGTGCTGTTCGTCTGCGTGGCCAACGCCGGGCGGTCCCAGCTCGCCGCCGCCCTGATGCGGCACCACGCGGGCGACCGGGTGGTGGTCCGCTCCGCCGGCTCGGCCCCCGCGGCCGACGTGCACGCCGGCGTCCGCGGGCTCCTGGAGGAGCTCGGCGACGCCGCGGCCGCCGACGAGGTGGACGACGTGACCCGCTTCTACCCCAAGCCCCTGACCGACGACGCGGTCCGCGCGGCCGACGTCGTGGTGACCATGGGCTGCGGCGACGTCTGCCCGGTGCTGCCCGGCACCCGGTACGAGGACTGGATGGTGGGCGACCCCGCCCTCGCCTCCCCCGCCGGCGTCGCCGCGATCCGCGACGAGCTCGACGAGCGCGTGCGCGCCCTGCTCGCCGACCTGTCCACCCAGGCCGCCTGACCCACCGCAAGAGCCGGAGAACCTCATGAGCAGCACCGAGACCAGCAAGCCGTCCGCCCTGTTCGTCTGCGTGCACAACGCGGGCCGCTCCCAGATGGCCGCGGGATTCCTGCGCGAGCTGTCCGGGGACGCCGTCGAGGTGCGCTCGGCCGGGTCCATGCCCGCGCAGATGATCAACCCGACCGCCGTCGAGGCCATGCTGGAGCGCGGCATCGACATCCGCGCCGAGCAGCCCAAGGTGCTGACGGACGAGGCCGTGCGGGCCTCCGACGTCGTCATCACCATGGGCTGCGGGGACGCCTGCCCCTACTACCCCGGCAAGGACTACCAGGACTGGGAGCTCGACGACCCGGCCGGCCAGGGCATCGAGGCGGTGCGGCCCATCCGCGACGAGATCGAGCACCGCGTGCGCGGCCTGCTGGCGCAGCTCGGCGTGGAGCCCACCGCGTGACGCACGACCTCTCGGCACGTACCGCCCGACGGGTCGGGCCCGAGCCCGCCGCGCCGGACGCCGCAACCCGGCCGGAACTGTGGCGTCGCGCCCTCGCCGAAGCCCTGGGGACGGGACTGCTGGTGGCGATCGTGGTCGGGTCCGGTGTCGCGGCGCAGAGCCTGTCCCCGGACGACGTCGGGCTGCAGCTCCTGCAGAACAGCCTGGCCACGACCCTCGGGCTCGCGGTGCTGATCGCGGTGCTCGGCCCGGTCAGCGGAGCACACCTCAACCCGGTGATCACCGGCGTGGACTGGTTCACCGGTCGCCGCGACGGTTCCGGCGTGAGCGCAGGGCACGGCGGCGTCTACGTCCTCGCGCAGGTCGCGGGGGCCGTCGGGGGCGTCCTGCTGGCCAACGCGATGTTCGGCGTCCCGGCGGGCCTGTCGACGAACGACCGCGCGACCGGCCCGCACCTGCTCGCGGAGGTCGTGGCGACCACGGGCCTGGTGGTGGTGATCCTCGGGCTGCAGCGCTCCGGACGTACCGGCTGGATCCCGGCGGCGGTCGGCGCCTACATCGGCGCGGCCTACTGGTTCACCTCGTCGACGTCGTTCGCCAACCCCGCCGTGACCCTCGGGCGGATGCTCAGCGACACCTTCGCCGGTATCGCCCCCACCTCGGTGCTGCCGTTCGTCGCCGCCCAGCTGGTGGGCGGGGCGCTCGGCGTGCTGATCGCCGCGGCCCTGTTCCCCCGGACGCCAGTCCTGCAGATCGAGAACAACGGGCCGACCGCCGCCCGTCAACCAGAGGAAACCCTGTGAGCACCTCGCCGTCCCCCAAGATCGTCGTCGTCGGATCGGTTGCGGCGGGCACCTCGGCCGCCGCGAAGGCTCGGCGCAACACCGAGACCGCCCGCATCACCGTCTACGAGCGTGACCACGACATCTCCTACTCCGGCTGTGGCCTGCCCTATTTCGTGGGCGGCGAGGTCGAGACCATCGACGAACTGACGCCGCGCGACGCCGAATGGTTCAAGGCCCGGTATGACGTCGACGTCCGCACCGGACACGAGGTGATCGCCGTGGACCCGGCGGCGCGGAGCGTCACCGTGCGTGACCTGGCCTCGGAGGTCACGTTCGAGGACTCGTACGACGAGCTCGTCCTGGCCACCGGCGTGCGCAGCGTGGTCCCGCCCCTGCCCGGCGTCGACCTTCCCGGCGTGTTCACCGTGCGTAACCCCACGGACGCGCGGGCGATCCGCGACTGGATCGAGTCCCGTCAGGCGCGCCGGGCCGTCGTGGTCGGCGCCGGGTACATCGGCCTGGAGATGACCGAGCAGCTGACCGGGCGCGGCATCGCGGTGACGGTGGTCGAGGCTCTGGAGCACGCCATGCCGCGGATGGATGCGGACATGTCGGCGCGCGTGGACGCCGAGCTACGCCGCAGCGACGTCGACCTGCGCGTGTCCGCTCGGGTCGCAGCGATCGAGGGCGACGCGGACGGCGTGACCGGTGTCCGCGTGGGCTCACCGGACGACGGCGAGTCCGTGCCCGCCGACCTGGTGATCGTCTCGGTGGGCGTGCGGCCGAACCTGGAGCTTGCCCGGCAGGCCGGTGTGACGATCGGACCGACCGGAGCGGTCGCCGTCGACCGGCAGGGGCGCACCGACGTGCCGCACGTGTGGGCCGTGGGTGACGTGGCCGAGTCGTTCAACCTGATCACCGGTGAACCGGCCTGGGTGCCGCTGGGGTCGACGGCGAACAAGATGGGCCGTATCACCGGCGATGCGATCACCGGCGGCACCCTGGAGCATCGCGGCATCCTGGGCACCTCGATCGTGCGGGTCTTCGACGTGGCGGTGGCCCAGACCGGACTGACGGAGGACCAGGCCCGTGCGGCCGGGTACGACGTCGAGGTGCTGCACAACATCAAGCCCGACCGGCCGGAGTACCTCGGCGGCAAGCCTCTGCTGATCAAGGCGGTCGCCGACCGCGCCTCCGGGCGGCTCCTGGGCGCCCAGGCGATCGGCGGGTCCGGGGCGGACAAACGGATCGACATCCTGGCCACGGCCATCACCTTCGGCGCCGACGTGGCCGACCTGTTCCACCTGGACCTGGCCTACTCCCCGACGTACGCGACCACGAAGGACCCTGTGCACTACACGGGCATGGCGCTGACGAATGCAATCCACGGGAGTGCGCCGCTGATCACGCCGTCCGAGCTGGCCCGGCGTCGGGCGGACGGCGAGAAGATCCAGGTCGTGGACGTGCGCTCGGCCAAGGACCGGGCCAAGGGCTTCGTGGACGGATCACTGCACATTCCGCTCGCAGAACTGCGGGTTCGATCGAGCGAGCTGGACCCGGCCGTGCTGACGGTGACGTACTGCAACAAGGGCGTGACGGGGAACGCGGGACAGAACGTGCTGCGCAACCTCGGGTTCGAGCAGGTCTACAACCTCTCCGGCGGCAACAAGAACTACCAGGCCTGGGCCACTGCTCACCAGCCGAACGGCGAAGACGGGAGGGTGTGAGCCCGGGCAACGCGCCCGGGCTCACACCCTCCCGTCATCGCGGGATCACTCGTCTCCGGAGCGGCCGTGCTCGACTCCGGTCGCGAACCCGACCTTGACCGGCTCGGGCGCGGAGTCACAGCTCGACGTCGACCCGGAACCACCGCCGCAGTCGCCCGCCGAATCGGCGGGCGCACCCAGGCCGAGGGTCACCGCCTGCGGGCCGGCCGGCGCACCGCAGCAGCCGCCGCCTGACACGTCCGCCAGCGCCAGGGCCGCCGAGGAGACCACGCCGTCCGCGTCCGCGGCGAACGCCAGGTCCGAGGAGCAGACGCCGGTCTGCGGCAGGTCCAGCTCGACGGCGTCGGCCGCGGCGCGGTCCCCCGCCAGGGCCGCGACCACGGACCGCACCTGCTCGTACCCGGTGGCCAGCAGGAACGTCGGCGCCCGGCCGTAGGACTTCATGCCGACCAGGTAGAACCCGTCGTCGGGGTGAGCCAGCTCCGTCTCGCCGTGCGCGGGCACCGTGCCGCAGGAGTGGAGATTGGGGTCGATCAGGGGCGCGATGGCGCGCGGCGCCTCGACCACGGGATCCAGGTCGAGGCGCACCTCGCGCAGCATGCCCAGGTCGGGCCGGAACCCCGTGGCGTTGACGATCATGTCCACGCGCAGGTCCAGGACGCCGTCGGCGCCGTCCTCGCGCGACGCGCCCAGCACGCGCACGGCGCCCGACTCCACGGGCTCGAGCCGTTCGATCTCGACCCGGGTCAGCAGCCGCACGCCGCCGGCCTCGACGGCGTCGCGCAGGCGGGTGCCGAGCAGGCCGCGGGCGGGCAGCTCGTCGTCCGACCCGCCGCCGTACAGGCGCCGCGGGGAACCCCCGCGGATGGCCCAGACGATCCGCGTGGCGGGCTCGGCCTGGGCCAGCTCGACCAGGCCGAGCAGGGTGTTCGCCGCGGAGTGGCCCATGCCCACCACCAGGGTGGTGCGCCCGGCAAAGCGCTCCCGGTCGGCACCCAGCACATCGGGCAGGGCACCGCTCAGGTGGCCGTCCGCCGATTCCTCGCCGATCGCCGGGAGGCCCGACAGCCCGAGCGGGTTCGGCGTGCCGAAGGTGCCCGAGGCGTCGATGACCGCGCCGGCCCGGGTCTCCCGGACCTGCCCGCCGGCGGTGTACCGCACCAGGTAGGGACGGCGCTCGCGGCCCAGCGACCGGGACCGGTCCGCGCCGTCCCGGGCGACGTCGGTGACGCGGGCGTCGTAGCGGACGCGGTCGCCGAGGGCGTCGGCCAGGGGCGTCAGGTAGTTCTCCACCAGGTCACGACCGGTGGGAAGCGCGTCCGGGTTGGGCTCCGACCAGCCCGTTCCCGTCAGCAGCCGGCGGGCGGCGGCGTCGACGTCGTACCGCCACGGGGAGAAGAGGCGCACGTGGCCCCACGACGCGACGGCGGCGCCGGGGCCGCCGCCGGCCTCCAGCACGAGCGGCTCCAGGCCGCGTTCCAGCAGGTGCGCCGCGGCAGCGAGGCCGACCGGCCCGGCGCCGATGACGACGACGGGCAGGTTCTCGCGGGACGTCTCGGACATGACCCACTCCTCAGATCGAAGTTTCTCGATGGGTTGACGTGTGCAACATATCCATAATCTTCGATGCGTGGCAAGATGGGGGCATGGTCACCACTCTCACCCTGACGGACACGTCGCGCACCAGCCCGGATGCGGCGTCGGGCGCATGCTGCGCGCCCCTCGTGCGCGAGGCGGCGGACCCGCAGACGGCCGCCGAGCTGGCCCGGGTGTTCAAGGCTCTCGGTGACCCCACCCGAGTGCGCCTGCTGTCGATCGTCGCGGCGCACGACGGTGGCGAGGCGTGCGTCTGCGACCTCACCGAACCGGTCGGGCTGTCGCAGCCCACGGTGAGCCACCACCTCAAGCTGATGGTCGACGCCGGCCTGCTCACCCGCGAGCAGCGCGGCAAGTGGGCCTACTACTCGGTGGTGCCGGGAGCGCTGAACCGGCTCGGGGTGCTGCTCACGGAGGCGACGGTCTGATCCTGCCCGGCCGAGGCGGTCAGACCAGCCCGGCCAGCCCGAGGGCGAGGCCGAGCACCGCGCACACGCCGAGGGTGCGCAGCACCGACCAGCGGACGACGAAGAGCAGCAGCGCGGCCAGGGCGGCGATGCCGAGCGCGACCGGTTCCAGGCTTGTGACGTCCGGGATGTCGAGGCTCAGCGGTCCGGCGGTCCAGGTGGTGGAGCCGGTGAACAGGGTGTGCGTGGTGAAGTACAGGGCGAGGTTGGCGATGACGCCGACCACCGCCGCCGTGATCGCGGTGAGCGCGGCGGACAGGGTGCGGTTGCCGCGCAGCCGCTCGACGTAGGGCGCGCCGAGAAAGATGAACAGGAACGAGGGCACGAACGTGACCCAGGTGGTCAGCAGCGCGCCGAG
>NZ_JBIVCZ010000016.1:0-75679 GCF_044746965.1 Promicromonospora sp. NPDC090134 | reverse complement strand
TCCTCGGAGTAGTTCTTCCTGGCCATAGTTCCTGATCATCTCGCTTCCCCAGCAGATGCTGGAATCAGCGTGTCCAAGAACCAGGGTCAGGCCCCCTGACCACAACAGGCCGGTCGGGCACCGCCGGAACTCGAATGCGACAACCTGAGGACGCCACCTGACCATCGGTCAGCCCCGCGGCGATCTACGCCGCGTTCGGAACTGGTCACTCACCTGTACCTCAGGCACCAACGGCGCAGCACACCGCCCGACCGAACTCCCGGCGATAGAGACAGCCCCCCAACAGTCGGGCGGCCCTAACCACCCGAGACCCCGGCGTTCGGCACGCACGAGGAAAACGACAGATCGATGAGAAGAAATGACCGACAGATCGATGAGAAACCACGCCAGTGCCCGCACCACGAGCCGCAGCGACCGACAACTACGGCGAGAACCTACAGTCGTCCTGCCCGCCACCGGGTCCTGCCGGACGGAGGCGACGCCATGACGAGCTCAGCGATCTCCCTCGCGGTCACCGCCCTCCTGGTCTCCGGAGTCGGTCCGGACTTCGGAGCGGTGACCGGTAGCCGCCTGTACCCGATCATCGGCGCCGTGCTGACCATCGCCCTGGTGCTCGCCGTAGCGATGTTCGTGGTCTGCGCGTTCGTCTGGCCCATCGCGTCGGCATCCGGGAACTGGCAGGCCACCAGTAAGGCCCGCACCGGCGTCCTGATCTCCTTCGCCGGCGCCATCCTGACCGGCGGGGCCTTGGCCTGGATGAACTGGCTGATCGACCTCGGCCGCACCTTCTAACCCCGGTCGGCGGTAACCCCCTCCAGCAGGCAGCACGCCCTGACGGCCCCGGGCGTGGTGCGAGCAGCACACCTGCCCAGCGCAGATATCACCGCGCTGAGGGAGAACCGCCATGCTGCACGTCCAGACCGTCACCCACGCCGCTTCCGCCGCGGCTACCCACGCTGTCGAGCACGCCACCCTGATCGCGGCGGGACTTGCGACCCGGGTGTCCGGGGACATCGACATCCGGCCGAACACCAGCGGCCTGCCGGGGATCCCGCAGCTGAAGGAGATCGTCGGGGCGATCATGAGCATCGGCCTGATCCTGGCCGTGGTCGCGCTGATCATCGCCGCGATCGTGTGGGCGTTCGGCGCCAACTCCTCCAACCCGCACCTCGCGGGCAGGGGCAAGACCGGGATCCTGGTCGCCGCCACAGCCGGAGTTCTCTGTGGTGCCGCCGTGGCCCTGGTGAACTTCGGCTGGGACCTCGGGCAGCAGATCTGATGGACATCTGCTCCCTCCCGTTCGTCGCACAGGTCTGCGCCGGCTCCGCCAACACGGCCGCGTCCCCGATCCAGCCGTTGGCCGATCTGGTCGGGGACCTGGCTGCCTGGGTCATGGAAGGCATGTGGGCCCTGATGGTCACCACCACGATGACCGACGTGACCAGCCCCCAGTTTCGTCGGGTCTACGCCTTGGTGTTCGGGATCGCGGTCCTGGTCATGCTGCTGTTCTTCCTGCTGCAGGTCATCACCGGCATGACCCGCCGCGACCCCGCCGCGCTCGGCCGCGCCGTCCTCGGGCTGGGCAAGTCGATCCTGGGGTCGTTCCTGGTGGTGACGCTGACGGCGGCGCTGCTGGAGATCACCGACCAGTTCTGCCACGGCCTCGTCCAAGCGGCCGGCACCACCATGGAACAGGTCGGCGATCGCCTGATCGTCATGGTCACGGGGATCTCCATCTCCACGGCGGTGGTCGGTGTCGGGCCCCTGTTCGCGGTGTTCCTGGCCGGGCTCGCATTCACCGGTGCATTCACGGTGTGGATCAGCCTGCTGGTCCGCTCCGCCCTCATCCTGATCGCGATCGCCCTGGCACCCCTGGCCTTGGCTGGGGCGTCGTGGGACGCGACCCGGGGGTGGGTGACCAAGTGGGCCACGTTCACCATCGCGCTCATCGTGTCCAAGCTGGTGCTGGTGGTGATCTTCCTGATCGCGACCGAGCAGATGTCCGCCCCCATCCAGGTCGACATCGCCTCCGTCGCCGAACCCCTGACCGGGATCGTGCTGCTCGTGATCGGTGCCTTTGCGCCGTACCTGACGTACAAGTTCCTCAACTTCCTCGGCTTCGACCTCTACCAAACGATGACCACCGAGACCGACGCCAAAGATGCTCTCAATCGGCCCGTCCCCTACCTGCCCGGCGGGTGGCCCCGCCCCAACCCCGCCAAGGTCCTGGACTCCGACGGGACCACCGACGGCGGCGGTGCCACCGACGGGGCAGGCGACGGCGCCGCCAAGACCACGACCGCCACTGGCGGTACGAGCGTGGGCGGCGGCACTGGCTCTGCTACCGGAACGGGCACCAATGCTGGGGCCGGCGCCAGCGTCGGCGCGAATGCGGGTGCTGGTGCTGGTGCTGCGGCAGCTGGGCCAGGAGCCCCTGTCGTCGCAGGGGCCGCGCTGGCCAAGGCCGCCTTCGACTCGGGCCGCGGCACGGGGCAGGCCCTGGGTGGGCAGGCCGCACAGACCAGCGACAGCGCGACCGCCGACCAGCCCACACCAGCCGGCACCCTGGCCGGCGGGCGCCCGGCGGCACCAGCCGGTGATGGTCCGCAGCCGTCGTCGGCATCGCCCCGGGAGCAGCCCGGGATCCTGTTCCAGGACGGAGAGTGACCCATGGCCGATCACGCCCCCACCGGGCAGCTTCGCGCGGTGAAGTTCTCCCGGTTGTCCAAGCGGGCCCTGCTCCTGGGCCTGACCGCGACCCAGCTGGCCACCATCGGCACCGGCGGTCTGCCGCTGGTAGTCGCGCTCTACACCGGCACCGGCGCCCTCTACGCAGCTGTCCTTCTAGCCGTGGCCGCGGCCGCCGCGCTCGTGCCGGTGAGCGGGCGGCAGGCGATCGCCTGGGTCCCGATCGCGGGCTCGTGGGCCTGGCGCACCGTCACCGGGCAGCTGAATTTCCGCGCACGGATCACCGGACGGACGGCACGGCCTCGCCCGGCCGGGACCCTGGCCCTGCCTGGGGACGTCGCGGCGCTGCGCCAGTACACCGACCCCGTCACCGGCGCCGTGCTCGTGCACGACCCGCACGCCGCGACCCTGACCACGCTGCTGCCGGTCACCCACCCCGCGTTCGTGCTCCTGGACCCGGGCGAGCAGCAACGCCGCGTCACGGCCTGGGGCCGGGTGCTGGCCACGGTCTCCCGGTCCGGGCACATCGCCGCCCTGCAGGTCACCGAACGCACCCTGCCCGGGTCAGGTGCCTCGCTGGCTGACTGGTGGCAGACCCACGGCACCCACGACGGGTCCTTCGCCTCCCGCACCTACGCCGATCTGATCGAGCGGGCCGGACCGGCCGGGGAACAGCACGCCACGACCATCGCACTGTCCCTGGACATGAACTCCGCTGCGCGGACCATCCGGTCCGCCGGCGGCGGGCTGCGCGGGGGCGCGGCGGTACTGCGGCAGGAGGTCGAGACCCTGACCATCGCGCTACGCGCCGCGGACCTCACCCCCGGCGAGCCCTACGACGCGGGACGGCTCGCCATCCACCTCCGTACCGCGTACGACCCAGTGATCGGCCCCGCCCTGGAACGCCACCCCACCCTCGGGCGGGAGCTGGCCGCCGCCGGCCCCATCGCGGTGACCGAGACGTGGGGCAACCTGCGCGCCGACGGCGCCCACCACTGTGTTCTGTGGATCTCGCAGTGGCCCCAGTCTCGGACCTACCCCGGGTTCCTCGGTCCTCTCCTGCTGTCCTCCGGCGTTCAGCGGACCATCGCGTTGACCTACCGGCCGGTGCGCCCGGACGTCGCGATGCGGGAGCTGCGCCGGCGGCGCACCGGGCACCTGTCCGACGCCACCCAGCGTGCCCGCATGGGACAGACCACCGACGCGACCGACCAGGCCGAGCTCGCCGACGTCCTGCAGCAAGAGGCCGATCTGGCCGCCGGCCACAGCCTCCTGACGACCACAGGTCTGATCACCATCAGCGCGAACGACGCCGAGCGGCTCGAGCACGACGTCGCCGCCGTCGAACAGGCCGCCATCCAGGCCGGGGTAGAGACCCGGCGGCTCTGGGGACAGCAGGCCCAGGCGTTCGCCCGCACGATCCTGCCGGGTTGAGCCTGCTACCGGCGGTGCTGGTGCACCTGTGGTGCATGAACACACGCACACTCCAGCTCAACGAAGGGCCGGTCATCACCCAGATCGGGCCTCTGTATCTCTCGCTGCGACACACCGGTGACGAGCCGGGCGAGGGCGGCGAGGTTCTGCACCGGTACAGCTACCTCGTCATCAACCAGCAGCCAGCCGGGCAGCGGTACCGCGCCACCGACCTGCACAACCAAGGCCCCGTCGATACCGACGCCGCCATGTGCTACCTGCTGGGGCACCTGTGGGCCGTCGGGCACACCGTGCGCAACTGCCAGCCCGACGGGTCGATGGATTACCTGCCGCAGTGGCTGCGGACCATCACGGCCGACTACCTGGACGAGCTCCTGGAGGGCATGGAGCTGCACGAGGAGGTCCTGGTTGGGCCGACCGACAAGACGTTCGACTTCGACGACCCCGAGTCCTGACCCCACGCCCGGACCAGCGCCCCAGAAGGAGCCGCCATGACAACCTCACCCTCACCCTGGGTCCTCGACGCGCACTCCACCGAGATCGACGCGGATCCCGTCGAGACCGCCGCGGCCATCGCGAAGGCGATGCGCCGCCTGGCCCGCGAGACCAGCAGCCTGGCCACCCTTGACCAGCAGGCGCCCCAGATCACCAACGAGCTCCTGAATGCGCTGCGCGACATGGCCACGGTCACCACCCACCTGGCTCGCCTCAGCTTCGAGCACCCCGCTCCCTCGGCCCGGGACGGAGACCTCGGCGCCTTCCCGCCCAGCTCACCTGCCATCCGAGCCGCGAACGGGTTCACCGAAGCCACCCACCTGATCTACCGCGCCTGTCAACCCCTGGCCGGGGCCCAGAACGAGACGGCCCGCTCGACCAGCACTACTCAACCCGGTCTCACACCGTCGACCCCCGACCCGGGTTACTCACGTCGAGAGGAGCCCACGCATGAGCCCTCGCTGTAACCACCACCGCGAGCCCGACGAAGGAGAGTCCCATGGGACGACCACCCGCTATCCCCACCGAGGCCAAGCAGCGCATCGTGCTGGCCATCTTGTCCGGCGAGCTGAGCATCGCCCAGGCCGCACGGGAGGAGCACGTCGCCGAGCAGTCCATCTCTCGGTGGAAGGCCGACTTCCTCAAGGCCGGCAACGCCGCGCTCCTGCCTGGCGGCGCCACGAGGTCCTCCTCGCAGGAAGAGCATTTGCGGGCGCAGGTCCAGGACCTGACCCAGGCTCTGGGCGAAGCGATGCTCGAAGCCTGGCGGTGGAAGAGGAACGCCCAGTCCCGCCTGAACGCCCCAGCCTCGATGTAGGACGGCGCCTCACGACCGGCCGCGCGGACCACTCGTGACCCGCGCGGCCGGCGGCTTGCCCGACCATCGACAACTCAACCGACGATGCTGGTGCCCGTCGGAACACACCTGTCCGGCATGAACGATCACCACGCACTCAGCACCCGAAAGCTGGTCGCACGCCAGGCTGGTTCCCTTCACTTGGCGCTGTGGCACGACGGCATCACCCCGGACGAGCACGGCGGCTACCGCCAGCGCTACGCCTACCGCATCGCGGATGCCACCGCTCCCGGCGCACTGCCTCACGACGGGCGGGACATCCATTCCGGCGTCGGCGTCGAGGCCGACACCACCGCAGGGATGAGCGCCCTCGTGGCGTATCTGTCCGCGGCGGCTGACGCCTACCGATATCAGATGAGCAACCCGCTCAGCGCCCCGGAGAACCTGGACCTGTTCCCCGCCTGGGTCACCGAGGCCGCGTACCTCAACTCCGACGAGCTGACCATGCTCGCCGACGAGCTGGAGCACCCCGGCGGTTCCAGCTCGATCGAGCCGCCCACGGCGGAAACATCACCGGTCGCCCCCGCTGTTCCGGAGCCCACCGACGATGGCCCGGCATGGCCGCCCGGCCGGTACTACACCGTGATCTTCGTCCAAGACGAGGAAGGGCACGCCGTCGTGGACCTCCTGCAGGAGCAAGGCACACAGGCCGCGATCGACCACCTGGCGCAGTGGGACTACGGGTCCGAGACGCTGGAAGCGGCCCTGTTCAACCAGGACTACCACGCCGACGTCCCGCACTACCCAGGCACCCGTCAAGCCACCGACGGCCCCTACGTCCTGACATATCAGCTCGGTCTGGGGACCGTGCATCTGCTGCGTGAGTTCCCCGCCGAGGCCCCGGGTGGGTGGCCCGACCGGTACACCGGCCTCACCGACCCCACGCCCCTCAGCAGGCCTGCGGCGCTCAAGCAGACGCTGCCCGCGTCACGGCCGACCAGCCCCCAGGCGCTCTCTCCGCACCCGACCGGGCATCAGCCCGACACCGGTCTGTCCTTGTGACGGTGCCTGGCGCGCACCTGCTCGGTGTTCCAGTTCACCGAGGCTCAGGGAGTCCGTCATGGAGACCACCAACCCGCAGCACGACGCCGAGGACGCCGCCGAAGCCCTGCGCCGGCTGGCGCACTCGACCCAGAAGCTCGACGACCCCGCGGACACGTACTGGGTGATCACCGACCTGGCCGCCGTGGTCCGCCGCCTGGAACAGGTCACCGCACAGGTCCAGGCCGCGCACCGCGACAACGTGGACCTGGCCCACGACGACCAGGGCCAGGCCGCGCCCGGGCAGGTCCACGCGCTGACCGCGGTCGAGGACCTGCGCAAGGCCGTCGAGCTGCTCGGCCGGGCGTACGTCAGCCTCGACCTGGCCATGGGCCACTCCGGTGCCATCGCCTGGTACCCCGCCACCAACACCACCGCCGCGGCTGGTGGTGCTGGCCGACCGCGGGCCCAGGCGCGGCACGCCCGCCACGAGACCGACCCCGACAGCAGCCCCAGCACTCGGCCCGCTGGTCGTGCCGCAAGGCGGTCACGATGACGACCTCGGGCCCTAACCGGGATCCGGCACAGCCGCCCAACGCCGGCGCCTCATCGTCGTCGGAGTCCGGTCGGGTCCACACCGCGACCCTGACCACCGGTCGTGAACCAAGGTCGGTACGCCGCGGCCGTCAGCGTGCCGCGGCTGCGGTCCTGGCCCGGGCCCGCCAGGACCGGATGCAGTCCGCTCAGCAGCGCCTGGACGCGGAGCGGGCCGAGGCCCAGGGCCGGCGGTTCCTGCCCCGCTCCGGTGACCACGGGCCCGCAGCGCTGCGCACTCCCATCCGGTTCCGGGTGCCGCGTCATCAGGACACGTCCGCGACCTGGGGTGCCGCGTACCCATTCCTCGCCGAAGGCGGCCTGGGTGCCGACGGAGTGTTCGTCGGCCGCGATCTGCACTCCGGGTCGTCATTCGTCTACGACCCGTGGGTGCTGTACCAACGGGGCCTGGTCACCGCACCGAACATGGTCGTGGCCGGGATCGTCGGCGCCGGTAAGAGCGCCCTGGCCAAGGCCCTCTACCTGCGCTCCCTCGCGTTCGGGCGACGGGTCTACATCCCCTGCGACCCCAAAGGCGAACACACCGCCGTCGCCCACGCGGTCGGCGGCCGAGCCATCGCCCTCGGCCCCGGGACGGCCGCGAGGCTCAACCCGCTCGACGAAGGCCATCGCCCGCTCGGCACGGATGACGCGGCGTGGGCGGAGCAGGTCGCCGCACGGCGCCGGACCCTGATCGGTGCGCTGACCGAGACGATGCTCAACCGGCCCCTGCACCCGGTGGAGCACACGGCGATCGACATCGCCCTGCACGCCACCGTCCGCACCAGCACCGTGCCGATCCTGCCGACCGTCGTCGACCACCTCCTGGCCCCCGACAAGAACGACGACCTTGACGGCCGCCTGACCGAGGACGGACGACACGTCGCCCACGCGCTGCGCCGGCTGGTGCGCGGCGACCTCGCAGGGTTGTTCGACGGGCCCTCGACCGTCGCGTTCGACCCGTCGCTGCCGATGCTGTCCCTGGACCTGTCCCGGGTCGCGGAGAACGACTCCGCGCTCAGTGTGCTGATGACCTGCGCGTCAGCGTGGATGGAGGGCGTGCTGGCAGATCCCGACGGTGGGCAACGCTGGGTGGTGTACGACGAGGCCTGGCGGCTGATGTCCCACCCCGCGCTGCTGCGCCGCATGGACGCGCACTGGCGCCTGGCCCGCCACTACGGCATCGCGAACATGCTCGTCATCCACCGCCTGTCGGACCTGGACAACGTCGGCGACACCGGCACCGCACAACGCTCCCTCGCCGCAGCTCTCCTGGCCAACGCCGAAACACGGGTCATCTACCGGCAGGAGACCGACCAGCTCGGCAGCACCGCCCAAGCGCTGGACCTGACCCGCACCGAGGCAGCGCTCCTGCCCACCCTCGGTCTCGGCCAGGGGCTGTGGCGCATCCGGAGAAGGTCCTTCCTGGTCCAGGCCCAGCTCCACCCCGACGAAGCCCAACTCTTCGAAACTGGGGCCAAAGCATCAGCGCTGAATCGGCCGCAAACATGATGCCCATCAGCACCGAACTCGCACGCGATCTGCAAGCAGAACGCGAGCATTCTGCACTCATTCTGAAGACAGATCGCAAGCAGGTAGGTCGGCGGGCAACGTCGTCGGGCCGGACAGATCTATCACCACCATTGCCAATGACCATCAGCGATCTATCGCACCCCTATCACAACCGCATTCCTCCCCTATGCAAAGACGATTGGCAATGACGGATCGAGTCGCCCCATTCAGGGAGATGGCCTGTGCCGATACCAGAGTTACAGACTCCCGGAGTACCAAACTCCGTAAGCCTGGAAAATCGACACTTCCGATCTCCGGACGTCCGGAACTCCGTAGCTTTGGCGCCGTTGACAGTCCACGATCGGGCATCTATGTTCTCGGCCATGAACCCGGAATCTCTGAAGAAGTGCGGGACCTGTCTCCGGCGTCGTCCAGTTGCAGAATTCGCCATATCATCACGACGCTCGCGCGACGGCCTGGCGAACGTCTGCATGGCGTGCGTGAGGTTTTTGAAGGCTGTACGCGCCGGCCAGTTCGACGAACAGGACGCGCCGGGCGGACCCGTTGATACCGCCCTGTCGGACCACGGGTACCAGTGGTGGGACTACCGTCCTCGAGGAGCCCTGGCGCGAGTCCGGGTGCTGTACGGTCCCGACGGCCGGCCGGTGGACGTGTCCGTGGCGCTCGCCCAGATCGAGGCGGCCCTCGGCGCCCCCGCCGGTTGCTGGCGGCCGGCAGGGCGCCGGCATGTCTGCCGACGGTCGTGCTGCACGCGACGCCACCGCCCCTGACCGGATCCTCTGGCTCATCGCCGCTGCGGGTCTGACGGTGCGGGTGCACCTGGTGGGTACCAAGACACCAGACCAGGGGGCACAGCATGGACGAGCAGGGGCCGGACCGCGCAAAGCAGGACCTGACGCGGGCCGCGGAGCAGGATCTGTCCGAGATCGCGGACATCGGGGCCGACGAGCGCAGTGCGCGGGTCGTCCTGGCCATGGGGTGCGAGCCCGGTGACGAGCTCGCACCCCAGCTCGTGTCCGCGCACGGCGCCGCCGGGCTCGTGCGACGGATCGCCGACGGCACGCTAGAGGCCGAGAGCCAGCGTCTGGCACGCTGGCGCCAGGACGTCGTGAGCCGGTTGGACCTCGCGGAGGTCAGCCGGGTCCTGCTGCGCACCGAGGTGCTCGGGCTGGGCACCCTGATTCCCGGTGATCCCGGCTGGCCGGCGCTGGCCGGAAACCCGGCCACCCACCCGCTGGTGCTGTGGACTCGTGGTGACGCGTCGCACCTGACCAGCCGTGCGGCCCGAGTGGCGGTGATCGGGGCGCGTATCCCCACCGACTACGGCCGCGATGTCGCCCGCACCCTGGGGATGGATCTGGCCGATCGCGGAGTCACGGTCCTCGGGGCAGGCTGGCCGGGCATCGACGCCACCGTGTTCCACGGTGCCGCGCTCGCCGGTGGACCAGCGATCGCCGTGCTGCCCGCAGGACTGGACCCTCGTACCTACCCCACCGACGAAGCCGCGCTGTTCAAGTCGACCGCGTCCAACGGAGGCGTCCAGGTCAGCGCATGCCCACCAGGCCGCCCCTCGAGCCGTGCCCGCGCCCAGGCCCGTAGCCGGCTCGTGGCGATGCTGGCCGACGCCGTCGTCGTCACCGAGGGCGCCCACCACTGCCAGGCGATCAAGGTCGCCCAGCACGCCGTGCGTCTCGGCATCCCCGTCGGCGCCGTGCCCGGACCGATCACCAGCGTCACCAGCACCGGCAGCAACGAGCTCCTGCACTCGCGTGTGGCGCGGATCATCACGCACGCCGCCGACGCGATGAACCTGATCACCGCACCCCGCCCAGCCACTCCGGCCGCAACTGTCCGCAGGGCCGGGCGGGAGGCCGCGGGTCCACGGCCGGGGACCGACGAGCCGCCACCCCCACCGGCGTTGATCCCGCTCTGACACCAGGAGAAGCCCGAGACCTCACCGAGACGCACGACGGGAGACTGCAATGACCGACGAACTGCCACCGCCTCAGGCGTGGGACCTGCCCGTGGTGCGGGCGTTGGACGCGATCGAGCTCCTGCCCGGGCTGGATCCCGGACATGTTGAGTTCGACCAGTTCCGGTTCTTCGGCGAAAGCTGGGATCATCTGATGCATTCGGCTGTGATCTACGCCTACCAGCCGGTCACAAGCGCACGGCTCACGGTGAGGTTCGCGGTCCGGGGCACCACCTATTCGGTACAGGACCATGACGGGCGACCGTTGACCGCCAGCGGCGTCGCCGACCTGCTGCACGTGCCGCTGGCCAGTGCCGACCGGGCTGTCACCCTGCTCAAGGCCGGGTTGAGCGAGGCACTGAGGATCTACAACGAGGCGCACGCCCCGGCACTCCACCATGAAGGAGGCCCCGTCACTGCGGCAAGGAACGGGGAGCCGTGGCCGTTCGCCGCGCGAACCACCACCGACGAACCACCACGCCCCGCCCTCTGACCCCGCAGTGCAGCAGGCACGGCCTACGCCATCCGGTCTGAGAGGGTCGTCAGGCGGCAGCGCGCAGGGCTTCGCGGGTCACCAAGGTGAGTTCGCCGAGCCCGGTTCGGGTGGCTGCTGGGTGGGGCGGCCAGGAACTCGTTCGCGGTCGGCGCGCCAATGCCCGACGAGGTAGCCGCCGAAGAACGCCAGCAGGATGGCCCCCGCCATCAGCAGCGCCATCAGTTGCCAGGTCACGACAGCACCACTCCTGTTACGCCGCTTCCGGTTGGGCGCGGGCGCCGCTTGTCGTCTGCGCTGCGTCGACCGGCTACCGCGGCATCGTGTCTCACCCGCTCATCGTGCCCGGCGACCGCGTGCGGCACGACCCGGGACACCCCGCTGCGCTCGCGGCACAAGCCGCTCACGCTCGCTCGAAGCGCTGACAGCCAGGCATGGGGTCGCTGACGCACCTACCTCCAACAGGACCTGTGGGAGGACCAGATGCGCAACGACACCCGCTCGCTCGAGCAGAAGATCACCGACCGCGAGGCCAAGCTCGACGCACTGCGTGAGCAGCTCACCAGCGCCGTCGAGCGTCTGGTCACCGGGGATGACTGGCGGCGTGCGATCGAGTTCGCCGCCCGGTTCCGGAGCCGATCGTTCAACAACACCCTGCTCATCTGGGCGCAACACGCTGCGGCCCACGAGGCAGGGCGGGTCCCGGACCCGTACCCGACCCATGTCGCCGGCTTCAAGCAGTGGAAGGCCCTGGGGCGGAGCGTCGACAAGGGCCAGGGCGGCTATCAGATCCTCGCCCCCGTCACCGCACGGGTCGCGGTCACCGAAGACGGCTCGTGGCGACGCCTGAGCAGGGGCGAGAAGCCGGAACCGGGCGAGACCGTCAAGAGCCGCATGGTCGGGGTCCGGCCCGCCTACGTCTGGGACGTCTCCCAGACCTCCGGCGAACCCCTCCCTGCACAGCCCACCCCGACGCTCCTGCACGGCGAAGCACCACCCGGGCTCTGGGACGGTCTCGCCCACCAGATCCGGGCTGCCGGGTTCACGCTCCACGAGGCCCCGAACGCCGCCGCCATCGACGGTGCCAACGGCGTGACGCACTGGCTCAAGCGCACCGTCCACGTCCGGGCCGACATGGACCCTGCTGCCCAGCTCAAGACGCTCGCCCATGAGCTCGGGCACGTCCTCCTGCACGACAGGGACAACGTCGACGCCGTCGTCCACCGAGGCATCGCCGAGGTCGAGGCCGAGTCCTTCGCCCTGATGATGGCCGCCTCGCACGGCATGAACACCGAGCAGTACACCATCCCCTATGTCGCGACCTGGGCCTCCCGCGTACCCGGGCAGGACCCGGTCACGACGATCCAGCAGACCGCCGCACGCGTCCGTACCGCGGCCCTGCAAGCCCTCGACAGGCTCGAAACACCCCAGATCCCGGACGGCGAACCACCCACGCCGTCAGACTCCACCCCGGTCGCCGGCCCCAGGACTGGACCGCGAAAGACGCCAGGCGCCGACCAGTCCGCACAGCCACGGCCCGCACAAGGCCCGCCTGGCGTCGAAGGACCAGGCCTGTGAGCGGGCGGCCCGTGCCCGTGACGCTGCCCCGCGCGCGCTTCGACGTCGACCCCGACGGGCACCTGACGGCCACGGTCGATGGCCGGCCCTGGCAGCCGCAGAACGACGACCCGACCCAGCCGACCCTGGGCGCGGTGCAGCTGGGCCGCAGCGACGTGCTGTGGGCCAGGCAGCAGATCGCCAACGAGCTGGGCACCCCGGTCCTGGTCGAGGTCGTCGAGGACGGCCGGCCGTACTCCGACGTGATCGATCCCGACGCCTACCGCGCCGAGGAACCGCCCGACGCAGCGGCCGCTTCCGAGGCAGGCGTGGGCCCGTACGCACCTGGTGAGCCGGTCGTCGTCAGTGTCGTCGTCGGTCAGACGTACGCCGACGAGCACGGGCAGGTGCGCTACCGGCTGCCGGCCGCGCTCGGCGACCGGGCCGTGCTGGTCCACGGGGAGACGTCCGGGACCACGCTCCCGCTGGATCGGTCGCCGCTCCCGGAGCCGTCTACCGACGGGTTCGAGGCGGCTTCGCGCTCGTCATTCATGAGCCGCAACCACGACGTCCGCCGGCGTCAGCCCGGTTCAGGTCCGGCCCAGCGTCCCGCCGGGCCCGCACCTGAGCCGACACGTCGGGAACCACAGGATCACGGCCTGGGGGCGCTGTGAAGAGCCCGTCGGCCGCGCCCGGGCGCGCCATGGGTGACGAGCTGACCGACCTCGGCCTGATCGCCCTCGGCGGGCTGCTCGCGCTGGCCGCAGTGCTGCGCGCGGCTGGCAGCCTCGCCGCCTGGGCCACCGACACCGGGGCACCGACCGGGAGCGCGCTGACGGGGCTGGGTGTCCTGCTGCGACCTGCCGACCCCGCCGGCGTGCTCGGAGCCGACGGTCTGCACCCGGTCGCCTACTGGGCCACGGTCGCCCTGCTCCTGGGCGTCCTAGGGGTCGTGGTCTGGCAGGTGACCCAGGTAGTCCTGGGGATGAACCACCGGCAGACCCGCGACCCGCACCACACACCCGGCACGGCGACGCGTCGCGACGTCGCGCACAACGCCTCCGAGCGCGTGCTGCTCAAGCGGTCACGGACGCTGCGCCCGTCGCTACCCAAGCCGACGGCGCCGCAGGTCGGGTACCAGCTCGGGGCCGCTCACGGGCAGGGCGTGTGGGCCTCGGTCGAGGACTCGCTCCTGGTCCTGGGTCCGCCGCGGTCGGGCAAGGGCCTGCACATGGTGGTCAACGCGATCCTCGACGCCCCCGGGGCCGTCGTGACCACTTCCACGCGACCCGACGCCCTGACCGTCACCCTCAAGGCACGCGAACGGGTCGGCCCGGTCGCGGTGTTCGATCCGCAGCACCTGGCCAAGGGGCTGCCGGCCGGGCTGCGGTGGTCGATCGTGCGCGGCTGCGAAGACCCGCTGACCGCGATGATCCGCGCCACCGGCCTCGCCTCCGCGACTGGCTTGGGTGGGGGTGGCACTGAGAACGGCGGGTTCTGGGAGGGCATGACCCGCTCCGCCCTGCAGGCCATGCTGCACGCCGCAGCCCTCGACGGGCGCTCGGCCCGGGACCTGTTCGCATGGTCCAACTCTCCCTCGGCCGCCGAGGATGCCGCCGCGATCCTCGCCTCCCACCCCGGCGCGGCCACGGGGTGGGGGCAGTCGCTGGAGTCGATCATCCAGGCCGACCCCCGCACCCGCGACAGCGCCTGGATGGGCGTCAAGCAGGCGCTGGCCTGCCTGGCCGACCCCCGCGTCCTGGACTCGGTATCCCCCGGCCCGGACGAGTCGTTCGACCCCGAGGCCTTCCTGCGGGACAACGGGACGCTCTATCTCCTGGCCACAGGGGCCGGATCGGTGACGTCAGGGCCGTTGGTGGCGGCGTTCATCGAGGACCTGGTCGAGACCGCCCGCCACCTCGCCGCCGCCTCCCCCGGGGCACGCCTGGACCCGCCGGTGTTGCTGGCGCTGGACGAGATCGGCAACCTCGCACCCCTGCCCTCGCTGCCCACCCTGATGGCCGAAGGCGGTGGCACCGGGCTGACCACCATGCCCGTGCTGCAGTCCCTGGCCCAGGCGCGGGACAAGTGGGGCGAGAACGCCGCCAACGCAATCTGGGACGCCTCGATCGTCAAGGTCATCCTCGGCGGGTCCTCGTCCTCCAAGGACCTGGCGGACTTCTCCTCGCTGATCGGGGAACGCGACGAGTTCACCGACACCCACATCCGCGGCGAACGCGGGTCTCGCTCGATACAGCGTGCGGTGCGACGTGTGGCGATCATGCCGCCACAGGCCATCCGGATGCTGCCGTTCGGGATCAGCCTGGTCCTGCTGCGCGCGGCACCACCGATCATCACCGACCTGCGCACCTGGACCACCCGGGCGGACGCCGACCAGCTCACCACAGACCGCACCCAGGTCGAAACCCTCCTGCAAGCGGCGGCGAGCCGCAGCCGCGGGGTCCCCGGGGATCCCAATGCGACCCGCCCAGACACCGGGCCTGTGCCAGTCGTTGGGCCGGTTGCCCGGACCGGCCCCGCACACCCAGCCGACCCCGGGCACGCACAGGACGAACTGCAGACCGATACGGAGCCGCAGAGCGATACGAAGGAGAGCTTGTGATGGATCACAACTCGTACACCGACGACGAGATCGAATCGGCATGGCAGCGAGCCGACGATCTAGTGATCGACGACCACAACAAGACCGACGCCTCCGAGGCCCACTCCATGGTGGGGGCCCAGCTCTGGACTGCGCTGCGTGCGCTGGGCGCGGTCCACGGGCGGAACAACGAGGGGCCCACCGGTGGTTTCGGTCTCGCTGCGGAGCTGATCATGGGTCCGGCCGTCCCAGACCCGGACCTGGCGGAGCAGGCCGCGACAGTGATGGACCGCTTGGCACTGGAGGACCATTTCCGGGTTTCGGCCGTGGACCGGCACTGGCAGATCGCGATCCACCTATGGCCGGCCCTGAAAGCCATCACGAGCGCGACAGGGCAGCTGAACGGGTCCCTGGTGGCCACGGGTGTCGATGCCGACATGCTCGCTGGCGTCGGTCCGCACCCGTACTACCCGAACGACCCGCACCGCCACCTGACGTTTCACGCACCAATCCCACCCACCGCCCAGTGGCCGCATCACGACCTGCCCGGTCATGGGCTCGGGACTCATGACGATCCGGGCCAGTACGACCTCGTCCTGGCCAACATGGCCTTCCACGACGCAGCCCTGCTCGACCCCGAGCGGCGCACCCGCCTGGGTGCCTATCACCGCGAGCTCCTGGCCAGTGCACTGGACCGGACGGCTCCAGGCGGACTCACGGTCGCGCTGGCCTCGCCCGTCTTCCTCGACCACCCCGAGGCCGACCTGCGTCGGGTGATCGCCGAGCGGGCTGATCTGGTCGGCGCGGTGCGGCTGCCAGCCGGTGCGATGCGCCCTCACAGTCACGCCGAGGGTCCGACCGACGTCCTGGTCCTGCGCCATCGCGTCCCCGGTGAGCCCGGCCCTGGAATCCCCCCAGCGCGCGAGGTCTCGACGAGAACTGGTGCGGCACACCTGAACAAGTACTGGTTCGGCAACCCCGACCACGTCCTCGGCCACCTCGAGCTCTCCGAGGCTGGCCCCTTCACGGTCCTACCCGGGCGTGAACCGCTGGGCCGGCTCCTGCAGGTCGCGTTCGACCAGATCGCTTCCGCGGCCGTCAGCTTCCTGACGGCCGGACAGAGCACGTCGCGGCCGGCTCCCCCGCCAGGACTGGTCGCTGACCCAGGACCCGCGACGGCGGGCGACAGCCCACGGCTGTAACCGCGCCCTGCCGGTCGTACCGCAGCAGGCCCGTCGGACGGTGCTGGTCGCACACCTGAGCAACGACCGCGGTGCGACGCAGAAGCTGGGAGGGTGCCATGGACCGGTACGAGGAGCGGTTGGTCGAGGCTGACCGGGCCGCGATGACCGCGCACTCCCGGGCGGACGCGACCAGCGGTCACCAGTTCCTGGCCGGTCAGATCTGGCACACCGCCCAAGCGCTGGGCGTGCCGCCCGGCGCGGACGTCCTGGTCACAGGGTCTGGGTCCGCGCAGCTGATTGGCACCACACCGGTCACGCACCCGACGGCGAGCATGTGGGAAGGATCCGTCCCATGGCGGGCCCAGGTCCCGCCGCGGTGGCCATACCCCGCTTTCACCGTCAACCACCAGCCCGCCGAGGCCCGGGCCGGCGGCCCGTTCGCCGTCCAGGTCATCTCCCAGGTCGGGCTGGACGTCCACGTCCGCAGCCTGGCGGCCTGGTCCTACCAGCAGCGCCGGTTCCGCGAAGACCTCACCACCGCACTGGAGAAGTCCGTACCGGGTGGGCTCGTGTTCGCGCTGGCCAACCACTCCATCCTGGACAGCGCCGGGCTGGACGATTCCGCACACAACCCGTGGGAGCAGACCGGGCAGGTCGCGGACTTCCTCGGCGCCGCCCGCCTCCCGTCCCACGCGCTGCGGACCGACGACCAGTGTGACGCCCCGGCCGACCTGATGATCTTCCGCCGCCACCTCCCCGGACACGAAAGTGCGGGTAGGGGGCTCGTGGTGCCGCGCTCGCAATGGATGCCGGGCGCCGGGATCCCCGTCACCACCTACTACCGCTCCCATCGTGAGCATGTCCTGGGCCTACCGATGCCCCGGATCGACCAGTGGGACTTGGAACAGCTCGCCGTCATCGATACCAAGCAGACCTGGCAGCACCGGCTGCCCCGCGTCCTGGACCAGATCGCCCAGGCGCACACGCCGACCGTCGCGGGACCGGCGACGGCCTCGGGCCTCAACGTCGTGCCGATGGCTCAGGCCGCTTCGCGCACTAGGTCGTCGGCCCGTGTCGAGACTGACCGACCCGCACAGGCCACGAACCCCGTACCGCCTCTATGAGCCCACCCGCCAAGGCCGGCCGGGACACAACCCGATCAGCACGACCGCCTAGCGACAGGAGCAGCCCGATGAACCCCACGACGACGACCAACAGCCCACCCTCACCCGCCGAACTGCACCGCGCGATGGGAGCGGGCGACCCGGCCGCACTGGCCGATGCCTGGCAGGTGAGCCGGCACCTGTGGCCGATGCTCCGTGCCCTGGGCTACGAGAGCGGGTACCTGGGCGGGCGGGGAGCCAACAGCGACGCGCTGGCCGGCCGCGCACCCCACCTGCGACCCGCGGGCGCACCACCCGGGTACCTCGCGTTCGTGGCCGTGGTCCCGAACGCGGCGATGCACGACAGGATTCGGCTGCACCACCAGGGCGCGGACCTGCCCCGGCTCGCCGAGCACCGCGGGCAGCTGGGCGTCGTGCTGCAGGACGTGCCGTTCAAGCAGACGCGCACCACCCCGGAGAACGCGCGGGCCCTTGCCGGCTACGGCACCAAGGTCCTGACCGAGGGGATCGTCCTGGCTACCCGGGGCGGGATCAGCGTCTCCCTCGTGCACCCGCAGGTCCTGGACAGCCCCGACCCCACCGGGCGCAAGAATCTCGCCCGCCAAGCCGACCTGGTCGGCGCGCTGCGAGTACCGCCACGCCCCTCCCCTGACGGGCTGGGCATGCCGTTCGACGTCGTCTTGCTGCGTCGCCGCCCCACCGGTGCACGCAGCACGGGCCACCCGTTCACCGATATCTCACTGGTCCCGCTCGACGAGAAGCTGGTGACGACCAACGAGTACTTCGCCGCCCACCCCGAACACGTCCTGGGCCCAGTCCTATCCAGATCTGAGGGCCCAATGCTGCTGGCCCCGGTCGCCGACCGGACCCGTCTGGGGCAGCGGATGCAAGAAGTGTTCACCCGGATCGGAGGCGCTGCTACCCAGCACGGGCTCACCGCACCCGGATTCCTCCGCACGCCGACACCCGATCCCGCTCGGACGTCGAGCATGCCGGGGGCCATCGACCATGGCGAACGTCCCGACCCCAGCAGCAGCCTGCGCCTGTGACCGGCAGTAGTCAGGGAACGGCAGCCGATGGTTTCCGGCGACAACGTCGCCGGGGTGCTCGGGGATGCCCAAGGGTCACCAGGACATCTGCTCAGCTGCCACGCTCAGGAACGGCTCTCTCAGCGGGACCGGCCGACGGTGTCACTGAGATCACCCACGCCTTGTGGGATCGGGTACGCGGATGTCAGTGGTCGACCGCATCATTAATGCAGAGCGAGACCACCAGAAAGGGCACCAGCATGAAGGTCGTGGCCACGATCGACACCCGCGCCGCCCTCCGCGGCGACGAGGACTCCCAGGCCCGCGAGATCGAGGCCGAGGCCGAGACCTACGAGGCCGGCCGTGACGAGCTGGAGGCCCAGGTCCCCGAAGGGTGGCTGATGCTCAGCATCGGCGTGCCCGAACGAGCCGACACGTACCAGCCTCGGCGGCGGTAACCCGCCGAAAACCCCGGCCCTGAGGTGCAGTGGGCCGGTGCACGGCAGTGTTGAGCCATACAATAGAACGCATGTTCGATACCATGGCGGCTCCGACAGGGCTGGAGCGTGCCCGCGCGACGCTCCAGTCGGTCGAGCGTCGTGTTGGAGTTGAGCACCACGAACAGGTCGTCGAGCTTGCCCCGCCCTCCCGCGCGCCCCTGACCGCGCTGCTGCCGGGCGGTGACCTACCTGTCGGGGCTGCGGTGACCGTCGGGGACTCGGCGAGCCTGATGTGCTGGCTGCTGGGCGCCACCCAGCGCGACCGGTGGGTCGCGCTGGTCGGCTGGCCCGACCTCAGCCTCGTGGCGCTGGCCGAGGCCGGCGTCGACCTGGACCGTGTCGTCGCCGTGCCCGACGTGGGCGGTCGCGGGGCCGATGTCCTCGCCGCGCTCCTGGGCGGGGTGGAGATCGTCGTCGCGGGCCCCGGTGCCCGACTGACGGCGAGCGAGCGGCGCCGGCTCCTGGCCCGTGCCCGGCAACGCGGCACCACCATCCTGTCGCCGGTGCCCTGGGAGGGTGCGGCGCTCGTACTCGACGTCGAGCAGACCAACTGGAGCGGCCCGGATCACGGAGCGCACTGGCTACGCGAGGCCCGCCTGGTCGTGGTTCGCCGTTCACGCGCGGACGGCGCCGGCGTCCGCTTCGACATCACCCGGCACGGCACCACCGCACCGACCGCGCTCGCCATCCGCGCCGCGGCCCGCCGCAAGGCGGGGTGACCGTGGTGTACGACCTCACGGGCCTGATCAACAACTGGCCCGCCGCTGCCGTCGGAGGCGTGCCCGTCAAGCCCTCCTACACCTGGGACCCGGTCGCAATTCTGGCACGCCTGTGCTGGCCCGAGCGCGCGATCTGGGTCCCCGGACACGCAAACCGGTGGAACAAGAACTTCGTGCTCGTCTACGTGACACCGGACGAGGGCGACCGTCGGAGCGAGACGGGGCTCTGGTTGCACTGGACCGACGTCGCCCGCACGGTGCCCGCCGAGCCCTCCAGAGGCCCGAAGCCTCCCACCGAGCCCATTTCGCGGGCACGCCCAGACGCGCGGTACCAGGCGCCCTCGCTGCGGCCTGGCCGACCGGGACGCCCTGACGCACGCCCTCTTCACTAGACCGGATCGGGCAGGCTGAGCCACCCGATGACTGCCCCGAGTGCTGCTGGGACACGGGCCCGTCGCCCCTCGAGGATTTGCTCCTAGCGCAGTTGCGGTGGGCGCGGTTGTGGTTGCGGTGGGTGTGGTGGTGGTCGTGCACCTGGCAAGGGATACGGACGCAATTCGGCGTCCGTGACCCGAGCAGGGAGCCATCATGACGATCCCCATCCGGCAGAGCCTGGAGGGCGTGTTCCTGACCGGGCTGCGACCCGGCACCACGCGGACAGGCCTGCCCGTGCTGCGTGCCCGGGTACGCGCCCAGCAGTGGCAGCGCGAGGGCGAGACCTTCACGCCCGGTGAACCGGTCACGTGCGACCTGGTCGTCTTCCACGAGTCCACCCAGCGTGCCCGGACCAGGTTCCGCCCCGGCGACGCGTTCATCGCCTCCGGCCACGTCAACACCTACAACGTCACCCACGACGGCAAGCTCATCCAGCGCGAGGAGTTCGTCGCACGGCGGCTCGGCCACGACGCGGCCCGCACCCGGTACAAGGTCACCCGCACCCGCCGACGGCTACGCCCGGCCACGGCACCCGCTGCGGTAACCGGCTCGGGGCGTGCGTCGTGAGCGGCCCGGACCAGGTACATGGCACCGACCCGGACGAACCCGATCTGCCCTGCCCGGCCGCCCAGGGCGAACCGGCGGTCACGCAGAACGGCGTTCCGGCCGATGCGTCCGAGCTCTCGCTCCTGCGGATGCTTGGGTGGCGACCCGGAGACCCGCTGCCCGACGTCGACGGCCTGAATGACGCGCCGGACGAGACCGGCGATGTTCTGCCGTTCCCCGCGATCCGTTCTGCTGGCCCGGGCCCGCGCGAGGCCGTGACGCCCCCGGGTACGGACCTGCTGCTCCCGGCGGAGCCGGAGCCGGTGGTGCCGATCAACTGGAACACCCTGGGCGCGGACCGAGCCGAGCAGGAGTGGTGGCAGCTGGACGCGTTCGTGTACTGGCTGCGCGATGACTTCGGCCTCACCCCGCAGGAGCTGCCGCCGATGTGGCACCGGCACCCCGAGCTGGTCTGGGAGCTGTCCGCGCTGCGCACCTCGTGGTTGGCCGGTCACGCCGAGGACGCCCACCCCGGGTCCCCACTGATGTGGCTGCGCGACCTGTCCGACACACGGCGTCGGCTGCGTGACTGGGTCCAGCGCTGCGGCACCACCCTCACCGAGGACCGACCTACCCGCCGCACGACCTGGCCCGGCGAGGACCCCGCGCCCAGCCCGGTCCCGGTCGCGGTCACCGACCGGGCAGCGGACTTCGCGATCTTCGTCACGGACGACGTCGCGCGGCGCCGTCGGATAGAGGCCGAGGCCCAGGCCGAGATCGAGCGGGTCCGTTCCGAGCGGATCAGTCGCCTGCGCCGGTCCTGGCACCTGCCGAACACGGACGGCGACGGCACGGCTTCAGACGAACACGCGGCCGGCCCTGAGACGGACGAGGAGGACCGGTCATGACCACCGCAGCGCATACGCAACTGGTTCGGGAGCGGGCAGACCGCGCCGCTCTGATCGCACAAGCCCAGGCGGATGCCACCGGTGCGCACGCTCAGCTCGCACCGATGATCTGGGACCTGCTACGAGGCCTGGGGGCACCCGTCGGTGGACGGGCACTGGCGTTCGGCACCGACCCCCAGGTCCTGCTGACCGGCGACCCGAACCGTCCCCAGCCGCGCGACGCGGACGGGTTCCCCGTCCACGACCGGTGGCAGGGCCCGGTACCAGAGGGCCGGCCCGGGGCACACCGCGACGCGTTCCCGGTCACCCGCTACCCACTGAACCTGGCAACCGCGCGACCGTTCGACGTCGGCGTGGCCTCGATGCCGCACAACGACATCCACCTGCGCAGTCGCGAAACCCGGGCCATGCGGCACCACGCCTTCCACCTCCAAGCCCTCGAAGCCCTGACCGGGCTGACACCCGGCGGGCACGCCGTGTTCCTGGTCAACCACACCGTTTTGGATTACCCGGACCCGTCGCGCTGGGCGCGCCTGGCCCAGATGGCCGACTTCCTCGGCGCCGCCCGCCTGCCCTCCCACGCACTCCGGGCCACGCGAGCCTGCGACGCACCAGTCGACGTCCTGGTCCTGCGGCGCCGCGACGGCGGCTACCCGGACGCGGGCCTGCAGTTCCCCGACGTGGACTGGTCGACCGAGGACGGCCTGCACGAGAGCACCTACTTCACCACCCACCCCGACCGAGTGCTGGGTGTTCCTGACGTGGGCACCGACTACTGGGGCTTACAGCAGCTCGCTGTCCACGACCCCGACCGCACCTGGCCCGGCCGCCTGGCCAGCGTGTTCAGCGAGATCGCACAGCAGCACCGTTCTGCCCACACAGCCTCGGACCGGGCCACGCTTCACGGCCCGGCTACACCCCGGCACAGCTTCCCTCGCCCGGGCGGCGAGCCCCCCGCACTGGACCTGTAACCCCTCGCCACCGGCCACCGGCCACCAGATCACCTGACCAATCGACGGAGAGAACAGCATGGACTTCAACAGAGCCGATATGGACGCGGCACTCCAGGACATGGCCATCCACCTGCACCTCCACACGCCCGCGGTCGAGGCGCACCACACGATCGCGAAGCAGATGTGGGGACACATCAAGGCCCTGGAGTACACCGGCGGTCGCCTCCTGGTCGTAGGGCGCGACGCCGAGCTTCTTGCCGGTGCTCCACCGGACGCGCCTCGCACACTCGACGGCCTGACGGTCTTAAGCGACTCCGACCTGCCCAGCGATATCGCCGATCAGATCCCGCTCGCCGGTGACCTGCCCTCGGCGACGCAATGGCCCCACCCCGACCTCAACCTCGAACCGGTCGATGCCTCACCGGTCGGGGCCGCTGACCTCAACGGGGCGGACGTCGTGATCGCGAGCCTGCCCTACGCGGACACCAGGGCGCTGACTCGCGACCGGCGGATCGGCGTCACCATGTCCCACCACGGATTGATCCGTGAGGCCCTGACCTGGCTGCGGCCCGGCGGGCTCCTGGTCGCGCTGGCCCACCGCCAGCTCCTGGAAGGCGCCGACGCCCAGCCGCGGCGCTCGATCGCCAAGCAAGCCGACCTGATCGCCGCCGTCCGCCTGCCCGCCGGCGCACTGCGCCAGGCACCGTTGCTCGACAGCCCAGTCGACCTACTGATGCTGCGCCACCGCGAACCCGACCACCCGCCCAGCGGCATCCCATTCATCCGCCGCACCCCGGTCCGGGTTCATGAGCACCCGAACATGCTTATCAACGAGTGCTACGCCCTCGCACCGCAGGCGGTCCTCGGCAACATCGTCCCCGACCCCGTCCAGCCAGACATGACCACCGCCACACCGTTCGGTGGGTCGTTCGGCGTCGATCTGGGCGACGTGCTCCACGAGCTCACGGACATCGCGATCGACTACAGGCTGCACGCGGCGCCACGCCCTGCACCCCGGCCCGAGCCCCAGTCGCCCCAGTCGGCGAACGGGTCGCACGGGCCGGCGGCCGACAGCGACGGACATGCGCTGTAGCTGGCCCGCTCACCGACCGGCACTGAGGAGAGAGCTGTCATGCCCGCGATGAACTTCGACCAAGCCTTGCGCGCCGAACGCTGGCAGGCGCTCACCCTCGGCATCCCCGGCATGAGTCGCGGAGCGGACGCCTCCCGACTACGCACCGCACGCCGCGTCTGGCACGAGTACGAGGCCTACAGCCACAAGGTCTACGACTCGCAGATCTGGACATACGACCCGGACCCGCGACCATCGTTCTGCCTCCACCCGCTGATCCTGGCTCACGGCAACATCCAACGAGTGATCGACGCCCCCGACTTCGCCGCCGATGTCCTGCAGGACTTGGGCCGCGGGTACCGGGAAGAGATCGTGTCCGACGAAGACGGAACCCGCTGGGAACGCTTCAGCCCAACAGTCGACGGCTACCGAGCCGCAGCACGAGAGACCGCCCACATCCGTGCCCAGCTCGAGCTCCACGGCCTCGTCACGCCCCGCTCACGCGGGCGCGCGGTGACCTACAGGTTCCTGCCGCCCCGGGACGAACCACTCGGCAACCTGGGTATCGAGCCCCCGTTCTGATCAACGCCGGCCGCCCGTGCTCGGCTCGTCCGACGTGGCCGTGGCAGGACAGCTCGAAGGTGAGACGCGGAGGAGGTACGTCGTGTCTGCCGCATGGGGCCTACGCAGTCTGACAGTGAGGCGACGAACGTCGGTGTCCAGGTTGAGAGTCCGGGCGTCACCGCCTGGTGCGCCACTGCAGCCCCACGAACCGCAGTAGTGCGTGCCGGGCCCTGCCACTCAGAAGTACTCATCGGCTTAGCAGAACTGGAAGGACCACGACCAGCAGGCCAAGGGCCGCGGCAACCAACGTCATGAGGCTGTTAGCCAGCTCGAATCGTGGACTGCTACGCCGGAAGTTCTTGGTTACCCGGTAGGTGAACGGATCCACACGAGCTCCCGCCGTATCCACCAGCGAAGACCTGGTCAGGTCACAGATCTCGGTGGCAGCGGCCGAGTCGAGTGGATACTGGTGCAACAGGTCAAAGACTCGACGGCTGCGCCAAGCGTGGTCTACACCGGTGTCGCTGCCCAGCTTCCTCCAGGTGTGGGCAGACCGGACGGCGGTCTCCATCTGGCGCAGATTCATCCGCCCTGAACCGGCCAGGAGACCTGAATCCTGGATGGCATAGATCAATCTGAATCCGGCTTGGCCGTACTCGCGGTAGTTGTCGAACCGGCGGAATACCCGTTCCAGCCCCTCCGCGGCCCCGAATCGGAATCCGGGATACAGCACGACGCCGGCAACTGCGGTCCAGATCATGAACATCATCCAGCCGTCAACACCGAACAGCACCGCGGCGATCGGACCGTAAGAGAACGCAACGGCAAGAACCGCTAGATTCTGCCCGCGGCTGACCTTGATGTCCGACCATATGGCGAGGCTGCGTGCCCCACCGCTGGGAAGTGAAGCTGCGGTCCGCGCCGTCACACCGACACCAGCGAGGCGTGACGCCCCGGATCGACCCAGACCGACTCGCCGTCGTTCGCTCGTCGTCCAGCCGGCTGCCGGTGCCCCCTCGCCTGCCGGACGGCGCGGATGAATGACCGGTGATCGCAGCACCATCACGTTCCACATGCACGAAAGGTACGGGTGCTGTCTGACACCGAGCCGGACGAGCTACCCAAGTACAGGGATCTGACGTCGCGCGAGCTCGAACGGTTTGTGCAGCAAGATCGACCGCGAGGATTCCCCGCGGTCACGACCCACCAGATCTGCGAGGTGATGCGATCGTCACGACGAGAGCCGCGCGCACCTCGTCCAGGTCGACCCGGATCAGTCTTCCGATCCGGTAACCGCGCACGGTGCCGTCTGCAATACGACGCCGCAACGTCTTGGTCGAGACGCCGAACGTCTGTGCCGCGACGGCGAGCCCAACGAGGCGCGATCGGGGCCCACCCGCCTCAGCGCTCTGCCGAGACGAGACACCACGTTCGCGATGAGGTTCACGATGAGCAGGCATAACGGCACTCCCTTGTCGGCAACTCGTCGTTGCCGACAAGGTGTGCACAACTACCCAGTCGCGCTCACGAGGCCTCGTCCCTCTGCAGGCGTCGTTGCTCACGGCGCGCAGCCAACTCGTCCTCGCGTGCCATAGCCTCGACTCGCTCAGCAATCATCCGGTCGCGTTCCTCGGAAGCATGCTGGTAGATCATCGCGACCCGCGCCTCGGAATGCCCTGCACGGTGCATCAGCTCCGCCGTAGTCGCCCCGGCTCGCGCAGCCATCGTCAGGCTCGTGTGCCGCAGGTCGTGAGTCTTCACGTCCGGCAGCCCTGCCTCGTTCCGTGCCCTGATCCAGGCATAGCGCCATGTGCTCTCCGGGAGCAGTCCACCGCCAGGCTTGGGGAACACCAGACCGTCGCGCCCGCTCTCCGCGAACCGCTTGACGTGGTCTGCCAGCACTGTGGCAAGTTCCTCGCCGATCGCCACGGGGCGGTTGGCAGCTTCGGTCTTCACAGGACCGATCACCGAGCCCACGCCTTTGCCGCCTTCGGAGATGTTCTGCTGGACCATGACGCTCGCCGCCTTCAAGTCACGCAGATCGAGGTCTCGGCGGCGCAACGCCCGTGCCTCCCCGATCCGCAGCGCGGATGACGACAACAGGTCCGCCAGACCACGCAACCGCTCAGGAAGAGCCTCCGCGATGGCCTTCACCTCGGTACTCGTCAGGACCACCGGCTTCCGCTTTCGCCGATACTTCCCACCACCCGTGACCCGGGCTGGCGAGGCGTCGATCAGCCCTCTGGCGACCGCGCTGCGGAAGACGCTCGAGACGAACTTGTACGCTTGCGCCGCCTCCCCCGCACCGTCGCCGTTCTTGCGGCCCGAAGCCCGAGCTCGAGCGCGCAGCTCGGTCTTGGTTCGCGCGTGCCATGCGGAGACGTCCGCAAGAGTCACCTCATCGACGTACTTCTTCCCCAGACCCGGGTCCAGGTACACCCGGATCATCCGCATGTAGTTCCTGTACGTGCCCGGCGCAAGCGTCCGCGACTCCACATGCTCGGTCGCCCATTCCGACAGCGTCAGGCGCTGGAACGCAGCTTCCCGCATCTTCGGCGGTGTCCACTCGCCCGCGTCGATCAGCTTGCGCTCCTCACCCAGCCACATCTCCGCAGGGATTCGGTCACCGAACGTCCGGTGATGCTTGTCGGTGTCCGGGCCGATGTAGGTCGCGCGGTACGACACGACCTTGCCGCTCGACCGTGACTTGCGCGCCTCTACGCCACCGAACGGGCGCCGTCCAGCTTTACCGGCCATGTCCAAGACCCCCTTGTGCAAGGAGGTGCGAACCGTCGGCCGCGGGGATGGTGCGGGGATAGTGAGGGGATACCGGAGTCCGCAGGCGTCCGTTCGTGGGCACTCGTGTCCACGGAGCGAGTTGGTATCGGTGCAGGTCGCAGGCAAGAAATGCCTGTTGGTGGGCCCGGAGGGATTCGAACCCCCGACATCCACGGTGTAAACGTGGCGCTCTAACCAACTGAGCTACGAGCCCCGGCAGCACTGCCTCAGCAGCACACCACCAGCAGCGGACAACAATACCTGCCCGGCACCCGAGACCCAGCCAGATTTTCGGGCCGGGCAGGGTCAGATCTCCTCGACCGCCCGCCGGTAGTCCTCCAGGTCACGCGCCTGCCCGCGCGGGTTGACCACGGTCCATCGGACGATCCCGTCGGCGTCGATCAGGAACGACCCGCGCAGCGCGATGCCCGAGCCCTCGTCGAACACGCCGTAGGCGCGCGCGACGTCGCCGTGCGGCCAGAAGTCCGACAGGAGGTCGAACTGGTAGCCCTCCGCGGCCTGCCACGCCTTGAGCGTGAACACCGCGTCGGTCGAGATCACGAACAGCCGCACGCCGGCGGTCTCGAAGTCCTCGATGTTGTCGCGCAGCTCGCACAGCTCGCCGGTGCAGGTGCCGGAGAAGGCGAACGGCACGAAGACCACCAGCACCGGGGTGCCTCGCAGGTCGGACAGCGTGGTCGGGGTGCCGTGGGTGTCGGGGAGCGTGAAGTCGGGTGCGGGGTCACCCGGCTTCAGCGCGACCGCGGCGGCGGCCTGCCCGTTGAACGCCTCGGTCATGACCCGCTACTTGCCACGGCCCCGGTACCCGAGCTTCGTGGCCGACCAGTCCTCCGCGATGGCGAAGGTGCTCGTGGTCTGCAGGCCGGCGGTGGTGGCCGCCTCCTGGATGTCACCGTGGCCGACCTCGCCGTCGCGCCCGGGCTTGGGCGTGAAGATCCAGATCAGCCCACCATCGTCAAGGACGGTCTGGACGTCGACCAGTGCATCGGTGAGGTCGCCGTCGTCCTCCCGCCACCAGAGGATGACGCCGTCGGTGACGTCACCGAAGTCCTCGTCCTCCAGCTCGCTGCCGATGATCTTCTCGATCTCGGCGCGGAGTGCTTCGTCGACGTCGTCTCCCCAGCCGAACTCCTGCACGACCTGGCCGGCCTCGAAGCCGAGGCGCCCCGCGCCCTGGGTGTCCGTGCTCACTTGGTTGATCGTTCCTCTCTCTGTCCGGCACTGGTGCCGGGTCGTGTCCGTCTTGTGTCGGCCCGCCGTCGGGCCCTCCGTCGCCAAAGGTAGTGCACGCACCCCGGCCATGCCTCGCAACCAGGACGTGTGGTGCCTTTTTGATGATTCGATCCGACCTCGGCAACGCCCTGGTCATGCACTCAGTCTCAATATTGCGATACCGAGTATCAATACTGGTGCGAACCGCCACAGACGTAACGCAGATCACGCGCTCTTGACCGCCCTATGGTGTGGACGGAGGCTGTGAGGGGACAGAATAGATAGGACCACCTGTGCGTGGGCGTGCACAGCCGCAACCCCAGCTGTGGCGACGCTGCCGACGCGACGGGTCCTGACGAGGCGGCGAGGAGCGCGAACCGCGACCGCGCCGCGCGACACCGAGAGAGGTTGCTGGTGGCTTCGTTTGACGAGACCGGACCGCTGATCAACGGTCTGCTCAGCGCCGTACCTGACATCGACCCGGCCGAGACCGAGGAATGGGTCGAGTCCTTCGACGGGCTGATCGACGACAAGGGCGGACCCCGCGCCAGATACGTCATGCTCAACCTGCTGCGCCGCGCGCGGGAGCGGAACGTGAGCATCCCCGCGTCGATGGCGACGCCTTACGTGAACACCATCGGTGTGCACGAGGAGCCGTACTTCCCGGGCGATGAGGCGATGGAGCGTCGCTACCGCTCGTGGATCCGCTGGAACGCGGCGGTCATGGTGACGCGCGCCCAGCGCGAGGGCCTCGGCGTCGGCGGCCACATCTCCTCGTACGCGTCCGTCGCGACGCTCTACGAGGTGGGCCTGAACCACTTCTTCCGCGGCAAGGACCACCCGGGCGGCGGCGACCAGATCTACTTCCAGGGCCACGCCTCCCCCGGCGTCTACGCCCGCGGGTTCCTCGAGGGCCGCCTCACGGCGGACCAGCTCGACGGGTTCCGCCAGGAGAAGTCGCACGTGGGCGGCGGCCTGCCGTCGTACCCGCACCCGCGCCTCATGCAGGACTTCTGGGAGTTCCCGACGGTCAGCATGGGCCTCGGCCCGGCGTCGGCCGTCTACCAGGCCTGGACCAACAAGTACCTGCACAACCGCGGGATCAAGGACACCAGCCAGCAGGACGTCTGGGCGTTCCTCGGCGACGGCGAGATGGACGAGCCGGAGAGCCGCGGCATGATCCAGCACGCCGCGCAGCAGCAGCTGGACAACCTGACGTTCGTCGTCAACTGCAACCTGCAGCGCCTCGACGGCCCGGTGCGCGGCAACGGCAAGATCGTCCAGGAGCTGGAGGCCCAGTTCAAGGGCGCCGGCTGGAACGTCATCAAGGTCGTCTGGGGCCGCGAGTGGGACGCCCTGCTCAACGCCGACAAGGACCGCGCGCTGGTCAACCTGATGAACGTCACCCCCGACGGTGACTACCAGACGTACCGCGCGGAGTCCGGCGCGTTCATCCGCGAGCACTTCTTCGGGCGCGACCCGCGCACCAAGGCCCTCGTCGAGAACATGACGGACGAGGACATCTGGAACATGAAGCGCGGTGGCCACGACTACCGCAAGCTGTACGCGGCCTACTCCGCGGCGCGCGCGCACACGGGCCAGCCGACCATCATCCTGGCGCACACCGTCAAGGGCTACGGCCTGGGCGCCGGCTTCGCCGGCCGCAACGCGACGCACCAGATGAAGAAGCTCAAGGGCGACGACCTCAAGACGCTGCGCGACTCCCTGCGCATCCCGATCTCGGACGCCGAGCTCGAGGCCGACCCGTACCTGCCGCCGTACTACCACCCGGGCCCCGACGCACCGGAGATCCAGTACATGCTGGAGCGCCGCCGTCAGCTCGGTGGCTTCGTACCGGAGCGCCGGACGACGGCGAAGACCACCCTGACGCTGCCGGAGGACAAGTCCTACGAGCTGCTGAAGAAGGGCTCCGGCACGCAGCAGGTCGCCACGACCATGTCGTTCGTCCGGCTGCTCAAGGACCTCTTCAAGGCCAAGGACTTCGGCAACCGCATCGTGCCGATCATCCCGGACGAGGCCCGTACGTTCGGTCTGGACTCGATCTTCCCGAGCGCCAAGATCTTCAACACGCTCGGCCAGAACTACCTCGCCGTGGACCGCGAGCTCATGCTGAGCTACAAGGAGTCCGAGTCCGGCCAGATCATGCACACCGGCATCAACGAGGCCGGTTCCGCGGCCGCGTTCCAGTCGGTCGGCACGTCGTACGCCACGCACGGCGAGCCGATGATCCCGGTCTACATCTTCTACTCGATGTTCGGCTTCCAGCGCACGGGCGACCAGTTCTGGGCGGCCGGCGACCAGCTCACGCGCGGCTTCATCATCGGCGCCACCGCGGGCCGCACCACCCTGACGGGTGAGGGCCTGCAGCACGCCGACGGCCACAGCCCGCTCATCGCCGGGACGAACACCGCGATCGTGCAGTACGACCCGGCCTACGGGTACGAGATCCGGCACATCGTGCGCGACGGCATCGAGCGCATGTACGGCCCGGGCGAGAACGGCCACACGCCCGACGGGCGCGCGCAGGACGTCATGTACTACCTCACGGTGTACAACGAGCCGATGGTCCAGCCGGCCGAGCCGGAGGACGTCGACGTCGAGGGCATCAAGCGCGGTATCCACCGCATCTCGGTGTCCGATGACGACGGCCCCAAGGCCCAGCTCCTCGCCTCCGGCGTGGGTGTGCCGTGGGCCCTGGAGGCGCAGCAGCTCCTCAAGGAGGACTGGGGCGTCTCGGCCGACGTCTGGTCGGTGACGAGCTGGAACGAGCTGCGTCGCGACGCCCTCGCGGCGGAGCACGACGCCCTCGTCGACCCGTCGGCGCCGCTGCGCACGCCGTACGTCACGGAGAAGCTGTCCGGCGCCCAGGGGCCGTTCGTCGCCACCAGCGACTACGACCACCTGGTCCCCGACCAGATCCGCGCGTGGGTCCCCGGCGACTACGCGGTGCTCGGGGCGGACGGCTTCGGCTTCTCCGACACCCGCGCGGCCGCGCGGCGCTACTTCCTCATCGACGGCCCGTCGATGGTGGTCCGTACGCTGCAGGTCCTCGCCCGCCGTGGCGAGGTCCCCGCCGACGTCGTGAGCAAGGCCGTCGAGAAGTACAGCCTGCTCGACGTCACCGCCGGCACGTCCGGCAACGCGGGCGGCGACAGCTGACCCTTGGGTAGCAAGAGAGCTGCGGCGCACCGGTTCACCGGTGCGCCGCAGCTCTCTCTTGTTCACCACGCACTCCGCGCGGCCCGGCCTGCTACCCCTTCTCGGCCTCCGCGATCGCCTTCGCCAGCTCCGCCTGCAGCGGCTTGACCGCCTTGGTGTCCGGGTGCAGGTCCAGGGCGCGCAGGTGCTGCTTCGCCTCGAACACCCGGTCTGCCTCGAGCGCCGCCAGCACGAGGTGCTTGCCGACGACGGGCGAGTGCTCCCGCACCCGCCAGTGCCCCACACCCAGGCCCAGGGCCTCGACGGGCATCCCGGCGCCGCGCAGGATCGCCAGACCCTCGGCCAGGGCGTTGCCGTCCGGGTCTCGCTCGGCGGCGGTGATGAACCGGCGGACGGCGCCCTCCGGGTCGTCGGCCAGCGACAGCCGCCCCAGCTCGATCAGGGGGTACCAGCCCCGCGGGTGCCCGGCCAGCTCCTCCGCGAGGGACCAGACCGCAAGGTCGGCCTCGCGCTGCTTCGACTCCGGGATCTCGTCGGAGTCCCGCAGCGGGTCCTCCAGCGTCGGGTCCTCGGCGGCCCGCCGGCGGACGATCTCCGCCAGGGCGGCGAACGCCTCCTCGTTGTTGGGATCGTCGGTCAGCTGCGCTCGTAGCGCGTCCTCGTGCCCCACGTCCCCACGTCGGGGTGCCGACGGTGACGGCCGGCGAGCGCCGACCGTGGACGCAGACAAGGGCCGACGGATGAGGCGACGGAGCCGGTGCATCAGGGCCATGCCTCGACCCTACAGTTTCTCACCCGCGCTCACTGGAATAGCACTGTCGCGAAAGTCCGTTTGTGGACTCCCCACAACTCGGGCTCGTATGCTGCCGGTGTGCCAGCTACGCGACGGGCCGCTCGAGGCAGCGCCCAGAAGACCGACCGGGAGGCCGGGCAGGCGACCGACCGCAGCGCGGACCAGGACACCGGTCAGGCACCCGAGGCCGGCGCCGAGGGCACCCCGGGGCCCGACGCCGGTCTGGACCCCGCCGGCTTCCCGATGAACCTCCAGCGCGTCCGCGAGGCCAGCGGCCTGCTCACGGCCGCGGCGATGCGCCGCCTCGACGAGGACCTAGGCTGGTACCGCGAGCTGCCCGCCGAGGACCGCTCGTACGTGGGCCTCGTCGCCCAGGCCGGCATCAACGCGTTCACGTCCTGGTTCACGGACCCCGACCGGCCGCCGCACGGCGTCAGCGAGATCTTCGCCGCGGCGCCCACCGAGCTGACCCGCTCCATCTCCCTGCAGCACACGCTGCAGCTCGTGCGCGTGGTGGTCGACGTCGTCGAGACGCACTCCGACCGGATCGCCGCCCCCGGCGGTGAGCGCGACCTGCGCGAGGCCGTGCTGCGCTACTCCCGCGAGGTCGCGTTCTCCGCGGCCGAGGTCTACGCCCGCGCCGCCGAGTGGCGCGGCGCCTGGGACGCCCGCCTGGAGGCGCTCGTGGTCGACGCCCTGGTGCGCGGCGACGGCGACGACTCCCTGCGCTCCCGCATCTCGGCGCTCGGCTGGAGCGGCCGGGGCAACGCCCTCGTGGTCGTGGGGCTCGCGACCGAGGAGCTCGACGAGATACGCACCGCCGAGATCCGCCGCGTCGCCCGCCGCGCCGCCGGCGACGCCCTCGTCGGGATCCACGGCGACCGGCTCGTGCTCGTGCTCGGCGGCGAGGGCGACCTCGTGGCCGCCGCGACGGCGCTCATGTCGCGGTTCGGCACCGGGCCCGTGGTGATCGGCACCCAGGTGCCCAGCCTGACCGACGCCCCACGGTCGGCCCGCTCCGCGCTCGCCGGCCTCACGGCAGCGCCGGCGTGGCCGCAGGCGCCCCGGCCGGTCATGGCGGACGACCTGCTGCCCGAGCGCGTGCTGACCGGCGACTACACGGCCCGCGCCACGCTCATCGCCCAGGCGTTCACCCCGCTGCAGGATGCCGGCGGCGCCGTGCTGGAGACCCTCTCGGCCTACCTCGGCACGGGCCGCTCGCTGGAGGCCGCCGCGCGCCATCTGTACGTTCACCCCAACACGGTGCGCTACCGCCTGCGCAAGGTCTCCGAGATCACGGGCTGGGACCCGCTCGACGCCCGCGAGTCGTTCGTGCTGCAGGTGGCGCTGGCGCTGGGCCAGCTCGGCCGGGGCTGAGCGCGAGGGAGACCTGGGCCACTAACCGCTGGCCAGGGTGAACGCCTTGTAGGTTCCCGACAAGGCCCCCCGACCAGGTTGGTACAGGTCGCGACGTCCCGGGAGCGGCTCGGGTTGGCAGAGTGGACGCGTGCTCGCCGTCGTCTGCCCTGGACAGGGCTCTCAGACCCCCGGGATGCTCAGCGACTGGCTCGAGCTGCCCGGTACCGAACAACGCCTCGCCGCGGCCTCCGAGGCCGCCGGCCTGGACCTCGTGGCCCACGGCACGACGTCGGACGCGGACACGATCCGCGACACCGCCGTGGCCCAGCCGCTGATCGTCACCACCTCGCTGCTCGCGCTGCGGGCCCTGCTCGACGGCCGTGCCGCCGCGGACGTCGTGGACGTCACCGCCGGACACTCGGTCGGCGAGCTGTCGGCCGCCGCGGTGGCGGGCGCCCTGACCGACGACGGCGCGGCCGGCCTGGTCGCGCGCCGCGCCCGGGCGATGGCCACGGCGGCAGCGGCTGCGCCGTCGGGCATGAGCGCCGTCGTGGGCGGCGACCCGGACGAGGTGCTCGCCGCGATCGAGGCCGCGGGCCTGTGGCCCGCCAACGTGAACGGCGCCGGTCAGACCGTCGCGGCCGGCGCGCTGGAGAACCTCGCCAAGCTCGCGGAGAACCCGCCCACCCGGGCGCGCGTGATCCCGCTGCAGGTCGCGGGCGCCTTCCACACCCCGTTCATGGACGCGGCGCGCGCGGAGTTCGAGCCCGTCGCCCTCGGCTGGGACGCCGCCGACCCGATGCTGCCCTTCCTCGCCGACCTGGACGGGACCGCCTACACCGGCGGCACCCACGGCCACGGGACCGGCGCCGACGTGCTGCGCAACATCGCGGGCCAGGTCACGGCCCCGGTGCGCTGGGACCTGATCATGACGAACCTCGCCGAGCGCGGCGTCACGGGCCTCCTGGAGCTCGCCCCCGGCGGCGTCCTGACCGGTCTGGCCAAGCGCGGCCTCAAGGGTGTCGAGACGGTGGCGGTCAAGTCGCCCGCCGACCTCGACGCGGCCCGCGAGCTCATCGCGGCACACAGCAACGCCCTTTCCAGCGGCACGAGCGCGACCGGAGCAGCCCAGTGACCACCCTGCAGCAGGCCCAGCCCACGCAGTTCTCGAAGATCCTCGCGATCGGCGCGGAGCGTGGCGAGCTCGTCGTGACGAACGACGACATCGCGGGCCCCATCGACTCCTCGGACGAGTGGATCCGCCAGCGCACCGGCATCGTCACGCGCCGTCGGGCGGGCGCCGACAAGGACGTGCTCGACCTGGCCGAGGCCGCCTCGAAGAAGGCGCTGGACGCCGCGGGGCTGGTCGGCGCGGACATCGACGCGATCATCCTGTCGACGATCACGCACATGCACATGACGCCGTCGGGTTCCGCGATCCTGGCCGAGCGCATCGGCGCGACGCCCGCGGCGGCCTACGACGTGTCCGCGGCCTGCGCCGGCTACGCGTACGGCATCGGCCAGGCGGACGCCCTGGTCCGGGCCGGTCTGGCCCGGCACGTGCTGGTGATCGGCGCAGAGAAGCTCAGCGAGATCATCGACCCGACCGACCGCTCCATCTCCTTCCTGCTGGGCGACGGCGCGGGCGCCGCGATCGTCGGCCCGTCGGACACTCCGGGCATCGGCCCGACGGTGTGGGGCTCGGACGGCTCCAAGGCCACCGCGATCCGCCAGACGCACTCGTGGACCGAGCTGCGCGAGGACCCCGAGCTGGGCTGGCCCACGCTGCGTCAGGACGGCCCCACGGTGTTCAAGTGGGCGAGCTTCCAGATGGCGCCCATCGCCGAGAAGGCCATGGCCGAGGCAGGCGTGACGGCCGAGGACATCCAGGTCTTCATCCCGCACCAGGCCAACATGCGGATCATCGACCAGATGAAGAAGCAGCTCGGCCTGCCCGACAGCGTGGTGATCGCGCGCGACATCGCCGAGACCGGCAACACGTCCGCGGCGTCGATCCCGCTGGCCGCCGAGCGGCTCCTGTCCGAGGGACAGGCCAAGTCCGGCGACCTCGCCCTCCAGATCGGCTTCGGCGCGGGCCTGGTCTACGCCGCACAGGTCGTGGTGCTGCCGTAGCCAGGGTGCGGCCGGGTCGCAGGACGGCCCGTTGTGCATTCCGGTCGCAGGATGCGCCAAGATCTGACCAGCAAGACTCCGGTGCCCGACGGCGCCGGTGACCGTTAACGAAAGATAGGAAGTCCCATGGCCAACACGGACCAGGAGATCCTCGAGGGCCTCGCCGAGATCGTCGCCGAGGAGACGGGCCTCGACACGGCCGACGTCCTGCTCGAGAAGTCCTTCACGGACGACCTCGACATCGACTCCCTGTCGATGATGACCATCGTCACGCACGCCGAGGACAAGTTCGGGGTTCGCATCCCGGACGAGGAGGTCAAGAACCTCGCGACCGTCGGCGACGCCGTGAGCTTCATCAAGGGCGCCCAGGACTGAGCCGCCCCCCGACGGCGGCCGCGCGGCCGGCTGAGATCCACCGGCCCGCGCCGCCGTCGGGCACCCGCTGCCCACAGGCAGCACCCAGAGCACCTGCCCCCTTCGTCCCACCACCCTCGGGAGCATCATCATGACCTCCGCACGCGAAGTCGTCGTCACGGGCCTCGGCGCCACCACCCCGCTCGGCGGTGACGTGGCCTCCACGTGGGAGGCCGCGCTCGCCGGCGTGTCCGGTGCGCGCACCCTGGAGAACGACTGGGCCGAGAAGTACGGGATCCCCGTGAACTTCGCCGCCACCATCAAGGTGGACCCGGCCGAGGTCCTGTCCCGCCCCGAGACCAAGCGCATGGACCCGTCCGCGCAGTACGCGATCGTCGCGACCCGCGAGGCCTGGGCCGACGCGGGCAGCCCCGAGGTCCCGGGCGAGCGGCTCGGCGCCGTGGTCTCGTCCGGCATCGGCGGCATCCAGACCATCCTGGACGGCTGGGACACGCTGCGTGAGCGCGGCGCCCGGCGCATGCTGCCCATGACCGTCCCCATGCTCATGCCGAACTCGCCGTCGGCCTACGTGTCGCTCGAGCTCGGCGCCCGCGCCGGAACGCACGCGCTGGTCTCGGCCTGCGCCTCCGGCGCCGAGGCCGTGGGCTATGCGGTGGAGATGATCCGCTCCGGCCGCGCCGACGTCGTCGTCGCCGGCGGTACCGAGGCGTCGATCCACCCGATGCCGCTCGGCGCGTTCGCGGCGTCCCGCACGCTCTCGCTGCGCAACGACGACCCGCAGCACGCCTCCCGCCCGTACGACATCGACCGCGACGGCTTCGTGCTCGGCGAGGGCGCCGCCGTGCTGGTGCTGGAGAGCGCGGAGCACGCCGCCGCCCGCGGCGCCCGCGTCTACGCCAAGGTCAGCGGCGTGGGCCTCTCGTCCGACGCGTACCACATCACCTCCCCCGACCCCGAGGGCACGGGCCAGGTGACGGCCATGCGCTTCGCGATGGAGGACGCCGGCGTGACGGCCTCCGACGTCGTGCACGTCAACGCGCACGCCACCTCCACCAAGGTGGGTGACCTCACCGAGACGGCCTCGATCCGCAAGCTCTTCGGGTCGGACGCCGACCACGTGCAGCTCTCGGCGACGAAGTCGATGACCGGCCACCTGCTGGGCGGCGCCGGCGCCATCGAGTCCGTGTTCGCGGTCAAGGCGGTCGCGGAGCGGCTCGCCCCGCCCACGATCAACGTGGAGAACCCCGACCCCGAGCTGCAGGTGCCGCTCGTGCGCAACGAGCCGGCCAAGCTGCCGGGCGGCGACATCGCCGCGATCAACAACTCGTTCGGGTTCGGCGGGCACAACGTCGCCCTGGTGATCAAGAACGCCTGAGCCGACACCGTCGGCCCCGTGTCGGACGCTCAGGTCACCCCGGTGACCTGAGCGTCTGACGTGGCCGGGGTGTACCGACGGCTCCCCTCGGCCCTGACATGGGAGAATGTGCGCATGGCAATGCGTGAGATCCGACTGGTTCCCGACCCCGTGCTGCGCACCCCGTGCGACACCGTGACGACGATCGACGACCGCGTACGCGGGTTGATCGCCGACCTGGTCGAGACCGTGGACGACGAGGGGCGGGCCGGGCTGGCCGCCAACCAGATCGGTGTCTCGCTGCGCGCGTTCTCCTGGAACATCGAGGGCGAGATCGGCTACGTGATCAACCCGCGCATCGTCGAGCTGGGCGAGGAGCCGCAGGACGGCGGCGAGGGCTGCCTGTCCGTTCCCGGGCTCTGGTACCCCACCGTGCGCGCCAACTACGCGCGGGTCGAGGGCATCGACCTGGACGGCGAGCCGGTCACGGTCGAGGGCACCGGGATCATGGCGCGGGCCCTCCAGCACGAGACCGATCACCTCGACGGCATGGTCTACCTGGACCGGCTCCAGAAGGAGACCCGGCGGGCCGCGATGCGGGAGCTTCGCGCGCGCCTGTGAGGGACTTCGGCTTCATTTCGTACAAAACATGCATGTGGGATGAATCCTCAAGAGATTCGTCCGGGCTCTAGTGGCGGTACGTCCTTTTAGGCAAGAATGTGCCGCACGAACTCGTCGTACGAAGTGATTCTTTCGGAGACATGTGCGTCGTTTCGCCTCGCATGTCTCCGATGGATCGGGCAGGATGTGGTCCGAAGCACCGCTGTGCAGCCGACCACAGCGTCACCGCCCTGGTGAGGACGTAGGGGAAGACGTACCTCGATCCAGGGAGGAAGACATGGCCGGTGTCATCACGCGGGGTGTGCTTTTCGTGCATTCCGCACCTCGTGCCCTGTGCCCCCACATCGAGTGGGCCGCCGGGAACGTCCTTGGAGTGCGCGTTTCCATGGACTGGACCGCGCAGCCTGCTGGGCGTGGTCTGTACCGCGCAGAGTACTCGTGGCAGGGTCCGCAGGGCACGGGCGCCAAGCTGGCGTCCGCCCTGCGCGGGTGGTCCCACCTGCGGTACGAGGTGACCGAGGACGCGAGCAACGGCGCCGACGGCGCCCGCTGGTCCCACACCCCGGACCTCGGCATCTTCCACGCCATGACCGACGTGCACGGCAACGTCGTGGTGCAGGAGGACCGGGTCCGCGCCGCGCTCGAGCTCGCCGACCCGCGCGCCATGCGGGACGCCCTCGACCTCGCCCTGGGCGCCGCCTGGGACGACGAGCTCGAGCCGTTCCGCTACGCCGGCCTGGGCGCGCCGGTCCGCTGGCTCCACCAGGTGGGCTGACCTGATCGGCGGGCGACCGCGTCATCCGTGAGGAAGACGCAGTCGCCCGCCATCATGAAGAGCGAGAAGAACGGCAGGCCCATGACGACGGCGATGCCCGCGTGCATCAGGAGCGCCCCGCCGACGGCGGCCATCCGCGTGTGGCGTTGCAGCAGCAGGAGCGGGAACGTGAGCTGCAGCGCGAGCGTCCCCCACGTCACGGCGGCCACGAGCCACTCGGTGCCGGCCACGAGGTCGGCCAGCGGGGGCCACGGCCGGAACTGCGGCAGCGAGAGCGGGTAGTACACCGCCGAACCGTCGCGCCACTGCTCCCCCTGGAGCTTGAACAGCCCCGAGAGCACGTAGACCAGGCAGATCTGCGTGCCCACCGCCAGCACCGCGGCGTTGTGCAGCACGTTGCGTACCTGTGTCCGGCCCGGTCGGTTCCCCCGGCGTCGGGCATCCAGGGACCAGCGGGCCGAGGTGTCCGCGAGGCAGAGGTAGACCAGCAGGATCCGGGCGATGTTGTCGCCCTGGTCGGCGACGAGGGGGTTGATCGCGGTCAGGCCCGACCAGCCGAGCAGCAGCAGCGGCACCGTCCAGCGGGCGCGCCAGCCCAGCGCCACGAGCACCGCCACCAGGAGCAGCGCGACGCAGCCGGCCGTGAGCAGCGGGCCGCCGGCCAGGGCGTGCGCGCCGAGCGGGGTCGCCCAGCGGGCGCCGGTACCCCACAGGGCCTGGCGTGCCGGGAAGTTCACCGCGACGTACCCGGCGATGCCCAGGCCCAGGACGATGCGCATCAGGGCGATGCCGTAGGTCGCGTGAGCGCGGACGGTCATCCAGCGGACGCCGGCGTCGAGCAGCCTGGTCACGGGGTGGGCTCCGGACCGACCGGGCCGACGTCGCCGGGTTCGCCCTCGCCGACGACGTCGCCCCGCAGCGCCGTCCACGTGCGACGGAACGCGGCGTCGTCCTGGCCGGGCACGACGACGGGCGGGCGCGCGCCGAGCACGAGCTCGGACGGCGCGTGCCGTGCACCGCTCCCCTGGCGCGCGACCTCCTGTCGCAGGATGCTCGCCTGGACGTAGACCGGCACCGCGTCGTCCCCGGAGGCCCGCAGCACCTGCGTCGCGTAGGCGGTCACGGCTCGATCCTTGCCCAGGTAGTCGTCGACGACGTCGGGCACGCCCCCGGCGTCGAGCAGCGCGGCGCGGAGCACGGGCAAGGGCTCAGCAGGAGTGTCCGCCGCGACCGGCGAGACCAGCAGCGCCGCCCTCCCGTCTTCGGGCAGCTCCAGGAACGCCGTGCGCAGCTCCGTCGCGAGCCGGCGGGACGGTCGCTCGGTCGCCGCCGGGAGCACGTGCCCGGTCAGCGCGCGGGCCTCGACGGCCGTGGCGTCGATCCAGGGCCCGGGCACCAGGTCGGCGCCGGGCCTGCCGGCATAGATGCCCCGCACGCGCAGGGAGTACTCGACGTGCAGCGGCGACGGCGCGAAGACCGACCAGTTCTGCGCGAACACCGGCGTCAGGTAGACCTCCAGCGCCCGGTGCACGGCGGTCGTGGGCACGTCGCCGGTGGACTCGCCGGAGGGCCGCCCCGTCAGGTAGCCCGGCGCGGCCCAGACGAACGTGGCCACCAGGTGCGCGAACAGCACCACCCAGACCGCGACGACGATCCCGCGGGCCCGGCCCGAGACCGCCGGCGGCTCCGGCGGCTCCGGCGGCTCCGCGAGAACGTGGCGGGTGTCCCGGTCACCGAGTGTGCTGCTCACCGCGCACAGGGTGCCAGAGGCACCCCGCCCGGATCCAGCCGTCACAGCTCGCCCGTGCGGCCCTTCTTGATCGCGCCGAGGATCACCCGGATGCCCAGGCCGAGGATGACGAGGTCCAGCAGGATCTGCACGGTCACGAGCAGGCGGACGGCGTCCGTCCGGGGCACGATGTCCCCGAATCCGACCGTCGCGAACGTGGTGACGGTGAAGTAGAGGGAGTCGGTCCGGCCGAGGGACTCGTTGAACGTCGTCGGCATCTGGAAGCTGAGCATGAAGTAGGTCGAGGCGAACAGGAGCAGGAAGAACGGGACGAGCATCGCCAGAGCCTGGATCGCCCGGATGCCGGGGTACCTGGAGCGGACGATGGCGCGAACCTCCCAGTACGCCGTCGCCGCGAACGCCGCGAGTCCGATGGTCAGCACGAGCGTGAGGTGCGAGACCGACTCCCGGTCGAGGGGCACCACGTAGTAGAGCAGCACCAGGAGGGCCGACGTCGCCCCGGCCCGCAGCAGTCCGACCACGATCATCACCCGTCGACGGCGGTCGCTCACGACGCCGGACGGAACGATCAGGTCGTCGTCTCCGGCGCCGACCCCGCCGCCGTCCTGCTGCGGTTCGTGTGCTGACACGTCGGCCACCTCCTGGACTTGGGACAACTCTCGCCCCGGACGTCCGTGGCGGCCACCGCGACCCCGAGATCATCGGGCCGGGGTGGCCGCCGCGGGCTCAGCCCTTGACGCAGAGCACCGTCCGCAGCCGCGCCACGACCTCGACGAGGTCGGACTGGGCCGCGATCACCGCGTCGAGGTCCTTGTAGGCGCCGGGGATCTCGTCGAGCACACCCTGGTCCTTGCGGCACTCGACGCCCGCGGTCTGCGCCGCGAGGTCCTCCAGGGTGAACTCCTTCTTGGCCTTGGTCCGCGACATCCGCCGGCCCGCGCCGTGCGACGCCGACCAGTACGACTCCGGGTTGCCGAGCCCGCGCACCACGTAGGAGCCCGTGCCCATCGACCCGGGGATGAGGCCCAGGTCGCCCTGGCCCGCCCGGATCGCACCCTTGCGGGTGACGATCAGCTCCGCGCCGTCGATCTGCTCGCGCGCCACGTAGTTGTGGTGCACGTTCACGCCCTCGTCGAAGGTGAGCTCCCGGCCGCCGTCGGGCAGCTCCGCGAACTCCTCCCGGACCGCCTGGACGGCGAGCGCCATCATGACCGCCCGCGAGCGGGCGGCGTACTCCTGCGCCCACCACAGGTCGTTGAGGTACGCGTCCATCTGGGGCGTGCCGGCGAGGAACACGGCGAGCTCGCGGTCCACGAGGCCCTTGTTGTGCTCCAGGTCCTTGGCGATGCGGACGTGGTGCTCGGCGAGCTCCTTGCCGATGTTGCGGGAGCCGGAGTGGAGCTGGAGCCAGACCTGGTCGTCCTGGTCCAGGCACACCTCGACGAAGTGGTTGCCGCCGCCGAGGGAGCCGAGCTGCCTGCGTGCCCGGGTCTCGAGCTGCCTGACCTTGGGGTGGAGGGTCTCGAACCGGTCCCAGAACACCTGCTCGCCGCGCAGCCGCTCCTGGCCCCCGGACCCCTTGACCGGCCGCAGCCGGCGCAGGTCCACCTGCTCGTCGTGCGAGTGGAACCCGACCGGGATGGCGGCCTCGATCCGCTTGCGCAGGCGGGAGAGGTCGTCGGGCAGGTCACTGGCGGTGAGCGAGGTGCGGACGCCGATCATGCCGCAGCCGATGTCGACGCCGACGGCGTTGGGCGACACGGCGTCGCGCATGGCGATGACGGAGCCGACGGTCGCGCCCTTGCCGAGGTGGACGTCGGGCATCACGCGGACGCCTTCGACCCAGGGCAGGGCGGAGATGTTGCGGAGCTGGTTCAGGGCCGCGTGGTCGACGTCGTGCTCGTGCGCCCACATGAGGGTCCGGGCCCGGGCGCCCGAGAGGGCGACCGGGAAGTTCGAGGACATGGGAGTGCTCCAGTCGTGTTGGGGGTGTGGCTCGCAGAACCTATGGGCGGACGTCGGGCGCACGCCAGGACATTTCCCGCGGTGCGGTGCGGTGCGGGGTGGGCCAGGGCCGGACCGGGGTTCAGCTGAGGTCGGTCCCGTCGAGGGAGGTCGACGGCTTGCGGTCGGGCAGCCGCAGCATGCGGAAGGAGTTGCCGAGCCCGACGAGGCTCGCGAGCAGCGGGACGAGCAGCGCCACCTGGAGGGAGCGGTTGCGGGCCTCGTCGTTGATGGCGAGCACCTCTGCCTCGACGTCCGGAGGCTGTCCGGTGATCTGCTCGGCCAGCGCGGTGTTGCTCATGACCTCGGCGTCGGTCTCGAGCGCGGCCGCGATCTGCTGCTGCTCGGCCGCAGGGATGACCGGGTTGTTCGCGGTGAGCTGGTTGAAGCCGACCGCAAGGGCGGCGAGCAGGATGCCGCCCGACATGGCGAGCCCGAAGGAGAGACCGAAGGACCCGGCGGCGGAGTTGACGCCGGCGGCCTCGCTGACGCGTTCCTCCTCGACGGGGGCGAGGGTGTAGTTGTTGAGCTGCGAGACCAGCAGCCCCAGGCCGCAGCCCGTCACGGCGAGCGGGACCGCGAGGTACCAGCCGCTGTCCACGCGGGGGACGAACGGGATGATGACCGCGATGCCGAGGCAGGCCAGCAGGAACCCGGTGCGAATGATCGCGGCCGGACGCCGCTTCCCGCCCCTGCGGCCCGCCACAAGCGCCGCGGCGAACATCGTCAGCGACAGCGGGGTCAGGGCGAGGCCCGCCTGGAGGGCGTTGTACTCGAGGGTCATCTGCAGGAACAGGGGCAGGGCGATCATGGCTCCGCCCAGGGTGATCTGCTGGAGCATCTGCCCGGTCACCCCGGTGGTGAAGGTGGGGTGACGGAACAGGTCGGGGTCGATCAGCGGCACCTTGCGCTCGCGCTCGCGGCGCACGAGCCAGCGGGCGAGCGACACGAGTGCCACGATCCCGACCAGGATGAGCAGGCCGACGAGCTCGCCACCCTCCTGCCAGACCAGGATGCCGAGCACCACGCCGCCCATGCCGATGACGGAGAGCACGGCACCGACGACGTCGACCTGGCGGGAGCCGGTATAGGGGACGTCGCGCACCAGCCGGATCTGGCTCAGGACGACGGCGATGATGAGCGCCTCCAGCCCGAACCCGACCCGCCACGACAGGTAGGTGGTGACGAACCCGCCGAGCAGCGGGCCGACGGCGGCGGCGATGGCGGCCGCCGCGCCCACCATCGCGTACGCCTGCTTCTGTGCCGCGCCCTCGAAGTTGCCGTGGATCAGCGACTGCATCGCGGGCAGGAGCAGCGAGGCCCCGAGCCCGCCGATGATCGCCCAGAAGATGACGATCGCCGTGAGGCTCTGCGCGAGCATCATGGCCACCGCCCCGGTCGCGTACGCCAGCAGCCCCAGCACGTAGGCGCGCTTGCGCCCGATCAGGTCGCCGACCTTGCTGTTGATCAGGATGAACGCGGCCGAGACCAGCGCCTCGAGCGCGATGGCGGACTGCACTCCCCCGGCTGTCGTGTCCAGGTCCCGGATGACGGCGGAGATCGACACGTTCATCAACGAGGTGTCGACCACCAGCACGAACATGGCCGCCGCCAGCAGCAGCATCAGCCGCCGGCTCCGCGCGGTCACGGCCGCGGTGCTCTCGCCCGGCTCGGTACCCATGTGGCCGCCCTTGGCTCAGGTGGCGGGTCGGCAGCCCCCGGCTGTGCCACCCGTCGCTCACTTTGGAGCGTACCGAGGCGGACGCCGTCCCGCCGTGTGGGTCCTCACCTGCGCCGACTGCCCGAAGCAGTAGGATCCTTGCGCGGCTTGTGCCGCACGCCCCGTTAGCTCAGCTGGTCAGAGCAGGAGACTCATAATCTCTCGGTCACAGGTTCAAGTCCTGTACGGGGCACCGTAGGCCCGGAATCTCGCGGATTCCGGGTCTCTCTGTTCCCATTACCCAGTGCCGACCCAGCGGAAACCCAGCGCTATCCCCGGCGAACGGGCGGCAAGTGCGACCTCCACATGAACCGCCCCAAAGGTCTCTCCGCGCCGATCACACCTTTACCCAGCGCGGTCACAGATGCGGCTGCGTACAGTGAGCGAGTATGACTGAGGAAGCCTCAGAGAGCGACGGATCAACGGAGCGCCGGATCAGAGTCCAGCGGCCAGGTGGTCAATGGGAGGACCTGCCTCCTACTTCCCCTCTAAGCGACGCCCCTGCGGTGAACGCAATCGGCAAGCGGAGCCTCAGAGAGCTTGCGGAGATCCTCAAAGACGAGAACGACCCTGACTATGCGAACGCCCTCAAGTACGACCAGCTGCTGCGGAGCCGCATGCAGCCAGGAGTTGAGTCGTACCTTGCGAAAGTGACGAAGGCTGGCAGGGCTGCCACAACGGCGGGTTCACTCGGGCGACGTTACCGAGAACTCGCCACCGCAACTCTGCCGACTTTCCCTGCCTCGTCGCTGGTCGACCTACCTAGTTTCAGATTTGCCTGGCGGCAGACCGAGCCCACAGATGTCCAGCCGGCCGCAGCCGACGTGGTCGAGATTCCCGATTGGAGGGAGGCTCTCCTGTCGCTGCAGCGCGATCAGATTGAGTTGCTCCAGAACGGTTACGACGCCGACCGGGCCGACGCAGCGGATGCCAAGGTTGCGGCGGACGAGGCTCGCGCTACGGACCGGGCCACTGCTGCGCGCACCGCTCGACGCGAGTGGATCGGGATCGCCGTCGCGGGTTTCCTGGGACTCGCTGGTCTCGTGATGTCGATCGTGGCAATCAGAGGGGCGTGATTCACTCGCTACCGCGGGGCTCCAGGCGCTTCTCCGGGCGGACGCTGCTATTCGCCCGGCGGGTATCCCCTCGAAGCGATCTTGCCCCCACCAGGCGAGGGCGGTTCGTCGCCTTGCTGCTCGACAGCGGGCAGGTCGTACTCCGGGCCTGTTCCGAGATTCTCGCGCATCGCAGCCCGGGTCTCACGCTCCCAGCGCCGAACCTCCTCCAGGGCCTCCTTGAGTACCTTCTGGGTCTTGCCGACCCTCTCCATGTCGAGTGGTCGCGCGTCGAAGGCGAGCGCGACATATGCGTAGCCATTGTTCAGCGGCCAGCTCAGGTTGTACAGGTAGTTGTTGGCAGGCTCGACGACGTCCTTCGGAGCTATCAACCGCATCTCGTTGAAAGTGGCCATGAGGTCTGCGCGGTCCTCATGGGCAACCAGACCCCACGCTGGCTCAGCCTCTGTGTGCGCTGATGCCTCGATACGCCGCTCCAGGTCAGCCGCTTCCGACAGAAATCGCAAGTAGACGACTCGACGCTGCTCGGTCCAAAGGAGGACGTCTCGGTCCTCACGTTGTTGCTTGCGTTCCCGGGCTGCGACGAGCAGCGATGTAGCACCACCGATGCCAGCGCCGACGACGCCACCAACAAGCCCGATCAGTGCGCCCGCGACGACCTCATCCATGCCAGCGAGGTTAGAACCAGCTTCCCTACCCGCGCGACGCGCAAGCGAGTGAATTTCAGCGAGGCCCAGAATCATCAAGATGCTGGGCCTCGCCGTTCCGTCATGTAGAACTAATAGCCGTCACCCGCCGAACCGCTCCAGAATCTCTCGGTCACAGGTTCAAGTCCTGTACGGGGCACCACTCCAGGCCCGGAGTCCCGCAACCGAGCGGCGTATGACGGGTCACAGGCCGAGCACCGGCCGGCATTCCTCCACCCCGGCAAGCTCGATGTCGGCCCTCCGGGACTCGGCCCAGCGATCCCGGGTGAGCCGCCAGCGCCGCAGCATCGCGGCGTCCCCACGACGGGTGGCCCAGTCCCTGCCGTTGGGCTCGTAGCCGAGACGCTCGGACACGCGGTTCGACGCGGTGTTGTCGACGAACGCCTCGCTCGTGGCCTCCCGGGCGCCGAAGCCGTCGAACGCGAGGTGCAGGACCGCCGCCCGCATCTCCGAGCCGATGCCGCTCCCCCGCACGCCAGGAGCCAGCCACGAGAACGTCGTCACGGACCCGAACCGGCTGAAGCCGGCGCCGACGAGATCCTGCATCCCTACGGGCTCGTCGTCGACCAGCACCACGAAGTACAGCCGCCACTGGTCGGGATCGACCCGGGCGCGGCCGGCCCAGATGCCACGGAGCCAGCGCCACTCGCGCTCCGGGCTGTCCGCGTAGAGCGACATCGGGTCGTCGAACGGCAGGGGCTCCGGGCCGACGACGCCGGCCCGGACCACCGGGAGCAGCCGCGCGAGGCGTTCGTCGGTCGCACCGGCAAGCACCAGCCTCGGTGTGCGCACCTCGACACCGAGCGGGGGATACGCATGCGCCATGTCACGCACCGTACGGCCGCGCTGCACCAGACGCCCCTGATTTTCTGTCGCCCACACCCCGGTCCAACTGCCGTGCCCGGCGCAGCAGTCGAACGACCGCCCCTTGACGGGGCCTGGCGTTACCACCGACCATGCTTGCACAAGGATTGTCGAATATTCGAGCATGGGAGCCCATAATGCGCGCACGCTTCATCGGCAAGGACCCTGAGTCGCCCGACGTCAACTCCCCCACCTTGTTCGCCACGGACCGCTCCGACCGCAAGACGTTCCTCGTCCAGGGCTGGAAGGTCACCGACCGCGCCGCACTGGCCGACGTCGGCAATATCCCCGGCCACGAGGGCATCGTCGAGGTGCCGTACGAGATCCTTGAGATGTACATCGCGCACAAGGCGCAGGAGGGCCGGCCCTGACTTCTCAGAACCCGTCGATGCCTGACCTCGGCAAGCTCTTCGCCGAGTTCGAGCACACCGCCTACCGCCTCGAGACCCTCGACAGGTACAACTCCCCGAACCTGCGTGAGCCGATGACGCGGTACCTGGCGACCGGGACCACCGACATGGCCTGGCTGGACGGGTGGCTGACGACCGTTCGAGTCCGGACCCGTGAGGGCCGGGCCGTCCGGCGTGTTCGGGTCGTGTCGTTGCCGCTGTCGGACTACAACCGCTTCGGGCTGTGGACGGCGGCGTTCAACAACGAGGCCGGCGAGGACATCCGTTACCTCGCCCGCGACGACGCGGCTGGACTGCCGGAATTCGACTACTGGCTGTTCGACTCCCGCACGGCAGCCAGGATGCACTTCGACGACGGCGTCGCCCTCGACGCCGAGCCCATCGAGGACCCGGCCGCCCTGGTCGACCTCAACTACCAGCGCGACGCCGCCTGGCACCGCGCCATCATGAGAGACGACTTTGCCGCGGAACACCTCGACCAACCCTGACATCCGGGCCGCTCGCAACGAGCTGGGTGCCCGCCTCCGGGACCTGCGGCGGGCTGCCGGCCTGACTGGTCAGCAGCTCGCCGCCTCGTTGTCGTGGAACCAGCCGAAGGTCTCCAAGATCGAGAACGGCCGGCAGACACCCACTGACGACGACGTCCGCTCGTGGTGCCGCGCCGCGGGCGACGACGGCGCGACCGAGGCACTGCTCGCGGACCTGCACACACTCCAGACCCGCCATCGCGAGTGGCGACGGGTGATGCGGACGGGCCTCGCCGCCGAGCAGACCGCAATGGGACGCAAGGAGCAGGACACCCGGATCTTCCGTGGCTTCCAGCCCACGATCGTGCCCGGCCTCCTGCAGACGCCTGAATACGCGCGCGGCATCATCGAGCGTGCCGGCAACGGACCAGCCTCTCGGGAAGCGGTCGACGAGGTGATCGCCGCGCGGATGCAGCGGCAGAACATCCTCTACAACGCCTCGAAGAAGTTCCGCCTGGTCCTGACCGAGGCGGCGCTGCTCAACTACGTGTGCCCGCCCGCGGCGATGCACGGGCAGATCGACCGGCTCATCAACCTGACGATGCTGCCGAACGTTCGGCTCGGCGTCATCCCGTACGACACACCCTTCGCCGTCGTACCCCTGCATGCGTTCTGGGTCTACGACGATCAGCTGGTCATGGTCGAGACTGTCTCAGCCCAGCTCAACCTGGCACAACCCCAGGAGATCGAGCAGTACACGAAGGTGTTCGAAGCCATGGCGCTCGACGCCGTCTACGAAGAAAAAGCACGCAAGGCGCTGAGGCGGATGGGCCAGCAGGTTGCCGCCCGAGAATAACCGAGAATAATCCTCGCAGACCGAATTCCACGTCAATAATCTCCCCGGCATGACCCCCGCAACGGCGCAGCCGCCCACAGCGAACACCGAGCCCACCGCGCCGCTCCTCGTGGCGTGCGACATCGACGGGACGCTCCTTCGCACCGGGCAACGACCGACGGCGGCAGTGCGGCACGCGGCACGCGAGGTCCTCCGGGCCGGCCACCACGTAGTCCTCGCCACCGGCCGGTCCCTGACAGGCGCGGTCACGGCCGCCCTGCAGCTCGGCCTGCGCGACGTGTGGATCGTCGCGAGCAACGGCGCGGTGACCGCGCACCTGCTCGGCGACCACTACCGGGTCGTCGAGCAGCAGACGGTGGACGCCGCGGTCGTGATCGACGTCGCGCAGAAGGAGGCCCCGGCCGTCCGGATTGCCGGCGAGATCGTCGGCGCCGGCTGGCATGTGTCAGCGCCCTTCCCTGGCCACGAGCTCAACGGCACCCAGCGCCAGGCCACGATCGCGGAGTTCCAGACCAACTCGACGCCCAGGATCGCCCTGCACGGACCCGACGCCTACCGCCTGGTTCCCGCACTGCTCGCCCGGGGTCTGACCGCCATCGCAACGCGGCTCGACTGGGTCGACGTCACGCCGCCCCAGATCTCCAAGGCCTCCGCGCTGGAGAAGGTCCGCATCGAGCTCGGCATCGACGCGGGCCGCACTGCGGCGATCGGCGACGGCGAGAACGACATCGAGATGTTCCGGTGGGCCGCGCACGCCGTCGCCATGGGACACGCCTCGCCGTTCGTGCTGGCAGCCGCGAGGTACCGCACGGGGTCGATCGACGACGAGGGTGCCGCGAGCGCCCTGTTGTCGCTGCTCGGATAGCGCGTCATCTCCGCGCCCGTTCAGGCCTCCCTACATGGGTAACAAACCCTCGTCCCAGGGAGGCAAGCCCATGCGTACCCCGATCGCCGCGAGTCTGAGCGCCCTGACCCTGGTCTTCAGCCTCGCGGCTTGTTCCTTGCCGGAGGAGCCTGTCGCAGACGAAGCGCCGTCCGCCGAGACCACGACCTCCGCCCCGGCGTCGAAGCCGAAGGCGTCCGCCGAGAAGAAGGCCGAGGAACCCACCAAGGAGGAAAAGGCCGAGCCCGAACTCACTGAGTCCCAGCAACAAGCCATTGCGTCGGCGCAGGACTACCTCGACTACCAGGCGTTCTCACGGCAGGGCCTGATCGACCAGCTCTCCAGCGAGTACGGCGAGGCCTTCCCCGTGAAGGACGCAGAGTTCGCCGTCGACTCGCTGGACGTCGATTGGAACGAGCAAGCCGCCAAGGCGGCACAGGACTACTTGGACTACGACTCGTTCAGCCGACAGGGCCTCATCGATCAACTTTCGTCCAAGTTTGGCGACCAGTTCACCGTGGAGCAAGCAACCTTCGGCGTCGACCAGAACGGCTTGTAGCCCGCAACGAGCTGGTCCAGCCCTCCGAACCCGCGCGAAACTTCAGCCTGGCGGATCGGCACCTCGCCGTGTCCGCTCCTCGCCTGAGCCGGAGAGCGCCAATAGCCTCCAGAACATGACGAGCACGCCCCCGAGCGCGGCGCCGGACGCGAGCTTCGCCACCCGGCTGATGATCGCGTGCGACATCGACGGGACGCTCCTGCGCACGGGGCACCCGCCGACGTCGGCCGTTCGCCACGCGATGGGCGAGGTCCTCGGGGCCGGCCATCACGTCGTCCTGGCCACCGGGCGGTCGGTGCTGGGCGCGGTCTCCGCCGCCCTGCTGCTCGGCCTCACGGACGTCTGGATCGTCTCGAGCAACGGCGCGGTGACCGCGCACCTGCTCGGCGAGCACTACCAGGTGGTCGAGGAGCACACCGTCGACGCCGTCCTGGTGATCGACGTGGCGCTCAAGGAGGCGCCGGCCGTGCGGGTCGCCGCCGAGATCGTCGGCGAGGGCTGGCGAGTCAGCGCCCCGTTCCCCGCCCACGAGCTCAACGGCGCCCAGCGCCAGGCGCCGATCGGCGAGTTCCTGGTCAACCCGACGCCCCGGATCGTCCTGCACGGGCCCAGCGCCGACCAGATGGTGCCCGCCCTGGTCGTGCGGGGCCTGACGGCGATCGCCACCCGGCCCGACTGGGTCGACGTCACCCCGCCCGGCATCTCCAAGGCCTCCGCCCTGGAGAAGGTGCGCATGGAGCTCGGCGTCGAGGCGAGCCGCACGGTCGCGATCGGCGACGGCGAGAACGACGTCGAGATGTTCCGCTGGGCCGCGTACGACGTCGCCATGGGGCACGCCCCGCCGTTCGTCGTCGCGGCGGCGTCCTACGGCACGGGGTCGATCGACGACGACGGCGCCGCGACCGTCCTGCGGTCTCTCCTGAGCTGAATGGTCGGGTACGACATCGCCACTCCGCCCGACCGTTAGTGTCAGCCCATGTGGAAGCGGTATCTGCACGCGGGCGTCGTGTCGTCGGTCGTCTATGTGGTGGCGGGGCCGTTCCTCACAATCCTGTCACTGACCGCGCAGAGTGACGCCGCCGGCGGCGAGGAGGACTTCCTTCCGATCGGGGTGGTGGCCGGCTGGATCCTCGCTGCCGCACCGCTCACCCTGGCGATAGTGGCGACCGCCCTCCTCGGTGAGGTCTTCGCTCGGCGGGTGCGCAAGCCAGCGGGGAAGTTGCTGGTCGTCTCCTTGGTCTCGGCCGTCCTGGTTTTCGGCACTGCCACGCTCCTGACGACTTTGACCGGTGTGTCCTTCTTGGAGTGGTCGCTCTTGTCCTTGACGCTCCTGCCCGGCTGGCTGGTCGCCGGCGCGGGGCCCCGGTTCTGGTGGTGGATCGCAGAGCTCGACGCCGCCGTCGCCGGGATCGACACCGAGCCGAAGGCCGCTGAGGCGGACCCACGGCCGGTGAACTGACAACGCGCGACGAGGAACGCCCTGGGGAGGTATCTCCGCACTCCCCAGGGCGTTCGTCTCAGGCACCGGCCGCTCGGACCGGCGCGGTCACAGGGTGACGGTGCGTCCTCCGATCGTCACGACCAGCCGTCCGTCCGAGGCGAACGACCAGTCCAGCGCGCCCGAGTACTGCGCGCACCGGGACCCGTTCGAGCCGGACCACCACTGGTTGCCGCCCGCGTCGGTGCCGATGATGCGGTCGTTCGACCCGCTGTTGCAGGACGTGTTGTCGCGGAACGTCGACGAGCCGCCGTCGAAGTTGAAGTTCCGCTCCGCGCTGCCGATGCTCAGGTTGTTCGAGACCGTCAGCGACCCCAGGTTCCGGTTGTAGCCGAAGCCGTGCTTGCCGTTGTCGTACGCGATGTTGCGCCGCACGACGTGGTTGACCGAGATGTCCTCGCCGCCCAGCTTGTAGCCGTTGCGGTCGCCGTTGCCGGCCTGCGAGCCGTCGGACAGGGTGCCGTTCTCGTACGAGAGCGAGTCCTCGATGGTCACCGCCCCGATGGGCCCGGTGTCGTCCTTGGTGTACAGGTCCCAGCCGTCGTCGATGTTGTTGTGGGACACGGTGTACCGGAAGACGTTGCCCGAGCCCACGGTGAGCTTGGGCGCGAACCCGTCGGCGTCCTCGCCGTCGGAGTCGGCGTTGTCGTGCGATTCCGAGGAGACGACGAGGTTGTTCGACGGCCACTCGCTGCTCGGCGCCCCGGCGGTGTACCGGGAGATCTGGAGGCCCGAGTCGCGGTTGAACCGGGTCACCACCCGCTCGATGACGTTGTTGTCGCCGCCCAGCATGATCCCGTTGTCGCCGGCGTGCTCGACGACGATGCCGCGCAGGTGCCACCAGTCGCCGCCGATCGCGATGCCCCGGTTGGCGGGGTCCTCGCTCTGGGCCGAGAAGTTCAGCACCGGGGTCTCACCGGGGTAGGCGAACAGCTCGGTGCGGTTGCCCGAGGTGCCGCTGTTGCCCGGCGGGATGTCGACCGTCTGCGACAGGTTGTAGGTGCCGCCCCGCGCGTAGATGGTGCCGCCGGCCGCGATCCGGCCGATCGCGGAGGCCAGGGTGGTCGGGTCCGACTCGGTGCCCGCGGCGCCGGAGCTGCCGCCCGGCGCCACGTAGAGCGCGTCCGCGGTCGGCTGCTCCTCGCCCGGATCCTCACCACCGGGCTCCTCCTCGCCCGGATCCTCACCACCGGACGGGGTACCCGCGTACGTCTCCAGCTCGGCGATCCTCGGCGTGGCCGACGAGGAGGTGATCTCGAAGTTGAGCTTGCTCAGCGAGGTGGCCGCGAAGCTGATGACGCCGGCGCCGCTGCCCGTGGCCAGCACCGCTCCGTTGTCGTTGTTCACGACGCGCCACGAACCGATGTTCCCGACGGCGCCGGACGCCTCACGGACGTTGATCGACGACACCGTGGTCGCGGACCCCCACTTGACCGAGACGCGCCCGGTCGAGCTCGCCGGGGACCAGTAGGTGCCCGTGTCGCCGTCGAGCACGTTGCCGTAGCTGGTGCCGCTCGCCTTGCTGGAGCCGTCGGCCCCGGCGCCGACGCTCAGGTTGGTGCCGGTCGGCGGCTCCGTGGGCGGGTCGGTCGGGTCCGTGGGCGGGTCGGTCGGGTCGGTCGGCGGGTCCGTGGGGTCGGTCGGGGTGCAGCTGCCGTCCGAGACCTGCAGCCCCGTGTTCGCCCCCGCCGTCTCGGCGACGACCGCGGGCACGCAGCTCGCCGCGTCCAGCGGGTAGGAGTACGGGATGCTCACGGAGGTGTTCGACGTCGGGTTCGGCCCCGCGGGGTTGTTGTCCTCGCCCGGGCTGGACCACGTGACGTTGTCGAAGACGTTGCCCGCGACCTGCCAGAAGCCGGCCTGGTCGGTGTAGAACGTGCCGAGCACGTCCTTGGAGTCCTCGAAGTAGTTGTTGTCCACCTTCGCCTTGGCGCCGGCCCGCGAGTTGATGCCCGACTCCACGAGGCCCACGTAGTGGTTGTTGTAGATGTGGGCGATGCCGCCACGCAGCAGCGGCGTGCGGGAGTTGAGGTTCTGGTACAGGTTGTGGTGGAACGTGACGAACCCGTTCGAGAGGTCGCTCTCGCTGGACCCGATGAGCCCGCCGCGCTCCGAGTTGCGCAGGATGCTGTACGAGAGCGTCACGTACTTGGTGTCGTTCTTCATGTCGAACAGGCCGTCGTAGCCCTCCGACTCGCCGCCCGAGGCCAGCAGCGTGAGGTGGTCGGCCCAGACGTTGCGGACGCCGCTCTCCATGCCGATCGCGTCGCCGCCGTTCGACGTCGGGGAGCCCGACTTCTTCACGTTCTGGACGGTCACGTTCTGGATGATGATGTTGCTGGACTCGCGGATGTGGATGCCGATCTGGTCGAAGACGGCACCGCTGCCGACGCCGACGATCGTGACGTTGCTGATCTGCTTGAGCTCGATCACGTCGTCGGCCGTGCTGCAGCTGTCACCCGAGACCTGGCTGGTGTTGCCGTGGTTGATGGTGCCCGACACCTCGATGATGATCGGGGTGCTGCTGCTGGCGCGGCTGCACAGCGCCGTGTGGATCGCCGTGCCCGTCGTGGCCCGGACGGTCTGGCCGCCGGCGCCGCCGGTGGTGCCGCCGTTCTGGGTCGCATAGCCGGTGGCCGAGCCGGTGGCGGCCGCGGCGTCCGGCACGGACTGGGCGGTCACCCCGATCGCGACGGCGAGGGCCGTCGCGGCCACCGCCGAGAGGATCTGGACAGCTCTTGGTCGTCTCATCTCATTGCCTCACGTTCGTCGTTGAATGCGGGACATTGCTGTGGTGCGCGCAGCGGGTGAATACGGGTAACCGGTTTCCCAGATCCTAGTAACCGGTTTCTCAGATGGCAACCCCCCTGCCCTCGGCGCGCTGCGAAGCACCCGGGAATACATGACCAGTCATGCTGTTGACCAAGATGCATGACCAGTCATGCGATCCATCGAGGTCACGCTCGGAAAGGCGAACCCATGCAGTTCGGAATCTTCAGCGTCGGCGACGTCGCGCCCGACCCGGTCACCGGCCGCACCCAGAGCGAGGCGGAGCGCATCAGCAACCTCGTGCGCATCGCGCAGCGCGCGGACGAGGTGGGCCTGGACGTCTTCGCCATCGGCGAGCACCACAACCCGCCCTTCATCCCCTCGTCCCCGCCCACCCTGCTGGGGCATATCGCCGCGCTGACGAAGAACATCGTGCTGAGCACCTCGGTCACCCTGATGACCACCAACGACCCGGTGAAGATCGCCGAGGACTACGCAATGCTCCAGCACCTCGCCAAGGGCCGGCTCGACCTCATGGTCGGGCGCGGGAACACCGCGCCGGTCTACCCGTGGTTCGGCAAGAAGATCCGCGACGGCGTGGGCCTCGCCCTGGAGAACTACAACCTGCTGCACCAGCTCTGGCGCAACGACGTCGTGGACTGGGAGGGCCAGTACCGCACGCCGCTGCAGGGCTTCACCGCCACACCCCGCCCGCTCGACGACGTGCCGCCGTTCGTCTGGCACGGCTCGATCCGCACCCCGGAGATCGCCGAGCAGGCCGCCTACTACGGCAACGGGTACTTCGCGAACAACGTGCTGGCGCCCAACTTCCACTTCAAGCCGCTCGTCGACTTCTACCGGCAGCGGTTCGAGCACTACGGCCACGGCCGCGCCGACCAGGCGATCGTCGGGCTCGGCGGCCAGGCGTTCATCGCCCGGCGCTCGCAGGACGCGGTGAACACGTTCCGCCCCTACTTCGAGAACTACGCGCTGTTCCGCGGCATGAAGCTCGAGGACTACATGCGCGACACCCCGCTGAGCGTCGGCAGCCCGCAGGAGATCATCGACAAGACCCTGACCTTCCAGGAAGGCTTCGGCGACTACCAGCGCCAGCTCTTCGCGATGGACGGCCTGGGGCTGCCCGTCGAGGTGGCGCTGGAGCAGGTGGAGCTGCTGGGCACCGAGGTGGTCCCGGTGCTGCGCAAGGAGCTGGCGTCCCGCCGTGCCCCTGGCGTCCCCGACGCGCCCACGCACGCGAGCCTGGTGACCGCCAAGTACGGCGACGCCGAGCCGCGCCAGCCGCGCCCCAACCCGAACCGCGGCGACAACCTCTCGGGAGCCTCGCCGTACCAGGACACCGACGCGGCCGTGCAGGCGCACTTCCCGGCGGTGGTGTGACAGTGGCCGGCACCGCGCGGCTCGCGAACGAGGCCTGGGAGGCGCTCTTCCGCGCGCAGGCCACGATCGCCCGCGAGTTCGAGGCCGCGGACATCTGGGGCGACCTGCTGCCCCGCGAGTACGGGGTGCTCTACGCCCTGTCCACCGCCCCGGACGGCCTGCGCATCACCGACCTGATCGACGACGTGCTGCTCACCCAGGCGGGCGTGTCCCGGCTCGTGGCCCGCCTGGAGCAGCGCGGCCTCGTCGCCCGCGGGGACGACCCCGACGACGGCCGCGCCTGTCGCCTGCGCCTCACGGCGGAGGGCGAGGCCGTCCAGCGCCGAGTGGGCGCGGAGCACGCCCGCCACATCACCCGGGCCATGACCAGAGCCCTCGACCGGAGCCAGCTCGAGACGCTCCGGGACCTCAGCACCGCACTGCTCGAAGGGAGTCACCCATGAGCACCACCCCGCTCGACCTCGTGGTGGTCAGCGCCGGCGTCAGCGAGCAGTCGTCGACCCGGCTGCTGACCGACCGGATCGCGCAGAAGACGCTCGACACGCTCCGGGACGCCGGGGTGCCCGCGACGGCGAGCGTGCTCGACCTCGGGCCGCTCGCCGTCGACATCGCCCGCGCCGTCGTCTCCGGGTTCCCCGGCGAGGACCTGAAGCGCGCCGTCACGCGGCTCGCCGCGGCGGACGGCGTCATCGCCGCCACCCCGGTCTACAAGGCCGGGATCAGCGGGCTGTTCAAGTCGTTCGCCGACGTGCTGGACAACGACCTGCTCGTGGCCAAGCCCGTGATCCTCGCCGCGACCGGCGGCAGCGCCCGGCACGCCATGGTGCCCGACGAGCAGCTCCGCCCGCTCTTCGCCTTCCTCCGCGCGATGCCCGTGCCCACGTCCGTGTACGCGACGCCGGAGGACTGGGGCTCGCCCGACCTCGGCAGACGGATCGCACGCGCGTCCACCGAGCTCGCGCTGCTGCTGCGCAGCGGCGTGGGCCGGGAGATCGCCGACACCGCCTGGGACGGGTACCAGCACCAGTTCTCCGGCAACGCGACGCGGGCCGAGCGGTCGGCCGCGGACGTCGACTTCACGACCGACCTCATGCGGCTCGCCGCCGGGGGCGGGCGCTGACCGGACGAACGCCGGCCCGGCGCCCCTGCAGCGGGCGCCGGACCGGCGGAAGATCGAGCGGTTCGTCGTGCGTCAGACGCGCCTGCGGCCGACCAGGCCGATGATCAGGCTCGCCACGAGGACGATCACGCCGATCCAGATGAGGAACTGACCGATCTCGGTGGCGACCCCGAGAATCACGAGGGCCACACCGATCAGGATGAGGATGAGCCAGCCGGGCATGTCTATCTCCTTCCACGCGCGGGCGCTGGGTCGCGCCGCGTTCTCTCGACCCTCACCCGGTTCGAGTTCACTCGCACGACGAAAAAGACAACGCGGTCAAAACGCGCGTGGCGTGGCCCGTCAGTTCTCGCGAGCGAGCACCGACTGCCAGTGCCACGGCTCCGGCACCCGACCGTCCGGCTCGGCGAACGCGGGGTGGGTCCAGCCGTGGGCCCCGGCGTTGGCCTTGAGCCAGGTGTACTGCACGGTGTCGAACGTCTCGACGCCCCCGCCGATGTCGACCGCGAGCCCGAGCCCGTGGTTGGAGCAGCCGGGCGGGGCCGCGATCGGCGAGGACGGGTCGTACAGCTCCTCCTGCGAGGCGTACGAGCGGTAGGCCGAGTTGATCGTCAGGTGCTGGCCGAACTCGGCCTGGTACGCGGCGTCCAGTGCGATCAGCCCCTCCAGCACGTCCGCCCGCACGACGAAGTCGGGCGCCCACGGGATGGGCGCCAGCGCATCGTCCGGCAGGAGCCCGCTGTCCGGGTCCCAGACCTGGTCGGGTGCGGGGCAGCTGACGGCGTCCTGCGCGGTGGTCAGCGCCTCCGTGGCCATGGTGATGACGGAGCGGGTCGTGGTCAGGTCGTGCTCGGCCTGCGCCAGGTCGGCCAGGTCGGTCCCGGCGAGGGTCGCGTTCGCGGCGTCGTCGACCGCGGTGCCCGAGTCCAGGGCCTCCCGCAGCTGGGAGCGGACGTCGTCGTCGACCCCCTTGCCCTCCGTGGCCGCGTAGATCTTCTCGGCGCGCTTGCCCGCGCCCGCGAAGCTCTCGCGGGCCGAGGTGACCTCGCTGCGGGCGAGGTCCACCATCGAGGCCCGCACGGCGTCCGACGCCGTGGCGAGGGATGTGGCGGCGTCCGCCGTGCCGAGGGTGAGCCGCGTGAGGAACGGCTCGTCCAGCAGGTTGTCCGCCTCCGCGATCTCGGCCGACAGGGCCACGCGGGTCCCCGGGTCGGCGACCCGCCCCGCGGAGGTGGCCAGGAGCTGCGCGGCCACGACGTTCTGGTCGCCGAGGTCCTCGACGTCCGAGACGAGGTACCAGCCGAGCCCGGCCAGGCCGAGCAGCACGACCACCACGATCGTCGCGGCGAGGGAGATCCGCAGGGCGCGCCGACGGCGGGCCTTCGCCTCCCGCCGCTCTCTTGCCGATCCGTCGGCCCTCACGTCCGTCGGTTTGGCGGGCGGCGCGGCGTTCGACAAGGTCACGAGGCCAGAACCTACGGCACCCGGGAGGTGCCCGCCGACCGATCAGGGGGTGAACTGTGCCACCTTGGCACGATTGCGCACGGGCTGCGCGGCCCGGGCGCCGGTCCCCACTAACGTGGGGCCCATGGGGTTCCGTACCTGGTTCGCGCACCGCCCGCAGAAGGCCGTCCGCCGCGCCGTCCGCTCGCACCGCACAGACTCGGTGCTGGCCCAGGCGCCACTGGTCACGTCCACGGGCGAGGCGTGGGCGTTCGCCACACGCGCCGAGCTCCTGCTGATCTCCGCGCCGGAGGCGGCCACAGGCCAGGGCGACACGGAGTCGCGGGGCGCCCCGTCCGTCGTCGTGCACCGGGAGTGGGCCGACGTGGACCGGGCGACCTACGACACGGACTCCAACGTGATCCGGGTGCACTGGGTGGACGGCGACGAGCCGACGCCGCTCACGCTCGACGGCCGCCGCACCGTGCTGCCCCAGGTGCTGCGCGAGCGGGTGCAGTGGTCGGTGGTCCTGGCGGAGCCGGTCAGGCTGCCGGGCGGGCGGTCCGCCCGCGTGGCGGTCCGGCGCCGGGTCGACGGCGAGCTGTTCTCCCAGGTGATCGGCGGCAACGACGTCGACCTCGCCGACCCCGCGACCGCGGAGGCGATCGACGCCGCCGAGGCCCGGGTGCGCAGCGCGGCGGGGCTGCCGGCCTGAGCCTGCTCGCCCTGCTTGCCCTGCCTGCCCCGTGCGGTCTCGCTCAGTCCTGCGGGACCACGCGCAACGTCGTCCCCACCACGGCCGGGCCGACCACGGTGTCGACGATGCGCTTCTCGTACCTGGCGTACTTGGCGCGGTAGGCGTCGTCGAGCGGTGCGTGGACGCCGTCGTCCGGGACCTCGAAGCGGACGTCGCGCTCGACGCCGCCCACCCGGACCCGGCCCGAGCCCGAGGCCTTGGCGCGGCGGAACCACCCGTTGTCCGGGCCGTAGGCGGAGCGGACGTACACGCCGTCGCCCAGCCGCGCCGTCCAGATGATCACGTACGGGCGCAGGGTCCCGTCCGGCCGGTAGGACGAGACCTGCAGCTCGTCGGTGCCGTCGACCTGCTTCAGCTCCTGCTCGGTCCAGCTCATCGCTGCTCCCTCCGGGCACCCCTGGCGCCGTCTGCGCCGACCGCGGGGCGCGGCCAGCCCTCCCACGGTGCAACACATCGGTGGGCGCGAGGAGTCCCTGGCGTGACCGGTACCGGCGGAACCCCTCGGCGTGGTGCCGCGGGTCTAGCGTGTGACCGCGAACACACTGCGAAGGAGACTGTCACGATGCATCAGCGAACGCTCGGCCAGGGCCTGGAGGTCTCCGCGATCGGTCTGGGCGCGATGGGGATGTCGGAGGGCTACGGCCCCAACCCGGGCACGCGCGAGGAGATGATCGGCGTGCTGCGGGGCGCCGTGGAGCGGGGCGTCACCCTCGTCGACACCGCCGAGGTCTACGGGCCGTACGTCAACGAGGAGCTGGTCGGCGAGGCGCTGGAGCCGGTGCGCGACCAGGTGGTGATCGCCACCAAGTTCGGCTGGCGCATCGAGGACGGCGCCACGGTGGGCCTGAACAGCCGGCCCGAGCACATCCGCGCCGTCGCCGACGCGTCCCTGCGGCGCCTGCGCACCGACGTGATCGACCTCTTCTACCAGCACCGCGTGGACCCCGACGTGCCGATCGAGGACGTCGCGGGCGCCGTCAAGGAGCTGGTCGACGCCGGCAAGGTGCGGCACTTCGGGCTGTCGGAGGCGAGCCCGGCCACGATCCGGCGCGCGCACGCCGTGCACCCGGTCACCGCCGTGCAGAGCGAGTACTCGCTGTGGACCCGCGACCCCGAGCCCGAGGTGCTGCCGACACTCGCCGAGCTGGGGATCGGCTTCGTCCCGTTCAGCCCGCTCGGGCGCGGGTTCCTGACGGGGGCGGTCGAAGCGACGACGTCGTTCACGAGCGACGACATGCGGGCCTCGATCCCGCGGTTCTCGGAGTCGAACCGGTCGGCGAACCAGGTGCTCGTCGATCACGTGCGCGCCCTCGCGGAGGCCCAGGGCGCGACGCCGGGCCAGGTGGCGCTCGCCTGGCTGCTGGCGCAGCAGCCGTGGATCGTGCCGATCCCCGGGACGCGGCGCATCGCGCGGGTCGAGGAGAACGCGGGGGCGACGGGTGTCGCTCTCTCCGCCGACGACGTGGCCGACCTGAACGGGCTGGCCGCGCGGGTGGGGGTGGAGGGCGACCGGTACAACGAGGCCGGGATGGGGATGGTGGGGCGGTGAGGTCTGGTCGTGCGGTGTGAGCGGGGCGGGTGGCGGTGCGGGGCGCCGGGGCGGGGCGGGCGCCGGTGCGGATGTCATGGTCTACCCAGTCATTGGGCCCGGAACCAAGGTGATTCCGGCCCAATGACTGGGTAGACCGTGACATCCGCACGGGGGCCGCGCGGTGTGATCGACGCCGCTCCCGCGCAGATCAGATATGAGTCGGGACTACCCCCGGGAACCTGTTAGAGTTTTCACCGGTCGCCCACCCGGTCCACGGGACGGGCGAACGCGATCCCGCGTAGCTCAGCTGGCAGAGCATCCGACTGTTAATCGGACGGTCGTTGGTTCAAGTCCAACCGCGGGAGCAACCAAGCCCGGAATCCCACTGGATTCCGGGCTTCGCTGTTTCCGGAATCCTCGGCGGCAAGGACGGTCAAGGACCCTGCTCCCCCGCCCGGGGCAGTGCCACGCATGGAAGGATCCGCGGCGTGACGCCTGATCTCGAGACCGCGCTCGCGGAGATCGATCGCGTGTTCGCCGGGAGCACCTGCGACGCGGACAATGTCTGCTCGCACTGCTATTCGAACGAGGCCCGATCGCCGCTTGCACTGCCCGGCGCACCCATCGACCCGGAGGTGCTCGCGTCGTGGACGTACAAGAGTCCTTTCATGGTGGATGACCATGCAGCGCTCGTCCGCCGCATCCTGCCGCAGATGGCCCGAGGAATGGCCGACGGAGCCGTCCACGTCTTCTGGGCCGCTCAGCATGCGCTGGTACGGGGTGACTGGCGCGATTGGCCTCGGTGGCAGAAGGATCCGATCCAGCGATTCATCGATGCCTGGTGGCAGGACCTGGTCCGGAACCCGGAGCCGAATCACTCCGTCACTGACGCGTTCGAGCAGTACGCGGCAATCGTCGGGCTCGAGGCGGCGCTCGCCGCGTGGCCTGACGACGACGTTGCTGATGCGCACCTCGTAGCGGTCGACGAGTGGTGGGTGCAGGACCTCCTCGTCGACGAGAACCCGTTCGGGTGGCTCGGAGACCTGCACGACGAGCAGCAGCTCGTCGTGACGGCGCAGCGGTGGTACCTGGACGTCGGCGTCGGGAAGCTACGACGGGCGGGAGCGGTCGAGCTGGCGGAGAAGGCGAGCCTGCTTGCCCACCCCTCGTGGGAGGACCGAGTCAGTCAGGTTGGCGGCAACCAGCACCAGGCCGCCGAAGACTGATCGCTGCTCGTACGAACCAAGGGACCTGCGTCTCGCCGTACCCTTTGGGCACCCCTGACAGCAGGAGAGACGCATGACGTTGCCAGCCCCAGTCCAAGGCCTGTGCGACCGCTTTCTCGAACTGACCGAACGGGAGCTGCCCACGGGTCTTCTGACCGGGCTGTACCTGCACGGCGGAGTGGTCTTCGGCGAGTGGGCCCCGCGGGAGTCCGACGTCGACTTCGTCGCCACCATGGCGCGCCGGCCGGGGCCGGCGGAGATCGAGGCACTGCGGGGCGTGCACGCGCAGATGACCAGCTACTCCTCGGTCCGGTTCGACGGACCCCACGTCCTTGCCTCCGATCTGGCGCACGACCCGCGCACGGTGCCGCCGATGCCAGAGGTCATGTTCACCCGGAAGCTTGAGGTGGTCGCGTCGCCGTCGTGGATGATCGTCTGGCACGAGCTGGCCCGGGCCGGGATCACGGTCACCGGGCCTGAGCTGTCCACGCTCACGATGTGGACCGACCTGGAAGCGCTGCGTGACTACACCGCGGACAATCTCGACACCTACTGGCGGCGTAAGGCCGAGGGCCTGTCCCGGGCAACTCCTGCCGATCTTCCGGCCGACGAGCGCGAGCGCGATTATCTGCTCTCGCACTGCGTCCTCGCCTCGGTGCGCCTGCACCACCTGCTGGTCACCGACCAGATGACCGCGAAGTCTCGCGCCGGACGCTGGGCGCTGACGCACTACGACGAGCGTTGGCATCGAGTGCTGGTCGAGGGCCTGCGACTTCGCGATGGCGGTGGCATCTCGGCGTACTCCGATCAGGCCGAGCTGCTCGGGGACGTCCGAGATCTTCTTGCGCACATCGTGGAGACCAGCACCGGCAAGCCAGTGATCACGACGCAGGCCCGATGAACCCCTCGCGCTCCACAGTCCAGCGGTAGTCGCCCGCAGGAAGGGCGCTCCGCTGCAGCGCAGGCTCCGCACGACGCCAGATCCGGCCTTCCCGGTCGACGCCAACAGTTAGCACTCTTGCGTCTCCGGACCCGACCTCCGCCCACAGATTCTCGGATGCCAGCCGGAGCCCACCCTCGATCCAGTCGACATCGGGAAAGACATCGTGTGCGCTCCCTCGCGCCGATTCGATGTATCGCGCGAGGCCCCGAAGGTCGATGACGAACTCCACCGGAGCAATATCGGGTGACACCCGCACGAGTGCACGGGCTTCTTGGGCGTCGACGGCGATGTGGTCCAGAACCTGGCCGCCACGGGAGATCAGATCGCGGGCGAGCTGCGGAACGGAGTCGGAGTTCAGCATCGAGTTCCTGACGGTTAGGCGGTGATGGACCTGCCACCAGCATGAGCCCCTTCGGCTCGCTGGGCCTGCCTCAACCCCCGACCAGCGCCTCCCCCAGCGGCGTCCGGACGTGCAGGACGCGCGCGCCGTCGCGCCGGGCGTCGACCAGGCGGGCGGCGCTCAGCAGCGCCAGGTGGTGCGACGCCGTCGACACGGCGAGTCCGCAGGTTGCGGCCACCTCGCTCGTCGACAGCGGCGCCCTCAGGGCGAGCAGCACTCCCGCCCGGCCCGCCCCGAGCAGACGGGCGAGCGCCTCGGCGGTACCCGGACCGTCGTCGGCCCATCGTTCGGAGACGCCGAGCGCCGGGTAGAAGAGGGTGGGCTGGGCCGGCTGCTCGGTGACCACGGAGCACCGGGGCGCCATGACCGACGGCACCAGGACGAGACCGCTGCCCGCGCAGTCGAGGACCTCGCCGTGCATGCGCAGTCGCACCCGCACCGCATGCGGGGCCCAGGTCACGGCCTCGTGCAGGGTGTCGACCATCGGCCCCAGACCGTCCGTCGTCGCCCGCCGGGAGCGCACGCCGACGTCGGCCCGCAGGATCCGTTCGAGCTGCGGCCAGTACGGGGCGAGCAGGGCGTCCCAGCACTGCTCCCAGGCCTCGGCGACGGCCGACCGGGTGCGCTCCGGGTCGTCCGCCATGGCGCGCAGCAGGCGCTGCTCGGCCCCGCTCGTCCGGTCGACGCGCTTGAGGAGGTCGACGCGCAGAGGCGCGAGGTCGGCCTCACGCAGGCGCGCCAGCTCCTCGGCAGGGCTCAGGTCCCAGCCAGGTGTCGAGGTGAGGAAGTCCGGCATGTACCCGTCGGGGCCGACGAGCAGCCGCATGAGGTCGAACGACCGCTGCGGTACCTGGGTGCGCGCCCGGCGCAGCCAGCCCCACTGGAGCGGGTGGTAGCTCGGCTGCACGAGCACGCGCACGGCATGGGCGAGCTCGTGGCCAGGCGAGACGCCGAACCGGATCGCCGAGATGTCGTCGGGCGCGAGCCGGAACTCCACCATGTTTCGATGCACGTCGAAACCGTAGTGCGCCGTCGGACCCGCGACGAGGCTTGGGGTACGCCGATCGCACGGGTCGGCCCGACTTCCCAGGAGCAGACATGACCACGACGGTCTCCGCCGACACGATCCGCATCCCCGGCTCGCGCACCCTGCGCTACGAGGGTCGCGACCACGGCTCGGGCATCTCGTTCTTCCTCGTCACCAACGACCCCGGCCAGGGGCCCGGGCTGCACCGCCACCCGTACAGCGAGACCTGGTCCGTCCTGGAGGGCGAGGCCACGATCACCGTCGGTGACGAGACGGTCGTCGCCCGGGGCGGCGACACCGCCGTGGTCCAGCCCGACGTCTGGCACGGATTCAAGAACACCGGCACGGGCACGCTGCGGATGATGTGCATCCACGCCTCGGACACGATGATCCAGGAGAACCGCTGATGTCCTTCCAGGCTTACCTCGACAACGCCGAGACCAAGACCGGGCTGACCCCGCGACAGCTCGTCGAGCTCGCGCAGGCTCAGGGCTTCGGCCCGGACAGCAAAGCGACGCCGGTCGTCGCGTGGCTCAAGGAGACCTACGGGCTGGGCCATGGTCACGCGATGGCGGTCACTCACGTCATCACCAAGGGCGACCGGATCACCAGCAAGCACGTCGGCACGTCCGGCACACACCGGGACGCGAGCGACCGCCTGTGGCTCGACGGGAAGGACAGCCGACCCGCGGACTGGTGATTCGCCGAACCAGCGGGCGGGACCTAGGCGAGACGCATGAGTCCGGCCGCCGTCGTGCGGAAACCGCAGGCGTCGAGGTAGAACCGCGACCGGTCCGCCTCGAAGTCGACGTGCAGCCACTCGCAGCCGTGGGCGCGGGCGGCGTCGGCGGCCGCCGCGACGAGCGCTCGCCCGATGCCCTGTCCCTGGTGCTCGGGGTCGACGACCGTGTCGAGCAGCACGGCGTGCGCCCCGCCGTCGCCGATCACGTTGACGAACCCGACCAGCTTCCCCGCGGGGTCGGACGCCGTGACCCAGGTCAGGCTGTGCCGGGTCAGGCGCTCGGACCACGGCGTCACCGCCTCCGACGGGCTCTCGAACGCGCGGGCGTGCAGCGCTGAGAGGACGGCATCGTCGACCAGGCCTCGGAGCTCCAGGGTCATCTCCATCGCGGCACCCTATGCCGAGCCCTGGAAGCCCGGGGTCAGTCCCGCAGCCGGCGGCCGTCGTGGATGTGCACGTGCAGGTGCTTCGAGTCCTGGAACTGCCCGAGGTTGGTCAGCACGGACGCCGCCCCGTCACGCCGTTCGAGCACGCCCGCCAGGGTCTGGACGACGACGAACAACCGCCGCATCCACTCCTCGTCCTCGGCCGTGACCGACGTCAGCGAGGGGATGTGCTTCTTGGGGACCACCACGATGTGGTTCGCCCAGAACGGCCTGGTGTGGTGGAACGCCAGGACCCACTCGTCGTCGTGCTCGACCTGGAGCTGCGAGACGTGCGGAATCGCGACGTCGCAGTAGAAGTCGTCGCCCGCGTACTCCTCACCCACGTGCACCTCACCGGCATGCCGCTCGATCGACGGCGACCGCCGTCCGCCACTCAGAGACCCTTCCACGTGCTCCTCCACGCCCTCACCCAGCCGCAGCCAGAGCTCGCAACAACGGCCCTGGGTCCTGATCACCAGGCAGGTCGCTGACCTGGCCGTCGCCGACCTCGATCACCCGCCAGACGCCGTCCGCCCGCAGCGCGAGGTCGGTGGTCACGAACGGGACACCCAAGGCACCCACGTTCCGCCCGACGGTGTCCAGCACCTCCGCGGGCACGTCGGTATCCATGCCCGCGGGAGAATCGGGATGCGACGTGACCAGCACCGGCGCCCCTTCGACCCACCAGACCCGGACCTCCTGGGCGCGTCCGCCGGCGTCGGACACGAACTGCTCGAAGGCGCGCACGACGATCCCGCCAGCGAGGTCGTCGCCCTGGAGCTCGACCATCCGCGCGACCACGCGCGTGGCGGTCGCCGCGTCGGTGAGGTCGGGCACGAAGCACGCCTCGTCCCACTCGTGCTTGCGCGACTTCACGTAGTCCTTCACGACGCCAGGACCGTCGCCCAGCGCTTCGATCAGCGGCCCGACGTCGGCCGGCGTCGGCGTCCGACCCGGCTCCCACGGCGACCAGACGCCCGCGGGCGTCGAACCCGCGAACGTGCCGTACCAGCCAGGCAGCTCGTGGGCGGCCGCGTAGGCAGCGGGGCTCGTCAGCAGTCGGATCCCCCGCGCCCCCAGCTCGGCCGCGAGGAGCGTATAGGCCGCCGCGGAGAGCATCCACCCGCGGTACCAGGCGGTTCGCGCGACGTCGGAATCAGGTACCCGCCGCAGCGCCTCCCGGAGCTCGCCTGCGACGATCGCGTCGTGGTCCACCACGGTGATCGTCAGGCCGGCGTCCCGTGCGGCCTCGGCCTCCCGCGCGAAGTGCTCGTCGGGTAGTCGGGGCGCGAGCGGGTCGGCGGGGACCAGGAGCAGGGGCGCAGCCATTGCTGGACGGTACCGACCAGCGCCACCGCGCTGCCAGAAGATTCGGCGCGGGCCGTCGGCACGTGGTTGGCCCCCTGGTTCTACCCCGGTCAGGGCACTACCACCGCCTCGACACCGTCCCCTTCGGCCCCGTCACCAGGCTCGCCGCCGGCACGTCGTCGGCGACCACGGCCCCGGCCGCGATGACGGCGTCGCGCCCGATGCTGACGCCGGGCAGGATGGTCGCGCCCGCGCCGATCCACACGTTCTCGGCCACGTCGATGGGCGAGCCCGTCAGCCAGGCCCGCCGCTCCTCGGGGTCCACGGGGTGTCCCATCGTGATGAACGTGGCCTTGGGGCCGACCATCACGCCGTCGCCCAGCCGGATGCCGGCGTAGTCGAGGAATGTGCAGCCCTGGTTGACGAACACCCGCTCGGACAGGTCGAGCCGCAGGCCGTGGTCGGTGTAGAAGGGCGGGTAGATCGTGACACGGTCCGGGAGCGGGCGGCCCAAGATCTGCTCGAACAGCTCCGCCTTGCCCGCCTCGTCGTCGAACGGAAGCGCGTTCAGGCGCGAGGTCAGCGCCGTGACCTCCATGACCCGCTGGTGCATGGCTCTGAACTCGGGTCCCAGGACGCGCTCACCCCTGGCTTCGAGCTCCGGATCGTGAATACGCATGAAGCGGTCGCCGGTCACCGGACGATTGTGGCGCACCGAACCCACCCGATCCCCCGCCCGCTCCGAACTCCCGTCAAAACCCATGCGGTCTGTCCGGAATCAGCAGTGAGAAAAACTGCTTCCTGTGCTTGAATATAGCCAGGCTAGCAAAATTACGAAGGGGTCACAGTGACGACCGAGAGAGTGGTCCTGCTCGACGACGACGGGACGCCCGTCGGGTCAGAGCTCAAGAGTGCCGTGCACTCCGAGCACACGCCGCTCCACCTGGCGTTCTCGTGCCACGTGCTCAACCCGGCGGGCGAGGTGCTGGTCACGCGGCGCTCCCTGCACAAGCAGACCTGGCCGGGGGTGTGGACCAACTCCTTCTGCGGCCACCCCCAGCCGGGCGAACAGAGCGAGGAGGCAGTGCTGCGCCGCGCGCACGACGAGCTCGGCCTCACCCTGCGCGAGCTCCGCGTGGAGCTGCCGCGCTTCCGGTACCGCGCCGTCGACGCCAGCGGGATCGTGGAGAACGAGCTGTGCCCGGTCTACGTCGCGGTCACCGAGGACGAGCCGCAGGTCAACCCGTACGAGGCCATGGAGGCCAGGTGGACCGACGGCGGCGCGCTCGGCCAGGCCCTGCGCGCCACACCGTGGGCGTTCTCGCCCTGGTTCGTGGAGCAGGCCGACGAGATGCCGCTGTACGCAGCCTTGGCCGTGCGGTCCGCCCGAGACGTGACCTGGCCATGACCGAGATGCTGACCCACGACGCGGTGGACGTGGTGCTGGCCGACTTCTTCGCCGACCAGGTCCGGCGTGCCACGCCCCTCGCGGAGCACTACGCGCTGCTGTGGCGCCGGCTCGCCCGGTCGAGCGAGGGCGGCAAACGCCTGCGCCCCCGGCTGCTGCTCGACGCGCACGCCGCGTTCGGCGGCCCGCACCCGCAGGACGCCGCCGTCGCGGCCGCCGCGTTCGAGCTGCTCCACACGGCCCTGCTGCTGCACGACGACGTGCTCGACCGCGACCTCACCCGGCGCGGGCGCCCCAACCTGGCGGCCGAGTTCGCGGGGGACGCGAGCCAGAACGGGCTGTCCCCCGACGCCGCGACGGCCTGGGGCACCGCCTCGGGCATCCTCGGCGGCGACCTGCTGCTCAGCTCGGCATACGCGCTGGTCGGCCGGATCCGGTCCGAGGGCCGCGCCGAGCTGACCGACATCATCGCCGAGAGCCTGTTCCGCGCCGCTGCCGGCGAGCACGACGACGTCGGGTTCGGCCTGGGCACCGCCCCGGCCACCCCCGACCGGGTGCTGCGGATGATGGCCAACAAGACCGGCAGCTACTCCTTCGCGGGCCCCCTGCGGGCCGGCGGCGCCCTGGCCGGTGCCGGCCCGCAGGCCTCGGCCGAGCTCGAACAGGTCGGCATCGCCCTGGGCATGCTCTACCAGGTGCGCGACGACCTGCTCGGCGTGTTCGGCGACCCGCACCACACCGGCAAGAGCACGACCGGCGACCTGCGCGAGGGCAAGCGGACCCTGCTGGTCGCCTGCGCCGAGGGCCACCCGGAGTGGACGGCGGTGCGGCACCTGTGGGGTCGTCCCGAGCTGGACGACGCCGACGCCGACCTGCTCCGCGCCGCCCTGGTCGCCAGCGGTGCCCGCGCGGCGGTGGCGGAGCTCATCGACGCCAAGCGGCGGGCCGCCGTCGCGATGGTGGAGCGGTCCGGGCTGCCCACCGTGCTGAAGCGGGAGCTGACCGGGCTCGCCGTGCGGCTCGCGGAGCGTGAGTCGTGATCCCGTCGTCCTCGCTGGCCCTGTACTCGCACACCGCCCACGCGGCCGCCGCCCAGGTGATCGGCGCCTACTCGACGTCGTTCAGCCTGGCCACGCGGCTGCTGCCGCCCACGACGCGCGGCATGATCGAGGACGTCTACGCGCTGGTGCGCGTGGCCGACGAGATCGTCGACGGGCCGGCGCAGGAGGCCGGGCTCGCGCACGTCGAGCGGCGCGCGGCCCTGGACGCGCTGGAGGAGGAGACGTACCTGACGCTGCGCCGCGGGTTCAGCACCAACATGGTGGTGCACGCCTTCGGCACCACCGCGCGCGCCGTCGGCATCGACGAGACGCTGGTGCGCCCGTTCTTCGCGTCCATGCGCCGCGACCTCGACCCCGTGGTCGCCCTCGGCGACGACGAGTACCGCGCCTACGTGCACGGCTCCGCCGAGGTGGTGGGCCTGATGTGCCTGCGCGTGTTCCTGGACGGCCACCCCGTACCGCCCGGCGTCCGCGCCCGGCTGGAGGAGGGCGCCCGCCGGCTCGGCGCGGCGTTCCAGAAGATCAACTTCCTGCGCGACCTCGGCGACGACCAGGAGCGGCTGGGCCGCACCTACTTCCCGGGTGCCGGTCCCGAGCGGCTCGACGAGGACCACAAGGCCGCCGTCGTGGCCGACATCGACGCCGACCTGGCCGCCGCGCGCGCCGTGCTCCCGCTGCTGCCGGTCGGGCCGCGTCGGGCGACGGCGCTGGCGGCGGGCCTGTTCTCCGAGCTCAACGACCGGCTGCGCGACATGCCGGCGGCGCAGCTGCACGTCCGGCGGGTCTCGGTGCCGGCCGGCGTCAAGATGCGCATCGTCGTCGCCACGCTCGCGGGCACCCGGACGGGCAAGCGATGGGCGGCATGAACGACGGGCAGCCCGGACGGCGCGTGGTCGTGATCGGCGGCGGCATCTCGGGCCTGGCGACCGCCGCCCTGCTGGCCCGCGAGGGCGCGTCGGTCACCCTGCTGGAGGCCCGGTACGAGCTGGGCGGACGTGCGGGACGCTGGCACCGCGACGGATTCGTCTTCGACACCGGCCCGTCCTGGTACCTCATGCCCGAGGTCTTCGAGCACTTCTTCCGCCTCCTGGGCACGAGCGCCGCCGACGAGCTGGACCTGGTGCGCCTCGATCCGTCGTACCGGGTGTTCTTCGAGGACGACGCCGAGCCCTTCGACCTGCCCGCCGACGGCGCGCGCGAGGCCCTGCTCGCGCTCGACCCGGCGTCGGCCCCGCGGCTGGACGCGTACCTGGACTCGGCCGCCGAGACCTACCGGATCGCCACCGAGCGGTTCCTCTACGCCACGTTCGCCTCCCCCGCGCCCCTGCTCGCGCCCGACGTCGTGCGGCGCGCCCCGCGGCTCCTGCGCCTGCTGGGCGAGTCGCTGGACCACTTCATCTCCCGGCACACCACGGACGAGCGGGTGCGCCGGATCCTCGGCTACCCTGCGGTCTTCCTGGGAACGTCGCCGAGCGCCGCGCCGAGCATGTACCACCTGATGAGCCACCTCGACGTGACCCAGGGCGTGCTGTACCCACGCGGCGGGTTCGGCGCGGTGATCAACGCGGTGGCCCGCCTCGCCGAGCGCCAGGGCGCCCGGCTGCTCACCGGCCAGCGGGTGCGCCGCATCACGGTGTCGGACGGCGCCGCGACCGGCGTCGACGTCACCGGCCCGGACGGCCGCACCCGCCACCTGGCCGCCGACGTCGTGGTCTCGACCGCGGACCTGCGCGTCACCGAGCACGAGCTGCTCGGGCCGCGGCACCGCAGCCGGAGCGACCGCTGGTGGAAGCGCCGCGACCCCGGGCCGGGTGCCGTGCTGGCGCTGCTGGGCGTGCGCGGCGAGCTCCCCCGGCTGGCCCACCACTCGTTGCTGTTCGCCCGCGACTGGCAGGAGGGGTTCGACGCCATCTACGGCGCGAACCCGTCCGTGCGGACGCCGACGTCGCTCTACGTCTGCAGGCCGAGCGCCACGGACGCCGTGGCGCCGCCCGGGCACGAGAACCTGTTCGTGCTCGTCCCCGTGCCGGCCGACACGTCGATCGGCGCGGGCGGGGTCGACGGCGCCGGGGCCTTCGGCGTCGAACAGGTCGTGGACGACGCGATCGCGCAGATCGCGAAGTGGACGGACACCCCGGACCTCGCCGAACGCGTCGTCGTGCGGCGCACGATCGGGCCCGCGGACTTCGAGCGCGACCTCGGCGCCTGGCGCGGAGGCGCCCTCGGCCCGGGCCACACCCTGCGGCAGAGCGCGATGTTCCGCGGGTCCAACGCGTCGTCGCGCGTCTCGGGCCTGCTGTACGCGGGGGCGACGACGATCCCCGGGATCGGCCTGCCCATGTGCCTCATCAGCGCGGAGCTGGTGGTCAAGCGGCTGCGGGGCGACACCAGCGCCGGGCCGCTGCGGGAGGAGTCATGAGCTTCGTCTACCTCGCCGTGCTGCTGGTCTCGGCGGCGGGCGTGCTCGTGGTCGACCGGCGGTTCCGGCTCTTCGTCTGGGACGCCCCGGGCCGGGCGGCGGCCGTGCTGGTCGCCGGCACCGCGTTCTTCCTGGCCTGGGACCTGGCGGGCATCGGGCTCGGCGTGTTCCTGCACGGCGCCGGCCCGTACATGACCGGGCTCCTGCTCGCGCCCGAGCTGCCGGTGGAGGAGATCGTGTTCCTGGCGTTCCTCTGCGAGCTCACGATGGTACTGGTCCTGGGCGCCCAGCGGCTGCTGGGCCGGGACGCCGTCCGAGAGGACGGGCCGCGATGACCTACCTGCTGCTCGCGGTGCTCTTCCTCGCGATCGCGGCGGCGGTCGCCGCCGTCGCGCACCGGATCGCGACCCGCCGCGCCGCGCCGCCCGGCGCCCGCCCGATCGGCTGGCGGCCGGTCGTCCTGGCGGCCGTCGCCCTGCTCGTGCTCACCGCCGTCTTCGACAACCTGATGATCGCGAGCGGGCTGTTCACGTACGCCGACGCGCACATCTCCGGGCTCCGGATCGGGCTCGCGCCGGTCGAGGACTTCGCCTACCCGCTGGCGGGCGTCGTGCTGCTGCCCGCCCTCTGGACCCTGTTCGGGAGTCGTCGTGCTCGCTGACCTGGTGCGTGCGTCGCGCCCCCTGAGCTGGATCAACACGGCCTACCCGTTCGCCGCCGCCTACCTGCTGACCACGGGCACGGTCGACGTCGCGCTGGTCGTGGGCACGCTGTTCTTCCTCGTGCCCTACAACCTGGCGCTCTACGGGATCAACGACGTGTTCGACTACGCGTCCGACCTGACCAACCCCCGCAAGGGCGGCGTCGAGGGCGCACTGCTGGCACCCCGGCGGCACCGGCCGATCCTCGTCGCGTCCGTGGCGACCTGCGTGCCGTTCGTCGCCGCGCTCGTGGTGCTCGGCCCGCCGGCGTCGTGGGCGGTGCTCGCGGTCAGCCTGTTCGCGCTGGTCGCCTACTCCGCGCCGCCGTTCCGGTTCAAGGAGGTGCCGGTGCTGGACTCCCTGACGTCCAGCGTGCACTTCGTGAGCCCGGCGGTCTACGGGCTGGCGCTGGCGCAGGCCGACCCGACGCCGCAGACGTTCGCGGTGCTCGGCGCGTTCCTGCTGTGGGGCATGGCCAGCCACGCCTTCGGCGCGGTGCAGGACGTGGTCCCGGACCGCGAGGGCCGCATCTCCTCGATCGCGACGGCGTTCGGCGCGGCCACCACCGTGCGGCTCGCGCTGGGCGCGTGGGTCGTCGCGGGCCTGCTGATGCTCACGACCGGGTGGCCCACCGCGCTCCTGGGCCTGCTCGCCGTCCCCTACCTCATGCTCGCGGCGCCGTACGCGGGTGTGAGCGACGAGGACTCCGCGCGGGCGAACGGCGGCTGGCGGCACTTCCTGTGGGTCAACTACGCCGCGGGCGCCGCGGTGACGATCCTCCTCATCGCGACCGCGGCCGGATACCTGTAGGGAGGAACCATGGGGCTGACGTACTCGAGCGTCGTGGGGCACCCGCGCCCCGAGGTGTTCGCCTGGCACGAGCGACCCGGCGCGGTCATGCGGCTCACCCCGCCCTGGTCGCCCCTGCACGTGGTCCGCGAGGCGTCCACGCTCGCGGGCGGCGCGGCCGTGCTGCGGCTGCCGCTGGGTCTGCGGTGGGTGGCCCGCCACAGTGGCTACGAGCCGCCGGAGCGGTTCGTGGACGAGCTGGTCTCCGCGCCGCTGCGCTGGGTGGTGCCGTGGCGGCACACCCACGAGTTCCACGACGAGGGCGGCGGCACCCGGATCACCGACACGGTCGACACCCGGGTGCCCGAGGCCGTGCTGCGACCGATGTTCGCCTACCGGCACCGCCAGCTCGGCCTGGACCTCGCGGCCCAGGCGTCGGCCCGCAACGCCGGCGACCGGCCCAAGGTCGTCGCGGTCACCGGCAGCCGCGGGCTGGTCGGCAGCGCCCTGGTGCCCTTCCTGACCACGGCGGGCCACCGCGTGATCCGGCTCGTGCGCGGCGCGCCGCACGGCCCCGACGAGCGGCACTGGGACCCGCAGGCGCCCGCCGACGACCTGCTGCGGGGCGTCGACGCCGTCATCCACCTCGCCGGCGCGTCGATCGCGGGCCGGTTCACCGACGCGCACCGCGCCGCGGTCCGCGGCTCCCGCGTCGGGCCGACGACGGCGCTCGCCGCGCTGGCCGGCCGCACCCCCGACGGGCCGCGGGTCTTCGTCAGCGCGTCGGCGATCGGGTTCTACGGCCCGGACCGGGGCGACGAGGTGCTCACCGAGACGAGCGAGCGCGGCGACGGGTTCCTCGCCGACGTCGTCGACGACTGGGAGCAGGCGACGTCGGCCGCGGACGGCCTGCGGGTGGTGAACGTGCGCGCCGGCCTGGTGCAGTCACCGCGCGGCGGCACGCTGCGCCTGTTCTACCCGCTGTTCGCCGCGGGCCTGGGCGGCCGGCTGGGCGACGGGCGGATGTGGCAGTCCTGGATCGGCATCGACGACCTGGTGGACGTCTACCATCGCGCGCTGTACGACGAGCGCCTGTCCGGCCCGGTCAACGCCGTCGCGCCCACCCCCGTGCGCAACGCCGCCTACACCGCCACGCTGGCCACGGTGCTGCGCCGTCCGGCCCTGCTGCCGGTGCCCGACCTGGGGCCGCGGCTGCTGCTGGGCCAGGAGGGCGCGGACGAGCTGGCGCAGGCGAGCCAGCGGGTCTCGCCCGGAGCGCTGCTCGCGCTGGGCCACCGGTTCCGGCACCCCACGCTGGAACCGGCGCTGCGTCACCTGCTCGGCCGGGACCCCCGCACCCGCGACTGACCCTCGGGCGCGAGGGACCGCGCGTCGACCAGGAGGTACGGGGCCCGCGCACCAGGCGGCGAGGTCGCCCGACGGCAGCGGCAGCAGCGTGTACGCCACGAGCGCGGTGCCGTAGACGGCGAGCGCCGCCGCGCCGAGCAGCCGGGCGGGGTTGATGGCGCCGTACCGGCGCACCTGGATCACGAGGATCGGGACGAGCAGGGCCACGAAGAGGGCAGTTCCGATGAGCACGCCGATCCGGGACGGCCACGTCCACACGTCGGTCACCCGGAAACGCTAAGTGCCGGGTGAAATACGCGCGCGCCGGGGCGCGTATGCAGGGGACTTGCCTGCCGCCCGCATCGTCCCGTACTTTGTCCGTACTTTCTTGTCCTGACAATTGCGACCACCGCCGGTCGCGCACAAACGAGAGGTTCCGCCATGGATGCCGGACTGACACCGAGGTCGACCGTGCCCCTCTACGACTGGATGAACAAGATCCCGGGCGGGCTCATGCTCGTGCCGCTGGTCCTCGGCTCAGTGGTCGGGACGTTCTTCCCCGGCTTCCTGGAACTGGGCTCGTTCACCACCGCCCTGTTCAAGGACTCGGCGCTGCCGCTCATCGCCGTGCTCATCTTCGCGACCGGCATGCAGATCACGGCGCGCACGTCGGGGCCGGTGCTCGCGGCCACCGGGACGCTGCTGCTGACGAAGTCCCTGATCCCCGCCGCGCTGGTCGCGCTGGCCGGCAGCATCTTCGGGATCGAGGGGTTCCTGGGGGTCTCGATCCTGGCCCTCATGGCCACCATCGACAACAGCAACGGCGGGCTGTGGCTCGCCTTCACGGGCAGGTACGGCGACGAGCGCGACCGTGGCGCCTACATGGCCTCCGCGATCAACGACGGCCCGTTCATCTCGATGCTGTTCCTCGGCGCCTCGGGCCTGGCGGACATCCCCCTGACGGCGTTCCTCGCGGCGCTCGTCCCGCTGGTGCTCGGCTTCGTGGTGGGCAACCTGGACCCGCGCTGGACCGAGATCATGCGGCCCGTGCCGAACATCGTCATCCCGTTCTTCGCGTTCGCGCTCGGCACCGGGATCAACCTGCGCGACGTCGTGACCGGCGGGGCGAGCGGCATCGGGGCCTGACCCTGGTTCTTGGACACGCTGATTCCAGCATCTGCTGGGGAAGCGAGATGATCAGGAACTATGGCCAGGAAGAACTACTCCGAGGA
>NZ_JBIVCZ010000015.1:0-113426 GCF_044746965.1 Promicromonospora sp. NPDC090134 | reverse complement strand
CTCGGCCCGGATGCTCTGCACGGCCTCGTCGGCCCGTATCGTCTCGTCCAACACCACGGCCAACCGAGCCTGCGTCGCCGTGACCGCGTTCTTCAACGCCTCCAACTCACCGAGCAGATCCACCCACTCCGCCCGCACCCGCAGCGTGCCCTCACTCAGGCTCGCACCCACACCAGCAACGGCGCTCACGGCACTGTCGGTGGCCCCTGGCAGGCTCATGCCCGCCAGCGACTGCCGCATCTCCCGCACACGGGCAGCGTCGACCACCGCACCATCGCCGTACCCGCCGAGCACGCCAAGCGAGGCACCAGTGGGCGTCTCAAGCCCGGGCAGCACCAACCCGGCAAGCGACTCGTCGCCTGCCGAAGCTGGTACCACCACCGTCCGCGTCATGCCATCAACCTATGACACACGCGTTCGCACCGCTCGCCGAACTGACCCCGTCTGCCCACAGCAGAAAATCACCTCCGGACAACCCGCCATCAGCCCTCAGACGCCGCCGCGTCACCACCCGGCACGTACCGGATCAGGTCGCCCGGCTGGCAGTCGAGGGCCGCGCAGAGGGCCTCGAGCGTCGTGAACCGGACCGCCTTCGCGCGACCGTTCTTGAGGACCGCGAGATTCGCCGGGGTGATGCCGACCCGTTCGGCGAGCTCTCCCACCGACATCTTGCGGCGCGCGAGCATGACGTCGATGTCCACGACGATCGGCATCAGATCACCTCGTCGAGCTCGGCCCGCAACGCCGTCGCCTCACCCTTCCACCCGACGGCCTTGACGAGGAGGCCGCGCAGGACGACGACCAGAAGAGCGACCCCACCCGCCAGCACGGCGCACCCGATGAGCGCGAGCCCGATACCCGGCTGCATCCCGGATTCCAGGGTCCGCACCGTCAGCCAGCCCAGGAGGCCGAGCGCGAGCACGCAGGCGCCGACGGATGCCCGGATGACCAGGTCGACCCACCGGAACGCGTCGGGCGAGAACACCGCATCACGACGGACCAGGGTGAGCAGCCGCCAGATGCCGACGAGGACCACCTGGGCCGGCACCAGCACGGCGATCGACCAGACGAGAGTGGGCACCCGGAGGCGAGCGGACTCGGGATGGGACGACGCGACGCGGGCCGAGAGCTCCGGGAGCTCTCACCCCCGCCCACCCAGTTCCACCACCCACCGCGCCCGTTCCACCATCGCCACGTCGAGGAATGTCCCGTCCGCCAGGGCCACCGCCCCCACCCCCTCGAGAGCGGCGGCACCGACGCGGTCCAGCACCTCCCGCGCCGCCGCTGTCTCAAGAGCCGTGGGCAGGAACGCCGCCCGGATCGTGTCGAGCTGCCCCGGGTGGATCGCCGTCCGGCCGCTGAAGCCGAGCGACCGCCCCACCCGGCACGACGCCGCCAGCCCGTCCAGGTCCCGCACGTTCGTGAACGCCGACATCACCGGCGGCACCAGCCCCGCCGCCCGGGCCGCGACCACCACGCGGCTGCGCGCCCAGAGCAGCCCGTCCTCGCCGTCGACCCGCAGGTCGGAGCGCAGGTCCGCCTCCCCCAGGCCGATCGACCGCACCTGCGGCGACGCCGTCGTCAGCTCGAAGGCCCGCTCGACGCCGAGCGCCGTCTCGACCAGCAGGTGCAGCGCCCGGCCGGGCAGCGCGGCCGCGAGGTCCCGCACCTCCGCGGCGGACTCCACCTTGGGCACCCGGGCGCCGACGGCGATCGGCAGGGCGGCGAGCACGGCGACGTCGTCGGCGTGCCACGGGCTGCTGCGGTGGTTGATCCGCACCTGGACGAGCCGGTCCGGCAGGCCCACCAGCAGCCGGGCCGCGTTGTTCCGCGCCTCCGCCTTGTGCGACGGCGCGACCGCGTCCTCGAGGTCGACGAGCACCGCGTCGGCGTCCGAGGCGAGCGCCTTGGCCATCCGGTCGGGCCGGTCGGCCGGCACGTAGAGCAGGGTCAGCGGCGTCATACCGCCCCCTCCTCCCGCAGCTCCGCCACGCGCTCGGCGGAGAAGCCGAGCTCCCCCAGCACCTCGTCCGTGTCCGCGCCGTGGGGCCGGCCCGTGAACTGGATGACGCCGTCGTTCTCCGAGAGCCGGAACAGCGGCCCCTGCATGAGCATCGGCCCCAGCTCGGGGTCCTCGATCTCGTGGATGGTCCCGAGGGCCTGGAACTGGGGGTCGGCCACGATGTCCCGCGCGTCGTACACGGGGGCGACGGCGGCCTGGGCCTCCTCGAACGCCGCGATCACCTCGTCCCGCGTGCGCGCCGCGATCCAGCCGCCGACGGCGTCGTCGAGCTCGTCCGCGTGCCGCGCCCGGTCCACGCCGCGGGCGAACCAGGGCTCCTCCACCAGCTCGGGCCGCCCGACCAGCCGCACCACCCGCTCCGCGATCGACTGCGCCGATGTGGAGACGGCCACCCAGTGCCCGTCGCTGGTGCGGTAGGTGTTGCGCGGCGCGTTGTTGCTCGACCGGTTGCCGGTGCGCGCCTGCACGGTCCCGAGCTGGTCCCAGCGCGTGATCTGCGGCCCGAGCATCGCGAGGATCGGCTCGACGATCGCGGTGTCCACGACCTGCCCGCGCCCGGTCCGGTCGCGCGCCGAGAGCGCCGTCATGATCGCGAACGCGGTGGCGAGCGACGCGACGCCGTCGGCCAGGCCGAAGGGCGGCAGCGTGGGCGGACCGTCGGCCTCGCCGGTCATCGCCGCGAACCCGCTCATCGCCTCCGCGAGCGTGCCGAATCCCGGGCGCGTCCGGTACGGGCCGGTCTGGCCGAAGCCCGAGACCCGCGCGAGCACCAGCCGCGGGTTGCGCGCCGACAGCTCCTCGTAGCCCAGCCCCCAGCGTTCGAGCGTGCCGGGCCTGAAGTTCTCGATCACGACGTCGGCCCGCTCGGCCAGCGCGAGGAACACCTCGCGCCCACCAACCGAGCCCAGGTTCGCGGTGATGGTGCGCTTGTTGCGCCCCAGCGTCTTCCACCAGAGGTTGACGCCGTCTTTCGCGGCCCCGTGCGTGCGCGAGGGGTCCGGCTTCGCGGGATGCTCGACCTTCACGACGGAAGCACCCAGGTCACCCAGGTGCATCGCCGCCATCGGCCCCGCGAACAGCGTGGACGCGTCGACGACACGCAGGCCGGCCAGGGCGCCGCCGGCGGGATCACGCGACACGCTCATGCCGACACCTCCCACGCGCAACGGAACCCCACGGTGGCGCTCCGGGCGAGCCCGAGCCCCGGGAGCAGCAGCTTCACCGAGTAGTCGGGCGCGTGCCGCCCGCCCTCGACGTACCAGTCGGAGTCCGCGGCGCGGTAGTCGCTGCCGCCCTTGAGCATGACGAACCGGGTGCGGCCGTCGCTGTGCTCGCTCTCGGTCCAGCTCCAGACGCCGACGCCGGGCCGCTCCACCCCGAAGGACGCCGGACGGCGCTCCCCCGCGAGCTGCCACTCGTCCTCCGTGGGCAGCCGCCCGCCGCGCCAGGCGCAGTACGCACGGGCGTCGTCGAGGTCGACGTAGGTGACCGGCTCGTCCTCGGTGCCCGCGGCCGGGCTCCCGTCGGACCAGTGGGCCAGGAACCGGTGCGGCTCGGCGGGCGCGTAGCTCGTCGCGTCGAGGAACTCCGCGAACTGCGCGTTCGTCACCTCGGTCTCCGCGACCGCGACCGGCGTCGCGAGGACGCCGTCGCGCTGCAGCGTCCGCGCGTCGTGCAGGCGCGGCGGCAGCGGCTTCCACTCGTCCACGTACGGCGCACCCTGGTACATCCCGGTCTCCCGGGCGCGGTAGCGCACGGTGAGCACGTAGTCGCCCGCGGGGACGACGACGGCGTCCGGCTCGGGCGTGCCCGACGACGGAGCCGACCCGACGGACGTGTAGGTCACCGGAGCGACCTGTGCGTCTGACCCGCCGACGCGCCGCGCGATCCGGTGCGGGAACCCGGCGTCGGCGTCGTGCGGCATCCCGCGCAGGGCGTCCTGCAGGCCCGGCAGCCAGGCGGGCTCCTCGGCGTCGGGCGCGACGTGGAAGAGCGCGGCGATCCCGCGGGCCGGGACGACGGCGTCCGCCCCGTTCTCCAGCACCGGCCCCGCGTAGTCGGCCTCGCCCCGGTTCACCAGCGTCCACAGGGTCACGCCGTCCAGCTCCCACCGCGACGCGTACACGCCCGCGGCCTCCGCCTCCGGGGCCAGGGGCGCCAGCGGCGTCCACTCGCCGTCGAGCAGCAGGTCGCCGGCGGCCCGCTGGACCGTCACGAGGCGGCGCACGGTCGCGGCGTCCCGCCGGGACCAGCCGACCCACACCCCGAACACGACCTCCCACACCATCACGCCCACGCCGTTCAGCCACGCGGACTGGAGCTCCTCGGAGTGGTCGCGGTGCCAGCGCCGCACGTGGTGCTGCATGTGCCGACGCTCGTACCAGTGCGCGCGCAGCACGCCCGGCACCGGGGAGTCGGCGAAGAACTGCGCCCACGAGGACGAGTGGTCCTCGATGCGCTCGACCGGCAGCTTGGACTCGCCCTCCAGCACGATCCCGGGCCGCGCCGCCTCCAGGCGCGCGACCAGCTCGGGCTCGGCCTTCTTCAGGGTGTCCAGGAAGACGCCGTCCGCCCCGAGCTCGCGCACGACCGCGGCGAGCTCCGTGAGGTCGTCCGCCCCGCGCCGCGTGCCGACGTCCCACGGGTTGTAGTCGACGAAGACGTGCAGGCCTGCGTCGTGGAACGTCGCCACGAGCGACGCCAGCCCGGGCACGTCGCGGTAGAAGTCCCACTGGTTGCGGTCGTCCAGCCCGATCACCGGGTAGGCGTGCCACAGGACGACGGCGTCCAGGCCGCCGAACCGCTCCCGGGCGTCGGCGAGGAACCGCTCCGGCGTGAACCGACCCTCCTCGAACGAGTAGAGCAGCTCGTCCCACAGCCAGACCTGAGCCACCGTGCTGCACCGCGCCGCCCACGCGGCCTCGGGCCGCGCGTACGCGGCGCCGGTGTAGCCGTGCCGGGAGCAGGCGTCGGACCGCCAGGCCCGCAGCGTCTCGCGCCACGCCGGGCGGTCGGCCGGGTCGGCGGGCCCGGAGAAGATCTTGGCCTGGTCGAGCGCCTCGCTCGCCCCCGGGGTCAGCGCCCCGGCCACGACCTCGGTGGGCCGGTCGATCGGCCGCGGGACCAGGGGGTCGAACGTGTAGCGCATGATGCCTTTCCGAGTGTTTCTGCCAGCGCGACGACGGCGGCCGCGTCGGGCACGGCGTCCTGCGCTCCGGGCCGCGTGACGGCGAGCGCCCCGGCGGCGCCGGCCAGGCGGGCCGCCTGCAGCAGGCCCGGCACGGCCGGCCCTGAGCCGGCCAGCGCCGCGGCCAGGACGCCGCAGTACGTGTCACCCGCGCCGGTCGTGTCGACCGCCGCGACCTCGGCGGCCGGGACCACGGCGGGCGCCGCGCCGCGCCGGGCCACCAGGCTGCCCGCCGCGCCCAGGGTCACGACCACCGCGGGGACACGGGTCAGCAGGGCCGCCGCGAGGTCCTCGGGGGTCGCGCCGGAGCCCGGCCCCGCCAGGTCCGCCGCCTCGTGCTCGTTGACCACGAGCACGTCGAGCTGGTCCCACAGGGCGTCGGGCAGGTCCCGCGACGGCGCAGCGTTGAGCACGAACAGCGCGCCCTCGCGACGCTCCCGGGCGGCCGCGATCACGGTGTCGAGCGGGATCTCGAGCTGCGCCAGGACGACGTCGGCCGCGGCGATCCGCGCGGCCTGCGCCGCGCCGACCCGCACGTGCGAGTTGGCGCCGGGCGCCACGACGATGGCGTTCTCGCCGTCGGGTGAGACGGTGATCAGGGCGGTGCCGGTCGGGGCGTCGACCCGCTCGACGACGTCGGTGCGCACGCCCGCCCCGTCGAGCGAGGCGAGCAGCAGCTCGCCGGACTCGTCCTGGCCCAGCGCCCCCACGAACGTGGTGTCCGCTCCCCCGGCGCGCGCCGCGGCGACGGCCTGGTTGGCGCCCTTGCCGCCCGGCGTGCGGCGCAGGTCGCCGCCCAGGATGGTCTCGCCGCCGGCGGGGTGCCGGGGCACGTCCACCACCAGGTCGACGTTGGCCGACCCGACCACCACCACGTGCCCGGTCATGCGGCACCTCCGGCCGGCTCCACCAGCGCCACGGTACGCGCCGCGAGGTCGGCGATGCGCTGCTCCCCGCCCGGCAGGGAGGTCGCGATGCGCCCGTCCAGCGGCGCGGTCCACCGCTCGCCGATACCGTCGACACCGAGGAGAGCCCCCACGACCCCGCCCACGGTCGCCGCCGCCGAGTCCGTGTCCCAGCCCGCCGTGACGGCGATCGAGACGCTGGGCCCGAACGCGCCCCGGCCCGCGGACAGCGCGAACGCGATGACGGCCGCGTTGTTCAGGGTGTGCACCCAGTGCAGGTGCCCGTACTCGGCGTGGACACGGTCGAGCCCGGCGCGCACGCCCGCCTCGCTCCCGTCGTTGTCCCGGCCCAGGGACCGGCCGAGCGCCACGGCGGCGGCCAGCCCGCTCCCGGGCGGTACGACGGCGTCCGCGGCGTCGAGCACCTGGTCGACGTCGACGGCGACCATCGCGGCCGCGGCCAGCCCGGCCGCCCACATCGCCCCGTGGACGCCGTCGCCGGTGTGGCTGAGCCGGGCGTCGGCCCAGGCCAGCCGGGCCGCCCCGCGGACGTCGCCGGGCGAGACCCAGCCGAGCAGGTCGGTGCGGATGAGCGCGCCGATCCACTCGCGGAACGGGTTGTGGTGCGTGGCCGTCCCGGGCACCGGCACCGCGTCGAGGATGTTGCGGTACGCCGCGCGTTCAGCGGTGAAGGTGCGCCCGGCGGGCAGGTTGTCCAGCCAGAGCTGCGCCACGTCGTCGGTGGTGAACCCGCGGCCGTGCCGCTCCAGGAGCGCGAGGGCCAGGATCGGGTAGTTGAGGTCGTCGTCCTCCGGCATGCCGGAGATGTTCTCCTCCAGCGACGTCGGCGCCGACCGGCGGTTCCACGGCCAGCGCGCCGCGACGTCGTCGGGCAGGCCGACGGCGGTGAACCAGCCGTCCAGCGGCCACCGGCCGGTCGCGCGCAGGATCTCCTCGATCCCGGCCCGCGGGATCTTCTCGACGGGCTTGCCGAGCAGGCAGCCCGCTGCCCGGCCGGTCCAGGCGCCCTGGACGCGGGCGGCGTAGGCGGCGTCGCCGCCGGCCGGGCGACGGGGCAGCGCCGGGGCGGGCGGGAGCAGGGCCTCGACGTCGGCCCACGTGTCCGGGGCCGACGACGCCGACGGCCGGGCGTCGAGCTCGTCGAGCAGGGTCCGGGCCAGCGCCCGGAGGGCCGGGGTGGCGGGGACGGGCCCGGCGCCGCTCACGGCCGGCGTCGGGTCGCCGCCCGCCGCGACCCAGCGGTCGCGGACGTCGGCGACGTCCTTGCCCTCGGCCGCCGACTGCACGAGCTCGTGCGCCAGCAGGTCCTCGGGCTGGGCCCAGGTCAGCCTCACGCGGGCTCACCCGCCCCGACGGCGTCGAGCGACGTCAGGCGGGCCAGCGCCCGCTCGCGGTCGGCCCGCAGGATGTCGCCGGCGGCGTCCGCCATGAGCCGTCCGGTCTCCCGGACGTCCATCTTGCTGGCGGTCTCGATCTCGTCGAGCCACTCGGCGGGCACCACGCCGCTCCCGCCGAGCCCGGCGGCCACCGCGCCCGCCATGACGGCGATCGAGTCGGCGTCGCGCCCGTAGTTCACGGCGGCCAGCACGGAGCCGCGGTAGTCGCCGTGGTGCCCGAGCAGGAGACCGAGCGCCACCGGCAGCTCCTCGATCGACTTGGTCCGCGAGGGCCGGCGGGCGTCCATCGACATCTGCCGGTACTCCGCGCCCACGGAGTCGTACGGGGCCACGACCTCACGGACGAGGCGCGCGAGCTTGCGCTCCTCGTCGTCGGTCGTGGGCGGCTTCGGCCAGCCGGACACCGCGTCGACCACGGCCCGGAGCGCGTCCGCCGTCCCGTCGTGCGCCACGTCGAGCGCGGCGGCCACGACGTCGTCCAGCGTGGCGCCCGGGGCGACCGAGGCCGCGACCATCGCCGCGAAGACCCCGGCCGCCTCGCGGCCGTAGCTCGACTGGTGGGCGCCCGTGAGGTCGATCGCCTCGGCGTAGGCGGCGCGGGCGTCGCCCGCGTTCACCAGGCCGACCGGGGCCGCATACATCGCCGCCCCGCAGTTGACCACGTTGCCCACGCCCGCCTCGCGCGGGTCCACGTGCCCGTAGTGCAGCCGGGCGACCAGCCACTTCTCGGCGAGGAACACCCGCTGGAGCAGCAGCGCCGTCGACTCGAGCTCGGGGATCCACCGGGGCTCCCCGATCATCAGCGGCACCAGGTCCTCGGCCATCGCGTAGGCGTCGAGGTGCGCACGCCGCTTGGCGTACACCTCCACCAGCGCCCTGGTCATGAGGGTGTCGTCCGTGATGTGCCCGTCGCCCTTGTGGTACGGGGCGATGGGGCGCGCGTCGCGCCAGTTGGGGTACCAGGGCCCGACGATGCCGCGCACGCGGCCCCCGTGCCGCTCCTCGATCTGTTCCGGTGTCCAGCCCTCGGTCGCTCCACCGAGGGCGTCCCCCACTGCGGCACCGGTGATCACGGCCACCGACCGGTCCTCTAACCAGCTCACGGCTACGCTCCTTGTTCGTTCCTACGTCGCTTGCGTCAGTTACTGCGTGATCTCGTCCCAGCCGCTCGTGAGCTGGTCGGCGAGCTCCGTCTCGTCCGTCTCCTGCGCCAGGTAGCGCTGGTAGGCGGGCGTCGCCACGGTGTCCTTCCACTGGGCGTAGGAGTCGGCGAAGAGGTAGGGAGCGGCCGTGAAGTTCTGGCCGGAGGCCAGGATCGTGCTCCAGCCGTTCTCGTCACCCAGCTTCTCCGTCAGGGCCTCCTGGGCCGACGTCGTCGCCGGGATCAGGGCGTCCGCCTCGTTCAGCGCGGCGAGGTGCTCGGTCTGCGTGAAGAACTCGATGAACTCCGCCGACTCCTCGACGTGCTCGGAGTCGATGTTGACCGACAGCGTCTGGGGGTTGGCCGCCTGCTGCGGGCCCTCGGGGCCGGCCAGCGGGGGCAGCGCCACCCAGTCGAGGTCCTTCGGCGCGTCCTTGGCGATGTTCGCGGCCTGGTAGGAGCCCTGCACGGTCATCGCCGTCTGCCCGGCGTAGAAGGAGGCGATGGCCTCCGAACCCGACTGGGTCAGGGTCACCGGCAGGATCGACTCGTCGTCGTAGGCCATGGCGTGCACCAGCTCGGGCAGGGCCATCTCGCCCTCGCCGACGGTCAGGTCGGCGTCCTCGCCCGTGCCCTCGATGTACGTGCCGCCGAACCCGGGGGCCAGCGCCATGAACGCCGCCGTCGGGCTGGAGAGGCCCCAGCCGAGGCCGTAGACGTCGCCCTTCGTGGTCGCCCTGGCGATCTCGCGCAGCTCGTCCCAGGTCATGGTCTCGCCGGTCGGGATCTCCACCCCGGCGTCCTCCAGCAGCGCGCGGTTGGCGAACACCACGTACGACTGCAGCTCGGTCGGGTAGGCGATCACCTGGTCGTCGACGGTCACGGAGTCGAGCACACCCTCGGGGATGTCCGCGCGGCGCTCGTCCGACATGAGGTCGGTCAGGTCGGCGAGGTAGCCGTCGCGGGCGAACGACACGATGCTCGCCGCCTCGTAGTGGATGACGTCGGGCGCGGCGCCGCCGTTGAACTGGGTGATGAGCTTGTCGTAGACGCCGTCCCAGCCCGCCGGGACGATCTCGACCTGGACGTCGGGGTTGGCCGTGTTCCAGTCCTCGACGATCGACTCGGTCGCGGCGATGGCGGCCGGCTGGTCGGACAGGGCCTGGAACTTCAGCGTGACCGGGCCGTCGTCGGCGGCGTCCCCGCTGCCGCAGGCGGCGAGCAGGAGGGTGCTGGTCGTGAGGCATGCAGCGATGAACACTCCACGAGACTTCATGGGTCTGCCTTTCGGATAGGTGGTGCTGGTGTGGCCGTGGGGGCTGGTCATCCCTTGACCGCCCCGGCCATGAGGCCGCCGGTGAGCTTCTTCTGCATGATCGAGAAGAAGACGATGCTGGGTATCGCGGCGAGCACGGAGCCCGCCGCCAGGGGGCCGAGCGCGACCTTGCCCTCGCCGCCGATGAACGTCGACAGGGTGATCGGCAGGGTGTAGTTCTCGGGCGACTGGAGCAGCACGAGAGCGAAGAAGAACTCGTTCCAGGAGGAGACGAAGCTGAACATCGCCGTGGCGACGACGCCGGGGGCGAGCAGCGGGACGACGATCCGGCGCAGCACCACCAGGCGGCTGCCGCCGTCCATCGCCCCGGCCTCCTCGAGCTCCACGGGGATCGCGGCCACGTAGCCCTGCAGCATCCACAGCGCGAACGGCAGCGTGTACGTGGTGTGCACGAGCGTGAGCCCGACGAGGCTGTCCGTCAGACCGATCGTCCGCAGGATCAGGAACAGCGGCAGGATCACGAGGATCACCGGGAACACCTGGCTCACCAGGATCCAGCCGACGCCGGCCGTGCGGATCGCGCCCTTGAGCCGGGCCAGCACGTACGAGGCCGGCAGCGCGACGAGGATGACGAGCGCGGTCGACGCGAGCGCGACGATCGCGCTGTTGGCCGCGGAGTGCACCAGGCCCTGCCGGGCCAGGGCCTGCGAGTAGTTCTCCCAGTGCCACTCCTGCGGCAGCAGGTTCACGACCAGCGAGTTGAGCTCGCCGGACGACTTCACCGAGGCCGACAGCAGCCACAGCAGCGGGAAGCCCAGGAAGATGATGTAACAGGCCAGCGCCACGTACTGGGCGGGGCGGACGAGGACGCGCATCGGCTCAGCCCTTCTTCTCGGCGCGGTCGTCGCGGAACTGCGACCGCAGGTAGAGCGCGAGGAGGAGCACGACCACCACGACGAGCACCACGCCCATCGCGGCGGCGTAACCGATGTTCCGGTTCTTGAACGCCTCCAGGTAGGTGAACAGCATCGGCAGCATGGTGCGGCCGCCCGGCCCGCCCTCGGTCAGCACGTAGACCAGGGAGAACGAGTTGAAGTTCCAGATGAAGTTCAGCGACGTGATCGACGCGACGATCGGCCGCAGGCTCGGCAGCGTGACCGCCCAGAAGCGGCGCCAGGCCCCGGCGCCGTCCATCGCGGCGGCCTCGTGCAGCTCGGCCGGGATCTGCTGCAGCCCGGCGAGGAGCGTCACCGTGGTCTGGGGCATGCCCACCCAGACGCCGACGACGATGACGGCGGGCAGCGCGGTCGAGAAGTCCGCGAGCCAGTTGATGTCGTCCGGCAGGCCCAGCGAACCGAGGAACGCGTTGAGCGGCCCCGCGTTCGGCGAGTAGATCATCTTCCACATGATCGCCACGACCACGGGCGGCATCGCCCACGGGATCAGGGCCAGCACCCGCGTGAGCCCCTGGAGGCGCAGCCCCGAGTTGAGCAGCAGCGCGAGGCCCAGCGCGGCGACGAGCTGGAGCAGCGTCACCGAGACCGCCCACACCATGCCGATGCGGAACGAGTCCCAGAAGAACGAGTTGCCCGCGAGCCGCACGAAGTTGTCGACGCCGACGAACTGGTAGTCGGGGCGCCGCACGAGCTCGGCGTCCGTGAAAGCGAGCAGCACGCCCATGAGCAGCGGCGCGACGGAGAGCACGAGGATGGGCAGCAGCGACGGCATCACCAGCGCGGCGGCCTCGCGGCGCCGGGCGCGGTCCATGCCCGTGGGGCCGCGACGGCGCCCGGACCGGGGCGGCGACGGCGGCCGGGGCGAGGCGAGGACGGTCATCGAGCACTCTCTTCCTGGGCGGTGGACTCGCGCACGAACAGGCGCGGCCCGATGGCGATCTGCTGGGCGGGCTCGGCGACGTCGTCCACCCGGTCCAGGACGAGCCGGGCGGCGGCAGCCCCACGCTCCGCGGACCCGAGCGAGACGCTGGTCAGGCTCGGCTGGAAGACGCGGCCGATCTCCGTGTCGTCCATGCCGGTGACGGCGAGCGCGCCCGGTACCGAGAGCCCCAGCTCCCGGGCGGCGCGGACGACGCCGATGGCGAGCAGGTCGTTGGCCGCGACGACGGCGTCGAACGGCCCCGTCACGGGGGTGCGGGACAGCAGCCGGCGCGCGGCGGCGAGCCCGGCGGCGACGGTGAAGTCGTCCGCCCGCTCCGTCTCGGCGTGGTCCCCAGTGAACGCCGGGCCGCTCGTCGCGGCGTCGAACCCGCGCTGGCGGGCGGCGCCCGGGGTGGTGTCGAGCGGGCCGTTGACGAAGCCGATCCGGCGGCGGCCGATCTCCAGGAGGTGGGCGACGGCCTGGCCGAGGCCCGCGGCGGAGTCCGTGGAGACGGAGTCGATGCCCTGCTGCTCCAGTGAGCGGCCGATGACGACGACGGGGACCGGCGCCTCGCGGATCGCCTCGACGAGCGCGTCGTCCGTGCGCAGGGGGCTGACGATCAGGCCGTCGACGAACCCGCTGCCGAGGCTGCGGACCAGGTCGACCGTGGAGGCGACCGTGTGCCCCGTGGACATGACGACCACGCGGTACCCGTGCGGCGCGAGCACCTCGTGGATGGCGGTGAGCATCTCGACGTAGACGGGGTTGCCGATGTCGGCGACGGCGAACGCGACCTGGAAGGTCCGCTTCATGCGCAGCGACCGGCCGATCGCGTCCGGGCTGTAGCCGAGCTCGGCGGCGGCGGCGCGGACGCGGTCCACCATCTTCTGGCTCGCGCCCGTGCCGTGCAGCGCCCGCGAGGTCGACGCCAGCGACACCCCGGCGCGCTCGGCCACCTGGATGAGGGTGGCGCGTGATGACGACACTGTCACTCCACTTCGTCGTGAGGTCCTGCTGGGTTACCTGGCTCGCTTGGAAACGTTTCCAGTTCGCAGCCGCGATTCTGCTGGAAACGTTTCCGGCGATGGGCGTCAGTGTTGCACCGGCGCGGGCGGGGCGTCAAGCGGCCCCTGACGGCCCAGGTCAGAGGTGCGCTTCTACCCAGTCATTGGGCCCGGAACACGGCCGATTTCGGGCCCAATGACTGGGTAGAAGCGCACCTTCGGCGTGGGGCGGCGGGGGCGGGGTGGGGTGGGGTGGGCCGGCGCGGGGCGGGGTCAGGCGTGGGTCGTCGACGTCGCCGACGGCGTCGGGGCCGGGGCCGTGCGGTGCCTCGATCGGTAGGCCGAGACCTTGACCCGGTTGCCGCACGTTCGCATGGCGCACCACTCGCGACGGTGCCCGCGCGACCGGTCCAGGTAGACCTGGGTGCACTCGGGTCGGCCGCACTCGCGTAGCAGCGCGGCGTCGGGCCCGCCCAGGATCTCGACGGCCTCGCGAGCCACGGCCGCGAGCCCCTGCGCGGCCGAGCCGGAGCGACGGGTGGCGGCGTTCTCGATGCCGCCGGCAGAGCCGGCGCCGTCCACACCCAGCTGCACGACGACGGGCGGCGCGGCGGCGTACCGGTTCAGGACGGCGACCGCCGCCGCGAGCGCGGCAGGGGCGGCGAGCGCGGCAGGGTCGGCGTGCGGGGCAGGGTCGGCGTGCGGGGCGGTCGCTACAGGACCGCCCGACGTGACCGGCGCGCCGGGGCCGCCCGGGCCCGCCTCGGCCAGGGCAGCCAGCGCCGCGCGCCCACCCAGCCGGTCCTCGACGAGCGCGTAGAGCGACTCGCGCAGCTCCAGGGCCGCCGTCAGGTCTGCCTTGTCGGCGTGCGGGGCGGCGTCGAACATCCCCGACTCGACGAACCAGTCGTCGAGGAGCTCGGGCGTGCCGAGCTTCTCCGCGGGGACCGGGTTGCGGCGGGCGCGCAGCGTGCCGAGGAAGTCGAGCGCGAGCGTTCCGCAGGGGAAGGCGTGGTTCACGTAACCATTCTGACCGGTGACCGGTGTGACGCACAAGTCCTCGTAACCAGTTTGACGGGTTACAGATGGTGTGCCACAGTTCTGGTCGTCGCAGTAACCGCTCAAAGTGGTTACACAATCTGAGGAGCCCGACCATGACCGCCGTCCGTTTTCACCTCGACTCCACGCTCGCCCCCGAAGCCGCCATGCGGGTCCTGACCGACTTCAGCCCGGCCCGCGCCGAGGCCTGGCCCACGATCGACGCCGACCACCTCACCGTCCACGCCCAGGGCGACAACTGGGCCGAGGTCACCGAGGGCACCGCCGCCGCCTGGGAGAGGGCCCGCTACGAGTGGGACGACGAGCGCGGCCGCGTCGACATCACGACACTGGACTCGAAGGTGTTCGGACCCGGCGGCGGCTGGGTCTTCCAGGTCACCCCCGCCGGGGACGGCAGCCGCATCGACGTCGAGCTGACCCGCCGGCCCCAGACCTTCCAGCGCAAGCTGCTCGCTGCCCTGCTGCCCCTCGTCGGTCCCGCCTCCCTCAGCAAGTCCTTCGCGGGCCCGCTGCAGGCCAAGTGACCCCCACCGCCCACCCCACCAGCACCCCAGAACCGGAGAACACCATGGAACTCAAGCTCGAGGTCGTCGTCCTGCCCGTCGCCGACGTGGACCGCGCCAAGGACTTCTACGCAGGGCTCGGCTGGCGTCTCGACGCCGACTTCGCCACCGAGCGCGGCCTGCGCGTCGTGCAGCTCACCCCGCCCGGGTCCGCCACGTCGATCATCTTCGGCGAGCACCTCACCGACGCAGCGCCGGGCTCCGTGCGGGGCCTGCACCTCGTGGTCACCGACCTCGCCGCCGCACGCGCCGAGCTCGTCGAGCACGGCGCCGACGTCAGCGAGGTCTGGCACGACCAGGACGGCGTGTTCCACTGGGCCGGCACTGCGAACCGCGTGCCGGGGCCGCACCCGGACCACGACAGCTACGCGTCGTTCGCGTCGTTCGCCGACCCGGACGGCAACGAGTGGGTACTCCAGCAGATCATCGACCGCCTCCCGGGCCGATGAGCACCACCCCGGACCCGAGGTCCAACGAGATCTTGCTCGACCTGCTCAGGCAGGCGGCCACGGCGCACGGCGTGCACGAGCAGGAGGAGCTGGGCGGCGTGTACGACGAGGGCTGGCCCGAGTGGTACGCCAAGCACATGACCCGCACCCTCGCGGAGCAGGGTTACCGCATCGTCCCCGCCGACACGCCCGCCGACACCCCCGAAGGAGTCGACGATGAGCAGGTCTGACGACGCCGGGGCGCTCGACCGCTCCGAGCGGCTGCTGAGCTCCGCCCCGCCGCACACCGTCGAGCAGGTGCACGTCGCCGCCTTCGAGCGGCTCACCCCGGCGGAGCGGGAGGCCGTGTTCGACCGGCTCTCCCGCACCGACGAGCCACCCGCCGACCCGTCCGCCGCCGCCCTGGGTCGGGCGGCGGCGCGGGTCGAGGGCCGGCGGCGGGGCGCGCTCGCCCAGGCGCTCGGCACCGACGCGCCCGGGACGGCCCTGGGCAGCGCCGTGAGCGCCGCGATCCTCGGCGCGGTGGCCGCCTACGCGGCGTCGTCCGCGGCCTGGGAGGCCTGGAGCGACGAGGGCGACGAGTTCTGACCGACCCAGAGCGCGTGCTCCCGCGCCGCCCACGACCGCCGGACGGACCCGGTGCGCATCCCGCGCCGGGCCTCCGGGTCGGCGATCGCCTTGAGCACGTGGCCGGCGACGACGACCACGAGGGCGTAGGCGACGACGTCGTGCACGAGCACGACGCCGGCCCGCGGGACGAAGTCGAGCGCGAACTTGAACCACAGCAGCAGACCGGTGCCGAGCATGACCAGGACGGCGCCGGCGAGCCAGGAGGCCCAGACCTTCTGGCCGGCGTTGAACTTGCCCGCGAACCGGCCGCGGCGCGGGTCGGGTGAGCGGAGGCTTGCGAGCCACCGTCGGTCGTGCTCGGCGAAGTCGTCGAGGCGGCGCAGGTCCGCCCGGAACGGGCCGGACCACAGGCCGAGCAGGGCCGGCACGGGCAGCAGGAGCCCGGACCACTCGTGCAGGGTCTCGACGAGGAGCCGCCGGCCCACGAGCTGCGCGACCGGCGCCACGTAGAGCGCCACCGCGGTGAGCAGGCAGACCAGGAACAGCAGCCCGGTCGCCCGGTGGACGGCCCGCTCGGCGGGGCTGAAGCGGAGCACGCGCTCAGGCACCGACCGGCTCCTCGCCGGGCAGCCAGCCGTCCACGGGGTAGCCGTAGTCCTCCCAGTACCCCTGCTGGACCTGGCTGGTGACCTCGATCCCGGAGAGCCACTTGGCCGACTTGTAGAAGTACATCGGCGCCACGAAGAGCCGCACCGGGCCGCCGCTGTCGTGCGGCACGGGCTCGTCGAACATGCGCAGCGCGACGACGACGTCCGCCCGGCGCGCCTGCTCCAGCGTGAGGCTCTCGGAGTAGGCGCCGTCGAAGCAGGTGAACCGCACCGCGGCGCCCTCGTCCCGCACGCCGGCGGCGTCCAGGAGGTCACGCAGCAGCACGCCGGTGAACGGCACGTCGTCCACCTGCCAGCCGTCCGTGCAGACGGCGTCGTGCACCACCGTGTGCTGGGGCAGCGCCGCGAGCTGGTCGAGCGTGTACGTGGCAGGCCGGTCCACCAGCCCGCCGACGGTGAGCCGGTAGCTCGTCGCGTCCTGGCGCGGCACGGAGCCGACCACGCTGAAGTAGCGGAAGCCGCGGTCGTCCGGCACCGCCGCCGGCGCGAGCCGGGACAAGGCGCCGCGCACCCCGTCCCGCACCGCGGGTCCCACGGCCACGCCCGCGGCGCCCAGGCCGAGCATCGCCAGCACGATTCGGCGGCCCACCGGCCGCCCGGGCCCGACGGCGTCGCCGGGCAGTCCTTTGTCGATCATGCCGCCCACCCTCGCCCGGCGGGCCGGGCGGCGGACCAGGGTGCGGCCCTGGTCCGCACCCTGGTGCTCCTAGGCGTGCCGCCGGCCGGCGGTCCTGGCGGCCACCAGGGTGACGACGGCGACGACGGCGCACAGCACCGCGGTCGTCAGGAGCCCGACCGCGAAGCTCGTGCCGGCCGCGATGAAGCCGACCACGAGCGAGCCGAGCCCGGTGCCGGTGTCGAAGCCGATGTTCCAGACGGCGCTGGCGACGCTGCGCTCCCGGTCGGGCACGGCCGCGAACGCGCTGACCAGCGTGAGGTTCTGCAGGCTGCCGTAGGAGACGCCGACGACGGTCATCCCCGCGATCAGCCCCGCGGCGCCGGGGCCCGTGCCGGTGAGCGACCAGGCGCACAGCACGAGGCCCGCCGCACAGAGCGCCAGCAGGGGCGGGACGAACCGGCGCGGCCCGTACCGGTCGGCCAGGCCGCCGACCAGCCAGCGGGACAGGGCCGCCGCGACGGTGAGGCCGAGCAGCCCGGCCATCGCGACGAGCGCGCCGTAGCCGAGCTGGGGCGCGAACGTGAGCAGCGCTCCCCCGGGCGTGGTCACGGCGAGCAGCACGAGGGAGGGCATGGCCAGCGCGAGCAGCATGCGCGCGCGGCTGGGTGCCGCGCCGTCGAGCACCTGCGGCGCGGCGCCGTCGGCGTGGCCGGCGGTGAGCAGGTCCAGCCGCCGTCCGAGGGCCACGGCGAACGGCACGGCGAGCGCGGGCAGGGCGCCGAGGACGAACACGACCCGGAAGTCGACGGACTCGGCGACCCAGGCGGCGCTCGGCGTGAGGAACACCTGGGGAGCGGCGACCGCGAGGCCGTAGACGCCGATCGCGCGGCCCCGCCGGGAGACGTCGACCAGCTCGGCGATCGCGGTCGCGCCGCACACGGTCACCACCGCGAACCCGGCACCCCGCACCGCGGACGCCGCGAGGATCCACCCGAGCTCGTCGGTGAGCAGGAACGCCAGGGACGGCAGCCCGAGCAGCAGCACCCCGGCCACCAGCGTCGTGCGCCAGCCGAGCCGGCGCAGCGCCCAGGGCACGGTCGTCTGGAAGGTGACGGTGGCGAGCATGAGGACGGCGTTCACCAGCCCCGCGCCGCCCTCGTCGGCGCCGCCGTGAGTGGCCCACAGGGGCGCCGTCGGCAGCAGGAGCGCATAGCCTGCGAAGCCGAACAGCGACATCCAGACCAGGGCCCGGATCCCGGGCACACGCAGGACGGGCTGGTCCGGGTCGGTCGGGAGGCTCACGTGGCCCCACCCTACCGACGCCGGTCAGGGACGCCGGGCTACCGCCCAGCGGAAGGCGTTCAGCAGGCGGTAGCTGCCGTCGGGACGGCGGAACGGCGCGGCGGCCTCGACCACCACGGGCGCGAGCTCGGCGACCGTCGCGTCGCCCTCGCCGAACAGGATGCCGCGCACCAGGTCGTTCGCCTCCCGGGCGGTCCACGGGACCGGCACCACGCCGTGGTCGAGCACCGCCCAGCCCGCGTCGGCGAGCACGGCGGCGAGCCCGCCCTGCAGGCGCAGCGGGCTGTCCTCGGGCGGCTCCTCGTCGTCGGCCTCCGCGAGCGCCACGTTGATCGCGTCGAGGTCGTTCCGGGTCCGGTCGGCCCAGCCGGCCAGGCCGACGACGCCGCCCGGCGTCAGCACGCGGGCGATCTCGGCCAGGGCGTCGTCGACGTCGTCGGCGAACTGGACCGCGTTCACGGCGAGCACGGCGTCGAAGGCGCCGTCGTCGAACGGGAGGTGCTCGGCCTCGCCGAGGCGCACGTCCGCGCCCACGGCGCGCGCCCGCGCGAGCTCGACCATCCGGGTCGCCGGGTCGACGCCGCTCGCCCGCGCGCCCAGGTCCTGGAGGTGTTCCAGCAGCTCGCCGCTGCCGCAGCCGACGTCGAGCACCCGGGAGCCGGGCCCGATCCCGGCGGTGCGCACCAGCGGCTCCCACACGGGCCGGGCGAAGGTGCCCCAGTACCGGCCCCAGTCGTCGGCGACGGCGGACCAGGGGTCGTCGGGGCTGGTGGGCATGCGGCGACAGTAGCCGAGGAACGAGACTGGTCCCATGCACGGCACCGACGACGCCGGCCCGGCACGCCCCGCAGGTCGCCTCGACGACACGTTCGAGGGGCCGGCGCTCGACGGCACGCAGTGGGTGGACCACTACCTGCCGCACTGGACCACGCCCGAGCGGTCCGCGGCGCGGTACGACTTCGTGCCCGGGGGCCTGCGGCTGCGGATCGACCACGACCAGCCGGCCTGGCGGCCCGAGGACGGCGAGATGCGGGTCTCGAACCTTCAGACCGGCAGCTGGGCCGGTCCCGCGAACGCCACGCGGGGCCAGCACCGGCACCGATCGGACGGACTGGTCGTCCGGACCCCGACGCCCGCTCGGCGGTTGTGGACGCCGTCGGCCGGCGAGGTGGAGGTGGTCGTGACCGCCTCACCCGACCCCACCTGCATGGTGGGGATCTGGCTGGTCGGGTTCGAGGAGAGCTCGCCGCAGGACTCCGGCGAGATCTGCCTGGCCGAGCTCTTCGGCGACCGCGTGGGGCCCGGCGGCTCCACGGTGCGGCTCGGCATCAAGGCGCACCACGACCCGCGGCTGGAGACCGACCTGGCCGACGTCCGGCTCCCGATCGACGCCACCGCCCGGCACGCCTACGCCGCCCGGTGGGACGCCGGGGGCGTCCGCCTGCTCGTCGACGACGAGAGCGTCTGGACGTCGGTCCAGGTCCTGGCCTACCCCCTGCAGCTCATGATCGACCTGTTCGAGTTCCCCGACGGCCCGCGGGACCCCGAGCACTACCCGAAGACCGCGGTGCTCCGCTCGGCCGAGGGGACCGCGCGGTCCTGAGGGTGCCCCGGCTCAGCCCAGGACGCGCTGCGCCTTGGTCATGTTCTCCCGGAGCTCCTCGGCGTTCTGCCGGGAGACGTAGGCGGGGCGGTCACGCTCGAAGCGCCAGGACTCGCTGAGCGGGCCGGCGCTGACGGTGTCGAAGCCCGCCTCGTCGTAGAGCCGCGTCACGAGCTCGACGGCCTCGGGGAAGTCGCTCGCCGTGGCCAGGGCGCGGCGGTTGGGGGTGCCGGCCGGCGTCCCGTCGGTGGTGATCGTCGGCGCCGTGATCTGGTTGAACGCCTTCGCGACCTTCGACGTCGGCAGGTGCTCCTGGAGCAGGCCGGCCGTGGTCGCCTCGCCGCGGTCCAGGGCCTCGATGTGGCCGTCGCGCTCCCAGTAGTAGTTGTTGGTGTCGAGCACGACCTTGCCCGCCAGCGGCTCCACCGGGATGTCGCGGTAGGCCTTCAGCGGCACCGAGATCACGGCGACGTCGGCGGCCTCCGCCGCCTCCTGCGCGGTCGCGGCGCGGGCCTTGGGCCCGAGCTCCTCGACGAGGTCGGCGAGCGTCTCGGGGCCGCGCGAGTTGGCGATCACCACCTCGTTGCCCTGCGCGATCGCCACGCGGGCGACCTGGCTGCCGATGTGTCCTGCTCCGATGATGCCGAAGGTAGTCATACGCTCGGCAACCCCGCGGACGGGCACCGCATTCCACCCGCTCCCGCCCAGGGAATTCCTGGCGGCCGTTCGTACGATGGCCCCCATGGTGAACGGCGACGCGGGAGCGCAGGCACGGTCGTACCGGAAGGCTCCGGAACGGCGCGCCCAGATCCTCACGAGCGCCATCGCCGTCTTCGCCGAGCGCGGCGTGGGCGCGTCCCTGCGGGCCATCGGCGAGGCGATCGGCGTCTCGCACGCCGCGCTGCGCTACTACTTCGCGCACCGCGACGAGCTGCTCGTCGAGGTCTACCGGGCGCACGAGGCGCGGGGCGGCGAGCGCGCGGCCCCGGAGGAGGTCTCGGCGGTCGCCCTGATGGAGCGCAGCGCCGAGCGCAACGCGTCCATCCCCGGCCTCGTCGAGCTGTACGCGACGCTCACCACGGACGCGCTCCAGGCGGAGCAGCACCCGGACACCCGCGAGTTCGTGCAGGCCCGGTTCCGGAGGGTCCGCGCCGACCTGGCCGAACGGGTCCGGGCCGGGCAGGCCTCCGGCGCGATCGCCGCCGACATCGACCCGGACGACGCCGCCGCGCTGGTCGCGGCGGCGTCCGACGGCCTCCAGCTCCAGTGGTTGCTGGACCCGGAGGCCGTGGACGTGCGCCGGTCGCTGGAGCTGCTGGAACGGCTGCTGCCGGGCAGCGAGCGCTGACAGTGGGCTGCCCGTCGCAAGGGGTCCTCTACCCGGTCGCCACCGCCGGGTCCCAGCCTTCCGGCAGCGGCGCGACGCGTGACACGGCCGACGTGATCTTCACGGGCTGCCCGGCCGCGGCGGCGTCCCGGATCCCGAGCAGGATGTCCAGGACGTGCGCCGCCACCGCGCCCGACGCCCGTTCCGTGCCGCCGTCGCGGATCGAGCGCACCAGGTCGACGACGCCGGCCCCGCGCCCGAACTCGGGTCCGGACGCCGGGAGCGCCGTCGGCTCGTCGGAGCCGTAGCGCCACAGGGACGAGGCGCCGTCGAACCCGTTCGGGTCGGGCAGCACGATCGTGCCCTCCGTGCCGTTGACCTCGACGAACCCGCTGCGGGGCAGCGCGTGCTGGAACGAGAACGTCGACTGCGCCGATCGGCCCTCGCCGAACTCGATGATCGCGGCGTGATGGGTCGGCACCTCGACGGGGAACACCTCGCCCGCCCGGGGGCCGCTCCCGATGGTGCGGGTCTGGCGGGAGGTGGAGGCCACGGCCTGGACCCGGGTGGCGGAGCCGAGGACGTGGACGAGCGTGGTCACGTAGTACGGCCCCATGTCGAACAGCGGGCCGCCCCCCTGTGCGAACAGGAAGTCGGGGCTCGGGTGCCACGACTCGGGCCCGGGCACGTGGAACATCGTGGTCGCCGTCAGCGGCTCGCCGATGTCGCCGCGCGCGATCGCCCGCAGCGCCGTCTGGATGCCGGCGCCCAGCACGGTGTCCGGGGCGCACGCGACGCGCAGGCCGCGTGCCTCGGCGTCCGCCAGCAGCGCGGCCGCGGCGTCGGCGTCGAGGGCGACCGGCTTCTCGCTCCACACGTGCTTGCCGGCGGCCAGGATCCGGTGCCCCACCTCGGTGTGCACCGCGGGGACGGTGAGGTTCACGACGACGTCGACGTCGTCGCGGGCCAGCAGCTCGTCGACGCTGCCCGACGCCGGCACGCCGTACTCCTGCGCCCGCGCCGCCGCGCGCGCGAGGTCGAGGTCCGCGACGAACCGGACCTCGACGTCGGCGAACCGCGTCAGGTTCTCCAGGTACTGGGTCGAGATGTTGCCCGCCCCGATGATGCCGACGCCCGCCACGCCCGGCCCGCTCATCGGTCGTGCTCCGTCAGCCAGGCCAGGGACTCCGCGATCCCCTCGAACACGTCCCCGCCGTAGGCGTCGAACTCGATCACGCGGGTCGCCTGCGGGGCTGCCGCCAGGACGGCGGGCACGTCCACGTCGCCCGAGCCGGCCGGCTGCTGCCGGTCGACGTCGCCGTCCAGCGTGCCGTCCTTGACGTGGATCAGCCGCACGCGGTCGCCCAGGGCCGCGAGCAGCGCCGGCACGTCCGCTCCCCCGACGGTCGCCCAGTACGTGTCCACCTCCAGCACCACCTCGGGCGCCAGGTGCTCCGCGAACACCTCCAGGGCGTGCCGGCCGTCGAGGCGGGTGCCCAGCTCCCAGGCGTGGTTGTGGTACCCGAACTCCAGCCCCCGCTGCGCGGCGAGCGCCGCCAGCCCGTTCATGCGCTCCGCGAGCCGGGCCACCTGGTCGGCGGTCTGCCACTCCTCGGCGGGCAGGAACGGGTCGATCACGGTCGCCATCCCCAGCGCCCCGGCGGCGTCGAAGATCGTCTCGGGGTTCTCGGCGGCGAGCACGGGCGCATGGCCCGACGGCGCGGTCACGCCCGTCGCCGCGAACGCCCGCAGGTAGTCGTCGGTGCGCTCGTGGAAGGCGTACGGCTCCACGTGCCGCAGGCCGATCTCGGCCAGGCGCGCCACGGCGCCGTCCAGGTCGTCAGCAACCGCGTCTCGGACCGAGTAGAGCTGTACGGATGTCGCAGGCGTCGTCGGCATGGAACTCCTTCGTTCGGCACGGCCTCTCCCCGGCCACCCCGTTGCGGCCGCGTCGCTGAGTACCGCCGACGATCGTAGCGACGAAATTCTTACAGTGGAAGATTTCACCGAGATCAACGTCGCGCCGAGATCGCGCACCTTCGCGAGATGGCCGTGCAGTGCGGCCTGGTCGGCCACCAACCCGCGCAGGACGGTCGTGCCGTCGTCCTCGCGGACGAGGGCCAACCCGTCGAACCAGGTCGACCAGTGCTCGTCGAGGTGGCCCTCGACCCGGAGCTCGTAGCAGACGGGCGCGACGGGTCGTCGGCTCATCGCGAACCCGCCGCGGTGAGGGGCGGATCGCCGACACCGGCCGACAGCGTGGTGCTCCTGGTGCGCGTGGTGAGCCAGAGCGAGCAACCGAGGCCGATCATGGCGACGGAGTTGGGAAAGGCCAGGAACCGGTAGAGGGCGTCGGGCAGGAAGGCAAGCGTGACGGTGAGGACGCTGGCGACGGCGAGGAGCGCGGCCGCCCATCGGGCGAGGACGCGTGCCCGGAACAGCGCGATGCCGAAGATGAGGCCGCCACCCAGGAAGGTGATGCCCGAGACGTTGAGCGCGGCCTGCATCAGGCCGATGTCACCGGTAGCGCTGCCGTTGGTGGCCGCGGCGAGGACGTCGTCGACGTAGCCGGGGTCGGTCCCGGCGATCGAGGGCAGGACGTACGCGCTGACGAAGGCGACGCACATGACGGTGAGATAACCGACGCCGAAGACCAGGTACCCGAGCAGGCCCAGAAGACCGACCTGCTTCACCTGGCGCAGGTACATGCCGGTGATGCCCGCCAGGGCCAAGGCGGCCATCAGCACTTTCAGTGAGTTGCGTACGACCCACTCCGTGGTGGCGACCGCGTCGACGTCCGAGTGGGGGTGGTCGATCTGCACGCCGATGAAGATCAGCCCCGCGGCGACTGCGGCGACGGCGGCTGACCGGATGAGGGTGGAGCGGGTGATGGTCATGTCCGGATCCTGTTCGAGTCGGTCCGCGGAGGGTGCCGCGGGGATGACTCGAACCTAGGAACCGACCCGGAGACCGGGCGTCACCACATGATGTGACCGACGATGTGACACCGGGACGTCGAGCGATCTCACAGCAGCCCGCGTTCGCGAGCACGGTGCACGGCGACGGCCCGGGTCCCCGCGTCGAGCTTGGTGAAGATGCGCTTGGTGTGGGTTCGCAGGGTGTTGAGCGTGATGTAGAGCTCGCGGGCGATCTCCGGTCCGGTCAGCTCGGTGTCGAGCAGCCGGAGCACTTCGCGCTCGCGCCGGCTCAACTTATCCACCGGAACCTGCCGGGACCCGGCCGATCCGCTCGTCCGGGCAGGCTGGGTCCGCCGGAGAAGTCGGCGGGCCCGTCTCCGCACCGCTTCCCCGTGCTCCGCGCCGGCGATGGGGCCGGTGGCGCTCGCGGTCTCGGCCAGCAGGGCTCTCATCGGCGCGCCCTCGTCCAGGTACAGCCGCACGTAGCTGTCCGGTTCCGGCGCCGCACCCAGGGCGCGGCCCAGTGCGGCCAGTGCCGCCGGCAGGTCTCGGTCGGCCTGGTGGGCGAGGGCCTGCAGCACCCGGATCTCGAGCACGCTGCCGTCGCGCGCGGCGTCGGTGGCCGCGGCGTGCAGCCGGTCGAGCAACCCCAGCACCACCGTCGGAGACGCAGCGCCGGGGTGGGCATCGTGCTGGTCGTCGCCCTGTTGGGCGAGCAGGAGCCGCGCCAGGGTCAGGTGCTCGTACTCCCGCAGGTGGTCCGGGTCGTCACCGACGCCGACTCCCCGGTCCTCGGCCCAGCGAGCGGCCGACGCCAGGTCCCCTGCCGCGATCTCGACGCGGGCCCTCATCGCGGCGATCGGGCGCACGTCGGGGTAGAAGCCGTGCCGGTAGAGCGCCTCGGCCTGGTCGAGCAGGCGTAGCGCGGCGTCGAAGTCACCACCGGCGGCGCGCACCTGCGACATCGCGACGAACCACCGGTGCCGGTTCTCGGTGATCGACGTCCGCTCGCCCAGGATCCGCGCGGTCTCGAGATGCCCCTCCGCGCCGGCCAGCTCGTCGGCCTCGCGGTCGAGCTCGGCCAGGGCGACATGCAGGTCGGCGGTAGCCCTCAGGTACGGTTGCCCGCTCGTGGTGGCCGTCCGCAGGGCCTGCTCGCACAGCCGGCGGGCACGGCTGGGCCTGCCCGAGGCGACCCACAGGTCGGCGAGCACCACCGTGCTGTCCAGCTCGTCCACGAGGTTTCCCGCGGCGTGCAGGCTGCGGACAGCGGCGGAGAACGTCGACAGCGCCTCCCCGACGTCGCCGGCCGCCCAAGCAGCCAGACCGAGAAACCCGCCGGCGGCTCCGCGGATGAAGTGGTCCTCGGGTCGGGCGAGATCCGCCGCGCGCCGGGCATGGCGCACGGTGCCGGTAACATCACCGCGCGCCTGGGCCAGCGATGCGCGGTAGACCGCGACCGTCGCCGGCGCGGTCCGCAGATCATCGGTGTCCGCCCACGCCGCGGCGAGATCCTCGTCCACTGCGCCGGCCGCCAGCGCTTCCTCGGCGTCGTCGAGCCGGCGCTCTGCCGTGTCGAGGTCCCCCGACACCATCAGCGACCAACCTGCGAGGATGCTCAGGGCGGGGCTGCGCCGGACCACGGACTCCGGCAGCGCCCGGACCCAACCCAGCAGCAGGCCGTCCTGACGGGTCCGGCGCAGCTCCGGCAGCGCTTCCTCCATCAGGTGGGCGGCACGGTCGAAGTCCGCACCGGCGAGCGCGTGCCGGACCGCGTCCTCCACGAGTCCGTGGGCGGCGAACCAGTCGCCGGCCCGCCGGTGCAGGCCCGGCACCTCGTCAGGGGACTCCGCGCGCAGGCGAGCGCGCAGCGTGTCGGCGAACAGGTGGTGGTAGCGGTACCAGGAACGCTCGGCGTCGAGCGGGACCAGGAACAGGTTGCCGCGCTCCAGGTCTTCCAGCGTCCTCGCGCCGTCTGTGCCGCGGGTGACGGCGTCGCACAAGGGCCCGGTGAGCCGGTCGAGGACGGCGGTGCCGAGCAGGAAGTCGCGGACCTCGGCGGGCTGGCGCGCCAGCACCTCGTCGGCGAGGTAGTCGATGACGAACCGGTTGCTGCCGGTGAACGCCTCGATGAAGGCTGCGGCGTCACCGCGCTCCGGGATGTCGCGCAAGGAGAGCGCGGCGAGCTGGAGTCCGACGATCCAACCCTCGGTGCGTTCTTCCAGCGCGTCCACATCGGCCTCGGCGAGATCCAGTCCCATCGCCCGGTTGAGGAACTCCCGCGTCTCGGCTGCGGTGAAGCGCAGGTCGGCGGCGCGCACCTCGGTGAGCTGCCCACGACTCCGCAGCCGTGCCAGGGGCAGGGGCGGGTCGGAGCGGGTCGCCATCGCCACCGGCAGATGATCGGGAAGGTGGTCGAGCAGGAACGTCACCGCCTCGTGGACCTCGGCGGACCGGACCAGGTGATAGTCGTCGAGCGCGAGCACGAGAGTTCCGTCGAGGCTGTCGAGGTCGTTGATCAGGCTCACCAGGACACCGGGAGCGACAGTGGCGCCGCCGGCCCGGAGGAGTGCGGCCGCATCGACCCCCACATGAGGTTCGACGACCTGGATCGCGCCGATCAAGAGGGCCAGGAAGCGCTGCGGGGCACTGTCCTCGGCGTCGAGCGAGAGCCAGGCGACCCGACGGGTCTCGGCAGGCCGGACCGTCCGCCACTGGTCGAGCCACTGGCTCAACAGGGTCGTCTTGCCGAAGCCGGGGGGCGCGGACACGAGGATCAGCCGAGGCAGCTGCTCCGCCCCCATCGGCATCCGGGCAGTGAGCCGCGGGCGAGGGACGAGTTGCCGCCGCGCCGTGGGAATGTGCAGCTTCGTGCCCAGCAGGGCCACCCCGTCAGCCTAGGTGACGTGGGCCGTGGCCGAGGCCTGTACCTCCAGCCACCAGTCCAGCCGGCCGCGCTCGTCCAGGCGGGCCAGCCGGTCCGGGGTGGCGCGGTCGAGGTTGGTCTCGGCGCCGAGCAGCGGTTCGACGCCGACCGACCGGTACGGGCCGTCGTCGGGCCAGGCGCCCAGGTTGCGCCACACCACCAGCGACACCGGGGCGGCGTGACCCGGCCCGACGCCCCAGCGCAGCGAGAGCCGGTCGGCGCCGTCCACGACGTCGAGCCGGTCGGTCGCGACGACGGCGCAGCGGGCGGTCCCGTCGTCCGGGCCGAGGACGTCGAGCGGCACCCCCCTGCCGTCGGGCCAGGTGGTGGGCGTCGTCGCACCCGGCTCCGGCCACTCGACCACGAGGGTGTCGGGCCGTCCGGGCACCTCCAGGCGGGCGTCCGGGCCGAGGTCGAGCAGCAGGTGCACGGCGTGCAGCAGAGTCGCGCCGGTCGGGCCGGCAATCGTGTAGTCGGCGCGGACCGTGCCGGCGTCGGCTCGGAGGCGGCGGCTCAGGGTGAGGTTCCCGGCCCGGACCCGCGCCGCGCCGTCGCCGCCGGCCGACCAGGGCCTGGACCATACCTCGCCGTGGTCGCTCGGGCCGTTGATCGTGGGGAAGCACTCCTCCCCGCCGCCCGCGTCGACGAACGGGTCGCCCGGCACGACGGCGGCCCGCCGGGCGGCCGGGACCCGCGGGTTGCGCCAGAGCCACTCGCGCTCGGGCGTGGCCAACGAGGTCCAGCGGCCGCCCAGGGCCGGGTCGGTCCGGACGGTCAGCGGCCGCGCGCTCACACCCGGTCCAGCAGCACGACGTCGCAGTCCTGCCAGGTCCAGCCGATCGGGAGCCCGCCGGCCGCGAGCGCCTTGCCGGTCCGCACCTCGTCCTCGCCCCGCACCCGGTACGCCGCGTCCGGGTCCAGGTCGCGCAGCCGCACCGTGAGGCCCGCGCCCGGACGCCGCCAGGCCAGCACCACCACGGTGTCCGGGCCCGTGTACTGCACCGCGCACGCCGGGTCGGCCGGCGCCCCGTGCCGCCGGACCCGCCCCGTGTGCACCACCGGCCGGATCGAGCGGTACAGGTCCACGAACGACGCCGCCCGCTCGCGGGTCGCGTCGTCCCAGGCCAGGAGGTCCGCGCCGATGCCGAGCACCCCGGCCATCGCGACGACGAACCGGAACTCCAGGCTCGCCGGGCCGTCCTGCCGGTCGGGGTCGAGCTGGTCGGGCAGGTCGGTGACCCACGAGCTCATGGTCCACGCGGGCAGCACGCCCAGGAACCCGTGCTGGATCGCCAGCCGGTCGCGCGGCCCCGTCTCGTCGCTGGGCCAGACCACGTCGGTGCGGGCGAGGACGGCGTGGTCGATCCGGCCGCCGCCGCCCGCGCACGCCTCGACGGTGACGTGCGGGAACTCGGCGCGCAGGGCGTCGAGCACGCGGTAGTAGGCCTGGGTGTGCCGCCAGGACCAGTCGTCGCCACCCGGGGCGGTGCGCCCACCATCGGCGATGGAGCGGTTCATGTCCCACTTGAGGTAGCTGATGTCCGTGTCGGTCAGCAGGCGGCGCAGCGTGCCGAGCACCCACTCCTCCACCTCCGGCAGGCCGAGGTTCAGCATGTACTGGTGGCGCAGCGTCTCCAGGGGGCGCCCGTCCACGTGGTGCGCCCACTCCGGGTGCGCGCGGTGCAGGTCGCTGTCGGGGCTCACGGCCTCCGGCTCGACCCACAGGCCGAACCGCATGCCGAGCGCCTTGACGCCCTCGGCCAGCGGCCCGAGCCCGCCCGGGATCCGCTCGGTGTCGACCTCCCAGTCGCCCAGCGCCGCCCGGTCGGTGGTGCGCCCGCGGAACCAGCCGTCGTCGACCACGAAGACCTCCGCGCCCACCTGCGCGGCCGCCTCGGCGAGCCGGAGCTGGTGCTCCACGCGGACGTCGAACGTGGTGGCGAACCACGAGTTGTAGACCACGGGCCGGTGCTCGGGTCCGCGCGTGCGGGCCAGGGTCGCCTCGTAGTCGTGCCAGGCCTGTGCCAGGTCGTCGGCGTCGCCCTCGACGCGCACCCCGGCCAGGACCGGGGTGGTCAGCGCGGCGCCCGGTTCCACTGTGAGGACGCCCGACTCGTCGTCCGGCCCGGCGGAGACGCGGACGTGGTCGGCGAACGGGACGGCGTCGAGCGCCATGCGCCACGAGCCGCTGTAGGCGAGCGCGACGCCGTACCGGACGGGGGCGTCCGTTCCGGCGGAGTGGATCACCCCGTCCGTTCCGGCGGGAACCACCGTCACGACCGGCGCGTACGTGTGCGACGTGATGCCCTGCCGGCTGCCGATGCTGAGCGTGCCCGCCTCCAGACCGGCGCGGAACGGCGTGAACTCCCGCGACCACGCCCCGCCGAGCAGGGCGACGTCCGCCCCGCCCGACGTCGGCACGGCGAACGCCCCGCCCCAGCCACGCAGCACGTCGATCGCGTGGGCCGAGTCGTTGCGCAGCTCGGCCCACTTCTCCACGACGTCGTGGGCCGGATGGGTCCTGATGTGCAGGGTCACGGCGAGGCCCAGCACCTCGTCGGCGAGCGGGCAGACCAGGTGCGTGCCGCCGTCGTCGTCCCGCGTGAGCGTGACCTCGCCCGAACGGGCGAGGCGCGCGCCCCGGACGCCGTCCGCGCGCCGGACCACGAGCTCCGCGCCGTGCACGTTGCGCGTGCCGAGCGCCGTGGCCTCCAGCGGGAGCAGGTCCAGGTCCGCCTCGAAGGACGACGTCGCCGCCACGGGCGGCACCGCCCCGTCGGCACCGGGCCCCCAGCCGACGGCGACCAGCCCGGCCCCGCGCGGCGCCTCGCCCACGACGTACTGACCCGAACGGGTCGGAAGAATCCAGGTCACTTGTTGGCTCCTACGAGAAGTCCGGACACGAACTGCTTCTGGAACAGGAAGAACACGATCGCCGTCGGCACGGCCGCTATCAACGAGCCTGCCGCCACCACGTTCCAGGCGCTCGCGAACCCGCCCTGCAGGTTGAGCAGGGCGGCGGTGATCGGGAACTTGGCCTCGCTGCGCAGCACCGTCATCGCCCAGATCAGGTCGTTGAAGATCCAGGTGGTGGCCAGGGCCGCGAGCGCCGCCAGCGACGGCCGTGACAGGGGCAGCACGATGCGCCAGAAGATGCCGCCGGGGCCGGCGCCGTCGAGCCGTGCTGCCTCGAAGACCTCGCCCGGCAGGCCGCGCATGAACCCGTGCAGCACGAACGTGTAGAAGCCGATGCCGAACCCGACCTGCACGATGACGAGTGCGGTGAGGGTGTCGGCGATGCCGACGGCGTCGGTGATGGACGCGACCGGCACGAGCAGGATCTGCGGTGGCAGGAGGTTGCCGGCGAGCATGGTGAGCAGGATGGTGCGGCGTCCGGGGATGTCGAACCGGCTCAGGGCGTACGCGGCGAACGACGACAGCGCCAGGGAGAGGACCACCGCGCACACGGTGACCAGCGCACTGTTGCCGAGCGAGCGGAGCACGCCGCCCTCGGTCAGGGCGGTGGCGAAGCCGTCGAGGCTGAACGACGCCGGGAGGGCACCGAGGCCGCGGCCGGCGATGTCGTCGTAGGAGCGGATCGCGACGAACAGCACGAACACGATGGGGCTCAGCCACAGCAGCGTGACCGGGACCATCGCGACGTGCAGCCACGGCGAGCGGGCGGGGCGCGGCCGACGACGCCGGGCGGCGGGCCGGGGGCGGGCCACCGCGGGCGCGCCGGTGGCGGCGGGTGGGGCGAGTGCTGACATGTCAGTCCTCCGTCCGGGCCTGGCGGGCGAGGTAGGTGATGATGAAGCCGATCGCGAGGGCGAAGATGACCACGGCGATGGCCGAGGCGTAGCCGAGGTTCCCTGCGGTGAAGGCCTGCTGGAACATGTAGGTGCTCAGGAGCTGGGTCTCGTTGTAGGGGCCGCCGCGGGTCATCGCCCAGACGATGTCGAAGGTGCGCAGCGAGTCGATGACGGTCACGGCGAAGACGACGGTGTTCACGCCGCGCAGCTGTGGCATGACGATGCGCCAGAACCGCTGCCAGGCGTTGGCTCCGTCGACGGCGGCGGCCTCCTCCAGCGTGCCGTCGGTGCCCTTGAGGCCGGCCAGGTAGAGCACCATGATGTAGCCGACCTGGCGCCAGACGGCGGCGATCAGCACGGCCCACAGGGCGACGGCGGGGTCGGCGAGCCACTGGCGCTCCAGGGACTCGAGACCGAGCAGGCCGAGCGTGCCGTTGATGGGCCCCTCGGGCGCGTACATGACGCGCCAGAAGAGGCCGCTGACGGCGAGCGAGACGACCATCGGCAGGTAGATGGCGCTGCGGTACAGCCCGACCAGGGGGCCGGGCTTGTTCAGGGTGACGGCGAGGACCAGGCCGCCCACCACGGACAGGCCGCCGAACCCGAGCACCCAGATCACGTTGTTGCGCAGGGCGGTCAGGAAGATCGGGTCGGCGGCCAGGTCGCGGAAGTTCTGCAGGCCCACGGGCTCGGCCAGGCCGATGCCGTCCCAGCGGGTCAGGGCGAGCGAGAACGAGTTGGCCGCCGGCCAGAACACCCAGAACAGCTCGACCACGAACGGGACCAGCAGGAACACCCAGACGAGCAGCGGGACGCGCGCGAACCGGTTCCGGCGGCGGGTCGTGGTGGACGGCTGCGCGCTCACGACGCGAAGACCCCCTCGGCCGCCTTCTGCCACTCGTCGAGGGTCTTCTTCATGGAGCCCGGGTCGGCGAGGAACTTGGTCAGGGCGGTGTCGGCGGTGGCCTGGAGGGCGTCCGAGGAGTCGCGGTTGAAGAACTGCGTGATCTCCTGCGTGTTGTTCAGCAGCTCGATGCCCTTCTGCACCAGCGGGCTGAAGGAGGACGTGTCGACGTCGGGCGAGGTGGGCAGGTTGGCCGACTTCGACTGCTCGATGTACTGCTGCTGCGACGTCGTCGAGGCGAGGTAGGCCAGCAGGTCGAGCGCGCCCTCGTGGTTGTCGCTGTTGGCGGACGCGAAGAACCCGTCGGTCGGCGCCTCCTCGGCGGTGGGCACCGAGTCGTTGATGACCGGGACCGAGAAGAAGTCGATGTCGTCGCGCTGGTCCTCGGGGAAGTACGTGGTGACGAACGTGCCGCTGAGGTACATCGCCGACTTGTCCTGGGCCACGGGCGTGGCGGCGTCCTGGGCGGTGTAGGACGCCGCGTTCCTGTCGAAGTACGGGATGAGCCGCTTGTACTCCTCCATGACGGCCACGACCTCGGGGTCGTTGAAGGCGTGCTCGCCGGCCAGCAGCTCGCGGTGGTACTGCGCGCCGTTGACCCGGAGGTTCAGGTAGTCGAACCAGCCCGAGGCCATCCACGGCGTGGACGACAGGCCGTTGGTCAGCGGCACGATGCCCTGGCCGCTGAGGTTCTCGCACAGCGCGTGGAACTCGTCCCACGACGTCGGGGCCTCGACGCCCCACTTCTCGAACGCCGACTTCTTGTAGAAGACGCCCCACCAGTAGTAGCTCGTGGGCACGAAGATCTGCTTGCCCGACGCGTCGGACGACAGGCTGCGCAGCGCGTCCGAGTACCCGGCACACGGACCGTCGCCCTGCCACAGGGACGACACGTCGAGCAGCAGGCCCTCCTCAGCGTAGGAGCGGGCGACCGAGCCGGCGTACCAGCTCAGCACCTCGGGCGAGTCGCCGGAGCGCAGGTAGTTCGTCAGCTGCGCCCGGAACTGCTCGGTGGCCACCGAGTTCAGCGTGACCTCACCGTCCGGGAACGCCTTGACCAGGGCCTCCAGGGCGGCCTTCGGGTCGGCGTCCTGGATCGAGTTCTGCAGGGTGATCGCGCCGGTGCTCGCACCGCCTCCCCCGCCCCCGCCCGAGGTCGTCCCCACGCACGCGGCCAGCAGGCTCGCCGCACCCAGCGTCATACCGCCCGCGAGCAGCTCGCGGCGCGTGATCGTTCGCTTGGACATCCTTGTTCCTCCTCCGTGCGCCCTCGTTGGCGCACCTGGTACCGCTCAGATCACGGGCGCGGGTAGGTCCGCGCCCGAAAGGATCGCCGCACACTCCCGCTGCAGCGCGACATCGGACCACATCGGGTGCTGTGGTGCGGCATTGGAGCAGACGACGGCGCCCCACGCGCCGAGCCGGCGCGCCTCCCGCAGCGCGTGCCGGCAGATCTCCGCCCCGACCGGGTCCTCCTCGAACCGGCCGTGCAGCGGGGTGTAGCCCACGTAACCCTCGCCGAGGATCAGCGGGATGCCCCGGCCGGCGGCGGCGTCGGCCGCCACCTCCAGCCACAGCGTCAGCTTCTGGAGCATCGCCAGGCGGTGCGTGCCCCACCGGTCGTACAGCCAGCGGTCCCACGCCTGCGGGTCGCACCAGTCGTGCACGTACAGCTCGGGCAGGGACATGATCGTGGCCCGCGTGCGCCACTCCTGCCCCGGCGGCACCGTCCAGGCGGCCAGGCCCGGCGCGTCGGGACGCAGCAGCTCTCGGGCCTTGTCCTCGTCGAAGTCCTCGACGGGGCCGCGCAGCCCGAACGTGTCGACCAGCTCCTGCAGCACGCCGTACACGTACGGGTGCACCACCAGGGCGTCGAGGTCGGCGGGCAGGGCGCTCAGCGCCCCGACCGGCACGCCCGCGTAGTTCACCGTGACGGGCCGGGCCGGGTGCCGCTCGCGGAACCGTGCGATGCCGCGCTCCAGCCGGGGCGTCAGGGCGCGGACGGCATCGTCCCCGCGGCCCACGCCCAGCCCGTCGGCGAGGTAGCCGATCTGCACCTCGTTGTGGAGCTCGGTGAGCAGCAGGCGGTGGGCCAGGCCCTCCGCCTCCAGCAGGTCCACCAGGTCGGCGTGGGCGTCGGCGAGCACCTCCGCCCGCCGCTCCGGGTCCACGGCGTGCAGCGTCTCGTACCACTGCGGCGTCGCGGCGAACGACGGCGACTGCTGGTACTCCCAGGACGACGCGATGACGCCGACGTCGTGCCGGTCCGCCGCCCGGAACAGCTCCAGCAGGTGCGCGCGGGCGTCGATCGTCGTCTCGCGGCGCACGTCGTACCAGCGGGTGCGCTGCCCGAACTCGCCGCCGAGCGGGCCCAGCTCCAGCGCGGAGGTGTCCAGGCCGGACCGGAACAGCAGGAACGGCATGGCGCAGATCCGGATGGTGTCGTAGCCGCGCTCCAGGGCCTGTGCGAAGGCGCGGTCGAGGTCCTCGAACGGCTCGCCCGGGCCGGTGCGCGTGTACCAGGTGAAGTCCCACAGGGTCACCACGCGCGGGCGGTCCGGGGTCGTGAGCAGGGTGGTCATGCCGAGTATTCCTTCGGGTCGGCGGTCGTGGTGCTCCCGCCCAGCAGCGCGGGATGGCGGGCGACGGCGTGCCGCAGGTCGGCCGCGTGGCGGGACGCCGCCAGCTCCGACCGCTGCAGCAGGGCCTCGGCCGTCGCGGTGTCGCCGGCCAGCAGCGCGAGCTGCGCGTCCAGCACGAGCACGCGCCGGTCGCGGGCCCGCAGCGGGTCCTCCTCGAACAGCAGGAGGTCGGGCAGCGAGGTGGCGAAGTAGTCCACGCGCGGCACCTCGACGGCGTACGTGTCGCGGTAGGCGCGCAGCGCCGCCGTCAGCTCGTCCGCGCTCGTGACGTCGCCGCTGCGGCGCAGGGCGAGGACCGTCCAGAAGGTCTGCTCGCCGTGCTCCTGCGTGCTCATCTCGACGAAGTCGCCGCGCTGGGTCGCCGCGGTGCGCCAGGCGTCCCGGGCTTCTTCCGTGCCGGCCGCCGCGAGCGCGTCGCCCAGCAGCAGGTGCAGGTTCGCGGTGCTGGCCAGCGGGTGCCGCGCCTCGCCCAGGGTGGGCGGCGGCGCGAGGGCCGCCCGCACATGCCCGACGGCGTCCGCGGCCCTGCCCTCCGCGAGCGCGTCCAGCGCGCGGTGGGTCTGCGCGCGGTCCCAGGCGAGCAGGGCCTGACCCTCGCCGCCCTCCCACGGGTGGAGGCGGCGGCCGCCGAGGATCGCCAGGGCCTCGGCGGCCCGGCCCTCCGTGACCATGAGGTGCAGGGCCTCGACGGCGAGGTCGTCGCGGTCGAGGGCCGACGGCCGACCCTGCCCGCCCGCCCCGCCCGGCCCGAGCAGCGCGGCGAGGCGGGCCGCGGTGGGCTCCCCCGTCAGCGCCGCGAGCTGGTCGCGCTCGTAGCGCAGCCGGGCGTCGTCCGGAGCGGCCACGAGCGCGGCGGCGTACGCCTCCTGGGCGGCGGCCAGGTCCCGCTCGTGGTTGACGGCGGCCAGGCCGATGTTGCGCCAGGCCACGGCGTCGGACGGGTCGAGGGCGACCGCCGCCCGCCACAGCATCAGGGCGTCGGCCCGGCGTCCGGCGGCGTAGGTCCAGTGCCCCAGGAGCGACCGCGCGCGGGCGTCGTCCGGGTCGGCGTCGGCCGCTTCCCGCAGCACCGCGGCGTCCGCGAGGCGGCCCGGGAAGCACCACGCGGCGTCCACCCCGCGGGCCCGCGCCCGCTCCGCGTCGGCCTCGTCCGTGCGCCCGGCCAGCCGCAGCACGTGCGCGCGGTGGTAGGCGAGCAGCGGCCGGACGGCGGTCTGCCCGGCGGGCCGGTGGCCCTCGCGGGCCTCCGCCTCCTCCAGGCAGGCGAGGGCGGCGTCGTGCTCCCCCACCCCGGCCAGCTCGATCGCGACGTCGAGGAGGGTCTGGGCGTCGCCGCTCGCGGGCCGGCCGTCCAGGTGCCGCAGCCAGGCGTCGAGGGGGTCGAGGGTGCGAGCGGCGGCGAGGGTGGCCGCCGCGTCGGCGTGCTGCCGCAGCCGCCCGTGGCACACCACGGTCAGGGCGAGCGCCTGGAGGTGGTCGGGCTCGGTGCGGCGCACGTCGGCCAGCCGGGCCAGGGCGGCCTCGTACCGTCCGGCGCGCGCGTCGAGCCGCGCCATGCGGTAGCCCGCGGGGGCCCGCCACGCCCGCGACCAGCCGGCCTGCGCGTAGGCGTCGTAAGCACCCGCGTCGTCGCCGAGCTCCTCGCGGACCAGGCCGAGCAGGTAGACCGCCGTGGTGTCGCGAGGGCTGCGGTGCAGGCGGGTCAGCCGCGCGACGGCGCGCTCCAGATGGTCGCGCGCCTGCTCGGCTTCGCCCGCCACGTGGGCGCGCCGGGCCAGGCCCACCAGGCTGTCCACGTGCCCCGGGTCCCGGTCCAGGGCTGCGCGCCAGTACGGCTCGGGCGAACGCGTGGCGTGCCGGTACAGGTCCAGGTGTGCCGCGATGAGCGCCAGCTCCTCGACGGTGCCGACCTCGCCGGGGGCGGGCGGCTCCTCGGCGGGGTCGGGCTCGGCCTCGTCACGGGGAACGCCGGCCGGGGTCTCCGTCCATGTCACCAGGGTCCGGTCCCCGTGGGTCACCGTCACCGTGAGCGGGCCCGTGCCGGCGGGCACGTCGTGCGTCAGCAGGGCCGGGCGGGTCGGGTCCGCGGCGACGACGTCGGTGGTCAGCACCGCGCCGTCTGCCGAGAGCGTGACCGTCAGATCGTCCAGGGGGCGCGGCACGACGACGCCGACGCGCGCCGTCACGTCCGACCGCTCCAGCCGGACCGCGGCGTCGAGCGTGGCCCGGTCCACCGGGCCGACGTCGCGGAACGGGTACCAGTACTGGGAGAAGACCTTGGTCTCGCCCGGGGCCAGGTACGCGAAGTCGGGCTGGTTGTCGGTGAACACGCCGGCCATGAGCTCGACGTAGTGCGAGCCGTCGTCGGCCAGGTTGGCGTCCCAGGCGTGGCCGAACGGGGCGTTGCCCCAGGTCCACTGCTTCTTGCCGGGCGAGAGCGCGCGGTCGGCGACGTGCACGAACCCGAGGCCCGCCGCGTGGTCGTACCCGCCGAAGAACTCCTCGTCGCTGGCCAGGCACATGTACGAGGTGGGCACCGGGATGTTGCGGTACCAGTCGAGCCGGTCGCCGCCCCGGTCCGCGAGCGCCGGGTAGTCCACCCCGTAGTAGGGGCGGTCCGCGTGCGGGAACGCCGTGATCGCGCGCCGCGCGTGGTCGGCCACGTACGTCACGTCGTGCGGGAAGAAGGACTGGTAGTCGTCGTCGACCTTGGCCGCCACGTTGGCCCACCACAGGAACGACTGCGGCAGCTCGCTGCGGTTGTAGAGCCGCACCGTCAGCTCCAGCAGCGCGCTGTCGGGGCGCAGCCGCACGCCGTGCATGCCCTTCATCCGGGTGAACGGGTCGTGGTCGGAGCACCAGACGACGACGGCGCCGTCCGGCTCCTCCTCGATCTCGACGTCCACCGGCAGGTAGGTGGCCGGGCGGTGGTGCTGCGGCCAGTTGAGCTCCACGCCGCCCGCCACCCACGGCCCCGCGAGGCCCACCAGCGCGGGCTTGATCACCGGGTTGGTCCAGAAGAAGTCCCGGCCGCTGCCCCGCTCGCGGGCCACGTGGATGCGTCCGCCCAGCTCCGGCAGCACCACCACGCGCAGCCACTCGTTCTCCAGGTGCACCGCCCGCCACTCGCGCGGGTGGGGCTCGTCGGCGATCTGGTGGTGGAACGGCAGGGGGTACACGCGGCCGGACGACCCCTGGTAGACGCGCCGGTCCAGGTACGCCGGGAACCGGTCGGGCGGCAGGGGTTCGTAGGTGGTCAGGGTGAGCGGCGCCTCCCAGGCGGCCGAGGCCCGGCCGGCCAGGTCGTCGGGCCGGGCGGGAAGGTCGAGCACGGACTCCACATCGAGCATGGGTCCGACGCTACGAACCTCCCGGGTGCCGCGGGAAGCGACGTATCGACTTAACTGCCTGGACGATCCGACTATTTCCGGGCGGCCGGCGGCCCCCTGACGCGGGCGGGCGGACGGCGCTACCCTCCAGGGGTGCGCATCCGTGACGGCTTCCCCGGGCAGCGCCTGCGCGTGCTGCCGACCACCGTGGTCCGCGCGACGTCGAAGGCGGGCCCCACCTCGCGCCTGCTGGTCACGGACGCGGGCTATTTTCCGCACGCCACGAACCACGGGCGGGTGCGCCGGCAGGGCGCCGTCGGGACCATCGTCATCGTGTCCTCCGCCGGGCGCGGCTGGTGCCGCACCCCGGGCGGCCTGCACCGTATCGGCGCTGCTCACGCGCTGGTCATCCCCGCGGGCGTGCCCCACGAGTACTGGGCGGACGACGACGACCCATGGACGATCTGGTGGATGCACGTCCGAGGCGAGGACGCCGCCGAGTTCGAGCAGCACCTGGCCGGGCACGCCGGGCCGGACGACGTCGCTGTCGTCGAGGTGCACGACCTGGTCCGCGTCGTCGCCGACCTCGAACGCGTCGTCGACGCCCTGGAGACCGACGAGACCTACCCCAGCCTGCTGCGCTGCGCGGGCGCCGCGTGGTCGGTGCTCGCGCAGATCGGGGCCGACGCCGCCGCGGGCAGCCCGGTGCGGGGCGAACCGGTCCGGGCCGCGCAGGAGTACCTGCGCACGCACCTGGACGCCGTCGTCGAGGTGGCGGCTCTGGCCCGCCGGTTCGGGCTGAGCACGTCACACTTCTCCGCACGTTTCCGGGCCGCGACCGGCGGTGGCGTGGTCGAGTACGTCAAGCGGCTGCGGATGGCCCGGGCGTGCGAGCTGCTCATCACCACGGAGCTGCCCGTCGCCGACATCGCGCGCTCGGTGGGCTACCCCGACCCGTTCTACTTCTCCCGGCAGTTCCGCAGCGTGCACTCGTGCAGCCCGACGGACTTCCGACGGGGGCTGCACGACCGCTGAGCGCCGTCGTTCGCGTCGGATCGTCCAGGTGGGTGCGTCGTCCTCTGCATTCCGTCGGGCCCTCGGCCCAGGGTTTGCTGGGCGGGTCCCTCCCCTCGGCCCCGGCCGAGCCGACGACGACGTCAGGAGACCCTGGATGTTCACCGTACGTTCCTGGGCGGCGAGAGCCTGTGCCGCCCTCATCTCGACCACGCTGGTCACGACGGCTCTGGCCGGCGGCGCCGCGGCGGCGCCCGCCACGCCCGCCCCGGCGTCCGACAGCCCCAGCCCCAGCCCCACGCCCTACCAGGGCTGGAACACCTACTACGGCCTCGGCGGTGACTTCAGCGCCGACGAGGTGCTGGACGTGGCCGACTTCCTGGTCTCGTCCGGGCTCGCGGACGCGGGCTACGACATCGTGTGGCTCGACGGCGGCTGGCAGGCCGACGTGCCGCGCGGCGCGGACGGCCGCCTGCAGGGCGACCCCGCGCGGTTCCCCGACGGCATGGCCGCCCTGGCCGACGAGATCCACGACCGCGGCCTGCGCGCCGGCATCTACACCGACGCCGGGCCGTACATCCCGGGCACGTGCGGCCTGGGCAGCGGCGGCCACTACCAGACCGACGCCGACACCTTCGCGGAGTGGGGCTACGACGCCGTCAAGGTCGACTTCCTGTGCGGCATCACCGCCGACCTGGACCCGCAGGAGGCGTTCACCGCGTTCGCGCAGGCGCTGCGGGACAACAGCTCCGGCCGGCCCATGATCTTCAACCTGTGCAACCCCGTGACGTCGCCGGACTGGGGCGACTATCCGCAGGAGCAGCAGTCCACGTGGTCGTGGACCTACGCGCCCGACATCGCGGAGTCGTGGCGCACCTACACCGACGTCGGGTTCGTGGGGCAGATCCAGTTCAAGGACGTGCTGCGCAACTTCGACGCGAACGCCCGGCACCCGGAGGTCGCCGGGCCGGGACGGTTCAGCGACCCGGACTACCTGGGCCCGGAGCTCGGCATGACCACCGAGGAGTTCCGCACGCAGATGTCGCTGTGGACCGTCGCGGCCGCGCCGCTGGTCATCTCCAGCGACCCGCGCACGCTCAGCCAGGAGTCGATGGACATCCTGCTGGACGAGGACGTGCTGGCGATCGACCAGGACCGGCTCGGCATCCAGGGCACCCGCGTCGGCGCGGCCGGCACCACGGAGACGTGGGCCAAGCCGCTCGCGGACGGCTCGGTCGCCGTCGCGCTGCTGAACCGCGGGGACCGGCCCGCCGAGGTGGCCACGACCGCCCGTGACCTGGGCTTGCGCGGCGCCTCGTTCGAGGTGCTGGACACCTGGACGGACGCCCGCACCCAGTCGTCGGGCACGGTCCGGGCCGCGGTCCCGGCGCACGGCGCCGCGCTGCTGCGGGTCACGCCCACCCGGCACGACGGCGTCCCGCGCCTGGTCGCCGCCCCGCCCGCCTTCACGTCCGTCGGGGCCGACGCCGTGGCGCCCACCACCGACCTGCTGGCCGCGGCCGGCGACCGGCTGACCGCCGAGGTGACGCTGCACAACGACGGCGGCACGGCCGTGCGCGACCCGCGCGTCTCGTTGGCCGTTCCCGAGGGCTGGACCGTCGCGGCATCCGGGCCGGCGCCGCGGGTGGTGCGGCCGGGCGGTTCGGCGGCCGCGGCGTTCACGGTGTCGGTCCCGGCCGGGACGGAGACCGGCGGCTACGACGTCACGGCGTCCGTCTCGTCCGGCTCCGGGCGGGTCACCACGCCGCCGTCCCGCGTGACGGTCGCGCCCGCGGCGCCGTCCGGCAGCGACGTCGTGCTCTCGCGACACCCGTGGGTGAGCGCGAGCAGCGGCTGGATGGAGCCGACGGTCGACCGGAGCGTGGGCGGCGGCTCGCCGCTCACGGTGGCCGGCGTCGTGCACGAGACGGGGATCGGCGTCGCCACCCCGTCGCACGTCCGGTACTACCTCGGGGGCGCGTGCACCGCGCTGACCGGGAGCGTCAGCATCGACGACGTGGTCGGCACGGTCGGCCCCGAGGGAGGCACGGCGACGTTCGACGTCGTCGGCGACGGGGAGACCATCTGGAGCAGCGGCCTGGTGGAGCGCGGCACGGCGATCCCGTTCGACCTGGACGTCACAGGAGTCCGCGACCTGTCCCTCCGCGTCGGCGACGCGGGTGACGGCGGCTACAACGACCGCGCCGACTGGCTGAGCCTGACGGTGGGCTGCGCCTGATCCGTCGAACGTAGGGTTGGTCGCTCTCCCGGCGCTGACAGAGCGACCAACCCTACGTTCGGCGAGCCTCGCGACTGCACAGTGCGGACTGCGTCAGCCGACCGGAAAAGGAGTGCCGGCCGGGGCCTCGGACAGGAGCTCCGCCAGGTGCGGGGCCGGGGAGTCCGCGCGGTCCGGGGTCGTGACCAGCGAGACGATCCAGTCCGCGGCGCCGTCCGGCGCGACCGGGATCGCGACCAGGCGGACGGCCTGCGGCTTGGCTGCGACGTGCCGCGGCACGAGCGCGACGCCGAGGCAGCGGTCGACCAGGTCGAGCAGCGTGTGCACGTCGTTGACGGTGAACCGCACCCTCCGGCGCACGCCCCGGGCGGCGAACGCGTCGTCGTTCATCTGGCGCACCGCCCAGGACGGGTGGAAGTCGATGAAGCTCTCGCCGGCCAGGTCGGCCCGGTCCACGGTCGCGCGGGACGCGAGCGGGTGGTCCGGCGGGCAGAGGAGCACGACCGGCTCCTGACCCAGGACGGTCCGGGGCAGCACGCCCACGTGGTCGGCGGTGGCCACGAACGCGGCGTCCAGCTCGCCGTCGCGCACCCCCGCGAGCAGCTCGTGCGAGCCCGCCTGCTGGAACGCGATCTCCACGCGCGGGTAGCGCCGGTGGAAGCGTTCCAGCAGCGTAGCCACGTCGACGACGCCGAGGCACTGCTCCGAGCCGACCCGCAGCGTGCCCGCGAGCTCACGAGAGACCTGGACCACCGCATCGCGAGCTTCCGTCGCGGAGGAGAGCATGGAACGGGCGAAAGGCAGCAGCGCCAGGCCCGCCTCGGTGGGCTCGACCCGCCGGGTGGTCCTGGTGAACAGCTTGGTGCCCAGCTCGACCTCGAGGTTACGGATGGCGGCGGACAGCCCGGACTGGGAGACACGGGTGACCTCGGCGGCACGGGTGAACTGGCGCTCGTCCGCGAGCGCAACCAGGTATTCCATCTGACGCAGTTCCATTAAGCAGTCCCAGTTCTAGGAATGATGATGAAGAGTTGTTGGACTTCTAGGTTATCGCTTCCTAGGCTCGGTTCCGAACCCATTGCGACACAGGGAGTAACTCATGCAGCACCGCACCATCGGTGGCCGCGCCGTCTCCGCGATCGGTCTCGGCGGAATGCCGATGTCCATCGAGGGTCGTCCCGACCGCGACCGCTCGATCGCCACGATCCACGCGGCCCTCGACGCCGGCGTCACCCTCATCGACACCGCCGACGCCTACCACCAGTTCGCTGACGAGGTGGGACACAACGAAGCGCTCATCGCCGAGGCCCTGCGGTCCTACGGCGGCGACACCTCCGGCGTGCTGGTCGCCACCAAGGGCGGACACCTGCGCCCCGGCGACGGTTCCTGGACCAGGGACGGCCGTCCCGAGTACCTCAAGGAGGCCGCCAAGGCCTCGGCCAAGCGGCTCGGGGTCGAGGCCATCGGCCTCTACCAGTTCCACCGGCCCGACCCGAACGTGCCCTACGGCGACTCGGTGGGCGCGATCCGCGACCTGCTCGACGAGGGCGTCATCGAGATGGCCGGCATCTCCAACGCGAACCCCGCCCAGATCCGCGAGGCGAACGACATCCTGGGTGGACGCCTGGCATCCGTGCAGAACCAGTTCTCGCCGCGGTTCCGCTCCTCGCTGCCCGAGCTGGACCTGTGCACCGAGCTGGGCATCGCATTCCTTCCGTGGAGCCCGCTGGGAGGTATCTCCCTGGCCCGCTCGGGCGAGCTCGGCGCGGAGTTCTCCGCCTTCCAGGAGGTCGCCGACGCGCACGGCGTCTCCCCGTTCCAGGTGACGCTCGCGTGGGAGCTCGCACTGACGCACGTCGTCGTGCCGATCCCCGGGGCGTCGCGGCCCACCAGCATCACAGACTCCGCCAAGGCGGCGGAGCTTGAGCTCACCGCCGACGAGGTAGCCCGGCTCTCCGCGGCCTGAGCCGCCCGTACCACTCACACCCCACAGGAGAGAAACCCGTGAAGACCTTCACCCTGCCCGGTACGGACCTCACCGTCCCCAACGTGGTCCTGGGCCTCATGCGCATCCAGGAGAAGACCGACGAGGAGGTGCGCACCCTGGTCAAGACGGCCCGGGACGCCGGCATCTCGTTCTTCGACCATGCCGACGTCTACGGCTCGGCCCTGCACGGCTGCGAGACCCGGTTCGCCGAGGCCATGCAGCTCACCTCGTCGGAGCGCGAGCAGATCGTGCTCCAGACCAAGGCCGGCATCGTGCGCGAGGGGCCGTACTTCGACTACTCGTACGAGCACCTCGTCGAGTCCGTCGAGGGCTCCCTGGAAGCGCTGGGCACCGACTACATCGACATCCTGCTGCTGCACCGCCCCGACGCCCTCGTGGAGCCGGACGAGGTGGCGCGGGCGTTCGACGACCTGTCGACGTCGGGCAAGGTGCGCGCGTTCGGCGTCTCGAACCACACGCCGGGCCAGATCGAGCTGCTGCGCACGTCCGTGACGCAGCCGCTCGTGGCCAACCAGCTCCAGCTCTCCGTGACACACGCGCCGCTCGTGGCGCAGGGCGTGGCCGCGAACATGCAGGGCCTGGACCAGTCGATCAGCCGCGACTCCGGCACGCTCGACTACTGCCGCCTGCACGACATCACCGTGCAGGCCTGGTCGCCGTTCCAGGCCGGGTTCTTCAACGGCGTGTTCCTCGGCTCGCCCGACTACCCCGAGCTGAACGCGGTGATCGACCGGCTGGCCAAGAAGTACGACGTGCCGGCCATCGCGATCGCCACCGCCTGGATCACGCGCCACCCGGCGCAGATGCAGGTGGTGCTCGGCACCACCAACCCGGAGCGGGTCGCGGGCGCCGCGCTCGGCTCGGACATCCCGCTCACGCGCGCCGAGTGGTACGAGATGTTCCGGACGGCGGGCTACACGGTCCCGTGACCCGCTGACCTGACCACCCTCGACATGTCAGACGCTCAGGTCCCTCGGGTGACCTGAGCGTCCGACTCGTCTCACGGCCGCACGTTGTGGTTCGACGCGAACAGGTTGCCCGGGTCGTAGGCACGCTTGACCTCGCGCAGCCGGGCGAGCGTCGCCTCGGGGTAGGCGTTGCGGACGTCCTCCTCCGTGGCCGTGGACATGAAGTTCACGTAGCCGCGGCCGCCGACGCCGAGCGTGTCGGCCGTGGAGCTGACCCACGTGTGCAGCCCCGCGAGGCCGTCGAGCTCCGGCGTCATACCCTGCACCGTGACCATCCAGGCGGCGTCGCGGTGCGCGAACGCCGTGTCCGCCGCGTCGGTGCTCGCGATCGCGCCGCCCATGGGCCGCAGGTTGACCGCCGCGACTCCGCGCGGCGCCCCGAGCACGGCCTCGACGGCCGCCGTCGCCCAGGCCAGGTCGGGCGCCCAGGCGCCGTCCCCGAGGAACCCGGTCCGGGCGTCGCCCGGCATGCCGCCCTCCGGGCCGCCACCGCCCGCGAACATCTCCGGGTAGGCGATCTCCCCCACGCTGTCGTGCAGGGGCGCGAGGGCACGGAGCGGCGCGTAGACCGCCTCGGCCTGGTCGGCCGGGCCGGCGAAGCACACCAGCGCCATGACGATCGGCTTGCCGTGCGCCTCCGCGGGCAGCATCGGCAGGGGCGGGGCGACCAGGACGTTGACCATGCCCGAGAGCTCCGCAGGCGCCTGGGCCAGCGCCGCCAGCACGCCCGCGAGCGTGCCGGGCTCGGCGGGCCAGACGAACATGCCGCCGGTGACCACCGGCAGCTCGCGCAGCCGCAGGTCCAGCCGGGTCACGACGCCGAAGTTGCCGCCGCCGCCCCGCAGCGCCCAGTAGAGGTCGGGGTTCTCGTCGGCGTCGGCCCGGACGACCCGGCCGTCCGCGAGGACCACCTCGGCGCCCAGCACGTTGTCGACGGTTAGCCCGTGGGCCCGGCTGAGGTAGCCGATGCCGCCACCGAGCGCGATGCCCGCGAGGCCGACGCCGCCGGTGTCGCCAAACCCGGTGGCCAGGCCGTGCTCGCCGGCCGCCGTGATGTAGTCGCCCGCGAGGACGCCGCCCTGCGCCCGCCCGACGCCGGCGTCCTGGTCGATCTCGACGCCGTCCATGAGGCGCAGGTCCAGCACCAGCCCGCCGTTGAGCAGGCTGTGCCGGGCGAGGTTATGGCCGCCGGCGCGCACTGCGACCGGCAGGCTGGCCCGGTGCGCGGCCGCGAGCGCCGTCGCGACCTCGTCGGTGTCGCGCACGCGCGCCACCGCGGCCGGGGTCCGCTCGGAGCCGCCCATGAAGACGGCAGCGGCGTCGGCGAACCCGTCGGACGCCGGGGTGAGCAGGCGGTCGCCGAGCGCGGTCGCGAGCGGGGCCAGGGCGCCGGCGAGCGCCTCGGGCGAGAGGTGTGCGGTGGTGCTGGTGGTGCCGGTGGTGCTGGGGGTGTCCTGCGTGGCCATCGTCGAGCCTCCGTGTCGGTACCGGATCTTCCAGGTGACAAAACGTTAGGCATCTAAGGATTAGGCGTCAATGCATTTCGGGGACGGCCGAACTATCCTGCGTCCATGCAACCAAGCGGACGGCCCGGCGGCGATCCAGACGGCCCCGCTGCGGGGGTGAACCCGGGCCAGGCCGGCCCCGTGCCGGTCGCGGTGGCCATGTGGCAGTCCGTGCACCGCGTCATGCGCGCGTTCGACGCGCAGCTCTCCGAGCAGGGCGCGAGCTGGCAGGTCTGGCACATCCTGCTCGCCCTGCACCAGGGCACGCCCGCCACCCAGCGCGAGCTCGCCCACGCCGTCGGCATCCGGGAGGCCACGCTCACGCACCACCTGCGCGGCATGGAGGACAAGGGGTTGATCGTGCGCAGCCGCCAGGAGACCAACCGCCGGGTGCAGCGCATCGAGGTCACCGCCGACGGAGAGGCGCTCTTCCGCCGGCTCAAGTCGGCGGCGATCGAGTTCGACCGGGCACTGCGGGCCGCGATCGGCGACGGCGAGGCCGGCGTCGGGGCGTTCTTCGCGACGCTCGGCCGCCTGGCCGACGTGGTGCCCGACGCCGGACGCGACCCGCTCCCGGAGGGCTGGCCGGGCAACCGGCAAGGCCGAGGTCGGGAATAAGACCGCGACCGATCGGGAATAGGGGCTGCCCCGGGCAACCTTGTACGTGTCGTGCAGCACACCCCGGAACCCCAGGCATGACCGCGACGTCCACCGGCACCACCGACACGCGGCTCGGCCTGCGCGGCGACCGTGGTCCGATCCTCGGCGCGCTCATGCTCGCCACGGCGCTCGTGGCGCTCGACGCCACGATCCTCGCGACCGCCTCGACCACGATCGCGCGCGAGCTCGGCGCGTTCGAGCAGGTCCCGTGGCTGTTCTCCGCGTACACGCTGGCCCAGGCCGTGACGGTCCCGGTCTACGGGCGGCTGGCCGACGTGTTCGGCCGCAAGCGCGTGATCCTCGCGGGCATCGCACTGTTCCTGCTCGGCTCCGTGCTGTGCGCCGTGGCCTGGAGCATGCCGGCCCTGATCTGGTTCCGGGTGCTGCAGGGCCTGGGCGCCGGCGCGATCCTGCCGATGTCCATGACGATCGCCAGCGACATCTACACGCTCGCGGAGCGCGCCAAGACGCAGGGCTACATGGCCAGCGTGTGGGCCGTCTCCTCGGTGCTCGGCCCCACCCTCGGCGGCGTGTTCAGCCAGTTCGTGAGCTGGCGCTGGATCTTCTGGGTCAACGTGCCGATCGGTGCCGTGGCCCTCCTGGCGATCTGGCTCAAGTTCCACGAGAAGGAGCGCGACGGCGAGCGCCAGCCCGTCGACTACGTGGGCGCCGTGCTGCTCACCGCCGGCAGCACGCTGCTGGTGCTTGGCCTGCTGGAGGGCGGCCACGCCTGGGGCTGGGCCTCGGCGCAGTCGATCGTCATCTTCGTCGCGGCCGTGGCGCTGCTCGTCGCGTTCGCCGTGTCCGCCCGGCGCACCGCCCACCCGATCTTCGACCTGCGGCTGCTGCGCCGCCGGGTGGTGGGCGCGTCGACGGCGGCGTCGCTGATGGTCGGCGTCATCACGCTCGGCCTGTCCACCTACATCCCGATCTACGCGCAGGGCGTGCTCGGCGTCGGGCCGCTGGTGGCCGGGTTCGCGCTGGCCGCGCTCACGCTCGGCTGGCCCATCGCGGCCACGCTGTCGGGGCGCGTCTACCTGGCGATCGGGTTCCGCTGGACCAGCACGATCGGCTCCGTGGTGGTGCTGGCGGGGGCACTGCTCACGCTCCTGCTCGACGCCGACGCCGCCGTCTGGCAGATCTCCGCCGCCGTGTTCGTCATCGGGCTCGGCATGGGCCTGGTGGCCGTGCCCACCCTGCTCGCCGCCCAGCACAGCGTGGGCTGGGGCGAGCGCGGCGCGGTGACCGCCACCAACATGTTCGCCCGGTCGATCGGGCAGGCCGTCGGCGTGGCCGCGCTCGGCGCGGTCGTCAACGCCCTGACCGTCGTCGGCGCGGACGGCACGCCCGAGGGGGCGGGGCTGGCGAACGCCATGCACCTGGTCTTCTGGTGCGTCGTGGCCTGCGCCGCGGTGATGATCGTGACGGTGCTGCTGCTCCCCCGCGACAACCCGAGGCTCACGCAGCCCGCGTGACGGGTCACGCCGTCCGCGTGACCACGAACCCCTCCCGCACGCCGTCGAGCACGTCCTGCACGTGCTCGCGGAAACGGGGGCAGGTGGCGATGTCGTGCGCCCGGCACTGCAGCGCGTGCTCGGTCATCGCCCGGGACGCCGCCATGTCGGCCATCCGGCGGTCGAGGTCCGCGATGTGCGCCTCCAGCACGCGGTGCCGGTCGGCCGCCCCGGCGTCGAGCATGACGCGCACCTGCTCCAGGGTCATGCCCGCCGCCTTGCTGCGCACGATGACACCCACCCGCACCACGTCGTCGCGCCCGTAACGCCGGCGGCCGGCGCCGTCGCGCACCGGGCGCAGCAGGTTCTCGTCCTCCCAGTACCGCAGGACGTGGGTCTCCAGGCCGAACCGCCGGGCCGTCTCGCCGACCGACCAGGTCTCGCTTGACTTCATGTCGACATGAAGTCACATCCTGGGGTGGTACCGCAAGACGTACCGGGAAACGGAGCCCTGCCATGTCCGCCACAGACCCCCTGACCTCCTACGACGCCGTCGTGATCGGCGGCGGCCCCGCCGGCCTGCAGGCCGCGCTCACGCTCGGCCGGATGCACCGGCGCGTGCTGCTCCTCGACTCCGGCGAGTACCGCAACGCCACCGCCGAGCACATGCACAACGTGGTGACCAACGACGGCCGGCCCCCGGCCGAGTTCCGTGCCGTGGCCCGCGCCGAGCTCGCCGCGTACGCGACCGTGACCGTTCGCGAGGACGCCGCGACCGCCGTCGTGCCGGACGGCGACGGGTTCCGGGTGGAGCTGGGCGCCGACGCCGTCCCGGCCCGCGCCGTGGTGCTCGCGACCGGGCTGCGTGACACCCTCCCCGCCGTCCCCGGCCTGGAGCCCCTGTTCGGCACCGTCGCGGCCGTCTGCCCCTACTGCCACGGGCACGAGCTGAGCGGCAAGCCGGTCGCGGTGCTCGGCAGCGGCCCGCACGTGTCCCGGGTCGCGTTCCTGCTGGAGCGGATCGCGAACCGCCTGACCGTCCTGGCCGACGGCGGCGACCTCGACCCGGACACCCGCGCCCTGCTGGCCGACGCCGGGGTGGCCGTGCGGCCCGAGCCCGTCAAGGAGCTGGTCCGCAGCGCGGACGGCGCCACCGTCCGGTTCGCCGACGGCCCGGACGAGGAGGTGGGCGGCATCTTCGTCGCCGCCGAGTTCGGCCAGCGCGCGCCGTTCGCGCAGCAGCTCGGCCTGACCCTGCTGCCGTCGGGCGCCGTCGAGGTCGACGCGATGGCCCGCACCAGCCTGCCCGGGGTGTTCGCGGCGGGCGACATGGCGCACACGTCGGCGATGCCGGGGCCGCTGGCCTCGGTGCTCATGGCGGCGGCGTCGGGCCAGATGGCCGCCGTGTCGCTGGACGCCGAGCTGCTGGGCCGCGACCACCCGGCGCCGCAGGCGGCCTGACGATCTGCCCTACGCGCTCTCGCGGAGCGCCCTTCGCTCGCTCTCGATCGCCAGGAGCTCGGCGAACGCGGAGTTGTAGGTCTCGGCGTCGGCGGGGTCGAGCCGCTGCAGGCGGCTGCGCGCGTCGTCGACCCGGCGCTTGAGACCCAGGTCGACGACGCGGCGCACCACGCCCTCCACGAACGCCGCGACGGCCGCCTCCCGGTCCTCCGGGAGTGACGCCACGGAGAGCTGGGTGACGACGATCGCCACCGACTCGGACGACTGCTCCAGCACAGCGGCGACCCACTGCGCGGCGGACAGCTCGCGCCCGGCGGCCGCTCCCCCGGCCGCCCGGATCGCGGCGTGCACCGCACGCCAGGCCGGCACCGCGAACGCGTCCTCGCCGAGGTCGTCGAACGACGCCGGCACGTGCTGCGGGTACTGCAGCACCGCGACGAGCGCGAGGCGCTCGTCGCGCGCCACGGGGTCCCGCGGGTCGGGGGCGGGCAGGCGCGGCGCGGCGCCCGACGCCGGACGGCCGCCGTCGGCCACCGGGGTCGCGCCGGAGGCCGGCCGCGCGCCGTCGGCCGGACGCCGCTGGGACGGCGTCGACGCCGCGCGGGCCACCTCGCGGCGCACCTCGTCGATCTCCGTGCCGATCCAGCCCGCGACCTGGCGCATGTACCCGTCGCGCTGGCTGCGGTCGCGGATGCCCACGATCTCGGGCGCCGCCGCCCGCACGGCGGACACGCGGCCCTCCACCGTGTTCAGGTCGAACTGCTTGATCTTGGCCTGGATCACGAAGGCGAACAGCGGCTTGCGGCCGTCGACCAGCGCGCGCACCGCCTCCGGGCCCCTGGCCATGCGCAGGTCGCACGGGTCCATGCCGTCGTCCGCGACGGCCACGTACGTCTGCGCGAAGAACCGCTGGTCCTCGCCGTAGGCGCGCTCGGCGGCCTTCTGCCCGGCGGCGTCGCCGTCGAACGTGAAGATGATCTCGCCGCCCACGGTCCCGCCGGACGCGAGCTGCATGCCGCCACCCGCCGTCGTGTCGCCGAGCAGGCGCCGCACCACCTTGGCGTGATCGGCGCCGAAGGCCGTGCCACACGTGGCGACCGCCGTCGTCACGCCCGACAGGTGCGCCGCCATGACGTCCGTGTACCCCTCGACCACCACCACGCGCTTGCCCTTGGCGATCTCCCGCTTGGCGAGGTCGATCCCGTACAGCACGTGCGACTTCTTGTAGAGGCTGGTCTCGGGGGTGTTGAGGTACTTGGGGCCCTGGTCGTCCTCGAACAGGCGCCGCGCGCCGAACCCGATCACGGCCCCCGTCACGTCCCGGATGGGCCACATGACCCGGCCGCGGAACCGGTCGTAGATGCCGCGATGCCCCTGGGACATCAGCCCGCTCGCGACCAGCTCCGCCTGCGTGAAGCCCCGGCCCTGGAGGTGCCGCTGCAACGCGTCCCAGCCCTTGGGCGCGAACCCGACACCGAACAGCTCGGCGTCGGACCGGTCGAAGCTGCGCTCCGCGAGGAACGTGCGCGCCGCCGACGCGTCCGGCCCCATGAGCTGCTCGGCGTAGAACTCCGCGGCCACGCGGTGCGCGTCCAGCAGCCGCTGACGCCGGCCCGGCTCCTCGCGCGGGCGGGCGGCGCCGCCCTCCTCGTAGCGCAGCTGCACGCCGGTCTTGCCCGCGAGGTACTCGATGGCCTCGGTGAAGCTCAGCCCATCCATCTTCATGACGAACTCGATGACGTCGCCGCCCTCGCCGCACCCGAAGCAGTGGTACCGACCCACGCTGGGCCGCACGTTGAAGCTGGGGCTGCGCTCGTCGTGGAAGGGGCACAGCCCCACCAGCGCGCCCACGCCCGCGGGCTTCAGGGTCACGTGCGCCGAGACGATCTCGTCGATCCGCGCGCGCTCGCGGACCTGGTCCACATCCTCGCGTCTGATCAGCCCGGCCACGTCGGAATTCTATGCCCGCTGCCGGGCGCCCCCGCGGCACGTCCGGGCGTACTCCCCCGGCGGCACGCCGACGGCCCGGACGAAGTCTCCCGTGAAGTGCGCCTGGTCGTAGTAGCCGACGGCGGCGGCCAGCCCCGCCAGGTCCAGCTCCGGGTCGCGGCCCAGCAGCTCGGCGGCGAGGTGCACCCGGTGCCGCTGCAGCACCCACTTGGGGCTCACCCCCACCCAGTCGGCGAACAGGCGCTGCAGGGAGCGCGGCGTACTGCCGACCCGGTCGGCGAGCGCCGTGACGGACGTTCCCGGGACAGCGTCGGCGATCACGGCGAACGCCTCGCGCAGGGCGGTCAGCGCCGCCGCGGAGCGGGCCGTGCGGGTGCGCTCCGCCGCGGCCCGCAGCAGCGGGGTGACGGTGCGGACGGCGGCGTCCGGCTGCCCGGCCGACGCCTGGGCGAGGGCTTGTTCGCAGGCGAGCGACGCCGTCGGGCCGAGGATCGTGGCGGGCCCGACGGCGCCGCGCTCGCCCGGGTGGGTGAGCCCCAGCAGGGCGCGGTAGCCGCCGGGGCGCAGCTTGGTGCCGACGACGCCGCCCGAGCCGGACAGGGTGCGCCGGTCGACGGCGACGGCGGGCATGGCATAGGCGAGAAACCCGACGTCCTCCGCGACGACCTGGCCCACCGGGTGGGGCACCACGGCCTGCGTGAACGTGACGCCGGGCGGCAGGTCCCAGGTGATCACCCAGTGCCAGTCCACGAGGTCGGCGAGGTCCGGGGCCGGCTCGACGCGCGCCAGCGCGAACCGGTCGCGCGCCCCCGTGGGGTTCACTATGCCGAGCGTGGGGCCGGTCTCGAGCGCCTGCGTGACGGCGGGGCCGCCGTCGAACACCTGTCGCATTCTTCCAAGACTGGCACATCCGGGCCGGGCCAGCATCGATCACATGAGGAACTCAGCCCTGCACCCCAACATCGCCGTGTCCGACGCCCGCGCCGCCATCGCCTTCTACGAGGCCGCGCTGGGGGCCGAGACGCTCGACGTGATCACGGCGGGCGACGCCGTGATCCACTCCGACCTGGTCCTGCGGTCCGCCGCGGGCGAGTCGACCTTCACCGTCGCGGGCGCCTTCCCGCCCGACTCGGCGGCGCCCGAGCCGGGCGGACCGACGCACGCGAGCTTCACGATCCCGGTCGAGGACACCGACGCGGCGTACGCCCGCGCGATCGAGGCCGGCGCGAGCAGCCTGGCCGAGCCCGCCGACTGGTTCGAGGGCTTCCGACAGGCCGCGGTGCGCTGCCCGTTCGGCCACCGCTGGTACTTCGTGACGGTCGCCGAGTCGGTCACCCCGGACGACGTCCAGCGCGCGAGCGACGCCTGGATGTCGGCCCGCGACTGACGTGTCAGACGTGCGGGTCACCCGAGGGACCTGTACGTCTGACAACTCCCTGGTTTGGTTTGCCGGACTAGCGCGGTTCGGTACGCTTTGCCCGACTCAGGGAGGAAGACAAGCATCATGGGAATCAGGTATCGCAAGCGGTTGGCGCTCGGACCGCTCAAGTTCAACATCACGCAGCGGGGCCTGTCGTCGATGAGCTTCAAGGTGGGTCCGTGGACCTGGAACTCCAAGACCAAGAAGCACTCCATCAACCTCCCCGGTGGCCTGAGCTGGTACAGCAACAACAAGTAGCGCTGCGCGGCGGAGGCAGGAACCTGCCTCCGCCGGCGACGGCACCGGCCGCTCCCCCGGGACCTCCGCGGACCGCGTGATTCCGGGATGTCGGACCGCGTGACTAGAGTGGCGGGCGTGGAGCAAGCCCTCGGGAAGAGCATCCCGCCGTCGTACAGCGCGCAGGACGTCGAGCGCTGGGTGACCGAACCGCCCAAGTCGCAGGCCCGGACCCCCTTCGAACGCGACCGCGGGCGTGTGGTGCACTCCTCCGCGCTGCGCCGGCTCGGCGCCAAGACCCAGGTGCTCGGCGCGGGGCACGACGACTTCGTGCGCACCCGCCTGACCCACTCCCTGGAGGTCGCCCAGGTGGGCCGCGGCATGGGCCGCTCCCTGGGCTGCGACCCCGACGTCGTCGACACCGCCTGCCTCACCCACGACCTGGGGCACCCGCCCTTCGGGCACAACGGCGAGACGGCGCTGGCCGAGATCGCCGAGCCGATCGGCGGTTTCGAGGGCAACGCCCAGACCCTGCGCCTGCTCACGCGGCTGGAGCCCAAGGTGATCGGGTTCGACGGCGTCCCCGCGGGCCTCAACCTGACCCGGGCCAGCCTCGACGCGAGCGTCAAGTACCCGTGGGCGTACGGCGCCGGCCCCGCCCGGCCCGACGGCACGGCCAGCCGCAAGTTCGGCGTCTACCCCGACGACCTGCCCGTGTTCACGTGGCTGCGCAAGGACGCGCCGGACGGCGTGAAGTGCCTGGAGGCGCAGGTCATGGACCTCGCCGACGACATCAGCTACTCCGTGCACGACGTCGAGGACGGCGTGGTGGCCGGCCGCATCGACCTGGACCTCATGGCGGACGCCGACGAGCGGGCGCGCGTGGCCGAGTTCGTGCGGTCCTGGTACGGCGAGTGGTACCGGGCCGACGCCGTCGACGCCGCGATCGGGCGGCTGCAGGAGTACCTGCGCGGCGAGGGCCACCTGGTGCGGGCCTTCGACGGCTCGCGCGGCTCGCTGGCCTCGCTCAAGGACATGACGAGCCAGCTCATCGGCCGGTTCATCGGCGCGGCGATCGACGCCACCCGCGCCGAGTACGGCGACGGGGCGCTGACGCGGTACGCCGCGCGGCTCGTGGTGCCCGACGAGACCGAGCACGAGATCCTCGCGCTCAAGGGCATCGCGGTGGCCTACGTGATGGCCCCGCGCGGCCAGGAGCCCCGCTACCTGCGGGAGCGGGAGATCCTGACCGACCTGGTGCGTGTGCTGGCCGACCGCGGCCCGGACGAGCTGGAGCCGCCGCTCGCCGCGGACTGGCGCGCGGCGCCCGACGACGCCGCGCGCCTGCGCGTGGTGGTGGACCAGGTCGCCTCGCTGACGGACCTGTCGGCGATCGCCCTGCACCGCCGGCTGGTCACCCCTTGACGGAGCCCGCCGTCAGCCCGCCCACGATGTACTTCTGCAGGAACAGGAACAGCGCGAGCACCGGCAGCGCCGAGACGACGGCGCCCGCGGTGAACAGGCCCCAGTTGGCGTCCTGGAGAGACGACACCCAGCCGTAGAGGCCCACGGCGAGCGTCCAGTTGTCCTCCGACTGCAGCAGCACGCGCGCGATGATGAACTCGCCGAACGTGCTGATGAAGCTGAGCAGGCCCACCACGGCGAGGATCGGCGCGGTCAGGCGCAGCACGATGGTCCAGTAGATCTGGGCGTGCGAGGCGCCGTCGATCTTCGCGGCCTCGTCGATCTCACGCGGCACGGTGTTGAAGAACCCGTACATGAGGAACGTGTTCACGCCGAGCGCGCCGCCCAGGTACACGCAGATCAGCGAGAGCTTGGAGTCCAGGCCCAGGCCGGGCACGACGTTCCCGAGCGAGATGAGCAGCAGGAAGATCGCCACGAAGGCGAGCATCTGCGGGAACATCTGGATCACGAGCAGGGCGGTGAGCCCCACCCGCCGTCCGCTGAACCGGAACCGCGAGAAGGCGTACGCGGCCGCCGCGCCCATGAGCACCGTCCCGGCGCCCGTCGCGACCGCCACCACCAGGGTGTTGGCCATCCAGGTCCAGAACCGCGTGCCGCCGAGCGCCACGTAGTTGGCCCCCGACACCGACGCGAACAGCTCGTTCGAGCCGGTGAGCGTGCCGCCGTCGGCCAGGGAGGCCGAGATGACGTAGACCAGCGGGAAGCCCGCGTAGGCCACGGCGAGGATGCCCACGAGGTGGCGCCAGCCGATCTCGGAGAACCAGCGGGCGCGCTGTCCGGGACGCCGGGCGACGTGTGCTGTCCTGGAGTTCATCAGGCGATCTCCTCGAGCGATCGGGTGCGCCGGAACGCGAGGGCGGAGATGGTCGCGACCACCACGAAGATGACGATCGACAGGGCGCTGGCCAGGCCGTAGTCCTTGGCCGCCGTGCCGTCGAGCCCGGAGACCGAGTACACCATCGAGATGAGGATGTCGGTGTGCCCCAGCGGCACCGAGGCGTCGTCGAACCGCGGGCCGCCGCCCGTGAGCATGTAGATCAGCGTGAAGTTGTTGAAGTTGAACGCGAACGACGAGATGAGCAGCGGCGCCGTCGCGACCAGGAGCAGCGGCAGCGTGATGGACCGCCACGTGCGCCAGCGGCCGGCGCCGTCGATCTTCGCGGCCTCCAGCACGTCGGTCGGCAGCGACTGCAGCGCGCCCGTGCAGATCAGGAACATGTACGGGAAGCCGAGCCACAGGTTCACGCCCAGCACCGCCAGCTTGGCGAGCACCGGGTCGGTGAGCCACGGGATCGACGCCCCGCCCAGCAGCACCTCGTTGACGAACCCGTAGGACCGGTTCAGCATGCCCGACCACAGCAGGGCCGCGAGGAACCCCGGGATCGCGTACGGCAGGATCACGAGCGTCCGGTAGATCCGGCGGCCGCGCAGGCGAGCGTCGTTGAACGCGATCGCGAGGAACAGGCCGAGCAGGAACGTGGACGCGACCGAGAGCACGGCGAACGCGAACGTCCACACCAGGATCTTGCCGAACGGCCCGGCGTAGCGGTCGTCGCCGAACGCGGTGACGAAGTTGTCCAGCCCCACCAGGACGCGCCAGCCCACGGGGAGCGTGGTGCCGTCGGCGGCCTCGAACTGGCCGTCGTCGTTGGGGGTGTACGTCACCCCGGTGGTCGTGTCGGTCATCGTGTCGGACGCCGCGTCGTACTCGAGCGTGGACGTGAAGACGTAGCCGGTGCGGGCGTCCTGCGTGCGGACCGAACCCTCGTTCGGGTCGTCCGAGACGGGGACGCGCAGCTCCGTGACCTCCTGCTGCCGCTCCAGGACGGAGGCGTACTCCAGCACGTCGTAGCCGGGCAGCGCCGTGACGCGGCCGGCGTCGACGGTCGCGCCGTCCACGGACTGCAGCGGCTGGTCGGCGGTGCCCGCCTGGACGGCGCCGTCGGGCGAGACGACGGCGAAGCCGAGCGTGTCGCCGTCGGCCACGACCGTCAGCGGCGAGGAGGGCGAGCCCTCGACCCGGCGCTCGTTCTGCACCAGGAGGGCCTCGACGGCCTGCTCCTTGGTGCTGTTGTGCCCGTCGCCGTAGTTGGTGAACGCGACGTAGCCGGTGTAGGCCACCACGTACACCTGGTAGACGAGCAGGAAGGCCAGGCCCGGCAGGATGTACTTCAGCGGCAGCGCGCGCCTGGAGAAGTAGGCCCAGTTGGCCACGAGCAGCAGCGCCACCATCGCGGCGAGGACGCCCCAGGACTCGGCGCCCCACGCGGCCAGCACGGCGTAGACGCCCAGGGCGTCGACCAGGGCGATCAGGACGAGCTTGACGAGAAACCCGGGGCTCCAGCCGGAGCCCCGGGTCACCGGTGAGTACATCAACCGATCTCGCCCTGGATGTCGGTGACCATCTTGTCCCAGGCCTTGGCCGGGTCGGACTTGCCGGAGATGATCGCGGCCTCGGTCACGCCCCAGTACGCCCACACGGCACCCATCTCGGGCAGCGACGGCATCGGGACGGCGTCGGCGCCGACGGCGCGGAAGCCCGCGGTGATCGGGTCCTCGGACGCGGTGTCGGCGGCCTCGATCAGGGCCGGCGGACGGTCGCCCGCCTCGTACAGCGCGAGCTGCGCCTCGGGCGTGGCCATGTAGTTGACCAGGAAGTCGTTGGCGAGCAGCGCGTTCTCGCTCTGCGCGCTCACGTAGAAGCCGGCCACGCCCACGAACGGCTGGGCGGGCTCGCCGCCGGCGCTCGGGAGCGGGTCGATCGACAGGTCGAGGTCGCCGAACTGCTCCAGCATCCACGGACCGCCCACGATGAACGGCGACTCGCCCTTGGCGAAGGCCGCCACGGCGATGTCGTAGGTGACGTCGGTGCTCAGGTTGCCGGCGTCGCCCTGCTCCGCGAGCCACTCGGCGAACGCCGTGCCGCCGTCGTCGCCCAGCGCGAGCTCCGGCTTGTACGAGCCGTCCTCGTTCTGCTCGAACACGGGGGCACCGAACGACGTCTGCAGCGGGTAGAACGTGTAGGGGTCGCCCTCGGTCGAGGTCTGGATCAGCAGCGGGTACTTCGTACCGGCGTCCTTGCCGGCCGCGATCGCGTCGTCCCAGGTGGCGGGCGCCTCGGGCGCGAGCTCCGTGTTGCGGATCAGCGCGATGTTCTCCACGGCGTAGGGCAGGCCGTAGACCTGGCCGTCCTGCGTGAAGGCCGAGACGGAGACCGGCTCGAAGGCGTCGGCCGTGTCGCCGAGCTCGATCGGGGCCACCACGCCGTTGGTCGTGAGCTCACCCAGCCAGTCGTGGGCGCCGACGGTGATGTCCGGGCCCTTGCCCGTGGGCACCTGGGCCAGGAAGTCAGGGCGGATGTCCTCGAAGTTCTTCAGGACCACCTCCACCTGCGCGCCCGTGGCCTCCTCGAAGCCGGTGGCCGCGTCCTCGACGGCGGCCTGGCGGGTCTCGTCGACCCACACGGTCAGGGTGCTGCCCTCCCCGTTCGGCGGGGCGGACTCCTCGCCCCCTGCTTGGTCCTCTGCGCCGCCCGAGCAGGCGGCCAGCGCCAGCGTCGTGGTCAGGACAGCGGCGGTCAGGATGCTCCGTCGCATCGTCACTCCCGATGGTTCGCGGCCCGACGTCGGGCCTGGGTTTCGATGCCCGAACCGTACGGGTCTGTCTGCCGATTGTGCAAGAAGTTGCGATAAAGTTTCAGCATCGCTTGCAACCCGGCATCCGACACCCGGCAAACACCCAGGACGAAGGAACCGCATGTCGCCTAGGCTGCCTGGCGTGCGCACCCGACTGACCGACCTCGCCGAACAGGCAGGGGTCTCCACCGCGACCGTGTCGCGCGTGCTCAACGGCAAGCCCGGCGTGGCGGGCGAGACCCGCCAGGCGGTGCTCGCCGCCCTGGACGTGCTCGGCTACGAGCGGCCGTCCGCGCTGCGCGCCCGCCCCGCCGGCCTCATCGGCCTCGTGGTCCCCGAGCTGTCCAACCCGGTGTTCCCCGCGTTCGCGCAGGCCATCGAGTCGCAGCTCGCGTCGCGCGGCTACACGCCGCTGCTGTGCACCCAGTCGCCGGGTGGCACCACCGAGGACGAGTACGTCGAGACGCTGATCGACCACGCCGTGGACGGCATCGTCTTCGTCTCCGGCAAGCACGCCGACACACGCGCCTCCACAGAGCGCTACCAGCGGCTGCGCGGGCGCGGCCTGCCGATCGTGCTGATCAACGGCTACGCGGAGGGCATCGACGCCCCGTTCGTCTCGCCGGACGACGCCGCCAGCATCGAGCTCTCGGTGCGGCACCTGGTGACTCTGGGCCACCGCAGCATCGGCATGGCGATCGGCCCGGACCGGTTCGTCCCCGCCAAGCGCAAGATCGAGGCGTTCGTGGCCCAGCTCCTGCGGCACGGCCTGGCGGCCACCGAGGAGGAGGCACGCCGGCACGTCAGCCTCACCCTCTACACGCTGGAGGGCGGCCAGGCCGCGGCCGGCGAGCTGTTCGACTCCGGGCACACCGCCGTGGTCTGCGGGTCCGACCTGATGGCGCTCGGCGCCGTGCGGGCGGCGCACGCCCGCGGCCTGTCCGTGCCCGACGACGTGAGCGTCGTCGGCTACGACGACTCGCCCCTGGTGGCGTTCACCGACCCGCCGCTGACGACGGTGCGGCAGCCCGTGGCCGACATGGCGCACGCCGCCGTGAGCGCCCTGCTCACCGAGATCCACGGCGAGCGCGCGCCCCGCTCGGAGCTGCTGTTCACCCCGGAGCTGGTCGTGCGCGGGTCGACCGGCGCGGCGCCGCACGCCGCTGTCTGACGGCCCACCGGCCGCTGTCTGACGCAGCACACTGTCCGATCGGGCGCGATTCCTCCCGTACGCTTGCAGCAAGCGTTACAGCCCCCTTTTCCCGACCCCTGAGGACGCGACACGTGACACGCACTGCCCCGATCACCACCTCCGACCTCACCGCCGGAGCCCCCGTCCACACCCCCGCCGGCAGCGGCGAGTGGTGGCGCGACGCGGTGATCTACCAGGTCTACCCGCGCTCGTTCGCGGACGGGAACGGCGACGGGACCGGCGACCTGCCGGGCGTCACCGCCAAGCTCGACCACCTGGCCCAGCTCGGCGTCGACGCCGTGTGGCTGAGCCCGTTCTACCGCTCGCCCCAGAAGGACGCCGGCTACGACGTGGCCGACTACCGCGACATCGACCCGCTGTTCGGCACGCTCGCCGACTTCGACGAGATGCTCGCCGGCGCCCACGAGCGCGGCCTCAAGGTCATCGTCGACCTCGTGCCCAACCACTCCTCCGACCAGCACGTCTGGTTCCAGGAGGCGCTGGCCGCCGCCCCTGGCTCGGCCGAGCGCGAGCGGTACATGTTCCGCGACGGCCGCGGCCCGGCCGGCGACGAGACGCCGAACAACTGGCAGTCCATCTTCGGCGGCCCGGCCTGGACGCGCCTCGCCCCGCGCGCGGACGACGGCCCGCTCGGCCCGCAGTGGTACCTGCACCTCTTCGACTCCACGCAGCCCGACCTCAACTGGGACAACCCCGAGGTCCGCGTCGAGTTCGAGGACGTGCTGCGGTTCTGGCTCGACCGGGGCGTGGACGGGTTCCGCGTCGACGTCGCGCACGGCATGATCAAGGCCGCCGGCCTGCCCGACTGGGACGGCCAGGTCGCCATGGTCGAGGGCACCGTCGAGGAGGCCACCGAGGACGCCACCGACGCGGCCGCCCCCGAGGACGGCTCCACGGGCGCGGGCAACCGCGGCCCGATGTTCGACCAGGACGGCGTGCACGACATCTACCGCGCCTGGCACCAGGTGCTCGCCGAGTACGACGGCGACCGCTGCCTGGTGGCCGAGGCCTGGGTCGAGCCGCTGAGCCGCCTGGCCCGGTACGTGCGCCCCGACGAGATGCACCAGGCCTTCAACTTCTCGTTCCTCACGGCGCCGTGGGACGCGGCGACGGTGCGCACCGTCGTCAACGCCTCGCTGAGCACCATGGAGGCCGTCGGCGCGCCCACCACCTGGGTGCTGTCCAACCACGACGTGGTGCGGCACGCGTCGCGCTTCGGCCTGGAGGAGATCGGCGGGCGTCAGCTCAACGGCATCGGCGCGACCGACCCGCAGCCCGACACCGCGCTCGGCCTGCGCCGCGCCCGCGCGGCGACCCTGCTCATGCTCGGCCTGCCCGGCTCCGCGTACCTGTACCAGGGCGAGGAGCTCGGCCTGCCCGACCACACCGCCCTGCCCGACGACGTGCGCCAGGACCCGTCGTTCTTCCGCACCCAGGGCGCCGAGCCCGGCCGCGACGGCTGCCGCGTGCCGCTGCCGTGGGTCGGCGGCGCCCCCGGCAACGGGTTCGGCCCCACGGGCAAGACGTGGCTGCCGCAGCCCGACGTCTACGCCGAGCTCGCCGCCGACCGGCAGTACGGCGTCAAGGGTTCCACCTACGAGATGTACCGGGCCGCGCTCGGCCTGCGCCGGGCCGAGAACCTCGGCGCGGGCGCGCTCGCGTGGGTCGACTCCCTGGCCGACCACCCGGACGTCGTCGCCCTGCGGGTGGCGGACGTCGTCGTGGTCGCCAACCTCGGTGCGTCGCCGTTCGCGCTGCCCGCCGAGGCGCAGGTGCTGGTGGCCTCGGGTGAGCTCGACGAGGACACGGGCGAGCTGCCGTCGGACACGACGGTCTGGCTGCGCGCCTGACGCGTCCGGGCCCGGCTCAGAAGGCGGGCTCGCGGATGATCGGGCAGGTCATGCAGTGCCCGCCTCCGCGGCCCCGCCCCAGCTCGGCGCCCGTGATCTCGATGACCTCGATGCCGGCCTTGCGCAGCAGGTCGTTCGTGGTGGTGTTCCGGTCGTAGGTGAACACGACGCCCGGCTCCACCGCGACGGCGTTGTTGCCGCTGTCCCACTGCTGCCGCTCGGACTCGTAGACGTCACCGCCGGTCTCGATCACGCGCAGCGAGCCGAGGCCGGTCTCGCGGGCCACGACGTCCAGGAACGGGGTGCTGCCCTCGTCCGTGACGGCCACCTCCCCGTCGGCACCGGGCCGCAGCACGAACGGGTGGATCGCCTCGACGATGCGCGGGTAGACGGTCACGGTGTCGACGTCGGCGAAGGTCATGACGGTGTCCAGGTGCATCGCCGAGCGCAGCTTGGGCATGCCCGCGACGACCACCTGCTGCGCCGCGCCGCCCTCGAACAGGGCCGCGGCGACCTGCGTGATCGCCTGCCGCGACGTGCGCTCGCTCATGCCCACCAGCACGGTGCCGTTGCCCACGGGCATGACGTCCCCGCCCTCCAGCGTCGCGCGCTGGTGGTCGGTCTCCGGGTCGCCCCACCAGACCGTGGACCCCACGAAGTCCGGGTGGAACTCGTAGACGGCCTTCATCAGCAGCGTCTCGTCGTGCCGGGCGGGCCAGTACAGCGGGTTGAGCGTCACTCCGCCGTAGAGCCAGCAGGTCGTGTCGCGCGTGAAGAGCGTGTTGGGCACGGGGGCCATGAGGTACTCGCGGGCGTCCTGCGTGTACTCGGCGAGCGACCGGTAGGCCGCCGGCAGGTCCGGCACGTCGTGGGTCGCGAGGCCGCCGATGAGGTGCTCGGCGAGCTGCTCCGGGGCCAGCCCCTCCAGGAACCCGCGGGTCGCGTCGATCAGCCCCGGCCCGACGATGCCGGGGACGATCTTGCGGTCCAGCAGCCAGTCCCGGGCCCCGGGTACCCGCAGGGTCGCGGCGAGGACGTCGTGCAGCTCGACCACGTCGACGTCGCGCGCCCGCAGGTCCGCGACGAACGCGGCGTGGTGCTCGATCGCCCGGTCCACCCACAGCACGTCGTCGAACAGCAGGTCGTCCGAGTTGGTGGGCGTCAGGCGCCGGTGGGCGAGCCCGGGCCGACAGACCAGCACCTTGCGCAGGCGCCCGACCTCCGAGTGCACGCCGTAGGCCGCCGAAGGCAGGGTCGTCCCGCCGCTCTGGATCGTCATGATGCCCCTTTCAGATGGAGATCGCGCCCGTGGCGAGCGCGACGACGCCGATCACCGCGCCGATCACCGACACGACGAAGATCACCAGCTCGCCCCGGCTGAACACGCGCCGGCCCTGCTCACGCCGGGTCATCGCGAACAGGATGGTCGCCGGGGCGTAGATCACGAACGACAGCAGCACGAACGTCAGCCCCGCCGCGAACAGCAGGAACGCGGTGTACAGCACGGCCAGGGCCGCGATGACGAGGTCGCCGGTGGTGCGGGTGCCCGCTGCCGGGCCACCGCGGCCCAGCGCCAGCTTGAGCGCGTAGCCCGCGGCGAGCAGGAACGGGATGAGGGACAACGCGCTGGTCAGGTCCAGCGCGAAGGTGAACGCGTCGTCCGACAGCAGCGTGATGAACAGGACCACCTGGATCAGGGCGGTCGTCAGCAGGAGCGCCGCGCGGGGCACGTCGTTCGCGTCCTGCGCTGCGAGGAACCGTGGCATGTCCCGGTCCTTGGCCGCGACGTACAGCACCTCGGACGACATGAGGGTCCACGCGAGGTAGGCACCGAGCACCGACACGATCAGACCGACGCTCACGAACACGGCTCCCCAGCCGCCGACGGCCGCCTCGAGCACGCCCGCCATCGACGGCTGGCGCAGGTCGGCGAGCTCCTCCATCGGCAGGATCCCGTACGACACGATCGTCACGGAGGCGAAGATCGCGAGCACCATGAGGAAGCCGAGGACGGTCGCCCGGCCGACGTCCTCCCGGCGGCGCGCGTGCCGGGAGTAGACGCTCGCGCCCTCGACGCCGAGAAAGACGAACACCGTGGCCAGCATGGTGCCGCGGACCTGGTCGAACAGCGGGCCGGTGATGCCGTAGCCCTCGAAGTTGTCCATGAGCACCTGCGGGTCCAGCAGGAACGCCGTGATCAGCACGAACACGATGATCGGCACCAGCTTGGCGACGGTGACGATGCGGTTGATCGCCGTCGCCTCCTTCACCCCGCGGCGCACGAGCAGGTAGAACAGCCACACGCAGGCCGAGGACGCCACGAACGCGACGAGGGTGTCGCCCTCCCCGAGCACGGGCAGCACCGCGCCCAGCGTGGACATGATGAGGATCCAGTAGGTGACGTTGCCGACGCAGGCGCTCGCCCAGTACCCGAACGCCGAGAAGAAGCCGAGGTACTCGCCGAACCCGGCCTTCGCGTACGCGTAGACCCCGGAGTCGAGGTCGGGCTTGCGGATCGCCAGCCGCTGGAAGACGAAGGCGAGCATGAGCATCCCGGTGCCGGCCACCGTCCAGGAGATCAGCGCCCCGAGCACCCCGGTCTCGCCCGCGAACCGGCTGGGCAGCGAGAAGACCCCCGCGCCGACCATGGAGCCCACCACCATGGCGGTGAGCGTGGCCACGCTGATCTTCGCCGTGCGACCCTGCGTGCTGCTCTCCGACTGCTGCGCCATCGCGAGACCCCCATGCGGTCGAGCACGGTCCGGTTGCACCTCTGCCGGAGCGTCGCGACCTCTCGGCGCTCCGGCAGAGCAATTACATACATGGGGGGAACTAGTCGGCAAAAGATGTCAGACCCGGCTTCCTGCCACGCCCGTCGACCGGGCTGTGGTCCGCGTCGCAGCGGGTGTCCGCCGTCGTGCGCCAGAATGGACCCGTGACCTCCCTGCTCGGCTCCGCCCCGCTGCCCGACGCCGCCACCCGTCCGGGTGACGCGGCGCGCCCGGGCTCGCCCGTGCTCGCGCCCCTCCAGATCGGGCCCATCACGGTGGGCACGCCCGTGGTGCTCGCACCGATGGCCGGCGTGACCAACCGCGCCTTCCGCACCCTGTGCCGCGAGGCGGGGCGGTCGGCCGGGTTCGACCCGGGCCTGTACGTCGCGGAGATGGTCACCAGCCGCGCGCTGGTGGAGCGCAACGTCGAGGCCCTGCGGATCGTCACGTTCGGCGCGGACGAGACGCCGCGCTCCGCGCAGGTGTACGGCGTGGACCCGGCGACCGTGGGTGCCGCCGTGAAGATCATCGCGGGCGAGGACCGGGCCGACCACGTGGACCTCAACTTCGGCTGCCCGGTGCCCAAGGTGACGCGCAAGGGCGGCGGGGCCGCCCTGCCGTGGAAGCGGCAGCTCTTCACGGACATCGTCCGGGCTGCGGTCGAGGCCGCCGAGCCGCACGGCGTGCCCGTGACGGTCAAGATGCGCAAGGGCATCGACGACGACCACCTGACGTACCTGGAGGCGGGCCGGATCGCCGAGTCGCTCGGCGCCGCCGCCGTCGCGCTGCACGCCCGCACCGCCGCCCAGCACTACTCCGGCCAGGCCGAGTGGGAGGCCATCGCGCGTCTCAAGGAGGCCGTGCGGACGGTGCCCGTGCTCGGCAACGGCGACATCTGGTCCGCCGAGGACGCGCTGCGGATGGTCACGGAGACCGGTGCCGACGGCGTCGTCGTGGGCCGGGGCTGCCAGGGCCGCCCCTGGCTGTTCGCCGACCTCGCCGCGGCGTTCAACGGCTCGGACCTGCGGATACGGCCCGGCCTGCGCGAGGTCGCCGACACGATCTACCGGCACGGCCAGCTCATGATCGAGTACTTCGACGGCGACGAGGGCAAGGCCATGCGCGACCTGCGCAAGCACATGGCCTGGTACCTCAAGGGCTACGCCGTGGGCGGCGAGAAGCGGCACTCCCTCGCCCTGATCGACACCCTGGCCGAGCTGCGCGAGCGGCTCGACGCCCTGGACCTGGACGCCCCCTACCCCGGGGACGACGCCGAGGGCCCGCGCGGCCGTGCCGGCTCCCCCAAGACCCCGCACCTGCCGTACGGCTGGCTCGACTCCCGGGACCTGTCCGAGGAGTTCGAGGCCAAGCTCCGCGAGGCGGAGCTGAGCGTCTCCGGCGGGTAGAACTCCCCGGGAGCCGGGCGGTCGCGACCTGGTCCGATACGCTCCTGCTGCCGCCCGGGTGAATGTGTCAGCAGGTCACCACGCCCCGGGTGGGCCCATCCGACCCGAGGGAGTCCTCCGTGCTGTCCGACGTGGCGCGACGTGTCCGAGTACCTGAGATCAGGCCCTCCACCGCCGACGACCCGCCCGAGATCGGCGGCTACGAGATCCGGGGCCGGCTCGGCCAGGGCGGCATGGGCGTGGTGTACCTCGGCGCGACCCGCAGCGGCCGGCTGCTCGCGATCAAGGTGATCCACCCGGAGCGCACCGGCGAGAGCGAGTTCCGGACCCGGTTCCGCCGCGAGGTGTCGGCCGCGACGCGGCTGCGCAGCCACCGCACGGCGGCCGTCGTCGACTTCGACGTCGACGCGCCCACGCCCTGGCTGGCCACGGAGCACGTGCCCGGACCCACCCTGGCGCAGGCCATCACCGAGCTGGGGAGCCTGCCCGAGGAGGCCGTCCGCGAGCTCGTCGCCGGTCTCACGGAGGCCCTCGACGCGATCCACCGCGAAGGACTCGTCCACCGCGACGTCAAACCCACGAACGTGCTGCTCGGGCCCGACGGGCCGGTGCTGATCGACCTGGGCGTGGTCGCCGACTCCGACGCCACCTCGCTGACCACCACGGGCGTCCAGCCGGGGACGCCCCAGTTCATGTCGCCCGAGCAGGCCCGCGGCGAGGCCGTCACCACCGCCACCGACGTGTGGTCGCTCGGCGCCGTCGCCCACCTCGCGGCGACCGGCACCCCGCCGTTCGGGACGGGCAGCCTGGCGACGGTCACCTATCGGATCGTGCACGAGCCGCCCGCCCTCGACGCCGTGCCGCCCGGCCTGCGCGGTCTGGTGACCGCGTGCCTGGCCAAGGACCCTGCCGCGCGCCCGACCACGGCGGCGGTGCTCGCCTCGCTCGCCGACCTGCCGTACGTCGAGGCCGAGGTCACGACGGGCTCCGGCCTGGCCGGCGCGGACACGGTGCTGGGCGCGGAGCAGGCGCCGGGCACGGGCTCGGACCGCCCGGCGGCGCCCGCGCCGAGCCGGGCGCGGCGCCGGGTCCTGACCGGCCTGGTCGCGCTCGGCCTGGTGCTGGCCGGAGGCGGGGCCGCGGCGGCCCTCGTGCACTTCCTGGGCCCCGACGACACGCCCAGCACGTCCACCACGCCCCAGGCCGAGGGGTCCGCGCCCGCGGAGCCCTCCGGCACGCCGAGCCCCAGCCCGAGCCCGAGCGAGCCGTCGAAGGATCCGTCGGCGTCGCCCAGCGCCCCGGTCACCCCTGTCGACGAGCCGGACGACGGGGCCGCCGAGGAGCAGGACGCCGTCCTCACCGAGTTCCGGCCGGGTACCGTGTCGATCCCGGCGCAGGTCGAGGTGGGCCAGAAGATCACCGCGTGGCCGAAGGGCTGGGCGCCGCAGCCGGAGAGCAGCACGTGCGTGTGGAGCGTCGGCGGCGAGGAGCGGGACAACCTCGGGTCGTGCAGCTATACCGTCGCGCTCGGCGACGTCGGCAAGCCCGTCCAGGTCCGGCTGACCGCCGGCCGGTCGGGTTACACGGAGGCCGCGGTGCTCTCCAACTCCACCGGCACGGTGCCCCAGCCCACCGTGCCGAAGCCGAGCTGCGGGGTATACCTGACCGCGGGCACGGTGCACGCCGGCTGGTTCGCCCACTGCGAGGTCAACCAGGACCCGAACGTCACCTATACGTGGACCTACGTCGACATCGACGGCGGCGTGGCCATCGGATCGGCCGAGGAGCCGGCCGGTCCGCGCACGTGGATCCGCGGGAGCCACAAGGGTAACCGCGTGACCGTGACGGTTGAGGCAGAGCGGGCGGGCTACCGTTCAGCCGAGTTCCGCACCACGTTCACCATGCCAGCCGACTGGACCCCGGCCGAGTGACCTGCCCGGCGCGACCCGGTGAGCCTCACAGCCACCCGTTCTCCCGCGCGATCCGCACCGCCTCCGCCCGCGTCCGCGCGCCCGTCTTGCCCATCGCGGAGGACAGGTAGTTGCGGACCGTCCCCTCCGACAGGTAGGCCTCCCCCGCGACCTGGGCCACGGTCCCGCCGTCGGCGGCGAGGGCGAGCACGTGGGTCTCCCGCTCGGTGAGCGGGCTGGAGCCGACGGCCAGCGAGGCGACCGCCAGGTCCGGGTCCACCACGCGCAGGCCCGAGTGCACCCGGCGCACGGCGTCGGCGAGCTGCTCGGCAGGGGTGTCCTTGACGACGAACCCGCTCGCCCCCACGTCCAGCGCGCGCCGCAGGTAGCCGGGGCGGCCGAACGTGGTCACGATCAGGGACCGGCAGCCCGGCAGCTCGGCCCGGATCGCCGCTGCCGCGGCGATCCCGTCCAGGCCGGGCATCTCGACGTCGAGCAGCGCGACGTCGGCCCGCGCGGCCCGCGCCGCGGCCACCACCTCGTCGCCGCGCCCCACCTGCGCCACGACCTCCAGGTCGGTCTCCAGGTCCAGCAGCGCGGCGAGCGCGCCGCGCACCAGCGCCTGGTCGTCGGCCAGCAGCAGCCGGATCATGCGGTGTCCTTCCTGTCCTGTGCGGGTCCGTCAGGGGCGCGCACCTCCAGCCGGAGGCCGCCCAGCGGGCTCGGCCCGGTCGCCACGGCCAGGCCCGCGGCGCCGGCCCGTTCGGTCAGGCCCGTCAACCCGTGCCCGTTCGACGCCGCCGCCTCGTCCCCGCGCCGACCGCGCCCGTCGTCGTCCATCACCAGGGCGTCCGGCGTCAGCGTGACCACGACGTGGCGGGCGGCCGCGTGCCGCAGCACGTTGGTGGTGCCCTCCCGCAGCGCCCAGGCGAAGACGTCGCGGCGTCCCTCGGCGACCTCGTCCACCGCGCCGGGCAGGTCGGCGTCGATCCCCGCGGCGTCGAAGGCGGACCGGGCCGCGGCGAGCTCGCCCGCCAGCGTGACCTGGCGCTCGCCGGCCACCATGCCCCGCATGTCCGCGAGCGCCGAGCGGGCGAGCGCCTGGATCTCGGCGAGCTCGTCCGCCGCCCGCTCCGCGTTCGGGGTGAGGGCGGGTGCGCCGTCCTGCCCGGCACCTGCTCGTAGCAGCCGGGCCGCGAGCTCGGCCTTGACGGACACGACGGTCAGGGAGTGGCCCAGGATGTCGTGCATGTCGCGGGCGATCCGTTCGCGCTCTCGGGAGACGGCGAGCGCCGCGACCTCCTCGTGGGCCAGGACCAGCTTCCGGTTGCGCTCGACCACGCCGCGGAGGCCGAGCACGGCGAGGCTCGCGAGGACTGCCGAGACCACCGTGCCGTCCTCGGGCTGCCAGCCGGGTACCACCCGGGGCAGGAGCAGCAGCCCGAGCAGGAGTGCGACGACGGTCACGATGCCGGCCCGCCGCGGCATGATCAGCACCATGCTGACGCAGACGAACACGAGCCCGACGAGGCCGTGCTGCGCGGCGGCGAGCGTGGTCAGCCCGATGCACACGAGCTGGGCGGCGACGAGGAGCGCCATCTCGCCTCGCGTCGGCGGCCTGCGGCTCCGGAACCGGTAGAGCGCCCGGACGAACAGCGCCGCGGTCCCCGCCACGCCGACCACCCCGGTTACGCGGAGCGCGACGGTCGGGGCCGCCAGCGACGCCCGGAACGGTTCGGCGAGGAAGACGATCCAGATCATGCCCAGCGCCGGGCCGTACCGGGCCAGCCCGGCCCCCTGGTAACGGGCCGGCTCGGCCTTCCGGCCCCAGGCCGACCCGTCGAGCGGCGTCTGTCGCGTGGTCACGCCGTCATCCTCACACCCGGGCCGTGTCCTTGCGGAACCGCCAGACGGCCCCGGCGAGGAAGATCAGCGTCCAGGCCACCACGTTGACCACGGCCGCGGCGCTCACGGAGCCGCCGCCGAGCGGGGCACGGACGAGCTCGGCGAGGCCGTAGGTGGGGACGACCTGGGCGACGGTGGCGAACCAGGTGTCGCCGAGCGGCATGAACAGCCCGCCGGCGAAGGACAGCAGGGCCAGGGCGGGGCCGAGGATCTGGATCACGTTCTCCGTGGGCAGGAGGTAGCCCATGAACAGCCCGAAGGCGGCGAAGACGAGCGAGCCGAACCAGGCGATGAGCGCGCACGCGATCCAGGCGGACACCGGCATCCGCGCCCCGGCGAAGGCGCCCACCACGAGCGTGACGACCACCGACACCGCCCCGAGCGTCATCGACGCGAGCACCTTGACCAGCACGTACGCCCAGGGGTTCAGCGGCGTGAGGCGCAGCTGCCTGGTCCAGCCCTGGGCGCGCTCCACGGCGACGCCCGCCCCGCCGGACGTCGCCGTCAGCAGCGCCCCGTAGAGCGCCATCGAGACCAGCACGTAGGCGACGACGTTGGTGTCCGGGCCGACGGGGGTGGAGCGGTACTCGGCGGAGGTGCCGAACAGCAGGAAGAACACGGGCGGCATCACGAACGAGAAGACCAGGGAGCGCCGGTTGCGCAGCATGCGTCGCAGCTCGAGCCCCAGGTAGGCGCGGACGGCCCCGGCTCCGGGGGTCGGGCGCCCGGCGGTGCGCGACGTCGGCCGGGTCACCTCGGGCAGGGACGTGGCGGTCATCGGGTGGCTCCTTCGAGGGTGGTCGGGGCGGTCGTGGTGGTGCGGTCCGAGGTGAGGGCGACGAACGCGTCCTCCAGGTTGTCGGACGTGATGCTCAGGTCGTGGGCGCGGGTGGCGGTGAGCAGGTGGCGGGCCACGGTGTCCGAGTCCGCCGTGCGCACGAGCAGCCGGGTGGCGCGGACGTCCACGCTGTCGACGCCCGGCAGTGCCCGAACCTGGCCGGCGGCGCGGGCGGCGGCCTCGGCGTCGTCCAGCTCGGCGCTCAGGGTGCGGCCCGACGCGAGCGCCTTGACCTGCGCCGCGCTGCCGTCCGCGACCACGCGGCCGTGGCTGACCAGCACGATCCGGTCCGCGTAGGCGTCGGCCTCCTCCAGGTAGTGCGTGGCGAAGACGACGGTGCGGCCGGCCGCCGCGTCGTTCCGGATCGCCGCCCAGAACTCGCGGCGACCCTCCACGTCCATGCCCGTGGTGGGCTCGTCGAGCAGCAGGAGGTCAGGCTCGGAGACCAGGGCCATCGCGAACCGCAGGCGCTGCTGCTGGCCGCCGGAGCACTTGGCGACCTTGCGGTGGGCGAGGTCGGCGATCCCGGCGCGCTCCAGGAAGGGCGTTGCGGGCCCCGTGCGGCCGAACAGCGCCGCGGTGAGCTCGACCGTCTCGCCGACGGTGATGTCGCGCAGGAGGCCGCCGGTCTGCATGACGGCGGCGACCTGGCCGTCGGCGATCGCCCGGCCCGGCTCCTTGCCGAACACGCGGACCGTGCCGGACGTCGGCGCGGCCAGGCCGAGCACCATGTCGATGGTGGTGGTCTTGCCCGCGCCGTTCGGCCCCAGGAAGGCCACCACCTCGCCGGGCCGGATCGTGAGGTCGAGGCCGTCGACGGCACGGACCGTGCCGCCGGGCCCACGGAACTCCTTGACGAGGCCGCTCGCCTCGATCGCTGGGGCAGTTGTCGATGTCATGCCTTCACTCTGCTGCGCCGGCACGCGCCGGACCGCTGCCGGGTGTCACGAGGTCGACATGACATCTGTCATCCCGCCGTCCGACCTGGGCTCACGACCAGCCCGGTGGCGGGACCCGCCCCATGATCGACGCCGCCATGACGATCCCCGGCTCGTCCCGGCCGGGCGCCGGCTCGCGGTCCCGCAGCAGCGCCGCGCCGTCCCGCGCCCAGGTGAGGCCGGGCCGGCCGGACGCCGCCCGGTACAGCGCGTCCCGGTGGTCCGGGTAGCGCTCGGCGAGCAGGGCCAGCACCCATGACGGCACGTCCGGGTCGGCCAGCACCTGCGCGAGCCGCCGCGACTTCCACGGCAGGAGCGGCGCCGTGTGCACCTCGCGGAGCTGCGCGTACCAGTCGAGCAGCCGCAGACCCTTGACGGGGTGGTGCACCAGGGCGAACGTCGCGTCGTCGGGGTCGGCGGCGTCGTCGGGCAGCCAGCGCTCGTCGCGGAGCGCGCCGAGCAGCGCGAACTCCTCGGCCGGCGCCCCGACCCGGTCCTTGAACCGCAGGCAGCAGTCCACGACGTGCGACGCGGTGCCCTCGACCACGACGTCCCCGAAGAGGTCGAGGAAGGCCCGGTGGTGGTCGGCGACCAGCTCGCGGGCGCGGGCCAGCGTGCGCGGGTTGCGGAAGGCCGGGGACGGCGAGGACGTCAGGAGCGCCACGACGCCGTGCACGACGCCCTCGATGGCGTCCGGCGGGAAGACCGCCGGGGTGCTCGCGAAGACCCAGACCGCGCCGACGGGCAGCACGCGCCCGGACAGCGGCAGGCCGGGCACGAGCGCGACCGCGCGGATCTCGGAGCGTCCCGTGAAGACCCGGTAGTCCAGGTCGTCCTCCAGGTTGTGCAGCACCACGTGCTCGTCCACCAGGTCGGTCACGATGAAGTGCCCGAGCACCCCGCCGTCGTGCCACTGCTCCAGGAGCGCACGCTCGGCGGCGTCGAGAACGAGGCCGGCGGGGGCGGTGCCGTCGTCCTCGGGAGCCTCGCCGGGTCCGTGGACCGCGCCCCACGCCCGCTCGGCGAGGAGCCGCCGGACCAGGGACCCGCGCGCCTCCCGCGGCCCGGCGTGGACCAGCAGGTCCGTCGCGCAGTCCCGGGTGACGGCGTCGTACCGCTCGGGGTCCGCCTGGTCCGCGGGCACGACCGACTCGGACCGGACGTACCCGACGAGGCGCTCGACGGCCGGCGCGTTGGCGGGCCGCAGGACGTGCGCGACCAGGCGGCCGGCCAGCCGGGTCGCGAGGTCGAGCCGGTCGCGCAGGCTCAGCCCGTCGAGCGGGCCGACGGCGGAGGTGGTCGGCATGGACCGAGGCGATGAGTTCATAGGGATATCATTCGGCACGAACGTCCAACGCGCCGCGCCATGAACCATCATTGTGGATAACTACGCGCCCGGCATCGACCCGCCCGGCCGGCCTCCGAACCGGCCGTTCGATAAAAGATTGAGGTCGATCTTCGGCGTGAAGAGCGCATAGGACGCAAAGTAGACGAAGATCAGCCTTGCACCACCACACCGTCCTCACCTGTTCTGACCGAAAGGGACCTACCCAACATGGCATCGGAGAAACGTCCCCGACGCGTTCCGGCGGTCATCGCCGACACGCGGAGGAACCCGGGCTTCGCCCTGGGTGCCTTCGGGCTCTCGGCCTGGGCCTACATCGGCATGTCGCACACGATCGCTGCCTATGAGGGCCCGCGGCTCGGCTACGCCCTCGGCGTCGCCTACGAGGCACTGGTGATCGGCCTCGCCTGGGAGGGGCGCCGCCGGGCCGACCGTGCGCTCGAGACCGGCCGCCCGGTGTCCGGGCACGCCCGCTGGCTCGGCGGCGCGATCGTCGTCGGCATCCTCTCCGGCGCGCTCGCCGCCTGGCACGGCTGGCTCCTCGGGGAGGGCATCTTCGCCATCTCCCGCGCGGTCGCGCCCGTCCTGGCCGCCGTCGCGGTCCACCTCTTCTTCCAGTCGGCCTCCAGCTCGCGCGCCCTCGACCGGGCCGCGGAGATCCACAACGACCGGCAGACGGCCGTGCTGGACATGCTCGACGCGGTGCGGCTCGCGCAGATCGCCCCCGACGAGGAGCGGGCGGCCCGCATCGCCGACGTGAACGCCGCGGTGGGCCGGGTCCACCGTCACGTGCCCGCGGCCGTGACCGCGGAGGTGACGCGCCCGCACCTGGAGTCGGAGCGCACGATCCGCGACGTGGTCCAGGAGGCCGCGACGCTGGCCGGCGAGTGGATGCCGGAGCCCAACGCACCCCGGCGGACGCCGGAGGAGGCGGCCGCCAGCGGCGCCGCCCTGGCCGAGATGGTGCTGCCGAAGCTCGTGCTGCCCATCAACCCGGAGGACGGGAGCCTGGTCGACCCGGCCGAGACCGACCGCACCGCCGACACCGCGGCGGACGACGCCGGGACGATCAGCGCCGAGCGGCTGCACCTGGAGGACAAGTACGCGCCCGTGAAGGCGGACCGGACCGCCCTGCCGGTGAGCCCGCCCGCCGAGGCGCCCGCCGCCGACTGGGAGGACCTCTCCACCGAGGTCGCGCCGACCCCGGCGCCGGCGCCCGCGCTCGTCCCGGCGCCCGCGGAGCCGGCGCCCGCGCTCACCACCGCGCAGATCAGCGAGATCCGCGTGCTCCGGTGGGCGCAGAACCTCAGCATCGAGGAGGTCGCGGCACGCCTCGGCGTCCCCATCGCCTCGGTGAACCGGTACGCCCCGAGCACCGACCCGACGACCGAGACCGGTTCCCTCATGGCGATCCCGGCCGCCGTCTCCTGAGCGGTTCCTGACCGGGAGCACGACAGCGGCCCGGCCCCACGCGTCAGCACGCGTGGGGCCGGGCCGTCTCCGTCGCCGCGCCGGCCGGCGGGCCGGTCAGCAGGGCCGGTCAGCCGAAGTTGACGCCCTGCGCCAGCGGCAGCTCCGTGGAGTAGTTCACGGTGTTGGTGGCGCGGCGCATGTACTGCTTCCAGGCGTCCGAGCCGGACTCGCGGCCGCCACCGGTCGACTTCTCGCCGCCGAACGCGCCGCCGATCTCCGCGCCCGAGGTGCCGATGTTGACGTTCACGATGCCGCAGTCCGAGCCCACCTCGGAGAGGAAGGTCTCGGCCTCGCGCACGTCCAGCGTGAAGATGGACGACGACAGGCCCTGCGGCACGTCGTTGTGCACGGCGATCGCCTCGGAGAGCTCCGAGTAGGTCAGCACGTACAGGATCGGCGCGAACGTCTCGCGCCTGACGACGTCGGCCTGCTCCGGCATGCGCACGATCGCCGGGTGCACGTACGCCGCGTCCTCGGCACCTGGCACGTCCACGCCCGTACCGCCCACGACGAGCTCGCCGCCCGCGGCCACGGCCTCGTCGATCGCGGCCAGCATGCGGTCGCGCGCGGCGGCGTCGACCAGGGGGCCCACCAGCGTGCCGTCGGTGCGCGGGTCGCCCACGGGCAGGCCGGTGTAGACCTTGGCGAGCCGCGCCACGACGTCGTCCACGATCGACTCGTGCACGATCAGGCGGCGCAGCGAGGTGCAGCGCTGCCCGGCCGTGCCGGCCGCGGAGAACACGGCGCCGCGCACGGCGAGGTCGAGGTCCGCCGACGGCGCGACGATCGCCCCGTTGTTGCCACCCAGCTCCAGCAGGTACCGGCCGCCGCGGGCCGCGACGACGGGCGCGACCTGCTGGCCCATCCGCTCCGAGCCGGTCGCGGAGACGAGCGCGACGCGCGGGTCGGCCACGAGGGCCTCGCCGGCCTCGCGGTCGCCGAGCAGGAGCCGCGAGACGCCCGCCGGGAAGCCCGCCTCGGCCAGCGCCCGGTCCAGCAGCGCGGAGGCGCCGACGGCGGACAGCAGGGTCTTCTCGCTCGGCTTCCACACCACGGTGTCGCCGCAGACCAGCGCGACGGCCGTGTTCCAGGACCACACCGCGACCGGGAAGTTGAAGGCGCTGATCACGCCGACCACGCCCATCGGGTGCCACGTCTCCATGAGGCGGTGGCCCGGCCGCTCGGACGGCATGGTGCGGCCGCCCACCTGGCGCGACAGCCCGACGGCGAAGTCGCAGATGTCGATCATCTCCTGGACCTCGCCCAGCGCCTCGCTGGTGATCTTGCCCGCCTCGATGGTGACGAGCTCGGCCAGGTCGGCCTTGTGCTCCGTGAGCAGCTCGCCGAGGCGCTTGACGACCTGCCCGCGCACCGGGGCCGGCACGGAGCGCCACGTGGTGAAGGCCTCGGCGGCCTCGCCGACGGCGGTGGCGGCCTCGGCGGCACCGGCGCGGTGCAGCTCCAGCAGCGGCTGCCCGGACAGCGGCGACACGACGGGCAGGCCCGTCCCGGTGGGCACCGTGGCGCCCAGCCGCTCCAGCGCGGCCAGGGCGGCGTCGTGCAGCTCGGTCGTCAGCGGGCTGTGGGTGGTGGTGCTGGTCATCGCGGTGCTCCCGTTGTGCGGTGGGTGGTGGTGAGGGTGGCCGGGTCGACGCCGAGGGTCTCGGCGGCGGCGGTCAGGGACCTGGCCACCTGGTCGGCGTACAGGTCGAAGGGGTCGTTCAGCTCGCGGCCGAGCGCGCCCGCCATCCAGTCGGCATCCCGGTCGGTGCCCTCCTGGCTGGCGTCCTTGGCGCCGTCGGACGTGAGGTTGGACTGGAAGATCCCGGCCGCCGAGCGCGGCAGGAAGTCCTCGTAGACGATCGGCTCGCGCACCACGCCGGTGCCGGCCGGGTCCACCTCGTAGGTGAACCAGCCGAGCTCCTGGTCGGCGAGCGCGGCTTCCGTGGTGGGGAAGGTCTTCTGCCAGACGGCACGGGCGAGCTGCTGGCGCTGCGCCTCCGTGAAGCCGGGGTCGCCGGCGCGAGCGGTGGCGGCGGCCTCGTCGATCTCGACCACCGCGGCGTCGTACGCGGCGCGGCCGGCGCGGGTCAGCGCGATGCCGCGGGCCTCGACCTCGCCGAACCGCACACGCAGGGCGTCGCTGACGATCTCGCCGTCGGCGGTGCGGAAGGTGCGGGGCTCGGCGAGCGCGCGGAACGACGTCTGCCGCAGCAGCACGTCCGGGCCCTCCCAGCGCGGCGGACCCTGGATCGCGTCGATCATCGTGATGCCGCGGGCCTCCATGCGCGCGTACAGGTCGTCGATGTCCAGCACGCGCGGCGTGAGGTGGTTGATGTGCGTGGAGGCGATGCCGCCGATGTCGGCGGCGACGGCGCTGACCGCCTCCAGCTCGCGGTACCAGGCCTGGTCCACGGGCTCGCGGGACAGCTCGAACGCCTCGGTGGCCAGCCGCAGGAACTCCGCGGCCTGGTCCTCGGGGAGGCCGCCCTCGGCCTCTGCGCGGTCGGCGAGGGCGAGCAGCTCGGGGCCGAACAGGGTGCGGGCACCGAGGAAGTTCTCCAGGCGCTGCTCCAGGTCCGCGGTGAAGAAGCGGCGGTCGGCGGGCACCAGCATCGACGTGAACACCCGGAAGGGGTTGCGGGCCAGCTCGGCCCGGTCGACCGGCCGGAACGCCGTCGAGATCACGGGCACGGAGCTGGAGGAGGCGTCCCGCAGGTCGTAGAACCCGACCGGGTGCATGCCCATCGCGCCGAAGACCCGGGCGACCTGCGACATCTCGGTCGGAGTGCCCACCCGGATCGCGCCGTGCCGCTCCGCCGTGACGCGCGCGATGGAGCCGAGCCGTTCGGCGTCCGCCCCGTGCTGCGCCACGAAGTCGGTGTTGACCTCGTGCGACACGTCGAGCAGCGTGGTGTAGGCGGGAACCTCCTTGCCGTACATGTCCGAGAGGCTGCGCGCGAACGCGGCCCTCAGCCGCCAGGGCTCGAGGAACGTCGGTGCCGACATCGATCTCTCCTTGCCTTCAGATGATGTTCGCCTCGGGGCCTCGTCGCCCCGGGTGCGTGGTACGAGTGGTCGTGGCGAACCGGTCCGCGCCGAACCCGGACACGTCGATCCGGGGCGTGCGGCCGGCGTACAGGTCGCGCACCACCTCGCCGACGGCGGGCGCCTGGAGGAACCCGTGGCCCGAGAAGCCGGTGGCGTACAGCACGCGGCCGGGCACGCCGGTGGCCTCGCCGATCAGGGCGTTGTGGTCGGGCGTCATCTCGTAGAGACCGGCCCAGCCGCGCGCGACGGGGACGTCGTCCAGCCCGGGCGCGCAAGCGCCGATCGCGCCGCGCAGCAGCGGCAGCCAGCCCGGGTCGTAGGTGCGCTCGAACGCGATCGGCGTGGCGGGGTCCGCGATGCCGAGCAGCAGGCCGCCGGGCTCGGCGTTGTGGAAGTAGAACGTGGTGCCGTAGTCGATCGTGAACGGGATGCGGGGCGGCGCCGGGTCCAGCCGCGGCGTGAACCCGATCTGCCGGCGGTAGGGGTCCACGGGCAGGTCGAGGCCCGCCTTCGTGGCCAGGTCCCGCGTCCAGGCCCCGGTGCACAGCACGACGGCGTCCGTGCGCACCCGGCCCTGGCTGGTCCAGACGGCGACCACGGCATCGCCCCGTGTCTCGACGTCGGTCACGGTGACGTGGGTGCGGACCGTGGCGCCGTGCCGCTCGGCGCCGTCCGCATAGCCCTCCACGACGGCCTTCGGGTGCGCGAACCCGTCGCGCGCGGCGTACGCGGCCCCGGCGTAGCGGTCGGCGTCGACGTACGGGTTGAGCCGGCGCACCTCGTCGTGGCCGAGCATGCGGCTGGCCACGCCGCGCTCGTTCTGCATGGCCACGGACTCCTCGAACAGCGCGACGTCGTCGGCGGCCGGCAGGAGGAACAGGTAGCCGGGCTGCTGCAGCCCGATGTCCGCGCCCGGGCGCGTGGCGAAGTCCTCGTAGAGGTCCAGGCTGCGGTCGCCGAGGTCGACGTTGGCGGGGTCGGAGAACTGGGCGCGCACTCCCCCGATGGGCTTGCCCGAGCTGCCCGAGGCGAGCTCGTCGGCCTCCAGGAGGAGCACGTCGACGCCGTCCTCGGCCAGGTGGAACGCCACGGACGCGCCGAGCGCGCCGCCACCGACCACGACGACGTCGGCGCGTGAGGGCAGCCGTCCCCGACGGTCCGCGGGGCGCCGTGCTGAGGTCATGCACGCATCCTGCCACGGGCTCCGGCCGAAAATGGTCGACACCGGAATTGTTCTTGCAAGACCGGCCCGACTCGGGGGAATCAGGTGCCGACGGGGCCCCGCGGCGTCGTCAGTTCAGTGTCGTCGTCAGCTCAGTGCGCCGCCGCGCGGCAGTCCGCGCACGTGCCCCACAGCTCGATCGTGTGCTCGATGTCGTCGAACCCCTGGGAGGAGGCGACCTTCGAGGCCCAGGCCTCGACGGTGGGGCCGTCGATCTCGACGGTCCGGCCGCACATGCGGCACACGAGGTGGTGGTGGTGCTCGCGGCGGGCGCACCGGCGGTACAGGCTCTCGCCGTCCTCCGCGCGCAGCACGTCCACCTCGCTCGCCTCGGCGAGCGCCTGGAGCGCCCGGTACACGGTCGCGAGGCCCACGGACTCGCCGCGGGCCCGCAGAGCCTCGTGGAGCTGCTGGGCCGAGCGGAAGTCGGCGAGCTCGTCCAGCGCCTCGACGACAGCGGTGCGCTGCCGGGTCATGCGTGCGGTCATCAGCGGCACTCCTTCGCGGCGGCGACCGCACGTTCGGTGGCGGCCGCGGGCAGGTCGACGTCGTCGGGCAGGTCGGGGTGCGGGTCGTGCGCGGGGCGCCGTCGGCCCAGGAGCGGCGCCAGCAGGGAGACCACCGCGTACACCCCGATGGCCAGCACCACGATAGTGGCGCCGGGCGAGACGTTGTACCAGTACGTGATGCTCAGGCCGGTCAGGCACACGACCACACCGACCACGCACGCGGTGAGCATGGTGCGGCCGAAGGCGTGCGTGACCTGCTGCGCGATGGCGACGGGCACGATCATGAGCGCGCTGACCAGCAGCAGCCCGACCACGCGCATCGCGACCGTGACGGTGAGGGCCGACACGACGGCCACCACGATGTTCAGCGCCCAGACCGGCAGGCCGGAGGCGATCGAGAACTCCTCGTCGTGGCTCACGGAGAACAGCGCGTGCCGCAGGCCCACCCCGACCGCCAGGACCACGGCGGAGAGCACGACGGTGAGCCAGAGGTCGGCGTCGGACACCGTGGAGATCGAGCCGAACAGGTACTGCATGAGGTTCCCGGAGGAGCCGCCGGCGATGCCGATGAGGAGGACGCCGCCCGCGATGCCGCCGTAGAACATGATGGCGAGCGCGAGGTCGCCGGACGTGCGGCCGCGGCGCCGGACCACCTCGATGAGCACGGAGCCGACCACCGCGGCGACCACCGCGCCGGGGATCGCGAGGGCGTCGTTCGGCGTCAGGCCCATGCCCGCGCCGACCAGCCAGCCCAGTGCGACACCCGTCAGGGCGACGTGCCCGATGCCGTCGCCGAGCAGGGAGAGCTTGCGCTGCACCAGGTAGGTGCCCACGACGGGCGCCGTGACGCCCACCAGGAGCGCGGCGATGAGGGCCCGCTGCATGAACGGGTCGGTCAGCATGAGCATGATCACGGGCGCACCTCCAGGTCGAAGGCCCTGGACTCGGCGGGGTCGAGGGAGTTGTCGTCGGCGTGCGGGTGCTGGTGGCGGTGCCCCGCACGGTCGTGGTCGTGCCGCGCCTGCGGCGGGGCGCCGTCGTGCACGACCTTGCCGTGCTTGAGCACGACGGCGCGCGTGACGAGCGGTTCGAGCTCGCCCAGCTCGTGCAGCACCACGAGCACCGTGAGGCCACCGTCGACCAGCCGCCGCATGGTGGTGGCGAACGCCTCCTGGCTGGCGACGTCGACACCGGCGACGGGCTCGTCCAGCACGAGCAGGTCCGGCTCGCGGACCAGGGCGCGCGCGATGAGGATGCGCTGCTGCTGCCCGCCCGACAGGAGGTGCACCGGGTCCTGCACGCGGTCGGCGAGGCCCACCTGCTCGAGGGCCACCGCGACGCGGTCGCGCCAGCCGCGCGGCAGCCGCAGCCGGCGCCCGTGCAGCAGGCCCGAGGCGACGACCTCCTGGGCGGTCGACGGGATGCCGCCGCCCGCCCCGGCGCGCTGCGGCACGTAGCCGATGCGGCCCCAGTCGACCGTCCCGGTGCGCCGGCCCCCGCCGAGGGGCTCGCCGAGCAGCCGCACCGTGCCGGCGGACGGCACGTTGATGCCCACCAGCGACTTCACCAGCGTGGACTTGCCGGAGCCGTTCGCACCGAGCAGCGCGACGACCTCGCCGGCCTCGACCGTCAGGTCGATGCCGCGCAGGATATGGCTCGCGCCCGCACGAAAGTGCAGGCCGCGCGCCTCGATGACGGGTTCGCCGGTCTCGGTCATCTGACTGGTCTCCACCTGCATAGTCTCCACCTGCCCTGTGTCGGTCATGCGCAGACCAGTCCGTCCTCGAGCGCGGCGAGGTTGGCCTGCATCACGGAGACGTAGTCGTCACCCGCGGCCGCGGCCTCCTCCGACAGACCCTCCAGCGGGTCCAGCACGGCCGTGCTCACACCCAGGTCGGCGGCCAGCGTCTCCGTGACCTTGGGACTCACCAGCGTCTCCGAGTACAGCGTGGTGACGCCGTTCTCCTTGACCACGGCGCCGATCTCGCGCAGGCGCGCCGGGGACGGCTCCGCCTCCGGGTCGAGCTCGGCGATGCCCACCTGCTCCAGCGCGTACCGGTCGGCGAGGTAGCCGAACGCCGCGTGGCTCGTCACGAGCGTCGCGCCCTGACAGGCGGCGAGGCCGTCGGCCATCTCCTGGTCCAGCTCGTCGAGGCGCTCGCCGAGCTGGAGGGCGCCGGCGGCGTACTGGTCGGCGTGCTCCGGGTCCACGGCGGACAGCTCGTCGGCGACGGCCTGCCCGACGGCGGCCAGCCGGCTCGGGTCCAGCCAGAAGTGCGGGTCGGTCGAGCCGTGCTCGTCGCCCTCGTCGGCGTGCTCCGCGTGCTCCTCCTCGGTCTCCTCCGCGTGCTCGACGAGCCCGGCGGCGTCCGCGGCGTCGACCACGTGCTCGGGGGCGCGGGACTCGACCCCCTCGTCGACGGCGGCCTGGAAACCGGAGAGATAGACCACCAGGTCGGCGGTGCCGATCTCGCGGACCTGCGCCGGGGACAGCTCCAGGTCGTGCGGCTCGGCGGCCGGCGGCGTGAGGTTGTCGACGGTGACCAGGTCGCCGCCGATCTGCTGCGCCACGTACTGGAGCGGGTAGAACGACGCGAGCACGACGACGCCGTCGGACTCCCCGCCCGCGCCGCCCGTCCCCTGGGCGGAGCAACCCGCGAGGGTCGCCGCGCCGGCGAGGACGAGGCTGGTCAGGGCGGCGCCGGTGGCGCGAGTCGAGGTCATGAGAACGATTCTCACGCTTGTTGAGAACGATTGTCAAAGATCGGTGCGGAGAGGTCGGTCACGCGCTATTTCGCGCGGGCCCCGACCGGCCCGGACGGTACGCTGGGCGGACGTAACTTCCCCCTGTTCCCCTGGAGAGAACCCTCGTGTCCGACAAGTCAGTGCGCTCTGCGCAGACCGCCAAGCTCGACGCCGTCGTCTCGCTCGCGAAGCGACGAGGTTTCGTCTTCCCGTCGGGCGAGATCTACGGCGGTACGCGCTCTGCGTGGGACTACGGACCCCTCGGCGTGGAGCTCAAGGAGAACATCAAGAAGCAGTGGTGGCGTGCGATGGTCACGAGCCGGGACGACATCGTCGGCCTCGACTCGTCGGTCATCCTGCCGCGCCAGGTGTGGGTGGCCTCCGGCCACGTCGGCGTGTTCACCGACCCGCTCACCGAGTGCCTCTCGTGTCACAAGCGGTTCCGCGAGGACCAGATGATCGAGGAGTTCGAGGAGAAGAAGGGCCGCGCCCCCGAGGGCGGCCTCGCCGAGATCGTCTGCTCCAACTGCGGCACCCGCGGCCAGTGGACCGAGCCCCGCGACTTCAACATGATGCTGAAGACGTACCTCGGCCCGGTCGAGGACGAGTCCGGCCTGCACTACCTGCGCCCCGAGACCGCGCAGGGCATCTTCGTGAACTTCGCCAACGTCGCCGCCGCGGCCCGCAAGAAGCCGCCGTTCGGCATCGGCCAGATCGGCAAGTCGTTCCGCAACGAGATCACGCCGGGCAACTTCATCTTCCGCACGCGGGAGTTCGAGCAGATGGAGATGGAGTTCTTCGTCAAGCCCGGCGAGGACGAGGAGTGGCACCAGTACTGGATCGACTACCGGACCAACTGGTACACGGACCTCGGCATCTCGGCCGACAACCTGCGCCACTACGAGCACCCGAAGGACAAGCTGTCGCACTACTCGACCCGCACCGTGGACATCGAGTACCGCTTCGGCTTCCAGGGCAGCGAGTGGGGTGAGCTCGAGGGCATCGCCAACCGCACGGACTTCGACCTGAAGACCCACACGGAGAGCTCGGGCAAGGACCTGGCCTACCGCGACCCGGTGACCAACGAGAAGTACTTCCCGTACGTCATCGAGCCCGCCGCCGGCCTGACCCGGTCGCTCATGGCCTTCCTCGTCGAGGCGTACGCCGAGGACGAGGCGCCGAACACCAAGGGCGGCGTCGACAAGCGCACGGTCCTGCGCCTGGACCCCCGGCTGGCCCCGATCAAGGCCGCGGTGCTGCCGCTGTCCAAGACGGCGGACCTGCTCCCGGCGTCCGAGAAGCTGGCCGCGGAGCTGCGCAAGTACTGGAACGTCGACTACGACGTGACCCAGGCGATCGGCAAGCGCTACCGCCGGCAGGACGAGATCGGCACGCCGTTCTGCATCACCGTCGACTTCGACACCCTCGACGACCAGGCCGTCACCATCCGGCACCGCGACACCATGCAGCAGGAGCGCGTCGCCCTGGACAAGGTCGTCAGCTACCTGGCGGGCCACCTCGTCGGGGCCTGACGCCCCGACGCCCGAGCCCGGCTAACCGCGCGCGTCCTGCGCCTGCTCCCGCAGCAGGCGCAGGACGCGCGCCGCGTTGCGGTCCGTGGTGTCGATCTCGTGCAGCGGCTGCACCCGCAACGACCCGTGCTCGCCGTTGTCGATCAGGACGTGGCGCGCGACATCCTCGGCCGGCGCGAACCGAAGCGTTGTCTCATGGAAGAAACCGCGCACCATGATCCAGCCGCCGGGGCACTCCGCCTCGATCAGTTCGTGCACCTCCTGCGGCGTGCGGGGCCAGGCGGTCCCCACCCAGCTTGGCGGGCGAAACCGGATCCGGTCGTGACGCAGCTTGTCGGTGAGCCACTCCATCGTGCGCTCGGTGCTTGCGACGGCGACCTGGGGGTCGCCGGCATCGACGGGAGCACCGAGCAGCGCTGCCGCCGCGAGCCCTTCGATCCGGTAGTCCAGGCCCACCAGGTCCTCGATCTGCTCGACCGCGAAGTAGACCCGGCCGGCCAGGTCCGGATCGTGCCGGTGCTCGACGATCTGGCGGCGCACGTCCTCGTCGAGCGGTTCCAGCTCCAGCCGGACCTGCTTGCCCAGGGCGGCGAGGATCTCCCGCAACGACCCGAAGCTGGGCGTCCGCACGCCGGCCTCGAGCTGGGAGATCGATGCCCGGGACCGGCCCACCCGACGCCCGAGCTCCTCCTGCGTGACCCGTGCCTCGAGTCGGGCCTCCTTGATCAGTGCTGCGAGATCCATCGACCGATCCTGTCAGCGATCGGGCCCGCGAGCCGGGCGGAGTCGACGCGTCTGTGGACAACTTCGACCCCGCGGATGCCGGCCAAGGCGCCAGTCCGCTCGCGCCTCGTCCAGCCGGCCCGACGTCGTGGGCCTCCGGGGAAGTGCTCTGCCAGCCGGGGCCGTAACGGAGACGTAGCAGTGCTAGCTCGGCGTTACCTACCCGGCTGGCAGAGTGCTTCCCCGGAGGTGTCTCGTGCCGGTTCACCCGGGTGAGGTCGGCTCGAATCGGGTCATATCGCGCGGCGAAGGGGCTCTAGGAACTCGCAGCGTGCCTCGTCCCGGGGCGCCCCGAGTCACCGAAGAGGTTGGCCCCATGATCCGCCGCACCATCGTCGCCCTGGTGAGCGTGCTCGCGCTCGCCCTCACGGCGTCGGCCCCCGCGCAGGCCGCGACCGTCTACACCACGAACGTGACACTCGACGCGAAGCCCGAGCCGGTCGCGAAGAACAAGACGGTCACCCTCAAGGGGACGCTCAAGTACAAGAAGGACGGGCAGTGGCGCGCGCTGCCCACGACCAAGGTCCTGACGGTGACCTTCGACCCGTCGGGCCCGGACAAGCCCCGCAAGATCGGCCTGGTCCGGACGACGCGCACCGGCGCCTACACGTACAAGGCCACGGCGTCGCGCTCCGGCAAGTGGACGGTGAAGTACGCGGGCAAGGCGGGCACCTTCCGGGCCGACGCCGCGGCCGACGCCGTCTGTGTGTACTCGGCCGGGCGGTGGCAGTGCCCCGTCTCGCCGACCAACCCCGACCTGGACTGCAAGGATATCGGCAGGACGGTCTGGGTCGGCACCAAGGACTACCACGCGCTCGACGCCGACAACGACGGCTGGGGCTGCGACTCGTACTCCTGACCCGCTCGCCCCGGTCCCGCCCGGCGGGTCCGCCCGGTCGCCCGAGCGTGGGTGACCGGGCGCACGTACCGAGCATCCCGCGCGTTGTGGAATGCTTAGGCAATGCTTACCTCACCTGCGGCTGCGCCCGCGGGACGCCGTGAGGGTGCGGAAGCCGTAGCCCAGCGTGCCCGACGTCGGACGTTCGCGTTGCTCACGGCGCTCGCCGCGCTGCTGCTCGTCGTCCTGGCGAGCCTCGCGCTCGGCGTCCGCGACATCAACCCGGCCGAGGTCTGGCGGGCGCTGACGGCGCCCGTCGCCGGTCTCATGGACCACGACGTGGTGCTGGAGCAGCGCCTGCCCCGCACCATCGTGGGCCTGGCGGCGGGTGTCGCGCTCGGCACGGCGGGCACGCTGATCCAGGGCGTGACCCGCAACCCGATCGCCGACCCCGGCCTGCTGGGCCTGAACTCGGGTGCGTCGCTGGCGGTCGTGTGCGCGGTCTGGCTGCTGGGCATCACCTCGCCGCTGGGCTACGTCTGGTTCGCGTTCCTGGGGGCCGCCGTCGCTGCCGCGATCGTGTTCTCGGTGGGACGCGGCCAGCCGGTGCGGCTCGCGCTGGTCGGGGCCGCGGTGACCGCGCTGATCACCCCGCTGATCACCCTGGTGCTGCTGCGCGACCAGCAGGCGTTCAACCTGTACCGGTTCTGGTCCGTCGGCTCCCTGACGGGCCGAGGCCTGGACACCGTCACGGCGCTGTGGCCGTTCATCGTGGTCGGCCTGGTGCTCGCGGCCGTGCTCGCGCACCGGCTCAACATGCTGGCCCTCGGGGACGACGTCGCCACGGCACTCGGCCAGCGGGTCGGCACCACGCGCGCCCTCGCGGCCGTCGCGATCGTGCTGCTCGCGGGCACCGCGACGTCGCTCGCGGGGCCTATCGCGCTCGTCGGGCTCGTGGTGCCGCACGCGGCCCGGCGCCTCGTCGGCACGGACTACCGCTGGGTCATGGCGATCGGCGCCCTGCTGGGCCCGGTGATGTTGCTGACCGCGGACGTCCTCGGCCGGCTGATCCTGCCCCGCTCCGAGCTCGAGGCCGGCGTGGTCGCGGCGCTCCTCGGCGCGCCGGTGCTCGTCGCCGTGGCGCGCAGCAGGAACGTGGTGGGGGCCTGATGTCCGCGCCCGCCCCCGCCCCCACCTCCGCCACGACGGTCGCCACCGTCGCCGACCTGCGCACCCTCCGCCGCCGCCGGCAGGCGCTCGTCGTGTCCGGGATGGTGCTCGTGGTGCTCGTCGCCGGGACGGCGGCGCTCCTGATGGGCGCGGCCGGCCTCACGCCCGGCCAGGCGATCGCCGGCGCCGTGGGCCTCGGCGACAAGGGCGACGTCTTCGTCATCCAGAAGCTCCGTCTGCCCCGCATCGAGGCGGCCGTCGTGGTCGGCGTCGCGTTCGGCCTGGCCGGCGCCCTCTTCCAGTCGACCCTCCGCAACCCCCTCGCGTCCCCCGACATCCTGGGCATCTCCACCGGCGCGAGCCTCGGGGCCGTGATCGGTGTGCTCGTCCTGGGGCTGAGCGGCATGGCGCTGTCCGGCCTGGCGTTCGCGGGCGCCGCCACCGTCGCGCTCGCGATCTGGCTGCTGGCATGGCGCAGGGGACTGCACTCGATCCGGTTCGTGCTGGTCGGTGTCGGGTTCGCGTACCTGGGCTCCTCGCTGATCGCGTGGGCCATGGCCCGGTCGCAGGAGCACGAGGCGGCGGCCGTCCTGATCTGGACCGTCGGCTCGGTGTCCGACGTCCGCGGCGAACAGCTCACGCTCGTCGCCGTCGGGACGCTCGTGCTGTGCGCCGTCGTCGCCGTCGTCTCGCGGACGCAAGGGCCGCTCGCCCTCGGCGACGACAACGCGCGCGCCCTGGGCGTGCACGTGGACGCCGCCCGGGTCGGCGCCCTGCTGCTGGCCGTCGCGCTCGTCGCGCTCGCGACCAGCGCCGCGGGCCCCATCGCGTTCGTCGCCCTGGTCGCGCCGGCCATCGCGCGCCGCCTGGTGAACGACGGAGGCGCTGCCCTCGTCGCGTCGGCCGCGACCGGCGCCGCGCTGACCCTGACCGCGGACGTGATCGCGCAGCACGGGCTGCTCGGCGTCGCCGCCCCCGTCGGGATCGTCACGGGGCTCGTGGGCGCCCCCTACCTGCTGTGGCTGCTCGCCACGACCGAGAAGAGGAGCCGATGACCAACCTGCGCGCCGAGGGCGTCAGCCTGGGCTACGACGGCCTGAAGGTCATCGAGAACCTCGACCTGACGCTGCCCGACGGCAAGATCACCGCCGTCGTCGGACCGAACGCCTGCGGCAAGTCCACGCTGCTGCGCGGGCTGGCCCGCCTGCACCCGCTCGACGCCGGCCGCATCACGCTCGGCGGCGCGGACATCACGCAGATGCCGCGCAAGGAGCTGGCCCGCAAGGTCGGCATGCTGCCGCAGTCGTCCATCGCGCCGGACGGCGTGCGGGTCGCCGAGCTGGTCGCACGCGGCCGCTACCCGCACCAGGGCTGGTTCGGCCGCCATTCGTCCGACGACGACGCCGTGGTCACCACCGCGCTGGAGTCCACCGGCGTCGCCGAGCTCGCGGACCGGCCCGTCGCCGAGCTCTCGGGCGGGCAGCGGCAGCGGGTGTGGATCGCCATGGTGCTGGCGCAGCAGACCGACATCGTGCTGCTCGACGAGCCGACCACGTTCCTCGACGTCCGCCACCAGCTCGACCTGCTGGACCTGCTCACGGAGCTGAACCGCAACCAGGGCACGACCGTCGCGATGGTGCTGCACGAGCTCAACCTCGCCGCCCGGTACGCCGACCACCTGGTCGTGATGTCGGCGGGCCGGATCGTCGCCGAGGGGCTGCCGTCCGACGTGCTGACCCGCGAGGTGGTCGACGAGGCGTTCGGGCTGCGCGCCCAGGTGGTGCCCGACCCCGTGGCGGGTTCGCCGCTCGTGGTGCCGGTCGGCCGTTACCACTCCAAGTAGTTCCGCCCCGCGGGGGCGTGGTTTACCTCACGCAGACCTCCCTCAATTCCGCAACACCACCGTGACCTATTGTGGTTAGGGTTACCTCATCTCGACCGGCACCCGCCGGTCGTTCGACTGAACACCCCGGGAGAAACCGTGCGACCTCGCCGATCCCTCGCAGCGGCCGTCGGCCTCGTCGCCGCGTCCGCCCTCGCCCTCGCGGGCTGCGCGTCCGAAGAGCCGGCCGGCAGCGACGCCGCCACGCCGTCCGCCGGCGCCTCCGGCGCGACCGACGAGTTCCCCCTGACCATCGAGCACGCGCTCGGCGAGACCACCATCGAGGCGGCACCCGAGCGCGTCGCCACCTGGGGCTGGGGCTCGACCGAGGCCGCCATCGCGGCGGGCGTCTTCCCCGTCGCCGTCGCCGAGCAGACCTGGACGGTCGGCGAGGGCAACCTCCTGCCGTGGGTCGAGGAGGCCTACGACGAGGCCGGCGTGGAGCACCCCACCGTGCTGACCGACGCCGAGGCCGGCGCGACCGTGCCCTACGAGGAGTTCGCGGCCGCCGAGCCCGACGTCATCATCGCCACGTACTCGGGCATCACGCAGGAGCAGTACGACCTGCTCAGCGAGATCGCCCCGACGGTCGCCTACCCGGAGACCGCCTGGCAGACGCCGTGGGACGAGATCATCACCGCCACGGACGCCGCCCTGGGCCGCAGCGCCGCCGGCGAGGCCAAGGTCGACGAGATCAACACGTACCTGGCCGAGCAGGCCGAGGCGCACCCCGAGTTCGCGGGCAAGACGGTCGCCGCGATCGTCGACTCCCCCGACGAGGGCCTGATCTACGTCTACCGGGCCGGTGACCCGCGCGCCGGGTTCCTGGAGGGCCTCGGCTTCGAGACCGCCCCGGCCGTCGAGGAGCTCGCGCCGGACGACGACTCGTTCTTCTACACGCTGTCGTACGAGGAGCTCGACAAGCTCGACTCGGACCTCGTCGTCGCCTACACGTACACCGAGGAGGAGGCCGCGGCGCTCCCCGACAAGAAGGAGCTCCAGGCCCTGCCCGCCATCAAGGACGGCATGGTCGCGCAGCAGGTCGGCACCGTCGCGGTCTCGGCCGTCTCGCCGCCGACGGCCCTGTCCGTCGAGTACCCCGAGGGCATGCCCCTGCTGATCGACTCCCTGGCGGAGACGCTGAACAAGTGACCACCCCGCCGAGGTAGAACTCTGGCGAGACAGAACTGTGGCGAAGTAGAACCCGGCTGAGGTTCTACTTCGCCACAGTTCTATCGCGCTCTACTTCGCCTTGGGGGTGTCCAGGGCGCCGCCGTAGCGGCGGTCGCGCTTCGCGTACTCCTCGACGGCGTGCCAGAGGTGTCGACGGTCGACGTCGGGCCAGGGCTCGTCGAGGAACACCATCTCGGCGTACGCGGCCTGCCACAGCATGAAGTTCGACGTGCGCTGCTCGCCGGACGAGCGCAGGAACAGGTCCACGTCGGGCACGTCGGGCAGGTACAGGTACTTCTGCACGGTCTTCTCGGTGATGCGCTTCGGGTCCAGCTTGCCCGCGGCGGCGTCCCGGGCCATGGCCGCGGCCGCGTCGGCCAGCTCGGCCCGGCTGCCGTAGTTGACGCACATCGTCAGCGTGCAGAGGTCGTTGTCCTTGGTGCGCTCCTCGGCCTCCAGCAGCACGTCGATCACGGACTTCCACAGCTTGGGACGGCGCCCGGCCCACCGGATCCGCACGCCCCACGACGCCATGACGTCGCACTGGCGCCGCATCACGTCCTGCGTGAAGTTCATCAGGAAGCGCACCTCCTCGGGCGAGCGCTTCCAGTTCTCCGTGCTGAACGCGTATGCCGAGACGTACTCGACGCCCACGTCGACGGCCCCGGCAACGACGTCGAGCAGTGAGTTCTCGCCCGCCCGGTGCCCCTCGATGCGCGGCAGGCCGCGCGCGTTGGCCCAGCGCCCGTTGCCGTCCATGACGACGGCCACGTGGCGCGGCAGGAACTCCTTGGGGATGCGCGGGGCCCGCTCGCCGGACGGGTGCGGGAACGGCGTCACCAGCTCCCGGCGGGTGTTCCGGGCCATCAGCGCTCCACCATCTTCAACGATCGCAACGTTCTCTCCAGGTAGTACTGGCCGTAGGCGGCGACGATGCCGCTCGCCTCCTTGCGGTGCCGCGCGTCGGACGCGTCGGCGGTCGCCCAGTCGCCCGCGAGCAGCGAGGACAGCAGGGCGAAGGTCTCGGGCGCCGGCGCCGTGGAACCCGGCGGCCGGCAGCGGGGGCAGACGGCGCCGCCCTGCGCCACGTTGAACGAGTGGTGCGGCCCGGGCTCGCCGCAGCGCGCGCAGTCCTCGAACGACGGCGCCCAGCCGGCCACCGCGAGGGCCCGCAGCAGGTACGAGTCGAGCACCAGGCCGGCGTCGTGGTGCCGCTCGGACAGCGCCCGCAGGCCCCCGGCGAGCAGCCAGTACTGCTGCACCGCGGGCTCGTGCTCCGCCGCGACCAGCCGGTCGGCGGCCTCCAGCATCACGGTGCCGGACGTGTAGAGGCCGTAGTCCTCGCAGATGGAGCGGGCGTACGCGCCGATGGTCTCGACCTGCGTGACCGTGTCGAGCCCCATGCCCGGCCGCGGGCTGCGGCCGGTGTGGAGCTGCACGTCGACCGCCATGAACGGCTCCAGGCGCGCCCCGAACTTGGACGACGTGCGCCGCACGCCCTTGCCCACGCCGCGGACCTTGCCGTGCTCGCGCGTCAGGAACGTGACGATGCGGTCCGCCTCGCCCAGCTTCTGGGTGCGCAGCACGATCGCGTCGTCTCGGTACAGGGGCACAGAGCCATTCTGCCCCCAGTCACCGACACTCCGGGACGCCCCGCGTCACCGCGTCACCTCTCGACGAACCGGGTCCCGTCCGGCGTCAGCTCCGGCTCCCACACGAACCGGTGGATCACGTGCTTCTCCAGGATCCAGCGCGCCAGTAGCGCGACGCCGCCCCAGATCACGAAGAGCAGCAGCGTCTGGAGGAAGTTGATGCTGATCTTGTCGAAGCCGGTCAGCGCCAGCGTGGGGATCAGGAAGATCAGGCCGAGGAACGCGGGCAGGAGCTGGATGCCGACCCACTGCACCACCGAGAGCATGTCGACCCGGCGCTCGGCGACCACGCCGTGGAAGTCCATCACGTTGACCACGTGGTCGGCGCGCCACTTGGCGACGTGCCGGGCGACCGTCCACTGCGCGTCCCGCGCCTCCAGGGCGGCGCTGCCCGTCGGCAGCCAGATCCCGAGGATCTGGTGGATCTCGGCGGGCGTCAGATACCCCTTGTCGAGGATCGCCAGGCTGTGCACGGGTGGCTGCCGCGTGTTCGTCGGCAGCACCAGGGCGGCCAGGAACAGCAGCACGCCGCCGGTCCCGAGCAGGCCCACGAGCGCGTCCGGGAGCCACGGCAGGAGCAGGGTCGCGGTGGCGAACGCCAGGGCGCCGAGCAGCGCGCAGACGATGCGGTTCTTCATGGTCATGGTAGGGAGGACTTTACCGGCATCTCGTCGACCTTCGGGGCGATACGTCCGTTTCGATACCTAAGTTCCGGCAGTCACGGAGGCCTCAGAAGAAGAGCGTGTCCCGGCGGTCCAAGGGCCGGGACACGAGCCACCAGGCCGCCACCTGCAGCGCGAGGACCAGCGGGAGCACGATCAGGGCGACGACGCCGAGCGCCGCCATCGTCTCCTCGGAGACCGCCCCGCCGACCAGGCGCGGCCAGGCCGCGATCGCCGTGCCGACGACGGGGGCGGCGATCATCACCGACGTGACGGCCACCGGCAGCGGGCCCGTGCGGCGCAGTCGCCACGCGACCAGGGCGTCCCCGTGCAGGCGCGTGACGACCACCGCGGCGATGCCGAGGGCCAGCGCGGCCAGGGCGCTCCCCCACGCCACGCCGAGCAGCGCGCCCCAGCTCCCGGCCAGCGCGATGCTGGCGACCACGAGCACCACGTCCCACACGTCCCGCCACACGTTGCCCGGACGCCGGCTGCGCAGCCAGATCGCGGCGTCCCGCAGCGCCCAGGACCCGACGAGCACGAGCGCCACGGGGTACCCGGCGCCCAGCAGCTCGGCCTCGGCGTGCGGGAACACGCCCACCAGCACGCCGAGCGCCGCCACGAGCCACACCTCGCCCGGCAGCAGGACCGGCCCTACGGCCCCGAGCACGACCCGGCGCCGCGCGGGGTCCCGGCGCCGGTCCTTCCCGTCCGGGCCGCGCTCCTGGAGCAGGGTGGCGCCCGCGCCCTGGACGGCGCCGTCGAGCACCACCCAGCCGACCAGCAGCACGGTCAGGAGCACGGCCCACGCCGCCGCGTTCATCGGGCACCCTCCGGCTCGGGCCCGCCGCCGCGCGTCCCGTCGTCGGGCGTCCCGCTGCCGTGCGTCCCGTCGTCGGGCGTCCCGTCGTCGGGCGCGCCGAACCGGAGCAGCACCTCGTCGTCCGCGCCGTCGTCCCGCAGGACGTCGGCCGCGGCGGCGCCCAGCACGAGCCGCTCGGTCCCCGCGCGGGCCAGCCGGCTCAGCACCCACCAGTCGAGCACGGCGAGCGTGACCATGAGGCCCACGAGCAGCACGAGCGAGGCCAGGACGGCACGCGCGGACTGGTCGGAGGTTACCTCGTCGACCCGCAGCACCCCCTGGACGACCCACGGCTGCCGCCCCAGCTCGCGCACGAGCCAGCCCGCGAGCCCCACGACGAACGGCAGGGGCAGCAGGGCCGTGAGCAGCACGTAGAGGGTTCGGCGGCCCCGCATGCGGAACAGGGCGCCCGCGATGAGCAGGAACGGGAGCACGAGCGCGCCGAGGAAGACGAGGTCGGCGCTGCGCATCATGAGCTCGAGGAGCACGCCGACGGCGGCGTACTGGCCGAAGCCGCCCTCGATGTACCCGAACTGCGCGTAGCCGAAGCCCTGGGCGAACAGCACGCCGACGACGCCGGTCCAGATGCCGGCCCGCATGGAGTACCGCCACAGGTCCTCGTCGGGGCCGGTCGGCAGGCGAAGGCCGCCGCCCGTGCGCCGCAGGTGCCACGCGGAGACGCCGACGAGCACGAACCCGCCGGCCATGAGGCAGGCGCCCACCACGTGCAGGCCGGACAGGAGCGCCGCCGGGTTGGTGACCAGGGCGCCGACGTCGGTGATCCGGGCGACCTGGTCGCCGGCCGGGCCCTCCAGCACGTACCCGAGAGGGTTGCGCAGGAACCCGTTGGCGACCATCACGGCGAAGGCCGAGGCGTACCCGGTGAGCACCACGGCCCAGAAGATCGCGGCGTGCAGCGCGCGCGGGAACAGGTGCCAGCCGAACACCCACAGGCCGAGCAGGGTGGACTCCAGGAAGAACGCGGCGAGCGTCTCCACGGCCAGCGGCGCGCCGAAGACCTCACCGGCGACGTCGAGCAGGCCCGGGAAGTGCAGGCCGAACTGGAGCTCCAGCACGATCCCGGCGGCGATGCCGAGCGCGTAGTTGACGAGGTAGATCTGCCCCCAGAACCGGGTGGCGTTCTCGAAGACGACGGCGCGGTCGCCCGTGGCGCGGGCCCAGCGCGTGTTGAAGATCGCCACCACGGGGCCGAGCCCGAGCGTGAGCAGCACGAAGAGAAAGTGCACTGCGGCCAGCAGTGCGAACTGCAGGCGGGCGAGTTCCGTGGCCTCCACGTTCCCGAGACTACGTAGCCGAACCGGTCGCGGCGACAGGATTCGGGCAGGACCGGGGAAAGGTCAGGGATGACCCCTAGCCCGGGGTGGGGCTGGCCCTACCGCCGGTCGACGTCGTCGCCGCCGCCCAGGTCGGTGCAGTCGATGCCGACGGCGCCGTGCTCCCGCAGGTACTGCCCGGCGCCGGTGTCCCCGCGCACCGAGCCGGCGAGCGCCGCCCAGTGCTCGCGGCCCAGCAGCACGGGGTGCCCGGGACGGCCGTCGTAGGTCGCGCGGGCGAGGGCGTGGCGGGCGGCGTCGGGCTCGTCGAACGGCTTCAGCACGCGGCGCACGGAGTCGGCGTGGAGGCCGGGCAGGTCTACGAGGGAGATGACGGCGGCGTCCGCCCCCGTCTCCTGGGCGGAGGCGAGGCCGGTGCGCAGCGAGGCCGCGAGGCCGCTGCCCCACTCGTCGGCGACCACGGGCGTCGCGTCGGCCGGCGCCAGCCGCTCGGCCTCGTCGGCCCGCGCGCCGAGCACCACGACGACGTCGGCGCACCCGCCGTCGACCAGGGCCTGGCAGGCGAGCTCGAGCCACGGCGTGCCGCCGTCGGACCGGGCGAGCGCCTTGGGCATGCCGAACCGGGTGCCGCCGCCGGCCGCGAGCACGATGCCGACCGCCGTGGTGCCGTACCTGCCGTCCATGGATCAGCTCCGTCCGTATCGGGCGAGGACGAACGACTCGATGATCTGCGCCGCCAGGTAGAGCACGAGCGACGCGAGCGTGACCACCAGGACGCACGCCCACACGAGGTTGTTCTCCGACCGTCCTACCGCGTTGACCACCATGCTGCCGATCCCCTCGCCGGTGATCAGCCACTCTGCCAGCAGCGCGCCCGTGATGGCGCCGGGCACGGAGATCCGGACCGAGGCGAACAGCGCGGGCAGTGCCGAGGGGAAGGCGACCCGGAACAGCAGGGCCACCGGGCCGCCACCGTACACGTGCACGACGTCGGTCAGCTGCGCGGACACGGAGCGCAGGCCCTGCACGATGTTCACGAGCGCGGGGAACAGCACCACGATGCCGGAGACCACCGCCACTCGCACCAGCTCGTCGGTGAACAGCAGGCGGATGATCGGGGTCAGCGCGATGAGCGGCACGGCGCGCAGGATCAGGGCGACCGGCATGACGGCGGTCTCCACTGGCCTGGACAGCACGATGAGGGCCGCGGCGAGCGTCGCGGCGAGCATCCCCGCGACGAAGCCGAGGGCGGCGTCGCCGAGCGTGACGCCGAGCCCGTCGAGGATCTGGGCGCGGGTCTGGGCCGCGTCGTCGGAGGCGAACAGGAACTCGTAGACCTCGGCGGGGCCCTTGGCGACGAAGGTGTTGTCGACCAGCGCCACGGAGGCGACCCACACGACCGTGAGGACGGCGGCCATGAGCAGCGCCGTGGCCACCGCCCGGCCGAGGCCGGCCGCGAGTGCCCGTCCGGCGCCTCCGCGGCGGGCCGAGCTCGTCGAGACCTCGCTCATCGTCGTCCTCCTGAGGTCGACCACGGCACCGCGACCCGGCCCAGCAGGCCGAACGCGGCGTACCCGATGCCCGCCACCAGGGCGCAGGCGAACATGATGCCCCAGGCGCGCTCCACCATGAGGCCCTGGCCGGCGGCGATGAGCGCGGGTCCGACACCGCGGTCCACGCCGCCGATGTACTCGCCCAGGATCGCCCCGAGGAACGCGGCCGGGGCGGCGATCTTCAGGGCGCTGACGATCTCCGGCAGCGCGGACACGAGCTGGACCGTGACGAGCTGGCGCCAGCGGCCGCCGCCGTAGACGTGCACCACGTCGAGCGCGGCGGGGTCCGCGGACCGGAAGCCGAGCACGGCCCCGACGACGGTCGTGAAGAACACCGACAGGGCCGCCAGGACGACCGCCGTGGGCGACGGGTCGCCGGGGTCCGGCGGGCCGAGCACGATGTACAGGATCGGCAGGATCGCGATGGTCGGCACGCAGTAGCTGATCACCGCGACCTGCGAGATCACGGGCTCCAGCCGCGGCGTGAGCAGCACGAGGGCCGCGAGCACGAGCGCCAGGCCGTTGCCCCACGCGAACCCGATCAGGGCCTCGACCACGGTGCCGCCGAAGTTGTTCGCGTAGAACGCCCAGCCGTCGGCGGCGTACTGGCGCAGCACGCCGGGCGGCGTCGGCATGGACGAGCCGTCGAAGGCGGTGACCGCGAGCAGCCACCACAGCGCCACCAGGGCGGCCAGTCCCGCCGTCCCGCCGAGCCAGGTGCGGGCGCGGTCAGGCATCGCCGGCCGTGTCGTCGAGGGCGGCGTCGGCGGTGAACAGGAGCTCCGAGGCCCGGTCGTGCAGCGCGTGGAACTCGGGGGTGCGCATCATCTCCGGCAGGCGCGGGCGGGGCAGGTCCACCTCGATGACCTCCTTGATCCGGCCGGGCCGCGGGCTCATGACCGCCACCTGGTCGGAGAGGAAGATCGCCTCCGAGATGCCGTGCGTGACCATGAGCGTGGTCGCCGGCTTCTCGGTCCAGATGCGCAGCAGCTCCAGGTTCAGCCGCTGGCGGGTCATGTCGTCGAGCGCCCCGAACGGCTCGTCGAGCAGCAGCACCGAGGGCTTGACCACCAGGGCGCGCGCGATCGAGACACGCTGGCGCATGCCGCCCGAGAGCTGCGCGGGCCGCGCTTTCTCGAAGCCGCTCAGGCCCACCAGCCGGATGAGCTCGGCCACGAGGTCGTGGTCCACGGGCTGCCCCGAGACCTGGAACGGGAGGCGCAGGTTGGACTCGACCGACCGCCACGGCAGCAGCGCGGCGTCCTGGAACGCGATGCCGAGCTCGTGCCCGGCCCGCAGCCGCGCCGGGTCCTTGCCGTCCACCTTCGCGGTGCCCGACGTCGGCGCCTCCAGTCCCGCGAGGATGCGCAGGATCGTGGACTTGCCGCAGCCGCTCGGGCCGAGGAGCGACAGGAAGCTGCCCTGGTCGGTGTGCAGCGTGACGTCGTCGAGCGCGGTCACCGTCTTGCGCCCCGAGCCGAACGACTTGGACAGGTTGGCGAGGTGCAGGCCGGTGCCGGCCCCGCCCTCCGGGGCGGGACCGGCACCGGTCGGGACCTGCGTGACGGACTGGTCGACCACGGTCAGCCCTTGAGCTCGGGCTGCTCGTCGAGCAGCTCCTGCAGGAGCGACAGGTCGAACACGTCCTCCTGGGCGGCGTCGATCCCGGCCGCCTCGAACGTGGCCATGTTCTGGGCCAGGAGCTCGTCGCTGATCGTGAAGATGCCGCTCTCGGCGGTCTCGTCGGTGTTGATCAGGTCCTCGCACTGGATCGTGTTCTGCTCCACCTCCTTGGCCAGGTCGAGGTCCAGGTCCGCGCCGTACTCCTCGACGGCCAGCTTCGCGCCGCCCTCCAGGTCGGCGCACGCGTCGGTCCAGCCCTTGATCTCGGCCTCGAGGAACGCCTTGACCACCTCGGGGCGCTCGGCGATGGTCTCGTCGGTGGCGATGACCGACTCGGCGACGAACGGCAGGCCGTTGTCGGCGAACAGCAGGTTGGTCACCTCCTCGCCCTGCGACGAGACGATGATCGACTCGTTGGTCACGTACGCGAGGAACCCGTCGACCTCGCCGTTGACCAGGGGCTGCGGGTCGTACTGCACCGGCACGATCTCGACGTCGTCCTCGGTGAGGCCGTTGGCCGCCAGGAGCGCGGCGAACAGCAGGCCGTTGCCGCCGTCCTGCACGCCGATCTTCTTGCCCTTGAGGTCCTCGACCGTCTCGATGTTCGCGCCGTCCTTGAGGGACAGGATGGTGAACGGGTTCTTCTGGAACGTGGTGCCGACGATCTTGATCGGCGCGTCCTCGTTGGCCACGACCTGGCCCACGGTGACGGCGTTGGTGAGGCCGAAGTCGGCCTCACCGGAGGCCACCAGGTTCTCCGTCGCGCCGGGGCCCGCGTTGAACGTGACGTCACCGAAGCCGGCGTCCGCGTAGTAGCCCTTGCTGTCCGCCATGAACTCGCCGGCGAACTCGGCGTTCTTGATCCAGGAGAGCTGGACCGTGAGGTCGCCCAGGCCCTCCCCCTCGGCGGGGGCGTCGTCGCCGGAACCGCAGGCCGCGAGTGCGAGCGAGGCCGCGGCCGCGACGGCCGTCAGGCGCAGCGCGCGCCCAGGACGGGAAAGCATCATGAGTGGTTCTCCTGGTGTGCTGGGTGCGCGGGACGAAACCCGCGTCTCGTTGCCCAGGACGCTAGGGACCTGCGGTTTCACGCCTCACGTCGGCCGGTTACACGGCCGTTAAACGTGCCGCCGCGCCGGGTGAACCGCTCCGCGCGCGTCAGTACGGGATACGTGTGGTGTGCGCGCGCCAGGCCTCGAAGGGCTCCCCGGCCCGCTCGATCCGATGCTCGACGACGGGGTTGGGCCACGTCGACCGGTCGCGGTCGAGCAGCTCGTAGAACTCGCGGTCGTCGAAGCCCGCCCGCTCGGCGTCGTGCCGGTCCGCGGCGAACACCACCCGGTCCACCCGGGCCCACAGCGCGGCCGAGAGGCACAGCGGGCACGGCTCGCACGAGGCGTACAGCGTGGTCCCGGCCAGTGAGAACGTGCCGAGCTCCTGGCAGGCCGCCCGGATCGCCACCACCTCGGCGTGCGCGGTGGGGTCGAGGTCCCGGGTCACGCGGTTGCCGGCGGCCGCGACCTCGGCGCCGTCGCGCACGACGACCGCCCCGAAGGGGCCACCGCCGTCGGCCACGTTCCGGGACGCGACCTCGACGGCGCGGGCGAGCCACGCGGCGTCCTCCGCGGTGACGGAGGCGCGGGACGGTGTGCCGGAGGTCTGGCGAGGGCTGGTCACCCTTCGATGCTCGCACCGCTGCGTTTCAACGGCGTTCCCAGGAGGTCACCTGGTCGAAACGTCTGTTTCGCCCACGGGCCGGGGCTCGAGATCGGTCGGCCGCATCGAGATCGGTCGGTCGATGGACCGATCTCAACGCACGGGACCGATCTCGCCGTCTGGCGGTCGCTAGCGTGTGCCGCATGGACACCGCCGCCGTCTACGCGCAGTTCGCCGGGAGCCAGGCCCGCAACGGCGGCTCCCCCACCTACGAGGACTGGGCGCTGGGCGTCGCCGCCGACCCCGAGGTGTGCGCGCTGCTCGACACGCTGCCGGAGCCCAAGCGGCAGCCCAACCTGCTGTTCGCGGCGGCGCGGCTGGTGGGGGCGCCGGCGGGCGGCTGGGCCGCGGTGCGGTCCTGGCTGCCGGCCGCCTGGCCCGACGTCGAGCGCGAGATGCGTGCCCGCGCGACGCAGACCAACGAGCCCCGCCGCTGCGCCACGCTCGTGCCGACGCTCGCCACGGTCGACGGCCCCGTCGCGCTCGTCGAGGTGGGCGCGTCGGCAGGGCTGTGCCTCTACCCCGACCGGTACTCCTATCTGTACACGTCGCCCGACGGCGGCCGCACCCGGCTCGACCCCGCCGACGGGCCGAGCGAGGTGCTGCTCCCGTGCGACATCGAGGGTCCGGTCCCCGGCCGGCTGCCCAGTGCCGTCAAGGGCCCGGTCCCCGCCCGGCTGCCCGATGTCGTGTGGCGCGCCGGCCTCGACCTCAACCCGCTGGACGTGCGCGACCCGGACGACCTGGCCTGGCTGGAGGCGCTCGTCTGGCCCGAGCACGCCGACCGCGTCGAGACGCTGCGTGCGGCCGCCAAGGTGGTCGCGGCCGACCCGCCCCACCTGGTCCGGGGCGACCTGCTGAGCGGCGTCGCCGACCTGGTCGCCACGGCACCGGCCGAGGCCACCGTGGTGGTGCAGAACTCGGCGGTGCTCTACTACCTGACCCCGGCGGAGCTGGCGCAGTTCACCGGCACGATGGAGCGCCTGCGGCGCACGCGCGGCGTCGTCTGGCTGAGCAACGAGGGCTGGACCGTGCTGCCCGACGTCGCGGCCCGGCTCCCCGCGGGCGCCGACCCGCAGTTCATCCTGGCCCGGGACGGCGTGCCGGTGGCGCTCACCGACCCGCACGGCCGGTCGGTACGGCTGCTGTAGCGGCCGAGGGGTGCGGGCCGAGCAGGCGCCACAGCCGGTCGGGCTGCATCGGCAGGTCGCGCGGGCGCACGCCCGTCGCATCGGCGATCGCGTTCGCCAGCGCCGGGGCCACCGGGTTGTAGGGGGCCTCGCTCATCGACTTGGCGCCCCGGGGCCCGAGCCGGTCGACCGTGTCGGCGAACAGCACCTCGGTGGGCGGCACGTCCGCGACCTGCGGCACCCGGTAGTGGCGCAGCCGGTCGGTCACCACCACGCCGTCGCGCACCACCATGCGCTCGGTGAGCGCCGTGCCGATCGCCTGGGCCACGCCACCCTCGATCTGCCCGCGGAGCTGCTCGGGGTTGATCACCACGCCGGCGTCGGCCGCCTGCACCGACTGCAGGATCCGCACCACCCCGGTCTCGCGCTGCACGGCCACCCGGAACCCGTGCACGTTGAACGCGACGGACCGCGGCGACCCGTCGTGCGTGGCCTCGGCCGTCATCCCGACCACCTCCGTCGGCCCAGCACTCGACAGCTTCGCGCGGAGGGTGGCGGCCGCGTCCTGGACGGCTAGGCCCGCCACCACCGAGCCCGCCGAGCCGAAGGCCCCCGTGTCGTAGCCGGACGTCGCCGTGTCCGACGGGCGCACCCGCACCCGCGAGACCGGCACGCCCAGCTCGGTGGCCGCGAGCTGGGCGTGCACCGTGGTGGTGCCGTTGCCGAACTCGGCGGTGCCGACGTCGACCACGAAGTCGCCGTCGGCCGCCACCGTGACCCGGGCGTGCGTGTAGTGGCCGCGCGGCGGGATGGTCGCGATCATCGCGAGCGCCACGCCGCGCCCCTCGGTCCAGCCGTCCGGGGCCGCCTCGCCCCGGCCCGAGGCCAGCGCGTCCTCGACGAGGTCGAGGCACTGGTCCAGCCCGTAGGACCCGTACTCCAGGTCGCCGTCCACCGGTTGGCCGACGACGAAGGGGTCGCCCGGGCGGATGACGTTCCGTCGGCGCATCTCGACCGGGTCGAGGTCCAGCCGCGCCGCGAGCTCGTCGAGCGCGCCCTCGATCGCGAACTGCACCTGCCCCAGCCCGTACCCGCGGAACGCCCCGGACGGCACGTTGTTGGTGTAGACCGACTCGGCGTCCACGCGCTTGTTCGGGGCCCGGTACACGGCCATGGACTCGTGGACGCCGTGGAACAGCACACCGGGCGCGTGGTTGCCGTAGGCGCCGGTGTCGGCCAGGACGTCGATCGCCAGCGCCGTCAGCTCGCCGGTCGCGGACGCCCCGGCGCGGACCGTGACGCGGAACGGGTGCCGGCACGGCACGGTCGTGAACTGCTGCTCGCGCGTGAGCTCCCACTGCACGGGCCGCCCGGTGCGCAGGGTCGCGAGCGCCACGACGTCCTCGACGAGCAGCTCCTGCTTGCCCCCGAACCCGCCGCCCACGCGGCCCGCGACCACGCGCACCCGGTCCTGCGGCAGGTCGAGGAGCCGTGCGAGCTCGTCGCGCACGAGGAACGGCACCTGCGTGGAGGTGCGCACGTGCAGCACGTCGCCCTCCCCGGAGCTCGGCTCCAGCCAGGCCCGGGCGCCGTGGGTCTCCAGCGCGACGTGGTTGACGCGCCCGGTGGTCCAGGTACCGGTCACGGTGGCGGCCGACGCCGCGAGCGCCGCCTCGACGCCGTGCTGCCCGGGCTCGGCGTACTCCTCGTGGATCTGGACGACGACGTTGCGGCCCGCCTCCGCGACGCGGTGCTCGGCGGGTGTCTTGTCCGGGTGCAGCAGCGGCGCTCCCGGGCTCCGCGCGGCCTCGGGGTCGAAGACGGAGGGCAGCACCTCGTACTCGACCTCCACCAGGTCGAGTGCCGCACGCGCCTGCCGGGGCGTCTCGGCGACGGCGACCGCGACCCGCTGACCCACGAACCGCAGCACGGGGTCGAGGATGCGGGTGTCGTCGGGGTCGTCGAGCCGGCTCTGGTGCCGGCCGGTCGAGTAGAGCGTGCCGGGGACGTCGTGGTGGGTGAGCACCAGGTGCACGCCGGGCGCGTCCCGGGCCGCGGTGGCGTCGATGCGCGTGATCCGGGCGTGCGGGTGCGGACTGCCGAGCACGGCGACGTGCAGCAGGCCGGGCGGCTCGGGCTCGTCGAGGGTGTAGGGCTCGCGACCGCGCACCACGCGGGCGGCGGCGGGCGCGACGACGGCGCGTCCGAACGCCTGACCCGGCTCCGCCACCTCGGTGTTCACGTGCCCGGCGAGCGCGTCGCGGATCGACCGGTACCCGGTGCAGCGGCAGAGGTTGCCCTTGAGGAGCTCGTCGGTCGAGCCGTGCTCCGGCGTGCCCGCGACCGTGCACACCATGCCGGCGGTGCAGAAGCCGCACTGGAACCCGGCCGCCTCCACGAACGCGCGCTGCACGGGGTGCAGCTCCTCGGCGTCGGCGTCCGGGTTCCCGCCCGGCCCGAACCGGCCGAGCCCGGCCGCCGTGACGACCTCCGACTCCACGGCCCGGTGCGCGGGGACCAGGCACGACTGCACCGGGGCACCGTCGAGCAGCACCGTGCACGCGCCGCAGTCGCCCGCGTCGCAGCCCTTCTTCACGGACGTGGTCCCCTGCTCCCGGAGGTACGTGCGCAGGCACTGGCCCGGCCGGGGCTCGGCCGTGACGTCGGCGCCGTCGACCCTCATGCCGTACCGCCCAGCTCGTCGAGGGCCTCGTGCGCCAGGCGCCGGGTCATCGCGGCGCGCCAGTCGGCGGTGCCGTGGGTGTCCTCGTACCAGCCACCGGCGGCGGCGATCGAGTCGATCCAGCGGTCCAGCGCCTCGTGGTCGCCCGGATCGATCGGCTGTGCGCGCGGTACCGGTACCGACGCCGTCAGGACGAGCAGCACCCGGCCCGGCCCGTCGCCGTCCGGCAGGGTCCGCCCCGTCACCATGGCCGCCGTCCGCCCGGTCGGGGTGAGCGACGCCCGCCGGAACGCCGTCCGCGCCCCGAGCGCGCGACCCGGCACCCGCACCTCGCGGAGCACCTCGCCCGGGGCCAGGTCGACCCGGCCCGCGCCCGTGACCAGGTCGGCCACGGGCAGCTCCCGGGATCCGCCGTCCGGCGTCCAGATCACCGCCCGGGCGTCGAGCGCGACGAACAGCCCGGCCATCGACCCGGCGGGCAGGCCGAGCGCCAGGTTGCCGCCGACCGTCGCGGTCCGGGCCACCTTCGCCGACAGCGACAGCGCCGAGACGCACTCCCCCACGATCCCGAGCCCGCGGTACGGCCCCGGAGCGCCGAGCGAACCCGGCCCGGCCACCAGCTCCGCCAGCGTGCACGTGCCGGCCACCCGGAGCCCGGACCCGTCCACGGACCACGGCTCCCAGCCCAGACCCATGAGGTCCACGAGGCCGGTCACCTGAGCGGGCACGGGCTCCGAGTACAGGAACGTGCCTCCGCCGAGGAACGCCTCGCCGGGCCGCAGCGCGCAGTCGGCGCGGGTCCGCGCCACCCGCACGGTGTCGATGTCGAGATCCATGGAGCGCAGGTCACCTCTCGTCGATCTCGCGCAGCAGCTCGTACCGGGCGTCGATCGCCTCGACACGGGCGCCCGCGCCGTCGAGCACCTCGTGCACCCGGTCGGACAGCATCGCGACGACGCTGACCGGCGCGACCAAGGAGTCGAACGCGCCCTCGGTCGCGATGGGGCACTCGATCCACCAGGTCACGCTGCCGGCGAGGTGGCGCAGGCTGGTGTCGGCGAGCAGCAGCACGCGCACGCCGTCGGCCAGCAGGGCCTCGACCATCTCGCCCACCCGGAACGCGTGCCGGCGGATCGAGACCACCACGACCACGTCGTCGGGGCCCAGCCCCACGAGGTCGTCGGCGAGCGACTGACCGGGGCCGGGCGCCAGGTGCACGCGCCCGCGCACCTGGATCAGGTTGCGCCGGAGCTGGGTCGCCGGGCCGAGCGACCCGCGGCGGCCCACGACCACCACGTCGCGCGCGGTCGCGAGCGCGTCGGCGATCTGGTCGAGCATGCCGTCGTCGAGCGCCGCGTAGACCTTCTCCAGGTTCCTGACCTCCTGCTCCAGCCGCTCGCGCAGGCCGGGCGAGGGGTCGACGGCGATCGGCAGGCCGCGCCCGCGCTGGGTGCGCAGGTCCTCGCGCAGTCCCTCGAAGTCCTCGTAGCCGAGCTTGCGGAACAGCCGGCTCATCGTCGCCTTGGACACCCCCGCCAGGGCGGCGAGCTCCGTGGCGCGGTAGGTCCCGAGGTCGCCGAGGTGGTCGAGCAGGGCGTCCGCGGCGCGGCGCTCCTGCGGGGACAGCTCCCGGTAGCCGGCGGCGATCCGGTCCTCGAGCGGGCGGTCCGCGAGCGACGTCATCCGATCTCCTTCGCCAGCGCCAGCACCGCGGCGGTGTACGCGTCCAGGGCCACGCCCACGTCCTCGGCGTCCACGTGCTCGTCCGGGTGGTGGCTGATCCCGTCGCGGCAGCGCAGGAACAGCATGCCCACGTCGGTCACGGCGTCCATCGCCATGCCGTCGTGGCCGGCCGGGCTCCACAGCCCGAGCGGGTCCGACGTCGTGGCGGTCGCCTCCGCGATGCCCGACGCCACGGCCTCGATCAGTCGCGGGGCGCACGTGGTCGACGGCGCCCGGTGCGTCTCGGTGTGCTCGAACGTGACGCCCCGCGTGTCGGCGATCTCCCGCCCGGCCGCGGCGATCCGCTCCCACAGCGCGTCGCGGCCCGCGTCGGTGCGGCCGCGCAGGTCGAGCGTCAGCTCTGCCCTGCCGGGGATCACGTTGACGGCGCCGGGTTCGACGCGCAGGTCGCCCACGGTGGCGAGGCAGTCGGTCGCCCGGGCCAGCTCCTCGATCCGCGTGACGAGGTGCGCCGCGGCGACCAGCGCGTCCCGGCGTCGGGCGAACGGCGTGCCGCCCGCGTGCCGGGCCTCGCCGGTGACCGTCAGCACGAACCGCCGCGCCCCCGCGATGGTCGTGACGTACCCGAGCGGCAGGTCCTGGGCCTCCAGCACCGGCCCCTGCTCGATGTGCGCCTCCAGGTATCCGACCAGGTCAGCCGGGTTGCGGGCGGCGTCGCCCACGCGGTCCGGAGCCAGGCCGAACCGCAGGAACGCCTCGCGCAGGGTCACGCCGTCGGCGTCGGCCTGGTCCCACCACGCGGGGTCCCACTGGCCCGACGCCGCGCAGCTCCCGAGCAGCGCCTTGCCGAACCGGGTGCCCTCCTCGTCGGAGAATCCCACGACCTCCAGCGCGAACGGCAGGATCGTGTCGCGCAGGCGGTGCGCGACGGCGATCGCGAGCACCACGCCGAGCATCCCGTCGTAGCGCCCGGCGTCGGGCACGGTGTCGAGGTGGGAGCCGAGCACGAGCGCGGGCTCGCCCGGGGTGCCCGGGCGCTGGGGCGTGCCGCCGGCGGCGCGGCGGCCCCAGATGTTCCCGGCGGCGTCGGTCTCGGTGTCCAGGCCGGCGTCCAGCATCCAGGCCCGCACCGCGGTGTTCGCGGCGGAGTGCTCGGGCGACAGGTACACGCGCTCCAGGGCGTCGGGCCGCGCGGAGTGGCGCGTCAGGTCGTCGCACCGGGCCATGACCCATTCGGTGGTACCGATCTCGGTCACAGCCGTGCCTCCCTTGCGACGGCGGCGTCGGGAACCGTGTCGTGAGAGCCGCCGTGGACGGCGCCGTCGTACGCCGCGAGCGCCGCCGTGACGCCGCCGCCCGCCGGGGCGTGGAACCCGGCCCGGCGCAGCTCGTGCTCCAGGGCCGCGAGCGTGGTCAGGACGGCGTCGCGGCGGGCGTTGAAGCCCATGGTGCCGATGCGCCACACCACGCCGTGCAGGGGGCCGAACGAGGTGCCGATCTCGATGCCGAAGTCGTCCAGGAGGCCGCCGCGGACGGCGTCGCCGTCGACGCCGTCCGGGATGCGCACGGCGACCACGTTGTGCATCTTGTGGGCGACGTCGCCGAACACCTCCAGGCCCAGCCCGAGCACCCCGGCCAGCATCGCGGCGCCGTGCCGGTCGTGCCGGTCCACGGCCGTGGCCATGCCCTCGGCGACCAGGAGCCGGGCGCACTCGCGGGCCGCGTAGAGCATGGACGTGGCCTCGGTGTGGTGGTTGAGGCGGCGCGGCCCCCAGTACTCCATGATCTGCGCGAGGTCGAGGTAGTTGGACTGGATGGGCACGCCGTGCGGCGCAACGTCGTCGGCGGTGCGGATCCCGGCCTCGACGTGCCGGCGCCGGTCGATCGCGGCCACGGCGGCGGGCGAGAGCGTCACCGGTGCGCTGCCCGACGGGCCGCCCAGGCACTTCTGCAGCCCGGCGGTCGCGGCGTCGATGCCCCACTCGTCGGTGTGGAACGGGTTGCCGCCGAGCGTGGCCGTGGCGTCGACGTACAGCAGCGCGTCGTGCTCGTGGGCGATGCGGCCCAGGTCGGCGAGCGGCTGCGCCATGGTCGTGGAGGTGTCCCCGTGCACGACGGCGAGCAGGCGGGGCCGCACGCGGCGCACGGCGTCCTCGATCTGGTCCGGCTCGAAGACGGTGCCCCACTCGGCCTCGACCGTGTGCACCTCGGCCCCGGCCCGGGCGCCGATCTCGGCGAGCAGGTGCCCGAACCGCCCGAACACCGGCACCAGCACCCGGTCGCCCGGCTCCAGCAGGGACACGAGCGCGGCCTCGATGCCCGCGCGGGACGTGCCGTCCACGAGCAGCGTCTGCTCGTTGGCGGTGTCCCAGACCGTGCGCCACAGGAGCATGGCCTCGGTCATGGTGTCGGTCATGAACGGGTCGAACTGGCCCACCAGCGGTGCGGCCATGGCGCGCAGCACGCGCGGGTCGGCGTCGACGGGCCCGGGGCCCATCAGGAGGCGGGCGGGCGGGTGGATCTGGGTCATGCGGGCCTCCTGAGCAGCGTTCCCCGGCTCGTCCCGGCGGCCGCGCGGCCGTCCGGCACGGGCACCACGGCGCCCTGGACCGTCAGGCCGTCGTACGCGCTGATCTTGTTCTTGTGCGCCATCTCGGCGGCGCGGAAGGTGGTGGACGCGTCGGGGTCGTAGACCAGCAGGTCGGCCGCGGAACCCTCGGCGATCACGCCGCGCGGTCGCTTGCCGCGGTCCAGGCCCACGAGCGTGGCGGTGTTCGCCGCGGTCCAGCGGGACACCTCGGACAGGGGCACGCCCCGTCGTCGGGCGGCGTCCGCCAGGGCGAGGAAGCCCGCCTGGAGGCCGGAGATGCCGCCCCAGGCGGCCTGAAGGTCCGTCTCGCCGGGCCGGCTGCCGCCGGACTTCTCCTCGGCGGTGGCCGGCGAGTGGTCGCTGACCACGCAGTCGATGATCCCCGCGCGCAGCCCGTCCCAGAGGGCGTCCTGGTTGCCGCGGTCGCGGATGGGCGGGCAGCACTTGAACGCGGCGTCGCCGTCGGGCACGTGCTCGGCGTCGAGCACCAGGTAGTGGTGGCAGGTCTCGACGGTGACGGGCAGTCCCTCGTCCTTCGCCTCCTGCAGCAGGTCGAGCGCCCGCGCGGAGGACAGGTGCAGCACGTGGGTGGGTGTGCCCGTCTCCCGGACGGCGTCGAGCAGGCCGGCGATCGCCGTCGTCTCCGCGTCGTGGGGGCGAGACGCCAGGAAGTCCGCGTAGGCGCGGCCGGGCCGGTGCGGCGCCGCCGCGAGCGCCGCCGGGTCCTCGGCGTGGACGATGAGCAGCCCGCCGAACCGTGCGATCCGGTCCATCGCGGCCACCAGCTCGTCCGGGCCGAGCGGAGGGAACTCGGGCACGCCGGAGTCGGCGAGGAAGCACTTGAAGCCGAAGACGCCGGCGTCCCAGAGGGGCTCCAGGTCTTCGACGTTGCCGGGCACCGCGCCGCCCCAGAAGCCGACGTCGCAGTGCAGCTCGCCGCGGTCGCGGACCGCCTCGGCCGCGGCACGCTTGGTCTCCAGCGCGGCCACGGTCGTGGTGGGCGGCAGGGAGTTGAGCGGCATGTCGACGATCGTGGTGACGCCGCCGAGCGCGGCGGCGCGGGTCGCGGACGCGAAGCCCTCCCAGGCGGTGCGGCCGGGCTCGTTGACGTGCACGTGCGTGTCGACGACGCCGGGCAGCACCACCTTCTCGCCCAGGCGCAGCACCTCCGGCGGCGGCCCGGGGGTGGCGCCGAGCACCTCGCCGAACAGGTCGTCGGCGGGCTTCAGCACGGCGTCGGGGTCGCTCGTGCCCCACCACACCTGGTCGATGCGGTCGCCGTCGAGGCGCAGGACGGCGGGGCGCAGCTCGCCCTCGACCAGGACCCGCTCGGACGCGAGGACCACGCTCATACGAACCCTCCGATCGTCGACCACACGGGGTGCTCCGTTCCGGTGTTCTCCGACCGCTGGACGGCCGCCTCGATCAGGCCGTAGGGCCGGTCGGCGGCGAAGAACACCTCGCCGGGGTTGTCCAGGCCGAACGGCTCCAGGTCCACCAGGAAGTGGTGGTTGTTGGGGCACGACAGCCGGATCTCGGCGATGTCGTCGAACGCCTCCAGCACCGCCTTGCCCATGGCGAAGACGGTCTGCTGGAGCGCCAGGGAGTGCAGCTCGGCGAACGTGGTCAGCAGCAGCGCGCGCACGGCGGCGAACCGCTCGTCGTAGTCCGCCGGGCCTGCGGTCTGCGTGAACGGCGCGTCGTAGCGCCACCAGGCGGTGACGTCGGTCGCGAGGATGCGGTCGTCGGTCTCGGGCAGCGTGGTGTACCGGTCGCGCGGGAACCCGGAGAACTCCGACCCGGTGGACTTCAGCACCGTGACGTCGCTGAGCCCCGCGAGCACCGTCAGGCCGGTGTCGTCGGCGTGCACGAGCGCCGTGCGGCGCTCGGCGGCGCCGCGGACGAACGCGTGGTCGTGGCCCGTCCCGCCGTCGGCGCCGGGCGTGCCCGTCGCGATGCGCTCCCAGCCGTACTGCTCGGCGCGCCAGCACCCGCCCGTGACCTGGGGCTCGACAAGGAAGTGCCGCGCGAGCCGCAGCAAGAACGCCTCCGGCGAGCCGACGCCGTCCCGCGCGAAGGCCTGCACCGTGTTCTTCTGCGTGTCGGTGGCGATGACGCCCGTGTTGTCCCCGGTCTCGTGGGTGGCCCGGAAGTCGCCGCGGAGCTGGGAGGTGATGTTCAGGTCGGTGACACGGTGCCGCGGGGTGTCGCGGTCGACACGCACCAGCCGCACCTCGGCCTTCCCGTACTGGTTGGGCCCCAGGACTATCGACATTCAGCTCCCCCGGTAGGTGGTGTAGGCGAACGGGCTCAGCAGCAGCGCGACGTGCGTGTGCTCCGGTCCAAGCACCACGTCGAGCAGCACCTGCCCGAAGAACGTGTCGCGGCCCTGCGCCGCGAACCAGTCGCCCGCGGCGAAGGTCAGCACGTGCCGGCCGGGCGTGACCTCGCCCCAGGCGATGCGGCCGTCGTCGTCGGTCACGGCCTGGCGGGTGCCCAGGGTGACCGCCAGCCCGGCGGCCGGGAGGCCGCGGGCGGCGTCGAGCACGTGCGTGGAGGCGGTGCTCACGGCGCCACCGCCGGGTCCGGGGTGACCGGCGCCCCGGCGGGCTCCTCGACGAGGGCCTCCAGCCGCAGCAGGGCGATCTGGCGCAGATGCTCCGCCGTCACCAGCGCCTCGTCGGCGGGATCGTTGGCCAGCCGCTCGGTCAGGTTCTCGAGGATCTGCTCCGCGGTGCGGCCCGCGGCCCGGACCAGGAAGATGCGGCCGAACCGCGCCTCGTAGGCGACGTTGCCCTCGGCGATCCGGGCGGCCGTCGCCTCGACCGCGGTGGGCTGCTCGGTGCGGGACAGCCGCGCCTCGGCGCTGTCCCCCGCGGCGCGCTCGCCGATCCGCGGGTGGTGCGCCAGGGCCGCGTCGACGTCGGCGGCCCCCCAGTCGGCGGCGGACCGCATGGCGTGCACCAGGAGCTGGTCCCGGCGCGGGTAGGGGCGGCCGGCCACCACCGCGTCGACCCAGGAGTCGACGTCGGCGCACGGGCGGACCGCCGCCGCGGCGTCGGACGGGGACAGGGCGTTGAACGTCGCGAGGTCCATGACACAAATCTACGGTTTCAACGCGATTTGCGAGTGGCACACGAGTTTCAGGCCCGTAAATCTTCCGCCTGGCTGGACCCTACGTGGCAACCGAGGCCCGACGCGCCGCCAGCTCGCCCTGGATCCGGTGTCTCAACGCCGCGACATGACCCTCGTAGTCATCGAGGTCCTCCAACGCGCTGTCGATCGCGTCGGGCACCAGGGCCTCGAGCTCTTCGACACGCGCCACCGTCCGATCCGCGTCGAGGCCCGCGGCGTCAGCGAACCGGCTCCACGACTCGCGCCGGATCTTGTCGAGCTCGAACTCCCCGCCGACGCTCATGGACATCACTCGCCGCCCGCCCGTCGGTGGGTCATAGGCAAAACCGGAGGCGACGTCGTAGATCGGCGCCAGGTCCACCGAGTCGCCGTCCAGCAGAACCGCGTAGTTACGAGCATGCGCGTCCGGAGCGCCGATGACGGTGTTGTAGATCAGCCCGTCGACGAACCGACCGACGTTTCGACGCGCGGCACCCGAGGTCTCGGACACCTCCCGCAGCATCCGGACGATGTCGAGCACGGACGGACCGCCCTCGGACTCGTACTTCTCGACCACCCCCAGGGCCTGGCACAGGTCTTCCTGATGCAGGCGGACCACCTGATCGCCGTCGGCAGGGGCGCGGTCGAAGCGGGTGACCACGATCGCGTCCTGGGACCTGAAGGACGTGTACTCGGTGTACGCGGCATCGAGCCCCACCACGCGCGCCGCACGCATGCTGGCATGCTCGTCGAGGGCCTGGGCCTTCATCTTCCGGATGCCGGGCTTGACGATGTGTGTCGTCGCTTCCGCGCCGTGGGCCACGTACCACCGTTCGCCCTGGCGACGGAGAGCGAACTTCTGCTGCGTACCACCCAACGACCAGTGCTCTCCGGGCATGGTCCAGGAGGCGTCCTCGTCGGTGTCCATCTCGTCCAGCCGGATCTCGATGTCACCGACGCTGCACTCCTGCAGGCTCCCCTCCCGGCAGATGGTGGCCTCGATCTCGTCCTCCGTGCAGAACTGCACGGCGCCGGCACAGTCCTTGCCGATCACGGAGAGCAAGGCCAGCTCATCACTGGTGTCGATGCGGAACCGGCGGCCGATGGCACCGAGTGCGGCGTCACTCTCGGGGAGCAGTCCCCTGAGGAAGGTCCTGACCCGCGCCCCTGTGTGGGACGCCTCCCCCGGAGGGAGGGAGAGCGACAACGGAGTCGCACCGATGCGCCGCGCGTCATCGACGTAGGTGAGTCTCAGCACGCCGGCTCGGGTCCGCGTGAGCTCCGCGACATGCCGACCGCCGAGGATGACGGCGAGCTGGTTCACGGCAGCCATCTCAAAGGCTCTCCCGGTCGTCCCGTACCGCAAGGCTCGCGTCGAGCTCATCAAGCACCCGCATCAGACGCCCGACCTCAAGTCCCTCGGTACGCCCTTGCTCAAGGTTGATGATCCACTGACGAGAAACACCCGCCGCCCCGGCGAGGTCGGCCTGGGAGAGACCTCGCTCCAGGCGCAGCCGTCTGGCAACTGCGGCGAGCCGCGTCAGCGATCGCGCGTTGAGCACCTGGTCTGCCGTCATTCACGTCACCATACCCTGACACCGCAGCGATGTCGCGGTATACCGACATCGCTGCGGTGTCGCGATACCGCGGCACTGGCCGACCGGCCTCGCAGCTATTCCGCCACCCGCCCCGCCAGCGCGAGCAGCGCCCGGTCCGAGCCCGCCGGGCCCACCAGGCAGGCGCCCGCCGGGAGCCCGCCCGCCGTCGTCACCGGCACGGACACCGCCGGCAGGCCGCCGAGGCCCGCGACGCACGTCAGCAGCATCGTCGCCTCGCGTGCGGCCTCGGCCTCCTCGGGCCGGGGCGCGACGGTCGCCGTGGACGGCAGCACGAGCACCCGCTCCCCCAGCCGGTCCCGGATCCGCGCCCGGGCCCGCGCGACGTCGGCCCGCGCCGCCTCGGCCTCGGCCGCGCCGATGGACCGCGCCCGCTCGAACCGCCCCCGCACCGCGGGGCCGAGCGTGTCCATCCGGTCGGCCAGCCACGCGCCGTGCACGGCCCACGCCTCGGCCGCCTGGAGCGTCTGGAAGGCGGCGAGCCACGCCGGCTCGGGCGCCCAGTCGATCGGCTGCGCCCCGGCGGCCCGCGCGAGCTGCCCGACGGCGTCGCGCACCTCGGGCGTGGCCAGGTCCAGCAGGGCGTCGCTCACCACGAGCGGGGCGCCGTCCGGGAGCGGGGCCGAATCGGCCGGGAGCAGCACCTCGCCCAGCCGGGCCAGCGTGCCGACGTCGCGGGCGAGCCAGCCCACGGTGTCGAACGACGGCGCCAGGGGCAGCAGCCCGCCCGCCGGCACGGCGCCGTGCGTCGGCCGGATGCCCCACAGCCCCTGGTAGGCGGCGGGCACCCGAACGGAGCCGCCGGTGTCGGTGCCGAGGGCGACGCTCGCCTGGCCGGCCGCGACCGCCGTGGCCGGGCCCGACGTCGAGCCGCCGCTGATGCGCCCCGGCGCGCGCGGGTTGGGCGGGGTGCCGTGGTGCGCGTTCGCCCCGGTCAGCGAGTAGGCGAACTCCTCGGTCTGCGCGAGGCCCGCGACGGCGGCGCCGGCCGCGAGCAGCCGCGCGACGGCGTCGGCGTGCTCCTCCTCGACGGGCGCCGCCGCGAGCCAGGCCGGGTTTCCGGCGCCGACCCGCTCGCCGGCCACGGCGAACAGGTCCTTCACCGCGACGGTCTCGCCGTCGAGCACGCCGGAACCGGTGGGAGCCACCAGCGGGCCGGGCTCGGGCCGGACCCGCCACACGCTGAGATCAGAAGCCATGCGCACATGCTGCCAGGCCGGTGGAGCTGCCGGGGCCGGGCAGATGGTGCGCTTCTACCCAGCCATTGGGCCCGGAAAGCACCGAGTTCCGGGCCCAATGGCTGGGTAGAAGCGCACCTCCGGGAGCGGGCGGGGCGATGAGCGACGGTCAGGCGCGGGCGGAAGGAGAAATCGCAGGTCAGCGGCCCACAGCGCGAAGAGGGTGAAGTCCGGTCAAATCCCTGGCCGCGCCCGTCACGCTGTGCGATCGTGCGAGACCGGGACTGCCACCCGGCGCCCCTTGGGTCAGTCCGATCGGGGAGTCGAAGATGCTGCAAGGCCTGGGGCTGTCCGGAACGGCCGAGTCCGTCTACCTGCAGATGCTCCGCGACCGCGACGCGGGGCCCGACCGGATCGCCGAGGCGCTCGGCATCGACGAGGAGCAGGTCCGCGACGCGCTGGACGAGCTCTCCCGCCTGATGCTCGTCGAGGCGTCGTGGGCGGGCGACGACGGGTTCCGCCCCGTCAGCCCGGAGATCGGGCTCGCCGCCCTGCTCGCGCGGGAGCAGGCGCAGGTCGCGCAGCGCAACCAGGAGATCGAGGAGGGCCGCGTCGCGCTGGCGCGCCTCGTCTCCGAGCTGCAGAACGTGCGCAAGGGGCCCGACGTCGAGGTGCTGGAGAGCGCGGAGGAGGCGCGGGACCGCCTGGCGACGCTCACCGAACGGTGCACGCAGCAGCTCTGCACGTTCGTGCCCACCCGGGCCACGTCGTCCCGCGCGCTGGAGTCGAGCCGGGCGCTGAGCCAGCGCCTGCTGGACCGGGGCGTGCGCATGCGGACCGTCTACCTGGAGAGCATCCGCAACGACCAGGCCACCTGGGACCACGCGACCTGGCTGCGCAACAACGGGGCCGAGGTGCGGCTGGCCGCGACGGTCCCGGTCCGGCTGCAGATCATCGACCAGGGTTACGCGATGGTTCCCCTGGCCAACACCGAGTCGGGCTCCGGCGCGGTGGTGATGACCTCCCCCGGCGTCGTGGCAGCCCTCATGGCGCTGTTCGCGCAGACCTGGCGGTCGGCCACCCCGCTCGGCGCGGACCGACGGCGGGACGACGACGGCCTGTCGGTGCAGGAGCACGAGCTGCTCCGCCTGTGGGCCAAGGGCGCCACCGACGAGACCGCCGGCCGCCGGCTGGGCGTGTCCCTGCGGACGGTGCGCCGCCTGAGCAGCACGCTCATGGAGCGGCTGGACGCCGGCAGCCGCTTCCAGGCGGGCGCCCGGGCGCTCGAACGCGGCTGGCTGGACCCGGCCGACCTCAGCTGAGCTCCGCCGGGCTCCAGACCCGGACCGCGCCCAGCGACCATTCGCGCAGCTCCAGGGAGTCCGCCGCGGCGAGCAGCAGGCGGCAGCCGGTCGCCGCCGCCTGCTCCAGTGGGACCAGCAGGAAGATCACGACGCCGAAGCCCGTGGGCAGCGTGCCCGCGTAGACGTGCATCAGCTCGTCCTGCGGTACGGCGACGGCCTGGACCGCCTCGACGAGCTTCGCCGACGTGGTCCAGGCCGTGAAGGGCGCCTCGACGATGATGCTGACGACCCGCATCGATCGTCAGGGCTGGGTGGCCGTCGGCGGAGCCGACTCCCACTGCGGGTCCGACCACTGCGGGTCCGACTCCCACTGCGGGTCGGACGCGCTGGCGGCGACCTGGCCCGCGCCGGTGAGCAGGAGAGCGGTCAGGACGACGGCGGCGACGCGCTGGACGTTGTTGATGCGCACGATGAATTCTCCGTTTCGACGCGGGATTCTTGCTTTCTGTTTCTTATCCTTTCCCGCCGTCGGCCCGGCAACAAGACAATGGCACTGTCCTGACCGTGCCATTCTCAGCCGGGTGACCGGATCACATGTTCACCCGGATACCGAAGTCACCCCCGTAGACGTTCGTCACGTGCACGCTGGTCGAGT
>NZ_JBIVCZ010000014.1:0-127360 GCF_044746965.1 Promicromonospora sp. NPDC090134 | reverse complement strand
GGAGAGTAGGACGCCGCCGGACAACCATTCCTGGAAGGGGGTGGGAGCAGGGTCGCAACAGCGACCCGCTCCCACCCCCTTCCTGCATTTCCGGGACGGTACGGCCGGCCGTCCGGTACTCAGGCAAGTTGCGGGCCGCACAGCGGCCGCGGCTATCGTGGCGGTGTGAACGCAGACACGACCCGCACTGCCGCGGGCTCCACCAGCACCCAGCCCGCAAGCAGCGCCGACGCGGCGTGGCGTCGTGACCACTTCGTCTCGCTGCTGCGTTTCGCCGAGGCCTCCATCCGCGCGGACGGCGCCGCGTGCTGGCTCGACGACGAGGGCCGCCCGGACGCCTCCCACCCCGTCGAGACGTGGATCACGGCGCGCATGGCGCACAGCTTCGCCGTCGGGCACCTGCTGGGTGTGAGCGGGGCGGAGGAGTACGCCGCGCGTGCGCTCTCGGGGCTTCGTGAGGTGCTGGCCGACGCAGAGTTCGGCGGGTGGCTGGCCGCCCGCGGCGAGGGTGACGAGCTCGTCGGTACCAAGGAGGCGTACGCGCACGCGTTCGTGGTGCTCGCGGCCTCGACCGGCAAGGTCGCCGGTATCGCCGGTGCGTCCGAGCTGCTCACCGAGGCCCTCGCCGTGCTCGACGCGCGGTTCTGGGAGCCCGAGCGGAACCTGCACCTGGACGAGCGGTCGCGCGACTGGGCCTCGACGTCGGAGTACCGGGGCGTGAACGCGAACATGCACTCCGTCGAGGCGCTGCTCGCGGCCCACGCCGCGACCGGGGACGCGCTGTGGCTGGAGCGGGCGTCGGCGATCGGCGACCAGGTCGTGGCCTGGGCCGAGGCCAACGACTGGCGGATCCCCGAGCACTTCGACGCGGACTGGAACCCGCTACTCGAGTACAACGCGGACCGGCCCCGCGACCAGTTCAAGCCGTACGGCGCCACGCCGGGGCACGGGCTCGAGTGGGCCCGCCTGCTGTTGCAGATCGACGCCGAGGCGGGCACGCCCGGACGCAGGACCGCGGCCGCCGCCGCGCTCTTCGACCGTGCTGTGACGGACGGCTGGGACGGCGAGGGCGGGGGCGGCTTCGTCTACACGACGGACTGGGCCGGCACGCCCGTCGAGCCCCGGCGCTTCCACTGGGTCGCGGCCGAGGGCGCCGCCACGGCGAACGTGCTGGCGCGCGTCACCGGGGACGCGCGGTACGCCGAGCTCGAGCGCGAGTGGTGGGCCTGGATCCGCGAGCACCTCGTCGACGCCGAGCACGGGTCGTGGCACCACGAGCTCGACACCGAGAACCGTCCGTCCGGGCTCACCTGGGTGGGCAAGCCCGACGTCTACCACGCCGCCCAGGCGGTGATCCTGCCGGAGCTCCCGCTCACGGGGTCGTTCGCGGCGTCGGCCCAGAAGGCGGGCCAGATCCTGGCCTGACGGAGGCCCGCGGGCAGGGGTGCTTCCACGGCGTCGTGCGTGCCGGCGCCGCGGGCGGGAGACAATGGAGCCATGAGGATCTCCGCACGAGCCGACTACGCCGTCCGTGCCGCCGCCGAGCTGGCGGCTGCCGACCACGACGGGCCCGTCCGCGCCGAGGCCCTGGCCCGGGCGCAGGACATCCCCCACCGCTTCCTGGAGGGGATCCTGAGCGACCTGCGTCGCGACGGGCTCGTCACCAGCCACCGTGGCGCCGGCGGCGGGTACCGTCTCGCCCGGCCCGCGGACTCGATCACGATCGCCGATGTCGTGCGTGCCGTGGACGGGCCGCTCGTCTTCGTCCGCGGCAACCGGCCGTCCGACCTGGAGTTCCAGGGGGCGGCCGCGCCGCTCCTGCACGTGTGGGTGGCGCTGCGGGCCAACGTGCGCGCCGTGCTGGAGGCGGTGTCCCTCGCGGACCTGGTGGGCGGCACGCTGCCGGAGGACATCCGCGCTCTGACCGAGGGCGACTCGGCCTGGTCGAACTCCTGACCCTGACCGGACGTTGACGTCCGGCCGCACTCGGTCCGGCCGAACTCCGAGAGATCGCGGGGCTTTCACCCGGCCTTCTCATGCGCACTTATCCGATCTCTGAGATGCTTGTTGTTTCCGACCGGGTTAGGTGGTTACCTTGACGCGGGCCCGACTTTGCCATGGCCCTGTGTCGCATCCCCCGGACCTGGAAGGTCACGACCATGAGAACCCTGATCCTGCTGGCGCTCGTCGGCCTCGGCGCGCAGCTGGTGGACGGCAGTCTGGGCATGGCCTACGGCGTCACCTCCACCACGCTGTTGCTGGCCATCGGCACCAACCCCGCCGCAGCGTCGGCGACCGTGCACCTCGCGGAGATCGGCACGACCCTCGCTTCCGGCGCCTCCCACTGGCGTTTCGGCAACGTGGACTGGAAGGTCGTCGCCAAGATCGGCATCCCCGGCGCGATCGGCGCCTTTGCCGGTGCCACGTTCCTCTCGTCGCTGTCGACGGAGGTCGCCGGACCGGTCATGTCGGTGATCCTGCTCCTGCTGGGCCTCTACGTGCTGCTGCGCTTCACGGTGCAGGGCCTGCCGACCCGCTCGGACAAGCCGCTGCGCAAGAGGTTCCTCGGTCCGCTCGGCCTCGTGGCCGGATTCTTCGACGCCACCGGCGGCGGCGGCTGGGGCCCGGTCGGCACGCCTGCCATCCTCGCGAGCGGGCGCCTCGAGCCGCGCAAGGTGATCGGCTCGATCGACACGAGCGAGTTCCTGGTGGCCGTCGCCGCCAGCGCCGGCTTCTTCGTCGGCCTCAGCGGCGAGGGCATCGACTTCACCTGGGTGCTCGCCCTGCTCATCGGTGGTCTGATCGCGGCGCCGATCGCGGCCTGGCTGGTGCGCCTGGTGCCGCCGCGCATCCTGGGCTCGCTGGTGGGTGGCGTCATCGTGCTCACCAACTCGCGCACGCTGCTCAACAGCGACTGGATCGCCGCCTCCGACCCGGTGAAGATCCCGATCTACGTGGTGATCTGGCTGGCCTGGGCCGCCGCCGTCGTCTGGTCCGTGCGGGCGCACCGCAAGGCCCTGGCCGAGGAGGCCGCCGTGAGCGAGAAGCCGGAGGCCGATAGCGTGTCGGCATGACGTCCGACCAGGTAGCGGTGATCACCGTCTCCGACCGCTGTGCCCGTGGCGAGGCCGAGGACCGGTCCGGCCCCACGGCGGCGCGGATCCTGCGTACGGCGGGGTTCACCGACCTGGTCACCCATCTGGTTCCCGACGGCGTCGAGCCGGTCCGCGATGTGCTGCGGACCGCGCTCGACGCCGGCGCTCGTCTGGTGGTGACCACCGGGGGCACGGGGATCACGCCCCGCGACCTCACGCCCGAGGGCACGCGCGAGGTGCTGGACTACGAGGTCCCGGGCGTCGCCGAGGCCGTGCGACAGCGAGGCACCGCCGCGGGCATCCCGACCGCCGCGCTCTCGCGGGGGCTGGTCGGCGTGGCACGTGCGACGGCCGGGACGCGAGCGCTCGTGGTGAACCTGCCCGGCTCGTCCGGGGGCGTGCGGGACGGCCTCGACGTGGTGCTCGCCCTCTGGCCGCACGTCCGCTCCCAGCTCGAGGGCGGCGACCACCCGGCTCCGGTGCCGGGGTAGCAGGACTGTCGGCCCGGGTGGCCGGTGTCAGCCGCCCGCGAAGGGCGGGAGCACGTCGACCGTGACGCCGTCCGGCACGGTCGCCTCGTCCGCCGTGGCCCGGGCGCCCGCGACCAGCAGCGCGCACTTCGGCAGCACGGCACCCAGGGCCGGGTGGGCGGAGGCGAGGGCGCCGCGGAGGGCGGCGACCGACGTCGGACCGTCGAGCTGTTCGGTGGGGCGCCCCGCGGCCTCCCGGGCGCCGGCGAAGTAGCGGACCGTGATCACTCGGCACGCACCCAGTCGCCCGACTTGCCGCCCGTCTTGCGCTCCAGCCGGACGTCCGCGAGCGTGACCGACTTGTCCAGGCCCTTCACCATGTCGATCACGGCGAGGCCGGCGACCGCTACGGCGGTGAGCGCCTCCATCTCGACGCCGGTGCGGTCGGCCGTCCGGACGGTCGCGGTGACGACGACGCCGTCGTCGGTCACCTCCAGGTCCACCGCCGCACCGTGCACGCCGATCACGTGGGCCAGCGGCAGCAGGTCGGGCGTCTTCTTGGCCGCGGCGATGCCCGCGATGCGCGCCACCGCGAGCACGTCGCCCTTGGGCACGGCGCCGTCGCGCAGCGCCTGGATCACGGCAGGGGTGCAGCGGACCAGGCCGGAGGCCGTGGCCGAGCGGACGGTCGGCTGCTTGGCGGTGACGTCGACCATGCGGGCCTGGCCGCGGTCATCGAGGTGCGTGAAGCTCACGGCACCAGGGTGTCATGCCCTCACACGGCGCTGCGCCGCGCGGCGATCCGCACCGCGGCGCGGTGGGCACCCTTCGCGGCGAGGCGCTTGGCGAAGACCGCGGTCCCGGCGGCGACGGCCGCGAACACGGTCGCCTGCAGCAGGTCCAGCTCCGGGTCGTCGGGCTTGTTGGGCGCGTCGTTACCCGTCACGCCCTTCCAGATCATGCTGACCGCCTTCTGGGCGACCCAGCCGGCCGCGATCGTCAGGGCGAGAGTGCCGACCTTCTCGCCGAGTGTCTGTTCCGTCTCAATCTGGGCCATCTCCACACCGTAGTCCTCGGCAGCCGACTAGGCTGCATGGAAACGACAGGGGAGCGCCCCGATGGCGCTGAGAGTGCGGAGAGCCGCAGACCCTTGAACCTGATCCGGGTAACACCGGCGGAGGAAGTCGGAGGAATGATGTCGCGTCTTTCCGGTGCCCACGGGGGCACCATCCCTACCGTCGCGGTCGCGCTGTCGGCGGCGCTGCTGCTCGCCGGGTGCTCCGGCGGCTCCGGTTCCGGCGACGACGCGTCCGGCGCCGGCGACCCGGGGACCGTGACGCTGGTGACCCACGACTCCTGGGCGCTCGACGAGAAGCTGATCGACCAGTTCGAGCAGGAGTCCGGCACGACGGTCGAGGTCAGCGCCGCGGGTGACGCCGGCACGCTGGTGAACCAGCTCGTGCTCACCAAGGACGCCCCGCTCGGGGACGCGGTGTTCGGCATCGACAACACGTTCGCCTCCCGCGCGCTGGAGGCCGGCGTGGTCGAGGAGTACACGTCCGCGGACCTGCCCGAGGGCGCCGAGCAGCTCGGCGGCGCGCTCACGCCCGTCGACCAGGGCGACGTCTGCGTCAACGCCGACGAGGCGTGGTTCGAGGAGTCCGGCCTGGAGGTGCCGACGACGCTGGAGGACCTCGCCGACCCGCAGTACAAGGACCTGCTCGTGGTGACCAACCCGGCGACGTCGTCCCCGGGGCTCGCGTTCCTGCTGGCGACGATCGGGGCGTTCGGCGAGGACGGGTTCGAGGACTACTGGGCCTCGCTCGTCGACAACGGCGTCAAGGTCGCTGACTCGTGGGAGGACGCGTACTACGTCGACTTCTCCGGGGCGGGCGAGGGCGGCGAACGGCCGCTCGCGCTGTCCTACGCGACGTCGCCGGCGTTCACGGTGAGCGAGGACGGCTCGGAGTCGACCACGAGCGCGCTGCTGGAGACCTGCTTCCGGCAGGTCGAGTACGCGGGTGTGCTCGCGGGCTCCGACAACCCGGAGGGCGCCCGGGCGCTGGTGGACTTCCTGCTCACTCACGACGTCCAGGCCGCCCTGCCCGAGTCGATGTACATGTACCCGGCCGACGCGGCCGTGGAGCTGCCCGCCGACTGGCAGAAGTTCGCGCCCCAGGCCGACGCCCCGTTCGAGGTGGACCCGGCCGACGTGAGCGAGCACCGCGACGAGTGGATCGAACGGTGGACCGCGACGGTCGTGGGCTGAGCCGGAGGCGCAGCGCAGGGTGGGGGCCGAGGAACGAGGCACCCGCCCGGAGTGGAGCCGCAGGCTCAGCCCACCAAGGGCGGAGTTTGATGAGGCACGGCCTGCGGCCCGCACCCCTGCTCTGGGGGGCGGCGGTCGCCGTCCCCCTCGGCTTCCTCGCGGTCTTCTTCGCGTGGCCGGTGGCGGCGCTCGTGGTCCGCGGGTTCGTGCCCGACGGCGCGCTCGACCTCACCGGGTTCGTCGAGGTGCTCACCCGCCCGCGCACGTGGCGGCTCGTGGGGCTCACCCTCACCCAGGCCGTGCTCGGCACGGCGTTCTCCGTGCTGCTGGGCCTGCCGCTCGCCTACCTGCTGTACCGGCGGTCGTTCCCCGGGCGCAGCCTGGCGCGCGGGCTGGTGACCGTGCCGTTCGTGCTGCCCGCCGTGGTGGTCGGCGTCGCGTTCCGCGCGCTGTTCGCGCCGAGCGGCACGCTCGGGTTCCTCGGGCTGGAGGAGTCGCTCGCCGGGATCGTCGTCGCGCTCGTCTTCTTCAACGTGTCCGTGGTGGTGCGCACCGTCGGCGGGCTCTGGGAGCGGCTCGACCCCCGAGCCGAGGAGGCCGCGGCCTCGCTGGGTGCGGCACCGGCCCGGGTCTTCCGGACCGTCACGCTGCCGTCGCTCGCGCCCGCGATCACGTCGGCGGCGTCGGTGGTGTTCCTGTTCTGCGCCACGGCGTTCGGGGTGGTGCTGGTGCTCGGCGGCGTGCGGTACGGCACCATCGAGACCGAGATCTGGACCCGCACGACCCAGTTCCTGGACCTGCGCTCGGCCTCGGTGCTGTCGATCCTGCAGCTCGTCGTCATCTCCGCGGCCCTGGCCGTGTCCGCACGCGCCCGACGGCGGCGCGAGGCCGCCCTGCACCTCGTCTCCGCGCGGCGTTCGGCACGCCCGCTGTCCTGGCGGTCGCCCGCCGACGTGGGCGCGGTGCTCGCGGGCACCGCGATCGTCGCCGGGCTCATCGCGGTGCCGCTCGCCGGGCTCGTCGTCCGCTCGTTCCGGGAGCCGGACGGGTCGTGGGGCCCGGGGAACTACCTGGCGCTCGGCACCACCGGCGAGCGGAACGCACTCGTCGTCACCGTGTGGGAGGCCACCGCGACGTCGCTGCGGATCGCGCTGACCGCCACCCTGATCGCCCTGGTCGTGGGTGGTCTCGTGGCGCTCGTCGTGTCCCGGCGGCCCCGTTCCGTGGGCGCGCGCCGGGCCATCGGCACGCTCGACGGCCTGTTCATGCTGCCGCTGGGCGTCTCCGCCGTGACCGTCGGGTTCGGCTTTCTCATCACCATGGACCAGCCCGTGCTCGGCGTGGACCTGCGCACCTCCGGGCTGCTCGTGCCGGTGGCGCAGGCCGTCGTGGCCGTGCCGCTCGTCGTCCGCACCGTGCTGCCCGTGCTCCGGGCGATCGACCCGCGCCTGCGCGAGGTTGCCTCGGTGCTCGGCTCCGGACCGGGTCGCGTGCTGCGCACCGTGGACCTGCCGATCGCACTGCGGTCGGTCGGGCTGGCCACCGGGTTCGCGTTCGCGGTGTCGCTCGGCGAGTTCGGCGCGACGTCGTTCCTCGCCCGGCCCGACGGCGCCACGCTGCCGGTCGTGATCTACCGCCTCATCGGACGGCCCGGGGCGGAGAACTACGGAATGGCGCTCGCGGCGTCCGTGGTGCTCGCCGCGCTGACCGCGACCGTGATGATGGTGGCGGAGCGACTGCGCGACGACCGCGCGGGAGGAGAGTTCTGATGACGGGGCTGGAGATCCGGGACGTCTCGGTCCGGTACGGGACCGGTGCGGCCGGCGTGACGGCGGTGGACGGCGTCTCGCTGACCGTGGCGCCCGGCGAGGTGCTGGCGCTGCTCGGACCGAGCGGGTGCGGCAAGTCCTCTCTGCTCCGCGCCGTGGCGGGACTGGAGCCGCTGGCGGGCGGCCAGGTGCTGTACGACGGCGCCGACGTCGGCCGGCTGCCGGTGCACCGGCGCCGGTTCGGGCTGATGTTCCAGGACGGCCAGCTCTTTCCGCACCGGGACGTGCGGCGCAACGTGGCCTACGGGCTGGAGACCCTGCCGCTCACCCGTCAGGAGCGGGACGCGCGGGTCGCCGAGCTGCTGGAGCTCGTGGGGCTGGCCGGGTACGAGCAACGGGCGGTCCCCACGCTGTCCGGCGGGGAGCAGCAGCGGGTCGCGCTCGCGCGCGCCCTGGCGCCGCGGCCACGGCTGCTGCTGCTCGACGAGCCGCTGTCCGCGCTCGACCGGCAGCTTCGCGAACGCCTGGCGGGCGAGGTGCGGGCCGCGCTCGTCGAGACCGGGACCACCGCCGTGTTCGTGACGCACGACCACGCCGAGGCCTCGGCGGTGGCCGACCGGGTCGGGGTCATGGACCGGGGCCGTCTGCTCCAGGTGGCCGCTCCCGAGGAGCTGCGCACCGCGCCGGCGTCGGACCGGGTGGCGGAGTTCCTGGGGCTGCGCGCCTAGGCCGCGCCGGCCTGCTGGACGAGCAGCGCCACCTGGGTGCGGTTCTCCACGCCCAGCTTCACCAGCACGCTCGAGACGTGCGCCTTCACGGTCGGGACGCTGAGGTAGAGCCGCCGTCCGATCTCCGCGTTGGACGAGCCGCGCCCGATCTCGACGGCGACGTCGCGCTCCCGGCTCGTGAGCCGGTCGAGGGCGCTCCGGGCGTCCCGCGACTCGCCGCCCCCGGCGGCGACCGTCTCCATCAGGCGGCGGGCGATGTCCGGCGCGAGCACGGGTTCGCCGTCGGCCGCGGCGCGCACCGCCGCGGCGATCCGGGCCGGCGGCATGTCCTTGAGCAGGTAGCCGGCGGCCCCGGCGCGCAGCGCGCCCACCACCTCGGTGTCGGTGTCGAAGGTCGTGAGCACGACGACGGCCGGCGGCGAGGGCCGGCCCCGCACCCGGCGGGTGGCCTCGATCCCGTCGACGCCGGGCATGCGCAGGTCCATGAGCACGACGTCGGCCGGGTGGGCGTCGAGCACCTCCGCCACGTCCCCGCCGTCGGCGGCCTCGCCGACCACGCGGATGCCCTCGGCGCCGTCGAGCATGAGGCGCAGGCCCGCACGGACCAGGGCGTCGTCGTCGACGATCACGAGGCGGGTCTCCATCAGGCCCACGGTATCCGCGCCTCCAGGACGAAACCAGCAGGTGAGCGGCCCGCGTCGAGCGTGCCGTCCAGCAGCTCCACGCGTTCGCGCAGGCCGACCAGGCCGGTGCCGGGCTCGACGTCGGCGGCGCGTGCGGGGCCGTCGTCGGCCACGACCACCCGGACCTCGTCCGCGCGCGTGGTCACCGCGACCCGGACGGCCGCGCCCGGCGCGTGCCGGCGGGCGTTCGTCAGGCCCTCCTGGACCACGCGGTAGGCGGCGATGGCGACCGCGGGCGACGGTTCGGCGTCGCCGGGCCCGGCGGACGTCCGCTCGTCGGACTGGTCGAGCACGACAGCAGCGCCCACGGAGCGGGCCGCGTCCACGAGCCCGGGGATGTCGCGGAGCGTGGGCGGCGGGGCCAGCCGGTCCGACCCGCCGCGCAGCAGGCGGACGAGCCGGCGCAGGTCCTCCAGGGCCTCGGCGGCGCCGGTGCGCACCCGCCCGGCCGCCGCCGCGAGCTGCTCCGGGGGAGCGTCGGGCCGGTACTCGACGGCGCCCGCCGTCGCGGCGAGCAGGGACAGGCGGTGCCCCAGCGCGTCGTGCATCTCGGCGGCGATGCGGTTGCGCTCCCCGGACCGGGCGGTCTCCAGCGCCTGCTCGCGGTCGGCCTCGGCGCGGCGGGCGCGGGCCCGCAGGTCGGCGAGGAGCTGGGCGCGCGCCTGCAGGTAGGCGCCCCAGCCGAGGAGCGCGGCGTGGACGGCGACGTCGCACAGGAGCCACCAGCCCAGGGGGAACGACGGCGGCCGCCACAGGCCCTGCGCCGCGTGCGCCACCGCGCTCGCCGCCGCCACGAGGACCGCGGTGCGCAGCGGCGACCACCGGGCGATCAGCAGCACCCCGGACGTCGCGGCCGGCGTCGCGCCCGGCGAGAGCGCCGACAGCGCGGCCAGCGTGAGCGCCACGGGCACCGACCGGCGGGCCCACATCAGGGGCAGCAGCGCCAGCGACACGACCGCGACCACCAGGTCCAGGATGTCCAGGGGCAGCGCGGTGCCGCCGCTCGCCTGCCGGCTCAGCACGGTCGCGAGGGTCAGGACCCCGAGCAGCACCATGGCGAGTACCGCGGAACGCCGCGGGGGACGGGTGCGCACGGTGTCGTCGGGCGGGCAGTCCCGCGGGTCACCAGCTGTCATGCCGGTGACACTACGCACGGCGCCCCGGGGTCGGACACCGACCAAGGTCGGGGGTGCCGCTACCGAAGGGTGACCCGGCTCGGTACCCCGGACGGATGTCCCGGCCGCAGTCGCGCCAGGAGGCTGTGACCAGGCGCGACGGACGCGCCGAGAAGGAGAAGGACTCATGGCCGAGAACTCGGTGACCCGTAGCCCGTGGCCCGCCTGGGCAGTGCCGCTCACCGCCGCCGTCGCCGCCGTGGCGGTCTGGCTCGTCGGGGCAGCGCTCGGCGTGGACCCGCAGGCGCAGGCGGGGGCGAGCACCCAGCCCGTGACCGTCGTCGCGGCGGCCGTCGCCGCGCTCGTGGCCGGCTTCGCCGGCTGGGGCGGGCGGGCGGTCGTCGCGCGCCTCACCAAGGGCGGCGGCGAGGTGGTGTGGCTCGTGCTCTGCGGCGTGGCCCTGCTCGTGTCCCTCACCGGCGCTGCCGGCGGCACCACGCCGGCGACGGTCGCGCTCCTGGTGGTCGAGCACCTGGTGGTGGGCGCCGTCATCGCGCTGGGCCTGCGCAGGGCCTAGTAGTCGTTCCCCTGTTCGAGCACGTCGCGGTGCCGGAGGCCCCACTCGCCCAGGGGACGCAGCGCCGCGATCAGCTCGGCGCCGGCCGGGGTCGCGGTGTACAGGATCTGCACGGGCATGGTCGGCACCACCTCGCGCGCGATGAACCCCTGGCGCTCCAGCTCGCGCAGGCGCTGCGTCAGCAGCCGGTCGGAGATCCCGTGGACGGCGCGGCGGTACTCGACGAAGCGCCGTGCGCCCGCGACCGCGGCGAACAGGATGGCGCCGGACCAGCGGCGTCCCGCCAGCTCGACGGTGCGCTGGAAGAGGGTGCACGCGTCCGCGTCCACCGGGCCGGTCGCGGAGGCCGGGGACGCTGGTCTGGTCGCTGCTGAGGTCACTTACCCATAGTGAGTTGCTAACCCGGTCCTTGGCAAGCCCCGGCGGGTACCGGACCATTCAGGGGGCGCCCGGACCGGGCGCCCTTTCCCGCCGGTTCCGCCCGGCCATCGTCCCCGGAGGACCCGTGTTCGTCGCTTCTGTCATCGTCTCGTCACTCCTGATCCTGGCCACCGCGTTCAGCGGGTACGGCAAGCTGACGGGCAACCCGCAGGTCGTCGAGCCGCTCACCGCCAAGCTCGGAGTGCCCAGGCGGTTCATCCCCGTGCTCGGCTCCCTGCTCGTGGCCGGCGCGCTCGGCACCCTCGCCGGGATCTGGTGGGCGCCGATCGGCATCGCGGCCACCGGATGCTTCGTCCTCTACTTCCTCGGCGCGGTCGTCACGCACGTCCGGGCGAAGGACTGGGCCGGAGTGGGCCCGACTGGTGCCCTGCTGCTGCTCTCGGCGGCGGCCCTGACGCTGCGCCTGCTCTCGCTCTGACCGCCCGGCGGCTCTGACAACCGCGCGGACCCGCCGGCCGGCGGGCCCGGCCGGGCGGATACCGTGCCTCCATGGCTATCGACGAGACTCCCGCCCGACCCGACACCGGCGCCCTGATCGAGGACCTGCGGACCCTGGTCGAGTGCGAGTCGCCGTCGGAGGACCCGGCCGCGCTGGCCCGGTCCGCCGACCTGGTGGCCCGGCTCGGCACGGCGCACCTGGGCGTGGAGCCCGAACGGCTCGGCATCCACCTGCGGTGGCGGCTCGGCGGCCCGACGCGCGTGCTGGTGCTCGCGCACCACGACACGGTGTGGCCGCTGGGCTCGCTGCGCACGCACCCGTTCGGCGTCGCGGACGGCGTGCTGCGCGGCCCTGGCAGCTTCGACATGAAGACCGGCCTGGCCATGGCGCTGCACGTGCTTGGCTCCCTGGGGGACCGCACCGGCGTCACGCTGCTGGTGACGGGCGACGAGGAGCTGGGTTCACCGTCGTCCCGGGCGCTCATCGAGGACGAGGCGCGCGGGGCGGCGGCGGCGCTGGTCCTGGAGGCCTCGGCGGACGGCGGCGCGCTCAAGGTGGAGCGCAAGGGCACCTCGATCTACGAGGTGCTGGTCAAGGGCCGGGCGGCGCACGCCGGGCTGGAGCCCGAGAAGGGCGTGAACGCTGTGGTCGAGCTGGCGCACCAGGTGCTCGCGGTCGCCGCGCTGGGCGACCCGGAGCTCGGGACCACCGTGGTGCCGACGGTCGCCGCGGCGGGCACCACGCGCAACACCGTGCCGGCCGAGGCGTCGTTCGCGGTGGACGTCCGGGCCCGCACGGTCGCCGAGCAGGAGCGGGTCGACGCCGCCTTGCGGGCGCTGGCGCCCGTGCTGCCCGGCGCCGCGCTCGAGATCGAGGGCGGGATCAACCGGCCGCCGCTGGAGCGCGCGCTGTCCGTCGACCTGTTCGCCCGGGCCTCCCGGCTGGCCCGGGAGGCGGACCTGCCGGAGCTCACCGACGTTGCCGTGGGCGGGGCGTCCGACGGCAACTTCACGGCGGGCGTGGGCACGCCCACCCTCGACGGGCTCGGCGCCGTGGGCGGGGGCGCGCACGCCGACGACGAGCACGTGCTCGTGGACCGGATCGCCGACCGCACGGCGCTGCTCCGCGCGCTGATCGTGGACCTCGTCGGGGCGTGACGCCCCGTGTCAGACGTACAGGTCACTCCGGTGACCTGTACGTCTGACACGTCAGGACTGGTTCGGGGGGCGGAAGCCCGTCGCGCCCCACGGCGACGCCGGCGGCTGCGGCAGCCGCGCGACGAACGCGGCCCGCGCCTGCTGCATGACCCACACGAGGTACTGCCGCTGCTGCTCCAGGCCGTGCGGGTCCAGGTCGCGCTGGGCACCGGCCCGCTGGTGCAGCAGCGCGAGCTCGGTCGCGGCCTGCTGGTAGTCGGTCATGGCTCGCTCGGCCGGGCGGCCGCCCGCCGACCGGGCCCAGCGCCGGGCCGCGCGGCGACCCGGCAGGCTGGACAGCATGCGCAGGTCGTCGGGGGTGATGATGCCGACCGGCCCGTACAGCGGCAGGTAGTGCTCGATGAGCTGGACGATCCGACGCCGGTCGCGGGCCAGGATCACGATCAGCACGATCAGCACCACGAGCCCCACGAGGTACGCCCCCGCGAGGCCGACCACGCCGAACTTCGTTGAGCCGTTCCACAGGCTGTGGAGGACGATCGCGCCCAGCAGCCCGTACAGCGGTGCCGTGCGGCGCAGCCGGCCCGGTCCGGCCAGGGCCGCGACCGCGACGCCGATCCCCGTCATCGCCGTGCACAGCGGGTGCAGCAGCGGCGAGACCACGGCTCGCAGCACGAACACGTAACCGAGCTGGTCGGAGTCGAGGGCGTCGATGAAGTACTGGACGTTCTCCGTCGCGGCGAAGCCGAGCCCCACCATCGCGGCGTAGATGACGCCGTCGGTGGCACCGTTCAGCTCCTGCCGCCGCCACCACAGCATGCCGAACAGGACGGCGCCCTTGAGCAGCTCCTCGACCACGGGCGCGCCGAACGTCGCGACGAGGTACCAGCCATCCTCCTCGCCCGTGAGCTCGGTCTCGGTGAGCAGCGACAGCCCGAGCGTGTTCAGGATGCTCGCGAACAGCGCCGCCACGCCCGCGCCCCACAGGAACGCGAAGATCAGGGCGTTCGGCGGTTCGGGCTCCAGGCGGTCCAGCGCGAGCACCAGCGGCAGCCACACCGCGACGGGCAGCAGCGCGAGCAGCAGCCCGACGACGAACGACGCCCCGCCCGTGACTGCGTCGAACGCGAGGATCACGAGGAGGCAGACGGACGCGAAGACGATCCCGACGATCACTCCGACAGGGGCACGCCCGGGGGCGCGACCCTGGAGGATCGCACTGGGATCGATGGCCATGCCATGGGACCCTACCGACTCGCTCCCCGTCACGGCGGGCGAACGGCCGCCCCGCGCACGACTACGCTGGCGCACGTGCCCCAACGTGTCGCGCTCGAGCTCGCTGTCCAGGACCCGGCCGGGGCGGTGATCGCTGCCGACGTCGGTGCCCGGCGCGTCGAGCTCTGCTCCGCGCTCGGCGCCACCGGGGGCATCACGCCCAGCGCCGCGCTGATCGAGGCGGTGATCGACGCCGCGGCGGTGGTCCCGTCGTCGGACAGCGCGCCGATCCTGGAGGTGCACGTCCTGGTCCGGCCCCGGCCGGGCGGGTTCGTCTACTCGGCCGCCGAGCACGACCTGATGCTCCGCGAGGTCGTCCTGTCGGTCGACGCCGGCGCGGACGGCGTCGTGCTGGGCGCGCTGACGCCGTCGGGCACCGTGGACGTGGCGCGGATGCGCAGCCTGGTGGCCGCCGCCGACGACGCCGAGGTGACGTTCCACCGGGCGATCGACGTGGTCGCGGACCCGATCGCGGCCCTCGACACGCTGTCCGAGCTGGGCGTCGCGCGCGTCCTGACCTCCGGCGGCGCGGCCCGTGCGGCCGACGGCCTGGACCGCCTCGCCGCCCTGGTCGAGCGCAGCGCCGAGCTCGGCATCGAGATCATGGCCGGGGGCGGCGTCACCGCCGCGGACGTCCCGGCCCTGCTCGGGGTGGGCGTGGACGCCGTCCACCTGTCCGCCAGGCGGACCGTGACCGACGCCGGCGGCCCCGGCGGCGGGGGCGACGCCGGCTACGAGGTGACGGATCAGACACTGGCCGAGGCTGCGGCCAGGGCTCTCCGCACTACGGTTGAGTCATGACCTCAGAGCCGGCCCGTGTGCCTGTCGACGCCACCACCACCAACGCCTGGGGCTCGCTCACCGAGCTCTCCAAGAACCTCCGGCCCGACCTGCGCGGCTGGTTCGCCCAAGACCCGGCGCGCGCCGGGCGCCTGAGCCACCAGGCTGCCGACCTGCACGTCGACCTGTCGAAGAACCTGGTCACGGACGACGTGCTCGCGGCGCTCCTCGCCCTGGCCGAGGAGGTGGGCCTCGCGGAGCACCGCGACGCCATGTTCTCCGGGCAGCACATCAACGTCACCGAGGACCGCGCCGTGCTGCACACCGCGCTGCGCCGCCCGTCGGACGAGGCACTGACCGTGGACGGCCAGGACGTCACCGCCGACGTGGCCGACGAGCTCACCAAGGTCTACGCGTTCGCCGAGAAGGTCCGCTCCGGGGAGTGGACCGGTGTCACCGGCGAGGCCGTGCGCACCATCGTGAACATCGGCATCGGCGGCTCCGACCTCGGCCCCGTCATGGCGTACGAGGCCCTGGAGCCCTACGTCCAGGACGGCCTGGAGGTCCGGTTCGTCTCGAACATCGACCCCACCGACGTCGCCCAGAAGACCGCTGACCTGGACCCGACGACCACACTGTTCATCGTCGCCTCCAAGACCTTCGGCACGCTGGAGACCCTCACCAACGCGCGGCTCGCGCGCGACTGGCTGTGGCGCTCGCTCGTCGCCGCGGGGGCCATCGAGGACTCCGAGGACGGGCGCGCCGACGCCGTCGCGAAGCACTTCGTCGCGGTGTCCACCGCCCTGGACAAGGTCGCGGCGTTCGGCATCGACCCCGCCAACGCGTTCGGGTTCTGGGACTGGGTGGGCGGCCGCTACTCCGTGGACTCGGCCATCGGCACCTCGCTCGCCGTCGCGATCGGGCCCGACGCGTTCGCCGACTTCCTCGGCGGCTTCCACGCCATGGACGAGCACTTCCGCACCACGCCGTTCGAGCGCAACGTGCCCGCCCTGATGGGCCTGCTCAACGTCTGGTACGTGAACTTCCGCGACGCGCACACGCACGCCGTCCTGCCCTACGCGCAGCAGCTCCACCGGTTCCCGGCGTACCTGCAGCAGCTCACCATGGAGTCCAACGGCAAGTCCGTGCGCTGGGACGGCACGCCCGTCACCTCCGAGACCGGTGAGGTCTTCTGGGGCGAGCCCGGCACCAACGGCCAGCACGCGTTCTACCAGCTCATCCACCAGGGCACGCGGCTCATCCCGGCCGACTTCATCGCCGTGGCCAACCCCGCCTACCCGCTGGCCGACGCCGTGGGCGACGGCGGCGCCGTCGCCGCCGGGGCCGACGTGCACGGCCTGTTCCTCGCGAACTTCTTCGCGCAGACCAAGGCGCTCGCGTTCGGCAAGACGGCGGACGAGGTGCGGGCCGAGGGCGTCGCGGAGGACCTGGTCTCGGCGAAGGTGTTCAGCGGCAACCGGCCCACGACGTCCATCCTGGCGCCCGCTCTGACCCCGTCCGTGCTGGGGCAGCTCGTCGCGCTCTACGAGCACATCACGTTCGTGCAGGGCGTCGTGTGGGGCATCGACTCGTTCGACCAGTGGGGCGTCGAGCTCGGCAAGAAGCTCGCGCTGGAGATCGCCCCGGCGGTCGCCGGCGACGAGGCCGCGCTCGCGGCGCAGGACCCGTCGACGGCGGCGCTGATCGCGAAGTACCGCGAGCTGCGCGCCTGACGCCGGCGGCCTGGCTCTCGGGGAAACCTGTACGCCCGGAGGGAGGTAACGGAGAGATAGCACTGCTAGCTCAGCGTTACCTCCCTCCGGGCGTACAGGTTTCCCCGAGGGCACCTCGGTGCGTGGGTTAGAGGATTCTCATCCGAATCGGAAGGCTTCGGCGTGGACCGGCTGCGAGGATGGCTGGGTGAACACGCACCTCGATCTGCTGACCGGCGAGTCCGCCGCGGGGCTCCTCGACGCCGCCGTGGCGACGGCGGGCGGGGAGCTGGTCGACTGGCGGGTGCGGCAGGTGGACCACCGCCCCGGCTCGACGACGACGGTGGCGTACCGCGCGACGGTGCGCTGGAACGGCGTCGAACGCTCCGAGACGCTCGGTGCGAGCGTGGGCCGGGCCCGCGACGGGCGCAAGCCGGGCGTGGTCACGCTGTCCGACGGCGACGCGACGGTCGCCGTGTGGCGGTTCCCTGTCGACCCGGCGCTGCCGGCCCTGCCGCGCGCGTTCGACCCCGTCGCCGTCGAGGAGCTCCTGGCGGGGCTGGGCGTGGGCCCGCGGGAACGCGCGCACCCCGAGCTCAAGGTGCGTGCCTACCGGCCCACCCGGCGGGCCGTGCTGGAGGCCACGGCGGCGGCGTCCCACGTGTTCCTCAAGGTGCTGCGGCCGCGCAAGGTCGCGGACCTGCACCAGCGGCACGCGCTGCTGTCGCGGGCCGGGCTGCCGGTCCCGCGCCCGCTCGGCTGGTCCGACGACGGCCTGCTGGTGCTGTCCCCGCTGCACGGCACCGAGATGCGCACCGCCGTCCGCGACGGGGGCCGCATCCCGTCCCCGTCCGCGATCCTAGACCTGCTCGACCGGCTGCCCGCCGAGGTGCGCGACCTGCCGCGACGCCCGGCCTGGAGCGAGTCGGCGCAGCACTACGCGGGCGTGATCGGGGCGGCGCTGCCCGCCGAGGCCGGCCGGGCGAGCGACCTGGCCGGCGCGGTCGCCGCCCGCCTCGCGGAGCGCGGCGCGGGCGCCGACCCGACGCACGGTGACCTGTACGAGGCGCAGATCATGCTCACCGACGGGCGGGTCACCGGCCTGCTCGACGTCGACTCCGCGGGTCCCGGCCACCGCGCCGACGACCTGGCCTGCCTGGTGGCGCACATCGACGTGCTGTCGCTCGTGGGCGGGTCGGACCCCACGCACGTGGCCCGGGCGTCCCGGATGCGCCGGCTCGCGGCCGACTACGCGGCGGGGTTCGTGACGGCACCCGGCACCCGGGGCGCGGACCGCAGCGACCTCGCCGCCCGCGTCGCGGGCGTGCTGCTCTCCCTGGCCACCGGCCCGCACCGGGTCCAGGAGCGGCACTGGCAGGCGGCGACGTCGCGCCGCCTGGACGTCGTGGCGGCCTGGCTCGACGGGTCGCGCCTCGCGACCGCCGGCGTGGGCGGCGCATGAGCCTGCGCCGTCCGTCGGTCCGGGCCAAGGTCGTGGCCGTGGTCGTGGCGGTGACCGCCATCGGGCTCCTCGGGGCCGGCCTGCTCACCCACGCGATCCAGTCCCAGCAGATCATGGACGACATCTCCGAGGACTTCGACCAGGAGATCGGCGAGCTGCAGCGCCTCGCGGCCGACGGCGTGGACCCGGAGACGGGCGAGGACTTCCACGGCGCGGGACGGCTCATGAGCGTGGCCATGGAGCGCAACGTCCCCGGCTCCAACGAGATGTTCGTGAGCTACCTGGACGGCGCGCACCAGCAGTCCAACCCGCCCGCGGCGAGCCGGGTTGTCGTGGAGAGCGAGCTGGTCCAGGACGTCGTGGACGGGCTGACGCCGCAGTCGTCCACGACCGTCCAGCGCGAGATCGAGACGGAGATCGGCCGGGTGTGGTTCGTCGTCGTCCCGGTGACCGTGCCGGACCGGCAGGAGGTGGGCGCCTACGTCATGGCGTCCGCGCTGGACCAGTCGCTCGAGGCCGAGACCGCCGTGATGCGAACGTACGCGATCGTCTGCAGCGTGGCGCTGGTGCTGCTGGGCCTGTTCGCCTGGCTCGTGGTCAGCCGCCTGCTGCGCCCGTTGCGCCAGCTCAGCGCCACCGCGACCCGGGTGACCGAGACCGACCTGTCCCAGCGCGTGCCCGTCGCGACCGACGACGACCTCGGCGAGCTGGCCGGCGCCTTCAACACCATGCTCGACCGCCTGTCCACGGCCATCGAGACGCAGCGCCAGTTCCTGGACGACGCCGGGCACGAGCTCCGCACGCCGCTGACGGTGCTGCGCGGGCACCTGGAGGTGCTCGACCCGGACGACCCGGCGGACGTGCGCGAGACCCGGGACCTGCTGCTGGACGAGACCTCCCGGATGGGGCAGATCGTCGAGGAGCTGGTCCTGCTCGCCAAGGCGGAGCGGTCCGACTTCGTGGCCCCGGCCCCGGTGGACCTGGGCCGGTTCACGGACGACGTGCACGACAAGGCGCGGGCGCTGGGCGACCGCCGCTGGGTGGTGGACGCGCGCGCCGACGTCGAGGTCTCCGCCGACGCGCACCGGCTCACCCAGGCCGTGCTCCAGCTCGCGGACAACGCGGTCAAGTTCACCGGCGCCGACGACGAGGTGGGGATCGGCACGCAGGTGTTCGACGGCGCCTCCGGCCGCGTCGTCCGGCTCTGGGTGCGGGACACCGGGCCCGGTGTGCCGCCCGAGGAGGCGGACCGCATCTTCGACCGGTTCGCGCGGGGGAGCACGGCGGGCGGCGTCTCGGGCTCCGGCCTGGGCCTCGCGATCGTGCGGGCCATCGCGCAGGGGCACGCCGGGGACGTGGTGGTGGAACGCTCCGACGGGGGCGGCGCGCGGTTCGTGATGACCTGGCCCGTGGCCGGACCCGGGCAGGGCGAGCGACCGGCGGCACGAGGCGCGACGGAGGAGGAGGCGGCGTGAACCAGATCCTGATCGCGGAGGACGAGGAGCGCATCGCGCAGTTCGTGCGCAAGGGCCTCAAGGCGCACGGGTTCCAGCCCACGGTGGTGTCCGACGGCGCCTCGGCGCTCGGCCACGCCATGTCGGGCGGCTACGACCTGATGGTGCTGGACATCGGGCTGCCCGTGCTGGACGGGTTCACGGTCCTGCAGCGGCTGCGGGACGTCGGCTCGACGCTGCCCGTGGTCATCCTCACCGCGCGCGACTCGCTGTCGGACCGGGTGGCGGGCCTGGAGGGCGGGGCGGACGACTACATGTCCAAGCCGTTCGGGTTCGACGAGCTGCTCGCCCGGATCCGGCTGCGGCTGCGCAAGGCGGCGTACGACGCCGCGCCGTCGGACCGGCTGGAGCACGGGGGCGTCGGGCTGGACCTGCGCACGCGCACCGCGACCGTGGCGGGCCGGGAGGTGGAGCTGTCCGCGCGGGAGTTCGCGCTCGCGGAGGTGTTCCTCCAGCACCCGGGGCAGGTCATGTCGCGCGAACAGCTCCTGTCGCGCGTGTGGGGGTACGACTTCGACCCCGGGTCCAACGTGGTGGACGTGTACGTGCGGTACCTGCGCAGAAAGCTGGGCGCGGACCGGATCGAGACCGTGCGGGGCGCGGGCTACCGGTTCCGGGGATGACGCCCCGACGGCGCCGCGGCCGCCCGGACCACATGAGAGCTGTCTCATCCGGCTCTCCTCGTCGCCTCATCCTGGCGCAGCAGACTCGTCGTCAGCAGGCACCCGACGGGGGTGCCGGGAGACCCGGGAGGTCGGTCGCATGAACCCCTCGACCATGAAGAAGCGCTGGGCCGTCGTCGGGACGGCCGCCGTGATCGGCATCGCGGGCGCGAGCACGGCCGCCGCGCTCAACGACCCCGCCCCGCGGGCCGAGTCGACCGCCGCCGTCGCACTGTCCGGCGGGACCGCCCCCGCCGGCGGCACGGCCGCCGCGCCCGCCGACGACTCGCCGGAGTCCGCGGACTCGCCCAACGAGTCGGCGCGGGACACCCCGGGGTCCGCGCAGTCGGCGGACTCGCCGGGCGACGCGAACTACGACCCGTCGCCGGAGTCGGCGGACTCGCCGAACGAGTCGGCGCACGACACGGCGGGCTCCGCGCAGTCGGCGGACTCGCCGAACGACGCGAACTACCAGTCCCCGGCCGACAACACCCCGAACGACGACACCCCGGACGACCTGGACGACTGATCCGCGTTCGCCACGTGTCGGAACCTCAGGTCACCCCGGTGGCCTGAGGTTCCGACATGTCGGCAGATGTACGGAAGTAGTAACCCGACCCGCCTACACTGCGCGCGTGACCCGTATCCACCGTCGACCGCGGATCGCGATCTGCGGCATGGCGATCGAGTCCAGCACGTTCTCCCCGCACCGCTCGGGCTGGGAGGCGTTCACCCTGCTGCGCGGCAACGAGCTGGTTCGGCGGTACCCGTTCCTGCGGGACGGCACGGCCCTGCGCCGGGAGGCCGAGTGGGTGGGCATCCTGCGGGCCGGGGCGCTGCCGGGCGGCGCGGTCCCGGCGGACGTCTACGAGACGGTCCGCACCGAGATCGGCCTGGCGCTGGAGGCGCAGGGCCCGTTCGACGGGGTGCTGCTGGAGATCCACGGGGCCATGGCCGTGCTCGGGTACACCGACGCGGAGGCGGACCTCGCGCGGGCGGTGCGCGCCGCCGTCGGGCCGGACTGCCTGGTCTCCGCGTCCATGGACCTGCACGGCAACGTGTCCCGCGACCTGGCCGCGACCGTCGACCTCATCGCCTGCCACCGCACGGCGCCGCACGAGGACGAGGACGAGGCGCGCGAGCGCGCGGCCACCGACCTGCTGCGGCGCGCCGACGGCGCGGGGCGGCCGCGCAAGGCCTGGGTGCAGGTGCCCGTGCTGCTGCCGGGGGAGCGGACGAGCACCCGGCAGGAGCCCGCGAAGGGCCTCTACGAGGACGTCGCGCGGGTCGGGACGCTGGACGGCGTGCTGGACGCCTCGGTCTGGGTCGGCTACGCGTGGGCGGACGAGCCGCGCTGCCGGGCCGCCGTGGTGGTCATGGGCGACGACGACGCCGTCATCTCCCGGGAGGCCGAACGCCTGGCCCGCCGGTACTGGGACGCCCGCGCGGAGTTCGGCTTCGTGGCACCCGCCGGGTCCTACGAGGAGTGCCTGCGAGCGGTGCGGGCGAGCGACGCGCGGCCGTTCGTCCTGTCGGACACCGGCGACAACCCCATGGCCGGGGGCGCGGGCGACGTGACCTGGACCCTCGCGCGGCTCCTGGCGGAGCCCGCCTTCGCGACGCCGCCCGCCGACGGCGGCCGCAGCGCGATCTACGCCGCCCTGCCCGACGCCGACGCCGCCCGTACGGTGGCGGCCGCCGGGGTGGGCGCCACCGTCGAGGTGGCGGCCGGGGCGCGGGTCGACGACGGCCCGCACGGACCGGTCACGCTGCGGGGCGTCGTCGAGCACGTGCGCGCGGACGACCCGCTCGCCGGCATCGTGTGCGTCGTGGCGGTGGGCGGCCTGCGGGTGGTCCTGACCGAGCGCCGCAGGGCGTACCACCTGGAGTCGGACTTCACCGCGATCGGCCTGGACCCACGGGGCACCGACGTCGTGGTGGTGAAGATCGGCAACCTCGAGACCGAGCTCTACGAGATGGCCGAGGACTGGATGCTGATGCTCACGCCGGGCGGCGTGGACCAGGACCCGCGCCGGCTGCGCCACACCGGCCTGGGCGGGCCGGTGTGGCCCTTCGACGACGACGCCGCCTTCGGCGACGGCCCGGACCTCACCCCCGAGCTGCTCTGACCCTGCTCAGAGCGAGCCCTGGAAGTTGGCGCAGCCGCCGGCCGGGACGAACCCGAGCGCGATGTTGATCGCGAGCATGTGCGGGTTCTCCTCGTTGTTCCAGGTGTAGATCCGCTGCGCCTCCGGGCGCAGCCGGGCGTGCTCGCGCAGGTTCACGGCCTTGACGAGCATCCCCAGCCGGTGACCGCGGTGCGACCTGAGCACCACCGTCGCCTGCTGGTTGGTGTGCTCGGGCTGGAGGTCGTTCCACTGGAGCATGGTCATCGCGACCAGCTCGCCCGTGGCCACGTGCTCGGCCGCCGTCACCACGTACTGGTCGCCCTTGGCGGCGATCGCCGCCTCCTCGGTGCGGATCCGCTCCACGTCCCACACGTCCGACTCGACCTCCAGGCCGCCGCGCGGCTCGTCGTCGGACAGCGCCTGCTCCAGGGCCGCGTACTGCTCGATCCACTCCTCCGGCGTGGGTGCCGTCCAGGTGCGGACCCGGTACGCGTCGCCCGCCACGGCACGGGCCTCGGCCTCGAAGCGGGACACCGCCTCCGGCAGCACCGGCAGGTCGATCCGGGAGCGGCGCTCGATGAGCTGGAGCGTCAGGCCCAGCTTCTGCGCGAGCAGGACGCCCGGCAGGTCGGCGGCGACCTCGCCGCTGCCCGACGCCGGGGCCAGCGTCTCGCCCGCCGGCCGGTCCGGGCCGAAGTCGACGTACGTCATGAACGACGTCCGGCCCTCCGCCCGGGCCGTGTCGCGCGACCACTGCGCGAGGGCCGAGGCGATGCCCTGCCGCCGGTGCTCCGGATGCACCACGATGCCCCCGATCGCCAGCTCGGGATTGGCGCGGACCTGCAGGAACACCGTCGCCTCGCCCACCACCCGCGGGCCGGCGGGGGTGTCCACCACCGCGATCCGCCGCAGCTTGCGCACGTAGCTCTGGTTGTTCATCCCGACCAGGATCCCGATCGGCGTCGGGGCGGCGTCCGCGTTGCCGAGGTCGACGACCGCGGCCGCGGCGTGCAGCTCGGCGATGCCGCGGTACGCCCAGGCGTCGGCGTCGTCGAGCGAGGTCGCGTGCGGAGGGTCCATGAGCCGCCACGCCGACGTCGCCGGGGCGGGTGCTGCAGAGGATGTGGTCATGGACCCAGGGTGCTCCGGGCGGTCGAGGGGCGCACGGCTTTTATTCGGCCTGCTGCCGCTAGCGTGACCGCATGACGAAGAAGTCGCGCGCCCGGGCGCTCACCGTCGAGCAGAAGGCCCGGCTCCTGTCCGGGGCCTCGTTCTGGTCCACGGCCGAGGCGCCCGGCGTCCCGCCGGTCTACCTTGCCGACGGGCCGCACGGCGTGCGCCGGCTCGCCCCCGACGTCGGCGACATCGAGGGCGCGGTCCCGGCCACGTGCTTCCCGCCCGCGGTGGCGCTGGGCAGCACCTTCGACGTCGGCCTCGTGGCGCGGGTCGGGGCGGCCGTTGCCGCCGAGGCGCGGGCGCGCGACGTCGACGTGGTGCTCGGCCCCGGCATCAACATCAAGCGCAGCCCGCTGTGCGGGCGCAACTTCGAGTACGTCTCGGAGGACCCGCTGCTCGCCGGCGAGATCGGCGCGGCCCTGGTCACCGGGATCCAGGGCGGCGGCGTGGCCGCGTGCGTCAAGCACTTCGCCGCGAACAACCAGGAGACCGAGCGCATGCGCGTCTCCGCCGACGTCGACGAGCGCACCCTGCGCGAGATCTACCTGCGCGCCTTCCAGCGCGTGGTGACGCGGGCGCGGCCCGCGACGCTCATGTCGTCCTACAACCGCGTCAACGGCACGCACACCGGCGAGGACCGCCGGCTCACCACCGACGTGCTGCGCGGCGAGTGGGGTTTCGAGGGCCTGGTCATGTCCGACTGGGGTGCCGTCCACGACCGCCTCGCCGGCATCCGCGCGGGCCTCGACCTGGAGATGCCCGGCGCCGGCGAGGCCCGGGTCGCGGAGATCGTCGCCGCCGTCCGGTCCGGCGTGCTCGACCCGGCGGACGTCGACCGCTCGGCCGCCCGGGTCGTCGCCCTGGCGCTCGCGGCCCGGGCCGCGCGGGCGCCGGCCGAGGACGGGACGGACGCCGCGCCCGCGCCCGGAGCACTCCTCGCGGAGCGGGGCGACGACCCCGAGGCCTGGCACGACGCCGCGCACCACGCGCTGGCCCGCGAGGCCGCGAGCCGCGCGATCGTGCTGCTCAAGAACGACGGCGGCCTGCTGCCGCTCGCCCCGCGCACGCGCCTGGCCGTGATCGGCGAGCTCGCGCGGACCCCGCGGTTCCAGGGCGCGGGCTCCTCCCAGATCGTCCCGACCCACGTGGACGACGCCCTCGCGGCGATCCGGGACTCCGCGACCGACGTCGTGTTCGCGCCGGGGTACGGGCTGGGGGCGGGCTCGGCGGGCGGGGCGCTCGCGGACGAGTCGCGCACGGATGGGGCGCTCGCCGCCGAGGCCGCCGCCGCGGCCCGGGATGCCGGCGTGGTGCTGTTCTTCGCGGGTCTGCCGCAGTCGGCCGAGGCCGAGGGTCGCGACCGCGAGCACATCGAGCTCCCGGCCGACCAGCTCAATGTGCTGGACCAGGTGCTGGCGGTCAACCCGCGGGTGGTCGTGGTGCTCTCCAACGGCTCGGTGGTGCGGCTGTCCGGCTCCGCGGACCGGGTGCCCGCGATCGTCGAGGGCTGGCTGCTGGGCCAGGCGGGCGGCGGGGCGCTCGCCGACGTCCTGTTCGGCCGGGTCAACCCGTCGGGCCGGCTGGCCGAGACGGTCCCGCTGCGCCTCGAGGACACCCCCGCGTGGACCGGCTTTCCCGGGACCGGGCTGCACGTCACCTACGGCGAGGGCATCTTCGTGGGCTACCGCTGGTACGACGCGCGGGACCTGGCCGTGCAGTACCCGTTCGGCCACGGGCTCTCGTACACGACGTTCGCCTACGCGGACCTGACGGTCGCTCCCGGGCCGGCCGACGGCGTCGTCGGCCTCACCGCGAGACTGACCGTCACCAACACCGGCGGCGTGGCCGGGCGCGAGGTGGTGCAGTGCTACGTGTCCGAGCCGGGATCAGCGGTGCCGCGGGCCCCGCGCGCGCTGGCCACGTTCGCCGTCGTCGACCTGGCGCCGGGGGAGTCCCGGGAGGTCGAGCTGGTCGTGGACCGTTCCGACCTCGCGTTCTGGGACGTGCGCGCCGACCGGTGGCACGTGGAGGGCGGCGCCTACCGCGTCGAGGTGGGCGCGTCGAGCCGCGACCTGCGTGTCGCGGCCGAGGTCGAGGTGCCCGGGGACGCCGTCGCGACGTTGCTGACCGCGGGGTCCTCGGTGGGCGAGGCGATGGCGCACCCCGTCGTCGGCCCCACGGTCACCGCGCTGCTCAGGGCGGCGGGCCTGTCGGACGACGTCATGATCATGACGCAGGCCATGCCCCTGGAACGGCTCCCGTACCAGCCGGGATCGGGCGTGACCCACCGACGGCTCCGCCATCTGCTCGGGATCGCGAACGGCACGGGCGGCCCCCTCACCCGCGCGGCGGAGAGGCTCCTGACCTTGCCGTCCCGCCGCGGCCCGTCCCGGCACCGTTGAGCGCCGCTCGCGCTATCGGACGCGTTGCGATCGCTGGCGACGTGCACGAGATGTAGCGTCCGATGTGCAGGATCTGGAGCGTAGATGGTGCGAGATCTGTAGCCCAGGACTCGCACGTTCGAGACGGTCAGACGCGCTTCTGGAGGGCCGCCTCCGCGCCCGAGGGGCGGAAACCCAGGGCCACGTTGATGTTCAGCATGTGCGCGTTCTCCTCCGCGTTGAACGTGTGGACCCGCTCCGTGGCCGGGTACCGGGCGGCCAGCTCGCGCAGGTTCACGGCCTTGACGAGCATCCCGAGCCGGTGCCCGCGGTGGGTCTTGAGCGCGATCGTCTCCTCCTGGAACACGTACGCCGGCTTGCCGTCCTGCAGCAGGAACGAGGTGCCGCCCGCGACCTCGCCGGACGGGACGTGCTCCACCAGCGTGGTCAGCAGGCGCTGGCCGCCGCTCTCGCGCTCCTCGAGGTAGACGCGTACGCGCTCGGCGTCCCAGGTCTCCTCGCCGAAGTCGAGCTCACCCTGCGGCACGTCCGTGGACATCCGGGTCATGAGCTGGGCGTACCCCTCGTGCCACTCCTCGGGGATGCCCTCCCACGTGTGCGTCACGTAGTCCGGGCCGGCCTTTGCGCGCGCCTCCGCCTCGAACGTCGCCAGCGCTGCCGGGTCCACCGGTAGGTCGAGCCGCGACATGCGCTCCACCTGCTCCAGGGTGTACCCGCGGCCGAGCGCGAAGCGCACACCGGCCGCGTCGGACGGCAGCCGCCCGGCGCCGGTGGCCGGCACGAGCGCGTCCTCGCCGTCGGCCGCCTCCCGGGCCGAGAGCGACCAGCTGAAGAACGTGGTCCGGCCCGCGTCGGTCGCCACCCGTTCCGCCTGTTCCGCCAGGGCGCTGCCGATGCCGCGGCGCCGGTGGTCCGGGTGGACGCCCAGGTAGAGGTCGGCGGTGTGCGTGTTGTGGTCGCGCGTCATCGACGCGTACCCGTACCCGACGACATCGTCGGCGGTCGGCGCGGCGCCGTCCGTCCGGTCCAGGACGGCGACGAAGCACCGCTTCTCGGAGTACTCCTGGTGCAGCATGCTGCTGACGAGCTGCTGCTCGGTGCGGGCGAGGTCGTCGTACCCGAGGTTCGCGGTCTCGACGGCGCGGTCCACGGCAGCCATGCCGTGGTACGCCCAGGCGTCGGGGTGGTCGGTCGCGGGTGCTGCCGGCACCTCGACGATGCGCCACGTCGTCGGCTCGGGCGCGAAGCCGGTCGGGGAGGTCATACGACCAGGGTGCCCCGCCCTCCGCCGGGCGGCGAGGGATTATCTGCGGCGGGCGGGGCCCCGGGTCAGGCGGCGACGGAGATGGCCTGCCCGACGGCGGTCCGGTCGGTCAGGGCGTCGCGCATCGCCAGGGCCAGGTCGGGGCGGGCGATGGTCCAGGCCCACCGCACGTTGCCGTCCCGCCGGGCCTGGTAGCGGCCGGTGCCCCGGCGGTCCTGGAGGCGCGGCGGTCGCATGATCGTCCAGTCCACATGACTGGCCCGGATCACCTGCTCCATCGCCTCCAGGTCGGCGTTCGCCACGGCCAGCGCCCGCTTGAGGATCGGCTTGGCGACCCAGCGGGAGAGCGGGTCGTCGCCGTCGACCAGCCAGCCGCTCGCGCTGATCGCGACCAGCCGGCGCACGCCCGCGCGGTCCATGGCGGTGATGACCGCCGTGATCCCGTCGCGCAGGACGTGCGGCGACTCGCCGGGCACCGGACCCAGGCAGCTCGCCACGGCGTCGACCCCCTCGAACGCGGCGGCGAGGGCCGTGACGTCCGTGGCCTCGGCGACCCGGACGGGCGGTCCGGGCTCGCCGGCCAGCCGGGCCGGGTCGCGCACGACGGCGACGACGTCGTGGCCGGCCTCCGTCAGGGTTCTCACGAGCTCGCGGCCGGTGCGGCCGCTCGCTCCGACGACTGCGATCTGCATGGCATCTCCTCAGGTCCAGGGTGGTGTTCGACAGGGGGTGAGTGAATACTTACTAACACCGTGCCACGGGGTCGGGCCGCAGGTCAAGGGAGCAGGGAGAATGTCTGGCATGAGCACACGGGAGCGGATCCTCGACGCGGCGGCGCGCGTGATGCGCGAGCAAGGCGTGGCGCACGCGACGACCAAGGAGATCGCGCGGGCGGCCGGCTGCTCGGAGGCGCTGCTGTACCGCCACTTCGACGACAAGCAGGGACTGTTCATGGCGGTGCTGCAGGAGCGCCTGCCGCGCTTCGCCCTGCCCGACGACGTCGTGGGCACCTCGACCGTGGAGGCCAACCTCGTGCGGTTCGTCTCGGGGCTGCTCGACTTCTACGTCGGCAGCTTTCCGATCTCGGCCTCGATCTTCTCCAGCAGCGTGCTCCTGGCCCGCCACCGCGAGTCCATCGCGGCGAAGGGGGCGGGCCCGCAGACGCCCCAGCTCCGCCTGCAGGCCTACCTGGAGGCGGAGCGTGACGCCGGCCGGGTGCGCGCGGACGCCGACGTCGAGGCAGTCGCCCGCCTGCTCGTGGGCGCGGCGCTGTACCAGGCGTTCCTGGCGACGTTCTGGGGCGAGGACGACCGCGGCATCACCGGCGAAGGCGGCGTCGACCAGCCCGGCCTGGCCGGGCGCCTCGTGGTGCCGGTCCTGCCGGCGCTGCTGGTGGGCTAGGCCGGCGGGGGAGCCGTGCTCGACCGCTGCACCAGCCGCGTGGGCAGGCGGGTGTGGTGGCCGGCCGACGGGCCGGACTCGAGCATCGCGATGACCATGCGGAGCGCCTCGGCGCCCATCTCGTGCAGCGACTGCGCCACCGTCGTCAGGGGCGGCGTCGCCCCCGCGGCCTCGGGGACGTCGTCGAACCCGATGACGGACAGGTCCTCCGGGACGCGCAGGCCCAGTTCCTGGGCCACCTGGAGGACGTGGATCGCGGACAGGTCGTTCGCGGCGAAGACCGCGGTGGGCCGGTCGGCGCGCTCGAGCAGGTCGTGCGTGGGCCGGTCGGACCGGTCCGGGCGGTACCCGCCCTCCAGCACCAGGCTCGGGTCCGGGGTGAGGCCCGCCGCCTCCATCGCCTCGAAGAAGCCGAGCTCGCGCAGGCGGGCCGACTCCAGGTCGGCGCGTCCGCCCAGGTAGCCGATGCGCGTGTGGCCCAGGCTGATCAGGTGCTCGGTGGCGGTGCGGGCGCCGCCCAGGTTGTCGGAGTCGACGGTGGCCGGTCCCGTGGGGCCGGTGTGCGGGTCGATCGCGACGATGGGCACGCCGTCGTGCTGCGGGAGCGCGAGCGTGGGCGTCACGATGACCACGCCGTCGATCAGGGTGCCCGCGAGGCGGGACAGGGAGCGGCGCTCCCAGCCCACGTGGTCCGAGCGGCCGGCGTCGCCGCAGTAGGCGAGGAGCTCGTAGCCCGTGCCCGCGATCGCGGCGGAGATGCCCTTGAGGAGCTCGGTGCTGAACGGCTCGAACTCGGCCACGAGCACGCCGATCACGTTGGTCTGCCGGCGGCGCAGGCTGCGCGCGACCAGGGACGACTCGTACCCGAGGTCGGCCACGACGGCGAGCACGCGCTCGGCGGTGGCGGCGGCCACGCCGTACCGGCCGTTGACGACCTTCGACACGGTGGCGACCGAGACCCCGGCGACGCGGGCGACGTCGGTGATGGTGGCGCGGCCGGTCGCGCGCTCCTCGGTGGCGGACGGTCCGAAGGTCTCGGAGTCGTCCGTCACGCCGTCACCCGGTCCGGCGGTGGACCCGGGTGAGCCTGTCCCACTGTGCACGGAAGAGACAGTACATCCGGGCGCAGTGCCGTGTGCGACGGAGCCATTCGTTTCGAAATCGATATCGAAACCGTTTGACGAAACCATGACCCGACTGCCAGTCTCCTTGGTGACGGGCTCCGGAGTCCGTCGAACCGGCAGGCTCCTGCCGACCGTCGATGACGACTTCAAGGGGTTCCACAATGATGAGGAAGACGCGGGCCTCGGGCATTCTCGCCCTGAGCGCCACCGTTGCCTTGCTGGCCACGGCTTGTTCCGGCGGCGGCAGCAACGAGGGAGGGTCGGACGGCGACGTCACGATGACCTTCTGGCACAACTCGACCACCGGCGCCGGCAAGGCGTACTGGGAAGACACCGTCGCGGCCTTCGAGGAGGCCAACCCGGGCGTCACGATCAACGTCCAGGCCGTCCAGAACGAGGAGATGGACGGCAAGCTGCAGACCGCCCTGAACTCGGGCGACGCACCGGACATCTTCATGGCCCGCGGTGGCGGCAAGCTCGCCGATGTCGTCGAGGCCGGCCAGGTCATGGACCTCAGCGACTCGATCGACGACGCCACGATGACCGCCGTCGGAGACGCCGGCTTCAGCGCGTTCACCGTTGACGGTGCGATCTACGGCATGCCGACGGCCATCCTGCCGGGCGGCATCTACTACAGCCAGGACCTCTTCGACGAGGCGGGCGTCTCCGGCACGCCCACCACCGTGGAGGAGCTCGACGCCGCGGTGTCCGACCTCAAGGCGGCCGACATCGCCCCCATCGCGCTCGGTGCCAAGGATGCGTGGCCCGCCGCGCACTGGTACTACTTCTTCGCGCTGCGCGAGTGCTCGCAGGAGACCCTGGAGTCCGCCGCCGCTTCCCGGAGCTTCGACGACGAGTGCTGGCTGCGGGCCGGCGAGGACCTCCAGGCCCTGGCCAACACCGAGCCGTTCAACGACGGCTACCTCACCACGTCCGCACAGCAGGGCGCCGGCTCCTCGGCCGGCCTGATCGCGAACCACAAGGCCGCCATGGAGCTCATGGGTGCGTGGGACCCGGGCGTGATCGCGTCGCTGACCCCGGACCAGAAGCCGCTGGCCGACCTCGGCTGGTTCCCGTTCCCGGCCACCGACGGTGGCGACGGCGACCCGGCCGCGTTCATGGGCGGAGTCGACGGCTACTCCTGCTTCGTCGAGGCCCCGCCCGAGTGCGCGGAGTTCCTGAACTTCTTCATGCAGAAGGAGTACCAGGAGGGGTATGCCGAGGCATTCGTGACCCTGCCCGCGAGCAAGGACGCCCAGGGCGTCGTGACGGACCCCGCCCTGAAGTCCGTGCTGGAGGCGTACAACAAGGCGCCGTACGTGTCCGTCTGGCTGGACACCCTGTACGGCCAGAACGTGGGTAACGCGCTCAACGCGGGCGTCGTCGACATGCTCGCCGGCAACGGCAACCCGCAGAGCATCGTCGACGCGGTGAACGCCGCGGCCGCGATGGAGTAACGGATCCGATGACTCACTCCCTGGGCGAGAACTCAGCGACGACCGTGACCACCTCGCCCGAGGGGCACTCGGCGGCCGGGGGCGACGTGACGTCGTCCCCGGCCCGCCGGCCGAGGCGGGGCGCGCGGATGGACTGGCGCAAGACCTTCGAGATCACCGTGCTCTCGGGCCCCGCGATCGCCGTGTTCGTGGCGTTCGTGATTCTTCCCGTCGTGCTGGCCGCGTACTACGGCTTCTTCAAGTGGAAGGGTTACGGGCCGCCGACGGAGTTCGTCGGGCTCGACAACTACCTCATCATCTTCCGGGACACCGCCTTCCACGAGGCGCTCATGCACAACGGCTTCATCGTCGTGCTGTCCCTCGTGCTGCAGGGGCCGGCCGCGGTCGCGCTCGCGCTGCTGCTGAACCAGAAGATCCGCGGACGGTCGATCATCCGCGTGCTGATCTTCGTGCCCTACGTGATCTCGGAGGTCATCGTGGGCACCGGCTGGAGCCTCATGCTGCAGACCTCCGGTGCGGTGAACGACCTGCTCGAAAAGATGGGCCTTGGCTTCCTGGCCGCCGACTGGCTGTCCGATCCCAGTATCGCCATCTGGTCGCTGATGCTCATCATCACCTGGAAGTACATCGGCTTCGCCGTGATCCTGTTCCTCGCGGGGCTGCAGAGCATCCCGGAGGAGCTCTCGGAGGCGGCGGCGATCGACGGTGCCTCCTACTGGCAGATCCAGCGCACGATCACTCTCCCGCTGCTGGGGCCGACCATCCGGATCTGGGCGTTCCTGTCCATCATCGGCTCGCTCCAGCTCTTCGACCTCGTCTACATCATCTGGGGCCAGTACGTCTCGGCCACCGCCGGTACGTCGACGATGGCGACCTACATGGTTCTCAACGGGCGGCTCGCCGGGAACTACGGCTACGGCAACGCCGTCGCCGTGGTGCTGTTCCTGGTCTCCCTCGTCGTCGCCCTCGTCTACCAGCGCTACGTGCTGCGCCGGGACACGGCGGGTGCGCTCACGGAAGGAAAGAAGTGATGGCGTCGCTGCTCGAAGCTCCCACGACCGGGCCCCAGCTGCGGCGGACGCCGAAAGTGGCCTGGGGCAGCCCGATGACCTACGTCATCGCGTTCTTCTTCGTCGGTGTGTGCATCGCCCCGGTGCTCTACATCAGCACCGGCGGATTCCGGACGAACGCGCAGATCACCGCCGACCCGTCCGGGCTGCCGAGCCCGTGGGTCGTCGAGAACTACATCGAGGTGCTGGTCAGCGAGGTCTTCTGGCGTCAGGTCGGCAACTCGGTGGTCGCGGGCGTGCTGACCACTGCCGGCGTGGTCGCGCTCGGGCTCATGGTGAGCTTCGTGCTGGCGCGGTACGACTTCAAGCTGAACGGCGCGATGTACGCGCTGTTCGCGGCCGGCCTCATGTTCCCGATGACGGTGGCGATCACCCCGCTCTACATCCTGATCCGCGACCTCGGCCTCATGAACTCGATGGGCGGCATCGTGCTGCCGCAGATCGCGTTCGCCCTGCCGACCACGGTCATCATCCTGGTGCCGTTCCTGCGCGCCATCCCCCAGGAGATCGAGGAGGCCGCCGCGATCGACGGCGCGAGCCGGCTCGGCTTCTTCTTCCGCATGGTGGTCCCGCTGTCGCTCCCAGGTGTCATCACGACCGGCATCCTGGCGTTCGTCGCTTCCTGGAACTCGTACCTGCTGCCGCTGTTCATCCTGAACGACGAGCTGTCGTACACCCTGCCGCTCGGCGTCCAGGCGTTCGCGTCGCAGTACTCGGTCGACACCGCGCGGGTGCTCGCGTTCACGTCGCTGTCCATGATCCCCGCGCTGATCTTCTTCTCGCTCTTCGAGCGGCGCATCGTCGGCGGCCTGACGGGCGCGGTCAAGGGTTGACCCGGTCATCCGGCACTCGCACCACCAAGTAGGCCATGACACGTAGGACCGAGAAAGGAAACGTTCCATGACGCAGCTGTCGTCGGCGCTGAGGGCGATGCCCGAGGTGTCGGAGCGCGTGCGCGACCTGCACGCACAGATGACCCTCGAGGAGAAGCTGGCCCAGCTGGTCGGGTACTGGCTGGACCAGGGCGGCAACGTCGTGGCACCGATGCAGGGCGAGATGGCCGGGGGTCAGGGGACCACCGCGCTCCCGGACATCACCAGGCACGGCCTGGGGCACTACACCCGCGTGTACGGCACGCGGCCGGTGGACCCGGCCGGTCGTGCGGCGTGGCTCTGGGACGAGCAGCGCAGGATCAAGCGCGAGACGCGCCTCGGGATCCCCGCGCTGGTCCACGAGGAGTGCCTCACGGGCCTGGCGGCCTGGAAGGCGGCGACCTTCCCGACGCCGCTCGCGTGGGGCGCGTCGTTCGACCCGGAGCTGGTCACCGAGATGGGCCGCCTCATCGGCGAGTCCATGCGGGAGCTGGGGATCCACCAGGGCCTGGCGCCCGTGCTCGACGTCGTCCGGGACCCCCGCTGGGGCCGCGTCGACGAGTGCATCGGCGAGGACCCGTACCTCGTCGGCACGGTCGGCACGTCGTACGTCCGCGGGCTGCAGGGCGCGGGCGTGCACGCCACGCTCAAGCACTTCGTGGCGTACTCCGGCTCCAAGGCGGGGCGCAACCACGCCCCCGTGAGCGCCGGCCCGCGCGAGATCGCCGACGTCTTCCTGCCGCCCTTCGAGATGGCCGTGGTCGACGGCGGGGTGCGGTCCGTCATGGCGTCGTACAACGACGTCGACGGCGTGCCGATGCACTCGTCGTCCGAGTACCTCACGGAGCTGCTCCGCGAGCAGTGGGGGTTCGACGGCGTCGTGGTCGCCGACTACTTCGGCGTCGCGTTCCTCACCGTGATGCACGCGATCGCCGCCGACCGGGGCGCCGCCGCGGCGGCCGCGCTGCAGGCCGGCGTCGACGTCGAGCTGCCCTCCGGTGACGCGTACCTCGAGCCGCTGGCCGCGCTCGTCAAGGACGGCGAGGTGCCGGTCGAGGTGGTGGACCGGGCCGTGCTGCGCGCGCTCAAGCAGAAGGAGGAGCTCGGGCTCCTCGAGCCGGACGTGTACGAGGACGAGCCGCCCGCGGTCGTGGACCTCGACTCGCCCGCGCACCGCGACGTCGCCCGGCGCCTCGCCGAGGAGTCGGTGGTGCTGCTGGCGAACGACGGCGTGCTGCCGCTCGGGTCCTGGCACGACAAGCCGGCCCGCGTCGCCGTGATCGGGCCCAACGCGGACCGCCCCGAGGCCCTGATGGGCTGCTACTCGTTCGCCAACCACGTGCTGGCGCACCACCCCGGCGTCCCGGCCGGGTTCGAGATCCCGTCCCTGGCCGAGGCCCTGGCCACGGAGCTCGGCGGAACGGGTGCGCCCGAGCTCACGTTCGCGCGGGGCTGCGCCGTCGAGGGCGACGACACCTCCGGGTTCGCCGAGGCCGTCGCCGCCGCCGAGGCCGCCGACGTGGCGGTCGTCGTGGTGGGCGACCAGGCCGGGCTGTTCGGCCGCGGCACCGTGGGCGAGGGCAACGACAGCGAGTCGCTGGACCTGCCCGGCGTGCAGCGCGAGCTCGTCGAGGCGGTGCTCGCCACCGGCAAGCCGGTCGTCATGGTGCTGCTCACCGGCCGCCCCTACGCGATCGGCTGGGCGCTCGACGGCGACGGGTCCGGCGGGCGCACGCCCGGCGCCGTGCTCCAGGCGTTCTTCCCGGGCGAGGAGGGCGGCACGGCGCTCGCGGGCGTGATCTCGGGTCGTGTGAACCCGTCCGGGCGGCTGCCCGTGTCACTGCCGCGGTCGGCGGGCGCGCAGCCCTACTCGTACCTGCACCCGATCCTGGGCGGGGCGTCCGAGGTGACGTCGACCGACTCCACGCCGGTTCGCGCCTTCGGGTTCGGGCTGTCGTACACGACGTTCGAGCGCGAGCTCGTGTCCGTGGCCCCGTCGGTCGAGGCGGGCGGCACGTTCCGCGCCGTCGTCGCGGTGACGAACGCGGGCGAGGTGGCCGGCTCCGACGTCGTGCAGCTCTACGGGCACGACGTGGTGAGCTCGGTCGCGCGGCCCACGACGCAGCTGCTCGGCTACCACCGGGTGGACCTGGCGCCGGGGGAGTCGACGACCATCGCGTTCGACGTGCCCACCACGCGGTTCGCGTTCAGCGACCGCAAGATGGTGCGGATCGTCGAGCCCGGGGACGTCGAGGTCTGGGTCGGTGCGCACGCGGCTGACAACGTTGTCAGGGTCGTGGCCGAGGGCATCGCCGACCTGGACGAGCCGAACGACATGCTCGGCGCCGCTTCGCCTGTCGCTGCCACGCCGATCCGCCGGATCGTCACCATCACGGGCGACGTGCACGATGTCACGACGTCGGACAGGCGGTGGGTCGACACCACCGTGGTGTCGTGACGGCTGTCAGCAATCCCATCCTGCCGGGCTGCTACCCCGACCCGACGATCTGTCGGGTCGGGGCGGAGTACTACCTCGTCACCTCGACGTTCGAGTACTTTCCCGGTCTGCCGGTGTTCCGCAGCCGCGACCTGGTGCACTGGGAGCAGATCGGCCACGCGCTCGACCGGGCGGGCCAGCTCGACATGCGGGGGATCGCGTCGTCGGGCGGGCTGTACGCGCCGACGCTGCGGCACCACGACGGGGTGTTCTGGCTGGTCTGCACCCTCGTGGACCAGCGGGACAGCTCGCGGGGCGGCAACTTCGTGCTGACCGCGACCGATCCGGCGGGGCCGTGGTCCGACCCCGTGTGGCTGGACGAGGACGGTATCGACCCCTCGTTGTTCTTCGACGACGACGGCCGCGTCTGGCTGCACGGTACCCGTCTCGCCCGCGAGCCTGAGTGGCACGACCAGACGGAGGTCTGGCTGCGCGAGCTCGACCCGGCCACGATGCGGCTGACCGGACCCGAGCACGTGCTCTGGCGGGGCGCGGTGCTGGGTGCTGTGTGGGCGGAGGGTCCGCACCTCTACCGGGTGGACGGGACGTACTACCTGCTCGCCGCGGAGGGCGGCACCGAGTTCCACCACGCGATCTCCGTGGCCCGGTCGGAGTCGGTGACCGGTCCGTATGTCGGCAACAGGGCCAATCCCGTGCTGACGCACCGGCACCTGGGGCGGGACATGGACGTCGTCGGCGTGGGGCACGCCGACCTGGTGGAGGCGCCCGACGGCTCCTGGTGGGCCGTGCTGCTCGCCATGCGCCCCTATGGCGGGTACCACTACAACCTCGGCCGTGAGACGTTCCTCGTACCCGTGACGTGGGAGGACGGCTGGCCGGTCTTCGCGCCCGGACAGGGCCGGGTGCCGGCAGTGGTGGAGGTGCCCGACGGTGTCAGGGCGGACGGCGTGGCCCAGGGCTCGGGTTTGGGCCTGGGTGCGGAGTGGCCGCCGGCCGGGCCGGTGCTGCCCGGCGATCTGCGGTGGACCGGCCTGCGTGGCCCCGCCGACTTCGCCGAGCCGTACGGCGACGGCTGGCTACTGCGCGTGCTCCCGCAGAACCTGACGGATGCGGCGACGCCGGCCTTCCTGGGCGTGCGCCAGCAGCACCAGGACGTCACGGTGCGGACCGTGCTGCGGTTCGACCCGGCGGGGCCGGACGAGCACGCGGGTCTCGCGGTGCGGCAGTCCGAACGTGACCATGTGCTCCTGGTGGTGGCGGGCGCGCTCGACACCGGTGACCGCCGTGTGCTCGCGGTGCACCACCGGGTGGGCGTGGCCACCGTGCTCGGGGAGCGGCCGCTGCCCGCGGGCGACGCCCCCGTCACCCTGGCCGTGCAGGCGCGCGGGCAGGACTACGTTCTGCTCGCGGGGTTCGGGGAGGAGGTGCCGACCCCGGTCGCGACCGCCGACGGGCGCACCCTCGACAGCGTCTCGGCAGGAGGCTTCCTGGGCGTGTGGCTGGGCCTGGTCGCGACGAGCAACGGCGCGCCGTCGACCGGGGTCGTGACCGTGGAACGGTTCGAGTACCAGCCGTCCGTCTGACGGCGCAGCGGTGGGAGGATGGGGCGGTGCGCATCGACGTCTGGTTGTGGGCGGTGCGGCTGACCAAGAGCCGGTCGGTCGCGGCGGAGCTGTGCCGGAGCGGCCGGGTCCGGATCAACGACAAGGTGGCCAAGCCGTCGGCGTCGGTCGCCGTCGGCGACCGGGTGACGTGGCGCGACCCGCTCCGGGACCGGGACATCGAGGTCGTCGAGCTGCTGCTCAAGCGCGTGGGGGCGCCCCTGGCCGTCAAGGCGTACCTGGACCACAGCCCCGCCCTGCCGACGCGGGTGGAGCGCGAGGCAGTCGGGCTGCGCGACCGCGGCACCGGGCGGCCCACCAAGCGGGAGCGACGCGACATCGACCGGCTGCGCGGACGGCGCTGAGAGCGCTTCCCCCGGCCGGGAGCCCGAGCGGGTGATTTCTGGCAATTTACGCGGTCTGCGGGCGGTCCGGCCGCTAGTGTGCGGCTGTCTTCCCTGCCGTGACCGGCGGGGTCTCCGCCCGTGACGGGGCACCCCATCACCCTTTCGGAGCGGCCCTATGTCTCGTCGCACGTTAGTGACCCGCGCCGTCGCCTCCGCGGCGACCGTCGCGTTCCTCGCCTCCCCGGCCGCCGCCGTGGCGGCGCCCGACCCCGCCGACGACGGCGGACCGTCGTCCCGGCCCACCGCGGCCCCGCAGGTGGCGCGCAGCACCGTCGACCCGGCCGACAAGATCACCACCGCGGCCACCAAGGCGTTCCGCGCCGAGGAGGAGACCGACTTCTGGCTGCGGTTCGCCGGCGAGACCGACCTGTCGGCGGCCGGCGGCATCACGAGCTGGTCCGAGCGCGGCGACTACGTGTACGAGACCCTCAAGGCGGCCGCCGAGGCGTCCCAGGAGCAGGCGATCGACGCCCTGGAGGAGTCCGGCACCGAGTACACCTCGTACTGGGCCACGAACGCGATCCTGGTCGAGGACGGCTCGCTCGAGCTGGCGACCGACCTCGCGGCCGATGTGCAGGTCTTGGAGGTGCGCCCGACCACGCGGCACGCGCTCGAGGAGCCGGAGACGACGGACGGCGCCGTGCCCGACGCGGCGGCCACCTCGACGTACGGCATCAAGGCGATCAACGCCGACGACATGTGGGCCGAGGGCTTCACCGGCGACGGCATCGTCGTGGCCGGCCTGGACACCGGCGTGAGCCGCACCCACCCGGCGCTGTCCGCGCAGTACCGCGGCGCGACGTCGGGCAGCAACTACAACTGGTTCGACTCCACGGGCGCCGGCGCCACCAGCCCCCGGGACGACAACGGGCACGGCACGCACACCATGGGCACCATGGTCGGCACCGACGACGGCGCGATGAACATCGGCGTCGCCCCCGGTGCGCAGTGGATCGCGGCGAACGGCTGCGCCGACGACTGCGCGGACGCCACGCTCATCGCGTCCGGTCAGTGGCTCCTGGCGCCGACCCGGCTCGACGGCACCGGCGCCGACCCGGCCAAGCGCCCGCACGTCGTGAACAACTCGTGGGGCCTGTCGCTGTCGAGCGACCCGTTCATGGAGGACGTCATCGGCGCCTGGGAGGCGGCGGGCATCTTCAGCACCTGGTCCAACGGCAACGACGGCGAGTACGGCTGCGAGTCGTCCGGCAGCCCGGGCTCGCGGCAGGCCTCGTACTCGGTCGGCGCGTTCACGCCGTCGGGCGGGATCGCTTCCTACTCCTCGCGCGGTCCCGGACAGAGCGGGACCGTGAAGCCCGACATCGCCGCGCCCGGCAGCTCGGTCCGTTCGGCCGTCCCCGGCGGCGGGTACGAGCAGTGGGACGGCACCTCCATGGCCGCCCCGCACGTCGCGGGCGCCGTCGCGCTCCTGTGGGACGCGGTGCCGGAGCTGGTGGGCAACGTGCCGGCCACCCGCGCGATCCTGGACGGCTCCGCCAAGGACGTGAACGACACCTCCTGCGGCGGGAACGCCGACGACAACAACGTGTGGGGCGAGGGCAAGCTCGACGTCCTCGCGGCCTACGAGGCGGCGCAGGGGCAGACGTTCGCCGCCACGCCCGCACCCGTGATCAACGCCATCGAGCCGTCCGTGGGCGGCGCGCTGGTCGTGGACCCGGACCCGGTCTGGGACCCCGTGGCCGACTTCACCTACCAGTGGCGTCGTGACGGCGCGATGATCTCCGGCGCGAACAAGTTCCTGTACCAGCCGCAGCCGGCGGACGCGGGCGCCCGGATCACCGTGACCGTCGTCGGCTCGGCCGAGGGCCACCTCCCGACCGCGGTGACCAGCGAGCCGACCGAGCCGATCGGCATCGGTGACCTCGCCTCGAGCGCCCCGACGATCAGCCCGACCGCCAAGGTGGGCACCACCCTCTACGCGAAGTCGGGCGCCTGGACCTCGGGCACCACGTTCACGTACCAGTGGTTCGCGAACGGCACGCCGATCTCCGGCGCCACCGGCTTCACCTTCGTGCCCACCAGCACGCACCGCGGCAAGCAGCTGACCGTCACCCTCGCCGGCAAGCGGGCGGGCTACGCGCCCGAGGCGCGCACGAGCCCGGCCGTCACGGTGGGCTACGGCGCGTTCGTGATGGCCGCGCCGCGCATCTCCGGGATGTCCTACCCGGGCGCCACCGTGTCCGCGGTCGCCCCGCCGGCCACGCCCGCGCGGACCACCACCACGTACCAGTGGAAGATCGACGGCAAGAACATCTCGGGCGCGACCAGGTCGACGTTCAAGATCCCGGCGTCGTACGACGGGCGCAAGCTCACGGTGACCGTGACGGGCAAGCGTCCGGGCATCTCGACGAAGTCCGTGACCTCGGCCCACTCCACGGTCGACGCCAAGTTCTCGGCGTCGCCCACGCCCACCATCTCGGGCTCCGCGCGGGTGGGCGCGAAGCTCACGGTCAAGACCGGTACGTGGAAGCCGTCACCCGCGTTCACCTACCAGTGGCTCGCCGACAGCGTCCCGATCTCGGGCGCCACCAGCTCGACGTACACCGTCAAGGGGCCGCAGCTCGGCAAGAAGATCTCGGTGGTCGTCACCGCCCGGAAGTTCGGGTACGCGACCGTCGTCCGGACCGGCGGTCCCACCGGCGCCGTCGCCAAGCCGGCCGCGACGATCCCCGCGAACGGCGGGTACCTCGTGGGCAGCGGCAGCGTCCCCGCGGGCACCTACGTGGCCCAGGCAGGCACGCGCTTCTGTTCCTGGCAGCGTGAGTCCCGCTCGGAGGTCCTGGGCTGGGACTACGGGTTCGGGCAGCGGATCGCCACCGTGAAGTCGACCGACTACGGCTTCTGGTCCGACGACTGCGGCACGTGGAGCAAGTACTACTCGGGCATGGCGGCGCCGAAGACGCGCACGTTCAACAACGGCGTGTACGTGCTCGGCGACCAGCTCCAGCGCGGCACCTACGTGACCACCGGTCCGGCCAACGGGGAGGGGGGCGGCTGCTACTACGCGATCATCAAGGAGTTCACCGCCGACGCGAACCGTGACCAGCTCGTGGAGTACGCCTCGGTGACCGAGCCGACGACGGTCACGCTGCCGTCCACGGCCAAGGGGTTCGAGACGGCCAACTGCACCTGGCAGCGGGTGAGCTGACGTCGCTACCGTCAGGCCTGCAGGTCACCGAAGGGTGACCTGCAGGCCTGACCTGTCTGCCGAGACCTGTCTGCCGAGACTCGCCCACCGAGACCCGCACGGAGACCTGGAGGCACGTTGGCCGACGAGTGGCGCCCCGGCATCCGGCGCGAGCTCCTGCCCGGCCGGTCCGAGGCCGAGCTCGCCGGGCTCTCGCTCGGCGCGGCGGTGGCCGGGATGACCGCCGCCGTGCTCGTCCTGGTCCTGCTGCTCGTCGACGCGCGACTCTGGGTCTGGGCGCTCGTGCCCTCCGCGGTAGCCGTCGCCGGGATCGCCGCCGGCGGCCTGCTCGACCGGTCTGCGGCCCGGCGGCAGGTGCGGGAGGCGCAGGCCGGGTACACGACCGTCGCGACCGAGCAGACCGACCTGGCGTACGTCGAGGCCCGGACGGGCCTGCTCGTGCGGCACGCGGGCGAGCTCCTGACGACCTACGAGCTCCGGGAGCGGCTCAGCAGGGTCCGGGCGGCGCGGTAGCGTCGCCCGCATGACGACCGCAGACCGCCTCGCAGCGCTCCTCGAGAAGCACCCCGTCTGGGACGGGCACAACGACCTCCCGTGGGAGCTGCGCGAGCAGTCGTCCTACGACCTCTCCGCCGTCGACATCGCCCAGCGCCTCACCACGACCCACACGGACCTGCCCCGCCTGCGCGACGGCGGCGTGGGCGCCCAGTTCTGGTCCGTGTACGTGCCCTCGGAGCTCCAGGGCGGCGCCGCCGTGACGGCCACGCTCGAGCAGGTCGACTGCGTGCACCGCCTGGTCGAGAGGTACCCGGACAGCCTGCGGCTCGCCCGCACCGCCGCGGACGTCGAGCAGGCATGGAGCGACGGCCGGATCGCCTCCCTGATGGGCGCAGAGGGCGGCCACTCGATCGACGAGTCGCTGGGCGTGCTGCGCATGCTCCACGCGCTCGGCGTGCGGTACATGACGCTCACGCACAACGACAACGTGCCGTGGGCGGACTCCGCCACCGACGAGGAGGTGCTCGGCGGTCTCTCGCCGTTCGGCGAGGACGTCGTGCGTGAGATGAACCGCATCGGCATGCTGGTGGACCTCTCGCACACCTCCGCGGGCACCATGCGGCACGCGCTGCGCGTCACCTCGGCCCCGGTGATCTTCAGCCACTCCAGCGCCCGCGCCGTCTGCGACGTCCCCCGCAACGTGCCCGACGACGTGCTCGGCACCCTCGCTGCCAACGGCGGCGTGTGCATGGTGACGTTCGTGCCGCAGTTCGTGTCGCCCGCCGTGGCGGAGTGGCGGGCCGAGGGGGCCCGGGCCGCCGCGGAGGAGGGCATCGCGAACACCGACCTCGGCGCGTTCGAGCCGTTCATGGCGAGGTGGCGCGGCGAGCACCCGCAGCCGCGCAGCACCCTGTCCGACGTCGTCGCGCACGTCGAGCACGTCCGGGAGGTCGCCGGCGTGGACCACGTGGGCCTCGGCGGCGACTACGACGGCACGCCCAACCTGCCCGAGGGCCTGGAGGACGTCACGGGCTACCCGCGCCTGCTCGCGGCCCTGGCGGACAACGGCTGGTCCGACGCCGACCTCGGCAAGCTGACCAGCGGCAACACGCTGCGGGTGCTGCGCGACGCGGAGTCGGTGGCGGCCCGGACCGCACGGGGGTGACTCAGCTCGGGAGCTGGACCACCTTGCGCTGGAAGCCCAGGGCCACCTTCTGCAGCGACTCGAGCGGCTCCTGCTCGTTGTGGTAGCTGATCTGCCGCAGCATCGACCCGGACGACGCGAGCAGCGCGACGATCACGTCGCGTGCGTCCTCGCGCGTCTCGAGCGCCTCCTGCAGCAGGTCCTGGACGTGAGGTGATCTGAGGCCGTCCTCTTCGGGATCGAGCAGCGCTGTCAGGAGCGCGATCGACAACGAGCTCCCGTGGATGCTTGCCATGGTGGTCTCCCCCGGTCGGGGCCCGGAGTCCCGGGCATCAGGCACCCGCGGGCTGGCCCGCGGGGTACTCGTCCGATGCCCCACCCCCTGTGGCCTCGGCCGTGCACCCTTGTGTACCGCACGTGAGGGCGCCGCGCCTGTTGACAGGGGCGAAAGATGGCGGACGGCGGGGTGTCGCGGAGGTTCGGCCGGCCGGGTCAACCGTGCAGGATGAGCTGGAACACGACGTGGTCCTGCCACTCGCCGGCGATCTTGAGGTAGCTGGGCGCGAACCCGATGCGCTCGAATCCGACCTGCGTCAGCACCGCCTGCGACGCCGTGTTGTGCGGCAGCGTGGCCGCCTGGAGCCGGTGCAGGCCCAGCTCGTCCCGCGCGTGGGCCACGAGCGCCCCGACGGCCCTGGTCATCAGGCCGCGCCCGGTGAACCCGGCGTCCAGCCAGTAGCCGAGGTGCCCGTTCTCGAAGGCCCCGTGCACGACGTCGGTGAGGTTCAGCCGGCCCACGATCAGGCCGTCCGACTCGAGCACGGTGTACAGCGCGCGGCCGGTCGAGTTCTCCAGGACCTGTGTCCACAGGCGTTCCCGGTGCCAGTCGGCGGTGTAGAACTCCTCGGGCCGCTCGGGTTCCCACGGGGCGAGGTGCGCGCGGTTGCGGACGTAGGCGTCGGCGAGCGCGACGGCGTCGTCCTTGCTGAGCTCGCGCAGCGCGACGTCGGCCGTCAGTGCGGCATGGAAGGGCATGCGGCCCACGATAATCCCGCCGGGAACTTTTCAGCCCCACTCGTAGTTGAGTGGAGTGGACTCAACTTTGCGAGGTCGGCTTGCTTCCTCGCGAGCTCCGGCTTAAGTTGAGTGCAGCAGACTCAATCTGTCGAAGGAAGGCAGCAGACATGGCACGCGCAGTAGGTATCGACCTCGGCACGACGAACTCGGTGGTGGCGGTCCTCGAGGGTGGGGAGCCCACCGTCATCGCCAACGCGGAGGGCTCGCGGACCACCCCCTCGGTGGTCGCGTTCTCCAAGACCGGCGAGGTCCTCGTGGGTGAGGTCGCCAAGCGTCAGGCGGTCACCAACGTCGACCGCACCATCTCCTCGGTCAAGCGCCACATGGGCACCGACTGGACCGTGGACATCGACGACAAGAAGTACACCGCGCAGGAGATCTCGGCCCGCATCCTGGGCAAGCTCAAGCGCGACGCCGAGGAGTACCTGGGCGAGCCCGTCACGGAGGCCGTGATCACGGTCCCGGCGTACTTCAACGACGCCGAGCGCCAGGCGACCAAGGACGCCGGCCAGATCGCCGGCCTCGACGTCAAGCGCATCGTCAACGAGCCCACCGCGGCCGCGCTCGCCTACGGCCTGGAGAAGGGCAAGGAGGACGAGCTCATCCTGGTCTTCGACCTCGGTGGCGGCACGTTCGACGTCTCCCTGCTCGAGGTGGGCAAGGACGAGGACGACTTCTCGACCATCCAGGTGCGCGCCACCTCCGGTGACAACCGCCTCGGTGGTGACGACTGGGACCAGCGCGTCGTGGAGCACCTCATCAAGCAGGTGAAGAACTCCTCGGGCGTCGACCTGTCGAAGGACAAGATCGCGCTGCAGCGTCTCCGTGAGGCGTCCGAGCAGGCCAAGAAGGAGCTCTCGTCCGCGACGAGCACCAACATCTCGATGCAGTACCTCTCGATGAGCGAGAACGGCCCCATCCACCTGGACGAGAAGCTCACGCGGGCTCAGTTCCAGCAGATGACGCAGGACCTCATCGACCGCACCAAGGCGCCGTTCCACGCCGTGATCCGTGACGCCGGCATCTCGGTGTCCGACATCGACCACGTGGTGCTCGTGGGTGGTTCCACCCGCATGCCCGCCGTGACCGAGGTCGTCAAGGAGCTCACCGGCGGCCGCGAGCCCAACAAGGGCGTGAACCCGGACGAGGTCGTCGCCGTCGGCGCCGTGCTGCAGGCCGGTGTCATCTCCGGTGACCGCAAGGACGTCCTGCTGATCGACGTCACCCCGCTGTCTCTCGGTATCGAGACCAAGGGCGGCGTGATGACCAAGCTCATCGAGCGCAACACCGCGATCCCGACCAAGCGCAGCGAGGTCTTCTCGACGGCCGACGACAACCAGCCGTCCGTGGCGATCCAGGTGTTCCAGGGCGAGCGCGAGTTCACCCGCGACAACAAGCCGCTGGGCGTCTTCGAGCTCACCGGCATCGCGCCTGCGCCGCGCGGCGTGCCGCAGATCGAGGTCACCTTCGACATCGACGCGAACGGCATCGTGCACGTGTCCGCGAAGGACCGCGGCACGGGCATGGAGCAGTCGATGAAGATCACCGGCGGCTCCGCGCTCCCCAAGGACGACATCGACCGCATGGTCAAGGACGCCGAGACGCACGCCGAGGAGGACAAGAAGCGGCGCGAGGAGGCGGACACCCGCAACCAGGCCGAAGCCTTCGCGTACTCCATGGAGAAGCAGATCGCGGACAACCGCGACAAGCTCCCGGCCGAGGTCGTCACCGAGGTCGAGGCGGACATCGCCGCCGTGAAGTCCGCGCTCGAGGGCGAGGACGCCGACGCCGTGAAGAGGTCGTACGAGAAGCTCGGCACGTCGTCGCAGAAGATCGGCGAGGCGCTGTACGCGGCCGAGCAGCCCGCGGCGCAGGGTGCCGAGGGCGCCCCGCAGACGGCGAACGCCCAGTCCGCCAAGGACGAGGACGTCGTGGACGCCGAGATCGTGGACGACGAGGACGAGCGCAAGTGACGGACGAGCACCAGCAGGGACCCCCCGAGCCCGAGGGCTCGGGGGAGCACCCCTTCCAGTTCACGGACAAGCGCAAGGTGAACGCCTCCGGCGACGAGGCGCGCCCGGCCGAGCCCGCTCCGGCGGACGACGCCGACACGGCGGACGAGTCCGCCGCGACCCCCGCCCAGGGGGACGCGCCGGCCGACCCGCTGGCCGGGCTCGACTTCGAGCCCTCCGGTGACGCCGCCGAGGCGTCCGCGGTCCTCAAGGCGAAGGCCGAGGCGGCGGAGCACCTGGACGCGCTGCAGCGCGAGCGGGCCAGCTTCACGAACTACCGCAACCGGGCGCTGCGCGACCAGGACGCCGCGCGCGACCGGGGCGTGCAGGACGTGCTGGCGGCGCTGCTGCCCGTGCTCGACGACGTCGAGCGCGCGAAGCAGCACGGCGAGCTGAGCGGTCCCATGGCGGCGATCGCGGAGAAGCTCGACCAGAGCCTGCAGAAGTTCGGCGTCGAGCGGTTCGGCAAGGTGGGCGAGGAGTTCGACCCCACCCTGCACGAGGCGCTCATGCACTCGACCGACGCGGACGCGACGGCCGCCACGGTGAACCTCGTGGTGGAGCCCGGGTACAAGATCGGCGACAAGGTGGTCCGGGCGGCGCGCGTGGGCGTCGTCGGACCGGAGTAGTCCCGGTTCCCGGTGGCCGGGCCCGACCCTGACGGGGCGGGCCCGGCTTCCGGGGCCACAGTGCGGAAGGAGGTGCCATGACCGGTCAGGACTGGATGGAGAAGGACTTCTACGCCGTGCTGGGCGTGTCCAAGGACGCCGACGACGCGGCCATCAAGAAGGCCTACCGCAAGCTCGCGCGCCAGTACCACCCCGACCAGAACCAGGGGAACGCGGCGGCGGAGTCCAAGTTCAAGGAGATCGGCGAGGCGTACGCAGTGCTCTCCGACGCGGAGCAGCGCCGCCAGTACGACGCCGTGCGCGCCATGGCGGGCGGTGCCCGCTTCTCGGCGGGTGCCGGCGGTGCCGGGGCCGGCGGGTTCGAGGACATCATGGGCGCCATGTTCGGCGGCGCCCAGGGCACCGGCGGCCGGGGCGCGCCGCGCGTGCGCTACTCGCAGGGCGGGAACGGTGGCTTCGAGGACATCCTCGGCTCCATGTTCGGCGGAGGCCGGACGGCCTACGGCGCGGGGACCACCGGGTACGCTTCGCCGACGCCGGGCGCGGACGTCGTCGCCCAGGTCACGCTGCCGTTCCGGGCGGCCGTGGAGGGCACGACGGCGGAGCTCGAGGTCAACGGCCGCACCATCACGGCCCGGATCCCCGCGGGGATCAACGACGGCAAGAAGATCCGGCTGCGGGGCAAGGGCCGGCCCGGGGTGGCCGGCGGTCCGGCGGGCGACCTCGTCGTCACGGTGCACGTCACGCCGCACCCGGTCTGGACGCTGGACGGCGTGGACCTGCGCATGACCGTGCCCGTCACGTTCGCGGAGGCTGCGCTCGGCACGACGCTGGAGGTGCCCACCCTGGACGGCGCCACCGTGCGGCTCAAGGTGCCCGCGGGCACGCCGTCGGGCCGGGCGCTGCGCGTCAAGGGGCGCGGCGTGCGGACGGCGAAGGCAACCGGCGACCTGCTCTTCACCGTGCAGGTGGCCGTGCCGCAGAAGCTCAGCAAGAAGGCCAGGCAGGCGCTCGAGGCGTTTGCCGCCGAGAGCGACGGCGAGGACGTGCGCGCCGGGTTGACCGCGCGCGCGGCGGAATGACGGCCGGTGCGGTGGGGCGGCTGCCCTGCCGCACCGGGTTCGGCTAACCTGCCCGCACGAACCGTGCAAAAGAGACTTCGGAGGTGCGCATGGTCGACGACGACACACCCGTGCTCACCGTGTCCAAGGCCGCCGAGCTCGCGGGCATGCACCCGCAGACGCTGCGGCAGTACGACCGCCTCGGCCTGGTGGTGCCCCGGCGCACGCGCGGCCGCGGCCGCCGGTACTCGCGCCGCGACGTGGCGCGCCTGCTGCAGGTGCAGCAGCTCGCCCAGGGCGAGGGCATCAACCTCGCCGGGATCAAGCGCATCCTCGACCTGGAGGCGCACGTCTCCGTGCTGGAGGAGCGCCTCGGTGACCTGCTGATGCGGGTCCAGGAGGAGGGGCGTGTGTTCGCCGCGGGTCCGGCGGCGGGCGACGTCGTGGTGGTTCAGCGAGGTCAGCGCGTCCGCAGCGCGGCGGTGCGCGTGGACCTGGAGCACCGCGCCGCCGGCGGGGGTGCAGTGGTGCTCTGGCGGCCGGCTCCGCGGCGCGAGGAGTGACCACGTCCGCGGTGGGCGGCTGATTTCAGCAATGCCATTCTTTCGTTAATCGGGAATGCCCGCTGAAATGTAGGTAAGGCATTCCTTGCTCTACACGATCTGCCATTTCGGAATACGATCGGTGTATTCCGCGGGGGCGACGCACCGAGCGAGGAGAGATGCCATGAGCACGCTGATGGAAATGCCCGAGGTCGTCGAGTGCTCGATCGACGGCTGCGGCTACAACCACGACCACGGCTGCCACGCCGGCGCCGTCACCATCGCGGGGCACGCGGGCGACGCCTCCTGCGCCACGTTCATCCCGCTGACCACCAAGGGTGGGCTGGAGAAGGTGATCGCTCACGTCGGCGCGTGCCAGCGCGAGGAGTGCACCCACAACGACCACCTGGAGTGCAACGCGCAGTCGATCCGCGTGGGACCGGGCCCCGAGGACCCGGGGCACGCCGACTGCCTCACCTTCGAGCAGGGCTGAACCTCCGAGGCTCAGCGAGCCAGGTGGTCCAGGAGGAGCAGCGCGTCGCCGTGCGTCCCGGGAAGCCGCTCGACCCACACCCGGGTCGGGCGGCGCACCTCTGTCGTCAGGCCGAGCACCTCGGCGTTGCGCTCCACGACGCGGCGCAGCGACTGGCCGAGCTCCGCCGTCGTCGGGCCGCGCTCGCACAGCACCACGAACGTGCCGTCGCCGACGGCCGCCATCGGGTGGCCCTCGCCGAACACCTGGTGCAGGGTGCGGCCGATCGCGGCGGAGCGCGCCAGCCGCTGCCAGGTGTCGAGGTTCTCCAGGCCCACGTCGAGCACCAGCAGACAGTGGGACTCGCCCGCGGTCGAGCCGGTGCGCTGGGCGACGCCGTAGGTCTCGCGCAGCCGCTCGCCCAGGTACTCACCCGTGGGCAGGCCGGTCGAGGGGTCGTGCGTGGCGATCTGGTAGGGCACGCGCTCGCGCTCCCCGACCCAGCCGATCGCCGCGGCACGCAGCGCGCCGACATCCGTGGGGCGCCCGAAGGCGGCATAGAGGCAGGCGACGTCGTCCAGGGCCTCGGTGATCCCGGCACCCACGCCGGCGCGCGCCGCACCGAGCCGTTCGGCCGGCGCGATCACGCCACGGCCCTCGGCCAGTGCCTCCGCTAGCGCTTCTGCGGCGGGGTGCTCCCAGTCGTTCGGCCGGATCCATACCGACGCCAGACTCGTAGCGCGCCACCGCTCGCGCAGGTCGTGCACACGCACCCGCGCCTCCTGCTGTGCCTCGCTCATGCTGATGGGACCCTCACGGGGATCAATCATGACGCACCTTCGGGTGTGACGTGCGGGACTTCACCCGGGCATCACCCCGGAATCTGGAATTCCACCCCCTCAAACCTCCGCCTGGCTCTATAGTCTTGGCAGGACGGCGACAGTCAACGGCAGCGCGACCACCGCGAAAGCATGGGTAGACGTGAGGCAAGTCGAGAGCAGCGCAGGGGAAACCCCGAGTGACGCGGAACTGATTCTGCAGGTCAGGTCAGGTGACCGTGATGCTTTTGGCGTGCTCTACGAGCGTCACTCGGCCGCCGCTCGGGCCCTCGCCCGCCAGTACGTCCCGGCCGCTGACGCGGAGGACGTCGTCGCCGACGCGTTCAGCAAGCTGTTCGAGATGCTGCGCCGCGGGGTCGGCCCCGACGCCGGGTTCCGCCCCTACCTGTACACGATGGTCCGCCACCGGTCGTTCGACGTGTCGCGCGGCGCCGCGCGCACCCGTCCGAGCACCGACGACGAGATCGAGTCCGTCCTCGGCCGGGTGGCCTCGAAGGACGACCCGACACTCCAGGGCTTCGAGCGCAGCGTGATCGCCAAGGCCTACGTCGACCTGCCGGAGCGGTGGCGTGAGGTCCTCTGGTACGTGCTCGTGGACGAGCTCAAGCCCGCCCAGGTCGCACCCGTGCTCGGCCTCAGCCCCAACGGGGTGTCCGCCCTGCTCTACCGTGCCAAGGAGGCGCTGCGGGCCGGGTACCTCCAGCAGCACCTGACGCACGCGCCGTCCGACACCTGCCGCACCGTCAACCCGCTGCTCGGCGGGTACGTGCGAGCGAGCCTGTCCAAGCGCGAGACCATCAAGATCGACGAGCACCTGTCCACCTGCGCCACCTGCAGCGCCCTCGTGCTCGAGCTGCACGACGTGGCGCACGGCATGAAGACCGTCATCGCCCCGCTGGTGCTGGGCGCGGGCGGCCTCGCCCTGGTCGGCGCCGGCGCCCCGATCGGCGGCATGGTCGTCGCCGGGAAGGCCGGCGCGGGCGCCGCGGCCGGTGGCGCGCACTCCGCCTCCGCCATGAGCGCGGCGTCGAGCGGCTCGTTCTCCGGCGCGGTGTCGTCCGCCGTGTCCACCACCGCAGGTGCCGTCGCCTCGGCCGCGGCCGCCGCGACGGGTGGCAGCGTGGCCGCGGGCGCGCTCGCCGTCGCAGCCGTCGGCCTGGTCGCGGCGCTGCAGATCACGGCGCCGCCCGAGGCAGACCCGCTGATCGACACGGTGATCGCCACCAACGACGCCCGGGAGCTGCCGGGTGGTGGTCCCGCCGAGGGGGTCAAGGGCGGCGAGCCCGTGCTGCCCACCGACGTGGTGCCGAACGAGAACACCGCGTACATCGAGGTCGACTACGCGGACGCCGCGCAGCCGCTGACACCCCGGCAGAACCAGAACCTGTGGTTCACCGTGGAGAACACGGGCGCCGCCGACGCGACGGGCACCCAGGTCGAGGTCACGCTCCCGGACGGGCTCGCTGCCGCCAAGCCGGAGGGCTCCTTCGGCACGGGGATCGGCGGCCGTCTGGTCGCCGGCACCGTGCGCCCCGCGGCGAGCGCGACGCCCACCCCCGAGGCCACGCCGACGCCCGGCGCGGCCGGCGACACGTCGTCCGGGTCGAAGGCCGACGCCTCGGCGGGCTCGTCCACCAGCGAGATCGAGATGCCGACGTCGCCGAGCGCGTCGCCCAGCACGCCCGCCACCGAGGGTTCCGTCCCGGTCGAGGCCCCGGTCGGCTGCGCGCCGACCGAACGGGCCAACGTCGTGCTCTGCTCGATCGGCGAGCTCGCGCAGGGCGCGACGCGCAGCGTCGTCGTGCCGGTGCAGGCCAACGCCGGCGGAGACTACCCGGTGAGCGCCAAGGTCTGGGCCGACGGCCTCCAGCCGATGAACGCCGACCTGCCGAGCCGCACGGTCGCAGCGTTCGGTCCGGAGCTGTCCGCGCAGACCAGGGACGTCTCGCTGTCCAGCCCCGGCTCGGCCCCGCTGCCCGTCACCCTGGTCAGCACCGGTGACCGCACGGTAGGCCCCGGCTGGGCAGTCGAGGTCTCCCTGCCCGACGGCGTCAAGCCGGCGTCGGAGCAGGCGCAGCTCTCGTGCGGGGCCGGTGACCTGCCGAACTCCTGGCTCTGCACGCCGGTCTCCGGGTCCTACCTGTCGTCGGCGCAGATCGAGCCGAACGGCGCCGTCGACCTGTCGCTGAACGTGACCACCGCGGCGTCGTCCACGGCGCAGCCCGCCGAGCTGGGCGTGGCGAACGTCCGGCCGGTCCTCGCCGGCAGCGCACGCTCCGCCTCGGCCACGCTGGTCGCCACCTCGGCCTGGGCCAATGCCGGTGCCGGCGTGGGCACCGTGACCGCGTCCTGCCTCGCCGAGGGCGGGGTCGACAAGGCCGACGCCGCCGTGATCGGCAGCTACACCAACACGACCCAGCGCGTCGTGCGCGTCGCCCTCGAGGCGGCCGGCAGCCGCGAGGCCACGGGCAAGGACGTGGCGCCCGGCGAGTCCGCGCGGGTCACGGTGCACGACGGCCTGCGCGTCCCGGCCGGCCAGGCCACGTTCGTGCTGACCACGGACGTGGACGGCAACGCCTACGAGACCCGCGTCGCCGCCGGTGACCACCGCTCGGTGGACTGCTACCAGCCCGCGTGGGACACGGAGACGAGCGTGCAGACCGCCAACTCCGGCGGCACCGTGGGCGTCGTCGGCACGATCACGAACAAGAGCAGCGAGTCGGTGTTGGCCGTCATGTCGGTGCCGGTGGGCGGTGACACGCTCAAGTCGGTCAAGGTGCCGGTCGCGGCGGGCGGTTCAATGGATCTCTCCGTGAACACCGACCGCACCCACATGCCGGCGGGCGACGTCACGTTCCACCTCTCCCGCGAGGTCGCGGACTCGGACGGCGACCTGGCCGACGCCGTGAGCACCCCCGCCAACAACCCGACGCGGTCCTTCGCCGCCGCCCAGATCCAGCCGGCAGCGGGCGAGCAGACCATGGCGGCCGAGCCCTGCGTGTTCGACGCCGAGCAGGACCGCTCGGTGCAGACCTTCCAGGTCACCGCCGACAACACGGCCTCGACCCTGCCCGTGCCGTTCCACGTCGGGGACGTCACCCGGACCGTGCCCGCCGGGCAGACCGAGGTGATCGAGTTCCCGGTGGTCTGGGGCACCGGCACCGTGGCGCTGACGGCGGCGGGCCAGACGCTCGACCAGCTCGACGTGGCCTTCAAGTCCTGTGCCGACGTGACCTGGCCGACGGCCGAGCAGCTCACGGTGGAGACCGCGGCCGAGTGTGTCGACCAGAACGTGCAGATCGCGGCGACGGTGCAGAACGGCACCGGCCGGGAGTGGCGCGGCGTGCTGGTGCAGGACGCCACCGGTGCGACGAGCGAGGAGCAGGTGGTCCCCGCCGGGTCGACGACGTTCGTGCTGCCCCACCAGCCCCTGTTCACCCTCGACGGCAACGTCACCGTCCGGCTGACCCGTGAGCTGGAGGGCACCTCCTTCACGGTGGAGAAGTCGTTCGCCGTCAAGGGCGAGAACTGCGTGCTCCCCGAGCCCACCTGCGAGCCGACGGCGGACCCGTCCGCCGAGCCGGCCGCGCTCACGACCCGGACCCTGAACAGGGCGCCGACGGACAGCCCCTGGCGGCGGCTGATGGGCCTCGACCGCCACGGCTGCGAGCCCGCGGACTCCGAAGCCGAGCAGGCCTAGCGCCCGGGGCGCCCCGGGCGGGGCGCCACGCCGGCGTCAGACGATGCCGTACAGCCGGTCCCCGGCGTCGCCCAGGCCGGGCACGATGTAGGCCTTCTCGTTGAGGCGCTCGTCCACGGCCGCGACCACGACCGACAGGTTCGCGCGGTCGCCCACGTGCTCCTCCAGGAGTGCGATGCCCTCCGGGGCGGCCAGCAGGCAGACTGCCGTGACCTCGCGCGCGCCGCGCTCCAGCACGTAGTCGATCGCCGCGACCAAGGTGCCGCCCGTGGCGAGCATCGGGTCGATGAGGAACACGTGCCGGCCGGTGAGGTCGTCGGGCAGGCGGTTCGCGTACGTGACGGCCTTGAACGTCTCCTCGTCGCGCACCAGGCCGAGGAAGCCGACCTCCGCCGTCGGGAGCAGGCGGCTCATCCCGTCCAGCATGCCCAGGCCGGCCCGCAGGATGGGCACCACCAGCGGCGGCGGGGACGCCAGGCGCGTGCCTGTCATGGTGGTGATCGGCGTCTTCACCTCGTGCGGCTCGGTGGCGATCTCGCGCGTGGCCTCGTAGGCCAGGAGCGTCACCAGCTCGTCGACCAGCAGGCGGAAGGTGGGCGAGTCCGTGGTCTCGTCCCGCAGGACGGTCAGCTTGTGGGCGACCAGGGGGTGATCGACGACGTGAAGGCGCATGGGGCCAACGCTACCGGGCGGTCGAACGGCGGCGCGGTGCGGAGGCCCGGAAAGTCGCCAGTCCCACACTCCGGCCCCGCACGCCGCGTTGTCAGACCCGCGGGTCACTAGGGTGACCTGTGTGTCTGACACAGCAGGCCTGAGCGCCGCCGAGCGCCGCGCGCACTGGGAACGGTGGATGGGCGTCGCCCTCGACGAGGCCCGGCGTGCCCTGGACACCGGCGACGTGCCGGTGGGTGCCCTGGTGCTCGACGAGGCGGGGCAGGTGATCGGCGTCGGGCACAACGAGCGGGAGGCGACGGGGGACCCGACCGCCCACGCCGAGGTGCTCGCCCTGCGGGCGGCCGCCGCCGCGCGCGGCGAATGGCGGCTGTCCGGCTGCACGCTCGTGGTCACGCTGGAGCCGTGCCCGATGTGCGCGGGCGCCCTCGTGCAGTCGAGGGTGCGGCGGCTCGTCCTCGGCGCGTGGGACCCGAAGGCCGGCGCCACGGGCTCGGTGTGGGACCTCGTGCGCGACCAGCGGGCGCTGCACGAGGTCGAGGTGCTGGGCAGCTTCCGCGAGGACGAGTGCGGGGCGCTGCTCCGGGAGTTCTTCGAGGCGCGGCGGGGCTGAGTCACACCGACCGGCGCCACGGACCACGGTGCGAAATCCAACACACCACGGGTGCGCCGGGCACTCGGCGGCATACCCTCGTAGGCGTGTTCCCTCAAGCTCGCCCCACCACGTGGCAGCCCGAGCCCGTCGAGGTCGCCCGCACCACCGTGGACGACGCCGTGGACGTGCTCTCGGGCCTCCGGATCACCGCGCTCACGGGCGCCGGGGTCTCGACGGATTCCGGCATCCCCGACTACCGCGGCCCCGACTCGCCGCCCCGCAGCCCCATGACCTACCAGCAGTTCGTGGGCGACGAGGAGTTCCGCCGGCACTACTGGGCGCGCAACCACGTGGGCTGGCAGCACGTGGACCGCACCGCGCCGAACGCCGGGCACCGCGCGCTCGCCGAGCTGGAGGAGCGCCGGATCCTCGCCGGGATCATCACGCAGAACGTGGACCTGCTGCACGAGGACGCGGGCTCCCGCAACGTCATCGACCTGCACGGACGATACGACCGCGTGATCTGCCTGAACTGCGGCCGGGTCATCTCGCGCACCCACCTCGCCGAGCGGCTCACCGAGCTCAACCCGGGCTTCCTGGAGTCCGTGGGCGACGTCGCGGACGTGGAGATCGCGCCCGACGCCGACGCCGTCATCGAGTCGACCGCGCACTTCAAGCCCGCCCCCTGCGAGTTCTGCGGGGGCGTGCTCAAGCCCGAGATCGTCTACTTCGGCGAGAACGTGCCGCGCGAGCGGGTCGAGCGGGCGTTCGCGCTGGTCGACTCCGCCGACGCGCTGCTCGTCGCCGGCTCGTCGCTGACCGTGATGAGCGGGCTGCGGTTCGTGCGGCACGCGGCCGATGCGGGCAAGCCCGTCGTCATCGTGAACCGCGGCATCACCCGCGGGGACAAGTACGCGACGGTCAAGGTCGACGCCGGGACGAGCGACGTCCTGCAGGAGCTGGTCCGTCGCCTACCGCCGCCCGCCTAGCGCGTGGTGAGGTCCGTGATGCCGCCGTGGCCCGTGGGGGAGAGCGTCAGCACGCGGTTGCCCGGGTGCAGCCGCGAGTCCCCGTGGTACAGCTCGGCGAGCTGGTCGGCGGCCTCGCCGTCCCCGGAGTCGGCTGCCACGAGCAGGTAGGCGAGCTCGTCGGCCACGGCGTCGAACTCGGCGTCCGACATCTCGGCGCCCGGCAGGCCGGCCTCCTGGACCCACGCCGTGGCCTGGCCGCCGGCGGCCTCGCGGACGTAGGACGTGCCGAGCTCCGGCCCCCAGAGGTCCCAGAGCAGCAGCTCGTCGCGGTGCCGGTGCGCCACCTCGTACAGCACGTAGTACCGCACGAAGTCCTTGCCGTGCAGGTACGGCACGTCCGCCGTCACGCCGTACGTCGCGGGGTCGACGCTCCCGGCTCGGATCGCCAGCCACGCCTCCGCCGCCGTCACGAACGGCGACTCCGGCCCGGTGGGCATGTCGTGCACGTCGAAGTCGAAGTCCTTCTGGTCGAGCTCGGAGTCGAACCGCACCCAGCGCTTCCCGTCCCAGCGTTCGCCCACCACGTGGTCGGCGTTCCAGCTCGGCACGAAGTACGTGGCGAAGCCGATCCGGGACCGCGCTGGCACGTCGTGCGTGCGCAGCACGCCGAGCGTCAGCAGCGTGTGGTCCCGGCAGCACCCGGCGACCTGCTGCGCCTGCGTGCGCGGCCCGTCGAGGGGCGCGCGCAGCTCCGCGGCGTCCAGGATCGAGGTGAGCCAGCGCCGGTCGGGGTCGCTCTTCTGCGCCTCGGTCAGCGTGGGGCTGTCGGCCCGGTAGTGCACGACGGCGGTGCAGGCGAACCGGTGCAGCGACTCCGGGTCGGTGCTCAGCTCGGTGAAATATCCGGTGTGGTGTCCGGGGTTCGAGTACGGACTGTGGTCCGCGTAGTCGAAGAGCGTGGGCGCGGGCATCGGTGTCCTCCCTCGGCGGTGTCCGGAACACTACCCCGCACCCCCGGCGAAATCCCACCCCCTTTCCGGGGATTCCGCCGGGTGAGGTGTCTCAGCGCCCCGTGGTGGCCGGGGCCTCGCCCGCCGTGGCCGTCGTGACGTCCGCGCCGTCGGCCTGGATCGTGTAGTCCTCGCCCGTGGTCACGTTCTCGGCGGCCAGCACCACGGACTGGGTGTCCTTGGTCAGGGCCACCTTGGCCACCGTGGTGCCGGACGAGTCGACCACGGTGACGTCCGTGCCCGCGGCCAGCGTGTCGAAGGTCGCGGCGACCCAGCCCTCCGAGCCGTCGCCCGGCGTCTGGAGCATGCTCGACGTGCCGACGGCGAGCAGCGTGCCGCCCTGCACCGTGAGCGCGCCGGCGCTGTCCAGGGTGCCGTTGCCGCCGTCCGTCGGGCCGAGCACCGTGACGTCACCGCCCGAGACCGTCAGGGTCCCGTTCGAGTCCAGGCCGTCGCCCCCGGCGTCGACCGTGACGTCGCCGCCGGTGATCACCAGCGAGTAGTCGCCCGCGGCCTCGCCCGGCATGCCGCCCCCGCCGCCACCGCCACCGCCCTGCGGCGGTTCGCCGTCCGGCATGGTGCCCGACGCCGGAGGCTCGCCTCCCGTGGGTGCCTCACCCTGGGCCTCGTCGGTCGTCGTGCTCGTGCCGCCCGCGGCGTTGAAGCCGTCGTCGGACGACGTGACGTCCACCGTGCCGCTCACGACCAGGATGTGCGCCGCCTCCAGGCCCTCGACGGACTCGGCGACGGTGACCGCGGCGCCGTCGACGACGAGGTCGCTCTCCGCGTGGACGCCGTCGTCGCCGGACGCGACGGTGACGGTGCCGCCGAGGAGCGCCGCGTAGCCGACGGTCTCGCCGTCGTCGTTCGTGCCGTCCTCGTTGTCCGCCTTGAGGCCGTCGCCCTCGGCGTCGACGTCGAGCGTGCCGTCGGTGACGACCAGGAAGTCCTTGCCGCGCACGCCGTCGTCCACCGCGGTGACGGTGATGTCGCCGCCCGCGATCACGAGTCCGTCCTTCGAGGAGATCCCGTCGTTCGTGTTGCCGGTGACGTCCAGCGACCCCGTGCCCGAGACGACCATCGAGTCGGCCGAGAACAGGGCGGCGTTCGGCGCGTCCTCGCTGGTGTCCGCGTACGTCGAGGCGTCGGTCAGGCTGTTGGAGGAGCCGTCCGCGAGCACCACGGACACGTCGTCGGCCTGCGTGACCGCGACGGCGGAACCCGTCGAGCTGGTGATGTCGGCACCGTCGAGCACGAGCCGCACGAGGCCGTCGGCCTCGGAGCTCACCACGACCTGACCGTCGTCGAGGGTGCCGCTGATCCGGTAGGTGCCGGGCGCCGTGATGGTGACGGTGGAGCCGTCGACGGTGGCGCCGTCGCCCGAGACCGTGGCGCTGTCGCCGGCGAGCGAGACGGTGGTCTCGTCCGCGGTGTCCCAGGTCTCGTCGGCGAGGGCCGCGAGGTCCGTGTAGTCCTCGTTGTCGGCCAGCGCGTCGTCGGTGGTCGTCGCCACCTCCGAGATCGTCGTCGTGGTGGTCGCGTCCGTGCTGCTCGTGGTCCCGGCGGTGGCCGCGCTGCACCCGGCGAGGGCGCCGAGCACCAGGGCGCCGGAGATCGTGGCGGTCAGGACGGGGCGGGGTCGGCGGATCTTCATGCTGAGGTCCTCTCGCTGGTCAGGATGTGTCGTGCGGTGGTGGGCGTGCTCACGGCGAGACGGCGGACGAGGCGCCGCCAGGGCGCGTCCGGCAGGCCGGGCTCCAGCACGGCCAGCCCGGTGGCGTACTTGGAGATGCGGTCGGGCCGGTGGCCCGCCCGCCACAGGAGGCGGTCCACGGACGAGGGCCCGGAGCCGGCGGCGGTCTTGGTCTCGACCACCACGAGGTCGCCGATCGTGGCGCTGCGACGGACGTCCGAGCCGGTGCCGTGGTGGCTGGCGTCGGGCGGGCCCAGCAGGTCCCAGACGAGTCCGATGTCGAGCGTGACGCGGGCGTCGTCGAGCAGCAGGGTGGTGCGGTGGTACCGCGACCGCAGGGTCGGGGTGAGCACGGGGGCCGACGGCGCCCCGGCGTCCGCCAGGCGGTCGGCGACGAAGGCGCGGGCCAGGCCGAGGTGGTCGGCGTCGTCGTGCGGCTGCCGCTCCTTGACCGTGGTGCCGCGGCCCGCGCGGGTCTTCACCTCGACGAAGCACGACCCGGTGTCCACATAGGTTCGCGTGCGGACCTTGAACCGCCGACGGCGACGTGTCGCCGCGAGGCGGTACGCGTCCAGCTCCGGGGTGTCGAAGTAGGTGGAGTCGTAGGCGAACGTGCGGGACCCGTCGATCTCCAGCACCCGGGCCGGCGGCAGGGCCGCGAGCAGGTCGTCGAGCTCGTCCGGGGTCAGCACGTACTTGCGGTCGCGCCGGGTCTGGAGCGCGGCGGCCTCGTTCAGCTCGTCGAGGGTCACGGGGGCGAGGGCGTCGATCATCGGGCCGCCGCCAGCTCAGGACGTTCGTGCAGGGTGGTGGGGGCGCCGGTGCCGTCGTCGGTCACGATCGGCAGGCGACGCGCCTCGGAGTAGCGCACGTCCACCCAGGTGGAGTCGTTCACGAGGTCCAGGCGCTGCACCGACAGGGCGTGCACCCGGGCTCCGAGAAGCTGCTCCAGGTGCGCCACCAGCTCCCTCTGGTCGGGGATCGCGCGATCGAGGACGACCAGCTCGCTGTGGTGCCTCGCGAACAGGCGGGGATGGTCGGCCAGCGCCATGACCAGGAGGATCAGACCGCTGCCCGCGAGCCCGAGCCAGCCGGCGCTCGTCCCGAGCCCGCCCAGCAGACCGAGCGCGAGCGACGCGAAGTAGTAGGCGACCTCGTGCTGCGACAGCTCCGTGGAGCGCAGCCGGATGATCGACAGCACGCCGAACAGGCCGAGGCCGAGACCCGCGGCGACGGCGCTCGCGGAGAGCGTCGCGGACACCGCGAGCACCCCCACGTTGACGCCGAGGTAGGCGACGACGAGGTCGCGCCGGCGGTGTCGCGGGAAGTAGAGCGCGAAGGTGAGGATGGTGACGGCGACGAGGTCGACCGCGTAGAGCATGAGCTGGTTCATCGGATCTCCGGGGTTATCGGGGTGATGAACACGAGGTAAACGCATGGACCCGGCCGGTTCCTGGGGCACGCCTGGGCTGAGCCTGTGGCCCGCTGGGAGGTGACAGGGAGCCAGGTTGTCCGGCGTGCCGGGGGTGCGCCGGACGCCGTCGGGGAACCGATTCGTGGAACCGGGCTCGGACCGGGTATCCTCCTACGGTCTGCTACTGAGGTAGCGGGCGAAGGTAGCGTGTCCGAGCGGCCTAAGGAGCACGCCTCGAAAGCGTGTGTGGGTGAAAGTCCACCGTGGGTTCAAATCCCACCGCTACCGCACCCCGAAGGCCCCCAACCGCAGAATCATGCGGATCTGGGGGCCTTCGTCATGCCGGGCACTCCGTTTTCACTCCGGATTGGCTTCCGGGACGGCTTCGGCCTCTGCCTGCTGGACGAGTTGATCGATGACGATCCGCAGGTCCGGGGCGATGTGCGTCCGCCTCACATAGTGCCGCACGGTAGTTCCTTCGTCAGCGTGACCGAGTAGCGCCGTCGCGTTCGCGATGGTCGTCTCATTCGCGACCCGCGTTGCGATCGTCCGACGGAAGTCGTGCGGAGTCACTGTGATCCCCGTTCCCTCGCGAGCCTGGCGCAGCTGCTCACGAACGCGGCCGGGGGAGCGGGGCGTGCCCTCCGTCGAGGGGAACACGAGTTTGTCCGGCCCACCATCGAGGCCCAGGCCGATCGCCTCTCGGAGAGCCGCGACCACGAAGTCCGGAAGCGTGATCGTGCGTCGCGAGGTGTCCGACTTCGGCTTGGACTGTCGCGCCAGTCGACCCTTGACCGTTCCCGCCGGAGTCATCTCCTCGACTCGAACCACCGTGCCGGTCACGGTGAGCGTCGGCACCTCCGCATCAAGCGCGCCGCTTCGCGGCGCGGCCGACGGGGGCCCGCGGCGGGGACCCCCGCGCTCCGGGCGCTGCGCGCCCTACGCGCACCCCCGCCGCACCCCGCCGACCTAGAAATCTTTGAGTCTGACTCCGAGTTGTTCTCGCTCCGCCAGGGCGCGGTCTCGCGGAAGCCATTCGATCTCATAGCGGCCGACGTGGCTGTGCTTACGGCCCCTCACCCTCCCGAAGCCATCCGTCCACTCGAAGTAGCCCGCACGCATCTCCGCCACGTAAGTCCACGGCGCGTAGTCCTCGACCGAGTCCTCCTTCGTCCCGTCGCTCCACACCACCACGAGCCATACCCACGGTTGACGGCCCCCACGGGTGGTGAAGTAACCCAGCGAGGACGCCACGTGGCCGACGGGCTCCCCGTCGCGCAGCAGAACCGCCAGCCCGTTGTGAAACCGCTCCAATTCCGGCCCAAAGTCCGGCTCAGGCAGCGGCTCTACCCGAGGCGTGCGACGGAACCACATACCGACCTCCCTGCTCCAGATTTCAACACCTCCGGCGGTTGAGGGGCACGTGCGAGGATGCGCAGGTGACACGAGAGCTCAAACGGGCCGTGAAGACGGCACGAGATCGGCTGGTGGCCTCGGGTTACACCGACCGTGACGCCCATAGAGAGTTAACCAAAGCCGAGAGGCAGCTCGCGGCAGCACGAGGCGAATCCTGGGCCGAACCGATTGACCTGGCTGCGCAGTGGGACACAGGAGCGCCGCTGCCGCACCTCGTCTCGAACGGGTCCGCCGCCGTGCTGATCTGCTACGCATCTGCGGTCGACCCGAGCTGGGACGGCACTTACGCCGCGGTCGTGTCGCCGACCGATCCAATGCCCGCGCAACTGCTCGAGTTCACTTTCGAGCGCTGCCACGCGACCAAGTTCGGCGGCCCGAACGACGAAGTGATCAGCGGCCACCCTCTGTTCAGCCGAGGACTCGAACCATACGGACCTCACATCGTCCACAACTCGCCCTGGATCGCCGAAGCGGAACGCATCAACTCAGTCCACCCCCTCCACCAAGGTGGGTGGTCGCAGAGGCTTAAGCACTACTTCTTCATGTTCCACGATGAGACGTTCGAGGCCCTGGCGGTTGACCTGAGGGTCGACCAGGTGCACGGAGTCCTGGAGGACCGACTGTTGCACGCGGTTTCCTCTGTGCTCCGGGACTAGGCGTCCTGGGGGTCAGGGGGATCTAGGCCGATTTCAGTATCACCGCGCCCCGGCACGCCCGCCGCGGGCCCCCGCCGTTCCCGCGCGAGGTTGTCCACGAGCGGGCGAACACCAGGCGAGTCGCACCTCGGTGGCGGACTGCAGATCGCGGACGGTCACGGCGGCCGGCACCCGTAACCGGCCACGTCGAGCGCCCGCCTAACAACCACCCGCACGACGCCGGCGAGCCAGACCATCCAACGTCGGACACGTGGCCGGGGGGGGGGCAAGTGTGTCATCTCAACAGTGGAACGACGTCCAGCTCTCGGAGGATCTTCATCGACGAGGCACCGCGTCAAGGCCGCTCCGCGTCACTGCGTGATGGCGCAAGCGCCAGCCTTGACCCGGCACCACGCCGACAAAGAACGTGGCAGGGAGCCGAACGACGGCCCACCCCGAACGCACCAGGAAGTCCCCGTTTTCGCTCCGGTTTGCGATCGAAGGCAGTGCCAACGCATCCAAGCCGGTCGGAGCGTGATTGCGGTATCTGCGCAGGTCAGCCGGGTTGTGTCGTTCCACGTGCAACGCCGTACAAGGGCCCTCTCCAACCCCACCGCTACCGCACCCGAGTAAGAAAGGCCCCTGACCTACGCTTTCGCCGGTCGGGGGCCTTTCTCGTGCCCCGAATCCATCAGACACGAACCTGGTTCGGTGGCCAGGACCGTGTGCTCGAAGGTCGGTCAGGACGTGTCGGAGAGATCGCCCGCCCGAATGTCCGGGGTGATTCCAGTGCCCCGCACGACGAGCCGCATGGAGCAAGCCGCCGAGCGGTCACAGATGCGGCGCCTGTCCGGTCAACATCTCGGCGGCTCACCGAGGCCGCGAAGGACAGGAGCAGCAGCGTGAGCACCGACGATTTTCCGGCCCCTGAGCAGGGGCTGGTCGTGACCCACTTTCTGACCGTCCGCGACGTCGCGGTGTCGCGTGAGTTCTACGCCGACATCTTCGGCGGACAGGTGGTCCGGGCGGAGAACCCCGCGACCGTCCGGGTCGCGAACACGTGGATCATCATGAATCCCGGCGGTGGGCCCACCCCGGACAAGCCCGACGTCGTCCTCACGCCGCCTGAACCCGGCGACCCGGTCTCGGCGTTCCTCAACGTCCGGGTCGCCGACATCGCACGGTTCTACGCCGACGCGCGGGCGAAGGGCGCATACTTCCTCACCGAACCCCAGGATCGTGGGGCTGAGCTGCGGTGCTACCTGAGCGACCCGGACGGCTACCTCGTCGAGATCGGGCAGACGACCGGCCTGCTGCACGGGATCACCGCGGACTGATCGGCGCCCCTGCGCCGAGCGGGTAACGTCCGGGGCATGTCGCGCGTCGCACAGCCCCGGCCCCAGGTAGCACCCCTCCGGAAGCTGGAGCCCGGCGACGCCGTCGCGCTCGTCTCGCCGGCGAGCTGGAGCGACGAGTCCTGGCTGGCGGAGAGCGTCGCGACCGTCGAGTCATGGGGCTTCAAGGCGCGTCTGGGCAAGCACGCCGACGACCGGTTCGGCTACATGGCCGGCGGCGACCGGGAGCGTGCGTCGGACCTCAACGACGCGATCCGGGACCCGGAGGTCCGCGCCATCCTCACCCTGCGCGGGGGAAGCGGGAGCCTCCGCCTCCTGCGCGACGTCGACACCGGCGCGCTCCGGGCGGATCCCAAGCCGCTCGTCGGGTTCAGCGACATCACCGCCCTGCACCAGGTCTGGCACCAGGCCGGCGTCCCGTCGGTCCACGGCGCGGTGGCCGGGACGCGCGCGGACACGGTCCGGCGGCTCCTGACGGGCGGGAGCGGCGAGCCGGTGCGCAGGGACAACGGCCAGTACGGCGCGTACCTCACCACGACGGGCACGGCCTCGGGACCGCTGTTCGGCGGCAACCTCGAGATGCTGGCCCGCAGCGTCGGCATCGTCGACAACGATCTCGACGGTCACGTCCTGCTGCTGGAGCTCAACCGGACGGTCGGCCTCGGGATGGTCGACCGCGCCCTGACCCAGCTCCTGCTGTCCGGCGCGCTCGCGGGCATCTCGGGCGTGGCGGTGGGCACGCTCGAAGGGTTCGACGACTACGAGGACCGCGGATGGAACGTCCTGGACGTGCTCCGGGACCGGCTGAGCCCGCTCGGCGTGCCGATCCTCGCGGGGCTCCCGCTCGGGCACCTGGACGACCCGGTGTCCGTGCCGCTAGGGGTCGAGTGTGAGCTCGACGCCGACGCCGGGACGCTGACTGTCGCGGCGCTGAGCGCCTGACCCCGGGGCGGCAGAGGCTAGGCCCTGCGGCTGCCCGACAGCTTGTTCGCCAGCCAGCGTCCGGCCTTGCGGAAGTCGGCGGCAAGATAGCGAAACTGCCCCAGTTGCGTCCGGAGCACGGTGACCTGGCGTCTCGCAAATGTTTCTCGGGGCGAGTCTCCGAATCGACTGAGCTGTTGTCCCTCAAACTTCGCGTCGTCCGCAGGCATGGAGGGATCGTACTGGCGGGAGCGGTGTGACTCCGTAGCCGTCTCGCCGAGTCCCGCACTCAGCCCAGCGCCGCCCGTTCCAGGAATGCGTCCGCCTCCCGCCGCGACCGCAGCCGGTGGAACGTCAGGTGGGCGTTCGCAGGGTCGGTCATCGCGGCGCCGTAGCGCTCGGGGTGGCTCTTCCGCTGGTCCCACGACCACCGGACGATCGTGCCCTCCCGCCAGGGCGCGAGCGCGTCGCCCCAGGGCTGACGGTTGCCCGTGCCCGGCCAGAGCTCGGCGCGGCTCACCGCGAGCGACAGCGTGCGGCGGTACACCTGCGCCATCACGAGCTCCACGTGCCGGACGTCGAGGCGTGCCGCCAGCCGTCGCGCGAACGTGGACTTGCCCGACCCGGCCGCTCCGACCACCGACACCCTGTGCACCGGACGACGTTAGCCCGGCCGCGCGCCCGAGCCGTCAGGATTTTCGACGTGCTCGGCCACGTCCGACTCGACGTCCGGTTCCGAGGGCGCATCCTTCGGCGGGTCGATCCACCGCGCCAGCTCGCGGTCCACCAGCTCCTCGGCCCGCCGGATCCAGCACCGTTCCCAGGGCCAGCGCAGCGGACCCCAGCCCGCCCGCCTGAGGCCGTCGTCCCTCATGCGCGCCCGGCCGGCAGCGTGAGCATCGCCAGCGAGCCCGCGACCAGGGCGAGCACCGAGAGCGCCACGCACACCCAGGTCAGCGCGTACGTCGTCCGGAGCACGTGCTCGTTGAAGGCGACCCGGACGTACAGGGCGCGGAAGAACTCGAGCTCGGTCCGGGCGGCGTCCCACTGCTCGCGCCGGGACCGGGCGAGCGTGGCCGTGACGTCCGGTTCGCGGATGCGGTCGGCCATGTACAGCACGACCGTCGCGGCGCCCGCCAGGGCCAGGATCGCAACGCCCACCGTCGGCCAGAGGCCGGTCGTGGCGCCGGCCTCCCAGGCCGTGGCGTTGATCGCGAGGGAGCCACCGAACGCGAACGTGGCGATCACCTTCTCCCCGTCGACGCGCCATCGCTGGTGGCCCAGGGCTCGCTCCAGCGCCCGCTCCGCCGTCCCCCGCAACGCCGCGTCCATGGGGTGATTCTTTCTGCGCGACTTGCCCGGTGTCGAGATGTACTGAGATGCCGGGTTCGGCCCTGACCAGGAACGTTGGGCCGCCTGACCTGGGCCGCCCTCCGCCCCGGGGTGGAATGCGACCTCGGAAAGACTGGTTGACCAGGGCATATATCACCCGCGAGATCTTGCATCCCCGGCCTGTCATGGGCTGGACTTGGGCCCGCGCCCACCGGCGCTTGCCCTGGTGCCCATCGATCGAGCCCACATCACCCATGCCGGTAGCTCAGGAGGAGAAGACGATGACGGAGAACGAGACGTTGCGCGCGGAACGGTTCGCATCGGGCAAGGCGGCCCTCGACGCGATCCACGACGACGCGGGCCACGGGGTCATCGAGTCGCTGTCCGACGTCGCTCCTGAGCTCGGGCACCAGATCGTCGCGTGGGGCTACGGAGACATCCTGTCCCGGCCGGAGCTGGACCCACGGCAGCGTCAGCTCGTGACCCTCGGGATCCTCACCGCGCTGGGCGGCAGCGAGCCGCAGCTCGAGGTGCACATCGGCGCCTCGCTCAACGTCGGCCTCACCCCGCAGCAGATCATCGAGGTCTTTCTGCACAGCTCGGTCTACTGCGGGTTCCCGCGGGCGCTGAACGCCGTCGCCACCGCGAAGCGCGTCTTCGCCGAGCGCGGCCTGCTGCCGCTGGCCTGATCCGGTCCGCAAGCCCGCGACCGTCCGCCGCCCGCCCCGGCAGCCTAGAGGAACGCCACCCCGGTCAGCTCCTGCGCGGTTGTCCACAGCCGCCGTCCGACGGCGGGATCGGTCGCCTCGGCGGAAGCCCGCACCTCCGCGACGCGCCCGCGGATCTCCCGGAACCCGGCGGGGCCGAAGAACTGCCCGCCGCGCACCCCGGCCGCCGTCGCGGCGTGGAGCTGGGGGAGCGCGCCGCGCTCGACCGGCTGGGTCACGAGCAGGCCCAGCCGCGCCACCCAGCCGCCGGCACGGCCCCGGTCCTCCCAGGCGCGCGGTGTGAGGTTCGTGCCGGAGAGCCCGGGGTGGGCGAGCGTGCTGATCACCGGCGAGCCCGCGGCGCGCAGGCGCCGGTCCAGCTCGACGCCGAACACCGTGGTCGCGAGCTTCGACGCCCCGTAGGCCGGGGAGGCGCGGAAGTCGCGCTCGGCCATGAGGTCGTCGAAGTCGAGGTGCGCGGTCTTGTGGGTGATCGAGCTGAGCGACACGACGCGCGGCGCGTCCCCGCGGGCGAGCAGCGGGAGCAGCAGCCCGGTGAGCGCGAAGTGGCCCAGCATGTTGGTGCCGAGGTGCAGCTCGAAGCCGTCGGACGTCGTCCGCCGCGGCCCCAGGAGCACGAGCCCGGCATTGTTGACGAGGAGGTCGATCTGGCCGAGCTCCTCGGCGATCCGGGCGGCGAAGGTCCGCACCGACACGAGCGAGGCGAGATCGAGCGCCCGCACCCGGAGCTTGGCGCCCGGTACGGCCGCCGCGATGGCGTGCGCGGCGTCGTCGCCCGCCGCTACGTTCCGGACGGCGAGGACGACGTCGGCGCCGTGCCGCGCGAGCTCGGTCGCCGTCACCAGGCCGAGGCCGGAGTTCGCGCCGGTCACGACGGCGAGCCGGCCGGTCTGGTCAGGGATGTCGGAGGTGTTCCACGTGTTCATGGTCGGCGACGCTAGGCGGCGCCGGCCCGCCCCCACGCGGCCTCGCCTCCCTCGGTCTGGCAGGACCACCCTGGCCGTGGGGCGGAGGCGCACACTGGTTGCCATGGCCACGGAACAGCCCTACGCGCGCGAGCTCGGCGACTTCCTGCGGTCCCGCCGCGAGCGCACCACACCGCAGGACCTCGGGCTCGAGCCCGGCCCGCGGCGCAAGGTCGCAGGACTGCGGCGCGAGGAGCTCGCGCTGCTCGCCGGCCTGAGCGCCGACTACTACCAGCGCCTGGAGCAGGGCCGGAACGTGCGCCCGTCCGACGCCGTGCTCGACGCGATCGCCGACGCCCTGGCGCTGGACGAGATCGAGCGGCGGCACATGCTCATGCTGGCGCGGGCGACACGGCAGCCCGACGTGCGCGTGCAGCGGCGTCCGGACCGGGTGCCGGCCAGCACCGCGCGGCTGCTGCCGCTGATGGGCGTCCCCGCGCTCGTGCTCGGTCGGCACCTCGACGTGCTGGCGTGGAACGACCTGGCCGCCGAGCTGCTCGGCGACCCGGCGGACCACGCGCCGGAGCGGCGCAACTTCCTCATGGCCCTGTTCGACGACGACGGGGCGCGGCTGCACTGCGCGGACTGGGAGGCCACCGCCCTCGACTACATGGGGATGCTGCGCGCCGCCGTCGCGGCCGACCCGGACCATCCCCGGGCCGTCGCGGTCGTGGGGGAGCTCAGCATCCGCAGCGCGGACTTCCGCCGGCTGTGGGCGCGGCACGACGTGCGCGAGAGCGTGCACGGCGCCAAGGTGATCCACCACCCGAGGGTCGGCGACATCGCGATGGAGTGGGACGCGTACCCGCTGCCCGGCAACCCGGGCCCGGTCATGGTCGTCTTCACGCCGCAGCCTGGCGCCGCCGACGACCAGCTCCGCCTGCTCGCCTCGCTCGCCGGCATGGACGCGGACCGCCCCGCGCCGGCTCGGCAGGGTTCGACCCAGGGCTGCTAGGGCCGCGGCAGCGCCGCCGCGTCGCGGTGCTCGACCAGCTCCGACCGCTCCCGCCTGAGCCGGTCCACACCCCAGGCCCCGAGCGGCGCGAGCGCGGCGTTGAGCGTGCGGCCGTGCTCCGTCAGCGTGTACTCGACGCGCGGCGGCACCTCGGCGTGCACCCGCCGGTGCACCAGCCCGTCCGCCTCCATCTCGCGCAGGTGCTGCGTCAGCATCTTCTCGCTCACGCCCGGGAGCCCGCGCCGCAGCTCCGCGAACCGGCGCACGCCGTGCTCGTCGAGCTCCCAGAGGATCAGGCCCTTCCACTTGCCGCTCACCACGTCGAGCGCGGCGTCGATGCCGCAGATGTAGGGGCCGTTGCGGGGTGCCTTCGCCATCGTGCGCTCCTCGGGTCGGGGTACGTACCAAAAGGTAAGTACCCCAGTAAATAGTGGGTACTTCCGCGATGGTACGTCGCCCGGTGAGCATGGTCAGGTCCCCACGACCTGAGGAGATCCCCCGATGACCACCCCCGCACGCACCGGCGTCACGGTGCTCGGACTGGGCGCGATGGGCAGCGCCCTGGCCGCCGCGCTGCTCGACGCCGGCCATCCCACCACCGTCTGGAACCGCACCCCCGCCCGCGCCGCCGGCCTGGTCGCCCGCGGGGCCACGGCGCCGTCCGACGTCGCCGGTGCCGTGACCGCGCACTCGCTGGTCGTGGCCTGCCTGCTCGACCACGCCTCCGTGCACCAGACGCTCGACCCGGTCGTCGAGACCATGCGAGGGAGCGCGCTGGTCAACCTCACGACCACCACGCCGAACGAGGCCCGCGAGCTCGCCGAGTGGGCGGCACGGCACGGCGTCGACTACCTCGACGGCGCGGTCATGGCCACCCCGCCGATGATCGGCACCGCCGAGGCGTCGATCCTGTACAGCGGCTCCGCCGAGGTGTTCGACGCCGCCCGGCCCGTGCTCGACCGTTGGGCCACCAGCACGTACGACGGCGCCGACAGCGGCCTGGCCTCCCTGTACGACCTCGCCATGCTCTCGGGCATGTACACGATGTTCGCGGGCTTCCTGCACGGGGCCGCGATGGTCGGCTCCGTCGGCGTGAGCGCCACCGAGTTCGCGGCCCGCGCCACGCCGTTCCTCAGCGCGATGACGGCCGGCTTCGCCCACGACGCCGCGGTGGTCGACGGCGGCGACTACACCGTCGCCGGCCAGCAGAGCCTGGACTTCTCCGACCTCGGCCACATCGTGCGCGCCAGCGAGGAACAGGGCGTCGACCCCGCACCCGTCGCCGCCGTCCAGGAGCTCATCAGCCGCCAGAGAGCGGCCGGCCACGGCGCCGAGGGGTTCGCACGACTCTACGAGAGCCTCCGGGCGGGCCGGGCGGAGGTCGTGCGATGAGCGCCCCCGTCACCCTCATCGGCCTGGGGCCCATGGGCCAGGCCATGGTCCGGTCGCTGCTCGCCGCGGGCCACCCCGTCACCGTCTGGAACCGGACGCCCGGCCGCGCCGCGGACGTCGTCGCCGCGGGCGCGCACCTCGCGGCCACGCCCGCCGACGCCGTGGCCGCGAGCGAGCTCGTGATCCTCAGCCTCACCGACTACCAGGCCATGTACGACATCCTCGGACCGGCGACGACGACGGCGCCCACGGCGCTCGCGGGCCGCACGCTCGTGAACCTCAGCTCGGACTCGCCCGACCGGTCCCGCGAGGGCGCCGCCTGGGCGGCGGAGCACGGCGCGCGCTTCCTGACCGGCGGGGTGATGAACCCCGCCCCGATGGTGGGCACGGAGGCGGCGTACGTCTACTACAGCGGCCCGGCCGAGCTGCTGGAGGCCCACCGGGCGGCGCTGAGCACGATCGGCGCGCCGCGCTACCTCGGGGCGGACCCCGGGCTGGCGCAGCTCATGTACCAGGCCAACCTCGACGTGTTCCTCACGTCGCTCGCCGCGCTGATGCACGCGACGGCCCTGCTGGAGACCGCGGGCGTGCGGCCGACGGCGGCGCTGCCGGAGCTCGTGCAGACCCTGTCCGGTACCGCCGAGATGCTGGAGATCGGCGAGAACCCGGCCGCGCAGCTCGAGGCCGGCGAGCACCCGGGCCACCTGAGCACCGTGACGATGATGGGCGCGACCGCCGACCACATCGTGACCGCGAGCGAGGCCGCGGGGGTCGACACCGGACTGCCCGCCGCCGTCCGGGCGTACTACACGTGGGCCCGCGACCACGGCCACGGCGGCGACAACTGGACGCGCATCATCGACGCCATGCGGCCGGTCAGCCCCGGCCGATCCTCCGGCGGGGGTCCAGACCCGAGTCGGCGAGGCTCGTGACCATGCTCCCGGGCTCGAACGCCCGCTCCGACCGCAGGTCGTGCACCACGGAGCGGAGCAGGCCCGGGAGAAAGTCCCGTCCCCGGCGCACGCACCACGGCAGCCCGGCCCGCAGGAGCCAGACCAGTCGCTGCCGCGCCGACGGCGGGTCGGGCGCCGCGGGCAGCCGGGCGGCGCGGGCGGCCACCTCGTATGCCGGGTCGAGGTCCGCCAGCGCCGTCGCGACGCCGAGCGCCAGCCGCCGGTGCCCGGCGGGCGAGGGGTGCACCCGGTCGACGTGCCAGGCCTTCGCCCCGGCCGGGGCGATCGCCGCCGCGGCGTCGATCACGACGACGCGGCCGTCCGCGGCGGCCGTCGCTGCCGCGCCCGCGGACGCCGCGACCTCGTCGACCGCCGCGTTGATCGCGGCGACCCGGCGCCGCATCACGTGCCGGACCAGCCGGGGCGTGAGCTCGAACAGGCCGATCACGGGGAGCCGCACGAGCACCACGTCGGTCCCGGCGCGGCGCAGCTCGCCGACGCAGCGGTGCAGGTCGGCGAGCGTGAACCGGGCGTCGAAGTCGCTGCGCAGCACGTCGTTCCCGCCCACCAGCACGGTGGCGAGCCGGGGGCGGAGCGCGAGCGCGGCGTCGAGCTGGGTGTCCGCGACGTCGCGGGAGCGGGCGCCGTTGGTGGCGAGGTTCGAGAACTCCGCCACGCCGAGCACGGCGGCGAGGTGCGCGGCCCAGCCGGGGCCGTGAGCGGCGTCCGGGCCGACGGTGTCACCCACGCCCGCGGTGATCGAGTCACCGAGGGCGACCAGTCGGAAGCAGCTCTCGCGTCCCGCCGGCGCCGTCATCTCACCGTCGCCCCCCGGTGCCGACGTCCGCCAGGTCGAAGGCCTTGCGCGAGTGCAGGTCGAGCATCGCGTCGCCGGTGGCGCTCCACGGGAAGAGCTCGGCGCGGGCGCGGGCATCCTTGCGCCGCACCTCCACGTCGCGGTCGAGCACCTCGTGCAGGGCGAGGGCGAGCGCCGACGCCTCCGGCGGGGCGGCGGCCCCGGCGGTGCCGACCACCTCGGGGAGTGCGCTCGACGAGCTGCAGACCACGGGCGTCCCCGAGGCCAGGGCCTCCAGCGCCGCGAGGCCGAACGTTTCGATCGGCCCCGGGGCGATGACAGCGTCGGCGCAGGTCAGCAGGGTTGCGAGCCGGTCGCGGTCGGGGATGAACGAGAGGAACCGGTGGGGGAGCCCGGCGGCCTCGGCCCGGCGCCGCATCTTGGGCAGGAGCGGTCCGGAGCCGGCCACGACGAGCCGCACGGGGCGGCCGTCGCGTACGAGCTGGGCGGCGGCGTCGATCGCGAGGTCGGGCCGCTTCTCCGTGGACTGGCGGCTCGCGAGCACGATGAGCGCGGTGCCGGGCGGCGCGTACTCGGCGCGGGCCTCGGCCGAGTACCGGTCGGGCCGGAAGCGTTCCAGGTCGACGCCGAGCGGCACGCGGTACAGCGGCGGCAGCGTGGTGCCCCGCATGCGCTCGGCGAGGCGCTCCACCTCGCCCGCGGCGAAGTGCGTGGTGGCCACGAGCCGGTCGAACCGGGTGAGCGTGGCGAGGTTGTACCGGTCGGCCAGCGCGGGCGTCGCGGCCGCGCCGAAGTCGGCCGCCCAGCCGCCCTCGGCGCCGCCGGGGAGCCAGGACCGCAGCACGCCGTCGACCCGCTCGTGCAGCATCATCAGCGACGGGATTCCGGCCTCGCGGGCCCAGTCGCCCAGGCCGGCGAGGGTGGTGCGGTCGCTCACCTCGAGGCGGTCGGGCGCCAGCGTCTCCAGCAGGCCCCGCATCTTGCCGGGCCGCACCACGGCGCGGTACCCGCCGGAGAACGGCACGCGTGGCGCCGCCAGGCTGACCACCCGCACCCCGTCCACGTGCGTCACTCCGTCCCGCCTGGCCGGCACGACGAGCACGGGTTCGTGCCCCCGGGAGAGGTACTGCCCGGCCATGGCGTGCATCGCAGTTCGGATGCCCCCGGAACGAGGGCTGTAGAAGTTCGCGACGTGGACGATTCGCAAGTTATACCTCCGCTGAGCCGGCTCTCGCGTGCACCCGGATCGCGTCGTCGTAGTGCCCCATGAGCTCGGAGCAGATGTCGTGCCACGTGCGGCCCTCGGCGCGCTCGCGCGCCGCGGTCCCGAAGGCCCGCCGCTTGCGCTCGTCGCCCACCAGGTCGACGACGCGGGCGCGGAGCGCCTCGTGGTCACCTGGAGGGTACAGCCAGCCGTCGTGGGAGTGCCGGACGATGTCCAGCGGGCCGCCCGCGGCGGGCGCGACGACGGGGACGCCGCTGGCGTGCGCCTCCTGCAGCGTCTGGCCGAAGGTCTCCAGCTCGCCCGGGTGCACGAACACGTCGAGGCTCGCCATCGCCCGCGACAGCTCGGCCCCGCGCAGCAGCCCGGTGAAGTGGGCGGCCGGCAGGATGTGCCGCAGCTCGTCCCGCTCGGGCCCGTCGCCGACGATCACGAGGCGCACGTTCGGCAGGTCCTGCACCACGCGCAGCGCCTCGACCTGCTTCTCGGCGGCCAGGCGGCCCACGTAGCCCACGAGGATCTCGCGCCCGGCGCCGACCCGGCGGCGCCAGGCCTCGTCCCGGAACTGCGGGTGGAACGCGCGCGTGTCGACGCCGCGGCCCCACAGGCGCAGGTTGGGGATGCCGTGGTTCTCGAGCTGGCGCATGGTCGCGGTCGACGGCGCGAGCGTCATCGTCGCGCGCTCGTGGATGTCCTTGACCCGCTTCCAGAGCAGCGGCTCGAAGTGGCCCAGGCCGTACCGTGCCGCGTACCCGGGCACCTCGGTCTGGTAGACGGCGACGCTCGGCAGGCCCAGCCGCTCGGCGGCGAGGATGCCGCGCCAGCCGAGGATGAAGGGGGAGGCCAGGTGGACGACGTCGGGCGCGAACGTGGCCAGCGTGCGCTCGGTGCGCCACTTCTTGCCCACGACCAGGCGCACGTCCGGGTACCCCGGGAAGCCGATGGAGCCGAGCTCGACCACGGGGGCGCCGCTCACGAAGGGCGGGACGTGGCCGATCGACGCGTCGGCGTCGGGCGCGAGGACCATGGCCTGGTCCCCTCGCTCGTGAAGGTGCTCGAGGACCCGCAGGACGGAGTTGGTGACCCCGTTCACCTGCGGGAGGAAACTCTCCGCAACGATGGCTACTCGCACGCTACGAACCTGCCGGTCGTCGATGTCCGGACGAAGTCCTCCGTGCGGCGAGTCGGGGAACGGGTGGCGTCGAGACGGTAACCGCTACACACGATGTCACAATCCTGACCGTAGCGGAGCCACCAGGCCCCTGGCATGGGGAACACCCCTGAAGTGACCCTCAACTCGTTCTGGTCGGCACCTTGCGGGCAAAGGCGAGCTGGGACAGGCGGACGAGCGCGCCGACCAGGAGGGCCACCAGCAGCGCGTTGCGCAGGGCGCCGACGCTCGTCGCGAAAGGCCAGCCGCCCAGGAACTCGCCGTACCGCAGCGGGTAGATCTCCATGGTCAGCCGGGCCACGACCAGGGTGCCGACGGCGGGCACGAACCACGTGCGCCGGGTGCCCTGGCTGCGGCTGCCGAGCGCGATCGCGGCCGCGACGGGCGGGCCGATCCACGCGATGAACTGCGGTGAGCCCACCTTGTTGAAGACGATCAGCGCGAGCAGCTCGGCGGCCGCGCCGACCAGCAGGATGTCCCCGACCCGCTCGGGCCGGCGCCGGGCCGCCCACCAGATCAGGGCCGCGATCAGGACCGCGGCGAGCGGGAGGGCGACGTCGAGCGCCTGCGCGACGGCGTCGGCGCCGTCGCCGAGCACCTCGTACGTGAAGATGACGTCGTCGTACTCGACCTGGATCGAGGAGTCCCAGAGCCGGGCCACCGTGAACGGTGTGGCGGCGACGGCTTCGACCTGGAGCTGCCGGTCGCCCTGCTCGCCGAACACGTCCAGCACGTTGTCCTGCCCGCCGCCCGCGAAGGCGATGCCGATGACGACGGCGGACACCGCCGCGCCCGGCAGCACCACGTTTCGCAGGAAGGCCTTGGCGTCCCTGGCCGTGGCGGCCAGCGCCAGGGCCACCGCGCCCGGGGCGATCTTGATCCACGCGCCCACGGTGGCCAGGGCCATCGCGAGCGCCGGCCGGCGCACCGCGATGAGCAGCGCGACGAGGATGATCGGTGCCAGCAGACCGTCGAGGCGCCCGATCCAGATGGGCCCGAGCATGACGAGGAAGAACAGCCAGAACCAGACGGCGGCGCGCCCGTGGGGCTTGGCCCGGCCGAGCAGGGCGACGGCCCCGGCGTTGGCGGCGGTGACCATGCCCATCCACACCCAGCCGTAGGCGACCGTGGTGTCGGTGAACAGCGCGGGGACCGTCATCGGGCCCAGGGCACCGAGCGGGTAGACCCAGGCGTAGGTGAACACGGGCCACGAGCCGGTGTTCATGCCGTTGCGGACCCACCACTCGTACAGGTTCACGTCGCCGAGGATCTGCCCCCCGAAGACCCAGGTCTGAAAGATGATCCAGGCGTGGGTGAGGGCGAACGCGACCCACAGGGCCGGCCAGGACGAGAGCACGCGGATGGCGGACCGCAGGATGTCCTGGCCCACGGCCTTGGGCGATGTCGACAGGTCTGACGGGCTCGGCACGGGCCACATCTTTGCACTGATCGAGGATCGCGTCGGCGATCGGCCGGGACGGGTACAAGTTCGGACATTCGCGAGTTAGAGTTCGGGTACCCGAACTTTCTGGAGCCCAGATGACTCGCACCGCAGTGCAGCCACGGACCGGCCGCGCCCGTCTCTTCGTCCTGCTCGGACCCGCCTTCGTGGCGGCCATCGCCTACGTGGATCCCGGCAACGTGGCCGCGAACCTCACCGCGGGCGCGCGGTTCGGGTACCTGCTCGTCTGGGTGCTCGTGGCGGCCAACGCGATGGCGGTGCTGGTGCAGTACCTGTCGGCCAAGCTCGGCGTGGTGACCGGCCGGTCGCTGCCCGAGGTGCTGGGGGAGCGGCTGCCCCGCCCGGCGCGCCTGGCGTACTGGGTGCAGGCGGAGGTCGTCGCCGCGGCGACCGACCTGGCCGAGGTGATCGGCGGCGCCATCGCGCTCAACCTGCTGTTCGGCGTGCCGCTCGTGCTCGGCGGCGTCATCACCGGGGTGGTGTCCCTGCTGGTGCTGGGGATCCAGCAGCGGCGCGGCCAGCGGGCCTTCGAGGGCGTCGTCACCTCGATGCTCGCCGTGCTCACGGTCGGCTTCTGCGCCGGGCTCTTCTTCTCGCCGCCCGACCCCGCCGCCATGCTGGCCGGCCTCGTGCCCCGCCTGGAGGGTGCCGACTCCGTGCTCCTGGCCGCCTCGATGCTCGGCGCCACGGTGATGCCGCACGCGATCTACCTGCACTCGTCGCTGGCGCGCGACCACCTGCACGCCCCGTCCACGTCGGTGCCGCGCATCCTGCGCGCCACCCGCGTCGACGTGGTGCTGGCCCTGATCCTGGCCGGGAGCGTGAACATCGCGATGCTGCTGCTCGCGGCCGCGAACCTGGCGGGCCGGGAGGGGACCGACACCATCGAGGGCGCGCACGCCGCCATCGCCGGCACGCTCGGGCCGGTCGTGGGCGTGCTGTTCGCCGTCGGGCTGCTGGCCTCGGGGCTCGCGTCCACGTCGGTGGGGGCCTATGCGGGGGCCGAGATCATGTCGGGCCTGCTGAAGGTCCGCGTGTCGCTGCTGACCCGGCGTGTGGTCACGCTGCTGCCCGCGATCGTGCTGCTCATGACCGGGATCTCGCCCACCTGGCTGCTGGTGGTGAGCCAGGTGGTGCTGAGCTTCGGCATCCCGTTCGCGATGATCCCGCTCGTGCGGCTCACCCGGGACCGCGAGCTGCTGGGCGAGCACCGGAACGCCGTGACCACCCAGGTGCTGGCCTGGGTGGTCGCGGGCGTGATCGTGGCGCTGAACGTCACCCTGCTCTGGCTCACGTTCACCGGCTGAGCGGGGCGGCGGGCCGGGGTGACGGCCCGCCTACTCGTCGAGGTAGGCGACGTCCCCGTTCGAGCTGCGCATCTCGACGGTGCGCTCGGCGTCGGGGTCGGTCGGCCCCTCGATGGTCTCGCTGCCGTTCGACGTCTGGATCGTCAGGGCCACCGGCTCGCCGTCGCCGTGCACCGTGACCCGGCCGTTGCTGGTCACGGCTTCGACGTTCCCGGCCACGGCCGAGATCTCCACCGACCCGTTGCTGGTCGTCGCCGAGGCGTTGCCCGTCACCGAGTCGATGGTGATCCGGCCGTTGCTGGTGTCGCCGGTGACCGCGCCGTCCACGTCGTCGACGGAGATCTCGCCGTTGGAGGTCGAGACCTCCACGTCGGCGCCGGCGTTCGCGACCGTGATGTCGCCGTTGCTGGAGCGGGCGAACAGCTGGCCGGCGATGTCGGCGGCCTCGACCCGGCCGTTGCTCGTGCGCAGCGACACGTCGCCGGCCACGCCGCTCGCGACGACGTCGCCGTTCTCGCTGCGGACCACCACCTCCGTGTCGGCGGGCAGGGTCACGTCGAGCTCGCCGGAGCAGCGGGGCAGGAGGATCGACCAGCCGCAGCGGTGGGTGACCACGAGCTGGTTCGCCGACACCTCGTCCGAGTAGGTGGGGTGCCGCAGCCCGCTGTGCGCGATGGCGTCGACCTCGATGCCGCCCTCGGCGGCGGTGACGCTGACGTCTCCGTCGGTCACCAGCTCCACCGTCCCGACGGCGTCGTAGGAGAAGTGGTTGGTCCTCGTCTCCGACATCATCAGGTCGACGAGGAACAGCGCCCCGAAGCCGACGACGACCACACCGAGCACCACGCCGAGCGTGGTCAGCACGCGGGCGGTCGCACCACGCTGCGGGGGACCGGGTGCGTACCCGGCGTCCTGGGGGTAGCTGCCGGGAACAGGCTGTGTCATCAGCGGGATCCGTTCTGGTCGAGCCAGCGCAGCACGGCGAGCACCCGGCGGTGGTCGTCGGCGGCCGGCGGGAGGCCGAGCTTGGTCAGGATGTTGGTGACGTGCTTCTCCACCGCGGCCAGCCCCACGACGAGGCGGTCCGCGATGGCGGCGTTGGAGCGTCCCTCGGCCATGAGCGCGAGCACCTCGCGCTCGCGGCGGGTCAGGACGTCGAGGTCGGAGCCGGGGTGGCGGGCGATGATCTGCGAGACCACCTCGGGGTCGACGACGGTGCCGCCGCCGGACACCCGGGCGACCGCGTCGAGGAACTCGTCGACGTCGGCCACGCGGTCCTTGAGGACGTAGCCCAGGCCGCGCGCACCGCGGGCGAACAGCTCGCTCGCGTAGCTCTGCTCCACGTACTGCGACAGCACGAGCACCGGCAGGTCCGGGTGCAGGCTGCGCAGGTGCACGGCCGCGCGCAGTCCCTCGTCGGTGTGCGACGGCGGCATGCGGACGTCGGTGACGAGCAGGTCGGGCAGCTCGGCGTCCGGCTTCGACAGCGCCAGGACCAGCCGGTCCGCCGTGCCGTACCCCGTCACCTCGTGCCCCTCGGCCACCAGCAGGCGGGTCAGGCCGTCCAGGAGGAGGACGGAGTCCTCCGCGATCACGATGCGCACGGGACCTCCACGGTCAGGCGGGTTCCCGCGCCGGGCGGGCTGTCGAGCTCGAAGGTGCCGTCCAGGGCGGCGACCCGGCCGCGCAGTCCGGCGAGCCCGCTGCCTGCGGACAGCTCGGCGCCGCCGCGGCCGTCGTCGGACACCGCGACGCGCAGGCGTGCCGGGTGGTCGTCGGGCACGAGGCTCGCGTGCACCAGGACCATGTCCGCCCCGGCGTGCTTGGCCACGTTGGTCAGGGCCTCCGCGACCACGAAGTACGCCGCGGCCTGCGCGGCCGCGCTCGCGGGCGAGAGGTCGCCCGTCACCTCCACGCGCACCGGGACCGGGCTGCGGCCCGCCAGCGCGGACAGGGCCGCGTCGAGCCCGCGGTCCGAGAGGACGGCGGGGTGGATGCCGCGCACCAGGTCGCGCAGCTCGGCGAGGGTCTCCTTGATCTCGCGGTGCGCGAGCTCCAGGGCCGCGACGGCGTGCTCGGGGTCCTTGTCGGCCAGGCGGCGGGCCACGCCGAGCTCGACGCCGAGGGCGACCAGGCGCTGCTGGGCGCCGTCGTGCAGGTCGCGCTCGATGCGGCGGCGCTCGGTGTCGGCGGCGGAGACCGCCGCGGTGCGCGACTCGGTGAGCACCACGGCGCGCTCGCGGGCGGTGTGCGCGGCGGCCTCGGCCGCACGCGTCTCCCGCTCGGCGGCGGCGGCCCGGGCATGGGCCACCTCGGCCGCGGACGGCCCGAGCAGGACCGTCGCGAGGCGCACCATGAGGTACGACCCGTACTGCGCGAGGGCGGCCGCCGCCCAGACGAGCACGACGGCGCCGCCGAGGGCGCCGACGACCGTGGCCGGCCAGGGCAGGCCGGACCACTGCGCGAGCGCGCTGTCCCGGCCCACCAGCGTGAAGGCGACGGCGGCGACAGCCGCGGCCGCCAGGGCGGTGGTGACCGAGAAGAACACGCAGGTGGTGAGCATCCCGAGGAAGGCGTGGAGCGTGGCGGCCCAGGCGCGGTCGTCGCGGACGGGCGCCCACAGCCGGGACCAGAACGTGGGGCGGACCGGCGCGGGCGTCGGCCGCGGGGCGGGGATCCGGACACCGGTCTGGCGGGCGACGCGGGCGCGTTCGGCCGTGCCGAACCGCCGGGCGACGACGAGCCAGAAGGCGAGCATCGGTACCCCGAGACCGAGCGCGGGGACGAGCCCGGCCGAGACCAGGACGAGGATCCAGAGGGTCAGGCCGGCCGTCAGGTGCCAGATCCAGCCCACGGCCAGCGCGGCGAGGGCGCGCCGGGTCGCGGGGTCGTACGGGCCCCGGAGGAATCCCGCGCCCGAGGTCAGCGCGGGGGCCACCTGGTCCGCGAGGGTGCGGGGCGGGGGCGGGGGCGCCGGCGTCGGGCCGTCATCGCTGGTCATGGACACGACACTAGGCGGACCGGCGCCCCCGGCACATTGAGTGACCCCACCGGGTGCGGGTGGGGTTTTCCCTACCTCCGCACGGCTCAGGCGAAGGCGCTGGTGCCCGTGATCTCGCGGCCGATGATGAGGGCCTGCATGCTCTCGGTGCCCTCGTAGGTGTGCAGGGCCTCGATGTCGGCGAAGTGCCGGGCCACGCGGTTCTCCAGCAGGATCCCGTTGCCGCCGAGCAGGTCGCGGGCGATCGACGCGATCTCGCGTGCGCCGCGTGTGCACGTGTACTTGGCGAGCGACGCCTGCGGGCCGGTGAGCTGCTCGGCCTCGTCGAGCCGCGTCATCTGCTTCACCAGGAGCTGCATCTGCGTGAGGATCGACAGCATCTTCGTGAGGCGCTCCTGCACCATCTGGCTCGCCGCGAGGGGGCGGCCGAACTGCACGCGCTGCTTCGAGTAGGCCACGGCCGTCTCGTAGCAGGCGATGGCCTGCCCGACGGCGCCCCAGGCGACGCCGAGCCGCGTGGCGAACAGCACGCGGCCGGTGTCCTTGAAGGACCGGGACTTCGGCAGCAGGCTGTCGGCCGGCACGAACACGTCGTCCAGCACGATGTGCGCCTGGTGGATGGCGCGCAGCGAGAGCTTGCCCTGGATGGTCGTGGCCTCGTAGCCCGGGGTGTCCTGCGGCACGATGTAGCCGTGGACCTGGCCGTCCTCGCCGCGCGCCCACACCACGGAGATGTCGCCGATCGAGCCGAAGCCGATCCACTTCTTCTCGCCGTTGATCACGTACCCCTCGACGCCGTCGCGCGTCTCCTTGACGGCGGAGGTCTCCAGGCCCACGGAGTCCGAGCCGTGCGTGGGCTCGGTGAGCGCGAACGCGCCCAGGATCTCGCCGCGGGCCATCGGGCCGGCGTACTTCTCGACCTGCTCGTCGGAACCGAGCATCACGATCGAGCGCAGCGCGAGGCCGCCCTGCACGCCGCAGATGGTGGTCACCGAGCCGTCGCCGCGCGACATCTCCATCGCGGACAGGCCCTCGGCCATCTTGGAGATCTTCGGGAAGCCGGGCACGTCCACGCCGTCGCGCAGGAAGTCCAGCTCGGCCATGCGCTTGACCAGGTCCATCGGTACCTCGTACCGCTCCCAGTAGCCGTCGATGACAGGCAGCACCTCGTCCTGCACGAACTGGCGGACGGCGAGCTGCTGGGCCCGCTCCTCCGCCGTGATGTCGGCGAACACGCCGGCGAAGTCGATGTCGAGCGGTTGTGAGACGTCGTAGGCGGGCGCCGTCACCCCGGGGGTCTGAGTCATGCCTCCCATGGTGCGCCGGTACCGGATCTCAGGTCAAGCGATACTACGTCTCACCCGATCGAGGTCTCGGCGTGGCGGCAGGCGCGCCCGTGCGCCCACGGCTGCGGGCGGGTCCGCACCCGTTCGCCCGACGCCGCGGCGCGCCGCACCTCGAGCTGGAGGTACTGGTCCTGCGCCGCCTCGGCCACGGAGTACGGCGGCGGCGCCCCGTGCAGCACGTGGTCGGCCATGTCGGCGACGATGCGCGCGATCGACAGCTCGTCGTCGGGCAGGCGGGCCGGGCGGAACGCGTTGCGGTACAGCCACTCGCCGTCGAGCGTGTACCCGCGCAGGAACAGGCCCTCGTGGCTGCCGGCGCCGCCCGCGGCCACGCGCTCCAGCGCGGAGCGGCGGGGCAGGCCGTCGGCACCGGCGCGGCGCACGACGTCGTCGCGCAGCTCGCCCCGCTCGCCGCGCACCAGCAGGGCGGGGGAGCGGACCCAGGAGCGGTACTGGACGTCGTCGAACTCGTAGGTGCCGAGGCGGTCGCCGTAGTCCAGCCACGCGGTCGCGTGCACCGTGTCGACGAGGGCGAGGTCGTCGGGGTCGTCCGCCCGGCTGGGGCTCGGCAGCACCCGGCGGGCGTCCCGCCGGGCGGTGATCTCGACGTCCTCGAAGCCGGCGCCCAGGGCGCGGCGCAGCACGCTGATGCCGTGGTAGTCGTGCGCCACGGCGACGTGCGCGTCGGTCACGGCGCCGAGCAGGCCGGACGCCGCCACCGCGAGCTGCGCCGCGACCAGCGGCTCCAGGTGGTACTGCTCGGCCACGTGCACGCAGGCGCCGTCGTCCACGAGCCGCTGCAGCGCGGCCAGCTCCTCGACCGTGCCGGCCGCCGGCGTCTCCGTGAGCGCGGGGACGCCGGCGGCGGCGAGCTCGCGGACCACCGGCTGGGCCGCGCCCGCGGGGAGGGTCAGCAGCACCAGGTCCGGGGCGCCGCCGTCGACCAGCTCCCGCACCGAGGCGAAGACCGGGGCGGGCAGCCCCGCCAGCCCGGCGGCCGACAGACCGCGCGCCGCCAGCGCCTCGCGGTCCGCCGCGTTGCGGGTGGCCACCCCGGCCACCTCGAAGCGGTCCGGCAGGGCGTGCAGCACCCGCAGCATGGTGCGGGCGCGAAAGCCCGAGCCGACGATCCCGATCCTGGCCGTACGCTCCTGTGCGTTCACGAGCGCCGACGGTACGCGATCAGGCGGTCGCGACCGCCGTGCGGTCCGGGCCGGCGTTCTCCCGGCGGCTGATGCGCCACCACGCGAAGAAGCCGAACAGCGTGAACGCCCCGTAGATCACGTACATCAGCGCGGTGGCCCAGTACCCGGCGGAGAACAGCAGCGGGACGCCCACGAGGTCGACGGCCACCCAGATCAGCCAGAACTCGACCCAGCCCTTGGCCATGCCGTAGGTGGCGAGCACCGAGCCCGTGAAGATCCAGGCGTCGGCCCAGACCGGCTCGTACGAGCCGAGGGCACGGAAGAGGGGGGTCAGGAGCAGGGTCCCGGCGAGCATCCCGGTCACGAGGCCGATGCGGACCCGCCACGAGGCCCAGCGCGGGTGCACCGCGACGGTGCCGGCGCCGCCCGCCCGCTGGGTCTGCCGCCAGCGGTACCAGCCGTAGATCGAGACGGCGATGAACATGATCTGCCGGGCGGCCTGGCCGAGCATGTCGGCCCGCCCCGTCTCACCGAACCAGGAGCCCATGAAGACGGTGAACAGCAGGATGTTGCCGACGATGCCCACCGGCCACGCCCACACCTTGCGGCGCAGGCCGCCCACTGCGGAGGTCAGGCCGAACAGGTTGCCGATGACCTCGCGCCAGTAGATCTGCTGGTCGCCGACCAGGAACGTCGCGTCGTAGGCGGCGCGGAACCAGTCCATGTCTCTTCCCTCTTCCGAAGTCCGCACACGGGACTCCGGGGTGAGGGCCGGCACGCCACGAGGGCGCCGACGACGACACGGTGCCGGGGACCCCGAGGGGTCGACGGCGCGCGCCGCACGTGCTTCCTCCCATCCGGACTTTCACCGTCGGTCCTGGAATCTCACCAGGTCAACCGGGTTCTCCCGAAGGAGCACCCGGGTCGCGGACTATCACCGCCGGCTCGGAATTTCACCGACCCCGGAGCACGTGTGCAACTGCTGCTGCACGATGTCTAGCGGAACACAGGATGCCACGGCGGCATTCCCGGCCGGAAGTACCGCGGGTCCGGTCGTCAGACGAGCGCGTCCCGGACGGCGCGGGCCACCTCGTCGGGCCCGGCCACCCCCTCGACGACGGTGACGACGACGCGGCGGGTGACCGGGGTGCCGTCGTCGGCCAGGGGGCTGGCGGCGGTGCCGAGCACGGCGGCGCGCCGCAGGTCGGCGAAGGCCTCCTCCAGCTCGGGCCGCAGCTCGAGCGACGGCGTGCGCAGCCAGCGCCGCAGGATCGCGTTGTGCACCGCGACCACCGAGGCCGCGAACGCGATCGACGCCGTGGAGGCGGAGCGCTCGGGCGGCAGGGTGTCGCGCAGGTAGTGCGTGAACGCCCGCTCGTAGCGGTGCGTCGTGATGAGCTCGCGGTCGCGCAGGGCCGGGACCTGCTGCAGCAGCGCGTACCGGGCCAGGGAGGTCTCGCGCTGGCCCACGTGGTGGTCGAACACCATGCGCGCCGCGCGGCACACCTCGAGGTACGGGTCGACGTCGGGGTCCCACGCGCGCCCCAGGTCGTGGCCGGACTCCTCGCTCGCCCGCGCATCGGGGCGGGTCGCGGCCAGCATGACCACCACCTCCTCGAGCAGCAGCTCGTGGTCCGCGAAGACCACGTCCTCCTTCGAGCGGAACCGGCGGAAGAACGTCGCGCGGCTCACCTTCGCGGCGTCGGCGATCTCCTCGACGGTGGTTCCCTCGTACCCCTGCCGAGTGAACAGGTCCACCGCAGCGTCGACTGCCTGCGCGTGCGTGTGGGTACGGACGGCGGTCATGCCAGGCAGGCTACCGCGTGCCCCCCGGCCACCGTGAAGAGTCTTTGAGCGAAGAATGCGGTTCATGATGCGAATTTTCCCGTTTGCCGGAGATCTTCCCTGACTGCAGTCTGCGCAGGTAGCGCACCTCGCGCACGGCCATCAACAGGCCGAGAACACCGGGTACCGCGGACCACGGGTGGCCGAGGATCACCCCCACCAGGCACACCAGAAAGATCACCCCGCCACCCACGACGGTGGCGAGGCTTCCCCATCGGATCCCGGTCACGCGGTTGAGCGTAGTCTGCTGCGCGTGACCGAGACCGCAGCCCGTCCCGTCGTCGACGTCTACGTCGACCCCATGTGCCCCTTCGCCTGGATCACGTCGCGCTGGGCCCTCGAGGTGGCCCAGATCCGCGACGTCGAGCTCACCTTCAAGCTGATGAGCCTCTACCTGCTCAACAAGGACCGGGACATCCCCGACGACTACCGGGCGCGCATCGAGCGCTCCCGGGGCATCGGCCGCATCGCCGCGGCCGTGCAGACCGACCACGGCCCCGAGGCCTTCTCGGCCTTCTACACCGCCGCCGGCACGCGCATCCACAACCAGCAGGACAAGGCCTTCGACGACGTGGCCGTCGCGGCGCTCGCCGAGGCCGGCCTGCCCGCGGAGCTCGCCCACGCGGCGACGTCCGAGGACTACGACGAGGAGCTCGCCGCCTCCCACGAGGCCGGCATGAAGCCCGTCGGGGACGACGTCGGCACGCCCACCATCCACGTCGACGGCGTGGCCTTCTTCGGTCCGGTGCTCACGCGCATCCCGCGCGGCGAGGAGGCGGGCGCGCTGTTCGACGCCTCCGTGGCGCTGGCGCGCTACCCGTACTTCTACGAGATCAAGCGGTCGCGCACGACCGACCCCCAGTTCGACTGACCACCACCGGCACCAGAGGAAACATGACTCTCGACCTGCGTATCTTCATCGAGCCCCAGCAGGGCGCCAGCTACGACGACCAGCTCGCCGTCGCGCGCGCGACCGAGGAGCTCGGGTTCAGCGCGTTCTTCCGCTCCGACCACTACCTCGCCATGGGCGACCGTGACGGCCTGCCCGGCCCGACCGACTCCTGGATCACGCTGGCCGGCCTCGCCCGCGAGACGTCCACGGTGCGGCTCGGCACCCTCGTCTCCTCGGCGACGTTCCGGCACCCCGGCGTGCTCGCCATCCAGGTGGCGCAGGTGGACCAGATGTCCGGCGGCCGCGTGGAGCTGGGCCTCGGCACCGGCTGGTTCGCCGCCGAGCACGCCGCGTACGGCATCCCGTTCCCCGAGAAGCGGTTCGGCATCCTGGAGGAGCAGCTCGCCGTCGTCACCGGGCTGTGGGGCACGCCCGTGGGCGAGAAGTTCTCCTTCTCGGGCGAGCACTACCAGGTCACCGACTCGCCGGCGCTGCCGAAGCCCGCGCAGGCGAAGATCCCGGTGCTCGTCGGGGGCGGCGGCCCGCGCCGCACGCCCGCCCTGGCCGCGCGGTACGGCGACGAGTACAACCAGTCCTTCCCGGAGATCGGCGCGATCGGCCCGCGGATCAAGGTGGTCGAGAAGGCGCTGTCCGACGCCGGGCGCGCGCCCGGCTCGATCGTCCAGTCGGTGGCGCTCGTCGCCGCGATCGGCCGGGACGAGGCCGAGTTCACCCGCCGCGCCGGCGCGATCGGGCGCGAGCCCGCCGAGCTGCGCGAGCACGGCATCGCCGGGACCGTCGCCGAGGCCGCGGACCGGCTCAAGGCCCTGGAGGCCGAGGGCGTCGAGCGCGTCTACCTGCAGGTGCTCGACCTGGCGGACCTCGACCACCTCGACCTGGTCGCGCGCGAGGTGCGTCCACAGCTCGGCTGACGCCGCTCCCGCCTGACCTCCGGGCCGCCCCGCCACTCGCGGGGCGGCCCGTTCGCTTCCGCAGGCCGTCGCGGTGAAAGTTCCCTAGGGTCGTCTCAGCCGCTCCTCGCGACACACCCAGGAGAAGTCATGCCGAGCTTTTCTCGTGTTGCCCGTGCTTCCCTGGCCGCCGCCCTGCTCGTCGCCGGAGCGCTCGTCGCCGGCCCGGCTGCCTCCGCCGTCGACGGTTTCCGGCGGGGTCCGGACCCGACCGAGGCGAGCATCGAGGCGCCGCTGGGCTCGTTCGACGTCGGCGTCGCCGTCATCTCCCGGGCCGCCGCCGTCGGGTTCGGCGGCGGCACCGTCTACTACCCGACCGACACCTCCGAGGGCACGTTCGGTGCGGTCGCCGTCGCGCCGGGCTACACGGGTACCCAGGCGGGCATCGCGTGGCTCGGTCCGCGCCTGGCCTCGCAGGGCTTCGTCGTCGTGACGATCGACACGTTCACCGGCGGCGACTCGCCCGCCAGCCGCGGCGACCAGCTCCTCGCCGCGCTGGACCAGCTGCGGGGCACCGCGGTGGCGGACCGGATCGACCCCGCGCGGCTCGCCGTGATGGGCCACTCGATGGGCGGCGGAGGCAGCCTGGAGGCGGCCAAGGACCGGCCCGCGCTGCGGGCGGTCGTGCCGCTCACCCCGTGGAACGTGGACAAGTCGTTTCCCGAGGTCAGCGCGCCCACCCTGGTGATCGGGGCCGAGCGGGACACGGTCGCCCGGGTGCGCCTGCACGCCGAGCCGATGTACGAGTCGCTCCCGGCCGGCGGCGACAAGGCCTACCTGGAGCTGCGCGGCGCGGCGCACGACGCGCCGAACCTGCCCGACGCGGCCATCGCCCGGTACAGCATCTCGTGGCTCAAGCTTTACGTGGACGACGACGAGCGCTACGCCCGGTTCCTCTGCCCCGCGCCGGAGCCGGACGAGCAGATCAGCGAGTACCGCAGCACCTGCTGACCCGGCAGCACCCGTTGACCTATAGGATCCGCGCGACATTCCCGTTGCGAGATCAAGGACAACACAATGCGACTCGGCTGGACGCTGCACGGTGATGGCGCGCGCATCACCCCCGGAGAGGTGGTCGCCCCGCACGAGCGGCTGAGCTGGCCGCGTACGGTCGGGATCGGCCTGCAGCACATCGTCGCGATGTTCGGCGCCACCTTCCTGGTGCCGACCATCACCCAGTTCGACCCGGCGACGACGCTGTTCTTCTCGGCGATCGGCACGATCCTCTTCCTGCTCATCACGGGCAACAAGCTGCCGAGCTACCTGGGGTCGAGCTTCGCGTTCATCGCGCCGATCACCGCGGCCACGGCGTCGGGCGGCCAGTCCGTCGCGATCGGCGGCATCCTGGCCACGGGCCTGCTCCTGGCGGTCGTCGGCGTGGTGGTGCACTTCGCCGGGGCGCGCTGGATCCAGGTCGCCATGCCGCCCGTGGTCACCGGCGTGATCGTGGCGCTCATCGGGCTCAACCTGGCGCCGGTGGCCTGGGGGTCGTGCGACGAGGAGGGCGCCTGCACCGGCTTCCAGGCCTCGCCCGTCACTGCCGTGGTCACCCTCGCCTCGATCATCCTGATCCAGGTGCTGTTCCGGGGCCTCGTCGGGCGCCTCGCGATCCTGCTCGGCGTGGTGATCGGCTACGCGTTCGCCGCGACCCGCGGTGAGGTCGACTTCGAGAAGGTCAAGGAGGCCGGCTGGGTCGGCCTGCCGCACTTCACCGCGCCGTCGTTCGACCCGGGCGTGCTCGGGCTGTTCCTCCCGGTCGTGCTCGTCCTCATCGCCGAGAACGTCGGGCACGTGAAGTCGGTGGCCGCGATGACCGGCCGCGACTACGACAAGCTCACCGGCCGCGCCCTGTTCGCCGACGGCCTCGCGACCACGCTGGCCGGCCTCGGCGGCGGCTCCGGCACCACCACGTACGCCGAGAACATCGGCGTCATGGCGGCCTCGCGCGTGTACTCCACGGCCGCGTACTGGGTGGCCGCGTTCGGCGCGCTGGTGCTCAGCATGTCGCCCAAGTTCGGCGCGCTGATCAACACCGTGCCGCAGGGCGTGCTCGGCGGCGTCACCACCATGCTCTACGGGATGATCGGCATCCTCGGCGCACGCATCTGGGTGCAGGCGAAGGTCGACTTCTCCGACTCGGTGAACCTGACCACGGCGGCCGTGCCCCTCGTCATCGGCATCGCGGACTTCACGTGGACGGCCGGCGACCTGCAGTTCGGCGGCATCGCGCTGGGCACCGCGTCGGCCCTGGTCATCTACCACGTCATGCGCGCCATCGGCCGCTGGCGCGGTACTGCCAAGGGCTGACTCCCACCACCTGTCAGACGTACAGGTCACCCTGGTGACCTGTACGTCTGACACCGGTATGGACAGTCGGCTGAACACGTGGTTAGCATATTGAACATGCGTTCAGCCGACGACGTCGAGGACCTCACCTCCCGCGCCCGGATCCGCGACACAGCGGTCCGCCGGTTCGCGGTGGAGGGCTTCGGCGCCTCGATCCGCTCGATCGCCGCCGACGCCGGGGTGAGCGCCGGCCTCGTGATGCACCACTTCGGCTCCAAGGACCGGCTGCGGGCCGAGTGCGACGCGCAGGTGCTGGCCACGATCCGGCGGCAGAAGCGCGAGAACGTCGCCGACGCGGCCGCGAACCAGAGCTTCTTCCAGAAGTTCGCGGCCGCGGAGAAGAACGCGAGCCTGGTCGGCTACGTCCTGCGGTCCATGCAGGACGGCAGCCGGCTGGCCCGGGAGTTCATCGACCACATGGTCACCGACGCCGTCGGCTACACCCGCGAGGGGGTCGCCGCCGGCGTCATCGTGCCCAGCCGGGACGAGGCCGCCCGCGCCCGTTACCTCACGCTCTCCGCCCTCGGCGCCCTGCTGCTCGAGGTGACGCTCAACCCGCCGGAGGATCCCGACGATCTCGCCGGGATCGTCCGCCGCTATCTGACCAGCAGCTACCTGCCGATGATGGAGCTGTTCACCGAGGGATACCTCACCTCTCGCCGCATGCTCGACGACTACCTCATGTACGTGCCGGACCCGCCGTCGCAGGACGGGCCGGCGCCCACGCCTGCCTCCGGCTGACCGGCCCCTGCCGGCCGACCCCTGGCGCCGCCCTGCCACGTCCCCATACCGACGTCAGAGAGCGAACGAGTCATGACCACCACACCTGCGATCGAGATCCAAGACCTGCACAAGTCCTTCGGCGCCGTGAAGGCGCTCGACGGCCTGAACCTGACCGTCCGCCCCGGGGAGGTGGCCGGGTTCCTCGGCCCCAACGGGGCGGGCAAGTCCACCACCATCCGCGTGCTGCTCGGCCTGCTGCGCCCCGACGCCGGCCGGGCCAGCCTGCTCGGCGGCGACCCGTTCGCCCAGGCGGTGGACCTGCACGGGCGCCTCGCGTACGTGCCGGGCGACGTCACCCTCTGGCCCAAGCTGACCGGCGGGGAGGCCATCGACCTCCTGCTCCGGCTCCGCGGGGTCAAGGTCGACCGGGCGCGCAAGGAGCGCATGCTCCAGCGCTTCGAGCTCGACCCCACCAAGCGGGCCGGCACCTACTCCAAGGGCAACCGGCAGAAGGTCGCCCTGGTCGCGGCGCTGAGCGCCGACGCGGAGCTGCTGGTCCTCGACGAGCCCACCTCCGGGCTGGACCCCCTCATGGAGGCGGTGTTCCAGGAGTCCATCCGCGAGGCGACGGCGAAGGGCACCTCGGTGCTGCTCTCCAGCCACATCCTCGGCGAGGTCGAGGCACTGTGCGACACCGTGACGATCATCCGCAACGGCAAGGACGTGCAGTCCGGCACGCTCGCCGAGCTGCGGCACCTCACGCGGTCCAAGGTCTCCGCCGTGGTCAGCGGGGACGTCGCCGTGCTGGACTCGGTCGCGGGCGTGCACGACCTCGTCGTGAGCGACGGCGGTGGCGCTGCGGTGTCCGACGCGGCGTCGTTCCGCATCGCGTTCCACGTGGACGACGACGCGCTGCCCCGGGTCACCCAGGTCCTGGCGAGCCTGGAGCCGCACGGTCTGACCATCGAGCCGCCGTCGCTGGAGGAGCTCTTCCTGCGGCAGTACGGCGACGAGCTCGAGCGCCTGGAGGACGCCCCCGCCGACGGTGGCTCCCTGAAGGCGGGCCGGCGATGACCGCCACGACGCTGCCGGCCGTCCCGGCACTGGAGCGCCCCGCGCTCGCGCTGCGCGGCGCGTTCGCGGGCACGGGCGACCTGCTGCGGCTCGCGCTGCGCCGCGACCGCGTGCTTCTGCCCGCGCAGATCGCCGTGTGCGTGCTGCTGTTCGTCAGCACCCTGAGCTCGGTGTCCGAGCTGTACGGGACCCAGGAGCAGCGCGACACGATCCAGGCCACCCTGGTGACCAACCCGGCATTCCTGGTGCTGCTCGGGCCCTACGAGAACACGGGGTCGATCGCGTCGACCGTCTCGTGGCGCGTCGGCATCTTCATGGTCGCCGTCTTCGGCGTGCTCGCCGCCATGGCGGTGGTGCGGCACACCCGCAAGGAGGAGCAGCTCGGCCGGCTGGAGCTCGTGCGGGCCGCCCGGGTGGGATCGCTGGCGCCGCTGGTGACCGGCCTGGTCGTCGGCGTGCTCTTCTCGGTCGTCTCGGGCGCGCTGACCACCGCGGTGGTGTGGCCGGAGGGGCCGTCCGCCGGCGCCGTGGCCCTCGGCGCGCAGGTCGCCGCGATCGGCCTGGCGGCGTCCGGCCTCGCGGCGGTGGCGGCGCAGGTCGCCTCGTCGTCCCGCGCGGCGAACGCGCTCGGCGTGTGGATCGTCATCGGCGGCTACCTGCTGCGCGGCGGGGCTGACGTCGACCCGGACGAGCTGGGCTGGCTCCACTGGGTCTCGCCGGTCGGCTGGGCGCAGCAGATCGACCCCTACGGCGCGAACGACTACGGGCCGTTCCTCCTGTGTGCCGCGCTGTTCGTCGTGGGCGGGGCGGCCGCCGGCTGGCTCACGCTGCACCGTGACCTGGGCGCGGGCCTGATCGCGGAACGGCGCGGGCCGGCGCACTCCACGTCGCTCACCTCGACCGGGGCGCTCATGGCACGGCTCACCCGCTCCTCGTTCGTCATCTGGGCGGTCTCGATCGGCGTCTACATGTTCTTCGTCGGGTACCTCATGGCGACCGCCGGGAACCTGGTGACCGAGAACGAGCAGTTCGCCGACTACATCGCCGCCATGGGCGTCCGGGGTTCCGACATCGCCGCGGGCTTCGCCGCGCTCATCATGTCCTGGACGGCGTACGCGGGTGCCGGGTACGGCGTCACGGTGGTGCAGGACATCCGCGGGGAGGAGGCGCTGGGGCGCACCGAGGCGGTGCTCGCCACCCGCACGTCCCGCTCCGGGTACCTCGCCGCCTGGCTGGTCGGGGCGGTCGGCGGGGCGATCCTGCTGCTCGGCGTGGCGGGGCTCGCCCTCGGGGCGGGCAACGCCCTGGCGTCCGACACGGGGTGGGGCGAGTCGCTCGGCGACGGCCTCGGCGCAGCCGTGGTGCACGTGCCGGCCGTGCTGGTCGTGATCGGACTCACGTCGGCGCTGTTCGGCTGGTTCCCGCGGCTGGTGGGCCTGGGGTGGGCCGTCATCGCAGCGAGCTTCCTGGTGACGCTGCTCGGCAGCCTCCTCGACCTGCCGGACGCCGTCGTCGACCTGTCGCCGTTCGCCCACGCCCCGGCCGTCCCGGCGGTGGCGTGGGCCGACGTGGACTGGGCTCCGTTGGGCTGGTTGCTGCTGATCGCGTTCGCCCTGCTCACGCTCGCGTTCGCCGGATTCCGGCGCCGCGACGTGCCGGTCGTCTGAACCCCGCCGGGCCGCGGGCCGGCTGTTCTCGGCATCCTCGGTCCGGTAGGGTTCAGGACGCCGTCCGGTGTCAGCAGGCAGGTTCGCACAGCCGCTCCCGGACCGTGCCACCGCCGAGTCCAGTGAGGACGGACCGATGATCTTCAAGGCCGTAGGAGACGGCCGCCCGTACCCCGAGCACGGGCGGACGCGCACCCGTGACTGGGTCGACGTGCCGCCACGCCAGGTGCGGCTCGACGAGCTGGTGACCACCAAGCGCACGCTCGACCTCGACCAGCTCCTCGCGGAGGACTCCACGTTCTACGGCGACCTGTTCGCCCACGTCGTGGAGTTCGAGGGCACGCTCTACCTGGAGGACGGCCTGCACCGTGCCGTGCGCGCCGCCCTCCAGCAACGTCCAGTCCTGCACGCTCGCGTGCTCACCATCCGCTGACCTCAGGTAGGTTCGTCGCGTGACATCCCCCGGGTACGACCAGGCGCGCGTGGAGCGCCGGCGCCGAGAGCACGAGCGCCAGGCCGTGGTCTTCGGTGTGCTCATCGCGTTCCTGGCGGTCTGCGGCATCTTCGCGCTGGCGGTCTACTCCGGCGCCATCAGCTCGCCGTTCAACCGCCCGTTCACCACGGTCGGCGTGGGGGAGCAGGAGACCTACCCGGTCCCGTGCCTGCCTCCGATCAAGGGCCAGCCCGACGGCGCCCTGCCGACCGCCTACTCGGACGTCGAGGTCCGTCTGCTGAACGCGTCGGAGGAGATCGGCCTGGCCAGCGCGCACGAGTCGGTGCTCGCGGACCGCGGGTTCAGCATCGTGGCCAAGGGCAACGTGCCGATGCAGCTCCAGGAGTCGGAGATCCGGTTCGGCCGCAAGGGCATCGTGCAGGCGTACACGCTCGCCGCGCAGTTCCCCGAGATCCGGCTGGTCCTCGACGACCGCACCGACCGCAAGATCGACCTGCTCATCGGCGAGGAGTTCGAGGCGCCCCTCGACGTCGAGGCCGTCGAGGTGGCGTCCGACCAGCCGCTGCTGAACGCCGAGGGCTGCGTGCCCGCGAAGTCGATCGAGCCCGTGGAGCAGGTCAAGCGGACCAAGACCGGCGACGAGGGCCAGCCCGCCAAGTAGGGTCTGTGCCGTGCTGACGCCGTCCTCGGGAGCAGTGGGCCTCGGCCGCGCGCTCCTGTGGGCGGCGGTCGTGCTCGCGCTGTCCCTGACCGCGCACTTCGAGGCGGGCGGTCACGTGCCGCCCGCCGAGGCGATCGCCCTGCTGGGCGCCCTGCTGCTCGCGGCCGCCGCGTTCGCGGTGCGGCGACAGATCCGCTGGCCGGGCGGCCTCCTCCTGGCGGGCCTCGGCCAGTACGCCTCGCACCAGGCGTTCTCCTTCCTCGCCGGCGCCTGTCCGCCGTCCGCGCTGCCCGGCGGCGGGGCCTCGTCCGGGGCGCACGCGCACCTGGCCGGCGCCGCCCCCGGGGTGTACGGGGCGTGCGTCGGGGCCGCCGAGCCGGCGGCGATCGCCCCCGGGATGCTCGCGTGGCACGCGGTGGCGACTCTCGTCTCCGTCGGTCTGCTCGTGGGCGTCGAGCGCGGCGTGTGGCTGCTCGCGACGTGGCTGGTCCGGCCGCTCACCGTGGAGCCCCTGCGGCTCCCGGCCGTGCGCCGCGCCCCTGTGCCGGCGCTGCTCCGCACGGTGCCGGGCCGGGTGGACGTGCACGTGGCGCCGGAGCGGGGGCCGCCGTCGGCCCTGGTGATGCGCCTCGCGGCCTGACGGAGTCGGGCGGGAGGCGGGTCGCCGCACGCCCTCCCACCCACCCCGTACCGAAGGACCGAGCACATGACTCGCTTCAGCCTGCCCACCCGCCGCGCCCTCGCGGCCGTCCCCGCCACCGCCGTCCTCGTGCTGCTGCCCACCGCGGCGTACGCCCACGTCGGTGTGAGTCCCGACACGACCGCCGCCGAGAGCTACGCGAGCCTCACGTTCCGCGTGCCGACCGAGTCGGACACCGCGTCGACGGAGCAGCTCGTCGTCGACCTGCCCACGGACACCCCGTTCCTCAGCGTCACGCCGCGCAGCCTGCCCGGCTGGGACGTCGAGGTGGAGGTCGAGAAGCTCGACGAGCCGTTCGAGGTCGAGGGCGCGACCGTCGACGAGGCCCCCGCACGCGTGACCTGGACGGCCCAGAAGGGCCACGAGGTGCCGCCGCACGAGTACCAGGAGTTCGCCGTGCGCGTCGGGGCGCTGCCCGCGGAGGGCACCGAGGTGGTGCTCCCCGCCCACCAGACGTACACCGACGGCAGTGTCGTCGACTGGGACGACCTGGTCGGCGACGACGGCAAGGAGCCCGAGGCGCCCGCGCCCCTGTTCACGACCACTGCCGCCGAGGGCGACGGGCACGACGCCACGGCCGGCCACACGGACGGGGACGACTCCGCCGCGTCGGGCGCGGACGGCGCCGCGGCCGCCGCGGACGAGCCCGCCGTCGACCCCGTGGGCCGCTGGCTCGGCGCTGCCGGGATCCTGGTCGGCGCCGTCGGGATCGGCGTCGCCCTGGTCACCCGCCGCCGCGCCTGACGGCCGTCGGGGTGGCGGTCCCGCGTGCAAGACTGGGAGCTCAGCTCACGCGCCGGACGACGGGCGCGTGAGCAGCACCGCAGGAGGACCGTGACCGCCACCCCGACGCGCAGGCAGCGACTACGCGCCGAGCTGTTGCGTGACGCACGTGCCGCCGGCCGCCGGCTCCTCGCCGAGCACGGGGTGGACGGCGTGACGATGGTCGCGGTCGCCAAGGAGGTCGGGATCGCCGGCCCGGGGATGTACCGGTACTTCGAGGGGCGCCCCGGGCTGCTCGCCGCCGTCTACGACGACACGCTGGACGAGCTCATCGCCTACCTGGAGGTCGCGGTCGGGCGGCAGCCGGACGACGACCACGCCGCGCGGCTCCACGCCGCGACGCACGCGCTGTTCGTGTGGTGCCGGGGCCACCGGAACGAGTTCGACCTGCTGCTCGGCGCCGACGCGCAGCACGCCGTCGGGGTCGCCGGTGCGGCCCGGCCGCACTTCGCGCACCGGCCCGGCTCGGTGTTCGTGCCGACCTTCGCCGCTCTGTGGCGCGCCGGCGTCCCCTTCCCGGCGGACTCCGACGTCGCACCCGGCCTGGCGCCGGAGCTCGACACGTACCGGGCCGTGCTCACGCAGGACGGCCCCGGCGTGGCCGAGGAGGTCCCCGTGGGCGTGGTCCACACCATCATGGTGTTCTGGCGCCAGGTCTACGGCCTGCTCTGCATGGTGGCGTACGACCAGCTCGACTACGCGTTCGGCAACTTCGACGCGATGTTCGACGACATGATGCGCGGGCTCCTGGCGTCGCTGGGGCTCGAGCCCAGCCCTCGGGTGCGCCTCGTCGAGGTCTGAGTTCCTCGCCCCGGAACCGGTTGTCCGGCTAGAGTGCGGCGCCGATCACTTCGGAGTTTTCGCCCGGGACGGGAGTCGGATGGAGCGCGATCTGCGCCAGGACGCGCTCGCGGCCGCGCGCCGCCTCCTGGAGGCTGACGGCGTGCGCGGCGTCACGATGTCCGCCGTCGCCTGCGACCTCGCCGTGCCGGACGCCGAGCTGGGCCGCGCCGGCGTGGACCGCGTGGCGCTGCTGGAGGCCCTGTACGAGTCGACGATGGACCGCCTGCTGGCGTTCCTCGGCGCGGCGGTGGCCCAGCAGGACCCCGACGACCTCGCGGCGCAGGTCGAGGCGGGCACGCACGCGATCGTCGTCTGGTGCGGCACGCACCGCGCCGAGTTCGACCTGCTCATGGGCCCGGGCTTCCGGCAGGCCGTCGGCGCCCGGGCGGCCGTGCGGCAGAGCGTCGCCTCCCGGCTCGGCGGGGCCTGGGCGCCACTGTTCGACCGGGTTCGCCGCGCGGGCGCGCCCTACCCGCCCGACGCCGACATCCCGGCCGACCTCGCGGCGCAGCTCGACGTGTACCGGCGGCTGCTCCTGCGGGCCAACCCCGGGATGGGCGACGACCTGCCCCTGGGCGTCGTCTACCTGATGACGGTGGGCTGGCGCCAGATCTTCGGTCTCCTGTGCATGCTCTCGTTCGATCCCGGGGCCAGGCCCGTGAGCGCGTTCGGCGACTCCATCACGCACCTGAACCGGTCGCTCCTGGACCTGGTGGGCCTGGCGCCGAGCCCGGCGGTGCGCCTGGTCGTGGTGCCCGGGGCCGCCTGAGCCTCAGCCGAGGACGTCCACCAGGAGGTCCGTCAGGCTCTCGGCGAGCGTGCCGTCCGGGTCGAGGTCGGGGTCGAAGACCGTGAGCTGCAGCCCCACGCAGCGCGAGGACGCGCACAGGACCGTCAACAGCTCCAGCACCTCCGGCCGGTGGAGCCCGCCGGGGTCGGGGCTGTCGACCGCCGGCATGACCGCCGGATCGAGCACGTCGGCGTCGACGTGCACCCAGAACCCGTCCAGCTCGGCGCGTTCGAGGCGGTCCAGCGCGGTGCGGGCGACCGCGGCCGCACCGGCCGCGCGGACCGAGGCGACCGGTCGGACCAGCAGCTCGGCGCGCGCCAGCTCGGCGGCGTGCTCGTCGTCGTCGCGGATGCCGAGCACCGCGACGTCGTCGTCGCGCAGGTACGGCCGCAGCCCGTCGAGGTCGGTGAGATCCGGCTGGCCCCGCCCGGTGACCAGGGCGAGGTCCTCGCCGGCGGCCGCGCCGACCGCGGGCGAGTTGCCCGGGTGGCGGAAGTCGGAGTGGCCGTCCAGGAAGGCCAGGCCGAACCGGCCGCGCTCGCGCAGGGCCAGGCTCGTGCCGAGCAGGATGCTGCAGTCGCCACCGAGAACCAGCGGAAAGCTCCCGGCGTCGAGCAGCGCCGTCACCCGGTCCGCGAGCGTCCGGGAGTAGGCGGCGAGCTGTTGCGCGTGCGCGACGCCGTCGCCCGGTCGCCAGTCGTGGCGGTCGTACCGAGGCGGGGTGACGCACCCGGCGTCCTCGGCGCCCACCCGGTCCAGGAGCCGGTGGTCCCGGAGGGCGCCGGGCGCCTTGTAGGTCCCGGGGACGACGCCGGGCGCCGGCGGGCGGAGCCCGAGGTTGGACGGGGCGTCGAGGACGACGACGCGCCTGATGGCGGTGTGTTCTGTGCGGGTGAGTGCGGGCATGCGCCCATGCTGCCCGGCGCGGGCAGCATGGGCACCACCGGTCTCAGCCGATGCGGAGCAGGGCCTGGACCGGCGTGTGGTCGCTCGGGTAGCGGCCGTCCCTGGTCCAGGTGTTGATCGCCGCCGAGCGGACCTCGATGCCGGGCGTGGCCAGGATCCAGTCGATCCGCGTGCCGTCCGGGTCAGGCGTCCCGTAGTTGGGGAACGTGCCCGCGTAGGGCGTGAGCTGCCCGTCGGCGGCGAGCCAGGTGTCCTGCAGCCCGCCCTCGGTGACCAGCACGGCGCTCGCCGTCGGTGAGGCCGCGGGCGACGAGATCCTGCGGCGGATCTTCGGTGGCCTCGGCCCGGACCGGCTGGCGGCCCTGGGCGAGGTGCTCGCCGTCCTCGACGACGCCGTGGCGCGGACCGTGGAAGGGTCGTGAAACGACGATGACGCGGAACATCTATGAACGATGTCCCGCGTCATCACACTGCGGAGGATGGGGGATTCGAACCCCCGAGGGCGTTAACCCAACACGCTTTCCAAGCGTGCGCCATAGGCCACTAGGCGAATCCTCCTCGTGCACCGCACCACGGCGGGCGCACGACCACGGACCGGAGTCTGGCGCGGCCTGACGAGGATACCGGACGCTGCGCTCGGACAACGAATCGGAGACCGGGGCCGGCGCTGTGAGGTCGCGGACAGCGGGTCCGGCGCGGTTCGGTCCGGGCGCCCGGATCGGTTAGGCTTGCGGCAGACCCCTCGTGCGGCACCATCTCGCCGAACTCCCCCAGGGCCGGAAGGCAGCAAGGGTAAGTGAGCTCTGGTGGGTGTGCGAGGGGTCCTTTCATGCCCGGGTTCTGGCGGGTGCGCCACGATGTGGACTGATTTTCGTCCGCATCGTGGGATTTACCCCGCAGGGATTGGCTTCGACGTCGTGCAGTGCCGCACGATGTCCGTATGACCCGCACCTGGACCTCCGCCACGACGTCGCGCACCTGTCGCGACGCCATGTGTCGCGGCCGCGTGCGTGGCGGGCGAATGCGCGAGCGCTGACAGCGCCGCACGTTCCCGCGGTCCCTCCCGGACCGCCCCGCATCGTCCCGAGCTCGCCACGTTGCTGATGGCCGTGGCCCGCCGTCGTCTCACACCCTCGGCCTGCGCCCGACGCAGGCCCCCCGCATCCTGAGCACAGGCATACCCGCGCCCGTGCGCCCGAGAGGACCACCCATGTCTCGCTTCACCTCGTTCCTGACCACCGGCCTCGCCGTCACCGCCGTCCTCGCGCTGAGCGCCTGCGGCGGCGCCGACGAGGCCGCGCCCGCCACCGGCTCGGCCGACGACCCGGTCCGCATCGGCGTCGTCAACTCCGGCGACGACTACTGGACCACGTTCACCGACCTGGCCGAGGAGGAGGGCATCAGCGTCGAGCTGGTGAACTTCAGCGACTACCAGCTCCCCAACCAGGGTCTGACCGACGGCGACCTGGACCTGAACCAGTTCCAGCACCTGCAGTTCCTCGCCAACTACAACACCGCCACCGGGTCGGACCTCACGCCGATCGCGGCGACTGCCGTCTACCCGCTGGGTCTCTACTCGCTGAAGCACGACAGCGTCGAGGACATCCCCGACGGCGGCGAGATCGCCATCCCCAACGACGACACCAACCAGGCCCGTGCGCTGCTCGTGCTGCAGGAGGCCGGCCTGGTCGCCCTGCGCGACGGCGGGAGCGCGTTCTCCACGCCGGCCGACGTGCTCGAGGACGAGTCGAAGGTCACCGTGACCCCGGTCGACGCCGCACAGACGGCGCTGGCGCTGCAGGACGTCGACGCCTCGATCATCAACAACGACTTCGTGGGCGACGCCGACCTGACCGCCGAGGACGCCATCTACTCGGACGACCCGGACTCCTCCGCCGCCGAGCCGTACATCAACGTGTGGGTGGCCCGTGGGGCCGACGCGGACAACGAGGTGTTCCAGCAGCTCGTCGAGATCTACCACTCCCCGGAGGTCGAGGAGGGCGTGATCGAGGCCTCGGGCGGCACCGGCGTGATCAAGGACAACTCGGCCGCCGAGCTGCAGGAGATCCTGGCCGGCATCCAGGAGGACGCCTCCTGATGCCTGCGGCGACCAGCAGCATCATCCGGTTCGAGGGCGCCAGCAAGGTGTTCCCGGGCCGGGGGAAGGGCGCCGAGGTGCGCGCCGTCGACGACGTCACGCTCGACATCCGGACGGGCGAGATCTTCGGCGTCATCGGGCAGTCCGGGGCCGGCAAGTCCACCCTGGTCCGGCTGATCAACGCGCTCGAGCGGACCACCGGTGGCGACGTGGTGGTCGACGGCCTCTCGCTCGGCTCGCTGAGCGAGGCGCGCCTGCGGCCGGTCCGGGCCGGGATCGGGATGGTGTTCCAGCAGTTCAACCTGCTGGCCTCCCGGACCGTCTCGGGGAACGTCGCCTACCCGCTGGAGGTCGCCGGCTGGTCGCGCGCGAAGCGCGACGCGCGGGTCGCGGAGCTGCTGGAGTTCGTCGGCCTGGCGGACAAGGCGGGCGTCTACCCGTCCACGCTGTCGGGCGGGCAGAAGCAGCGCGTCGGGATCGCCCGCGCGCTCGCCACGAACCCGCGCATCCTGCTGGCGGACGAGGCGACGTCGGCCCTGGACCCCGAGACCACGCGCGACGTGCTGGACCTGCTCCAGCGCGTCAACCGTGAGCTCGGGATCACCGTGGTCGTGATCACGCACGAGATGGACGTGGTGCGCTCGATCTGCCACCGCGTCGCGGTGATGGAGCGGGGCCGCGTCGTCGAGGTGGGCGAGGCCTACCAGGTGTTCAGCGCGCCCACGCACGACACCACGCGGCGGTTCGTCGCCACGGCGCTGCGCGACCGGCCCTCGCCCGAGGTGCTGGCGCGGCTGCGGACGCGGCACACCGGCCACATCGTGACGGTCGGGGTGGACGAGGTGGCCGGTTCGTCGGCCGTGCTCACGCGCACGCTGCGCGAGCACGGCGTGGACGGGACCGTCGTGTTCGGCGGCATCACGGAGGTCGCGGAGCGGCCGTACGGGTCGCTGACGGTGGAGCTCGTCGGCGACGGCGGCTCCGTGGAGGCCGCCGTGGCGGCCCTGCGCGCCGTGACCTGGGTGGACGATCACGGGAGGGCAGACGCATGAGCGGGGACTGGGAGCGGCTGACGCCGCTGCTCTGGGAGGCGGCGGGCCAGACGGCCTACATGGTGCTGATCGCCCTGCTGGTGGGCGGCTTCCTGGGCCTGGCGCTCGGGCTCGGGCTGTACCTGACGCGGCCGGGCAACCTTCTGCAGCACCGGTTCGTGTTCGCCGTGCTGAACCTCGCGGTGAACATCGTGCGGCCCATCCCGTTCATCATCTTCCTGGTGGCGCTCGGGCCGCTGACCCGCGCCGTCATCGGTTCGACGATCGGGATCGAGGCGTTCACGTTCGCGATGTGCATCATGGCGACGTTCGTCTTCGCCCGGCTCGTGGAGCAGAACCTCGTCTCGATCGACCCCGGTGTGGTCGAGGCGGCACGGGCCATGGGGGCGTCGCCCTTCCGGATCGTGCGCACCGTGCTGGTCCCCGAGGCGCTCGCGCCCCTGGTCCTCGGGTACACCTTCCTGTTCGTCGGCGTGCTCGACATGTCCGCGATCGGCGGGTACCTGGGTGCCGGTGGGCTGGGCGACTTCGCGATCGTCTACGGCTACCGGCAGTACGACTGGGCCGTGACCGCCGTCGTGGTGGTGATCATCGTGCTGATCGTCCAGGCGGTGCAGTGGCTCGGGAACGGCCTGGCGCGCCGCGCGCTGCGCCGCTGACATGGGAGAGTGTGGCGCATGTCGGACCAGCAGCAAGCCCCGTACCCGGCCCAGCACCCGCCTGCGCCGCAGCCGATCAGCGACGCCTACCGGAAGTGGGCCACCGCCCTCGTCTGGATCGCGGTGATCGTGCTGGCGTTCGTGGTGGTCGCGTTCGTGGCCAGCCTCGTGCTGCTCGGCGTGGCCGACAACAGCACCGACCCCGGCGCCGGCGCGTACGGCTACCTCGCGATCTTTCTCTGGTTCGCGATCTTCGCCGCGTTCCCGGTCCTCCTGGGCACCGGGATCCCCGGCCTGGTCATGCGGGCGCGCGTGCGGCGCACGCCGCAGGCCCTCGGCGGCACCGCGGTGTGACCTGACGACGCGGCCGTCCGCCTGTGGACGGCCACGTCGTCAGTGTCGGTGGTGGCGTCTATCGTTGCGGGGGTGAGCACCGCCCTCTACCGCCGCTACCGGCCCGAGACGTTCGCCGAGGTGATCGGCCAGGACCACGTCACGGGCCCCCTCATGCAGGCCCTGCGCAGCGGACGGGTGAACCACGCCTATCTGTTCAGCGGCCCGCGCGGCTGCGGCAAGACGACGTCGGCCCGGATCCTCGCGCGCACACTGAACTGCGCGAAGAACACGCCGGAGTCGCCCATCGACACCCCGTGCGGTGAGTGCCCCTCGTGCGTCGAGCTGGCGCGCGGCGGGCCCGGCTCGCTCGACGTGGTGGAGATCGACGCCGCGTCGCACAACGGTGTCGACGACGCGCGCGACCTGCGCGAGCGCGCCACGTTCGCCCCGGCCCGCGACCGGTACAAGATCTTTATCCTGGACGAGGCGCACATGGTGACGCCCCAGGGCTTCAACGCGCTGCTCAAGATCGTCGAGGAGCCGCCGCCGCACATCAAGTTCATCTTCGCGACCACGGAGCCGGACAAGGTGATCGGCACCATCCGCTCGCGCACCCACCACTACCCGTTCCGGCTCGTGCCGCCGGACGTGCTGTCCCCCTACCTGGAGCAGCTCTGCGGCGCCGAGGGTGTCGAGGTGGGCGGGGGAGTGCTTCCGCTCGTCACGCGCGCGGGCGGCGGCTCGGTGCGCGACTCCCTCTCCGTGATGGACCAGCTCATCGCCGGCGCCACGGGCGGCGTCGTGGACTACGACCTCGCCGTCGGTCTGCTCGGCTTCACCCACGCGACCCTCCTGGACGACGTCGTGGACGCGCTCGCCGCGCGGGACGGCGGCTCGATCTTCCGGGTCGTGGACCAGATCATCGCGACGGGGCACGAGCCGCGCCGGTTCGTCGAGGACGTCCTGGAACGCCTGCGCGACCTCATCGTCATCGCGGTCTCGGGCGACGCCGCGGACGCCGTGCTGCGTGCCATCCCCTCCGACCAGCTCGAACGGATGCGCGCCCAGGCGGGCCGGCTCGGAGTGGCCGAGCTGTCCCGGGCGGCCGACCTCGTCAACGTGGCCCTCACCGAGATGACCGGCGCCACCTCGCCGCGCCTGCACCTGGAGCTGCTGTGCGCGCGCCTGCTCCTGCCCGGGGCCGACGACGGCGCGGCGGGCCTCGCCGCGCGGATCGACCGCCTCGAACGGGGCGGCATCGTGGCGTCCGGGACGGCCGGCGCGGCCCCAGCCGGCGCAGTCCCGTCCGGCGACGCCGGCCCGGCCCAGGACCCGGCGGCGGTCGGGCTCGCCGGCGCCGCCGCTGCGCGGGCGGTGCTCGACGCGCGCAAGAAGCGGGGGGAGCAGCCCGTCGCGGCCGGCCGGGCACCAGTGGCGCAGGCGGCAGCGCCCGCCCCCGAACCGGGACCCACCCCCGAACCGGCCCCAGCCCTGGCCCCGCCCGTCGGTGCGGCGCCGGAGCCGACGCCGAGCCCCACCCCGGAGCCGACGCCGAGCCCCACCCCGAAGCCGACACAGAGCCCAGCCCCGGCGGCGCCCGCGGAGCGGGAGCCCGTCGTCGAGGCCGCGCCGGAGCCCGAGCCGACCTCCGGCACCGACCCCGAGGTCACCACCGAGACGGTCCGCCGCCGCTGGCAGGAGGTGCTCGGCGCGCTCGCCGCCGCACGCGTGACGTGGTCGCTCGTCGGCCCGAACGCGCAGGTCGCGGCCCTCGAGGGCGGCACGCTCAAGCTCGGCTTCGCGGCCCCCGGCCTGGCCCGCGCCTTCTCGAACGCGCGGCACACCAGCGCCGTCGAGGAGGCGGTCTACCAGACCCTCGGCATCCGGGTCCGGGTCGAGGCGACGCTCGACGAGGGGCCTGGCGGCGGCCCGTCCGGGGGCGGGGGTGCGTCCGGCGGTAGCCCGTCGGGCGGCGGATCGGGCCAGGCGGCACCGGCGGGCGAGCCGCGGCGTGAGGCGCCGGCCCCCGCCGCGGCACCCGAGCCGGACTGGCCCGACGTACCGACGCCGGGCGGCGTCGCCACGGTGTCGGTACCGGCGGCGCCGTCCGCCGCCGCCCCCAGCCCTGCCGGGGCGACCAGCGCGCGCCAGGCGGCTGCCCCGGCACAGGGCGCCGTCGCCGTCGCCGAGCGCCCCCAGCCGGCCCGGCCCGAGCCGTCCGGCCCCGAGGCCGGCCGTCCGGAGCCGTCGCGTCCCGCGGCCGCACCGTCGTCCGCGGCCAGCGCCGCCGACCAGGCGTGGCTGTCGGGCGCCAGCGCGACCGAGCCGCCCGCGGACTACGACATGCCGGAGCCCGAGCCGGTCTACGAGGACCAGGCCCCGCCGCCGGCCGGGCCGCCGATGTCGGGCGCGGTCAGCGCGCGTGAGGCGCTCCGGCAGGCGGCCGAGCGCCGCGCCCGGGCCGCCGCGAGCGGCGCGTCCGCGGAGCCGCGCACCGCGAGCCCGGCCGGTGCGAAGGCGACGCCGCCGGGTGACACCTCCGAGTACTACGACGAGCCGTCGGACGACGACCCGGACATCGTCTCGGGCGGGCTCGCGGGGGTGTCGCTCGTGGTGCAGGTGCTGGGCGGAACGGTCATCGACGAGATCGTGGAGCAGTCATGAGCGTGGACGACCGGATCACGACGCTGCGCATCGTCGCCGCGGTCGTGGAGCGGGCCGACGGTCGGCATCTGCTGGTCCGGAAGCGGGGCACCGAGGCGTTCATGCAGGTGGGCGGCAAGATCGAGCCGGGCGAGGAGCCGCTGGCGGCGCTGATCCGGGAGTTCGAGGAGGAGGTCGGGCTGCGGCTCGACCCGGCGGACATCGAGAGCCTCGGCCGGTTCGGGGCACCCGCCGCGAACGAGCCCGACCACGTCGTCGACGCCCACGCCTACCGGGTGCGGCTGCGGCCCGGCGCGGAGGTCGCGGTCCGGGCGGAGCTCGAGGAGCTCGTGTGGATCGACCCCGCGGACCCGGTGGCGAGCTACCCGATCGCGCCGTTGTCGCGCGACCTGCTCACCGCGGCCGGGCACTGAGCCGCGGGCCGTCAGTCCCCTGCGTGCTGCGCGCGGTACCGGGCCACCTTCTCGGCGCGTTCGCGCTCCAGCCTGCGCCGCGGATCGCGGTCCTCAGACTGCTCGGCCGGTCCCGCCACGTGCAGGAGCAGCCAGTTGAGCCGCCACAGGACGCGGTAGCCCAGGGTCAAGCCGTCGCGGTTGCGCATGTTCTGCCTCCGTTTAATTGGTGTACCAATAGTTTGCACACCAACTGTTACGCTGGTCAAGATCCGAGAGGAGCCGCATGACCGTCACGTCCCGCGCCGACGTCACGCCCGACCCCGAGGACCTGCTGGCCCTCGACCGTCAGGTGTGCTTCGCCCTGGCCGTCGCCTCGCGCAGCGTCATCGCGCTGTACCGGCCGCTGCTCGAACCGATGGGCATCACGCACCCGCAGTACCTGGTCATGCTCGCCCTGTGGGAGCAGTCGCCGCTGTCGGTCAAGCAGCTCAGCGGGCTGCTGCAGCTCGACCCCGGCACGCTGTCCCCGCTGCTCAAGCGGCTCGAGGCGATCGGCTACGTGAGCCGGCGCCGGGACCCGCGCGACGAGCGCGCCCTCGCCGTGGAGCTCACCGAGGAGGGGCGCGCGCTGCGCGAGCAGGCCCTGCGGGTGCCGCCCGCCGTCATGGAGCGCCTGGGCATGTCCGCCGAGGAGCTCGGGCTGCTCCACCGCAGCCTCACCCGCGTCATCGCGGCGGCCGCCCCGTGACCCGCGGCCGCCTGCACCACGTCGAGCTCTGGGTCCCGGACCTCGCCCGCGCCGAAGGGTCGTGGGGCTGGCTCCTGACCACGCTCGGCTACACCGAGCACCAGCGCTGGTCCGCCGGGGTGAGCTGGATCCTGGACGGCACCTACGTCGTCGTCGAGCAGAGCCCGGCGCAGGGTGCCGGACCGCACGACCGCCTCGCGCCCGGGCTCAACCACCTCGCGTTCCACGGCGGCACCCGCGGCGAGGTGGACCGGCTCGTCGAGGAGGCGGCCGCGCACGGCTGGGCGCTCCTCTTCTCCGACAAGCACCCCCACGCCGGCGGCCCCGACCACTACGCGGCCTACCTGGAGAACGAGGACGGCTACGAGGCCGAGGTCGTCGCCGGCTGACCTGGCCTGAGCGGGGTTCCCGGGGGCGTGTCAGTGGCTCCTGGCACACTTCCCGGCATGCCCGACGTGACGACGCTCCGACCCGCCGCCGCCCGCACCGTCGACGAGCTCCGCAGGCTCGTCGAGGCCGGCGCGACGCCCAGGTACCTGCACTTCTGGGGGCACCAGCCCGAGGCGGACGGGACCGCCGGCCGGGGCAGCCTCAGCCAGTGGTTCGAGGCGTCGTTCGAGGTGGACGGCGTCCGGTACCGGACCGCCGAGCACTGGATGATGGCGCAGAAGGCCCGCCTGTTCGACGATCCGGAGGCCGAGCGCGCGGCGGTCGACGCGCCGAACCCCGCGCTGGCGAAGGCCGCCGGGCGCACGGTCCGGGACTTCGACGACGCGGTGTGGGTGCGGGAGCGGTTCGAGATCGTGGTGCGCGGCAACGAGCACAAGTTCGCCGCTCACCCGGACCTGCGGGAGTACCTGCTGCGCACCGGCTCCCGGGTGCTCGTGGAGGCGAGCCCGCGCGACCGGGTCTGGGGCATCGGAATGGGTGCCAAGAACGAGAACGCCGAGAACCCGGCCGCCTGGCGCGGCCTCAACCTGCTGGGCTTCGCCCTGATGGAGGCCCGGGAGCGGCTTGAAAAGAGCACGACTCCGCCGTCGTCCGGGCACTAGTTTCCGGGGATGCGGAGCATCCCTGACTCGATGGACCCGGACGTCGTCCGGGCCGTCGACGCGCGCCTGGACCGGGTCGAGCACGAGTACGACGTGCGGGTGCTGTGGGCGATCGAGAGCGGCAGCCGGGCCTGGGGCTTCCCGTCCCCGGACTCCGACTACGACTGCCGGTTCCTGTACGTGCGACGCGCCCACGACTACCTGGGCCTGCGCGCGCGACGCGACGTGATCGAGACGCCGCTGGACAAGATCTTCGACGTCAACGGCTGGGACGTGCGCAAGGCGCTCGGGCTGATGGTGAAGGGCAACGCGACGGTCGGGGAGTGGCTGCGCTCGCCGATCGTGTACCGCGGGGACGCCGCCGTCCGCGACGAGCTGCTGGCCCTGGCCGGCGACGTCACGGACCGGCGCGCGCTGACGAACCACTACCTTCACGTCGGCAGGAACAGCCTGGGTCTGTACGCGTCGACCAAGGTCGCCAAGAAGTTCCTCTACGCCCTGCGGCCGGCGGTCACGCTGCGCTGGATGCGGGTGCAGGAGGGTGCGGCGACGCCGCCGATGGACCTGCCGACGCTCGTCGCGGGGTGCGCCCTGCCCGCGGACGTCCGGGCGGCCGTCGAGGAGCTGGTCCGCCACAAGTCGGCTTCCCGGGAGATGGGCTCGATCGCGGTGCCGGACGTCCTCCTGGACTTCGTCGAGGCGGAGCTGGCGCGGGCCGAGGCGACGCTGGCGGAGCCGAGGCCGCCGCGGGCGGGCGGAGCCCGCGACCGCGCCTGGTCGCTCGCGGACGACCTGTTCCGGCGGCTGGTCGGCGGCGTTCCCCAGCCCGTCGGCTGAGCCGCCCATATCGCATGCCGGGCCCGGGCTTCCGGCGTCGCGCCCGGTCCGCAACAATGGCGCGTCGCCGAGCGAAAGGACGTGCTCCAGCATGTCGCGGATCCTGCCCCGGTCCACCCCCGAGGCCGAGGGGCTCGACCCCGCGGCGCTGCGCCGTCTGGTCGACCGCCTGGACGCCCTGGAGGACGTGCACAGCGTGATGGTGCTGCGCCACGGCAGCGTGGTCGGCGAGGCCTGGTGGCACCCGCACACGGCCGACCGCCCGCACGTCATGTTCTCGGTCAGCAAGAGCTTCACGTCCACGGCGGTCGGCATCGCGGTCCACGAGGGGCTCCTGACCCTGGACGACCGGGTCGTCGACCTCCTGCCGGACGACGCCCCCGCCGACCCGGGCGAGCATCTGCGCGCCCTGCGCGTGCGCGACCTGCTGACCATGACGACGGGCCACAGCGCCTCCACGATGGAGGGCATCGACCGCACGATCTCCCTGCCGGGCGCCGGCTGGGCGCGCGCGATCCTGGCCCAGCCCGTGGAGCACGAGCCGGGGACCCGTTTCGTCTACAACACGGGCGCGACCTACCTGCTGTCGGCGATCCTGCACCGGCTCACCGGCGAGCGGCTGCTCGACTACCTGACGCCGCGCCTGCTGGAGCCGCTCGGCATCACGCACGCCACATGGGAGCAGGACCCCGACGGCATCGATGTGGGCGGCTTCGGGCTGTCGGTCACCACCGAGGAGATGGCGGCGTTCGGGCAGCTCTACCTGCAGGGCGGCGTCTGGCAGGGGCGGCAGCTCGTGCCCGCGGGGTGGGTGGCGGCGGCGACCGCCGCCCAGGTCCCGAACGGCCCGCACGACTGGCCCGAGTGGAACCAGGGGTACGGCTACCAGTTCTGGCAGTGCCGCCACGGCGCGTACCGGGCCGACGGAGCGTTCGGGCAGTACATCGTCGTCTGGCCGGAGAAGGACCTGGTCATCACCATGACCTCGGGCCTCTCGGACCTGCAGTCCGTGCTGGACGCGGTCTGGGACACCCTGCTGCCCGATGCCGCCTGGGTCGCCCCGGCCTCGACAGCGCCTGACGCGGAGGTGGTCCCGTTCGAGCCGGCCCTGCCGACGCGGTCCGGCGCGGCGTCGTCCCCGCTGGAGGAGGCGCTGCGCGGGGTGGCCTTCGCGCTGGAGCCGAACCCGCGGGACGTCAGCGCGCTCGCCGTGGGCCGCGATGCGGACGGCCGCACCGAGGTCACGTTGACCGTCGGCGGGCTGCACCACGCCGTGTCGTTCGGGTACGGGGAGTGGGTCTCGGGCACCCGGTCGTTCCTGGGTCCGCCGGCCGACGTCGCGACCGCGGCCGCCTGGGCCGACGAGTCGACGCTGCGCGGCCGCGCGGTGTTCCTCGGCACCCCGTTCGAGTGGCGCCTGGAGCTGCGGTTCTCGGGCGACGACGTCGCGGTGACGATCGACCAGAACGTCGCCTTCGGCGAGCGGGAGCTGCTGCACGTGAAGGGCCGGGCGCGCCGGGACTGACCTGCGACGTCATCCCCTGGTCGTACGCCCGGTCCTCCCCGGGGTCGACGGCCCGTGTGGGCCACTCGCGCTAGTGTCCCGGCATGACACCAGACGGTGGTATCCGCGCGCAGGGCGTGCGGCGTTCCTTCGGGCCGGTCCACGCCGTGGCCGACGTCGACCTGGTCGCCGCACCAGGCCGCGTCACCGCGCTCATCGGTCCCAACGGGTCGGGCAAGACGACCCTCCTGCTCATGCTCGCGGGGCTGCTGACGCCCGACGCGGGCACGATCAGCATCGCCGGGGCGGACCCGGTGACCCAGAACTACGCCGCCCGCTCGCGCACCGGTTGGATGCCCGACGTGTTCGGCACGTGGGACTCGCTGACCGCGCGCGAGGTGCTGACGACGGTCGCGGCGGCGTACCGGATGGACGCGGCGGCCGGGCAGGCCCGGGCCGGCGAGCTCCTGGAGCTGGTGCACCTGTCGGAGCTCGCGGACCAGCCCGCGCACGTCCTGTCCCGCGGTCAGAAGCAGCGCCTCGGCCTGGCTCGTGCCCTGGTGCACGACCCCGCCGTCCTGCTGCTGGACGAGCCCGCCTCCGGGCTGGACCCGCGCTCCCGCGTGGACCTGCGCGTGCTCGTGCGCCGGCTCGCGGCCGAGGGCAAGACGGTGCTGGTCTCCTCGCACGTGCTCACCGAGCTCGACGAGATGGCCGACGACGCCGTGTTCATCTCGCGCGGGCGCACGGTCGCCACGCAGTCGGTGGCCGACGGCGACCGGCCGCGCGAGTGGCGCCTGACCGGGCTGGACCCCGAGGCGCTCGCGGCCTGGCTGGACCAGAACGGCCCGGCGTACCGCCGGGAGTCCGACGGCCCCGCCGTGCTCGTCGAGCTGGCGGGCGACGCCGCGGCCGCGGCGCTGCTGCGGTCCGCGGTCGAGGCCGGCGTCGACGTGTCGAGCCTCGCCCCTGCGGGCGGCGTGCTGGAGCAGGCCTACCTGGCCCTTGAGGAGGAGCGGCGATGAGCGTTGACCTGGAAGTCGTCGAGCCGGCCCCGGCTCCGGTGCCTGGCGGGCGCGGCACCTGGTCCCTGTCCTGGCACGGCCTGCGCACCGTCACGGTGCTGGAGCTGCGCCAGCGCGTGCGCTCGACGCGCTGGAAGACCGCGCTGATCGTCTGGTTCCTCGTGGTCGGCCTGATCACGATGCTGACCACCGGCGCGTTCGCCATCATCTCGGGCGACGGGAGCACCACCGACGAGACCTTCGGCGGGATGGTCTACAGCATCGTCGTCGGCTTCGTCCTGTTCCTCGGCCTGCTGGTCGCGCCGACCCTGTCGTCGGGCGCGATCAACGGCGACCGGAACGCGGGAACGCTCGCGACGCTGCAGGTCACCCTGCTGACGCCCGCGGAGATCGTGCTCGGCAAGCTCGCCGCGGCCTGGATCGCGGCGCTCGCGTTCCTCGTGGCAAGCATCCCGTTCCTGATCTGGGCGCTGGTCGGCGGCGGCGTGTCCTGGCTGGCGCTGCTCACGACCGTGCTCATGCTGGCGCTCGTGCTCGGCGTCGTGTGCGCCATCGGGCTGGGCTTCTCGGCCGTCGTCTCCAAGACGTCGGGGTCGGCCGTGCTCACCTACCTCACGGTCGGCGGGATCACCGCCGTGCTGCCGATCCTGTTCGGCCTCCTGGTCCCCGCGACCACCACCACGGAGAGCATCCGGGTGTGGGACGTCGAGCCGGGCTACACCTGGGAGGAGACCGCGGCGCCCGAGTGCGAGTGGCAGACCCACGAGGTCGACGTGTGGCACAGCGAGCGCACCTGGTGGCTGCTGGCCCCCAACCCGTTCGTGGTGGTCGCGGACGCGCAGCCGCTCGGTGACCCGGAGGCGCTGTCCGAGGACGGCAACGTGCTCGCGCTGCTGCAGTACGGCGTCCGCTACGCGCGGACCGGCGACGCCGGGCCGCAGGACTGGTGCACGGGGATCTACGTGGGCGGCGGACCGCAGGCCGAGTCGCCCGTGGAGCCCGTCGAGGTCACGGACCAGCTCGTCTGGCCGTGGGGGCTCGGGTTCGACCTGCTGCTCGGTGCCGCCGGGGTGATCGTGGCGGTCAACCGCCTGCGCGTACCGACGGCGCAGCTCCCGCAGGGCACCCGCGTCGCCTGACCGTCAGGAGTGGAGGGCGTCGTACTCCGCCTCGGCGGCGACGTCGTCCTCCACGTCCAGGCGCAGGTGCGCCAGCAGCACCTGCAGCACGCGCAGCGCCGAGGCCGCGCGCTCGCCCCACAGCGAGAAGTACGAGAACTGCCACCACCACAGGGCCTCGAGCTCGTGGCCGCTGTCGAAGTGCTGCAGGCCCTTGGCCAGGGCTTCCGCGACGCACGCGAGGTCGCCCGACAGCGACGCCGACCCGACGTCCTCGCCGAGCACGGGGTCCACCACCTCGGTGTAGTCGTCGAACCCGTCGAACATCTTGGACAGGGCCTCGCGCAGCGGGTCGAGGTCGGTGTCGGGACCGGCGTCGGGCTCGTAGCGCTCCTTGGGCACCACGTCCACGATCGCGGCGAGCCGTGCCCCCGCCGCCAGCAGGTCGGACGCGGCGAGCACGAGCAGCGAGAGCTCCGCCCCCGGCATCCCGCCGGAGGCGACCTGGGTCACCGTCGACAGGAACGTCCGTGCCTGTGCGGACACCTGGTCTGCGACCTCTCGGAGGTCCGACCCAGGGGTTATCTCACTCATCGTGATCCCACCTACTTGTCGTTGCCGATGACACGGCGGCCTTCGAACGCACGACCGAGCGTCACCTCGTCCGCGTACTCCAAGTCTCCACCCACGGGCAGACCCGAGGCCAGCCGCGAGACAGTGATTCCCATGTGACCCATCAGTCGGGAAAGATAGGTCGCCGTGGCCTCTCCCTCGACGTTGGGGTCGGTGGCGAGGATGACCTCCTGCACCGTCCCGTCCGCGAGGCGGGCCAGGAGCTCGCTGATCCGCAGGTCGTCCGGGCCCACGTTCTCGATGGGATTGATGGCCCCGCCGAGCACGTGGTAGCGCCCGCGGAACTCCCGGGTGCGCTCGATGGCGACCACGTCCTTGGGCTCCTCCACGACGCAGATCACCTCGTCGCTGCGTCGCGGGTCCAGGCAGATGCGGCACCGCTCGGCCTCGGCCACGTTGCCGCACAGCTCGCAGAACCGCACGCGCAGCTTCACCTCGGTGAGCGCGTCGACCAGCCGCTTGACCTCGTGGTTGTCCGTGGCCAGCAGGTGGAACGCGATGCGCTGCGCGCTCTTGGGCCCGACGCCGGGAAGCCGGCCGAGCTCGTCGATCAGGTCTTGGACCGCGCCTTCGTACACAAGAGGTCAGCCTACGGGTCGGCACCGACATGCGGGCTGTCACTTCTCGCGCGGGCATATCGTCTCGGGATCGTCCACATCAGCGACGAGAGGTGAGAGCGATGCACGTCTACCTGGCAGGTGGCACCGGCGCCATCGGACCCCGGCTGGTCCGTCAGCTCGTCCAGCGTGGTCACCAGGTGACCGCGACCACGACGAGCGCGGCCAAGGTCGCCCGGATCGAGAACCTCGGCGCGACCGCGATCGTCGTCGACGGCCTGGACGCCGCCGCCGTCGGTGAGGCGGTCGCGACCGTGCGCCCGGACGCGGTCGTGCACCAGATGACCGCTCTCGCGGGCGGGATCTCCACCAAGCAGTTCGACCGGTCGTTCGCGGTCACCAACCGGCTGCGCACGGAGGGCATCGACCACCTGGTCGCCGCTGCTCAGGCCACCGGCGTGCCGCACGTCGTGGCGGGCAGCTACACGGGCTGGACCAACGAGCGCACCGGCGGCTGGGTGAAGGACGAGGACGACCCGTTGGACCCGACACCGCCCGCGGCACAGCGCGAGAGCCTGGCGGCGATCCGTCACCTCGAGGCTGCCGTGCGCGCGGTCGACGGCACCGTGCTGCGGTACGGCGGCTTCTACGGCGACCCCGACGACGTGATGGCCGAGATCGTGCGCAAGCGCCAGTTCCCCCTGGCAGGCGGTGGGCCTGGTTACATGTCATGGGTGCACCTCGACGATGCCGCGTCTGCCACCGTGCTCGCGCTCGAGAAGAACGTGCGCGGCGTGTTCAACGTCGTGGACGACGAGCCGGCTCCCGCGTCGGAGTGGTTGCCGTACCTGGCCGGGTGCGTCGGCGCGAAGCCACCGCTGCGGTTGCCGCTGTGGCTGGTCCGGCTCGCGGCCGGCGACGTGGCGGTCTCGATGCTGACCCGCACGCGTGGCTCGTCCAACGAGCGCGCCAAGCGGGCGCTCGGCTGGGAGCCGGCCTGGCCGTCGTGGCGCCAGGGATTCCGGCACGTCGCGGGGGTGAGCGCGTGAGCGTCGACGAGTTCGAAGACCTGCGACCGCTGCTGTTCTCGATCGCCTACCGGATCCTCGGCAGCGTCGGCGAGGCGGAGGACGCCGTCCAGGAGACCTGGATCCGCTACCAGGCGAGCGCCGCGCCGCCGCTGTCGCTGAAGTCCTTCCTGTGCGCGGTCGTGACCCGGGTCTCGATCGACGTGCTGCGGTCGGCGCGGGTGCGGCGCGAGACCTACGTGGGTCACTGGCTCCCCGAACCCCTGCTGACCGATGATGCCCCGGCCCCGTACGCCGATCCTGAGCACACGGCGGAGCTCGCCGACTCGGTGTCCATGGCGGCGCTCCTCGTGCTGGAGCGGCTGAGCCCGGAGCAGCGGGCGGTGTTCGTGCTGCACGACGTGTTCGGATTCCCCTTCCGCGAGATCGCCGGCGTGGTCGGGAAGTCCGAGGCGACCTGCCGGCAGCTCGCCGCGCGTGCCCGACGACACATGGACGACGAGCGACCACGGTTCGACGTCGACCGCAAGGAGCGCGAGGAACTGGCCGGGCGGTTCTTCGGTGCGCTCGTCGAAGGCGACGTCGACGGGCTGCGCGAGCTGCTGGCGGCCGACGTCGAGGTCTACGGCGACGGCGGCGGCAAGGCACCCCAGTGGATGCGGGTGGTCGTGGGCGTCGACAAGGTCGCACGAATGCTCGGCGGGCTCGGTCAGCGCTTCGCCGGCACGGGTGTGTCCGCGGAGCCGCACGAGGTGAACGCGCAGCCGGGCGCGGTGATCCGCGACGCCGACGGCAAGGTGATCAACGTGCTGGCGCTCGACGTCGTCGGCGGGAGGATCCAGGTGATCCGGTCGGTCATCAACCCCGACAAGCTCCGCCACGTCGGCCCGGTCGCCGACGCATGGGAGATCGTGCGACAGCCCCGGCCGTGAGCGTCCGGGCGAACGAGACGCCTCCCGGGAACGAGACGGGGCGGGACGAAGCGCGCGGTTCGCGCAGAATGCATGCGTGCCCGAACTCGATCTGCTCACCATCGTCCTGCTCCTGCTCGCCGGCCTTGCCGCGGGCTGGGTCGACGCCGTCGTCGGCGGGGGCGGGCTCATCCAGCTTCCCGCACTGCTGCTCGTACCCGGGATCAGCCCCGTGCAGGCCCTGGCGACGAACAAGCTCGGCAGCATCATGGGCACCTCCACCAGCGCCATCACCTACTACCGGCGGGTCCAGCCGGACATGCGCACCGCCGGCCCGATGGCTGTCGCGGCGCTGGTCGGTGCGTTCGGCGGTGCGGTCGGCGCGTCACACATCCCGGCCCAGCTCTTCAAGCCGATCATCCTCGTCGTGCTCGTCGGCGTGCTGACCTGGACGCTGCTCAAGCCGAACGTCGGCCAGCACGACAACCTGCGCTGGGTCGGCAACGGGCACAAGCGGATCGCGGCGCTGATCGGCCTGCTCATCGGCGCGTACGACGGGCTGCTCGGGCCCGGCACCGGCACGTTCCTGGTGATCAGCCTGGTGAGCTTCCTCGGGTACTCGTTCCTCCCGGCGTCGGCCATCGCGAAGATCGTGAACTTCGCGACCAACCTGGGCGCGCTCATCTTCTTCGTCCCGAGCGGCGCCGTCATCTGGTCCCTCGGCCTCGGGATGGGCGTGGCCAACCTCGTCGGCGCCTACATCGGCGCCCGGATGGCGGTGGCCAAGGGCTCGAAGTTCGTCCGCGTGGTCTTCGTGATCGTGGTGGGCGCCCTCATCGCCCGGCTGGCCTGGGACGTCTTCTTCGCCTGAGCGCCACGAGCGTCGCCCGGTGGACGCCCGGCGTCCCGCACGGTGAACGCCTCAGCGCCCGGAATTCCCGCCGTCGTACCATCGATCCGCAAACCCAACCACCCGGCGGGCCGTTGAGACAGACGGAGGCCGGCAACGGAAGGCAGGCGCATGGCACTTGTCGTGCAGAAGTACGGCGGATCCTCGGTCGGGGACGCGCGCAGCGTGAAGCGCGTCGCCAAGCGGATCGCCGAGGCGAAGCGAGCGGGCAACGACGTGGTCGTGGTGGTGAGCGCCATGGGCGACACCACCGACGAGCTCCTCGACCTCGCCCAGCAGATCACCCCGCTCCCGCCCCAGCGGGAGCTCGACATCCTCCTCACCGCGGGCGAGCGCATCTCCATGTCGCTGCTCGCGATGGCGATCACCAACCTGGGCGTGAAGGCCAAGTCCTACACGGGCCAGCAGGCCGGCGTCATCACGGACGCCGTGCACGGTCGGGCGCGGATCGTCGACGTCGTGCCGCACCGCATCCGCGAGACGCTGAACCGGGGACAGGTCGCGATCGTGGCCGGTTTCCAGGGCGTCACCCAGGCCACGAACGACGTCACCACCCTCGGCCGCGGTGGTTCGGACACCACCGCCGTGGCGCTCGCCGCCGGCCTGAACGCCGACGTCTGCGAGATCTACACCGACGTGGACGGCGTGTTCACGGCCGACCCGCGCATCGTCCCCGCCGCCCGGAAGATCGACGAGGTCTCCTACGAGGAGATGCTGGAGCTCGCGGCCTGCGGCGCCAAGGTGCTGGCGCTGCGCAGCGTGGAGTACGCGCGCCGCTACGGCGTGCCGGTGCACGTGCGCAGCTCGTTCAGCGCCCACGACGGCACGCGGGTGGTCGCGGCCGAGAAGAAGTCGAAGGAGAACGCCATGGAAGCCCCGATCATCTCCGGTGTCGCGCACGACCGCTCCGAGTCCAAGATCACCGTGATCGGCGTGCCGGACGTGCCCGGCATGGCCGCCCGCATCTTCGAGGTCGTCGCCGGCGCGGGCGCGAACATCGACATGATCGTGCAGAACGTGTCGGCCGCGGCCACGGGCCTCACCGACATCTCGTTCACGCTGCCGGACGGCGACGGCCCGGCCACCATGGCCGCCCTCACCGCCGTGCAGGGCGAGCTGGCCTTCGACTCGCTGCAGTTCGACGACCAGATCGGCAAGCTCTCGCTCGTGGGCGCCGGCATGAAGTCGCACCCGGGCGTCTCGGCGCGGCTGTTCGGCGCGCTGCGCGATGCGGGCATCAACATCGAGATGATCTCCACCTCGGAGATCCGGATCTCCGTGGTGACCCGCGCGGACTCGCTGGACGACGCGGTGCGCGCGGTGCACACCGCGTTCGAGCTCGACGCGTCCGACGGCGAGGCCGTCGTCTACGCGGGAACGGGGCGCTGACATGGTTGCCATCTCCGAACAGGGCGTCAACGTCGCCGTCGTCGGCGCCACCGGCCAGGTGGGCGCCGTCATGCGCCGCCTCCTGGAGGAGCGGGAGTTCCCCGTGGCGGCGATCCGGTTCTTCGCCTCGGCCCGCTCGGCGGGCACCACCCTCCCGTTCGCGGGCGTGGACGTGCCCGTCGAGGACGTCGCCGCGACCGCCACGGAGGACCTCGCCGACATCGACATCGCGCTCTTCTCCGCCGGCGGGGGCACGTCCCGCGAGCACGCGCCCCGGTTCGCGGACGCGGGCGCCCTCGTGGTCGACAACTCGTCGGCCTGGCGGCGCGACCCCGAGGTGCCGCTGGTGGTCTCCGAGGTGAACCCCGACGCGATCGGGGACGCCGTCAAGGGCATCGTGGCCAACCCGAACTGCACCACGATGGCCGCGATGCCGGTGCTCTCGCCGCTGGCGCAGGCGGCCGGGCTGGAGCGCCTGCGCGTGGCGACCTACCAGGCGGTGTCCGGCTCCGGCCTGGCCGGCGTGGCCGAGCTCGCGGGGCAGGTGCGCGCCGCAGTCGGGCAGGAGATCGAGGGGCTGGTGCACGACGGCGGGTCCGTGGACCTGCCGGACCCCACGATCTACGCCGCGCCCATCGCGTTCAACGTGCTGCCGCTGGCCGGCAACCTGGTCGACGACGGCTCGGGTGAGACCGACGAGGAACAGAAGCTCCGCAACGAGTCCCGCAAGATCCTGGGCCTGCCCGACCTGGCCGTGGCGGGTACGTGCGTGCGCGTGCCCGTGTTCACGGGGCACTCGCTCTCGGTGCACGCGGAGTTCGCCCGGCCCATCACGCCGGACGAGGCCCGCAAGCTGCTGGCCGACGCCCCGGGCGTGCAGCTCGCCGACGTCCCGACGCCGCTCGCGGCGGCCGGCGTCGACCCGTCCCTGGTGGGCCGGATCCGGCAGGACCAGTCCGTGCCGGACGGCCGCGGCCTCGTCCTGTTCGTCAGCAACGACAACCTCCGCAAGGGGGCGGCCCTGAACACCATCCAGATCGCGGAGCTCATCGCGAACGACCTGGCGGAGCTCGCGGTGCTCGACGCCGCGGAGGCGGCCGACACGTAGAGCACGCCCGCAGCACCGCCGAGGGGCGGGACGGACTACTTGTCCGTCCCGCCCCTCTTCTTCTTCGCACGAGTTTCCCCGACATGCTTGCGCCGGCTCCCGCATCTATGGTTCATTAGTCAAGTAATGAACCAATGGAGGGGGTGAGCCGGTGTTCGACGGGCCCGAGCCGATCTACATCCAGATCGCGCAGATGATCCGCGCGCAGGTACTCGCCGGTGAGCTGAAGGAGGAGGAACAGGTCATGTCCACCACACAGTTCGCGACGACGTTCCGCATCAACCCGGCCACCGCCCAGAAGGCGTTCGCCGGTCTGGTCGAGGAGGGCGTGCTCTACAAGCGCCGCGGCCTGGGAATGTTCGTCGCGCCGCAGGCCAGGGAGCGCCTGCTCGAGGACCATCGCAAGCGCTACTTCGAGGAGGTCCTGGCCCCGGCGCTGCAGCAGGCGGACATCCTCGGGATCTCGACCGAGGACGTCGTCGCCTACGTCCTCGGCACCGGCAAGCGGACCACGGAGGAGTCATGACGACCGCACCTTTCGGAGCCCGGCTGGACGACGTCGTCGTCCACTTCGGCAGGAGCCACCGGATGCTGCAGAACGGCACCATGGTCCGGGACGACGCCAGCACCGCGCTCGACGGCGCCACGCTCGCGATCCGGCCCGGGGTCATCACCGGGGTGCTCGGCCGCAACGGCGCCGGCAAGACGACCATGCTCTCGCTGCTGGCGGCGTTCACCCGCCCGACCAGCGGCACCGTCGTCGTCGGGCCGGAGGGCGAGGAGGAGGACCCGTGGGAGAACCCGTGGATCACCTCGGGCACGCAGCTCGTCCGGGAGAGCGGCGACCTGATGACCGAAGAGAAGGTCTCCACCTCGCTCAAGTACTACGCCGACATGCGTCCGGACTGGAGCGCGGAGACGGCGGAGCGCCTTCTGGATCTGTTCGAGGTCGACGTCCGCAAGAACCCGTCGGCCCTGTCGCGCGGCAAGCGCTCGGCGGTCGGGGCCACGATCGGCCTGGCCACACGCGCGCCGCTGACGATCTTCGACGAGGTGTACCTCGGCATGGACGCGCCCACGCGGTACGCGTTCTACGACGAGCTCCTCGCCGACTACGCCGAGCACCCGCGCACGATCCTCCTGTCGAGCCACCTGGTCGAGGAGGTCGAGCGGCTGTTCGAGGACGTCGTGGTCATCGACCGGGGGCGGGTGCTCCTGGCCGAGTCCGCCGACCAGATGCGGGCGCGCGGGTTCAGCCTCACCGGCACCAAGGACGCGGTCGAGCGGATCGCGGGGGAGCGCCGGGTGCTGCACCGCCAGCAGCTCGGCGCGACCGTGCAGGTCACGCTGGAGGGCGCCCTGGACGACGACGAGCTCGCCGCCGCGCGCGGTGCCGGCGTCGAGGTGGGCGCCGTCCCGGTGCAGGACCTCTTCGTCCGCCTGACCAGTCCGGGGAGCGTGCAGCGATGAGTGCTGCGACGGCCCCTGCCGTCACCGCGCGCTCGGGCCGGGATGACCTGGTCCGCGCGGCCGACCGGCGTGGCGCCCGGCGGGCGGCCGCGGTCACGGTGCGGATCGTGAGCGTCATCGGCGGTTGGTACTGGGCGATCTTCGTGGTCGTCGCCGTGGCGGTCATCCTGGGCAACGTGCGGTACGGCTCGGGCCTGGATCAGGGAGTCGTCGACGCCCAGATCGGTGGTTCGTCCCGGTGGTTCGTGCTGGTGCTCGGCATGATCGTCCCCGCCGCGTACCTCCGGCTGCACGTCGCGGCGGGCGGCACCCGCAGGTCGCTCGCGGCCGGCACCGTGCAGGGCGCCCTCGTCGGCGGTGCGCTGATCGGCCTGGTCACCGCGCTGTACATGGTCGGCGAGCGCGCGCTGTTCGGAGCGCTGGACCTGACCTGGGCGCGCGAGTACGGGCTGCCGGTGGACGGCTACGGAGGCATCGCGCTGACGTTCGTCACCGAGGCGCTGGTCGCAGCCACGTACTACCTGGCCGGTGCCGCGATCTCGGCCGGCTACTACCGGCTCGGCGTGCTGCGGGGCATCGCGTACGTGTTCGCGGCGCTCGTCCCGGCGGCGCTGGTCGACCTGGCGTCGCACACCGGTGTCACGGCCCTGGTCGTGGGCCTGGACAGGCTGCCGGACGGCGGAGCCGGTGTGCTGCTGGGCCTCGTCGGCGGTGCGTTCGCGGTCGCCCTGGCGGCCTGGCTGTTCAGCGCCCCGCTGCGCTCCATCCCGCTGCGACCTTCCGTCTGAGGGGCACGACCATGACAACACCGACCATCGAGGAGACCACGATGGGCCGCATCAACCTGGCCCGGGCCGGGCACCTGCGCGGCGTCGCCGGCGTGGCCCGGCGGCTACGCGGCTCCGGCGTCACCGTCGGGATCTGGTTCTGGGGCGTCTACGCGCTCTACGCCGTCGGGATCACCGTCGGCAACGCCGCGGCCGGCAACGACCTGGAGATCAGCGCGCTCGACGCGACCCTCGGCGCCGCCCGCTGGCCGATGATCGCGCTCGGCGTCCTCGCGTCCTCCGGCATCCTCACGCTCCACGTGGCTGCGGGCGGCAGCCGCCGGTCCATGTCCGAGGGCGTGGTGCGCGGTGCCGTCGTCGTCGGCGCGGGCTGGAGCGTCGTGACCACCCTCGCCCTGCTGGGCGAGCGCCTGCTCAGCACGTCGCTCGGGATGACCTGGCGCCGGCTCGGCGCGCTGCCCTTCGACTCGCCCCTCACGGTGCTCGGCACCACGGCCGCCGAGGCCCTCGTGCTCATCACCTACATCCTCGTCGGCGCGTGCATCGGCCTCGGTTTCACGCACACCGGCGCCTGGGGGACGCTCCTGATCGTTCCCCTGGCCCTGCCCGCCGTGCTCGCCGACCTCGCAACCCGCACCGGTGTGGTCGGCACGATCGCCAACGTCCAGTTCGTGCCCGACATCGAGCACGCCGAGGTGCCCTCGTCCGAGGGTCTCGCGACCCTGCTGATCGGCCTGGGCGGGGCCGCGCTCGCCGCCGTCCTCGCCGCCGTCGTGCTCCGGGCCCTGCTGCGCACGGCGCCCGTACGCGCCGCCTGACCCCCCCGACCCCAGAAGGAGTGACCATGACGTCCCCAGTCGTCGAAGTCCGCCACCTCAGAAAGGCCTATCCCGGCGCCGGTCGCGGCGCCACGCCCAAGACCGCCGTCGCCGACGTGTCGTTCCAGGTCGCGCGCGGCGAGATCTTCGGGATCCTCGGCCCCAACGGGGCCGGCAAGACCACCACCGTCGAGTGCGTCGCCGGGCTGCGGCACGCCGACGGCGGAACCGTCAGGATCCTCGGCCACGACCCGCAGGCCGACCCCACCGCGGTGCGCGAGCACGTGGGCGTGCAGCTCCAGGAGGCCGCCCTGCACGACAAGATCACCGTCGGCGAGGCGCTCGACGTCTTCGGCTCCTTCTACCCGCAGCGGGCGGACTCGGCCGAGCTGCTCGAGCTGCTCGACCTGACCGCGCAGCGCGACCAGCAGTTCGGCAAGCTGTCCGGCGGGCAGAAGCAGCGGCTCTCGATCGCGCTCGCCCTGGTGGGCAGGCCCCAGGTCGCCATCCTCGACGAGCTCACCACCGGCCTCGACCCCGCCGCCCGGCGCGCCACCTGGGACCTCGTCGAACGCGTCCGCGACTCCGGCGTGACCGTGCTGCTCGTCACCCACTTCATGGACGAGGCCGAGCGGCTCTGCGACCGGCTCGTCGTGATCGACGCCGGCCGCATCGTCGCCGAGGGCACGCCCGCGGCCCTGATCGAGGGGCTCGAAGGCCACCGCGGCGTCCGGCTCCGGTTCGCGGACGACGGGGCTCGCGCCCGCGCGGCCCGGCTGCTCACCACCCTCTCCGAGCGGGACGCCGACGTCGCCGCCGTCGTCCCCGCCGGGGACGAGATCGAGGTGACCGGCACCCGCAGGGTGCTGTTCGCCGTCGTGCAGGCGCTCACGGCCGCCGACGTCGTCCCCGACGACGTGCGGACCGTCGAACGCACCCTGGAGGACGTGTTCGTGCAGGTCACCGGTCGTGAGTACCGGGCTGAGGAGAACGAGGAGGTGGCGGCATGACCGCCGTCCGGACCGTCGTCGTCCCGGGGAGCCTGCGGGCCAGGGGCTTCGGCACCCTGTTCACCACCGAGCTCAAGGTGTGGCTGCGAGAGCCGACCGGCGTCTTCTTCGCGCTCGTCTTCCCCAGCCTGCTGCTGCTCGGCCTCGGGCTGGCCATCCCCGACTTCTCCAAGCCGATGACCGACGCGCCGCCACCCTGGAACGAGGCGCCCGGTGTGACCAGCTACCTGCCCACCATCATCGCGCTCGCGGTGGGGACCATCGCGCTGACCACCATGCCGGTGCAGTTCGCGACCTTTCGCGAGAAGGGCATCCTCAAGCGGCTCTCGACCACCCCGATGCCGCCGCAGAACCTGATCGGCGCGCACCTGGTGATCAACGTGCTGGCTCTCATCGTGTCCACGAGCGCGGCCGTCGTCGGCAGCATGGTGGTGCTGGGGGTCCCGTTCGCGGCCGATCCGCTCACGGTGCTGCTCGTCCTGGTGCTCTCGACGACCGCGATGTTCTCGCTGGGGCTGCTGGTCGCGGCGCGGGCCGAGAAGGGCGCGACGGCGTCCGGGCTGGGCATGCTGCTCTACTTCCCGTCCCTGATGTTCTCCGGCGTGTGGGTCCCGCTGTCCGTCATGCCGGACTGGATGGAGACGATCGGCCTCTACCTCCCGCTCGGCGCGGCGGCCCAGGGACTGACCGTCGGCTGGTTCGGCACCGAGGGTTTTCCGCTGGCTCAGGTGCTGGTCCTGGTCGCCTGGACGGTGGTGCTCTTCCCGCTCGGCGTGAAGCTCTTCCGCTGGACGTGACCCCTGGTCAGGGGTCCCCTACGCTCGTGTCATGAAGCCGTTTCTGCTGCTCGCGACGCGTGCGGAGGACCTCGCCGCGGACGGTGAGCACGAGGCGTTCCTCCGGTACGGAGGCCTCGAACCGGAGCAGCTGCACCGGGTCCGCCTCGAGCGCGACCCGCTGCCGCCGGTGAACCTGGACGACTACTCCGGTGTCATCGTCGGCGGGGGACCCTTCAACTCCTCGGACCCCGCGGAGCGGAAGGGTCCCGTGCAGCGGCGCGTCGAGGCCGAGCTCATGGGGCTGCTCGACGAGGTCGTGGCGCGCGACTTCCCGTTCCTGGGCGCCTGCTACGGCGTCGGCACGCTCGGGGCGCACCAGGGCGCGGTGATCGACGCGACCTACGCCGAGCCGGTGGGGCCCGTGACCATCGAGCTCACCCCGGGCGCGGCGGACGACCCGCTGCTGGCCGGGCTCCCGGATTCGTTCGCCGCGTACGTCGGTCACAAGGAGGCGGTGCGCAAGCTGCCCGACCACGCGGTGCTGCTCGCGTCGTCGGCCGGCTGCCCGGTCCAGATGTTCCGGATCAAGCAGAACCTGTACGCCACGCAGTTCCACCCCGAGCTCGACGGCCCGGGAATCGGCCAGCGGATCGCGGTCTACCGCGACTACGGCTACTTCCCGCCCGAGGAGGCGGAGGCGGTGCGAGAGCGCTGCCTCGCCGTGGAGGTCACCGAGCCGATGCGCATCACGCGGGCGTTCGTGGACCGTTACGCGAGGTAGCGGCGGGGTGTGATCGACCGCATCCTGGGATCCGGTAGACAGTCGCCGGGGGTGGGGCTACCGTTTTGGCCGTGGACATCCGTTGGTATTGGCGCTTTACGTCGGCTCCTGGTGGAGCTCGGCGGGCGTACGCCTGACCAACCTTCCACCCGGAGCCAGGGCCTGGGACGCCGATCGCGTCCAGGCCCTTCGTCTTTACCGAGACGGGCCGCTCCGGACCAGGAGTCGGTGGCGGGCCGTCCGGTTCCTCGAACCAGACCCCGCCAACCAGGAGCCCCGATCCCGATGAGCATCACCCCCGCGGAACCCAGCACCGAGGCGACCACCGACCTCGGTACCCGCACCTCCGACCTGCGCATCCGCGCTCTCGACCCGCTGCCCGCCCCGCGGAGCCTGCTGGAGGCGATGCCGCTCGGCACCGCCCGCAGCGACCTCGTCACGACGTCCCGCCGTGAGGTGCGCGACGTGCTGACCGGTGAGGACGACCGGCTGCTGACGATCGTCGGCCCGTGCTCGGTGCACGACCCGGTGGCCGCGCTCGACTACGCTGCCCGGCTCGCCGCGCTCCGGCGCGAGCTGTCCGACGACCTCGTCGTGGTGATGCGTGTGTACTTCGAGAAGCCGCGCACCACGGTGGGCTGGAAGGGCCTCATCAACGACCCGCACCTGGACGGGTCGCACGACGTGCGGCACGGCCTGAACCTGGCCCGCGAGGTGCTGCTCGGCGTGCTCGACGCCGGCGTGCCCGCCGGGGCCGAGTTCCTGGAGCCCACCAGCCCGCAGTACATCGCGGACGCCGTGACCTGGGGTGCGATCGGTGCCCGCAACGTGGAGTCGCAGGTGCACCGGCAGCTCGCCTCGGGCCTGTCGATGCCCGTCGGGTTCAAGAACGCGACCGACGGCGACGTGCAGATCGCCGTGGACGGCTGCATCACCGCCGCGAGCGAGCACACCTTCTTCGGTGCCGACGCCGAGGGCCGCGCCGCCGCCGTCGAGACGACGGGTAACCCGGACTGCCACGTGATCCTGCGCGGCGGGCGGTCGGGACCCAACTACTCGGCCGAGGACGTCGCCGCCGCCCTGCGCGTGGCGCGCACCTCCGGACTCGGCGGCGCCGTCGAGAACGGCGTGATCGTCGACGCGAGCCACGGCAACTCGGGCAAGGACCACGTGCGCCAGGCGGGCGTGGTGCACGAGATCGCCAACCGCATCGCCGACGGCGAGCACGGCATCACGGGCCTCATGATGGAGAGCTTCATCGAGGCCGGCGCGCAGCAGCCAGGCCCGCTGTCGGAGCTCACGTACGGCCAGTCCGTCACCGACAAGTGCATGGACTGGGACACCACGGAGGACCTGCTCCGCGACCTCGCCAAGGCGGTCCGCGAGCGGCGCGGCTGATCTCGTCTCGGAACCGGCCGGGCGCCTTGGCGCCCGGCCGGTTCCGTGTTCCCGCCCCCTATCCTGTGCGGATGGTGGACATGGGTGGGGTCGAGGGCGCCGGAGCGTCGGGACGGCGGGGGTCCCGCCGGACCGCCTGGATCGTGGGCGCGGCCGTCGTGGTGGTGGCGCTGGTCGCCGGCATCGGCGTCTGGCAGTACGCGGCGCGCAGCGCCCGGATCGTGGCGGACGGCGTCACCCTGAGCGGAGGCATGGCGTTTCCGGACTGCCTTCCCCGGATGGCCCTGGCCGTGTACGGCACCCGCGACGACGTGGTCGTGGGGCAGACGGTCCGCAACCCGTCACGGTGGCCGGTCACGGTGACCAGCTCCGATCCGGAGGTCTACCGGTTCGGGGCCCTGAGCGACGAACCGGGGGACGACACCGCGGTGTCGGCCGCGCCGGACGGCGCGGCACCCGCCGATACCTCCGGCCAGGTCGTGCTCCCGCCGGGGCGTGCGGTCACGCTGTGGATCGTGGACCCGCAGCGTGGCAGCGTCCAGGACTCCGGCGTCTGGTACTCGTTCGACGAGGTGCCCGTGACGCTGCGGACGCTCGGTGTGGAGCGCGAGTCCTCGCTCCAGCTTCCCGGCACCCTCTACGTCGGCGGTGGCACGGACGGCGACCGGCTCGGCGCGGCGCTGCAGGAGGCGTGCGACGCCTGAGGGCGTTTTGTGGACTGCCCGGGCGATCTGCCCCTACTGTCCGGCCATGACCAGTGTCGCAGGGGTGGAGCCGGCCGAGGCCGTGCAGGGTGAGCAGCCCCGCGGGCGGCGGGTTGTCCGGATCGTGGGGGCCGGCGTGGCCCTGGCGCTGGTCGCGGGGGTCGCAGCCTGGCAGATCGCGGCCCGGACGGCCGTGGTGGGGCTCGGCTCGGGGAGCCACAGCGGGGCAGGCGCGACCCTCCCGGACTGCGTGCCCGGGGAGGGGTTGTGGGCGCTGTTCGGTACGGACGAGGACGTCGTGCTGGTGCAGACGGTGCGGAACGCTTCGCCGTGGCCGGTCACGGTGATCAGCACGATTCCGGACGTGTTCCGGTTCGAGCCGATGGCCGACGACTTCCGGGACGACTACCTGTACCTGAAGAACGCCGCGGACGGCGCGCCGGACCGCTCGCAGACCTCGGACCGGGTGGTCATCCCGCCCGACCGTGAGGCGACCATGTGGATCGTCGATCCGCAGGGTGACCTCCCGATTTCCGGCGGTTGGATGGTGTTCGACACCGCGGACCTCACGGTCCGCGTACTCGGTGTGGAGCGCGAGCTGCCCCTGCCGCTGCAAGGAATGATCGCCGTCGGCGGGGCCGAGCCCACGGCCGGTCGCCTCGACCGTGCGCTGCAGGAGGCGTGCGAGCGCTAATCGCCCTGCATCCAGGGTCCGACGCGGACCTCCGCGCCGTCGAGGACGTCGAGCCCCGTCGCCGGTGTCCCGTCCGTCGTCGCGTCGAGCGGCACCGGGTCGGCGCCCGGGACCGGGGTGACCTGGACCGTCGTGGTGGTGTCCGGGTCGTTGGCCGTCGACATGGTGTGCCAGAGCAGGAGGGCGAGCACGGCCCCACCGTCGGGCACCACCACGCGGGCGGGCAGCTCGCGGGGATCGGACGGCTGGACCGTGACGTCCGGCTGGGGCTGCCCGGCCGCGTTCTCGAAGACGAGGTCGGGCACGCCCTTCAGGGCGCACGGCTGTCCCGACACGTTGCGGGCCCGGACCGAGACACCCCGCGTGCCCGCCGCCGAGTCCACGACGCCGAGCGTGACCTCCAGGTCCTGCCCCGTGCAGTCGAGGGCAGCGGGGTCGTCGGGCCAGGGGGTCGCCCCGCCGGCCGGCCCTGGGGAGCGCGGGGCGGGCTCCGCGCCGGACACCCAGCCGGTCGTCTCGGCGTACCCCGCGTCCAGGACGGTGTAGGCCACCGGGGCGTCCACCGTGGCGAAGTCCCGCGCCTCGAGCCAACGTCGCAGGTCAGCAAGGCTCTGGGCGCCTGACTCAGCATCGGACTGGAGCGTGAGTCGTCGTTCCTGGGCGAGGTAGGTGGCGTCCTGGACACCGGGCTGGCCCGCCGCGGCGACCAGCAGCCGGACCGTGTCGACGTCGGGCACACTGGCCGCCGAGCGGTAGCGGGCGCCGGGGGCCTCCAGCTCGACCCGGCGGTCCAGCTCGTCGGCCGCTTCGGCGACGTCGACCAGGTCGTCCGGAGCGGCCGCGGCGACGTGCGCGGTCGCGGCGAGCGGGTCCGAGCCATTGCCCTCGCCCAGCCCGAGGCCGACGGTCGTGGCTCCTGCCGCGAGCAGGTCGTAGCCGTCCTCGACGGCGTCGACCACGATGTCGGCCGCGGTGTTCGGCCCGGCACGGACACTGAGTCCCGACCCGACGAAGTCCGACGTCACGGTGACGTTCTCGGTTTCGTCCACGTCCCTTGCCGCCCCCGCCAGGAGCCGGTGGGCACTGGCGGCGGCCTCGCCCGCGGCATGCGGATCGAGCGCCGCCGTCAGGGCGACCTCGACACTGACGGTGCTCGGCGCCGCCTCGCTCCGCTGCCCGAAGTTGCCCTGGACGGGCTCGGGCCCGAACGTCCTGGTCACCGCCACGTCGGCGACGCCGGGTAGGGCGCGCACCGCCTCCGCGGCCGACTCGACCTCGTCCGGCGGCCCCGGGGTGCACCCGGCGAGGACGAGCGCAGACGCGGTGGTGAGCAGCAGGACCCGGCGGTGTGGCGGCACCCCGCGATCGTCCCACCGCGCCTCAGCTCACGAAGGCGTCCAGCTCCTCGCGCGGAACCTTCCTCCGAGACCTGATCAGTTCCTCCACACGGTCCATCTGTTCCCACACGTTCACGGCCATCCCGGCCACGACCTGCCCGTCGAGCAGCCAGAACGCCACGAACTCGCGGGCGCTCAGGTCGCCGGAGATCACCACGTCGTCGTACCCGCCGGGCACGTCCACCCATCCGGTGTACTCCATGCCGACGTCGTACTGGTCGCTGTAGAAGTATGGCAGCCGGTCGAACGGATCGGTGGCGCCGAGCATCGCGCGGCCGGCGTGCGCGCCGGTCCGCTCCGCCGTGGCCCAGTGCTCCACGCGCAGCGGACGCCCGTAGTGCGGCGAGGGGATGCTGGCCACGTCGCCCGCGGCGAAGATGTCCGGGTGCGACGTCGTGAGCGTGCCGTCGACCACGATGCCGCCGCCCTCGGACGGGGCCCGCAGGTCCAGCCCGGCGACCTCCGCGAGCCCGATGTTCGGGGTCGCGCCCACGCCGATGACGACGACGTCGGCGCCGATGTGCGTCCCGTCCGACAGGTCGACCCCGGTGACCCGGCCCTCCGCGCCCTGGAACCCCGAGACCGACGTCCGACGCAGTAGGCGCACGCCGTGCTCGACGTGGACCCCGGCGTAGAAGTCGCCCATCTCCGGTCCCAGGACGCGGCCCAGGGGATGCGTCCCGCGGCCCACGATCGTGACGTCCAGCCCGAGGGTCCGGGCCGACGCCGCGACCTCGAGCCCGATCCAGCCGTCGCCGACGACGGCGACCCGGCCCACCCCCTCCAGCGAGGCCTCGAGCAGCATGCTGGAGATGCGGTCGGAGTCGTCGATCGTGCGCAGGTAGTGCACGCCCGCGAGATCGGTGCCCGGCACATCGAGCGGTCGCGGCGTGGACCCGGGTGCGAGGAGCAGCTTGGCGAAGGGGAGCGTGGCACCGTCAGACAGGGTCAGCGTGTGCTCGTCAGGGTTCAGCCCGACCACGGTCTCGTTGGTGCGGACGGTGACCTCGTGCTCGCGGTACCAGGTCTCGTCCAGCGGGAAGACGACGTCGCGCTCCGCCTCGCCGCGCAGGTAGTCCTTGCTCAGCGGCGGGCGCTCGTACGGATGATGGGGCTCGCTGGTGACGACCACGAGATCGCCGCGGTATCCCCCGTTGCGCAGCGCTTCCGCCGCGCGGGCCGTCGTCAGTCCACCACCGATCAGAACGTACGGGTTCATTGGACTCCTCCTGGGCTCGGACTCCCGGGCTTCGGGTAGGCGATCAGTCTTGCACCCGAGCTGGATGCGGGCACCAGTTCCCGGGCGCGCTGCTCGGGCAGGGCGTCAGGTGGGGTGGGCCCAGGAAAGGTCGGGCCGGCGGGTTCCGTGGTGCCGGGCCGACGGCGGGGCTGGGCGGGGTGGCGGACGGCGCCGGCTCTGTGGGCCTGGTCGGTAGGGGACCGGGCTGTTGCGGGGGTTGGTGTGGCAGCCGATCTGGTAGCGGCTGCGGGGTGTGCGTCCCTTGCTCGGACCCGTCATGTTCACGGCCGGGGTCCAGCCCGGGGTCGCGGGACGATCGGGAGCTGGCACGGTGGTGCTCTCAGGAGTCATCGTGGTCTCGCTGGTCCTGACGGGTTCCGGTGGTGCGGGCGCGACCGAGACGTAGGTGTGCCCCGTCGGTGTCACCGTCTCCACCGCGTCCCGGCCACTGATCTGGGTGGTCTTCTGCCGC
>NZ_JBIVCZ010000013.1:36461-162115 GCF_044746965.1 Promicromonospora sp. NPDC090134 | reverse complement strand
CTCATCCGTCAGATCATGCCGACCAACGACCCCGCTCACGACCCCGCATCATGCCGAACCCGCAGGTCAGAACCACAATCCAAAACACGCCCTAGTCCGATCTGCTCACCCGGCAAGGCTCATGGCATGCATCAAGAGGAGCACGATGCCACCTACCGAGGGGATGACGCTTAGCGCGATGATGAGCCACTGCAGAGCACGGTTGCCCACGCCAGTGCGCAGCCGCACGATCGCCCATACGAGGGTGACCGGAGACAGCGGCCAGAGCACAACGGCGAGCACGACCAGCACCAAGTCCATGGCCTCGGTCTCTCCCGGCGCGGAGACGGGCGCCGGGGCGGGGGTCACCTCGGCGGCTCTGGTCTCCACGGGGCCCAGCTCGTCGAGCACGCGGCGAACTGACACCTCGTCCGTGCCATATCGTGCGAGCAACTCGGCGGCGTGTTCGCGCACCGCCGCCACCGTCTCGGCACGCTCCCGCGGGTCGGCGACGGCCAGGGAGGCGAGGTAGGCCTCGACCGAAGGCGGGAAGTCGGGGGTTGCGGTCATCAGGACTCCAGGGTCGTGCGGACGTCTGTCGTGAAACGGGACCAGGTGGCGGTGAACGTCTCCGGCGCTGCCCGACCCTCGCCGGTCATCTCCTAGGACCGACGCGGAGGATCCACTGCGGAGGGGACCTGGGTCGTGGTGACCCAGGTCTGCTGACGCAGACTCGACAGCAGCGAGTGGAGCGCGCCCTCGCAGGTCAGCAGGGAGCTGTTGGTGCCGAGACGTTTCGGCGAGTTCGAGCCCATAGACAGGCGTCGAGCGCGGGCGAGCCGCGACGCAGTAACACGTCACGGTCCGGGGGGCACCACCCGGTCCGTGTCGAGGGTGCGCACCGGGGAACCGGTAAGCGCACCGCCCACGACGACGTTCGAGGGGCGGCCGCCCGGTCGTCGGAGACGCAGGCGCACTCCCGAACGGGACTGGTTCGCCTTCACCGCGATGTTCTTCGCCATCTTCCAACCCGTCATCGGCGCACGGACCAGCACCTCGCGCTGACGCGCCGTCGGCTCGCGGCGGGTTCCCTCGGCGATTCCGAGGGCAGCCAGAACCCCGTTCGCGTAAGGGTTTTGGCACGTCGATCCGCTCACCCTGGACGGACTCGTCGAGCAGGTCGAAGTACGTGGCACAACGCGGGAATAGGGCGTAAGTCAGACCAGCCGCAACTACACCGCCTCGCGCTCGACCAGATCGGAGTCAGCGGGTCGCACCGTCGTGGAACGCACGTAGACCGCCAGCGCGACACCTCCTGCGATGGCCGCCACGCCCAGCACCGTGAAGCCCGGGAAGTAGCTGCCGGTGGCGGCGAGCAGCCCGCCGACCACCCAGCCGGCCACGATCCCGCCGCCACCGGCGCCGAAGCCGTTGATGATCCCGGTCGCGGGGCCCACCGCGTGGCTGGACATGCGGGTGACCGCGATAGCCCAGATATTGGGCGTGAACGCCGCGGTGAAGTAACCGAGGCCCAGGCTGATCAGCACGAACTGCGCGAGCGAGCTGTGGGCGAACGGGAGGCAGGCGATGAGGATCCCGCCGACCACAAGTCCGGACACCGCGATCGCGCCTCGCTTGCCGGTGCGGTCGCTGATGGCGATCATCGGGATGGTCAGCAGGATCGAGACCAGGTAAGGGGTCGCGGCGGCGAGACCGCTCAGGGTCGACGAGAGACCGAAGGTCGCCACCGTCTGCGGCAGGAACAGGGTGATGCCCCAGAAGAGCATGCCGTTGGCGAAGTAGCTGAAGACGATCAGCAGGAACCGCCAGCCGCCCAGCGCCGCGAAGCTCAGGCGCTCCTGCCGCACATCAGGGGTGCGTGCGATGCGGATGCTCGCGAACCGCGGCAGGTCGGGGCGCGACCGGAGGAACACCGCGTACAGCGGCACGATCAGCACGAGCCCGACCCCGCCCAGCACCCAGAACAGCGGGCGCCAGTCGAACGCTGCGTACATCGGGGTGAGCACGAAGAAACCGAGACCCAGGGCGAGATACTGGCCGTAGTACTGGATGAGCGCGCTCGCACGGCTCATCTCGTGCTCGTCGAACCACTCCTTGGCGAGACGGAACTGCTGGGGCCAGTAGAAGCCCTCGAAGACGCCCACGCCGACGCGGAGCGCGATGAGGACGGTGACGGACTCGCTGAATCCGATCGCGAGGGTGCAGGCCGAGTACCCGAACACCGAGACGAGCAGGATCCACTTGGCGTCGAACCGTGCTGTCAGGAGCCCGCCGAGCAGATTCGAGGCCAGATAGCCCCAGAGGAAGGCCGTGAGAGTCAAGCTGGACGTGCTCGCAAAGGCACCCCCCTCGAAGTCAAGGTCGCGGGCGACCCCCTCGATACCGATCGAGAGGTTGGATCGGTCGAGGTAGGCAACGAACAGGCCTACGGCCAGCAGCAGTCCGATGCGGACCCACCGGCCGTCTCGTTCGCGCACGTTTGCTTTGTTGTCATTCATGTTTGTGCTCCTGCGTTGAAGGTCAAGCGGTGTAGCGCCGCAGCATGTTGCGATCGATCTCGATACCGAGTCCGGGTTGGTCCGGGACGGTCATGACCGGACCGGTCGTGAGGCCGGCGAGGCCCGAGCGGAAAGGGTTGGGTGCCTGGTCGAGCTCGACGACCAGCGGAAGGCGGCCCACGGACGGCGTGACCTCGGGCAGTGCGGTGAGCAGATGGAGCCCTGCTGCGATGGTGATCGAGGATCCCCAGATGTGCGGCAGGGTGGGTATCCCGTGTGCCGAGGCCATCCCAGCGATCAGCAGCGTCTCCCGGATGCCCCCGCAAGCCGTCGCGTCTGGCTGGAGCAGGTCCACGGCCCGGGTCTCGATCAGCTCGCGGAATCCCCACCGCGTGAACTCCGACTCCCCGCCGGCGATGGGGACCGATGTCGTGGCCCGCAGCTCCCGGTACCCCTGCAGGTCCTCGGGAAGCACGGGCTCCTCGAAGAACCACAGGTCGACGTCGTCCAGCTCGCGCAGGAAAGACTTTGCCTCGGGCGTCGTGTAGCCGCGGTTCGCGTCCACGGCGAGACGCGTCGACTCCCCCAATGCCGCACGAACGCGGCGAACACGCTCGATGTCCTGCTTCAGGTCGGCGCCGACCTTCATCTTCACGTCGCGGTACCCGGCCTCCAGGAGCGACGCGGCCTCGCCCTCGATGTCTCCGTCCCAGGGACCCCTGTAATAGAACGCCGAAGCATAAGCCCGCAGTTCGGGGGTGCTCCTGCCGCCGAGCAGCCGCCAGATCGGCAACCCCGCTGCCTTGCCCGCGATGTCCCAGAGGGCGATCTCGATGCCGGAGATGGCGGCGACCGAGATGCCCTTGCGACCCCACTCCCGGTTCCGGTTGTACAACCCGTCCCAGATGTCGACAAGCTCTCGAGGATCGCGCCCGATGAGTAGCGGCCGGAACGGGTCGTCGATCAGCGCGCGGTTGCCCTGCGCCGGCCCAAAGCACTCGCCCCACCCGACCAGGCCGTCGTCCGTCCTGATCTCGACGAGACAGCTGCTCCGCGAGGCCCAGTCCCACTGGGACATCCCGAACGGAACATCAAGGCGGTGGCTCACCACATGTGTGGTGATCGATTCGATTTTCACCTGCGCTCCTCTCGTGGCGGCGCGACGGACTCGCGTCGCACCAGCTCGCCCGGCACCACCAGGTGCGGGACGTGGTCGAACTGCTCACCGACGGACATGCGGACGATCAGGTCACCCGCGAGCCGCCCCATCTCCTCCACGGGCTGCGCCACGGCCGTCACGGCGGGATGCACGGCGGCCATCCAGCCGGCGTCGGTGAAGCCGATCACCGAGATGTCCTGCGGGACACGCAGACCGGCGTCCCGGACGGCAATGAGAATGCCCTCCGTGACCGGGACGTTGAACCCGAGCACCGCCGTGATTCCTGGGTCAGAGGCCAGCAGGTCAGCCGTCGCCGTACGCGCGGCCAAAGAGGTTCCCTCGGAATACCGCACGACAGAGTCCCGCGTCGGACGCGCAGCCGTGGCGCGCTGGAGACCCGCCTCCCGCAGGTGGGTCGTGGAGGCACCTTCCGGCCCGAGAACCGCGGCGACCCGACGGTGGCCGGCGGCGAACAGCTCGTCTGCCGCAGCCGCGAAGGCCTCCGTCTCGTTGGTTACGATGGTCGGCACGTCGACGTCCGGCAGGGTCCGGCTCACCAGCACCACGTTCTCGAACAGGGCGACCTGCCGCGCCGAGAAACGACTTCCGGTCGCGGGCGACAGCACGAGCCCCGCCGGACGGTACGAGGCGAGCAGATCGAGCTGTGCCGACTCAAGCTCCGGGTCGTCGTCGCAGTTAAGCAGGAGGACGCTCAAGCCCGCCGTGCGCAGAGGGGTCTCGATGGCGCGGTGGAGCCGGGCATAGAACGGGTTCCCGATATCCGAAACCACCAGACCCACCATGGGGCTGCGCGCGGACCGGAGGCTCTGGCCGATCACGTTCGGCGAGTAGCCCACCTGTGCCGCCGCGTCGAGAACGCGCTTCCGCGCCTCGGCACTGACGTACCCGCGGCCGTTCAGCGCACGCGAGACCGTCTGGGCGCTGACCCCCGCCGCCTTGGCGACGTCGTGCACCGTCGCGCGGCTCTGCTTCGTCATGGTCCCCTCCCCTCCTCGGGCGATGTGTTAACGATAACCTAGCGCCGTCCCATGCCCGGACCGGTCTTCTTGTCGGACGACGACCCCCACGCGCCTGGCCCTGACCCGTCAGCTCCCGGCTCCCGGGGGCAATGGCGACGTCACGGTGGTCGGGACTTCCGGCCAGCGATGGGTTCACGAGCCTGCCGCCACTGACCGACTACCGGCGACACCCTCCCTACGGCCTCCGACGAGCACGATCTGGCCGGGCGGGCCGAACCGCCCGGCCAGGTCGCACCGCTCAGGCAGGGACGCGAGCGAAGGTGTCGGGGTCCGGGCCGGTGCGCTGGTCGCGGTTCAGCGCCCCCAGAGCAGACATCTCCGCGTCGCCGAGCTCGAAGTCGAACAGCGCGAAGTTCTCCTCCACCCGTGACCGGGTGACCGACTTGGGGAAGACGATGTCCCCGCGCTGCAGGTGCCAGCGCAGGGTGACCTGAGCCGGCGTACGACCCACGCGTTCCGCGATCTCGACCAGGACCGGGTCGCCGAGCACGAGGCCCTGCGCGATCGGGGACCACGCCTCGGTGGCGATGCCGTGCTGTGCTCCGAAGGCGCGCACCGACTCGTTGGTGAGGTACGGGTGCACCTCGATCTGGTTGACCGCAGGGACGTGGTCGGTCTCGTCCAGCAGGCGCTGCAGGTGCGGTACCTGGAAGTTGGACACGCCGATCGCCCGCGCCTTGCCGGCCCGGTAGACCTCGATCATCGCCTTCCAGGTCTCGACGTAGTCGACGTCGATGGTCGGCAGCGGCCAGTGGATGAGGAACATGTCCATCTGGTCGACGCCGAGGTCGGCCAGGCTCTGGTCCGCGGCCCGCAGCACATCGTCACGGCGGTGGTAGCCGTTGTTCAGCTTGCTGGTGACGAACACTTCCTCGCGGGTTAGCCCGGAAGCGCGCAGCGCCTCGCCGACCCCGCGTTCGTTGCCGTACATCTCGGCTGTGTCGATGTGCCGGTATCCCACCTCGAACGCGGTGAGCACGGCATCCCTCGTCTCCTCCGGCGGGATCTGGAAGACCCCGAACCCGAGCTGGGGAATCGACACGCCGTTCGTCAGGGCAACATCAGGAACGACACTCACTGAAATCTTCTCCTTCGACAATGTTCTGGTTACTTCACAGCGGAGGCGGTCTCGAGGACCGCCCGAGATCGCAGCCTTCCGGCTGCCAGCTCTTCGAGCGCGCGCGCCACTTCGGCCAGGGGGAACCTGTCCACGACCGTGCGCACCTGCCCGGCGGCAGCCAGCCGCAGGACCTCCGTCATCTGGTCGCGGTTGCCCAGCAGAGACGCCTTGACCACCTGCTCACGGTTAAACGGGAACCCGGTGATGTTCAGCGGGACGGCAGATACGAGCGTCCCGCCCCAACGCAAGGCACGCAGTGCCTGAGCGGTCACGACGTCGGACGGTGCGAACGTGACCGCGGCGTCGACGGAGTCTTCGAGCACCTCTCCCGGATCAATCCGGGAGGCGTCCACGAGGTGGCTCGCGCCGAGCTCCCGCGCCACCTGCAGGTGGTCGGAGTTGCGCCCGACGGCGACCACCTCGGCTCCGCGCAGCCGCGCGAACTGAACGGCCATGTGGCCCACGCCGCCCAGGCCGAAGATGGCGACTCTGTCTCCCGGGCGCAGGCCCGCCTTCTCCACCGCGGCGAAGGCCGTGATGCCGGGGCAGAAGAGCGGTGCGGCCTCGACGAGGTCGAGTGCGTCGGGGACGTGGTAAGTGTGCGCGGCGTTGGCGACCATCAGCTCGGCGTACCCGCCGTCAACGTGCTCACCGGTGATGAGCCGGTCGTGACACAGCTGCTCGCGGCCGGAGGTGCAGTACTCGCACGTGCCGCAGGTCCACCACAACGGCTGCACCCCGACGCGGTCGCCCCGGGCGAACCCGTCCACGCCCATGCCGAGCGCGACGACGGTGCCGGTGACCTCGTGTCCGGGCACGATCGGGCTGCGCCCGGGGACGCCGCTGTCCACCCAATCGCCCTCGATCATGTGGAGGTTCGAGCGGCATACCCCGCAGGCGGCGACCTGGACCAGCAGCTGGCCGGGGCCGGGCTCGGGGTCGGGCACTTCGCGCCAGGCGAGCGGCGCGCGGGACAGCGGGGCCGGGATGTCGAGTTGGATGGCGTGCATGGTCTCGACGTTAGGGACCGATCGCTGGCCCGTCCAAGAGCGGTCGGTAATGGCCGTCAGAGGTGATAGCGATGGACAGCGCCCTATGCGCCTCCCACGACGACCCGCGCCTCGTCGACCGCTGGCGCGGGCACCATCATGTCGGCGAAGAGCCGTCCTGCGCTGCCGCTCCCGGATCCGACTGCGACCTGGACGCTCCAGCGCAGTGCCGGATCGTCCACCGGGATCCGAAAAAGGCCCGAGGCCTGTGGCTTTCCCCCGACCGACGCAGGGACGAGCGCGACGGCGAGACCCTGGCGGACGACGTCGAGCAGCATGTGTACGTCGTTGACCGTGAACGCGCTGCGGCGTTCGAGCCGTCGGGCAGAGAACGCCGCATCGACGATGCGGCGTGCTCCCCAGGTCACGTCGAGATCGACAAATGTCGTGCCGGCCAGGGCTTCGAGCGTCACTTCCGGCAGCGTGACAACTGGGTGTCCCGGGTCGGCGAGGAGCTCGAAACCGTCGGCGAGGAGCTCGAGGGTCCGCGCGACGCCGCCCCCGGACGCGGGACTGGCCTCGTTGGCAGGGAGACCGATGAGAGCGACGTCCAGCTCACCGCGACGCACGTTCTCCAACAGCGACTGCGTTCCGCCCTGAACCATCCCGAGTGTCACGTCCGGGTGGGTGAGGTGGAACGTGCCGAGAAGGTCGGGCAGGTCTACAAGGTCGCCGAGGCACTGCTCGGCACCGACACGCAGACGGCCGGTGACCGTCCCGGAGGCCTCGAGCACCTCCTGCCGGACGGCGCGCGCGTCGTCGAGCATGTGGCGAGCCCGGGGCAGGAACGCCTCCCCTGCCGCTGTGAGCCGGACCCCACGCGGCGACCGCTCGAACAGCCGGGCCCGCAGCTCGCGTTCCAGGGTCCGGATCGAGCCGGACAGCCCTGGCTGGCTCACGTGGCTGACCTCGGCGGCACGGGTGAAGCCCTGCTCGTCCACCACCGCGACGAAGAACTCGATCTGCCGGATGTCCATTTCTCACACCTTCGCTCCAGCGACTGCCGCGCAGTCCACCATATCCGGATGGCGCGCCGCGAGGACGGCCCTCATGATGTCGCCACATGACAGCCCTACGTGAGCCCTCCCGCAGATGCCGTCGACCACCTCGTCAGCCGTCGTCCCGAGGTCGGTCCACGGGTGGCGTGCCGCCCTCCCCAGGCCGGACAGGTTACAGGCGAGGGCGTCACCGCTGCCGCCGGCGCCGGATGGACACGGCCTGCATGGCCGTGACGTGGGCCCTGAACAGGGTCTACGGCACATTCTTCTTCATCTTGGTCGCCCTGCTCCGCATCGCGCAGCGGCAGCGCCGCCAAAGAGCCGCTGGCGATGATGTGACGTGCCTGTTATCGCTGGACAGTAGATGTGCCGACCTGCGCCCGATAGTTGCCGCCCAGTCGGTCACCATCACGCGACACACTGGAGGGAAAAGCATGCGACAGGTGCGATCAGCACAAACCATCTCGACATCTCGATCATCGCGTTCGGGACCAAGCCGTTCGATGTAACCCAGGGCCACGGGTTCGCTGCCGCTGCTTCAGCAGCGACCACGCATACCGAGGACGGCCTACGAGAGATCGACACGATCGCCGGGGAGGCGGTGCCCGTGCGGGGTCCGCACCCGGAAGGCAAGAGAGGAAGCCTCTCATGATCACCACACTGCGCGACGCGTGGCGCACCGCTGTACCGGACATGAGCGATCGCCACGGGCCGCTGCCGCCGGTGATGCTCCTGCTCACGGTGGTCACCGGCCTGGTCGACGCGTACAGCTACCTGGTACTCGGCCGCGTCTTCGTCGCGAACATGACCGGGAACGTCGTCTTCGCCGGCTTTGCGATCGCCGGAGCCCAAGGGTTCTCGCTCGCAGCCACCGGGGTGGCGCTGGCCGCGTTCGCCGCCGGAGCGCTCGTCGGTGGCCGGATCATTCGTCGGGCACGGTCGCACCGAGCCCGCGTCCTGTTCCGGTCCCTTGCAGCACAGATTCTTCTGATCGCCGGGGCGTACCTTGTGGCCGAGCTCTCCGGCTCGCCGGGCGAAGCCGGCACCCGCTACCCGTTGCTCATCCTGCTCGGTCTCGGCATGGGGGTGCAGAACGCCGCGGCACGCTCCCTCGCCGTGCCCGACCTCACCACGACCGTCCTGACCCTCACCATCACTGGTACTGCTGCCGACAGCCATCTGGCAGGCGGTCCGGGCTCCAAGGCCGGACGGCGTCTGCTGTCGGCCGCGGCCATGCTCCTCGGAGGCCTCATCGGCGCGCTCGTCATCGTGCACGGCCACCAGGCGCTGCCCCTCGGGATCGCCGCTCTGCTGCTCGCCGCCGCCTGCGGCACCGCCTGGAGGCTCACCCGCTCCAGCGCCCCGTGGACCCAGCCCCTGTAAGCCTCGGCGTCAACGAGCCGGGCTGCCTGGACCCACACCAGCCTGCTCTCGATCGGCGCCCTCGCCGTCGCCGCGGTAGCCATTGTCGTCGTCGGACCAGGTGTCGGTGTGTACGCCACCGGCGTCGCGGTCGGAACGTTCGCCGGTCACGGCGCCGGTACGCCGAGCGGCATCGACTACCTGTTCGTACCGTCACCGCCGTGCGCCGAGCCAAGGATGGTCGGGACAACCGCGGAGAAATCGAGGTCTGCCGCGCCTTCAGCGGCCGCACGTTCGAGCCAGCCTTGCGCGGCCGCGGTGACGTTGAGCTCCGTGCCGGACCGAACCGCGGTATCGGTAGCCAGGCGCAGGTCCTTGAGCGCATGACGCAGCTTGAAGTTGGGTGGATAACTGTCGGTCTCGACGTTCTGGCGCTTGGCCCTGACGGTGGCTCCGATCGGGGTCTCTGCCAGAACGTCAAGCAGCGTGGAGCGGTCGAGATCGAGCGTGTCGCCGAGCGCAAGTGCCTCGCCGAAGGCCGTGACGGCCACGCCGAGGGTCAGGTTGACCACCACCTTGGTGGCCGCCCCCGCACCGGGCCCGCCTACGTGGTGCGGGGTACCGAGCGGGGCTAACAGCGGCCGCACGTGCGCGAAGGCGGCCGGCGTGCCGCCGACGAAGATGGCGAGCTGCCCGGCGATCGCCTCGGGGACGCTGCCACGCACCGGGGCGTCGACCAGGGTGACATGCTCCGGCATGCGGTCCCTGACCGAGCGGATCGTGTCCGGCCCGACCGTGGACATGTCGATGAGCCATTGTCCCGGGCGCAGCGCACCGACCACGCCGTCATCGGCCAGGAGCACCTCCTCGAGCGCCGGCGGATTCGCCAGCATCGTGATGACGGCGTCCGCACCGGCCACGGTGTCGGCCGGGGCTGCCGCGACCGTCGCGCCCCGGGCGACCAGTGGCTCGGCCTTGGCGCGGGTCCGGTTCCATACGGTGACCTTGTGACCAGCTTCAAGCAGTCGAGTCACCATCGGCGTACCCATCTGTCCGAGCCCGAGGAAGGCAAGCCTTGCCATCGATCTTCCTTTCCGAGGTGCTGCCCTGGACACCTGTGAGCAACTCACCGAGGTCGGATACTTTGAGGCGCCGTTTGCGTCTCTTCGCGGCGTTCTCGCGCGTACGCCCTTCGTCCATCGATTGCGCGAGTGTCGCTAGCGTCCGAGCGCGTCGAAGGTGTCCGCGTGTCCCGACACTTCGACCGTACGACATGGCATCAGTCAGTTCGACCCGGAGCTGGGACCCCGACCTGGGGGACGGGGGGTCCCAGCTCCTTGGGGGTTCATCTCGTCTTCATGGAGAGGCCCAGCACTTGGGTTGTCGGCGTGCTGTCAACTGCCTGCACGATGTCAGTCGCTGACCGCCGCAGCTGCCTGCTTGATGAGGTCGGCGACAGCGTTCGGCTGCGACACGTACACCGAATGACTCCCAGGTGCGGACACGACCGTCGAACCTGCGCGCTCGGCCATGAACTGTTGCGCCGGCGGCGGGATCATCCGGTCCTCAGTCGCGATGAGGTACCAGCTCGGCTTGATCCGCCAGGCCGGTTCACTCACTACGCCCGCCAGCGCCTCAACTCCCCACGGCACCTGTGAGTTGGCCATGAAGGTCGCCAACTCGGCGGACAGATCGCCCGCGAATGCCTCATGGAACTTCTCCCGGTCCAGGGCAAGGAACCCATTCCGAGGAGGCAGGATAGGCGGCACCGGGGCGCCCGGCGCCGGGTCGGCGATAAGCGTCTGGACTGACTCGCCCTGCTCCGGGACGAATGCCGCTACGTAGACGAGGCCGGCGACCTGCGGGTGAGTCCCCGCTTCGGTGACAACCACGCCACCGTAGGAGTGGCCCACGAGCAGGACTGGCCCGTCGTAGTCCTCGACGACGTGCGCGGTCGCCGCCACGTCGCCAGCGAGTGAGAGCGTCGGGTTCTGGACCACTGCGACGTCGAACCCGTCGCGGGTCAAGATGTCATGGACCGGCTGCCAGCCTGAGCCATCGACGAAGCCGCCGTGAATCAACACCACAGTGGGCTTGCTTGCACTCATCATTTCTCCTTCGATCTCGGACGTCGCGTTCCCTGACGCTGGGGTCGACGCGCGTATCGCACGTGCGTCAATTGACTGAGTAATCGTCCTGCTCCGTCACGCGAAGCGGGTGCGCTCACGGCAGGCGCATGGTCTTGACCGAACGTCGCTCGCCCATGGCCCGGTAGCCCTCGGCGGCTCCTTCCAGAGGCAGGGTTAGGTCGAAGACCTCGCCGGGCTGACCTCGCCGGCCATGAGGTCGATCAGCTCGGGGACGAAGCGGCGAACCGGGCCCGGGCCGCCGTAGAGGCGGACGCCGGACATCAACCACTCGTCGCCAGCCAGGCTGACTTCATGGAAGAGCCCGACGTATCCGACGTGCCCATCCGGCCGGGCAGAATGGATGGCCTACTGATCGACTCCTGGGTACCGACGGCCTCGACGACCGAGTGGGCGCCGATCCCGCCGGTGAGCTCTCCTATCTTCGCAGCGGCAGCATCGCCGCGCTCGGTGACGATGTCGGTCGCGCCGCAGTTCGTGGCGAGCGCCTGCCGGTCAGCGTCGCGGCTCGTCGCAATGATGCGTCCGGCTCCGAGTCCGTCGACCGCCAGCACGGCGAGGTGGCCGACGGCGCCGTCTCCGACGACCGCGACCGTCTTGCCAGGCCCGGCCTCGGCGGCCGCGGCGCCAAATCATCCGGTCCCGAGGACGTCGGAAACGGCGAGCAGGCTGGGGATCCGGCGGTAACGAGCGAGAGTTCGTCGAGGGCCTGGTCGCCGGGCAAGGACTCGCCGTCGACTGGGCATTCTCCCCACAGGAATACGAGCCACGCGGACTACCTGCGTGAGCCCGGGCGTCTGACAGCCTGGATGGAGATCGACCGGTCGCTCGGTGAGAGCGCCGCGCAGAACAAGCTGTTCCGGGCCGAGGGCTTCGTGCCCATGCCGATCCACGCGATCGGTGGTGAGAAGGCCGTGGGCGCCGGCGTGGGCGAGCAGTGGGAGAAGTACGCCTCCGACGTCGACGGACGCGTGACGGAGGACACCGGGCACGGGATCGCGGAGGAACGTCCCCGCGAGCTGACCCACATCCTGCGCACGTTCCTGCAGTGATCACTGCGGCGTAGGTGCGGGAAGCGCCACGAGCCCCGACCGCAGAGACATGCGGCCCTGGCCTTCCGACGCGGAAGTGTCAGGGTCGGTTCGTGGTCACACGTCAACAGCGAGGTTTTGGTGGGCCAGCCGGCGGATGGCCGCCAGGACGGGCTCGTACAGAGCGGTACCCAGGACGGCGTACTGGACGGCGGCCCGCGGGTCGCCGGCCGGCATCCCGTCCATCTCGGTGCGGGCGATGGCCATGACGTGGTCGCCGTACAGCCTCAGTCTGGCCGCATCGACCGGCATCCCGACTTCCTCGACGGCGAGAAGCGCGCTGTCGAGCTGCGCGAAGGCCGTCATCCGCTCGTCCGACGCGTTGTACGCCGGTCCCAGGGCGGCGAGGGCAGCTTCGGCCCGCGGGTAGCGCCGGTCCGAGTCCGGATCGGCCGGTTGGCTGTTCGCGAGAGCGTCGATCGCCATCCCCAGCATGCGGTAGAGGCTGCCCTCGGGTTGATCGACGATGTCGAGAATCCTCTTGGCCCGGCTCAAGGGCAGGCCGGCGACGATCGTGAGCGAGCGGATCAGTCGCAGCCGTTCAAGGTGCAGCTCGTCGTAGTCGGCGCGGGTCGCGCTCGTGGTGCGCCCGGGGGGCAGCATGCCCTCCCGGATGTAGAACTTCACCGTCGCCAGCGGCACGTCGGCCCGCCGGACCAGTTCCGAGATCAGCACCTTGCCTCCATTGGATATTGGCACTATCTTAGCGCTAGATAGCTCACTATCCAATCAGTCAGGAGCGTCGTGCACCCCACAGCCCGGATCGTCGCCCACCCGCGCACGTGGGCGGTCCCGATCGTCTTCCTCGTCGGCCTCGCCGTCCTGTTTCCCGCCGTCTACCTCTTCGCGACGGTGGACCCGCAGAAGCACCTCACCGACCTCCCGGTCGCCCTCGTGATCGAGGAGCAGACGATCGACAGCCCGCCGAGCGCGGCAGGTGCGGTCGCCGACGCGATCGAGGACGGGGCAGGCACCGAGATCGCCTTCACCCGGATGACCCCCAGCGAGCTGGCAGACGGCATGGGAAACGACACTGTCGCCGGAGCGGTGGTCATCCCCGCGGACTTCGACCAGTCGATCGCCAGCCTGCTGCCCGGCTCGGATACGGCAACGGTTCCGACCGTCGACATCCGCACCAACGCCGGGGACGGCGGGCTCAGCGGCGGGCTCGTCACGGGAAATCTCGCACCCGTGCTGAGGGGGGTCGCATCGGGCCTCGGTGCGCAGCTCGCGGCGAGCGCAGGCGGAGACGCCCTGCCTGCCGCGAACCAGGCGCTGCTTGCCACGCCTTTCGACGTGGTGTCGGCCCCGTACGCCGAACTTCCGGCGAACGCCGGACTGGGAACCAGCGCCTTCTACTACGCCCTGGTCCTCGTGCTGCTCGGCTTCGTGGGGGCGTCGATGATCAGCCCGATCGTCGATTCGGCACTGGGCTTCGCACCCAGCGAGGTGGGCCCTCTCGTGCAGCGACGCCCCTACATCGCCGCGTCCCGGCTGCAGACCCTTCTGGCGAAGTTCGGCATCCTCCTCGCCGGCGCTCCGGTCGCTGCGCTGGCCGCGCAGCTCGTCGCCGTCGGGCCCGTCGGCATCCCCGTCTCCGATCCGGTGACGCTCTGGCTCTTCTCCACCGCGACCATCATGGCGATCGGCACAAGCGCCATGACGGTGTTCGCCATCTTTGGCAACGGCATCGGCGCGCTGGTGAACACCATGTTCTTCATCGCGCTGTCCATGACGTCCTCCGGCGGAACCGTCCCGCTGGCCGCAACCCCGACCTTGTACCGCTGGCTCTCGGAGTTCGAGCCGTTCCGAGCGGTGGTCGACGGCGTGCGTGCCCTGCTCTATTTCTCCGGCAACCCCGACGCTGGTCTTACCGAGGCGTGGGTGCGCGTCGCGATCGGCGGCGCCATCGGCATCCTCCTCGGGATCACGATCACTGCTCTCTACGGACGGGTGCGGATGTTCACCCGCCACCCGCACCTCGAACCCTCGACCACTACCTGAACCAGGCCCCACAACCGAGCTCCATACCGAGGGGAACGCACCATCATGTCGACACCCGACCAGTCGTACGAGCGCTCACGTCGCCGCGTCATCGCGAAGACCGTCTACCAGGGCGCGGTCGCCCTCTGGGCACTGCTCGGCGTCGTGTAGGTCGCGATCTGGAACCTCACGACGGGCGGCTACTTCTGGCCTGTCTGGCCGATCCTGGGAACCCTTGTCGCCGCGGTCGCCTGGGCGATCCCCGCCTACGCGCACCGACCTGTCGTCTCCGAGCGTCGAATCCAGGCCTAGCTGGCCCGCATGCGGGACGGCCTCTGACGTCATGACCACGCGGCCCCTCCCGGCAACCTTTTCGAAGCTGTACCGCTGGCACCGCCCGCTCCTCACGTTCGCCGCCGCCCTGGTGGTCCTCGCGGTTGGCCCTGCGAACCAGGGAATAGGACGCACCCCCGCGGCGGGTGTACTTCGGTGCCACGTCTAGCCAAGTTTGGGAAATGGTGACATTACGACGATTAACGGTGCAAACCATGGAAGTTGCCCTGACCTGCACCTATGCCCCTGACGATGCGCTCATGGGCATTCCACGGGCATTGAAGATTCAGGTGATGATGCATGGCCTCAGAATCAGATGGAGGAACGGCGCCCGCCAGAGTCGAGAGGGCACCTCACCCGCTTCTGGCCGCGCCGCGGCGCTCGGTGACCGGCCCTCATCCCTGCGCCGTCGGCTCTGCCGTATTCAGCTGCGACAGCCACAGCGCGTACGGTCACTCGGGCTTCCGAATGCTGGGCTTCAGACGTTGAACTGTGCGAACCGGTCCTGACCTGGTGGTCTATCTCCTGCCGTGAGCGGCTGGGATTTCCCTGGGACTTGGGACCGGTAGCGAAATAGAAGTCGCCGGCCGAAAGCCAGCCGACGCGGCGAGAATCCCTCGCGGGCTGCTCGCCGATGCGCACGGCAGCCGCCGAGCGCATGCCCAGACTTGACCGTCCCGGAACGCAATGTCATTTCGACAACGTCGCCTCGACCGTATGACACCTATCGAGTTCGAAACCGTTTACGCTGACCGGACCCTGGCCCTCGCGGCCTGACTCATCAAAGAAGACGTGTCAGCCATTCCTGGGGCAGTCCCTTGCTCTACGAGGCCGTGCCGGAGTCTGCATCTGCCGCGGCGTCAGCCGAGTCGTCCGAGCGGTTGAGCGTGGTCGTACCGGACCAGTGCGACAGCAATGCGAGGGCCTGGGCTGAGGGTGAGTGTGGTTCGACCGTGTGGGCGGCCAGGACGAGGTCGGGTTCTCCGACCGGGCCCAGGAGTTCGTATCCCAGCTCCAGCTCGCCGACGAGGGGGTGGTGGTAGCGCTTGCTGCCGTGCTCACGCCGGTACACGTCGTGTTCAGCCCACCAGTGTCGGAAGTCGGGGTCGCCCACGGCGAGGTCGCCGACGAGTTCGGCGAGCTTCGGATCGTGGGGGTGGGTGCCGGCGTAGGAACGCAATTCGGCGACCACTCTGCGCGCGGTGGCCGCCCAGTCGTCGTACAGGTGACGGGCGGCGTTCACGGTGAACAAGTAGCGGACCATGTTCCGCCGTTCTGCCGGAAGCAGATCAAGACCGACGTAGAAGGCCGCACCGAGGTCGTTGATGGCGATGAGGTCCTGACGAGGGCCCAGGATGAGCGCCGGGACGTCGGTCAGCAAGTCCAGGGCCCGCTGCAACCCAGGTCGCAACCGCGGGGCGGGCGGGTTCACGGGCTTGTGCCGGGAGGGGCCGGCAAGCGCGAAGAGGTGATCGCGTTCCGCGGCATTGAGCTGGAGCACCCGGGCGATGGCATCAAGCACCGAGGCGGAGGGGTTCTTCGTCCGACCTCGTTCCAGTCGCTCGTAGTACTCGGCGCTGACCCCGGCAAGCAGGGCCACTTCCTCGCGCCGCAGTCCGGGCACCCGGCGGACTCCGATTGACGCCGGCAGCCCCGCATCCTGCGGAGCGATGCGGGCGCGGCGCGTGAGCAGGAACTCGCGCAAGTCGTTCGCTGCAGGATCGGCCATCCTCCGAGATTATCCGTGCCCACGGTGATCCGCGGGGGGCCTGTCGTTACCCCCTCTGACCGTTACCCGGTCACAACAGGGCGTGGTGCCACCGTCAGCTCGGATTTCTCATGGAACCAACGCAGCAATCCGAAGTCGAGACAAACAACGGAGCATCATGCAACAGCACACCCTGGGTAGGTCAGGCATCATCGTCAGTGACATCGCGTTCGGCGCGATGAACTTCGGCTTTCCCGGCGGCCCCTCCGACGAGGTGGCCGTGAGGATGATTCACCAGGCGTTGGACGCCGGAGTGAACCTGATCGATACCGCAGACGTCTACACCGCCGGTGAGTCCGAGCGCGTGGTCGGGCTCGCGATCAAGAGCCGCCGTGACGAGGTCGTCCTGGCGACGAAGTTCGGCCTTCCGATGGGCGAGGACCCCAACCAGGCCGGTGGTTCGTCGCGTTGGCTCAAGCGCGCCGTGGAAGACAGCTTGCGCCGTCTGGACACGGACTACATCGACCTGTATCAGATGCACCGGCCGGACTACCGAACCGACGTGGACGAGACGCTGGCGGCACTGTCCGACCTGGTGCGCGAGGGCAAGGTCCGCGCGATCGGCTCCTCGACGTTCCCTGCCGAACTGATCGTGTCGGCCCAGTGGGCGGCGGAAAAGGGTGGGCATCGTCGGTTCGTCACCGAGCAGCCCCGCTACTCGATCTTCAACCGCCGTCCCGAGACGCACGTGTTCCCCACGATGCAGCAGTTCGGCATGGGCGCGATCACCTACGCGCCGCTTGCCAGCGGCTGGCTCTCAGGCCGCGACGACCCCTCCAGCGGCCAGCGCGCGCAGATGGAGACCCACGTCTTCGACCTCGATAGGGCGGCCAACCAGGCCAAGAGCACCGCGGTGGCGCAGTTGCGCGAGCTCGCCGACGGCCTCGGCATCCCGATGACCCACCTCGCGCTGGCATTCGTCCGCGCGCATCCGGCGGTGAGCGCCGCGCTCATCGGACCGCGGACCCCCGAGCAGCTCGAGGATCTCCTGGCCGCCGCGGACGTGACCATCGACGACGCCACGCTTGACCGGATCGACGAGATCGTCGAGCCGGGCACAGACATCAATCCGGCCGACAACTACGACGCAGTCATCCCGGCCATCGCCGACAAGCAGGCGCGTCGCCGCCCCTGAAGCCGGCACCCACACAGCCAACCCGCACGCCAAGCGTGTGCACCGCGGCCTGCCATCACGGCCGCTCAGAGGCACCGTCGGCTCCGCCCCAAGCGTCCGGCGGCGCTGACGTCGTCGAGCAGATCCGCAAGCTGAAGGAGCTACACGAGGCAGGAATCCTGACCGACGCGGAGTTCAGCACAAAGAAGACTGAACTTCTCGATCGGCTCTAGCCCGTCACACGACCGACAGACAGCCCGATCAGACCGAGAACGATCGGCACGACGAATCATCAGCGCACGGCGAGGACATCTCGATGTCCGGCCCCCCGCGAAATCCCTCCACGGGATCCGTCCGTCTCCGATGACGGATCACGTCGACCTGCCGCCGTAGATGCCGCACGGGCGTTGCCACCGTCAACAACGGCTCCACCACGCGCGCCGATGCCAGACCTTTCCGTAGTGGGACATCTCGGGCACAACAAGCTCCAGAGGGTGCCGGAACTGGGTCCGCCCTGTCCCCGTTCAGGCGGGAAAGTGGTTCGGCGATCTTGCTCTGCTCCGCGCGAAATGCACGGCCTGAGCTGGTTCGTCGTGCCTACCCGGGGCCACACGGGGTCATGCACACGGTCGATCTCGGCCCAGCTGTCCCGACATCTGGTTGAGGTGACGGCGCGGTGAGACGTGACTGGTGCCTCGAAACGGCGCGTCAACGCGCAGCCTGCCGGGAAGGGAGTCGCACTGCGGCGGTCCGCACGGACTGGACGATGAAGTACTCCGAGACGAGGACGTTGCCCACGAGGGCCGTCCAGGCGCTGGCAGTGTAGATGTCGCTGAAGTCCATCGTGGGCGCCACTGTCATGAGGAGGAGCTGGTAGACCCGCAGGGTGACGGCGGCGAAGGTCAGAGTGTAGTTACGGATCATCCAGATGCGGTGGAGCTGCACGTCGCCGCGGCGGATGGCCCGGTACGCCTGCGCCGCCGAGTACAGCTACGCCGCGATGAGGATGTAGAAGGCGACCTGCAACGGGAAGCCGCTCGGCGTGACCGCGGAGGAGTACGCGGCCGCCAGCGCGGCGATCACGACTGAGATCAGATACACCCGGCCGGCCATCCGGTGCGCCTGGGGAAATCGGGCCCGCAGGGGAGAGACGAACTGGAAGGGCCCGATAGCCATGGCCAGTCCGGCGGGCAGGGCGTGCACCACCAGGCTGGCGTAATACCCGACGATGGTCCGGTCGACGGGAAAGTTCGAGCTGCCGTGGCGGTCGGTCTTATTGCTGCTGTCCGGGTTCGGCTCACAGCAGTTTGTCGAGCATGATCGGGAGCGCGCTTCGAAATGGTCGCGGGACGTGTGTACGCGGCAGATCTGCTGGGCTGTCTACGTGGCTCGCCGGGTCGTCGGTTCAGCGCAGGGACTGCGCGCCGATGACGGACAGCACCTGCAGCTTCTCGTAGCTCTCCGTACCGGGAACGGCGGTGTAGACCATCAGGGAGTGAGCCTGACCAGGATCGATCAGCCGCTGGCAGTTGAGCTCCAGGGCGCCCACCTCGGGGTGGACGAAGTGCTTGACCTGGTGGGGATGTATCCCGATCTCGTGGTCGTCCCACACGCTCCGGAACTCCTCGCTGCTGTCCAGGAGCAACCCGGCCAGGTAGGCCGCCCGGGACGCCGGGCCACGAAGGGTGACGAGCCCACGCAGCCCGGCGGCGTACATCCGGGTCAGGAACGCGTGCTCCTCCGGCGCGTAGATGTTCCGGACGCCCGGGTCGGTGAACCACCGGTAGCCGATGCTGCGGGCAGGCCCGGTGTATCGGGTCGTGTCGCCGGTCAGTGCTACGCCCATCGGGGTCTGCCGCAGGGTCTCCCCCAGCTCGGTGATGATCTCCGCGGGCGTGTCCTCCAGCCGGTCGAGGATGCGCAGCAGCCCGGGGTTGATGTGCTCGCTGGACGAGCCCCTGGGCGGTGGGTTGTGGCCGGCGAGGCGGAAGGGGTGGTCACGTTCGTCGATCGACAGGTGCAGCCCCTGGGCGATCGAGGCGAGCATCTGCGGCGACGGCTGCGGACCGCGCTCCCGCTCCAGGCGGGAGTAGTAGTCGGCCGACATGTTGCACAGCGTCGCGACCTCCTCGCGCCGTAGCCCGCTGGTCCTGCGGCGCTGTCCCCGAGGCATGCCGACGTCCTCCGGCTGCAGTGCCTCGCGCCGGTTGCGCAGAAAGCCGGCCAGCCCGGTGCGATCGATCATGACGCTCCCCCTCCTGGAGTACTGCCTCGTTTCTATCCCGTGCGGGCGGGGGTAACCACGGCCTGGCGATCCCCCCTTATGGAGCGGAGCCGTGGCCCGGCGAGCCTGTGATCGGGAGGTCCTGGATAGGTCTTCGCCGTCCGCCAAGGATCGATGCCACGGCCGAACGCACGGACCGAGTGGACGGCCCGGGCAGCCCGATCGCACAAGGAGCAGATGATGACCGACCTGACAGGAAGAGTCGCCGTCGTGACGGGTTCGGCACGCGGGATCGGAAGGGCGATCGCGCTGCGGTACGCGTCGCTGGGCGCGAGCGTGGTGATCAACTACTCCGCGGACGGGGACAACGCACGACGCACGCTGGACGAGATCGTGGACGCCGGGGGGCGAGGGATCGTGGTCCAGGCCGACGCGTCGTCGCTGGCCGACCTGGACCGGCTGTTCACGACTGCGATCGACACGTTCGGCAGTCTCGACATCGTGGTCGCCAACGCGGGGCGCGAGGTGATCGGCCAGCCGGCGGTCGAGGTCACCGAGGAGGAGTTCGACCGCGTGTTCGCGGTCAACTCCAAGGGCGCCTTCTTCACGCTGGTGAAGGCAGCGAGGCTGGTCTCGGACGGCGGGCGGCTGATCTACGTCGGGTCGAGCACCACCGTCAGCCCCTATCCGGGGATGGGCCTGTACTCGTCGTCGAAGACGGCCGCGGCCAACCTCGTGCGGATCCTCGCGCTGGAGCTCGGCCCGCGGAACGTCACGGTGAACACCGTCCTGCCCACCGCGACCGCGGGCGCCGGTGTGTTTACCGACGTCACCGAAGGTGATGAGTTCCACCGGATGAACGCCCAGCTGCGCCCGATCGGCGGACGGGGCGGCACCCCGGAGGACACCGCCGACGCCGCGGAGTACCTCGCCGGCGACCTGGCAGGCTGGGTCAGCGGTCAGTCGCTCGTCGTCGCCGGCGGCGCGGTCCAGTGACGACCGCAACCCTGCCCTGCGCGACCTCTACGTTCCGCACGCCTGTCCCGAGCACCAGGTCGACCTCGGCGAGATCACCATGAACTACGCCGAGGCCGGCGACCCCGGCAAGCCGGCGGTTCTGCTGATCCCCGAGCAGTCCGGCTCGTGAGCAGACGATGGCCCTGCTCCCCGAGGACTTCCACGTCTTCGCCGTCGACCTCCGGGGACAGGGACGAAGCAGCTGGACGCCGAAGCGCTACAGCCCGGACAACTTCGGCAACGACCTGGTCCGCTTCATCGCCCTCGTGGTGCGGCGTCCGGTCATCGTCGCGGGCAACTCCTCCGGGGGCGTCGTCGCCGCCTGGCTGTCGGCCTATGCGATGCCGGGCCAGGTCCGGGGGGTGCTGTGCGAGGACGCCCCGTTCTTCGCCTCCGAGCTCACCACCACCTGCTATCGCCGTCGCCGATGCCGCCGTTCGCGGCGGCGGAGATCCCGCAGAACCTGAAGGAGTTCGACCCGGAATGGGCGTGGGCCTTCTCCGAGGGCACCGTCGCGCTGCACTCCCCGCACGAACGCCTGCTGGCCCAGGTCAAGACGCCGGTGCTCCTCACCCACCACGTGCGGGTGACCGACCCTGAGACCGGCGCCCCGCTGGGCGCGATGACCGACGAGCAGGCCGCTCAGGCCAAGCGCCTGATGGAGTCCGCGGGCGCCGAGGGCGGATACGAGTCACTGTCGGACGCCGTGCACGTGCTGCACCAGCTCGATCCGTCCCGGTACACCCAGATCTTCTCGCGGTGGGCGGCCACGCTGCCGCACTGACCGGCCCGTCCGCGAGCGTGACCGGCCCGAACCCCACAACCACAACCTGAAGGAGCAGGACGATGCCGCGTACACCGATCGACATCTCCGTCCCCGACCTGTCCGGAAAGCGCGCGCTGGTCACCGGAGCCAGCGACGGCATGGGCCTGGGCATTGCCGCGCGCCTGGCCGCCGCCGGCGCCGAGGTCATCATGCCCGTGCGCAACCCGGCCAAGGGCGAGACCGCGATCACCAGGATCAACCGGGTCGTCCCCGGCGCGAAGGTCTCGCTGCGCGGCCTCGACCTGGCGTCGCTGGAGTCCGTCGCGGCCCTGGGCGACACCCTGCACGCGGAGGGGCGGCCGATCCACCTTCTGATCAACAACGCGGGCGTCATGCGGCCACCGCAGCGGCTCACCACGGTCGACGGGTTCGAGGTGCAGCTCGGCACCAACCACCTGGGCCACTTCGCGCTCGTCGCCCACCTCCTGCCGCTGCTGCGCGCCGGGCACGCCCGCGTGACCTCCCAGGTCAGCGTCGCCTCGGCCAGCGGCTCCATCAACTGGGACGACCTGAACTGGGAGCGCAGCTACCACGGGATGCGCGCATACAGCCAGTCCAAGATCGCGTTCGGGCTGTTCGGCCTCGAGCTGGACCGCCGCAGCAGGGCCCGCGGGTGGGGCATCACGAGCAACCTCTCCCACCCCGGCCTCGCCCCCACCAGTCTGATGGCCGCGCGTCCGGAGCTCGGCCGCAGCCAGGACACGCCCAACATCCGGCGGATCCGCTGGCTATCGGCGCGCGGAATCCTGGTGGGCACCGTAGCGACCGCCATGCTCCCCGCCCTCATGGCGGCGACCGACCCTGCCGCCAAGCCCGGCGCCCTGTACGGGCCGAGCGGCCCGGGCACCCTGGGCGGTCCGCCCGCCGAGCAGCGGTTGCACCGTCCGCTGCGCAGCCTCACCGAGGCCGCCCGCGTCTGGCAGGTCTCCGAGAAGTTGACCAGGACCGCCGTCCCGACCGCCTGACCATCCAGCCGACAACCGCGAGCCCCCAGAGCCAGACCCGAAGAGCCGAGCCCAGGAGAAGCCATATGAGTTCTGTCACCCGTCCCGCCACCAGGACCCGAAGCCCCTGGTGGGTGGTCGTCGGCGCCGGTACCGCCAACGCCGTCGGCCCCCAGATGTACCTGGCCACCACCGGCCTCTTCGTCCTGCCGATCGTCGAGGAGACCGGGTTCAGCCGCACGACCGTGACCGGCGCGTACTCCGTCGCCGCCGTCGGGATGGTCATCGGTCTGGTGATCGTCAGCAGGCTCGTGGACCGGTACGCCGCGCGCTACATCCTCGTGCCAGGGTTCGTGCTCTTCGCGGCCTCGATGGCCTCGATCGCCCTGGTTCCGCCGGTCGAGGCCGTCTACTTCATCCCCTGCTTCTTCGTGGGGCTCTTCGGAGCCGGGACCGCGCTCCCCGCCGTCCGGGTGGTCGTGAGCTGGTTCGACAACAACCGGGCGCTGGCCGTCGGCGTCGTGACGGGCATCATCGGCCTGGGTGCGGCCCTGGGGCCCCTGCTGGCCGGCGCGCTCATCGACAGCGTCGGCTGGCGGCAGGCGTACGCCTACATGGCCCTGATCGCCGTCGTCGTCTCCGTCACGATGGTCGCCCTGTTCGTCCGGGGCCGCGCCGAACGGCACGTCCGCGGCCGCCTGGTCCAGGAGACGCAGGTCGAGGGCCGCGACGTGAGCCTCGAGCTCCCCGGCCTGACGTTGCGCGAGGCGGTCGGCACCCGACAGTTCTGGGGCATCGCGCTCGGCCTGGGCCTGGTCGGCGCCGTCGTGATCGGCCTCCAGGTGCACCTCGTGCCCATGATGACCGACCGTAGCCTGAGCAACGGCCAAGCAGGACAGCTGCTCGTCGTCTTCGGCCTGGCCTCCCTCGTCGGCCGGGTGGCCGGTGGCTTCATCATCGACCGCATCCACGGCTCGATCGTGGGCCCGATCGTGATGCTCGCCCCCATCGCGGGCATGTTCTTCCTGCACCCGCCGTTCGGCAGCGCCGTCATCGCGGTGGCCTTCATCGGCATCGCCTTCGGCATCGAGGGCGACCTGGCCGCCCTGCTCATCACCCGGTATCTCGGCACCCGTAACTTCGGCCAGATCTTCGGCCCGGTCCAGGCCATGTTCCTCCTCGGCAGCGCCTTCGGCCCCCTGCTCCTCGGCCTGGGGTACGACGAGCTGGGCTCCTACGACCCGGTCATCCCGGTCCTGATGGGCGTCCTCGTCGTCGGAGCCGTCCTCATCGCGACGCTCGGCCGCTACACCTACCCCGCCGTCACCGGCTTCGACCAGCTCGCCGCACGCGACGAGCTCGCCGCCGCCGAGGTGCTGAGCGACATCGCCGAGACCGACGACACCCACACCCCGTCGGGCCGGCCACGCCCCCGGGTCCACAGCTGATCCACGCCGACAGGCCATCAGCGCAGCGCCGTCGGATCCGACGACCAAGGAGCTCGGACCATGCCCACCAACCCCCTCGGTCGCGCGTTGCGCCACCGGCGCGCCGGACACCACACGCTCGTCTGGGCGCGTCCCAGCCTGCACGCACCCGAGAGCTTCACGCTCACCAGTCCTGCGTTCGAGCACGGCGACCCCCTACCGCCGGGCTACCGCGGCAGCCTCCTCGGGCGGGACATCTCACCAGCCCTCACCTGGACGACGCCGCCGGCCGGCACCACGGAGCTCCTGCTCGTCGTGCAGGATCCTGACGTCCCCTTCCGCCAGCCCCTCGCCCACGCGATCACCACCGGCATCGACCCCGGGCTGGGCAGCATCCCTGAGGGCGGCCTTGCCGAGCCCAGCCCGGTGCCCGGGCTCCGGCACGGCAAGGGCGCCCTCGGGCGCCGCGGGTGGGGCGGTCCCATGCCCATCCGCTCCCACGGACCGCACTCCTACGTCTTCCAGCTCTTCGCCCTGACCCACCCGCCAGACCTCCCGCGCACCTTCACCCTCAACGCGGTGGTCCGGGCCATGACCGGGCACGTCATCGCCCGTGCCCGGCTCGACGGCACCTTTGAGATCCGGTAACCGGGCACCAGCGCGGTCGGCCTGCGCGCCTCGCGCACACGCTCTCAGGCCGGCCAGGTCTACATCGACGGCGCCGGGTTCAACCCCGACGTCCCGTTCGGTGGTTACAAGCGATCCGGCATCGGCCGGGAGTACGGGCGCTACGGCCTGGAGGAGTTCCAGCAGGTCAAGGGGCTGGTGTTCGACGACGGCGGCGCGACCGGAGCGTCCCGTCGCTGACGGGGACAGCTGGCGGGACAGCTGACGGAGATAAGGGCGGATCGGCAGGCCCTGAATAACCGGCCGGCGCTCAAAGACAGTAAGAGCAACACACGAAAATGAGGAGCGAACCACATGTCACGCACACCGATCGACATCACCATTCCCGACCTGACCGGCAAGCGTGCCGTCGTCACCGGGGCGAGCGACGGCATGGGCCTGGTCATGGCCCGACGCCTCGCCGCGGCCGGGGCCGAGGTCATCATCCCCGTTCGTAACCCGGCCAAGGGCGAGGCCGCGATCGCGAAGATCAAGCAGTCCGTGCCGGGCGCGAACCTCTCGCTGCGCAGCCTCGAGCTGTCCTCGCTCGAATCCGTCGCCGCCCTCGGTGACACCCTGCGCGCGGAGGGCGACCCGATTCACCTCCTGATCAACAACGCCGGCGTCATGACGCCGCCCGACCACCAGAGGACCGCCGACGGGTTCGAGCTCCAGTTCGGCACCAACCACCTGGGCCACTTCGCCCTCGTGGCGCACCTGCTGCCGCTCCTGCGGGCCGGCGGTGCACGGGTGACCTCACAGGTCAGCGTCGCCGCCCGCAGCGGCGTCATCAACTGGGACGACCTGAACTGGGACCGCGAGTACGACGGGATGCGCGCCTACAGCCAGTCGAAGATCGCGTTCGGCCTGTTCGGTCTCGAGCTGGACCGCCGCAGCAAGGCCAACGGGTGGGGCATCACCAGCAACCTCTCCCACCCCGGCGTCGCCCCCACCAACCTGCTGGCCGCACGCCCCGAGCTCGGCCGCGCCCAGGAGACCTCCGGACGCAGGATGATCCGCTTCCTGTCGGCCCGCGGCATCCTGCTGGGCACCGTCGAGACCGCGGGCCTGCCCGCGCTCATGGCGGCGACCGACCCCCAGGCCAAGCCCGGCGCGCTGTACAGCCCCAGCGGATTCGGCAACCTCGGCGGCCGGCCCGCCGAGCAGCAGATGTACTCCCCGCTGCGCAGCGCCGACGAGGCGGCACGCGTCTGGGAGGTCTCGGAGCAGCTGACCAGGACGGCCATCTCGGCCGCCTGACGCCAGCGCACCACTCGTCCGCAGCCTGGGATCGGCAGGTCCTGGATGTCCTCGCCCCCGATGGCCAGCCTGGGAACAACACCGAGAGACCACGCGGACGGTGGCGGCGCCGTCTGCCCTGCCCCGAAATTGCGACCAGCCAGGAGAGACTCGATGAATCCAGCCAACGATGCGGGACGCGGCCCTTCGGGGGTGTCCCGGCGAAGTTTCCTGGGCGGCGGCCTGGTCGCCGCCGCCGTGACACCGCTGCTGACCGCACCGACCGAGGCGGCGGAAGCCGCCTCGGTCGCCACAGTGGACGGCGTGACCCCGGTGACGGTACGGGCCGCCGTCAACGGCGATCCGGTCACGGTGCGGGTAGACCCCCGGGCCACCCTGCTCGACACGCTCCGCGAGAGGCTGGATCTCAAGGGCACGAAGAAGGGCTGCGACCGCGGCCAGTGCGGGGCCTGCACCGTCCATGTCGACGGCCGGCGGGTGCTGTCGTGCCTCACCCTGGCCGCCTCGGCCAACGGCCATGAGGTCACCACGATCGAGGGTCTGGCCGACGGCGACCGCCTGCACCCGATGCAGCAGGCCTTCGTCGAGCACGACGGTCTGCAGTGCGGCTTCTGCACCCCGGGGCAGATCATGTCCGCGGTCGCCATGGTCGACGACGAGGGCCCCGCACGCTCGGACGACGAGATCCGCGAGCGCATGTCGGGCAACATCTGCCGGTGCAGCGCCTACCCGCGCATCGTCGACGCGATCCGGGACGCGCAGCAGGTGATGCGCTGATGCGGCCCTACACCTTCGCCCAGGCCCGATCGGTGCGCGAGGCGCTGCGAGGCGCCGGGCCGGACACCGCGTTCCTGGCCGGGGGCACCACCCTGGTCGACCTGATGAAGCTCGAGGTGATGGCACCCGAGCACGTCGTGGACATCAACCGGCTCCCGCTGGACGGCATCAGCCTGGACCCCAAGGGGCTGCACATCGGTGCGCTCGAACGGATGAGCGACGTGGCCGCCGACCGCACCGTGCGTGAGCACTACCCGATGATCGCGCGGGCGCTGGAGCTGAGCGCCTCGGCCCAGCTGCGCAACATGGCGAGCATCGGGGGCAACCTGTTGCAGCGCACCCGGTGCGGCTACTTCCGCGACGTCACGACGCCGTGCAACAAGCGCGAGCCGGGGAGCGGCTGCTCGGCGCTGGAGGGCGTGAACCGCGGACACGCCGTCCTCGGCACCAGCGACGCCTGTATCGCCACCCACCCCAGCGACCTGGCGGTCCCGCTCGTGGCACTGAGCACCGTGGTGCACCTGGCCTCCGCGCGGGGCACCCGCAGCGTGCCGCTGGACACCTTCTACACCCTGCCCGGTACCACGCCCGACGTCGAGAACATCCTGCGACCGGGCGAGCTCATCACCGGCATCACCGTGCCCCGCTCCCCCTGGGCCGCGCGCTCCGTCTACGTCAAGGTGCGCGACCGGCAGTCGTACGAGTTCGCGCTCACCTCGGCCGCCGTCGCCCTCGAGCTACGGGGCCGCACCATCACGAACGCCAGGATCGCCGCGGGCGGGGTGGGGACCAGGCCGTGGCGGCTGGCGGCGGTCGAGCGCGCCCTGACCGGCCGGCCGGCCACCCCCGCCACCTTCGAGGCCGCCGTCGTCCATGCCGCCGACGGCGCCCGGCCGCGGGAGCACAACGCGTTCAAGCCCGCCCTGCTGCGCCGCACACTGGTGCGGGCCCTGACCGAGCTGCAGGAGAGCCGATGACGGGCCGAGGCGGCAGCCATGCTTGAGCTCGCCGCCGACCTGCTCGAACGCACCCGCCGCCAGACCCCGTTCGTGGTCGCCACCGTCACGGGCGTGGACGGCAGCGCACCCCGCCAGCCCGGCTCGTCACTGGTCGTCGACGCCGACGGCGCTGTGCTGGGCAACGTGTCCGGCGGCTGCGTCGACGCCGCCGTGCACGAGGCGTGCCAGGAGATGCTCACCGGGGACAGCCGGCCGCGTGCCCTGCGGTTCGGCTACACCGACGCGGACGCGATCGGCGTCGGTCTCACCTGCGGCGGCACGATCGAGCTGCTCCTGCGCCACCACGACCCGGCCGCCGAACCCTGGCTCCAACCGGCCCTGACCGACGCCGCGCGGGACCAGGCGGTGGCCGTGGCCACGATCGTGCGCGGCCTCCACGCTCGCCTCGGTCGAACGATCGTCGTGCGGCCCGGTCATCCTGTCACAGGGTCCCTCGGGGACGAGCTGCTCGACCAGGTGGCCAAAGCCCACGCGACCGATCTGCTGCACGCGGGGCAGACCCGCACCGTGGAGGTCGGGGTGGCCGACAGCTACTGCCAGGAGCCCATGACGCTGCTGGTCGAGTCCAGTGCCCCGGCCCCGCGGCTGCTCGTCTTCGGTGCCATCGACCACGCCGCCGCGCTGGCCCGGGTCGGCGCGTTCCTCGGCTACCGGGTGACCGTCTGCGACGCCCGGGCCACGTTCGCCACCCCGGAGCGCTTCCCCGACGCCGTGGTGGTCGTCGACTGGCCGCACCGCTACCTCCGGTCCCAGGCCGACTCGCTGGACGGCCGCACCGTCGTCTGCGTGCTCACCCACGACCCCAGGTTCGACCTGCCGCTCCTGACCGCCGCCCTCCGGATGCCGGTGGCCTACGTCGGAGCCATGGGCTCACACCGCACCCACGAGGAACGCCTGGCCCGGCTCCGCGACGCAGGACTGAGCGACCGCGAGCTCGACCGCCTGCACTCCCCCATCGGGCTCGACCTCGGCGCCCGCACCCCGCAGGAGACCGCGCTGTCGATCGCCGCGGAGATCGTCGCCCACCGCCACGGCGGCTCCGGCGCGCCGCTGAGCACCGGGGTCCCCATCCACCACAGCCTCCCGCCGTCCGGCGCGCTCGCCCACAGCAGATGAAGGAGTCACGATGACCCGTTCCCCAGTCGGACGCGAGACCGAGCGCGTCGACGGCAGGCTGAAGGTCACCGGCGCGGCCGAGTACTCCGGTGACTACCGAGCCGTCGACCTCGCGTACGCCCACCTCGTCACGAGCACCATCGCGAGGGGCACGATCACCAGGATCGACACGGCCGCGGCGCTCGCCGCGCCCGGGGTGCTGCGCGTGTACGCCGCGCCGGAGTCCCGCCTCAACCTGTACGAGGTCACCGGCCCGGCCGCCGGCTTCGTCGAGAACTACATTCCCCTGCGGAGAGCGGAGGTCCACTTCCACGGCCAGGCCGTCGCGATGGTCGTCGCCGAGACGCCCGAGCAGGCACGCGATGCCGCTGCCCTGGTCACCGCGACCTACAACACGCAGCCGCCGCGCACCTCCCTCGCGGACGAGCCGCACGTGCCGGCGGGCCCCACCCTCAGCGGGTCGCCGAGCAGCCTGAACATCCTGGCGCCCGGGGTCGGCTCCATCGACGCCGCGCTCGCCGCCAGCGACGTCGTCGTGGAGGCCGAGTTCCACCAGAACATCCAGCACCACGTGGCCATGGAGCCCCACGCGATCCTCGCCGTCTGGGACGGCGACCGGGTGACCATCCACGCCGGCGCGCAGATCCCCGCGGCGTACGCGCTCGGGATGGCCCAGCGACTCGGCGTCCTGCCGCAGGACGTCCGGCTGATCACGAAGTACGTCGGCGGCGGCTTCGGCGCCCGCGTCGTCCTGTGGAGCGACACCCCGCTCGCCGCCGCGGCAGCCCGTGAGCTGGGCCGCCCGGTCCGGCTCGTCCTCACCCGGGAGCAGATGTTCACCCTGACCGGGCACCGTCCGCACCTCACCCAGACCGTCCGGCTGGGCGCCTCCCGCGACGGGGTGCTCAACGCGGTCAGCCACCGAAGCGTCGCCGAGCGGCCGACCACCATCGCCTTCCCCATGACGCCGGCCCACGCCACCACGGACGCGCTCTACCGCACGCCGAACCTGCACGTCGACGCGCAGCTCGCCGTGCTCGACCTGCCCGGGAGCCGAGCGATGCGGGGACCCAACGAGTCCCCCGGGTCGTTCGCCCTGGAGACGGCGATGGACGAGCTCGCGGTCGCCACCGGCGTCGACCCGGTCGAGCTGCGGCTGCGCAACCACGCCACCGTCCACCCTGCCTCGGGGCTGCCATGGTCGAGCAAGCACCTGGAGGAGTGCTACCGCGTCGGCGCTGAGCGGTTCGGCTGGTCCGCCCGCAGCGCCACGCCCCGCGCGCGCGTCGACGGGCAGTGGCTGTACGGCTCCGGCATGGCCACCGCGATCTATCCGGCCCACCGACGCCCCGGGGCCGTCGTCCGGGTCAGGCTGCTCGGCGACGACACCGCCGTCGTGTCCACCGCGACGTCGGACCTCGGCACGGGCTCGGCGACCATGGTGGCGATCTCCGGCGCGGACGCCCTGGGTATCCCCGTGCAGCGGGTCACGCCGGAGATCGGCGACACCGTCCTGCCTCCGGGCGCACCCGCGGTCGGCTCCAGCGGCACCCACGCCACCGTGCCGCTGGTCGTGGACGCCGCCCGGAGCGTCATCGCCGAGCTCAAGCGGCTCGCCGTCACCGAGGACGGGTCACCCTGGCAGGGAGCGGCCGCCGAGGACCTGCGCTACGAGCGCGGCATCCTGCACGGGCTCGGCCGCTCGATGACCTTCGGCCGGCTGCTGACCGCCATCGGGTCGCCGGGCATCTACCAGGAGTCCGCGCCGGACGGCGCACCCATCCCCGGGTACGTGCACCACAGCTTCGGCGCCCACTTCTGCGAGGTGCGGGTCAACCGGTTCACCGGCGAGACCCGCGTCACCCGGTTCACGACGGTCGCGGACGTCGGCCGGGTCATCAACGCCCGGGCCGCCCGGAGCCAGCTCGTCGGCGGCGTGATCTTCGGCATCGGGCACGCCCTGCTGGAGGAGAACCGGCTGGAGCTCGGCACCGGGCGCCTGGCGAACAGCACGCTGGCCGACTACCTGGTACCCGTGAACGCCGACGTCCCTGCGATCGACGTGGTCATGCTCGACCGGCCCGACCCTGTCCTGACCGGGCCCCTCGGCGACGGCAGCGAGGACGTCGGGACCAGGAGCCTGGGCGCCCGCGGCCTCGGGGAGATCGGCGCCGTCGGCTCGGCGGCCGCGATCGGCAACGCGGTCTTCAACGCCACCGGCATCCGTGTGCGCGATGTGCCTGTCACTCCCGACAAGCTGATCGAGCACCTGTAGACGCCGGTGCGCCGGACCGACAGCTATCGAGAAGAGCGGGAACGCATGTGAGTCAGGATCCTCTGGGCGATCAACGGAGTAGATCCGCCCCAGCAGGTCAGGACTTGCTGTCGATGCGCCCGTAGGAAGCGGTGTGCTTCTCGAACGCGGTGCGCGCGTCGGCCCAGGCGTCGTCCGTGGGGTCGACGACGGAGCGCAGGTACGCCCAGGTCATGCGCTGGGTGATCGCGAGAAGCTCGGGGTTCTCGTCGTCGGTCTCCTGGAGGTTGTAGCCCATGATGCCGCCGAGGAAGTGCTTGGCCCCGAAGAAGGTGATCAGGTGTTCGGCGCCGGGGCTCTGGTGGTAGGGATCGGCGTGCCAGTCTGCGCCGCGGAGCATCATGGCCGGGTTGATGTCGTCGTCGCCGTAGGCCACCAGGGCGCGGGTGGTCATGTGCGAGAAGTCGAGGTCGAGCTCCGGGTACGCCTCACGTACCACCTGGGTGAGGCCGTCGCCGTTGCCGGTCGGGGCCAGCAGCAGGCCGGCCTTGATGCGCGGCTCGGTGAGGTCTTCGTCGATCACGTTGCCGTCGGCGTCCTTGAGGCGGGCGCCGAGCAGGACAGCAACGGTCTGCGCGCCCGCGGAGTGGCCCACAGCCACGACGCTGTCGTGGTCGAGACGTCCGCTGAGTCCGGGGACCTGCTGTTCGATCTCGGTGAGGCTGTCGAGGATCTGCCTCATGTCGGCGATGCGAGCACGCCCGAACATGGGATGTCCCGGCTTCGCGGGGTTGAGGCCGAAGCCGCCGATCATGGAGCTGAGGTGGGTCGGCTGCATCACCGCGAACCCGCGCGCGGCGTAGAACTGCACGATTGGGTCGTAGCCGTCCTTGGAGGCCAGGTACAGGGACTCGCCCCCGCCGTGCGAAAGGAGGACGACCGGCAGGTTGTCGCCGGCGGCCGGGGCGGTGACGCGCAGTTCGAGCGGCAGACCTCGGTCGGGTGCGGACAGGGTGACGGTGGTGACGTAGAGGCTGGGGTCCGCGTCAGGGGCGGCGATGTTCAGGGCGTCGCTGATCAGCTTGTTCATCGGGAACTCTCCTAGGTGTCGGACCGCACCCACCCTCAGCAACCACGGGCAAACGAGTCAATGTGCCGGAATTGCAGGGTTTACAACATGCCGAAAGGGACAGCGGTATTCGGGCTGGTGAGGCTACGGACCGGTCCGTCAGCAGTGTCCCACCGGTCGACGGATCCCTGTGCACGGGATGCGGGGCAAGGATCCCTGTGGGCGATGCGGTAATGACACCGGCGTCGGCGTAATGCTCTGCCGGAATGCTGGACTCGTCGTTCCAGATCATCTGCACCGTCTCGGTGGATGGCCCTGCGTCGCTCCGAAGACGGCCTGCCCGGTCACCGTGCACAAGACCGACCCCATTCACCACGCGCACGACCGTCCACGTTCACTGGGGGGCACAACCGTTACCTGGCACCGCCGAGGGCGGAGATGCCAGCCTCAAAGTTATGACTTCCGAAAGACTGGACAACCGAATCTCGCTCATCACTGGCGGCACCACCGGGATGGGTCTGGCCACGGCTCGCCGCCTCCTCGACGAGGGCGCTCAGGTGATCATCACCGGCCGCGACCAAGAGCGTCTGGACGCGGCGACACTCACGCTTGATGCAGGTGACAGGCTCCTGCCCGTGCGAGCAGACGCGAGCAACATCAGCGACATCGACGAACTGATGACGACGATCGGTGAGCGTTACGGGCGCCTCGACTTCGTTTTCGCCAACGCCGGCATCCTCTCGGGGCGCAGCACGCAGGACGTCACCGAGGAGGAGTTCGATCGCGTCGTCGGCGTGAACTTCAAGGGCGTGTACTTCACGGTCCAGAAGGCGATCCCGCTGCTCCACGATGGCGCATCCGTCGTGCTCAACGCGTCGTGGACGATCTATCTGGGCCGCGGGACGAACGCGCTGTACTCCGCGAGCAAGGCCGCCGTGCACAACCTGGCCAGGACGCTCGCATCGGAGCTCGCGCCGCGGCGCATCCGGGTCAACTCCGTGAGCCCTGGGTACATCGTCACGCGGATGTTCGACGGTGTCCCTGTCGAGGAGCGCGGTGCCTACGTCGCTGAGGTCGCCGCAGGGCGTCTTGGCACGCCGGAGGACATCGCGGGTGTCATCGCGTTCCTGGCCTCGGACGACAGCGCCTACGTGAACGGCGAGGACATCCTCGTCGACGGTGGACGCGTCGCTGTGGACCCGCTGCGCCCCATGGAGTAAGAGCTCGACATCCGAGGGCGGCATGCGGCACCGCGGGCTTGCGCCCGCGGTGCCGCATGCCGTCTCACTCAGGTGACCGAGATGACGACCTTCCCAAGCGCCTGGCCGCTGTCCAGACGACGCCATGCCTCGACCGTGTCCTCGAAGGCGTGGACGCTGTCGACGACCGGCTCCAGCCGGTGATGCGCGACGAAACGGACAAGGTCTTCGGTGTCCTGGCGGCTGCCGACGCGTACCTTGCGCAGTGTGGCGAAGCCGCCGCCGAATGCGTCCATGAAGTCGACGTTCCAGTCGCCCTGACCGAGAAAGCCGATCATTGCGAGCTCGGCGTTCTCGTTCCCTGCCTTGAGCGACTGTGCGAAGGTCGCTGCACCGCCGACCTCGACGACGCGGTCGACTCCGCGGCCACCGGTTAGCTCCCGGACACGCGACCCCCAGTCGGGGGTGGTTCGGTAGTTGACCACGTCGTCGGCGCCCAGCTCGAGGAGCCGGACCTCCTTCGCTGCGCTTGAGGTGGTGGCGATCACGCATGCACCAAGCCGCTTCGCGATCTGCAGTGCGAACAGCGAGACGCCGCCGGTTCCCTGGACGAGCACCGTGTCGAGCGCCGAGACGGGCACAGGACCGGCGAGTGCACTCCACGCCGTGACCGCCGCACAAGGGAGCGTCGATGCCTGCTCGAAGGTCAGCCCGTCGGGCATCCGCACCAGGTGCTCCGCGGAGACGACCTTGTACTGGGCGAGCCAGCCGTCCTGGGCGGTGCCGTACTGGTGCTGCTCGGTGCCTGGGTACGGGCCGCCGAACCATCGGGGGTTGAAGACGTTGATCACACGATCACCTACCGCGAAGCGCGTGACCCCCTCGCCCCACGGCAGCGATCTCACCTGCTGCGTCGGAGACGGGGATCAGCCCGTCGGGTGCGTCGGCGAAAAATCGTCGGTAGGCCATCGCGAGGTCGCGATAGTTCAGCGACACCGCGCGCACGCGCACCAGCACCTCGCCGCGTTGCGGCACGGGTATGTCCTCGTCGTGGAGGTGGAGGTTGTCGAGGTTTCCGCGTCGGTCGAGTCGGTAGACGTTCACGTTCCCGAGGCTAATGATCCGCGACCCCACCGCCGCGCCGCGAGGGAGGTTCTGTCGTTACTCCCTTCGCGGCCAAGGAACCATCGCTCAGCCGGTGGGCCGCCCGGTCCGCTCGTCACGCTCGGTCGCAGGCGTCGTCCGCTCCTGCTCGGCTGCCCAGCTGCCCAGGAGGGCAAGTGCGTCAGCGGAGGTGCTGCCCGGGGCTGCGGTGTAGACGATCATCGTCAGGCCGGGGTCGGACGGCACGTCCAGGGAATCGAAGTTGAGCTCGAGGTCTCCCACGACCGGGTGATGCAGGCGCTTGGTCCCAGATCGGTGCAATCGGACGTCGTGCGCCGCCCAGCGCTGCCGGAACTCGTCGCTGCGCGTCGACAGCTCGCCGATCAGCTCTGTGAGGCCCTTGTCCAGCGGATGGCGCGCCGCCTCCTGGCGAAGCATCGCAGCGTTCTCGTCGGCCATTCGATCCCAGTTCGGGAAGAAGGTCCTCGCTGCCGGATCGAGGTAGACGAAACGGGCGACGTTCACCGGGCTCCGCGGGTCCGCGAGCATCGGCGCATGGAGCGCGCGGGCCATCCGGTTGGTGGCGAGCATGTCGTAACGGTCGTTGCGCACCCACGCCGGCAGATCGACGATCGCGTCGAGGATCTGCTGCACAGATGGTCGCACCTGCTGCGCTCGGGTCCGGCGCGGCTTTGCGGCCGGTCCTGTCGCCTTCCGGGCGAGATCGAAGAGATAGGCGGACTCGGACTCGTCGAGCTTCAGCGCGCGACCGAGCGCCTTCAGTACCGCGTCAGATGCCCCCGACAGGTTGCCACGTTCGAGGCGGACGTAGTAGTCGACGCTCATTCCGGCGAGCAGTGCGACCTCTTCGCGTCGCAGCCCGCTCACTCGCCGGCCGCCCCCGTAGGCCGGCAGGCCGGCCTGCTCCGGTGTGATGCGGGCACGCCGTGAGCTGAGGAACTCGCGCACGTCCTGCTGATGGGTCATACGAACACGCTACGCGCGGCCTCGCACCGGAGGGAGGTACCGCCGTTACCGGGAACGTCTGTGGCTCCCGCGTGGGCAAGCGGGCGGGTTGGCTGGCTTGCGTGACACAGACATCCACTTCGTCTTCGGAAACTGCCCGGTGGACCCCCGCCGAGCTCGCACAGCTCTGCCGCATCGACGAGATCAGCGTCTCATCCCGCCGGCCCGACGGCTCGCTTCGACCTGGCGTGACCGTGTGGGCGGTGCCGCTCGACGGCAGCGTCTACGTCCGCTCGGCCTACGGCCCTGAGAACCCCTGGTTCCGACGGGCCCGTCGTGCAGGACGGGGGCGGATCCGCGCGGGCGACCTTGAACGCGAGGTGAGCTTCGAACTTGCCGACCACACCGAGGGGTTCCTCGTCGACGCCGCGTATCACGCGAAGTACGACCGCTTCGGCCCACGGATCGTGGGCGACGTGGTCGGCGAGCACGTCCATCACCTGACTCTACGGCTCACTCCAGCAGCCGACGAGCACTAGATACACCGCTTTCAGAAAGGTTCTTCTCCCATGGCATACTCTCCGACCATCCCGAGCCTCAAGGCAGCTCCCTTGCTGCTCGTGGCTCTCCTCATCGCCGTCTTCACCGTTCCCGGGCAGATCGCCGGAACGGCGGTGACCCTGCCCTCGATCGCAGCCGATCTCGGTGCCGATCCCGGCCCGCTGCAGTGGGTCGTCAACGGCTTCAATGCCGCGTTCACGATCTTCACGCTGGTCTGGGGCGTCGTCGGCGACCGCATCGGCTACAAGACCACCTTCATCATCGGCGCCGTCGTGACGATCGCCGCCTCGATCGTCAGCGCACTGGCACCGAACCTGCTCGTCCTCGACGTCGCGCGCATCGCGGCGGGCATCGCCGGAGCCGCGATGTTCACCTCAGCGGCCGCGATCTTCGGCAACGCCTTCGTCCCGGAGGCCAGGGCCAAGGCCTTCGGGCTGCTCGGCACCGTACTCGGCATCGGCATCGCCTTCGGGCCGGTCATCTCCGGGCTCCTGACCTCCGCCTTCGGATGGCGGGGAGTCTTCGTCGCGTTCGGCATCGCCGTGACCGCGTCGCTGCTCCTGAGCGGCACCATCCCGCACATCCGGCACGATCGCGTCGAAGGCGCACGCCTGCTCGACTTCCGGGTGCTACGCGAGCCGTACTTCCTGGCGCTCAGCCTGCTGACCGTTGTCCAGGCCTTCGGATTCGTCACGATGCTGACCTACTTCCCCGTCGCGCTGAGCGGCGTCTGGGGGCTCGAGGCGGGGGCATCGGGTCTGGTCATGCTCATCATGACCGCACCCGTGTTGTTCCTCCCCGCTCTGGGCGTCCGACTGCTCGCACGCAGCCGTCGTATCTCCGTCATGACCCTCGTGTATGTCGCCCTCGGCGGCATGCTCGCGGGCAACGCATTCCTGCTCCTCGTCTCGCCATCGCTTCCGATCGGCTGGCTCGTGCTGCCGCTCGTGCTCCTCGGCGTCTCGATGGGCCTGCCTCTCGGCTTCGTCGACGGCGAGGCGATGGGCGCGGTACCCGCGCAGTTCAGTGGGACGGCGTCCGGCGTGCTGAACTTCCTCCGTCTCGGCGGTGAGACCGTGGCGGTCGGCGGCTACGCGGCGCTGATGGGCGCGCTGGTGGCGAGGGAGGTTGACCGGCCGGACCTCGCCAACCGGATCGCTTCCGGTGAGCCGGGCAACGCCGATATCTACGCGACCGCGTTCGGACAGGCGCAATTCGGGATCATCGGGGTGGTCACGCTCGGCATCGTGATCATCGCGCTCCTCCACCGCGCGACGAGGAGCGCGAGGCGGGCCGCGGCCGACGGGTACGCGATGAGCGCCGTCTAGCGCAGGCACCGACACCTCACGTCTGATCGTCGCTCGGGTGGGCGCTCTCCGGCCAGCAGCGGGAGAGCGCCTACCCTGCCGCAGCTCAGAGGTTCTGGCCCCCCGAGACCTCGATGTCCTGCCCGGTGATCCAGCCCCCGTAAGTCCGGCCGCGTCTACCCCCTCGCGAGACGCTGCTTCCGCGCCTACTGCGGATGCCGACTCTCAGCACTCTTCCACGCCTCGAAGAAGAAGGATGGCACCGGACGCGTGCTCTACCGCTGCGACGTGGGCAAGAAGCGAGCATTGCCCGCCGGCCTGGTCGAGCACCCGGTAGCGACCCTCAACCAAGGACTCCTGCTCCCGGTCCTCGACGACTACCTCTTCGAGATCTTCAAGGACCCCGCCGCGCTCGCGGCAGTGATGGCCGGCGAGGCAGCCGAACCGGACGCACGCCTTGCCACGCTCCGCGAACAGGTCGCCGAGAAGAAGAAAGAGATCGACAATCTCGTGGGCATCCTCGCGAGCGGAGTGACCTCGCAGGCGATCACCGCCTCGCTGGTCACGAAGGAGGCTGAGCTCAAGACGCTCGACGGACGGTTGGCTGACGCCAAGGCCCCCGTCGAGGCGGTAGATCTCAAGCAACTCACCAAGGACATGGAGATCGTGGGCGGCTCCCTCAAGGTGCTGCACCGCGCCACAGACGAAGAACGCCGAGACCTCTACGAGGCACTCGGCGTTCAGATCAACTTCGACGCCGCGGCATCGAAGGTCGTACTCAGCGTATCGTCCCTGGTCACACCAGGGCGTGAGGATAAAAGTGTCCGGAGGGGGACTTGAACCCCCACGCCCGATAAAGGGCACTAGCACCTCAAGCTAGCGCGTCTGCCATTCCGCCACCCGGACAGGTGGACCGTTCTCGGCGTTTCCGCCTTCCCGGTGCGTGGAAAAACATAGCACGCAGAACGGGTCGGGTCCGAATCGAAAAGCGTGTGACCTGGGCCGCTCCGGGACCACGCCGCTCGGACCCGGCCCGAGCTCCGGTGACAGGCTGCCCGGACCAGGCCGCCGCGCCCCGCGCATCAGCCCAGGAGTCGCTCCGTGACCTCCCACAACCGTTCCTCGCGTGCACGGTCCCGCGCGAACGGTTCCACCTCGCGCTCGGCGGTCTTGACCACGAACGCACCGTCGCGCAGGTGCGCCCAGCGGTCATCGAGGGCCACGGCCGCCAGCAGCGGACCCGAGCGCTCCGGGGTGGAGACGCCGGGAATGCGCCCGATCGCGCGCCCGACCCGCTGCAGCGCGGGCCCGTGCTCGCGCGAGAGGCCGCTGCCGGGCATGAACCCCGGCTCGAAGACCGACACGTTGACACCGTCGGGCAGACGGCGCTGCAGCTCGTGCGCGTAGTACAGGATCGCGAGCTTGGAGTTCGAGTAGGCGGCGCCCGCGTCCCGGGGACCGGGCGTCGTGTCGGCGGCGCCCGGCCGCGCGAGGTCCAGCGGGTCGCGCCACTCGGCGGGCGGCACGCCGAGCAGACGGCGCGGGGTGTTCAGGTAGTACGTGTTGGAGCCGAGCAGCACGATCCGGGCGGGCGCCACGAGCGCGCCCGCCAGGTCGCGTACGAGCTGGGCGTGCGCCAGGTGGTTGATCGCGAAGGTCAGCTCGTACCCGTCCGCGGACGCGGTGCGGGTGTCCGCCGCGGACACCCCGGCGTTCCCGATGATCGCGTGCAACGGCCGCACGTCGCCGTCCGCCAGGAGGCGTACTGCCGCGCGGCCGGCCGCGCGGACGTCGGCCAGGCCGGCCAGGTCGGCCCCGATGGCGTGGGCGGTGGCGCCCGCTGCCCGGGCCTCCGCGGTGATCGCGTCGAGTCGTGGACCTGGCCGCCCCACCAGGAGCAGGTCGGGACGGCGCTGCGGGCTGCGGTTCGCCATGGCCAGCACCGCGGACCGGCCGAGGCCGGCGGTCGGTCCGGTGATGAGCACGGTTCCGGTGGTCGAGGTTGTCATGCCGCCATCATGAGTCGGCCGGGCGGCGGCGGGCAGTCGTCGGCCTGTCGTAGGACCGGCAGGGCCACCACAAGCGCGCGGGCAGAGCGCAGACTGGAGCGATGGAGCTCGGACCAGCGATACGACACTGGCGCGACCGCGTCTCGCCCGACGCGGCCGGGATACCGGTCGGCACCCGTCGGCGCGCCACGGGGCTGCGCCGCGAGGAGCTGGCCCAGCTCGCCGGCATCTCCGTCGACTACCTCACGCGGCTGGAGCAGGGGCGGGCCACCGCGCCGTCGGACCAGGTCGTCGAAGCGCTCGCCCGGGGGCTCCGGCTCAGCGAGCCCGAGCGCGAGCTGCTGTTCCGGCTCGCCGGCCTGACCGCCCCGGGGCACGGCCTGGTCTCCACCCGCATCACCCCCAGCGTGCAGCGGCTGCTCGACCGGTTCGACGGGCACCCCGTGGTCATCTTCGACGCGATGTGGAACCTCGTGACCGCCAACGCCGCCTACGACGCCCTGATGGGCCGGACCACCGCGTGGCGCGGGCCGGAGCGCAACGCGGTCTGGCGGCACCTGCTCGGACCCGCGTCACGCGTGGTCCACTCGCCGCAGGAGGAGGCCGACCTGGTGGCGAACCTCGTGGCCGACCTGCGGCTGACGGCGACGCGTTACACCGGGGACCCGCGCATCCGCCGGCTCGTGGCGGACCTCCGGACGCGCAGCGCCGAGTTCGTCCGCCTCTGGGAGGCGATCGACCTGACCGCGCAGGAGGCACCGGCGAAGCTGAAGACGGTCGACCACCCCGAGGTCGGACGCATCCGGATCGACTGCGACACCCTCGTGGTCGCCGGGGACGACCTGCGGATCATGGTCTACTCCTGCGAGCCCGGCACCGAGGACGCGGAACGGCTGGCGCTCGCGATCGTCCTCGGCAACCAGGCGATGAGCGACCAGGCACCGAGCGGCCAGGAGACCGGCGGCGCCGTCGGCCCTACGGTTCCCGCATCCGCGACCTGAGCACGTCGAACTCGCACCCCGGCGCGTCCGGGTCGAAGCCGTGCTCGACCAGCCAGCGCGACGCCGTCAGGCTGCGCAGCGACCACCAGGCCCGGATCACGTCCCGGTCCGCACCCGGACCGTAGCCGGCGAGCAGGTCGTCCAGGCGCTCCTCGTGCCCCAGGGTCAGGATGGCCAGGTCGAACATGGCGTCGCCCGGCGCGGCCTCGGACCAGTCGATCACGCCGGTGACGTCGTCGCCGTCGACGAACACATGGGTGATCTGCAGGTCGCCGTGGACGAACGCCGGCCGCCACGGGCGCAGAGCCCGCTCGGCTATCTCGCGGTTGCGCCGGATCACCTCCTCGGGCAGGACGGCGTTGGCGAGCAGCCACGCGCACTCGCGCTCCAGCTCGGCCGCGACGTCGTCGAGCCTGCGCCCCGGCCACGGCGGGGGCGGCGCGTCGTGCAGCCTCCGTATCGCGGCACCCGCCGCGGCCCACGCCGCCGGCGACGCGGCGGACGGCTCACCGAGCACGCCGAGCGCCGTCCCCGGCACGGCGGCGATCGCGAGCACGGGCGGCTCGTGCCACAGGATCGCCGGGGTCGGCACCGGCGCCAGGGCCATCGCCCGGATCTCGACGTCCGCGTGTGCCGGGTCGCCGTCGACCTTCAGGAACACGTCGCCGACGCGCAGCGTCGCGCGCTGGCTGTGGGCGACGACAACCTCCACCTCGTCCATGGCGGCCATCCTGGCGGAACCGGCCGCCGATCTCGCCGGTTTTTCCTGACGACGGCGTGGCGGCGGCGCGCCGACGCCGAGCGGTCTACGGCCGGCCGACCCGCACGCCGTCCACCCAGACCTCCAGGTCCGCGTTCTTCTCCTGCCAGAAGCAGACCATCCCGGCGATCCGCAGCCCCTCCCGCAGCGGGGTGTCGTAGCCCCAGACGACGTCGCGCAGCCGCAGGTCGCCGATGCCGAGCGTCCAGTACGCCGCCGTGCCCTTGTACGCGCAGTAGCTCACCGTGTCGGTGGGCGTGAGCAGGTCCATCCGCACGTCGACCTGCGGCAGGTAGTACCGCGGCGGCTGCCCGGTCTGGACCAGGACGACCGGCCGGCGCGACTCGGCGGCCACCTCCCCGCCCGCCACCACCCGGACGTGCCGGTTCGACGGCATGGCGTCCACCCGCACGTACGGGTCGCGGGCATGGGTGTGGATCACCTCCTCCTCGGCGAGCCAGGTGTCGAAGGCCGACCAGGTCAGCGTCACCGCGTCGCGCAGGGCAGCGAGCGGGGCCTGCGGGTAGCGCAGGGCGGCGCCTGCGAGCACCGTCTCCCCCACGCCGTCCGGTACGACGACGTCGAAGAGCTCGCTGGGCCCGAGGCTCCTGGACCGGCGACCGGGGCCCGCTGGGCGCAGCCCGACCCTCAGCTCGCCGGGGGCGAAGAAGTACTGGGGGTAGAAGCGGTGCTCCCAGACCAGCAGCGGCGGGTCCGCGTCCGCGACGAGCGCTCCCGCCTGGTAGGCACGTACCCGCACCGAACCGGGCTCGGCCGTGCCCGGCTGGATCGCGACCGCGCTGCGCACGATCTCGCCCTGCGCCGCGTCCCTGCGCACGGTCTCCCGCTGCACGATGTCGCTCATCCTGTCCGCCACCTCTCGTCGTCCGTCACGGTCCCCGCCGGCCGGGGGATCTCGCGCACCACTCCTGCCCACCTGACCGGCGAGCGCCCCGATGCGTGACCGTCCCGGCCGGGCGGGACACCGTACCCAGGAGGCGCGCCGCCGGACGAGTGTCAGTGGTCGGGTGTTTCCTGGACCCATGAACAGACCGGACCAGGACGGCGCCGGCCGGAGGACGCGGTTCGCCATCGACGCCGTCACCGCGCTGCGCCTGGTGCGCGAGGATCCCGGCGCGGGCGCCCACCTGCCGCTGGTCGCGCCGGCCGCGCTGCGCAGCCACGCCATGTCGATCCTCTATCGCGACGCCGACGCGGGGCTCCTCGACGAGAAGACGGCGCGGGCGCTGCTCGAACGGGTGGCGACACTCAAGGTCCGGCTGCTGGGCGACCGGGTCTCGCGCGCGACGGCGTGGAAGATCGCCCGGCAGCTCGGCTGGCACGACACCGGCCAGGCGGAGTACCTCGCCGTCGCCACCCTGCAGGCCGACGTGCTGGTGGCGGGCGACCGCGACATCGCGGCGGCGGCGTCGGGGCTGGTGCCCCTGGCCACGTACGACGACCTGCGCCGGGCCTGACGGACCGGGTGGTACGAGTCGCGCGTGACCGGCCCCTGGCCGTGCGCCACAATCCTGCCGTGACCACCCTCAGGTTCGAGCTCAGCACGTCCGTCCCCGTCGGCCCGCGCGCCGCGATCGACTTCCTGGCGGACCTCACCCGGCACCGCGGCCTGCACCCCTACCTGGTGTCCGCCGACGTCGTCGCGAACGGCGCCGGCCCGGACGGGCCGTGGCAGGACTGGCACGTCGTCGAGCGGCCCCGGCTCGGTCCGCTGCGGTACACGATCAGGTTCCCCGCCCGCATGGTGCGGGCCGGCGACGACCTGCTGACGTCGTCCGTGCGGGCCGCGCCGGGCTGCACGCTGCGCACGGTCACCCGGGCGACGGCGTCGGGCGACGGCGCCCTGCTCGCGGAGACGACCGAGGTCACCGCCCCCTGGCCCGTGGCCGGGTACATGACCCACCACGCCCGCGTCGCGCACGAGCGGACGTTCACGCTGCTGCCCGGGGAGCTGGGCCGGCTCCGGTAGGCAGGACCGGGCCGGCAGGGCTCGCCACACCACGCGACACGCCGAGCGGCACGCCGTGTGCACCCGGCGGTTCGGGGGCATCATGAGGAACATCGGGGGGCGGCCGCATCTCGCGAGAGGAGCCGCGGCATGGAGCTGTCCGACCGGGCCAGAGCAGCGCAGGACGCCATCGAGCCTGTCACGTCCTTCTTCGTCTCGCTGCGCGCGATGGACGGTCAGCGCGACGTCGTCGACCTGACCTTCGGCGACCCGCACGAGATGCCGCTGCGGGGCCTCGTCGACGCCCTGCGCACGAACCTCGAACCCCGCGCCGTGGACTGGTTCGCCTACAAGACCAGCCTGGCCCCCGCGCGGGAGACGATCGCGGAGGGGCTGCAGGGCGAGCTCGGCCTCCCGTTCGACGCGGACGACGTGGCCATGACCCAGGGCGCGTTCGGCGCCATCGCGCTGGCGTTCCGGCTCGTGGCCGACGCCGGTGACGAGGTGGTGTTCCCCGAGCCGGGCTGGTTCTACGCCCCGATGCTGCGCGCGGCCAACCTGGTGCCGGTCCGCGCGCCGCTGACGGCCGACGGGTTCGACCTGGACGTCGAGGCCGTCGCCCGGGCGATCACGCCGCGCACCCGCATCGTCGTCGTGAACTCGCCCGCCAACCCGACCGGCCGCATCTACACCCGGGACCGGCTGGTCGAGCTGGCGAGCGTGCTCGACGCCGCGTCCGCGCGTCACGGCCGCCGGATCTGGCTGCTGTCCGACGAGCCGTACCGCCGGATCCGGTTCGACGGCGTGGGCTTCACGAGCCCGGCGGCCTGCTACCCCTGGACCCTGGTCGACTACAGCTACGGCAAGGTCCTGCTCGCCCCCGGGCAGCGCCTCGGCTACCTCGCGCTCTCGCCCCTGATCCCCGACGGCGTCCGCACCGAGCTGCGCGCCGCCCTGCTCCCCCTGCAGATGGGACTCGGCTGGGGCTTTCCCGACGCCCTCATGCAGTACGCGGTGCCGGCCCTCGAGACCGTCTCGATCGACGTCGGCGAGCTGCAGCGACGCCGCGACCTCATGGTCGCCGCGCTCGGCGCGGCGGGCTACGACCTCACCGTGCCCGAGGGCACGTTCTACCTGTGGAGCGCGGCGCCGGGCGGCGACGCGCCCGCCTTCGTCACCGCGCTCGCCGGGCGGGGCGTGTTCGTGCTGCCCGGCAGCGTCTTCGACCGGGCCGGGCACTTCCGGATCAGCCTGACCGCGACCAGAGCCATGCTGGAACGGGCGCTGCCGGCCCTGCGCGAGCTGGCGCCGCGCTGAGCGCCCGTCCCCGCTCGTGTCAGCGTCCCCTGGCACACTGGCGGCCATGACTCCTCCGGACGCCGCCTCGCCCGAGCTCGACGTGACAGGACCGGCGCTCGACCTGGCGCCGACGCCGCTCGACGTGCTGCGCACGGTGTTCGGCTACGACGCCTTCCGCGGTGAACAGCAGGAGATCATCGACACCGTGACGAACGGCGGCGACGCCCTCGTGCTCATGCCCACCGGCGGAGGCAAGTCGCTGTGCTACCAGATCCCGGCCCTCGTGCGGCGGGGCACCGGCGTGGTGATCTCGCCCCTGATCGCCCTGATGCAGGACCAGGTGGACGCCCTGGAGGCCCTCGGGGTGCGCGCCGGGTTCCTCAACTCGACCCAGGACGCGGACCAGCGCCGCCGGGTGGAGCAGGCCTACCGGTCGGGCGAGCTGGACCTGCTCTACCTCGCGCCGGAGCGGCTCGGCGTCGAGTCCACGGCCCGGCTGCTCGACCAGGGCACGATCGCGCTGTTCGCGATCGACGAGGCGCACTGCGTGTCCCAGTGGGGCCACGACTTCCGCCCGGACTACCTGCGCCTCGGCGCGCTGGCCGAGCGCTGGCCCGGCGTCCCGCGCATCGCACTGACCGCGACGGCCACCCAGCACACCCGCGAGGAGATCGCGGACCGCCTGGGCCTGGCGGAGGCCAGGCACTTCGTGGCCAGCTTCGACCGCCCCAACATCACCTACCGCGTCGCGCCCAAGGACAGCCCGCTGCGACAGCTGCTCAACCTGCTGCGCACCGAGCACCCCGGCGAGGCCGGGATCGTGTACTGCCTGTCGCGCGCGTCGGTCGAGAAGACCGCCCAGCAGCTCACCGACCAGGGCATCCGCGCCCTGCCGTACCACGCCGGCCTGCCCGCGCCGGTGCGCGCGGCCAACCAGGCGACGTTCCTGCGCGAGGACGGCGTCGTCATGGTCGCGACCATCGCGTTCGGCATGGGCATCGACAAGCCGGACGTCCGGTTCGTGGCGCACCTCGACCTGCCCAAGTCGGTCGAGGGCTACTACCAGGAGACGGGCCGCGCGGGGCGCGACGGCCTGCCCTCGACGGCGTGGCTCGCCTACGGGCTGGCCGACGTCGTCCAGCAGCGCAAGATGATCGCCGAGTCCGAGGGCGACCTCGCCCACCGCCGCCGGCTGTCGTCCCACCTGGACGCGATGCTCGCCCTGTGCGAGACCGTCGAGTGCCGCCGCGCCCAGCTCCTGCGCTACTTCGGCCAGCAGCACCCCGGGGACTGCGGGGCCTGCGACACCTGCCAGAACCCGCCCGAGGCCTGGGACGGGACCGTCCCCACCCAGAAGCTCCTGTCCGCCGTGTTCCGGCTGGACCGCGAGCGCAACCAGCGGTTCGGCGTGGGACACGTCGTCGACATCCTGCGCGGCAAGGCCACGCCCAAGATCACGCAGTGGGGGCACGACAGCCTCACGGTGTTCGGCGTGGGCGAAGAACTGTCGGACGGCGAGTGGCGGTCCGTGGCGCGCCAGCTCCTGGCGCAGGGTCTGCTGGAGGTCGACTCGAACCACGGCACGCTGCTGCTCACCGAGACCAGCGGCGACGTCCTGGGCCGACGGCGCGAGGTGCGGCTGCGGCGCGACCCGGCCCCGGCGGCGGGCGCGGCGCGCCGGTCGTCGCGGTCCGGGGGCGCGAAGACGGAGGCCGTGGCGCTGTCCGACGGCGACCAGGAGGTGTTCGAGCGGCTGCGCGCCTGGCGGGCGGCGGCCGCCAAGGAGCAGGGCGTGCCCGCCTACGTGGTGTTCCACGACGCGACGCTGCGCACCGTGGCGACGGAGCGGCCGGGCGACCTGGACGCGCTGAGCGGCATCAGCGGCGTGGGCCAGGCCAAGCTGGACCGCTACGGCGAGGGGATCCTGGCGGCGCTGCGCTCCCCCGAGTGACGCCCTCACTCACAGGTCGTGCTCGGCGAGCTCGCGGAACTCGTCGGGCACGGCCCCGCCGCGGCGCAGCACCACGGGGAGGTAGCCGACGGCGTCCCCGCCGAACCGCGTGCGGATCGCGTCCATCGACTCGTCGACGGCGCTGCGCGCCGCGCCCGGCGTGGAGCCAGGACGCCACGGGTCGGGCGGGTCGAGGTCGAGCTCGAGCTGCACCGCCGACTGGTCCGCGATGTTCGAGACGGAGACGCCGAGCAGCGTGATCTCGCACGGTGCGACGTCGTCGATCGCGGACCAGGCGAGCCGCACCGCGACCTCGGTGAGGGTGAGCGTGGCGGACATCGGCACCGGCAGCGTGAGGGACCGCGTCGCCCGCTGCATGCCCGCGAACCGCACCGCGACCGTGACGGTACGGCCCGCGCGCCCCTTGGCCCGCAGCCGCCGCGAGACCCGGTCGGACAGGTGCGCCAGGACCGCGCGCACGTCGTCCGGCTCGGGCCGGCGCCGGCTCAGGGCCGACTGCGCGCCCACGGAGCGGGCGCGGCGGCTGGTGACGACCCGGCGCGGGTCCTCGTCCTGCGCCATGGCGCTGAGCTTGTGCCCCACGGCATGCCCGAGGATGTGCTCGACCGCGGTCGACGGGGTGCGCGCCAGCTCGCCGATCGTCCGGATGCCGAGGTCCGCCAGGCGCTGCTCGTTCACGGGCCCCACGCCCCAGATCAGGCTGACGGGCAGCGGGTCCAGGAAGGTCCGCTCGGTGCCGGGGTCGACGACGACCAGGCCGTCCGGCTTGGCCACCTGGGAGGCGATCTTCGCGAGGTGCTTGGTCCGCGCCGCCCCGACCGAGATCGGGAGCCCCACCTCGGCACGGACACGCTCGCGGATCCGCGCCCCGATCGCCACGGGCGGGCCGAACAGGTGGGTCGCCCCGGACACGTCGAGGAAGGCCTCGTCGATCGAGATCCGTTCGACGATCGGCGTGACGTCGGCCAGGACGGCCATCACTGCGTCGCCGAGCCGCTGGTACTCCCCGAAGTGACCCCGGACGAACACGAGGTCCGGGCAGAGCCGGGCCGCGCGCCAGCCCGGCATCCCGCCCTGCACCCCGTAGGCCTTGGCCTCGTACGAGGCCGCGAGCACGACTCCCCCGCGCGGCCCGCCGCCGACGGCGATCGGCCGTCCGCGCAGGTCAGGATCCAGCAGCTGCTCGACCGACGCGTAGAACGCGTCGAGGTCGGCGTGCAGGATCGTGGCGCCGGGCACTGACATGACAGCATTCTACTCGAACACCTGTTCCAAATCGCGTGCCGGCGCCACATCCTCGGCGCCGCATGCCTGGCGCCGAGCCGGTCAGGGGTTGGCGTACATCTGCACGACGACGCGGTCGAAGCGGCGCACCTCGAGGTCCTGGCGGGTGATGGTCCAGTACAGGATCCCCATCGGCACCCCGACCCACTGAGCGAGCACGACCCAGTCCTCCGGGCGGGACCACTGCTCGCCGGGCTGCTGGAACGCCGAGCCGCCGGCCGGGTCCCCGTAACCGTCGAAGTCGTAGGCGTGGCCGCCGAGCTGCCATTCGCCGCCCTCGTCGGACTGCTCGGACCAGACGTCCTGCAGCGTCTCCGCGTGGGGGTGCAAGGCGCTGTTCTCGGAGTCGAGCGGGCAGGAGGGCAGTGACACGCCGGGGACCAGGCGGAAGTCGGGGGCACGCCGCAGGGCCTCGTCCAGCTCCTCCGGTGAGTCGTACTCGTAGGGCTCGTAGTCCGGCGAGCTCTCCCGCTCCTCGACCGGCGCTCCCGCCGGGACGTACACGGCGCCGCCCGGCAGGACTTCGTCCTCCAGCTCGACGTTCGCGAACAGGAGCACGTGGCCGTCGGGCGGCAGCGGCAGGTCGGTGGCTCCCGGCGGGATCGCCGCCAGGTCGAGCGTCACGATGAGCTGGTACTCGTCGGAGCGGTCGGGTCCGTACACCGTGGCGGGTGTGGGCACGTCCGGCGGGAGCAGCAGGGGGGTGCCGAACCGGCCGACGACCGGGCCGCCGCCGTCGGGCGCCGTCCGCAGCACCGGGCGCGCGAGCCCGAGCCACCGGTCGACGTCGGCCGCCGGGACCCCCCGGTCGAGCGCCTGCTCCCGGAACCGGTCCAGCCACCACAGCGTGGTGGCGGGCAGCTTCCGGACGGACGCGGGCAGCACCCCGGCGCCGAACTCCCAGCCCGGCTCCGGCCCGGCCGTTTCCCCTTCATATATGTACATATCGGGAGTTTACGGACGGGGTCTGACACGCCCCGGGGCAGGCGGTCCGGGGCTCAGGCGGTCCGGGCGAACAGGTGCCGGCTCCCGATCACCCTGTACCCGAGCCGCCCGTAGAGCACCTGGGGCCAGTCGTCGGCCGCGGCGAGCAGGAACCGGGTGGCACACCCTGCCTCGTGGGCGCGCCGGGTGGCGTCGCGAAGCAGGGCCTGGGCGTAGCCTCGGTCGCGGTGGCCCTCCTCGGTCAGGACGTCCTCGATCTGTGCCAGGCCCCGGGCCGGGTCCAGGTAGAGGTCGGCGCGGGCGACGACCTCACCGCCCGCTCGCACAGCCAGGAACACCACGCCGTCCGCGGCGCGCGTCCGCGCACGGCGCCGGTCCACGAGCTGCTCCACCACCTCAGGCGACGCGTCCGGGAGGGCCCCGCGCCAGCCGCCCCGCTCCATGTCCGCCAGGTCGTCGGCCGTGACAGCACCCCGGAAGCAGAGCTTGTTGTGGTCGTGGGACGCCGCGTACCGGGGGCTGAGCACCGCGAACCCGCCCGGGAACTCGACGACCCGCTCCGCCTGGCGCCGCTCGAAGCCGCGCAGGAAGTCGCGCACGCCGCCCAGCAGGTCGCCGTCCGGAGCAGGTTCGGACAGCACGGGGCCGGTCGTGTCGTCGAGGTCCATGCCACGAGAGTTTCAGGTCCGGCCGCCGGAACCCAGCGATTTCCCGATCACACCCGCGCGTCATATATGATGTACGACGTGCCGACGACGCCCCCCGCCCCGATCTCCCTCCCCTCGCGGACGGAGCACGCGCTCGCGACCATCAAGGAGGGCATCCTCAGCGGCCGGCTCGCCGCCGGGCAGGCGCTCGTCGAGGCGGAGCTCGCCCAGGAGCTGGCGATGTCCAAGACCCCGGTCCGCGAGGCGCTCAAGACCCTGGAGATGAGCGGGCTCGTCGTGGTGCGGCCCTACGTCGGGGTGCGCGTGCGCGAGCTGACGCAGGCCGACGCCGTCGCCATCTACGAGACCCGGCTGCTGCTCGAGCCGGAGGCGACCCGGCGCAGCGTGCTGCGCGGCATGGACACCTCCGCCGCGCGCGCGGCGCTGGAGCGGGCGGCCGAGGTGACCGAGCCGGCGCAGCGCAGCCTCGCCAACCGCGCGTTCCACGCGGCCCTGTGGGCCGCGGCCGACAACACGATCCTGATCGGCATGCTGGAGGGCCTGCGGGACCAGACGGCGCTCGCCGCCGTCACCACCTGGGCCAAGCAGCCGAGCTGGCGCGACGAGGCGCAGGAGCACGCACAGATCCTTGCCGCTGCCGCGGCCGGCGACGCCGACCGCGCGGCGGACCTGACCCGCCGGCACATCGCCGGCTTCCTCGACCGGCTCCACCAGGGAGGTGCGACCGCCTGACCCTCAGGACCCGCGCCGCGAGCGCCGGCGGGCCCGAGGGCCCGGCGTCCGCACGCGCGGCGATGCAGACGAGGTGCAGCCCGTTCACCGCCAAGTTCCCGGGCCGCACCTCTGGAACGAGTGCTCCATGGCGGAGCACGCACGTCACTCGATGAAGGAGCAACGATGCTCAATAGTACAAAGCAGCCCGTGGCTGTCGCAGCCCGTGCGCGGCGCAGCCAGATGCGCTGGACGATCGTCGCGTTCTCGGCGCTCGGCCTGACCATCGCCTACCTCGACCGCGCCGCCCTCAGCGTCGCGCTGCCGTTCATCTCGGAGGACTTCCACATCAGCCCGGCCGTGCAGGGCGTGCTGCTGTCGTCGTTCTTCTGGACCTACGCCCTGTTCCAGGTGCCGTCGGGCTGGCTCCTGGACAAGTTCGGTCCGCGCGTCATCTACCCCATCGCGGTGGGCTGGTGGTCGGTCTGGACGGCGCTGACCGCCTTCGCGACGGGTGTCACGAGCCTGATCGTCTTCCGGCTCGGCCTCGGCATCGGCGAGGCGCCGGTGCAGCCGGCGAACATCAAGGTGGTCTCCACCTGGTTCCCGCGCCGGGAGCGCGCCTTCGCGTCCAGCCTGTTCGACATGGGCCAGCAGATCGGCTCGGCCCTCTCGATCCCGATCGTCACGTCGATCGCGGTCTTCGCCGGCTGGCGGTGGACCTTCGTGGTGATCGGCGCCGTGGGCCTGCTCTGGATCGTGGGCTGGCTCGCCATCTACCGCGCCCCGCAGAACCACAAGCGGGTGAACCCCGAGGAGCTCGAGTACATCCGCTCCGACCAGGCCGAGATGGTGCGGCACAGCGGCGAGGAGGTGCGCTGGAGCACGCTGCTGCGCGACAACCAGACCTGGGCGCTCATGCTCGGCTACGTCTTCCGGTCGCTCGCCGGGGCGTTCTTCCTCACGTGGTACCCCAGCTACCTGCTCAACGAGCGCGGGTTCACCGAGGCCGAGTTCGGCATGGTCGGCGCGCTGCCCGCCGTGATCGGCATCGGGTCCACGGTGCTGGGCGGGATCGTCTCCGACCGCATGCTCGCGAGCGGCCTGTCCCCGAACATCGCACGCAAGGTGCCGATCATCTCCGGTCTCGTGCTCAGTGCGTGCATCGGCTTCAGCCCGTTCGTGGAGAGCAACGTGGTGCTCATGGTGGTCCTCACGGTCTCCAGCGCCGCGCACTCCTTCGCGGGCGCCGCGATCCTCAGCCTGCCCGCCGAGGTCTCCCCCAGCCCCGACCGCGTCGGCTCGCTGGCCGGCTTCCAGAACTTCGGCTCGCAGCTCGGCAACCTCATCAGCCCGATCGCGATCGGGCTGGCCCTGACGGCGTCCGGCGGCTCCTACCTCTGGCCGCTCGTCCTCGCGGCGGTCAGCTGCCTCGTGAGCGCCGCGATCTACGGCTTCTGGGTGCACATCAAGCCCGTCGAGCAGCAGCACGGCCGGCCCGACGCCGACCAGCAGGACCCCGCCGGATCCCTGCGGACCGGCACCCGTCAGAACGGAGCATCATGACCGGGTACCACGACATCGTCGAACGCCTGCGGACGGTCGTCGGCATCCCCGTCGTCCCCTATGCGCCCGACGGCGCCGTCGACCTCGCCCTGACCGGGCGGCTCGCCGGCCGCCTGGTCGACGCCGGGCTCGGCGCGATCACGCCCAACGGCAACACCGGCGAGTTCTACGCCCTGACCCCGCGGGAGCGGGCCGACGTCGCCCGCACGGTCACCGAGGTGGCCCGCGACCGCGCAGTGGTCGTCGTCGGTGTGGGGCTGGACCCGGCCACGGCGCAGGCCGAGGCACGCGCGGCCGCCGAGCTCGGCGCGCACGCGGTCATGGTGCACCAGCCGGTGCTCCCGTACATGTCGCGGCAGGGCTGGGTCGAGTACACGGCCGCCGTCGCGCACGCGGTGCCCGGCCTCGCCGTCCTGCCGTACGTGAGCTCCCCCGCCATCCGAGGCGCGGACATCGCGGCGCTCGCGCACCAGGCGGGCAACGTCGTGGGGATCAAGTACTCCGTGCCCGACCCCGTCGCGTTCGCCGAGACCGTGCAGGACACGGACGCCGACCTGCTGTGGATCGCCGGGCTGGCCGAGTCGTACGCGCCGTCGGCGTGGCAGGCCGGAGCCCGCGCGTTCACCTCGGGCCTGGTCAACGTCGCCCCGGACGTCTCGTTCGGGCTGCTGGACGCCCTCCGGCAGGACGACGCCGCCCGCGCGGCCGCCGTCTGGCGTCGCATCCGGGAGTTCGAGCAGCTGCGGGCCCGCGACCGGTCGGCCGACAACGTCTCGGTGGTCAAGGAGGCCATGCACCAGATGGGGCTGTGCGACCGGTCCGTCCGGCCGCCCAGCACCACGCTGGCCGAGCCCGACCGCGCCGCCGTCGCGCGGATCCTCGACGACTGGAAGGTTGCGGCATGACCGGCACGACGATCGCCCGGCTCACCACCTACCTGCAGCGGGTCGGGAACCGTCCCCGCGTGCTGCTGCGCATCACCACCGACGACGGCATCGACGGCTGGGCCGAGATCTACAACCACGGCCCCGACCTCGCCTACCCCGCGATCATCGAGTACCTCGCCGACCAGATCGCGGGCATCGACGCCTCCCGCGTCGCCTACGTGAACCAGCTCCTGCACCAGTCGGCCCGGTTCCCGCAGGGGGCGCTCGGGCTGGCGGCCATCGCCGCGGTGGACCACGCCCTGTGGGACATCGCCGCCAAGCGGCTCGGCGTGCCCGTCTACCAGCTCCTCGGCGGCGCCGTCCGTGACCGGGTGCGGGTCTACGCGGGCCTGTACGACGCGCCCGACGTGCCGCAGCTGCGCGACCGCACGGCCGCGCTGCACGAGCACCACGGCGTGGACGCCTTCAAGCTCAGCCCCTACCGCCGCGACCTCGGGTCGCGGTTCGGTCTGGTCGCCCGCGAGCTCGGCGACTGGTTCGGCGAGATCCGCGCGAACCATCCCGACGAGTGGGAGTTCGCGTTCGACGCCCACGGCTGCCTGTGGGAGCCCCGCCAGGCCGTGGACCTGGCCGCGGCGCTCGCCCCGAACGAGCCCATGTTCCTGGAGGAGCCGATCCGCCCGGAGTACCTGCCCGCCTGGGGCCGGATCCGCGCGGAGATGGCCGTGCCGCTCGCCACCGGCGAGTCGCTGTACTCCCCGAACGAGTTCCTCGGCCTGCTGAGCGTGCAGGGCGCGGACATCGTCCAGCCCGACATCTGCGTGGTCGGCGGGCTCACCCAGATGCGCAAGATCGCCACGCTCGCCGAGGCGCACGACGTCCCGGTCGCACCCCACAACCCGCTGGGGCCGCTCGCGACGGCGGCCAACGTGCACTTCTCGGCCGCGACCTGGAACTTCTCGATCCTGGAGTACAAGCCCGACGACGTCTCCTGGTGCCACGACCCGTACGTGCCGGTCGACGGGCACCTGGAGCTGCGGCCCGACCGGCCCGGCTGGGGCATCGAGATCGACGAGTCGGCGCTGGCGCACGACGACTGGGTGCACTGGGAGCGCAAGGTCCCGGTGCGGAGGGACGGGTCGACGGGATGGATGTGACGACACCCGGCACCGCGCCCGGTACGGGCCCGGGCGCGAGTCCCGTGCGCAGCAGGGACGCCCGGACCGGCGCGGTCCGCGACCTCGACGTCGTCGAGACCACCCCGGACGGCCTCGACGACGTCGCCCGGCGAGCCGCCGCCGCGGCCCCCGAGCTCGCCGCCTGGCCGCGCGAGCGGCGAGCCACGCTCCTTCAGGCGCTCGCCGACGCGCTCGACGCCGACCGCGAGACCCTCGTGGCCGAGGCCGACCGCGAGACCGCCCTGGGCCCCGACCGGCTCGGCGGTGAGCTCACCCGCACGGCGTACCAGCTGCGCACGTTCGCCCGCGTGGTGCGCGACGGCGCCTACCTGGAGGCCACGATCGACCACGCGGGCGACACCCCCATGGGCCCGCGCCCCGACCTGCGCCGCATGCTGGTGCCGCTCGGCCCGGTCGCGGTCTACGCCGCGAGCAACTTCCCGTTCGCGTTCTCCGTGCTGGGCGGCGACACGGCGTCGGCGCTCGCCGCGGGCAACCCCGTGGTCGTCAAGGCGCACCCGGGGCACCCCGCCACGTCGGAGCGCGTGGCGCGGCTCGCCGGGCGGGCCGTCGCGGGGTCCGGCGCGCCCGCGGGCACGTTCGCGCTGGTGCACGGCTTCGACGCGGGGGTCGCGCTCGTGTCCCACCCGGCGATCCGCGCGGCCGGGTTCACGGGGTCGCTCGCCGGCGGGCGGGCGCTGGCCGACGCCGCGGCGGCGCGTCCCGCGCCGATCCCGTTCTACGGGGAGCTGAGCAGCATCAACCCGGTGCTCGTCACGCCGGCCGCTGCCCGCGAGAGGGCCGACGAGTACGGGGCGGGCCTCGCCGGCTCGGTGCTCCAGGGCGGCGGCCAGTTCTGCACCAAGCCCGGCCTCGTGCTGGTGCCGGCGGGTGCGGACGGCGACCGGGTGGTCGACGCGTTCGCGCGGGCGATCGACACGGCGCCGGCGCTGCCCGCCCTGACGGCGGGCATGGCGGACGCCTACGGGCGCGGGCTGACGGCGCGGGCCGCCGACGCCGTCGTGCGGGCGCAGGGTGCCCCCGCCGCGGCGACGCGGACGGCGGCGCCCGCCGACGCGCCGACGACGACACGGCCCGCGCTGCTCGAGGTCCCGGCCGGGAAGCTGACGGCCCGGCTCGTCGAGGAGTGCTTCGGGCCGCTCGCCGTCGTCGTGCGGTACGCGGACGAGGCCGAGGCCGTGGCCGTCGTCGAGCAGGTGGAGGGGTCGCTCACCGCGAGCGTCCTCACGGGTGGCGCGGCCGACCTGGACCTGCCCGCCGCGCGGGCCGCGCTCGCGGCGCGGGCCGGACGTGTGCTCTACGACGGCTACCCGACCGGCGTCGCCGTGGCCTGGGCGCAGCACCACGGCGGGCCGTGGCCGTCGACCAACTCGCTGCACACGTCCGTGGGCGCCACGGCGATCCGCCGGTTCCTGCGTCCGCTCGCGTGGCAGCAGGCGCCGCAGCACGCCCTGCCGCCGGAGCTGCGGGACGGCGCGCCGGTCGTCCCGGTCCGCGTCGACGGGGAGCTGGTGCTGCCGGGGGTGTGAGCCGGCCGGACACGATCGAAAAACAAGCGGCCCCGCGGCTGTGGATGCCGTGGGGCCGCTCGATCCGCTGTCTCATTCGGATCCCGCCGGCGCTCTCGCGCCGGAAGTCTGCGTGAAGTCTAGCCGATTCACCTGTCCTGGCGGGGGCAGGTGGATCGGCGCGTCCGCGGCGGCGGGCGGCCCCGTCGCCGGGATAGCCGTGGCCGTCGCGCGGACCTACTCTGGAGGGGTAACCCCTTCCGCGACGACGACGTGGCGGTGACACCCATGGTCTGGTCGTTCCTGACGCGCCCGAAGCCCGCTCCTGACCCGCTGGTGACCCTGCGGCTGCAGGCCCGGCTCGGGCAGCTCGCGACCGAGCTGCGCCGCGTCGAGGAGGACCCAAGCCTCTACGCCCGTGCCCACCACTGGTTCGCCGTGCAGAACGCCTACGACGCCCTGCTGCGCGAGGCGTGCCGCCTCGCCGAGCTGCCCACGGACACCGACCCGCTGCGCGCCAGCGAACGCTCGGCCGCGGACGAGCGGCTCCGGGAGGAGCTGGAGCTCAGCTCGCGCGGCTGGTCGTGGTGAGAGATTCTCAGGTGATCGCTGCCGCTCCTGCCCATGCGCGCAGGTCACGCTCAGCGCTCTCGACCTGACCACGGAGCACCGCGAACTCGGCTTCGTCGAACACCTCCGCGGAGTCGAGGTACACCCGACGTGCCTGTTCCGCACCGACGATCCGCCACAGGATCTCAGTGACCTGTCGCTGCTCGCCTGCAGAACGCTCCTCGATGCGTGCGATCAACCGACGGGCGAACTGGTCACGACCGAGCCAAGAGCTCCGGAGGACTCCGGGAGACCTGAACTCGGCGATTCGCCGGACCGCCTGCCTGGTGAGCCGGTCACGGGGTATGGCGAACGCGATCGCGACGAGGGAGTAGGCGATGGTCACGGGGAGGACCACCTCCGTGAGCGGGGCTGTGCCGGGTTCCGCCGACCCGCTCGCCCACCACCAGACGACTGCCAGGACCACCGGGACCGCGCAGACAAGGGCGTTGGCCGCACGGGACCATCCGAAGCACCTCCGGGCGACCTGCCCCAGCTCGTCGAGCCGTGCCCGGATCCGCTGGATCTCGAGCGAATCGGCGCGCGGGTCGATCACGAATACGGGACGGTCGAAAGCCAGGGCCCGTTCGTCCTCCCAATTGGGTATGAAGACCGGGCCAGGCTTCGAGACTATCCAGACGAGACCGAGGAACAGGCCGGGGACGGGCGCCTGCCACACATGCTGCACGGGCCAGAGCGTAGCGGCTGACCGGATCCGGACCGGCCTTCGCCGCGGCGCACGACGGGAAGGGCTCGGGTCGTGCCCCGCCCGCCTAGAGTCAGGGCATGTTCCCCTGGCTAGAGATCGCCGGCTGGGTCGGCTCCGCGCTCGTCGTGCTGTCCCTCACGCAGGCGCGGGTGTTCCGCTTCCGCTGGCTCAACCTGACCGGCTCCCTGATCGCCACCGCGTACAACGCGGTCCTCGGGATCTGGCCGTTCTTCGCGATGAACGCCGCGATCAGCCTCATCAACGTCTACTGGCTGCGCCGCCTGAACCGCGAGCGCCACGACGCCGCGGTGTACGAGGTGGTGGAGGTGGCGCCGGACGACGCGTACCTGCTGCACGTGCTGCGCACGCACGCGGCCGACATCGCGACCTTCGCCCCGGACTTCGTGGCGCAGCCGGAGCCGGGTGAGGAGCGTTCGGCGTTCCTGGTGCAGCGCGGCGACGAGACGGTGGGCGTGGTGGAGGTGCGCGACGCCGGGGACGGCGCGGGCGTGGTGGAGCTCGACTGGGTGTCCATGCGGTTCCGCGACCTGACGCCCGGCGAGTTCGTGTACCGGCGCAGCGGGATCTTCGCGGCCAAGGGGTTCGACCGCGTCGTCGTGCCGCGGGCCGCGCCGGGCGAGCACGCGTACCTGCGCGGCGTGGGCTTCCGCCCGGAGGGCGACACCTGGGTGCGGGAGGTCGTGGCCGACGGCGGGTGAAAGCTGCCGGGGCCGCCTTGACAGCACAGGGGACGGCTGGGAAAACTCTTTCCTGCCGCTGGTCTGCATCGAGGCAATCCGGCGCCGCCGACACCGACGTCCGGGAGAGAACGTGCACCTGCCCTCAGGCAACCGAAACAGCGGCAGACCGGGAGGCAGGCACGGGCGCCGGCGGTCCCGGGCCGCGGCGACCACCGCGCTGGCGCTCCTCGTGCCCGCGGTCCTCGCGCCCACGGCGCTCGCTGCTGCTCCGGCACCCGCCGCCCCCGCAGCGACGCAGGAGACGACACAGGAGCCGGCCGGCGTGCTCGGCGGCTGGACCGTGTCCTCGCCGGACCGGTCGATCGAGGCCACCGTCGACGTCGTCGACGGGACCCTCACGTACGAGGTCGTGCGCGACGGGACCACCACCGTCGTCGCGCCGTCGGGCCTCGGCCTGACGCTGCGGGAGCCCGCGGTCGACCTGACGACGGGGCTGACGGTCGACTCCACGGAGCGCGACGTCGTCGACGAGACCTGGACCCCCGCCTGGGGCAACGACGCCCGGGTGCGCAACCACGCGAACGAGCTGACGGTGCACGCCGTGCACGAGGCCTCGGGCGTCGAGCTGGACGTGGTCCTCCGGGTCTTCGACGACGGCGTGGGCTTCCGGTACACCTTCCCGGAGCAGGAGGGCCTCGGCGACGACGTGGTGGTGTCCGGCGAGACGACGCAGTTCGCGCTGCCCGCGGACCTGACGGCGTACTCCATCCCCGCGGGCACGCGGTGGAGCGCGGACGAGCAGCACTACCGCACACAGCCGTTGCCCGACGTCGCCTCCGCGCAGACGCCGATCACGATGTCCCGGGACGACGGCCTGTTCCTGGCTGTGCACGAGGCGGCGCTGATCGACTTCCCGAGCATGACGGTGGTCCGCGGCACGACGCCGGGCACGCTCGTCTCGGACCTCATCGCGCTGCCGAACGGCGACAAGGCGGTGATCGACGTGGACGCCGACGGCTTCAGCACGCCGTGGCGCACCGTCACCGTGGGCCGGTCCGCCGGCGACCTCGCCGCCTCCCACCTCATCGAGAACCTCAACGCGCCGTGCGCCATCTGCGACGTCGACTCCGACGACGACGGCACCGCGGACACCACCGGCTGGATCGACCCCGGCACCTACGTCGGCGTGTGGTGGGAGCTGCAGCGGCGCGACACGACCTGGAACGCCGGGCCCAAGCACGGCGCCACGACGGCACGCATCAAGGAGTACGTGGACCTCGCCGTCGAGGCTGGCGCCACGTACGTGCTGGCCGAGGGCTGGAACCAGAACGCGGGCGGCGAGTGGAAGGGGCAGGACTTCGTCACGCCCCAGGCCGACGTCGACATCGACGAGGTGCTGGCCTACGCGAAGGCGAACGGCGTCGGGTTCATGGCGCACAACGAGACCCGCGGCTACGTCGACTACTACGACGCGCACATGGACGAGATCTTCGACCAGTACCAGGAATGGGGCATCCACGCCCTGAAGACCGGGTACGCCACGCGGTTCGAGCTGGGCGGCGTCAACCGCAGCCACTACGACCAGGAGGCGGTCAAGCACTACCAGCGGGTCATCGAGTCCGCGGCGCGGCACCAGATCTCCGTCAACGCCCACGAGTCCATCAAGCCGACCGGCCTGTCGCGCACCTACCCGAACATGATGACGGGCGAGGGCGTGGCCGGCATGGAGCAGCACAACTACATGGGCGCGAGCGGCAACCCGCCCGAGCAGGCCACGATCCTGCCGTTCACCCGCTGGATGGGCGGGCCCGCTGACTACACGCCCGGCGTCCTGGCCGTCACCTGGGACCCGGCGAACCTCAGGACCAGGGTGCAGACCACCACGACGGCGCAGCTCGCGCTCTACCCGACGTTCTCCAGCCCGCTGCAGATGCTGGCCGACACCCCCGAGAACTACGCCGAGCACGCCGAGGCCTTCGCCTACCTCCACGACATGCCGACGGTCTGGGACGAGTCCCACGTGCTCGACGCCGTCCTGGGCGACCACACCGTGACCGCCCGGCGCAGCGGGTCCACCTGGTACCTGGGCTCCGTCACTGACGAGAACGACCGCACCGTGCGGGTACCGCTGACCTTCCTGGACGAGGGCACCACCTACGTGGCCGACGTCTACGCCGACGCCGGGGACGCGTCCTGGAAGGGCAACCCGACCGCCGTCGAGGTGACGCACTCGCTGGTGGACTCGACCGACACGATCGACGCCTCCATGGTCGGCGGCGGCGGGCACGCCGTGAAGCTGCGCCCCGCCACGCCGCAGGACGTCGCGGAGCTGGACGACTACGCCGCCGGGACGTTCACGCTGCAGGGCACGCCGGAGGTCGCCTACGACCCGACGGCCGGCACCGTGACGGTCACCGCGACCGTCCGCAACGACGGCACCACGGCGGGCCAGGCCCGCATCGCCGTGGACGGCGCGACGGTCGACGGCGCCGCCGGCCGGGTGGGCGGCGGGCAGACCCGCACGTTCACGTTCGCCGTCGCGGCCGACGACGTCGCCTACCGGGCGGCGAACACGATCGCCGTCGTCGGTGCGGACGGGACGCCCGGGCGCCCGCTCTCCGTGGCGCTGCTGCCGCGGCCGGACGAGTCCCTGACCGACCTGCTGGACGACGAGGCGGAGCGCCTGGCCCCCGCCCGGGCCGCGCTCCTGTCCGAGCGTGCCGAGGCGGCGCTGGACGCGGCGCGCGAGAACGACTTCCCCGCCGTCCGCCGGGCGATGCAGGCGGTCCGCCAGGCCGTGCTCACCTCCTCCGCGGAGGCGGTGCCGCCCGGCGTCGCGGACGAGATCGACACGATCGTGGAGCCGTACCTCGGCACCGCGGCGGGGCTGTTCGGCATCCTGTCGCTGATCAGCGACGCCGAGGACGCGTCCGCGATCGACGTCGCGACCGCCGTCGCGCTGCGGGAGCCTGCCGCCGAGGCGGTGGCGCACGCCCGGGCGGGCGACACCGCGGCGATGACCGAGGCCCTGGGGGTGCTGGCCCAGGAGATCGCCGCCGCCGAGGGCGACGACGCGGCCCTGGCGACGCTGCTCGCGGCCGTCGAGGCGCAGCACGGCGAGCAGGTCAGCGAGGCGGAGACGGCCACGCTGCTGGGCGGCGCCCGCACCAACGCCGAGCACCCCGGCTACACGGGGACCGGGTTCGTCCGGGACCTGACGAAGGTCGGGGCGGGCGTGCGGTTCACCTACGAGGCCGCGGCGCCCGTCACGGTCGAGCTGTCGTTCCGGTACGCGAACGGGATGGTCGTCGCCCCGCTGGACCGCCGGCTGTCCGTCTCGGTGGACGACGGCGCGGCGCAGCCGGTCGACTTCCCGAACCTCGGCCAGGGCGCGGACCGGTGGCGCATCTGGGACCACTCCCCCGGCGTGCCCGTCACGCTGGAGGCCGGGCGGCACGAGATCCTGCTGCACCACACTGCAGCCGACACGGGCAACATCAACCTGGACCACCTGCGGGTCACGGCCCGGCCCGGGGTGCTGACCGAGCCCGAGGCCGCCGCCTGGGCGGCCCGGACCATCTACACCACCGGCGACCGGGTCGCCCACGACGGCGCGCTCTGGCATGCCTCGTGGTGGACCCAGAACCAGACACCCGGCGCGTCGGCCTACGGGCCGTGGCAGGAGATCGCGGAGGCCTGGGACGGCACCGCGGTCTGGACGCCGTCGCGCATCTTCGACACCGGCGACGTCGTAGAGCACGACGGCACGCTCTACGCGGCGAAGTGGTGGACCCGCAACCAGGAGCCGGGCGACCGGCACGGGCCGTGGCGGGAGGTCGGCTGACGGTCTCCGGCTCGTCGGCGGGCGGCGTCTCGCTGCCCGCCGACGGCCGAGCGTGGCGTCAGGTGGCCTCCGGGTCGGCTCCCTGCGCCGCGCGTCCGCCGTCGACGGGCAGGACCGCCCCGTTGACGAACCCGGCGGCGTCCGACAGGAGGAAGGCGACCGCCTCGGCGACCTCCTCGCCCGCGCCCACCCGGCCGAGCGGGTGCAGGGCGGCCATCTGCGCGTCGACGCCGGGGTGCGCCCGCCGGTACTCCTCGTAGCGCGCCGTCGTCACGGACCCGAGGGCCACCGCGTTGGTGCGGATGCCGTCGGGCCCGTGGTCGACGGCGACGGCTCGGGTCAGGGCCTCGACCGCGCCCTTGGCGGTGGCGTACGGCAGGGCGCCGCGCACCGGCCGCTGCGCCTGGTGCGAAGAGACGTTGACGATCGCGCCGCTCCGTCCGTGCCGCAGGAGGTGGCCGACGGCGGTGTGGCAGCCCGTGACCGCGAGCGCCAGGTTCGCGGTGACGATACCGAGCACGTCGGACGGCGGTGCGGTGATCGGCGCGTCCCGGAAGACGGCGGCGTTGTTGACCCAGCCGGCCAGCGGGGCCGCGGCCTCCGCGGCGTCGGCGGCGCGGCGGGCGACGTCGGGATCCGCGGCGTCGCCGCTGACGAGCGTGACGCGGGGGTCCTCCCAGCCGAGCGGCCCGGCGAGGTCGAGGACCACGACGTGGCCCTCGGCGGCGAGCCGCAGCGCGATCGCGCGGCCCACGCCCTGCCCGCCCCCGGTGACGACGTACGAGCGCGGGGCGGAGGAGCTCGTGGTTCCGAGGGCGTGGGGACTCGGGCTGGTCGGTTCCGTGTGTGCGGCCATCCCCCGATCCTGCACCCGGGGGGCGGCGGAGACCGAGCGGCCGCGGGGAACGAGTGGCTGCGGGGATCGAGTGGCTGCGGGGATCGAGTGGCACGGGACCGAGTAGGGTGCGGCGCGGACGCACGAGAGCGGCCCGACGAAGGAGGAGCACCAGGGTGTACGACCACGTCACGGCGCGTCGGCGCCCGCCCGTCAGCCTGCTCGTGTGGGTGCTCGCCGCCGTGCTCCTGTTCGGCGCGGTGATGGGCACGATCTGGGTGCTGAGCCGGGACGTGTCCGGGCAGGACGCCGCCGGGCAGGCCTCGGCCGGCGCCTCCGCGAGCGCGGCGCCGAGCCCCACGCAGGCGAGCCCGGTCAGCGCCCCGGCGAGCCCGGCGCCGTCGCCCACGCCGAGCGCCCCACCGCCGGAGCCGGCGCCCGTCACGCTGCAGGGCGTGGCGTCCGGCCGGTGCCTCGACGTTCCCGGCGGCGTCGCCGCGGACGGCGCGGCCCTGCAGATCTACGACTGCAACGGGTCGGCGGCCCAGCAGTGGACGGCGTCGGCCGCCGGGGAGCTGCGCGTGCTCGGGACGCTGTGCCTGGACGACCCGAGCGGCGGCCAGCAGGGCACCGCCGCCCAGGTCTGGACCTGCCACGGCGGCGCGAACCAGCAGTGGGCCCCGCAGGCGGACGGCACGGTGCGCAACGCCGCGACCGGGCTGTGCCTGGACGTCTCGAACGCCCTCACGGACAACGGCACGCCCGCGATCATGTACGGCTGCCACGGCGGGGACAACCAGCGCTGGACGGTCTCCTGACCGGTCGCCGCTGACCTGTCACAGCGGGCGGCCGAGCGCTCGGCCGGCCGCCCGTCAGGGCCGTACCCGCCCGGGCAGCCTCAGACCCGCGGCGGAGCCTCGGCGAGCTCGCGCAGGGCCTCGACCGCGAGGGCGTGGTCGTCCTGCTGCGCCAGTCCCGACACGGTGACGACGCCGACGATGCCCACGCCCGCGACGCGGACCGGGAAGGCGCCGCCGTGCGCCGAGTACTCCTGGAACAGCAGCCCGTGGTCGGCATTGAAGTCGGTGCCCTTGGCCTTGGCCCGCAGGCCCACGAGGTACGACGACGCCCCGAACCGGTAGACCACCCGCACCTTGCGCTTGATCCACGAGTCGTTGTCGGGCGTCGTGCCGGGCCGCGCCGCGTGGAAGACCTGCTGCGTGCCCTTGCGGATGTCGATCGTCACGGGCAGGTCGCGCTCCACCGCGAGCTCGACCAGCAGGCTGCCGAGGCGCCAGGCGTCGTCGTTCGTGAACGTGGGCAGGACCAGCTCGGCCTCCTGGGCCTCGACCTCGGTGATGATCGCGCTGACATCGGATTCGCTCATGGGCCCATCCTGCCCTGCCGGCGTCCTCCCCCTCTTCGAGGCCCGGGTTTCTTCGCTTTGAGCCGGCTCAAAGCGAAGAAACCCGGGCCTCGAAGGGGAGATCGACGGCAGATCAACCGGACAGATCGGGCGGCCCCACGCGCGACCCCTCAAGCGGTGCGGTCAGGGCGCCTCGTACGTGGCCGTCACGTGGTAGACGCCGCCGCCCCAGCCGTCGGCGGGGAACGCGTCGGAGACCCGGATGTAGGCGGCCTTGTCGGCACCGAGGTGCTCGGTCAGGTCCAGGGTGTGCTCGGCCCGGTTGGAGCCGTCCCGGATCTGCTCGTCCTCGGTCAGCACCGTGGTCCAGCTCTCGCCGTCCGGGCTCACCTCGACGACGTACTGGTTGTCGATCGTCAGCGTCGCCTGCGCCGACGTCGTGCCCGCGGGGAACGGGAAGCGGTAGACGAAGGCGCTCTCGCCGTCGGCGTACCTGCTGCCGCCGCCGCTGAAGCCGGAGCCGCCGGCGTCGAACAGCCAGGGGATCTCCTCGGGCGACCCGGCGGCGAAGTCGACGACGGCCGCGACCAGCACCTCCGCACGCGCGGTGTAGGTCAGGCCCGACCGCGCGGTGACGGTCACGCTCACCGGGTAGCTGCCGTCGGCGGTGCCGGCCGGGATCCGCACGTCCACCGGGACGGTGGCCCGCGCGGGGTCGGCGTGGCCGGACGGGTCGAGCCGCAGCGTCCGGTCCGCGGTGACCTTCCAGCCCCGCGGGCCGGTGGTCCGCACCGTCACGGGCAGCGCCTCGGGGCGGGCGGACGTCGCTGCCACCGTGACGTCGAGCCCCACCCGCGTGGCCTGGCCGGGGCTCGGCATCACGGCGACGACGGCGGGCGCGGCGGCGGCCGAGAGGGTGCGGCGCGGCTGCTCCCGCGGGACGTCGGCGATCAGCGCGCTCAGGGCGCTGGCCTGGGTGCGCCAGTCGAACACGTTGGGCTGCTCGGCGGTGCCGCCGGCCCAGCGCAGGCACAGCCGGCCCACGACGTCGCGGTCGTTCGCCCAGACGGAGGCCGCCTGGTCGGCGACGAACTGCGTGTACGCCGGCTCGCCCGTGGCGTCGGCGAGCTCCATCAGGTACCGCTGGAAGATGCCCTTGAACTGCTTCTGGTTGTCGTCGCAGCTGCGTCCCGCCGCCTCGCACCACTCGGTCAGCACGCCGTCCTTGACCAGCACGTCGGACTCCAGGGCGGAGTCGGCGAGGTACTTCGCGGTGTCGAGCAGCTCGGGGTCGCCCGTGGCCCGCCACAGCTCCAGCGCCGCGCCGATGCCGAGGCCCTGGTTGTAGGTCCACACGGTGTCGCCGTTGCTGCTGCAGTCGTCGCGCAGCCCGTCGTTCACCAGGCCGTTCGCGTTGATCATGCCGCTGCCGACGTACCAGTCCCAGGCCTCCTGGGAGCGGTCCAGCCAGAGCGTGTCGCCCGGGAGCCGGTTGTGCAGCTCGGCGGTCAGGCGCACCCACTGGCCGTTGGTGACGGCGTTCTTGTAGGTGCGCTCCTCGTTCCACCAGATGCCGCCGCCGCAGGTGCTGGTGTCCCAGAACTCGTTCATGAACTCGCCGATGGTGACGGCCATGTCGAGGTACTTCTCGTCGCCGGTCAGGTCGTAGGCGGTGACCCAGTTGAGCCCCCACCACCCGGAGTCGTCGATGGCGCGGCTGGTGAAGTTGCCGTAGATCTCGTCGGTGGACCGCTCGCCGGCCGGGAACGGACCCTTGTTGGTCTCGAAGCTGTGGTCGAGCTCGGCGAGGTAGCGCCGGTCGCCCGTGCGCGCCATGTAGTCACCGATGGTCTGCAGCGCGACGGCGGAGTTCCACCAGCTCGACGCGAACCACGCCTTCTGCTGGTCGTAGGAGTCCATCAGCACGTCGGCGGAGACCCGCGCGTCCGCGACGGCGGTCGCGGCGTCGACGTCGTCGGCGGCGTCGGCCGACACGGTCACAGGTTCGGTGGGTGGCGGCCCGGCGTGCGCCAGGGCGACTGGTTGCAGGCCGGCGATCACAGCGATGGCCAGCAGGACACGTCGGGTACGACGCAACATCGACATCGATGGGCTCCTCCCCCCTGGGCGCGACGTTGCCCCCAGGCGCTCGTGATTTCACCCAAAACCTACAGGACAATAAGATGAAATACACCCATTAGATGACAGCGGTGTCGGCGACGTCGCCGACGGGACCGCACCGGGCGCGCGAGCACCGCCGATCCCGCCCATCCACCCACGACCGGGGGCGCCCACGGGAAGTGCGCTTCTACCCCGTCATGGGGCCCGAAACCGGCCTGGTTTCGGGCCCCATGACGGGGTAGAAGCGCACCTTGGGTCAGACCGGGCTACGGGCGCGACGGGGCCGGGTCGGCCGGGCACGCCTCGGCGGCGATCCGCTCCGGGTCGGCCAGATCGACCGAGCCCGCCGGTCCGGCAGCGTCAGACAGGTCGGCCGGGTCGGCCGGGCAGCCGTCCGCCGACGCCGCGGGTGCCGCGGGTGTCGCGGGTGCCGACGCCGCGGGTGCAGCGGGTGGTGCGGGCGCCGGGTCCGCCGGGCACTCGTCGGCCGACGCCTCGGACGTCGACGCCTCCGGGGCCGACGTGACCGCCAGCCTCCGGTCGGGGTCCAACCGGGTCAGGATCGCGAACGCGAGCCGGGCCAGGTCGTCGACGTCGCCCTCGGTGAGCCCGTCCAGGATCATGCTGGACACCGCGTCGGCGTACAGCGGCGTGCCGTCCCGGTAGACCTCGCGGCCCCGGTCGGTGAGCACCGCGTTCGTCGCCCGCGCGTCCTCGGCGCACGGCGCGCGGCGCACGAGCCCCTTGCGCTCCAGCGCCGTGACCACGCGCGACAGCCGCGCGAGCGTGGCGTTGGTGCGCGACGCGAGCGCGCTGAGCCGCAGCTTGCCGTCGCCCGCCTCCGCGAGCGCCTCCAGCAGCGTGAACTCGAACGACGTCAGCCCGGCGGGCTGCATGCGCTTGTCCAGCGCCGTCGGCAGGAGCTCCAGCAGGGCGTGCAGGCGCGCGACCGCGACCCGCTCGGGGTACCTCAGCTCGCGCTCGTCCATGCCGCCATCCTAACAGTTGGTTGCACCTACAACTAAAGCGGTCTAGGGTCAGTACTTGTAGGTACAACCAACCGCTCGAGGCCACAGATCCAGGCCCGGGCAGATCCAAGGGAGCAGCACCATGGCCAGCATCACGATCATCGGCACCGGCGCGATGGCGAACGCGATCGGCGGCGTCCTCGCCGAGGGCGGGCACGACGTCGCCCACGTCGCCAGGGCCGAGGTCGGCACCGCGCCGGTCACGGGCGACATCGTGGTCCTCGCGGTCCCCTACGCCGCGCTCGACGGCATCGCGTCCGCCTACGGCGAGCAGCTCGCCGGCAAGGCCGTCGTGGACATCACCAACCCGCTGAACTTCGAGACCTTCGACGCGCTCGTCGTGCCGGCCGGCAGCTCCGCCGCGGCCGAGCTCCAGGCCAAGCTGCCCGCCAGCCACGTGCTGAAGGCGTTCAACACCACGTTCGCCGCGACGCTCGGCGCCAAGCGGGTGGGCGACCTGCCCACCACGGTGCTGGTCGCCGGGGACGACGCCACCGCCAAGCAGGCGCTGATCTCGGCTGTCACGTCCTCCGGCCTCGGCGCGGTCGACGCCGGCTCGCTGGAGCGCGCGCACGAGCTGGAGGCGATCGGCTTCCTGCAGCTCACCCTCGCCGTCGGCGAGCAGCTCCCCTGGACCGGCGGCCTCGCCGTCGCCCGCTGACCTGCACGTCACCCCCACCCCGCCCCGGACCTGGAGCACCCCATGAACCCGACCGACCCGCCCGCCGTCGACGACCGGATCATCTCCCCCGACCTGGCGATGGACGCCGTCACGCTGCGCGTGGGCGACCTCGACACGATGGCCGCCTACTACGGCTCGGCGTTCGCGCTCGAGCCGCTGCAGGAGCGCGGCAGCGGCCGCGAGGTGCACCGGGTCCTGGGGCAGGGCGCGACGCCGCTGCTGCGGCTCGTGCACACGCCCGACCTGCCCACGGGCGACCACCGGCAGGCCGGGCTGTTCCACACGGCCTTCCTGTTCGACGACGCCGCGGCGCTGGCCGCCACCGTCTACCGCGCGGCGCAGGACACCCGCGGCACGTTCACCGGCTCCAGCGACCACCTGGTCAGCGAGGCGTTCTACTTCACCGACCCCGAGGGCAACGGCGTGGAGCTCTACACGGACCGGCCGCGCGAGCAGTGGGTGCGCGACCGGGGCCAGATCAAGATGGACACCGTGTGGCTGGACCCCAACGCCTACCTGCGCTCGCACCTGACCGAGGCGGAGCTGGGCACCGCGCCCAGCCGGTCCGGCCGGGTGGGCCACGTGCACCTGCAGGTGGGCGACGTCGCGACAGCGAGGTCGTTCTACGTGGACGCGCTGGGTCTGGAGACCACCCTCACCGACATCCCGGGCGCGCTGTTCGCCTCGGCGGGCGGGTACCACCACCACATCGCGATGAACACCTGGAACAGCGCGGGCGCCGGGCCGCGTGCCGCGAGCCTCGGGCTGGGCGACGTCGCGATCACGGTGCCCGGCCGCGAGGACCTCGACGCGCTCGTGGCCCGGCTGCGGGCCGCTGCGGTCCCGTTCGCCGACGACGGCCGCTCCGTGACCGTCGCCGACCCGTGGGACACCCAGGTGACCGTCGCCGTGCCCGGCGCGTCCGCCGAGGACCTGCTGGCCCGGTAGGGCGCCGACCGGCCGCCTGGCCGCCCGCGCTCAGCGCGTCGAGCTGCCCGGCACCAGCTCGGTCGGCAGCGACAGCTTGGTCACCTGCCCGGGGTCACGGAGCTGGTCCAGCACGAGCCGCACCGCCTCCGCCCCCATGCGCGCCTCGTCCTGCCGGATGTGCGTGAACCGGTAGCGCGCCTGGTCGTAGAACGCGTCCGGGTGGTCGAAGCAGACGATGCCGAGGTCGCCGGGCACGTCGCGCCCGGCCCGGTGGGCGGCCTCCCGCAGCAGGACGGCGATGTTGTACTCCGTCGCCACGAGCCCGGTCAGCCCGGGGTTGGCGGCGAGGAACTTCTCCAGGGCGGCGATGTCGTCGTCGGGCGCCACGCCGCTGCCCGGCACCGTCGAGCGGACCTGCCGGAACTGGTGCGCGGGGTCGAACGGCACGTGCCGGGTGGCGTGGGCGTCGACCACGCCGTCGAGCCGGTCCTGCACCGTGGAGACCGTGCTCGTCGCCGACACGAGACCCACGTGGTCGTACCCGGCGGCGAAGAGCGTCTCCGCGGCCTGGCGGCCCGCCGAGACGTTGTCGGAGCAGACCGACGACACCGGGACGCCGTCGAACACCCGGTCCAGGATGGCCGCCGGGAACGACTGCGTGATCAGCTCCAGCACGGCCGGGGGCACGTACTGCGACGAGCTCGGCTCCAGGATCAGCCCCTGGACGCCGTCCGCCACGAGCGAGCGCACCAGGTCACCCTCCGCCTCGCCGTCCCCCAGGCTGCGCTTCATCACGAGGTTGGCGGTGGTGCCCGACGCGTCGAGCAGGCCCGCCAGGACGCGCGTGCCGAAGGTGTCGTCGAAGTCGGTCAGCACGCACCCGATCAGCGGGCTGGGCCCGCCGCCCGGGCCGACGGCGTTCGTGGCGGTCTCGCTCACCACCACCGTGCCGAGCCTCGGGCGGCGCGTGATGTAGCCGTCGTCGCGCAGCAGGTCCATCGCGCGCTTGAGCGTGATCGCGCTGACCCCGAGCTGCTTGGTCAGCTCGGCCTCGGCGGGCATCCGGTCGCCCACCCGGTACGTGCCGGCGTGGATCGCGTCGCGGAGCTTCTCGTACACCTCGAGGTAGAGCGGCTGGCTCACTGATGCCCCTTCACCGAATGGATATGACCGATGAATCTACCGTGACCCGGCGTCCGAACCGGTCTCCAGCGCGGCGCGCAGCTCCAGCGCCATGATGGCGCTGACCTGGGTCGAGTAGTACACCGGCGGCTCGGCCGGGCGGCGCCAGTCGTCGCCCGCCAGCAGCGACCCGTCGCGCTGCGCCGTCGACCACAGCGCGTCGGTGCTCGTGCGGACGAAGTCGACGAGCGGCGCGGCGTCGGGCGAGTCCGCGCCGAGCCGGCCCAGCAGCGTGCCCAGGTAGCGGTAGAGCACGCCCTTGAACAGGCCCTCGTCGCCGCCGGCGCCCTCGCTGCCGACCACGCCGTCGGGCGCGAGCTCCGCGACCGCCGTCATCGCGGTGCGCACGGCCGCGGCCACGAGCTCCGGCCGGTGCAGGACGGCGTCGAGCGCCACCGCCGCGCCCACGTACAGGCCCTGGTTGTAGGTGAACCGCCACTGGGTGTCGACCCGGCCGTCGCCCTCGCGGTTGATGCCGTCCTCGACGAACCCGTCGGGGCCCACGAGCGTGCCGGTGATCCAGTCGAAGGCGACGGTGCCGTGGTCCAGGTACCGCGGGTCCGGGTCGTGCCCGTGCAGCCGCGCGGACAGGATGGCGAACGGCCCGTTGGCCGGCGTGTTCTTGTAGTACGGCTGCTGCTTGCGCCAGGCGACGCTCGCGCCGTGCGTCTCGTTCCACCCGTGCTCGACGACGTGCGCCCAGATCGCGCGGGCGTCGTCCAGCGGCTCCTCGCGCCCGGTGGCCCGCGCCAGCCGCTCCAGGGCCAGCGCGTACCAGAGCATGTCGTCGAAGTAGTCGTTGAACAGGGAGCCCGCGTTGCGCGAGCGCAGGTTGGCGCTGGTCGCCTCGGCCGCATCCAGCCACTCCTGGTGCCCCGTGCGCTCGTACGCGTCCAGGCGCGCGTCGATCACGTGCGCCAGCCACCAGTAGTTGAACGTCGAGTTGTCCCCGACCGGGTAGGTGTTGTCGAGCAGCTGCGGCTCCGGCGCGCCGAAGAAGTGGTCCAGGCCGCGCTGGGCCAGGTCGGCGCGGGCGGGCCAGGGGTTGTCGGGCCGGTCGTTCTCAGCCAGGGCGTTCGAGGCGTTCACAGGTCTCCTAGATCGGTGCGCGTCCGGGACGCGCGTCGGGGTGGGCGTGCCGCCCGCCTCGTCGAGGCGGGCGGCACGCGGCGTGGTCACTGCGCGTTGTCGGCCAGGATCCGGTCGCCCAGCTCCTGCGCCTCCTTCAGCGCGGTGGCGGCATCGGTCTCGCCGCCCAGGAACCGCTCCAGGGCGGGGATCAGGGCCTTGCCCTCGACGTCGGACGCGCCGGGGATGTTCGAGCGGACCTGCGCGTACTCCATCGTCTCGATGAAGGCCTGGTACCGGTCGTCCTCCGTGAAGTAGGGGTCGTTGGCGGCCTCCACGTTCGCGGGGATCCAGCCGGAGATCTTGGCGAAGTCCACGCCGTTGGCGGGCTGCGTGGTCCACCACTTGATGAACTCCCAGGCGCCGTCCGGGTTCTGCGCCCCGCTCGGGATGACCAGGCCGAACCCGCCCATGCCCGCGCCCTGGTCGCCGTCGGGGCCGACGGGCGGCTGCACGATGCCGTAGTCGACCTCGGCCTCGTCCAGCGCGGTCAGCGCCCACGGGCCGTCGTACTTGATGGCCGTGGAGCCCTCCGCGAACGAGTCGACGCCCTCGCCGAAGCCCTGCTCGTACACGCCGGCGTCGAGCAGCCCCTGCCAGAACTCCAGCACCTCCAGGCCCTCCGGGCTGTTGAAGGCGGTGGTGGCGCCGTCGTCGCTGAACATCTGGCCGCCGGCCTGCCGCAGCCAGATGTTGAACAGGCCCGGGTCGTCCAGGGCGAAGCCGGCCACGCTCAGCTTGCCGCCGTCGCGCTCGGTGACCGCCTCGGCCGCCTTCTTCAGCGAGTCCCAGTCGGTCGGCGGCTCGACGCCGGCGTCCGCGAGGAGCTCGGTGTTGTAGAAGAGCGACCGGTTGTCCACGAGCAGCGGCAGACCGTAGGTCTCCCCCTCCACCACGAGCTCGCCCATGGCCTGCTCGTAGAACTGGGCGGTGTCCACGCCGTCCGCCGCGATGTACTCGTCGAGCGGCGCGAGCGCGTTCTTGGGCACGTACAGCGGGGTGTTGTACCGGTCCCAGAGGACGACGTCGGGCACGCTGCCCGAGGCGAGCGCCGTGAGCAGCTTCTCCTCGACGAGCTCCTGCCCCACGTACGTGACCTCGTACTCGTCCTGCGCCTCGTTGAAGGCGTCGGCCTGCGCCTGGAGCTGCTTGGCCTGGGCGCCCGACCAGGAGCCCCAGAACGTGACCTCCTCCGGACCGCCGCCGGAGCCGCCGTCCGACGCGCTCCCGCAGGCGCCCAGGGCGCCCACCATGACTGCTGCCGCGGCGAGGGCCCCGGTGATGCGTGCTGCAGACCTCATGACTCTGCTCCTTTGCAGGGTGCTGGTCACTTCGTCCCCGAGTGGGCGAAGTTCTCGATGATGTAGCGCTGGGCGACCACGAAGACCAGCAGGACCGGCAGGCTCGCCAGGATCGTGCCGGCCAGCAGCGGCCCGTACTGCGTCTGGTACTCGTTGACGTACCCGGCCAGGCCCACCTGGACGGTGAGCATCTCCGGGTCGTTGAGCGCGATCAGGGGCCAGAGAAAGCTGTTCCAGCCGGCCTGGAAGGTGAGCACGCCCAGCACCGCGAGGCCCGCGCGGGCCAGCGGCAGGTAGATGTTCCAGAAGATGCGGAACTCGCTCGCGCCGTCGATGCGGGCGGCGTCGCCGAGCTCGTCGGGCAGCGCCTGGAAGAACTGCCGCATGAAGAACACGGCGAACGGCCCGGCGGCGAACGGGACGAGCACCGCGCCGTAGCTGTTGATCAGGCCCGCCCCGCCCTCGCCGAACAGGTCGTTGCCGCCCGCCAGCGGGAAATGCCGCAGCACCAGGAACGTGGGGACCATCGTGATGATGCCGGGCACCATCATGGAGCCGAGGAACAGCGAGAAGACCACGCCGCGGCCGCGGAAGCTCAGCTTGGCCAGGGCGTACCCGGCCAGGCCCCCGAAGAACAGGTTGGTGACCACGCCGCCGAGCGCGATGACCGCCGAGTTGGCCAGGTACCGGCCGAACGGTCCGTCGGTGAACAGGGCCGCGTAGTTGGCGAGCGTCGGGTTGTCCGGCACGAGCTGGAGGTAGGACGAGAGGATCTCGCCCTCGGGCTTGAGCGACGTGGACAGCGTCCAGATCAGGGGCAGCACCGTGGTGACGCTGATCAGCACCACGGCCAGCGTCCAGACGGACTTCCCGGCCACCACGCGGGCGGTCAGCGGCCGGGACGTGGTGAGCTGCTGCGTCGCGGGCGCAGGGGCGCTCGGGGGCGCCGTCGCCAAGGCGCTCATCGGTCGTTCTCCCGTCCGGTGGCGCGGGCGTTGGCGACCGAGAAGACGAGGATCACCAGGAACAGCACGAAGGACAGCGCCGAGGCGTAGCCCATCTCCAGCCGCCCGAAGCCCCGGTCGTAGATGTAGTAGACGAGGGTCAGGGTCGAGTTGCCCGGGCCGCCCTTGGTCAGCACGTACGCCTGGTCGAACACCTGGAACGCGGCGATCAGCAGCAGCGTGAGGATGAGGAACGTCGCACGCGAGATGGAGGGCCGCGTGACGTGCCAGAACACCCGGAAGGCACCGGCGCCGTCGACGCGGGCGGCGTCGACCAGCTCGCCGGGCACGCCCTGGAGCGCGCCGAGGTAGATGATCATGTTGGCGCCGAACCCGGCCCAGACGCTCATCATGACGATGGCGATCATGGCCCAGCGGGACTCGTACAGCCACGCCGGCCCGTCGATGCCGAACCAGCCGAGCGCCGCGTTGAGCAGGCCGTACTGCGGGTTGAGCAGCCAGAACCAGATCGCCGCCGTCGCCACCGTCGAGGAGACCACCGGGATGTAGAACAGGGTGCGGAAGACGCGGGCGGCGCGCGTGCTGCGGTTGAGCAGCAGCGCGGTGCCGAGCGCGACCAGCAGCCCGGCCGGCACGTACAGCACCGTGTAGAGCGCGGTGTTGCGCACGGCGACCCAGAAGATGGGGTCGCCCGCGATCCGCGCGTAGTTGTCCAGGCCCACCCACTCGAAGTCGCCGATGACGGCGTAGTCGGTCAGGCTCAGCCCGATCGCCATGACCACCGGCAGCAGCAGGAAGATCACGAACAGCACGACCGGGACCGCCAGGAAGATCCAGGCGCTGATGGTCTGCTGACGCCGGGTGGCGCTCACCGCGGCGCTCACGGTGCCGGCTCCGGTGCCGGACGTCGGTGGGTGCGCAGCCCCGCGGTCTCCAGCGCCAGCTCGCAGAACATCGCGTTGGCCCAGGAGAACCACTCGCGGGTCCAGGTGCCGGGGTCGTCCACGTGGAACGACTCGTGCACCGCGCCCGTCCCGTCGTCGGTGGCCAGGATCAGGTCCAGCAGGGCGCGCCGCTCCGCCGGGTCCGTGCTGGTCAGCCCCTGGATCGCCAGCGCGATGGGCCAGACGTGCCCCTCGGGCGTGTGCGGGCTGCCGATGCCGGAGGCCGCCGAGCCGCTGTAGTAGTACGGGTTGGCCGGGCTCAGCACCAGGTCGCGGGTCGCGGTGTAGAGCGGGTCGTCCGCGCGGCACCAGCCGGTCAGGGGCAGTGCGAGCAGGCTGGGGGTGTTGGCGTCGTCGGCCAGGAGCACGCCGCCCCGGCCGTCCACCTCGTACGCGTACACCGGCACGCCGTCCGGCCCGGGCACCACGCCGTGCTCGCGGATGCCGCGCTCGATCTCGGCGCGCAGCGCCGTGGCCGACGCGGCCAGGTCGGCGTCGTGCAGCACCTCGGTGGCGAGCTCGGCAAGCTGACCCAGCGCCGCCGCCGCGAGCGCGTTGCCCGGGACGTTGTAGCCGTAGGCGCACGCGTCGTCGCTCGGGCGGAAGCCCGCCCAGGTCATCCCGGTCCAGGCGACCTCGGGCCCGCGGCCGCCGCGCACGAGCGTGTCGGTGGGCGGGCAGTCGGTGCGCTCGAAGGTGTACGACGACGCTTCCTCGTGCCGCTGCTCGGTGCGCCACAGCTCGATGACCGTGCGCCCCACCTGCCCGAGGTCGGCGAGGTGGTCGGTGCGGCCCGTCGCGCGCCACAGGTCGTGGGCGAGCTGCAGCGGGTAGGCCAGGGAGTCGATCTCGTACTTGCGCTCCCAGACCCAGGGCGACTGCCCCGTCCCCGGGCCGTCCGCGCCCGGCCCGCCCGTGCGGTCGCGGTGCCCCGCGCCGGTGGGGCCGTCGTTGAACGCGTTGGCGTACGGGTCGCGCAGGATCGACGCCTGCTGCCGCCGCGAGACGGCCGCGATGGTGTCGGCGAGGCGCTCGTCCCGGTCGACCAGGTGCAGGAACGGCGCGAGCTGCGTCGTCGAGTCCCGCAGCCACATGGCCGGGATGTCCCCGGTGATCACGAAGGCGGTGCCGTCCGGGTGCGGCGTGATGGTGCGCGCCAGGGTGTCCGCCATGCACCGCCCCACGGCGTCCGCCACCTCGCTGCCGAGCCGTTCGCCGACTCGCGCGACCAGGTCCGCCAGGACCTCCGGGTCGTAGAGCGCGGTACCGGACGCCGGTGCCGCGCTGCCTGTCACGTAGCTCATTCGAACCCCATCGTTCGGTCTGCTGTCGTACGTCTGATGCCCGCCGGACCCACGCTGGCCCGGCCTGCCGTGAACAGTAGGAGCGAATAACCCCTATGTCAACGTTGGCATTAGGGGTAATAGTGGAAGACGACGGCAGGGCGGTCGCGGAATACTCGGCAGTGCCCGCCCTCGACGAGGAGAGCGGCCGTCTCGACGAGGAGCAGCCATGCGCGACACGTCCCCCGGCCCCACCGCCGACCTGTTCATCGGCGGGCAGCACGTGCCCGCGGAGGGCGGCCGGTACACCGACTTCGTCCGCGCCCTGACGGGCGAGCCGGTCGCCCGGATCGCCGCCGCGTCGGTCGCGGACGCGAACCGCGCGGTCGACGCCGCCGCCGCGGCCCTGGAGGGCTGGTCGGGCCTGCCGCCGGCCGCGCGGCGCGAGGTGCTGCAGCGCGCCGCGGGTCTGCTGGCCGAGCGGGCCGACGAGATCGCCGCGGTGATGGGCCAGGAGATGGGCGCCACCCGGCCGTGGTGCGCGTTCAACGTGCACGTGGCCACCGGCATGCTGGCCGAGGCGGCGGCGCAGGCCTACTCCGCCGTCGGCGAGATCATCCCGTCCGACGTCCCCGGGCTGACCGCATACGGCGTGCGGCAGCCCGCGGGCGTCGTCGTGGGCATCGCCCCGTGGAACGCGCCCCTGATCCTGGGCGTGCGGGCCGTCGCGATGCCGCTCGTGCTCGGCAACACCGTGGTGCTCAAGGCCTCCGAGCAGACGCCGCGCACCCAGGCCGCGATCGTCGACGTGCTGCACGACGCCGGGGCGCCCGCCGGCGTCGTCAACCTGATCAGCAACGACCCGCAGGACGCGCCCGCGATCGTCGAGGCCCTCGTGGCGCACCGCGCCGTGCGGCGCGTCAACTTCACCGGCTCGACGCGGGTGGGCCGGGTGATCGGCGAGCTCGGCGGCCGGTACCTGACCCGGGTCCTGCTGGAGCTCGGCGGCAAGGCGCCGCTGGTCGTGCTGGCCGACGCCGACCTCGCCGAGGCGGCGGCCGCCGCGAGCTTCGGCGCGTTCATGAACCAGGGCGAGATCTGCATGTCCACCGAGCGCGTGATCGTCGACCGCGCCGTCGCGGACGACCTCGCCACGCGGCTCGCCGCAAAGGCCGCGGCCCTGGCGGTGGGCGCCCCGGACGACCCGGAGGCGCAGGTGGGGCCGATGGTGCACGCCGCGGCGCGGGACCACGTGCTGGACCTGATCGCCGACGCCCAGCAGCAGGGCGCCGAGGTGATCGCCGGCGGCACGGCCGACGGGCTGTACCTGCGGCCCACCGTGGTGCGGGGCGTGCGGCCCGGCATGCGGCTCTACGGCGAGGAGTCGTTCGGGCCGGTCGTCGCCCTGATCGAGGCGGACGGCGCCGACGACGCGGTCCGCGTCGCGAACGACACCGAGTACGGTCTGTCGGCCGCGGTGTTCGGCCGCGACGTGTCCGCCGCGCTCGACGTCGCGCGCCGCATCCGGTCCGGGATCTGCCACGTCAACGGCGCCACGGTGCACGACGAGCCGCAGATGCCGTTCGGCGGCGTGGGTGCCAGCGGGTGGGGGCGGTTCGGCTCGCGGGCCGCGATCGAGGAGTTCACCGAGCTGCGCTGGATCACGGTCCAGGCGGGGTCGCGGCCGTACCCGATCTGACGGTGCGCCCGATCTGGCCGCGCGCCCGGGTAGCCTGCGGCGGAACGCCCCGGTCGCGGGGCGAGCGCCCGACGAAAGGCACCACCCATGACGCGTGAGCTCCCCCTGGACGGTCGCACCGCCGTCGTCACCGGCGCCGCCCGGGGCATCGGCGAGGCGACCGCCCGGCGGCTGGCCGAGGACGGCGCCGGCATCTTCCTCGTGGACGTCTCCCCCACCGTGCTCGACCTGCGGGACGAGCTGCGCGCCGCCGGGCACCGGGCGGCGGCGTCCGTCATGGACGTGGCCGACGACGCCGCCTGGGCCGACGCCGTCACCGCCTGCCGCACGGACCTCGGCCGGCCGCAGATCCTGGTGAACAACGCGTACGCGACCCGCGTCGCCTCGCTGGAGGACACGCCGCCGGAGAGCTGGGAGCGCCAGATCCGGGTCACGCTCACGGGTGCCTACCTGGCCACGCGCGCGCTGCTGCCCGACCTGTCGGCGTCGGGCAACGGCGCGGTGGTGATGGTCTCGTCGGTGCACGCGCACTTCGGGCTGCCCGGGCGGGCCGCCTACGCCTCGGCCAAGGCGGGCATAACGGGGCTCGCCCGGCAGCTCGCCGCCGAGTACGGGCCCGCAGTCCGCGTGAACAGCGTGCTGCCCGGGCCGGTGCTCACGCCGCACTGGGACGGCGTGGGCGAGGCGGAGCGCGCGAGCGCCGCCACGGCGACGGCGCTGGGCCGCCTGGGCGAGGCGTCCGAGGTGGCCGACGCGATCGCCTGGCTGTGCTCCGACCGGGCGTCGTTCGTCACGGGCGTCGAGCTGAACGTCGACGGCGGCTGGAGCATCACCAAGGAATCAGTGTGATCGGCGGCCCGCCGCCGTCCTAGGGTGTGCCCATGACGACCGTGAAGCCAGTCCAGATCACCTTCGACTGTGCCAGCCCCGAGCGCGTGGGCCGGTTCTGGTGCGAGGCGCTGGGATACGTCCCCCCGGACACGGAGGAGGACGGGTTCGCCACGTGGGAGGAGTACAGCCTGTCGCTCCCCGCCGAGCAGCGGGACTCGTGGTTCGCCGCGAGCGACCCGGACGAGGTGGGCCCGCGGCTGTACTTCCAGCGCGTGCCCGAGGGCAAGGTCGTCAAGAACCGGGTGCACCTCGACATCAAGGTCGGCAGGGGCCTGGTGGGCGAGGAGCGCCTGGCCGTCCTCGAGTCCGAGGCCGTCCGCCTGGAGGCGATCGGCGCGACGCGCGGGACGCTGCTGCTGGCCGACGGCGAGAACGAGTCGTGCCAGAACATGCAGGACATCGAGGGCAACGAGTTCTGCCTCGACTGAAGCGCCCCGCGCGCGAGCTGCCGACCGCTACCCCGCCACCACCGCCCCACGACGCGCGTTGAGCTCGTCGAGCGCGGTGCGCACCTGGTCCGGCGCCCCGGACGGCAGCCGCACCAGCTCCTCCTCCAGGGTGCGCTGGTCGGTCCACTCCTTCAGTGAGCGCAGTGCGCCGGTCTGCCCGGTGTCCGCGGCCTCGACGGCGGCCAGCACCGTCGCGAACGCCTCCGGGTCGTCGGCGACGGCGCCGAGCGTGGAGGCCAGCGTGACCGGCGGCGGGACGGAGCGGTCGCGCGGATCGGGGACGGCCCACTCGTGCCGGCCGGCGCCCACCTCGATCTCGCCGGCGCCGCCCGGCAGCACCACCACCGCCGACGCGTTCGGCGGCACCACCGCGTGCACCACGATCTGCCCGTCCCGCTCCGCCCAGCCCGCCTCCGCGAGGCCGTACGGCGTCTCGAAGCGCGTCGCGGCGTGGTCCAGCCCCGCGATCGGCACCGGGGCGACCCGCAGCCGGCGGTAGCCGGGCGCGGCCGGGGCGAGCCCCGCCACGGTGCGGTGCAGCCAGTCCGCCACGGCCCCGAAGGCGTAGTGGTTGAACGACGTCATCTCCCCGGGGTTGATGCTCCCGTCCGGCAGCATGCTGTCCCACCGCTCCCAGACCGTGGTGGCGCCCATCGTCACGGCGTACAGCCAGGACGGCACGCCGGTCTGGAGCAGCAGCCGGGCGGCGACGTCGGCGTGCCCGGTGACCGTGAGCGCGTCCTGGATGATCGGCGTGCCCACGAACCCGGTGCCGATGCGGTACCCGGCCCGGCGCACGAGCCAGGCCAGCCGGTCGCCCATCACGGCCCGGGTCGCGCCGTCCACGAGGTCGAAGGTGATGGCCAGCGCGTAGGCGGTCTGGGCGTCGGAGACGATCCGGCCGGCCGGCGTCGTGTACTCCGCCACCCAGGCCCGCCGGGCGCGTTCGGCGAGGTCGCCGTACCGCGCGGCCCCCTCGGCGTCGCCCAGCTCGCCGGCCGCCGCGGTGACGAGCTGCAGCGAGCGCACCAGGTAGGCGCTGGCCACGATGTCGGGGTCGGTCTTGGCGCCCGCCGGGTCGTCCGGCGGCGCGTCCGGGTCGAGCCAGTCGCCGAACTGGAACATGCCCTCCCAGAGCAGCCGGTCCCCGGACAGGTCCAGCAGCACGTCGGCCCAGGCCCGCATGGACGGGTACTGCTCCGCGAGCGCCCGCCGGTCGGCGAACCGCTCGTGCAGGGTCGTGGGCACCACGGTGGCGGCGTCGCCCCAGGCGGCGGCGGGCTTGGACCCGAAGGGCAGCACGAACGGCACGACGACGGGGCAGACGCCGCCGCGGTCGGCCTGCTCGGCGGCGACGTCGCGCAGCCAGGAGGCGAGGAAGGCGTCGCTGTCGAAGAGGTAGCTGGCGGTGGGCCCGAAGACCTGGATGTCGCCGGTCCAGCCCAGGCGCTCGTCGCGCTGGGGGCAGTCGGTGGGCAGCGAGACGAAGTTGCCGCGCATGCCCCGCACGACGTTCTCGTGCAGCGTGTTCACGCGCTCGTCGGAGCTCTCGAACCAGCCGGTGCGGCGCATGTCGCTGCTGATCACGACGGCGGTGATCGCCGCGCGGGCGGTGTCGGCGTCGAGCGCGCCGGGCCAGCCGGCCACCTCGGCGTACCGGAACCCGTGGAACGTGAACTCGGGCTCGAACGTGTCGTCGCCGCCGGAGAGCACGAGGTGGTCGGTGGCCGCGGCGTGGCGCAGCGGGCGGACGCCGAGCTCGCCGTGCTCCAGCACCTCGGCGTGCCGCAGCGTGATCACCTGCCCGCGCTCCCCCGTCACCCGCACCCGGAGGCGGCCCACGAGGTTCTGCCCGAAGTCGAGCACCGTGCGCCCCGAGGGCGTGGTGATGACCTCGCGGACCGCTATCTCGTCGACGCGCCGCACGGGTTCGGCGACGGCGGGCTCGGGCACGACGGGCCCGGATCCGACGCCGCCGCCGTCGACCCGTACCGGCGCCCACGCCGAGTCGTCGAACCCGGGCAGGCTCCAGCCGGGGACGGCGCGGCCGGCGTCGACCCGCTCGCCCGCGTAGATGCCGCTGGTCACGACCACGCCGGTCGCCGCCCCGCGCCAGTCCGGCCCGGTGACGAGCACGCGGGTGGACCCGTCGGCGAGCTCGACGTGGAGCTGCACGGCCGCGGCCGGCTGGTCGCCGTAGAACGTCCGGGCCGTGCCGTGGAAACCGTACTTCTCGGTCCACCATCCGCCGGCCAGGCGGACGCCGACGGCGTTGGCGCCGGTCCGCAGCAGCGCGGTGACGTCGGTGGCCTCGTGCACGAGCCGGTGCTGGTAGGCGGTCCAGCCGGGCTTGAGCACGGCGTCGTCCACGTCCTGGCCGTTGATCTCGACCTGGTAGACGCCCTGGGCGGACGCGTAGAGGGTGGCGCGGACGACGTCGCCGGGCAGGTCGAGCTCGGTGCGCAGCAGGCCGGGCGCGGCGTCGTCGGGCGGATCGGCGAGGCCCACGAAGGCGGCCGCCCACCCGCCGTCCGCCAGGAAGGTGCTGCGCACGGTGACGGGCTCGCTCCAGGGCGAGGTGCCGCCGACCGTGCCGGTGACCCTGACCTCCAGGGTGTGCCGGGCGTGCGGCGTCAGCGGGTCGAACGGCCAGGGCACGAAGCGGGACTCGTCGGACTCCAGGGTGTGCACCCGGTCGCCGTCGAGCCGCACCTCGGCGCCGGCCTGCCACCAGCCGGGCGCGTCGGACTCGACGGTCCAGCTCAGGCGCGGGGTGGGGGTGTCGGCGAAGGCGCCGTCGGTGCGCCGCTCCACGCGCACCTCACGGACGCGGGTGGGGTTGTTCTCCATCGGTGGCCCTTTCAGCCCTTGACCGCGCCGGACGTCATGCCGGCCACGATCTGGCGGTTGAAGAAGATGTACATGACCAGCGGCGGCACCGTGATCAGCAGGATGTCCATGAACAGCAGGTTGAACTGGCTGACCATCTGGCTCTGGAAGTTGTAGAGCGTGAGCTGCACGGTCGCGTTCTCGTCCCCCGGCAGGAAGTACAGGGGGTTGGTGAAGTCGTTGAACACGTTGACCGCCTGCACCACGACGATCGTGATGATCACGGGCCGCAGCAGCGGCAGGATGACGGCGAAGAAGAGCCGCAGCGGCCCGGCGCCGTCGATGATCGCCGCCTCGTCGAGCTCGCGCGGGATGGTCGCCACGAACGCGCGGAACAGCAGGATGCAGAACGAGAGGCCGAACGTCGCCTCGATGAGGATGAGCCCGGGCATGGTCTTGAACAGCCCGATCCCCTGCAGCACCCAGATCGTCGGCACCACGGCGGGCGGCACGATCAGCCCCGCCAGCACAAGTGCGTTGACGACCGGGTTGAGCCGGGACTGCCGCCGCTGCAGCAGGTAGCCGACCATGGCCGCGAGGATCACCATGATCGCGACGCTCACCACGGTGAGGACCGTGCTGTTGACGAAGGCCCGCACCACGATGCCGTCGCGCGTGGCGAGCACCTCGGTCAGGTTCTCGAAGAACGCCCACTCCTCCGGCAGGGAGAACTCCAGCCGCGAGGCGGACGACGCGTCCTTCGACGCCGTGAGGAAGATGAACGCGAACGGCACGAGGAACACCACCACCGACGCGACGATGGCCACGATGCCCGTGACCCAGGACCCGGCGCGCCTCATCGCTCGACCTCCTTGCGGTTGAGCAGCATCGAGACCGGCACCATGATCGCCGTGACCACGAGGAACAGGATCACGTTGCCCGCGGTGGACAGCCCGTAGAACCCAGCCTGGTACTGCTTGTAGATGACGGACGCGATGACGTCGCTGGTGAACCCGGGACCGCCCCCGGTGGTGGCCCAGATGAGGTCGAACGACCGCAGGCCGCCGATCAGGGACAGGATGATCACGGTGGCTGTGGCGGGCTGGACCAGCGGCAGCGTGATGGAGCGGAACTGCTGCCACCGGCCCGCGCCGTCGACCCGGGCGGCCTCGTAGTACTCCTGCGGGATCGCGACGATGCCCGCGATGTAGATCAGGGTGGCGATGCCGAGCCCCTTCCAGACGTCGACGGCGGCGACCGTCAGCAGGGCCGTGCTCGGGTCGGTGAACCACCCGGGCCCCTCGATCCCGAACGCTGCGAGCACGGTGTTGACCACGCCGTCGAACGGGTCGAGAAGGGCGGTGAAGGTGATGCCGACACCGATCGTGGAGACCAGCACCGGGAAGAACACCACCGACCGCAGGTAGCCCCGGCCCACGAGCTGTGAGGTGAGCAACACCGCGAGCGCCAGCCCGAGCACCACCTTGGCGGCTGAGGTCACGAACCCGTAGATCAGGGTGTTCACGAACCCGCGCGAGAGCTGCGGCTCCGCGAAGAACTGGACGAAGTTGTCCAGGCCGATGAACTCGGTGTCGAACAGGGTCCAGCGCGTGAGGCTGAACCAGAACGACGCGAACGTGGGCACCGCGAAGAAGATCAGGTACAGCACGCCGGCCGGCACGTAGAACCACGACGGGTAGGTGGCGCGCTGGGTCAGGGAGGTGCGAGCCGTCGTCCGACGTGGTCTGACGACCCGCACCCGGGTGGTGGCGGACATCACCAACCCTCGAGGCCCAGCTGCTTGGCCTGCTTCTCGACGTCCTGGTCGTAGAACGCCGCGGCGTCCTCCGCGCTACGGATGCCGGAACCCACCTCGACGGTGGCCTGCTCCAGGTTCGGGCCCTTGACGGGCGAGATGAACTCCAGGGCGTTGGCGGTCTTGCCCGCGTCGAAGTACGCCTGGATGTCGTCGAGCAGCGGCGGGGCGGAGTCCAGCACCTCGCACGTGCCCGCGTACGGCCCGGCGGGCGGGAGCAGCTCGTTCTGGATCTCGCACCCGGCGTCGCTGTTGACGAACGCGACGAACTCCTTGGCCGCCTCGAGCTCGGCGCCCTCGGTGGACCTGGGGATGTAGACGGCGTTCGGCTGCCAGATCGTCGCCTGCGTGTTCCCGGCGTCCGACGCGGGGAGCGCGAAGAATCCGATGTCGTCCACGGCGTCGGGCGTGTTCTGCAGGATCGTCTGGATCACGTTCGACAGCATCGGGTAGTGCGCGCCCTCGCCCTCGGCGACCATCCGGGCGCCGTCGGGGAACGTCGCGGACGGGAAGTCCTCGTTGAAGAAGCCCGCCTCCGCGACCTCCTGCTGGTGCTGGAAGCCCAGCAGCGCGGGCTCCTCGGCGTAGGAGCGCTGGTGCGCCGTGTACTGGTCGGCCCACTCGGGGTCGACGGCGAGCACGTTGGCGAAGTCGCCGAGCACGAAGAGCTGGCTCGTCCACGTCTCCCCGTAGGTCTGGATGACGGGCGCGACGCCGTCGCCCTCCGCGGCGATCTTCTCGTTGTTCGCCATGAACTCGTCCCAGGTCTCGGGCACGGTCAGGCCGAGGTCCGCGTAGACCTGCTTGTTGTAGACGATGCCGCCGGCGAAGGACGCGCCCAGCGGCGCGCCGTAGATCCCGTTGTCGGTGCTCACGACGGGGACGAACTCCTCGGTGAGCGAGCCGACCCACTCCTGGTCGCCCAGCTCGACCAGGGTCGAGTCCGGGTTGAGCGCCTGCAGCAGCGAGCCGGAGTTGTAGAAGAAGACGTCGGCCATCTCCCCGGTCGACAGCCGGGTCTTGATCAGGTTGTCGCCCTCGGTGCCGCCCGGCCGGATCTCGACGCTGACCGAGATGTCGGGGTGCTCGGCCTCGAAGGCCTCGATCAGGGCGTCGGCGGTCTCGGGGTTCGGCGCGTCGTTGGTCGTCAGGAACGTGATCTCGGTCGTTCCGCCGTCGTCGCCGGACGACGAGCAGCCGGCGAGGACCAGCAGCGGGACGGCCGCTGCGGCCACTGCCACGCGATGACGAGTTGCACGAGACATCTCTCTACCTCCTTGTAGAGCGAAAGGATCGTAGAGCGATCTACACTCCCTCGAATGAATCCTTTCAGCGGGTTCACGCTAGCGAGGGCGCCTGTAGAGTGTCAACCGATCTACAGAATCGGGAACTCAGTCGTGACCTCAGCAGAGACCAAGCCGGATGCCGCACCCTCTCCGGCCCCGCCGCCGCCCTCCGCGGCGGCGGTACCCGGCGCGGAGCCCGGCCGCCGCCCTTCGACGATCCAGGACGTCGCCCGCGAGGCCGGCGTCTCCCGGGCCGCGGTCTCCAAGGTGATCCGGAACGCCTACGGCGTCAGCCCGCACATGCGCACGCAGGTCGAGGCCGCGATCGAGCGGCTGGAGTACCGGCCGCGCGTGGCCGCGCGGGCCATGCGCGGGGCGAGCTTCACGCTCGGGTTCGAGATCCCGCAGGTGGGCAACGACTTCCTGACGATGATCGTCGACGGCGCGACGGAGGCGCTCGCGGACACCCCGTACCAGATGATCATCGCCCCGCTCGGGCGGGACCAGAAGGGCGACGTGGCGATCAACAGCCTCGCCGACCGCCAGGTCGACGGCATCGTGGCCATCGCGCCGCGGGTGGACCCCGCGTGGCTGGAACGGGTCGCCGAGCGCACGCCGCTGGTGATGATCGGGCGGCACGACCGGTCCGACCGCTACGACACCATCACCGGCGACGACCGGTCCGGCGCCGAGCAGGTCATGACGCACCTGTTCGACCTCGGCCACCGGCGCATCGTCCACCTGACCATCCACCCGTCCCGGCCGGAGCCGCCGTGGGCCGGCCAGGCCGGTGCCGAACCGCACGTGGTGCGCACCGTCGTCTACCGCGAGCGCATGACGGCGGCCGGGCTGGAGCCGGTGGTGGTCCACACCATGTTCGACGGCTCCGAGGCCCACGCGGCCACCCGCACGCTGCTGGCCTCCCCCGACCGCCCGACCGCGATCTTCGCGGGCAACGACACCCTGGCCATCGGCGTGCTGAGCGCGATCGCGGAGGCCGGGCTCGACGCGCGCGACGTGTCGGTGGTCGGCTACGACGACGTGCCGATCGCGCGGCACCCGCTCGTCTCGCTCACCAGCGTGGATCAGAGCGGCATCACGCTGGGCCGGGAGGCGGTGCGCCTGCTGCTGGAGCGGCTGGCGGGGCGCACGGAGTCGGTGCGGTACGAGGCCGAGGCGGTGCTCCGGACCCGCCGGTCGAGCGCGGAGCCGCGGGTGCCGTGACCCGAGGGGGGGCCGCCGGCGGAGCGGCCGGGGCGTCCCGGGTGACCGACGGCTGCCGGGCTGCCCGGCTGCCGACGATCCTCTTTGAGGCCCGAGTTTCTCCGCTTTGCGGGCGGTCAAAGCGGAGAAACTCGGGCCTCAAAGGGGATCGCGTCCACGGCGGGGCGGGTCCTCGCCGAGCTCGATGTCCGGGTCCGTGATCCTCGGACCTGTGGCGCCGCCGTAGGTCGCGATCTTGTACTCCGTGGCCGCCAGGGAGAGGGTCAGCTCGCGGATCCGACGGCGGATGGTGTCGCGGTGCTCCAGCAGGAGGTCGAGCCGCTCCGGCTCCGTCTCCTTCCCGGCGTCGGCCAGGGCGATGTAGTGCTGCAGGTCCCGCATCGGCATGCCCGACAGCCGCATCCGGGTGACGAAGACGAGACGCCGCAGCGCGGCGGCGTCGTACAGGCGATACCCGGCGGTGTCCCGGCCCACCTCGACCAAGCCCGCGCGCTCGTAGTACCGCAGCGTGTGCGGGGAGACGTCGAGGTAGGTCGCCGCCTCGGCGATCGGCAGGGGTCCGGGCACCGCGTCGAGGTCCGCGAGGGCGTGGATCACGTCGACGGACGGCGCGCCGTCCTCCCCCAGCTCCGCCAGGGCGCGCGACATCAGGTCGTCCGTTGCCATGCGCACCAGCCTAGGCCGGGCCGGGCCGGGTCTGGCTCCGGTCCGGCCCGACCTGGCCGCGCGCGGCAGGGGCCGGGTCATCAGAAGGCCCGCACGGCCGGGGGCACGCCCGGGAAGTCCGCCGAAACGGACGCGCCGGCCCACTTCTCGACGTCGTCCGTTGCGTCCGCATAGGCGCGCCGCAGGTTGCGGACCGCCTCCGCGCCGAGCGGCAGGCGCAGCGGCGCGTCGGGTGCGTCGAGCACTCGGCGGACGACGGCGGCGGCGCGGACCGGGTCGCCCTCCTGGCTGCCGTGGGCCTCGGCCATGTTCGCGCGCACCGCGCCGGCGACGGCGTCATACGCGGGGTCGCCGGCCGCGGTGCGGAGGACGCCGGCCGCGTTGAAGGCCGTGCGGAACCGGCTGGGCTCCACGATCAGCACCCGGACGCCGAAGGGTGCGACCTCGCCGGCGAGCGCCTCGGACCAACCCTCCAGGGCGAACTTCCCGGCCGAGTAGCTGCCGACCGCGGGGAAGGACATGCGCCCGCCCTGGCTGCTCATCTGCACGATCGCGCCCGTGCCGCGCGCCCGCAGGTGCGGCAGGACCGCCCGCACGTAGGCGGCCGGGCCGAACAGGTGCTGGTCGAGCATGTCGCGCAGGGCGGCGTCACCGATCTCCTCGGCGGTCCCGACCTGGCCCGCGCCGGCGTTGTTGACCAGCACGTCGATCCGCCCGAACGCGTCCAGGGCCTGACGCACCACGGTCTCCGCGCCCGCCGTGTCCCGGACGTCGTGTTCCACCGCGAGCAGCCGCTCCCCGTACCGTGCCCGGAGCGCGTCGAACCGGTCGGCCCGGCGCGCCGTGCCGACCACACGCTCGCCGGCCTGGAGCGCGGCCTCCGCCAGAGCGAGGCCGAGGCCGGAGCTCGCGCCGGTGATGAGCCAGGTCTTGCCGTTCGTGGTGCTGTCGTTCGTGGTGCTGTCGCTGGTCGTGCTGTGGTTCGTGCTGGTGCTGTCGTTCGTCATGCCGGCGACGCTAGGGATTGGAGCGCGCTCGAAGGCAAGGCTTTCCCCGAGGTCGGCACTTCACATCGAGATCGGCACATCCCTGTGCCGATCTCGATGCAGACTGCCGACCCAACAGGGCAAGCTGCCGACTGCTGCCAGCGGACTCCCGTCCTGCTCCGCAGGACTCAGGGCAGCACGACCCAGGGCAGCACGACTCAGGGCAGCAGGACCGTCCGGATCGCCGTGATCAGGCCGTCCTCGACGAGCACCCGGATCAGCGCGACGGGCGCGCCGTCCTGCGTCGCGACGAGCGCCATGCCGTCGTCCAGGAGCAGCGGCGCCAGGGTCCAGCCCGACGCCGGACCCAGGTACCGGAGGGCACCGGCGGCCACCCGCTCGGCGCCGGTGTCGAAGCCGACGCGCTCGCCGCGCAGCGTCGCCCAGCCCGAGACCTCCGGGTGCAGGATCCGCACCAGCGCCGAGAGGTCGCCCCCGGCGCAGGCCGCGATGAAGGTGTCGACCACGCGCTGCAGCTGGGGATCGGCGTGGTTCCGGGCCGCCGCGGCCGGCTCGGAGCCGGCCGCCGCCGGGCCGGCCGCCGCCGGACCGGTCGACGTGAGCGCTGCCGACGTCGGACCGCCGGATGCCGACGGTGGCGCCGCCGACCCGGCGGACCCCGACGCCGGCGGCCGCGACGCCCGGATCGCCCGCCGCGCCCGGCTGGCGAGCTGGCGGCAGGCGGCCGGGGTGCGGCCGACCGTCTCCGCGACGCTCTCGAAGGGGATGCCGAACACGTCGTGCAGCAGGAACGCGGCACGCTCGCCCGCAGTCAGCCGGTCGAGCACCACGGACAGGGCGCGCCGGATCTCGTCGTCCAAGGTGATCCGGTCCGCCGGGTCCGCGGGCGCACCCGTGCCCAGGCCCGGTGCCCCCGCGCCGGACCCGAAGTCCCACGCGGTCGGGTCCTGGGGCGCGGACAGCCGCCGGTGCGCCGACCCGATGCGGTCCAGTGCGAGCCGCCGCACCGCCACGACCAGCCAGCCGCGCAGGTCGCGGATGCCGCCGACGTCCTGGGTCGCGAGCCGCGCGAACGCGTCCTGCACCACGTCCTCGGCCTCGGCGGGGTCGGCCAGGATGCGCCGCGCGACGGCCAGCAGGTAGGCGCGGTCGTCGCGCGACGCCGCGGCGACCCGCTCGGTGTCGCCCCGCACAACCCCGGCGTCCACCCCGGCCCCGGCGTCCGGCACCGTCTCGGCGTCGGTCCCGGCGTTCTCGCCGGCCCCTCGCGCGGGGTCACGTCCTGCTTCGCTCATGCCCCGCACGACGATCGGGCACCCCGTGATGTGACGGCGTCACAGACCCGGCCGCCCGTTCGTCCTGTCCGCACCCGGCCGGCAGACCGCCGTCCGACGGACCCGAAGGAGCACCATGCTCACCACCACCCTGTGGGCGGCGCAGATCGTCCTCGCCCTGTTCTTCCTGTTCGCGGCGCTGCCCAAGATCGCCGGCCGCGGCATCGACCGCTGGGCCGGGTTCGACGACCTGCCCCGTTCGATCGTCGTCCTGACCGGCATCGTGGAGCTCGTGGCGCCGTTCGCGCTCGTCCTGCCCCTGCTCCTGGGCGCCTTCGAGTGGACGACGCCGCTGGCCGCGGCCGGGCTCGCCGTCGTGACCCTCATGGCCAGCGGGTTCCACGTCCGGGCCGGCGAGTGGCTGCCCGCGCTGGAGACGGCGCTGTGGGCGGCGCTCGCCGGGGCCGTCGCCGTCGGCCGCTGGGACCTCCTGGCCACCGGACCGCACCTGGACGCCGACCTGCTGGTCCCCGTGATCGGGCTGGTCATGGTCGCGCTCACGATCAACCTCGTCGCGATCTTCCGGGGCCCGGCGCCGTCCCGCTCCGCGACGGCTGAGCCGGCCGCACGCTGAGCCGCCCCGGCACTGCCCGCCCGTCGGTCTCCCTCTCGAGGCCCGAGTTTCTCCGCTTTGAGCGGCATCAAAGAGGAGAAACCCGGGCCTCAAAGGGGATGGCGGCCGCGGTCGGCGTCGGGCCGGAATGCGCACGGCCGGACGCCAGTTGGTGATTGACGTGAGCCTCCTGACCGACGCCGCCCCCGGCGGCACCGCACCCGACCCCTCGGCGCCCGACCACTCCGCACCAGACCACTCCACACCCGACTACTCCGCGCTCGACTACTCCGCGCTCGACGACCCCGCCTGGTCGTCGCTCACCGGGGAGCACGCCCACCTCGCCGAGGGCGGCGACCTCGTCCGGCGCTACCCCGTGGACGTCTCGCCGTTCGCCGCCGTCCGCACCTGGGACGACCCGGACGTGTGGGCCGCGATCATCGACCTGGTCGGGCACGACGCCGACTTCCCCGCCCCGCCCGAGTCCGTCGCCCTGCCGGCCGGCTGGGTGCGCGGCGACGTGTTCGGCGGCGTACAGCTCGTCGAGACCGAGCGCGTGGTCGGCCGCCCCGACGAGGAGGCCGTGGTCCTGGGCGAGGCCGACGTGCCCGAGATGCTGGACCTCGTGGCCCGCGCCAAGCCCGGTCCGTTCCTGCCCCGGACCCACCTGCTGGGCCGCTACGTGGGCATCCGCCGCGACGGGCAGCTCGCGGCCATGGCGGGCGAGCGTCTGCGTCCGGCCGGCTGGACCGAGATCAGCGCCGTCGCCACCGACGAGCGCTACCGCGGGCAGGGCCTGGCCTCGCGGCTGGTGCTCGACGTCGTGCACTCCGTCCGCGAGCGCGGCGCCCGGGCCATGCTGCACGCCGCGGCGAGCAACACGAACGCGATCCGGCTCTACGAGAGCCTCGGGTTCGTGCTGCGTCGCCGCAACGAGTTCGGGAGCGTGCGCACGCCCGCGAGCGCGTGACGCTCGCGGGCGTGTGACGCTCGCGCACGACCTCAGTGCGCCGCCTGCGCCTCCTCGGCCTTCTTCTTCCGGGACGGCAGCAGGTGCAGCACGGCCACCACGACGGCGCCGACCACGAGGCCGACCACGGCCGAGCAGAGGGTGTTGAACAGCCAGCCGAGGGTGCCGCCGAGCGCCCCGGCGCCGTCGTGGATGACCACCTCGAGGTGGTGCACCCACTCGTAGGGCCAGGGGATCCAGCCGGTGCCGTCCGCGCCGAGGTTGACGAGCAGGATGTGCCCGCCCACCCAGAGCATCGCGACGGTGCCGACCACGGAGATGACGGCGAGCACGCGCGGCATCGCCTTGACCAGGCCGCGGCCCAGGGCCTGGGAGAACCCGGAGTCACGCTCGGCGAGCCGCAGCCCGACGTCGTCCATCTTCACGATGGCCGCGACGATGCCGTAGACGATGATCGTGATGACGAAGGCCACCACGACGAGGATGAGGAGCCGGGACCAGAAGGTCTCGTCGGCCACCTCGTCCAGGGCGATCACCATGATCTCGGCCGACAGGATCAGGTCGGTGCGGATGGCGCCGGCGACCAGCTTCTTCTCGGCCTCGGGACTGACCTCGGTGGCGAGCACCGTCTCCTTGCTGTGGCCGGAGATCTTGTGCCAGATCTTCTCGGCGCCCTCGTAGGCGAGGTACGTGCCGCCGATCATCAGCACGATCGGCAGCAACCACGGCAGGAACTGGCTGAGCAGCAGCGCGGCCGGGAGGATGAAGATCAGCTTGTTGCGGATCGAGCCGATCGCGATCTTCTTCACGATCGGCAGCTCGCGCTGCGCCGCGACGCTGCGCAGGTACTGCGGGGTCACGGCGGTGTCGTCCACGACGACGCCTGCCGCCTTGGCGGTCGCACGGCCCGTGGCCGCGCCGACGTCGTCGATGGACGCCGCCGCGAGCTTGGCCAGCGCGGCGATGTCGTCCAGCAGTCCCATCAGGCCACCCATGGCGCACCCCGCTCCGGTCGATGTGTCGTCATGTCCCGAAGCCTATGCAATCGAGGCTCCCGCCCGGGCATCCGGGCGGGAGCCTCGTGTCAGCGGCCGACCGGGGTGAGCTCGATGCGGTCCAGGTTCCAGTTCTGGTACGCGTCCTCGGGCAGGGCGATGCGCAGCGTGTGCGTGCCCTGGGTGAGGCGCTGCGTCACGCCGCTGGGCTGGAGCACCTGCTTGGCGTGGCTGGTCGTGTTCCGCACGTCGACCCGGTCGCTGGGCGCGCCGTCGTCGAACGAGACGGTGTACGCACCGGCGGGCGAGTACGGCGAGGAGGCGCGCACGGCGACCTCGTAGGTGCCGGTCCTCGGCACCTCGACGGCGTAGGTGAGCCACTCGCCGCCGCGCATCCAGCCGAGGCTGACGGCGCCGTCCAGGTCCTGGATGTCCACGCCCTCCCCCGGGCGCATCTGCAGGTTGCTGCGGTTGGCCGGCTCCAGGTCGTGGTAGCCCACACCCTCGCCGGGCAGGAAGTCCTCCGCCTGGACGCGGACGGCGCCGCGCGGCAGCGGGTCGCCCTCGCCGGTGCGGAGCCAGCTCTCCAGCTTCTCGACGTCGTCCGTCTGGAAGATCGTCGTGTGGTACCCCTCCACCAGGGCCTGCCAGCCGCGCAGCGGGTCGATGAGCGAGGCCTCGTCGGTCATCCGCTCCGACAGCCCGTTCCACATCGTGTTGCTCCAGACGCGGCTCCCGCTCGCGAGCCGGTCCAGGAACGGACGGCGGGCAACGACGTCGGCCGTGCTGTCGAAGTTGACCTCGTAGGCCACGGGCTGGTCGACGCCGAACTTCTCGACGTCGGCCACGTTCGCGTCCGTGACCATGTGCATGTAGACGGCGCCGCGGTGCGTGGCCCGGAACTCCTGGACCTGCTCGACGGGCGCGTCCGACTTGTACAGGCCGTTGCGGACGGTGCCGGTCTCGGTCAGCACCGCCCAGATCTCCTCGCGGAACGGCCAGCCCTTGTCCAGGTTGACCAGGCCGCGGTCCTTCGCCAGGCGCATGGCCTGCTCCAGCGTGGGCACCCGCTCGTCGGTCAGCGCGGCCTGCGCGCCGCCCAGGCCCTCGCGCAGCCGCAGCCCCTCGATCTGCTCCAGCGTGAGGCTGTCCACGCGGCCGGTCCCGTTCGTGGTGCGGTCCACGGTCGTGTCGTGCATGAGCACGGGGACGCCGTCGGCGGTGAGCTGGACGTCCAGCTCGACGATCTCCGCGCCGTCCGCGAACGCTGCCAGGATCGCGGGGGCGCTGTTCTCGGGGGCCGCGCGCCACTGCGCGCGGTGCGCCGCCGTGAGGATCTTGGCGTCCCGGCCGTGGTCCAGCAGGTCGCGGTAGGCGCGTTCGGCGGGGGTGCCGCCGCCCTGGCCGGGGCCGCCGTGGCCGGCGGTTCCCGTGGCCGACGACGCCGCGGCGTCCCCGGTTCCGGTGTCCTGGGCGCCGGAGCCCAGCACGGAGGCGGTGGCCCCGGACAGCACCAGCGCGGCCGTGGTGACGACGGCCCCGACGCGGGTACGGATGCGTGAGTTCATGGGCCCGACTCTGGTGGTGCGGCCGGCCGCCGGGGCGAAGCGCACACGGCGGCCGGCTGAACACTGGCTGAACGTCAGCCCTGCCCGCACTCGACGCGGGCGTCGGCCCAGTCGGCGTGGTCGAAGTTCTTGCCGTCCGGGCCCTCGTCGGCGACCAGGCGCAGGCGGCGCACGCCGGTGACGTCCACGTCGAGCGGCACACCGCCGTCGTCGTTGGACAGGACCGGGGTCTCGGCCAGCAGCACGCCGTCGCCGTAGACGGCGAACCGGACGGAGCCGACGCCGGTGTCGCCGGGCTTGTCGAGCACCTCGTCGTCGATCCCGACCACGGCCGTCAGCGCCGTGCAGGCGCCGCCGAGCCACGCCGTCACCGAACCGGTCGCGTGCATCCCGATGCCCTTGGCGTAGGTGGTGCCCGCGATCCGCAGCGGCGCGCCGTCGCCGCCCGCGGCCTCGCCGTTGGAGCGGTCGCGCTCGACCGGGCCGTAGCCGTTGCTCTGCTCGGTCCAGTCGAGGTCGGAGACGAAGGGGGTCCCGGTCGGGGCGGGCGGGGTGACCCACAGGGTGGCCTGGCTCGCGGCGACGTACGGGTCACCGCCGTCCCGGTAGTCGACGTCGACCGGCACCTCGAACGTGCCCGTCGCGCCGTCGGCGGGCACCCGGACCTGCCACGTGAAGCGCGCGGTCTGCCCGGCGGCGAGCCGCGCGACGGTGCGGGTGCCCTGGTCGGCGGACCAGCCCGAGGGCAGGTCCGGCGTGAGGCGCACCCGCGTGACGGCGCGGTCCGCCACCGTGAACGCGGCCGTCACCGCCACGGTGCTGCCGGGCTCGACGTCGGCCTGCTCCGGGTCGACCGTGACCGTGGTGTCCGGCCGGGCCGCCAGCGGGTCCAGGCACGACTCCCGGTCGCCCGTCGCCGCGCACACGACCGCCACGAAGCCGCCGTTGTCCGCCGTCGGGATCCGCAGCGTGTCGGCGGCCGTGGTGCGCACCGTCGAGTGCACGGTGGCCGACCCGTTCGCGCCGTCGTCCGTCAGCAGGTCGACCATCACCTTGGACCCGCGTGTGAGGCCAGCCAGCGGGAGCCGCAGCGGGTCGCCCGATCCCGCGCGCATGCCGCCCACGAACCAGCGGTCCCCGGAGCGGCGCGCGAGCACCGCGTCCCGCCCCGGAGTGCCGCTGAGCAGCCGCACCTCGTCCCAGGTCGTGGGGAGGTTCCGCAGGAACGGCAGGGCGTTCGGCTCGTCGTCGTACCCCTCGGGCTTGTCCGAGATGTGCTGCCAGCCCGACTCGTACACGACCGCCATCGCCGCCTGCTGCGCCTTGGACGTCTTCGCGTTGTCGCGGGAGAAGACCACGGGCGTGAAGTCCATCGACCCCAGCACGTTGCGCGTGAACGGCACGATGAGGCTGCGCTCGGGGCTGATCCCGTTCTCCATGCCGCGCACGGCCTCGTAGCTCATGATGTGCGGCCAGGTGCGCTGCATGCCGGTGGGCAGCGCGGCGCCGTGGAAGTTGACCATCAGCTCGTACCGGGCGGTGTCGCGGGCGACGTCGTCGTACCACTGGTGGATCTCCTGCGAGTCGGAGTCCATGAAGTCGACCTTGATGCCGCTCACGCCCCACGACCTCAGGCGCGGCAGCCACTCGTCGCGCTGCTCCTGCGTGCGCAGGTCGCGGCTGTGGAACCACACGATCACGTCGACGCCGCGGGTGTGCGCGTAGCGGACCGTGCGCGGCACCCAGCTCGCGTCCCAGCCCTCGTCGAGCAGCACGTACTCCCAGCCGTTGCGCGCCGACAGGTCGACGAAGTCCCGCTGGCGCGCCTCGTCGCGCGGGCTGCTCCCGTCGGTCAGCCAGCTCCAGCTCGACCGGCCGGGCTTGATCCAGTCGGCGGCCGGGTCCAGGGCGGCGGGCGTGGCGAGGTCGTCCACCAGGGTGGAGCCGACGACGCCGGCCAGGTCGCCGACGATCGCGACCCGCCACGGCGTCGACAGGTCGCCGGACGTGGTGACAGGGCGGCCCTCGAAGAGGTCGATGCCGTAGCGCAGCGAGCCGGTCTCGTGCGTCAGGTGCGAGCCCGAGTAGTCGCCGTGCAGGTCGGCCTCGGTGACCAGCACGTACCGGTCGCCCTGCCCGAACAGCACCGGGTACCCGACGCTGCCGGAGCCGTTGCCCGCCGCCGCGGTCGTGGTGCTCCACTCCGCCTCGTAGTTGACGGCGTAGGAGCGCTGCATCCAGGCGGGGCCGTCCGCGGCCGGCTCCCACACGCCGGACTCGTCGTCGACCCGGTGCTCGCCCGGGCCGCCGAGCAGGTAGCGGTAGGCGACGCCGTCGTCGGACACGCGGACAGCGATCCGCAGCCGCGCGCCGGCCGGGTCGGCGAACGTGAACACCGACTCGCGGTGGGTGTAGCTGCGCCGCTCGCGCTTGCCGGTACTCATCGAGTACGTGTCGGAGACCGTGCGGTCCTGCCGGCCGGCGAACGTCAGTCCGGTGGTCAGGTCGCCGTCGCTGCCCCGCAGGCCCAGCTGCGTGGCCGAGAGCACCGTGTCGCCGTCGGCGAGCACGTCGAGCGCCACCTCCCCGGCGGCGTCCAGGCGGAGCAGCCCGTCCAGGTGCGACCCGCGCGGCCCCTCCACCCGCCAGCTCGACGCCGTCCCGCCCGCAGGGTCCGGGCCGGTACCGCTCGCCGGGGCGGCGGTCGCGCTGCCCGCGACCACCAGGCCGCTCGCGACGAGGGCGACGGCTGACACCGCTGTCACCAGATGGAGAGCAGGACGGAACGCTGGTACGAGCTTCACGAGGTCTCCCTTGACTTCGGTCCGGTGCCGGCGTCGGCCTGGTGCGCCGCCCAGAAGGCTAGGCGGCGCACCGGACCAGGTCAACGACCCGGGCGCAGGTCGAGGCGGCGTAGGAGCTGCGCGTTGAGCGCCACGACCACGGTCGACAGCGACATCAGGACGGCGCCGACGGACATCGGCATCACGAAGCCGATCGGCGCCAGCACGCCCGCGGCCAGCGGCACCGAGATCAGGTTGTACCCGGCCGCCCACCACAGGTTCTGCTTCATCTTGCGGTAGCTGGCCCGCGACAGCTCGATCACCGACAGCACGGACCGCGGGTCGTCGCTGGCGAGGATCACGCCGGCCGACGCGATGGCGACGTCCGTCCCGGCGCCGATCGCGATGCCGACGTCGGCCTGCGCCAGCGCCGGGGCGTCGTTCACGCCGTCCCCGACCATCGCCACCTTGCGGCCCTCGGCCTGGAGCTGTGCCACCTTGGCGGACTTGTCCTCGGGCCGGACCCCGGCGAAGTACCGGTCCACGCCGAGCTGGTGCGCCACGGACTGGGCCACGGCCTCGGCGTCGCCGGTGATCATGACCACCTGGACGCCGCGGTCGTGCAGGGTCCGGACCGCCTCGGCGGACTCGGCGCGCACCTCGTCGGCGAGCTTGATGCCGCCGATCACCACGCCGTCGCGCAGCACGTGCAGGATGATCGCGCCGTCCTTGCGCCAGGCGTCCGCCGCGGGGATCTCCTCCTGGCGGTTCTGCTCCAGCAGGCGCGGCCCGCCGACCCGGATCTCGTGGCCGTCGACCGTCGCCGTGACGCCCACGGCGGGCGACGACGCGAAGCCCGTGGCGCGCGGGACGGTGAGCCCGCGCTCCTGCGCCGCCCGGACGATCGCGCGGGCCAGCGGGTGCTCGCTGTCCGACTCGGCGGCGGCCGCGAGCGCCAGGAGCGTGTCGGTGTCGAGGCCGCCGTGGCCGGTGCCGTCGTGGCCGGTGCCGTCCCGGCCCGAGCCGGGGTCTCCGGCGGGCTGGGCGTCGGCGACCGTGGGCTCGCCCTTGGTGAGGGTGCCGGTCTTGTCGAACAGCACGGTGTCGACGGTGCGCATGCTCTCCAGCGCGAGGCGGTCCTTGACGAGCACGCCGCCGCGTGCGGCACGTTCCGTGGCGATCGAGACCACGAGCGGGATCGCCAGGCCCAGCGCGTGGGGGCAGGCGATGACGAGCACGGTCACGGTGCGGATGACGGCGTCGTCGGGCAGGCCGACGAGCGTCCAGACCACGGCGGTGACCGCCGCAGCGCCCAGCGCGAACCAGAAGAGCCAGCCCGCGGCGGTGTCGGCCAGGCGCTGCGCGCGCGAGGAGGAGGCCTGCGCCTCGGCGACCAGCCGCTGGATGCCGGCCAGGGCGGTGTCGTCGCCGGTGGCTGTGACCTCGATGCGCAGGCCGGAGTCGGTGGCGACGGTGCCCGCGGTCACGGGCTCCCCCAGGCCGCGCGGCACGGTGCGCGACTCCCCCGTCACCATCGACTCGTCCATCTCCGCCCGGCCGTCGACGACGCGGCCGTCGGCGGGGACGCTCCCGCCCGGCCGCACCACGACGACGTCGCCGACGACGAGGTCGCTCGGCGCGACCTTGACGATCTGGTCCCCGTCGACCCGCTCCGCCTCGTCCGGCAGCAGCGCTGCGAGGGAGTCCAGGGCCGACGTCGTCTGCGCGAGCGAGCGCATCTCGATCCAGTGGCCCAGCAGCATGATCACGATGAGGAGCGCCAGCTCCCACCAGAAGTCGAGCTGGTGGTCGAGCAGCCCCAGGCTGGCGCCCAGCGACGCGACGAACGCGACCGTGATGGCGAGCCCGATCAGCAGCATCATCCCGGGCTTGCGGGAGCGCAGCTCGGAGACGGCGCCGGTGAGGAACGGCGAGCCGCCCCAGACGTACATGACGGTGCCGAGCACGGGCGGGATCGCGGTGACCCAGGCGGCGTCGGGCAGATCGTAGCCCAGGATCATCGCGAACATGCCGGAGAACGCGACGACCGGCACCGCCAGGACGAGCATGATCCAGAACAGCCGCCGGAACCGGCCGACGTGGTCGCCGTGACCGGCGTGGGCGTCGTGACCGGCATGGGCGTCGTGGCCGGCATGGGCGTCGTGGCCCGCGTGAGCGTCGTGGCCGGTGTGGTCGGTGTGGGCGCCGTGGCCGGCCTCGGCGCCGTGCGATGCGTGCTCGTGGTGCGCGTGCTCCTGGTGCGCGGACTCGTGGTCCGCGGCAGGACCGGGCGCGACGGGCGGCGCGGGATGCTGGTGTGGCTCGTTCATGGATCGCTCCTGGGTTGAGCAGAGCATGCCCCGTGAGGGCTGCAGTACTCCATATATACCCCTAGGGGGTATCTGCGTCAACCGGGCGAGCTACATCAGAGGCCACCGACACCCCGCAGGGGGCGCATGCGAATGTGGGGTGCGTTGCTCAGCGTCGACATCGTCTACGCAGAGCAACACACCCCACATTCGAACAGTCACCCGGAGCGGTTCTCGACCACCTCGCCCCAGGCTCAGCCTCAGGTTGAGGTTGAAAGTTCGCCCGGACTCTGCCTCAGGTCGAGGTTGAGAGTCCGGGCTGGCAGCGCCGGGAAGCGCCTAGACGTCCACGTGGGAGCCGAGCAGCACCGTGCGGTCGCGGGGCAGGTTGAAGTGCTCGGCGGCGTCCGCCGTGATGTACGACGTGGCGATGAACAGCCGCTTGCGCCAGGCCGGCATCCCTGGCTCCTTGCCGAGCCGGAGCTGGATGCGGGACAGGAAGTACGTCGCGTTGTCCAGGTCGAGCCAGCCCTCGGTGTCCTCCGGCCCGAGCTGCGCCAGCGCCGCGGGCACGTCCGGCCGTTCGTCGTACCCGAACCGCACGGTGAGGTGCGTGATGCCGTCCCGGCCCTCGCCGAGGTGCTCGACGACCACGCGCTCCTCGTCCGTCAGGCGCGGCACGATCGCGACGTCGACCGCCACGACCGCCACCTGCTCGTGGCGCACGTGGTTGTGCTCGACGTTCGCGCGCAGCGCGAGGGGCGCCGTCTCGCTCCCGCGGTTGAGGAAGACGGCCGTGCCGCTGACCACCTGCACCGGCGTCTCGCGGGTCCGCAGCCCGTCCACGAAGGCGCGCAGCGACCCCTCCATGGCCTCGCGCTTGGCGGTGACGACCTCACGACCGCGCTGCCAGGTGGTCATGACGGTGAACGCGGTCACCGCGATCGCGAGCGGCAGCCAGGCGCCGTGCACGAGCTTGGTCAGGTTGGCCGCGACGAACAGCAGGTCGACCGCCAGCAGCACGGCGGCCAGCGACGCCAGCACCCACTTGGGCACGTTCCACGTCTTCCACGCCACGTAGAAGAACAGGGTGGTCGTGATCGTGATGGTGCCGGTCACGGCCATGCCGAAGGCGTAGGCCAGCGACGCCGAGTCACGGAACGCGAAGACCAGGGTGAGCACCGAGACCATCAGCAGCCAGTTGATCCACGGCACGTAGATCTGACCGCGCTCGGACCGGGAGGTGTGCAGGATCCGCAGCCGGGGCAGGTAGCCGAGCTGCGCGGCCTGGGCCGTCACCGAGAACGCGCCGGTGATGACGGCCTGGGACGCGATGACGGTCGCGGCGGTGGCCAGGACCACCATCGGGATCAGCGCCCAGTCCGGCGTCAGCAGGAAGAACGGGGCCGACAGGTTGGCCCGGTCCTGGAGGATCAGCGCGCCCTGGCCCATGTAGCTCAGGGTGCACGCCGGGAGCACGAGGAAGATCCAGCCGACCGAGATGGGCCGGCGGCCGAAGTGGCCCATGTCGGCGTACAGCGCTTCGGCGCCCGTCACGGACAGCACGATCGCGGCGAGCGCGAAGAACGCCAGGTCGAACCGGCCGGCCAGGAAGCCCAGGGCGTACGTGGGCGAGAGCGCCTTGAGGATGCCTGGCTCGCCGGCCACGCCCCAGATGCCGCACGCGCCGATCGCGACGAACCACGCGATCATCACGGGGCCGAACAGCCGGCCGACGGCCGCGGTACCGAACTTCTGCGCGGCGAAGAGGATCACGATGATCACGGCGGTGACCGGGACGATCCAGCCCTCGAACTCGGGGTTGATGATCTTCAGGCCCTCGACCGCCGAGAGCACGGAGATGGCCGGCGTGATCATGCTGTCCCCGAGGAACAGCGCGGCGCCGAACAGCCCGAGCCCGGCCAGCGTGAGGGTGGTCCGCGTCGACCCGTTCCTGGCCCACCGGCGCAGCAGCGTGATCAGGGCCATGATGCCGCCCTCGCCGTCGTTGTCGACCCGCATCGCCAGCAGCACGTACGTGATGGTGACGATGAGCATCACCGACCAGAAGATCAGCGAGACGACGCCGTAGACGTTCTCCGTGGTGGCCGGCACCGGGTGCGGGTCCGCCGGGTTGAAGACCGTCTGGAGGGTGTAGATCGGGCTGGTGCCGATGTCGCCGAACACGACGCCGAGCGCGCCGACCACGACGGCGAGCCGCAGGGCCTCCGCGGGTCGCGGGACGAGGCCGGGCGGGCGGATTGCAGTAGTCACCTGTGGAACCTAAGGCGGATACCGCGTGCCACGCGCGGCATTGACGGTTTCTTAACACCCTCCGCGTCACACCGCGGGCGCCGGGCCGGGCCTGGCCCGACGCCGCCGGGGTTCAGTCGAGCGGCGAGAGGAACTCGCGGAACTCGCCGGGCGTGGTGTGCAGCCCCCAGATGCGCTCGGCGACGGCGTCAAGACCTCGTTCGGGATCGTCGGCCTGTATTGCGCCGGGGATCACGAGCTGCGCCACCCGGATGCCGTCGGGGGCCAGGGCGTCGTGCAACATCTGCACGTACGCGCTCTCCCCGGCGAAGCCGATGGACGTGCCCGCGTATCCGGCGCGCGGGCGCACGGAGGTGCCGCCGTTGACGAACACGAGCGTGCCCGCGCCCGCCTGGCGCATGCCGGGCAGCACCGCGTTCACCGCGGCGACGGGGCCGAGCACGGAGAACCGGACGGCCTCCAGGATGTCCGCCGCGGGGGTCTCGGTGACGGGCCGCAGGTAGTGGCGGGCGGGCAGCGGGCTGTACTGGAGCACGGAGACCGGCCCGAGGTCGGCGGACGCGGCGGCCAGGGCCGCCGCGAGCGCGTCGGCGTCCAGCACGTCGGCCGCGTAGCCCCGCGCGGTGACGCCGTCGCCCGTCAGCTCGGCGGCGAGCGCGTCGACCTTGTCCTGGCTGCGGGAGATCAGCGCGACGGCGAAGCCTTCGCGCCCGAAGCGCCGGGCGACGGCCCGGCCGACGCCGGGTCCGGCGCCGATGATGGCGATGGTGGACATGCGGCGAGTCCTTTCGTAGGTGTCGCCTCGACGCTACGTCCGGTGGCGCGGGTCGGACAGACCCTGTCAGGGCACCCCTCGCCCGTCACCGCTCGTTCGGGATCAGCCGCCAGGCGACGACGGCGGCCACCGCGACCAGCACCGCCGCCACCACGCACGTCGTCTGCAGCGACGCGACGAACGCCTCGCGCGCCGCGTCCAGCACGGCCGCCTCCAGCCCGGCCGCCTGCTCCCCCGCCACGGCGACCGCCGAGGCGAGCGAGTCGCCCGCCTGGGCCGCGGCGTCGGGCGACAGGCCCGCAGGCAGGGCGACCCGGCCCTGGTAGCCCAGGGTGACCAGCGAGCCGAGCACGGCGACGCCCAGCGCGACGCCGAGCTCGTACGCCGTCTCGGAGATCGCCGAGGCCCCGCCCGCCTTGGCCGGCGGGACGGCGGAGACCACGGCGTCCGTGGTCAGGGTCATCGCGAGCCCGACGCCGAGCCCGGCCGGGATCAGGGCGAGCGCGAGCCACGCGTAGTGGTCGGCGCCCTCGGCCACGGCGATCGCGACCATGCCCAGCGCGGTGACCGCCAGCCCGAGCGCGATGGCACGGCCGCGCCCGAACCGCCGCAGCGACCAGCCCACCACCACGACCACGGCGATGGACGCGATGGTGGCGGGCAGCTCGGCGACGCCCGCGACCAGCGGCGAGAACCCGCGCACGAGCTGCAGGTACTGCGAGAAGAAGAACAGCATGCCGGTCAGCGCGAAGATCGCGATCAGGTTGGCCGCCACCGCGCCGCTGAACGCCGGGACCTTGAACAGCCCGACGTCGAGCAGCGGGCCGCGGCCGTCCGCCGCGAGCCGGTTCTGCCGCCGCACGAACCAGACGCCGGAGCCCACCGCGAGAGCCAGCACGCCGGTCGCGAGCGCGTCGACGCCCTCGGACGCGGCGTGCTTGATGGCCCAGACCAGCGGCATCACCGCGGCGAACGACAGGAGCACCGACAGCAGGTCGAGGCGGCCGGGGTGCGGGTCCTTCGCCTCGGGCAGCAGCACGGCGCCGGCGACCACGAGCACCAGCACGACGGGCACGTTGACGAGGAAGACCGAGCCCCACCAGAGGTGCTCCAGCAGCAGCCCGCCGACCAGGGGTCCGATCGCGGCGCCGCCGCCCGCCGCGGCGGACCAGACGGCGATGGCGCGGCTGCGCTCGGCAGCCTCGGGAAACAGCGTGCGGATGAGGGAGAGCGTCGAGGGCATGATCGTGGCCCCCGCGACGCCGAGCAGCAGTCGCGCGGCGATCAGGGTCTCCGCGTTGGGCGCGAAGGCGGCCAGGGCCGAGGCGACGCCGAACGCGCTGGCGCCGATCAGCAGCAGGCGCTTGCGCCCGATCCGGTCGGCCAGGGTGCCCATGGTGACCAGGAGCCCGGCGATGGCCAGCGAGTAGATGTCGCCGATCCACAGGACCTGGGTGGCGGTGGGCGCGAGGTCGCGGGTGAGCGACGGCACGGCCAGGTAGAGCACGGTGCCGTCGATCGCCAGCAGGCCGACCGCCAGCACGAGGACGGCGAGCGCGGCCCACCGGCGGCGCACGGAGAGAAGGGGAGCAGGAGCGGTCACTCGCGTAACTGTACCGTCTAGCCGGTACAGTTTTCGAGGACGAGGCCTGTGACGCGGCCTATAGTGCGTGCCGGGCGGTGCGACGGAGACGAGGTGGTGGCAGTGGGCCGGACGGCGGGCAGGAGCCCGGAACAGACGCGCGCGGCGATCCTGGACGCGGCGAGCCGGCTGGTCCGCGAGCGCGGGGTGTCGGCCAGCCTGGACGACGTCGCGCGCCGGGCGGGCGTGTCCAAGGGCGGGCTGCTCTACCACTTCGCGAACAAGCACGACCTGCACCTCGCCCTGGCGACCGACTGGCTGGAGCGGTTCCGCACCGCGGTGCTCGCCGCGGTCCCGGCCGACGACGCCGCCCCCGGCCGCCTCACCCGCGCCTACGTGCGCGTGTCGATCGACGGCGCCCTGGACGCCGCGGCCTCCCGGGACGCGCTGGTGGTGATCGCGCACCTGTCGAGCGTGGACGCCGTCATCGACCTGGCCCGGGCGGACGCACGCCGCTGGCAGGACGACCTCCGGGCGGACGGCCTGCCCGAGGACGTGCTGTCGCTCGTGGTGGCGGCGGCGGACGGCGCCAGCGCGCAGCCCGCCTGGGGCGGCGAGCCGACGCCGGAGGAGCTGGCCCGGCTGCGCGGGCAGCTGCTGGCGCTCACCGTGGCCCAGGGCTGACGACGACAGACAGCACCGGCGGCGGACGGTGCCGCCGTCAGACCGCCTCGCTCCCCCGGTCGAACCGGGCGCGGCTCTCGCGGAGCTGCTGCCCGTGGTCCTGCGCCCAGTCCACGAACCCGTGCGCCAGGTCCATGAGCTTCCAGCCGAGCGGGGTCAGCTCGTACTCGACGCGCGGCGGCACCTCCGCATAGGCGGTGCGGGTGATCATCCCGTCCCGCACCAGGCCGCGCAGGGTCTTGCTGAGCATCCGGTGCGAGACGCCGGCCACGACCGCCTGGATGGCGGAGAAGCGCTGCGGCCCGTCGGAGAGGGAGGCCACCACGAGCAGCGTCCACCGGTCGGCGACCTGGCCCATGAGGTCCCGGGTCAGCTCGTGCGTCTCGCTGTCGCACGGCGCGTCGGAGCCCCCGGGCATCCTCGCCGCCAGGCTCTCCAGACGCGTGTCACGCGGGATCGGCGCCATGCCGCATTGCTTCCTCTCGGGTTACCGACGAACTGCAAAGTGCGTATTTGAAAACTGGATTACCCGGGTTTCCGCACTGTTGTCTCACGTGGACCAACCACCCCGGGCCCGCGTTCGTTCCCGCGCCCGGGGGGTCCACCGACACACTCCCGGAAGCGAAGGACGAGCAATGCTCAAGATCGGAATCATCCTCGGCAGCACCCGCCCCGGCAGGAACGGCGAGGCCGTGGCCAAGTGGGTCTACGAGATCGCGTCGCAGCGCACGGACGCCGAGTTCGAGCTCGTCGACCTGGCGGACTACCCTCTGCCCCACCTCGACGAGCCCCTGCCACCGGCCACGGGCCAGTACGCCCACGACCACACCAAGGAGTGGGCCGCCAAGGTGGCCGAGTTCGACGGCTACGTGTTTGTGACCCCCGAGTACAACCACTCCACCTCGGGCGTGCTCAAGAACGCCCTCGACTTCGTCTACGGCGAGTGGAACAACAAGGCGGCGGGCATCGTCTCCTACGGCGGCGTGGGCGGGGCCCGCGCCGCGGAGCACCTGCGGCTGATCCTCGCGGAGCTGCAGGTCGCGACGGTGCGCCAGCAGGTTGCGCTCTCGCTGATGACGGAGTTCGAGAACTACTCCGTGTTCAAGCCGGGCGAGCACCTGACCCCTGCCCTGGACACGCTGCTGGACCAGACGGTCGCCTGGTCCGGCGCCCTGGAGCCGCTGCACGCCTGAGCCCGCACGCCCGGGCCCCTCGGCAGGGGCCCGGGCGCGTCACCTCCGGAAGGTGCGCAGCCGCAGGCTGTTGCCCACCACGAACACGCTGGAGAACGCCATCGCGGCGCCGGCCAGCATCGGGTTGAGCAGGCCGAGGGCCGCCAGCGGGATCGCGGCGACGTTGTAGCCGAAGGCCCAGAACAGGTTGGTCCGGATCGTGCCGAGCGTCCGGCGCGACAGCCGGATCGCGTCGGCGGCCGAGGTGAGGTCACCGCGCACGAGCGTGATGTCCGCCGCCTCGATCGCGGCGTCCGTGCCCGTGCCCATCGCCAGGCCCAGGTCGGCCTGCGCGAGCGCCGGGGCGTCGTTGACGCCGTCCCCGACCATCGCCACGATCCTGCCCTCGGCCTGCAGCTTCGCCACGACGTCGGCCTTGTCCTGCGGCATGACCTCGGCGATCACCTCGGTGATCCCCACGGCGGCGGCGACCTGCTCCGCCACGGGCCGGTTGTCACCGGTGAGCAGCACGGGCGTGAGCCCGAGCGCCACGAGCCGGGCGACGGCGTCGGCGCTGGTCGGCTTGACCTGATCGGCCACGACGAGGATGCCGCGGGCCTGCCCGTCCCAGCCGACGGCGACCACGGTCCGGCCCTCGCCCTCCGCGCGGGCCTTGGCCCGGGCCAGGTCCTCCGGCAGGTACTGGGACCAGTCGGCGAGCAGGCTCTCGCGCCCGACGACGACAGCGTGCCCGTCGACGACGCCCTGCACGCCCAGACCCTGGACGCTCTCGAACGACTCGGGGACCGGCAGGTCGCCGACCTCCTGGGTGGCGCCCTTGGCGACGGCCTGCGCCACGGGGTGCTCGGAGGCGTCCTCCAGCGCGCCCGCGAGCCGCAGCAGGTCCTGGCGGGAGATGCCGTCGGTGGGGACGGCCTCCTGGAGCGTCATCCGGCCGGTGGTGACGGTGCCGGTCTTGTCGAGCACCACGGTGTCGACCTTGCGGGTGGACTCCAGCACCTCGGGCCCCTTGATGAGGATGCCGAGCTGGGCCCCGCGGCCGGTGCCCACCAGCAGCGCGGTGGGCGTGGCCAGCCCGAGGGCGCACGGGCAGGCGATGATCAGCACCGCGACGGCGGCGGTCAGCCCGGCCGCGGCGGGGAACCCGGCGCCGAGCCAGAAGCCCAGGGTCGCCACCGCGATCGCGATGACCACCGGGACGAAGATGCCGGAGACCCGGTCGGCCAGGCGCTGGATCTCCGCCTTACCGGACTGTGCGTCCTCGACCAGGCGCGCGATCCGTGCGAGCTGGGTGCCCGACCCGACCTCCGTGGCCCGCACGACGAGGCGGCCGCCCGAGTTCACGGTCGCCCCGGCCACGGTGTCGCCGACGCCGACCTCGACGGGGACGGACTCCCCCGTGAGCAGCGACGCGTCGATCGCGGACGAGCCGGCGACGACCACGCCGTCGGTGGCGACCTTCTCCCCCGGCCGCACCACGAACTCGTCGCCCACGGCCAGGCTCTCGACCGGCACGCGGGTCTCGGTCCCGTCGCGCAGCACCGCGACGTCCTTGGCGCCCAGCTCCAGCAGCGCCCGCAGCGCGGCGCCCGCCCGGCGCTTGGACCGCTTCTCGAAGTAGCGCCCGGCCAGCACGAACATCGTGACGCCGGTGGCCACCTCGAGGTAGATGTTGGCGGCACCGTCGGACGGCGCGACCGTCAGCTCGAACCCGTGCGTCATCCCGGGCTCGCCCGCCGTGCCGAGGAACAGCGCGTACAGGGACCAGCCGAAGCCGGCCAGCACGCCCAGCGAGACGAGGGTGTCCATGGTGGCGGCGCCGTGCCGCAGGTTGGTCCACGCCGCCCGGTGGAACGGCCAGGCCCCCCACAGCGCGACGGGGGCCGCCAGGACGAGCGACGCCCACTGCCAGTAGGTGAACTGCCAGGCCGGGACCATCGCGAGCGCGATCACCGGCACCGTGAGCACCACGGTGGCGATCAGCCGGTCCCGCAGCCCGGACAGCTCCCGGTCCTGCGCGCCGGCCGCGCCGTCGTCGTCCGCCGGAGCCTCGGGAGGCGCGGACAGGACAGCGGTGTAGCCGGTCTTCTCGACCTCGGCGACCAGCGCGCCCAGGTCGTACCCGGCGGGCGCGGTGACCTTCGCCTTCTCGGTGGCGTAGTTGACGCTCGCCGTCACGCCGTCGAGGCGGTTGAGCTTCTTCTCGATCCGCATGGCGCACGACGCGCAGGTCATGCCGCCGATCTCCAGGTCGACCGTGGTCGTCGGCTCGTCCGTGCGGGACGTGGTGCCCGACATCAGTCCCTCCCCTTCGTGTCCAGGACGAAGCGCGCGGTGTGCACGTCCCCGTCCACCTTGAAGTCCAGGTACAGCAGGTAGCGGCCCGGGGTGGGCGCCTCGGTCAGGAACGTGACGTCCGGCCCGGACACCGCGCCCGGCTCGGGCTCGTGGCCCTCGGGGTGCACGTGCAGGTAGGCCAGGTCGCCCGCGCGCAGCGCGACGAGGTGCCCGAAGGCGCCGAGGTACGGCTCCAGGTCCGTGACCGGCTCGCCGTCGCGCGTGACGGTCGCCGTCAGCGTCGACTCCCCGCTCGCGCTCAGGTCTCCCGTGAGCGTCGCGGTGTACCCGCCGGTCGTGTCGGACGCCGACACCGCCGTCGCCGGCCGGGGGTCGAGCGGACCCGCGACGTCGACCGTCCGGCCCAGCGTCAAGTTCTCGCCGGTCGCCTCGGGGACGAAGTCCGCGAGCACGCGGTAGGTGCCCGCCTCGTCCCAGGTCCACGGTATCGACCAGACGCCGTCGGCCGACATCGTCGGGTGCACGTGCCGGAACTGCTCGCCGTCGGAGCGGACGACGACCAGGTGCAGCTCCTTGTCGTGCTCCGTGGCGAACTCGGTCACCGCCGCGCCGTCGGGCGAGGTGACCGAGAACGAGAGCGTGCCCCGCTCGCCCACCTCGTCCGGGACGGTCACCGGGCTCAGGAGCAGGCCGTCCTGCTCCAGCGACAGCCCGCGCACCGGCGCCGGGCCGGCGCCGTCCTGCCCGTGGGTGCCGGCCGGCTCGCCGCCCGCGTCCCCGTGGGCCGCACCGGTCATCTCCATGTCCTCGGCCCCGTCGGCCCCGGCCGCCGCCGACCAGGCGACGACCGAGGCCTCCGGGACGACCGCGCCCGCGACGGCGAAGGACGCGACGAACAGCGCCGCGAGCCCCCCGCCGTACAGGCCCAGCCGCTGGGGCGCGTTCATGAGAGACGCGCCGCCTCGTATCCCGCCTCGTCCACGGCGGCCAGGACCGCGGCCTCGTCCAGCGCCGCGGCGCTGCGGACCACGAGCCGGCCGGTCGCCGCGCTCACGTCGACCTGCTCCACACCCGGGAGGCGGCTCACCTCGCCGCGCACCGACATCTCGCAGTGCCCGCAGGTCATCCCCGTCACCTCGTACTCGCTCGTCGCCATCGTCTCGCCTCTCGGTGTTGATACCTTGCTACCCCTAGGGGGTAACCGTATGCCGCTCACCATATACCCCTGAGGGGTATCACGCGCAACACCGCACCCGGCCTCACCCGCCGGAAAAGTGCTGCGCCGGCCCCGCCGCCCCTGACAGGGTGGCGCGATGGACGCCACCGGGAACGAGACACGGGCCGCCTGGGCCGTCGCATCGCGCAAGTACGAGGACGAGTACGCCGAGCACCTCGCCCTGGCCCGCACCGCGGAGCTCCTGCCCGCCGAGGTCGACGCCCTCGGCGACCTCGTCGCCGGCGCCGACGTGGTGCACCCGATGAGCGGCCACGGGCTCGACGACATCGCGCTCGCACGCCTGGGGGCGCGCTCCGTGCACGGGCTCGACTACAGCGAGGCCGCCGTCTCCAGCGCGCGGCGCCGGGCGGACGAGCTCGGCCTGCCGTGCCGGTACACCCGGGCGGCCCTGCCCGCGAGCGGGCTGGAGACGGCCTGCGCCGACCTGGTCTACACCGGCAAGGGCGCACTGATCTGGCTCGCCGACCTGGGCGCGTTCTTCGCGGAAGCGCGCCGGCTGCTCCGGCCGGGCGGGCATCTCTACGTGTACGAGGCGCACCCCATGGTGCCGCTGTGGGACTGGAGCGCCGACGAGATCCGGGTGCGCCCCGACCGCGGGTACTTCGCCCCCGCGCACGTCAACGACACCTACCCCGGCAACGGCGCCGTGGAGCGGCAGCACACGCTCGCGGGCATCGTCACGGCCTGCCTGCGCGTGGGGTTCGAGATCGAGGAGCTGCACGAGCATCCCGAGCCGTTCTGGCGCCCGGACGGCCTCACCGCCGCCGCCTGGGACGGTCGCGTACCCAACACGTTCAGCCTGCTCGCGCGCCGGGCCTGACCGCTACCGTCAGCACATGCTCGTCGACGCGAAGGAATGGGTCGACCGGCGCACGGAGTCCTTCTGACCCGCGTCGCGCTGACCCCTCGTCGCGACGCGAAAGACTGCGTCCGGGCCGCGGTATTCACGCGGCGACAGAACCACATTTCGGCGACAATTCACCTCCTCCGTCGATAGGGTTGCCGACGTCGCGCCTGTGTAGTGGCCGGGCGGGCTTTCTTTTTGTGGAGTGATGATCAGGAGGGCGCATGAGCTTTGCCTCACGCGTATTTGAGAACCGTCGGTCGGTCGTATCGGTGGGGGTGGTGGCGCTCTTCGGCGCGGGTCTGGTCGGCTTCGCGCTCCTCTACGACGGTGAGGCCACCGCCGACGTCGACCTGAACGACTCGGGCGTCTGGGTGACCCAGACGGCGAAGGGCAACCTGGGCCGGTTCAACTACGAGGCCAAGACCATCGACGGCGTGCTGGTGGCCGGCTCGGGAAGCTTCGACGTGGAGCAGGACGCCCAGCGCGTGCTCCTGGACAGCGCGGGCAGCTCGTCCGCGAGCCCGGTCAACCCGGCGCAGCTCGCGTTCGACACCACCATGAACTTCCCCGCGGGGGCGCAGGTCGCCGCGGGCGGCGCCACCACGGCGGTGTACGACGGCGACACCGGCCGGGCGTGGGTGATGCCGTTCGACTCGGCGGCGTTCGACGAGAAGGAGCTCAAGCCCACGGTCGAGGCGGGCAAGGGTGGCAAGCTCGCGGTGGGCAAGGACGGCACCGTGTTCCTGGCCGTGCCGGCCGACGGCAAGCTCTACACGATCCCCACCAGCTCGCAGGGCGTCGCCGAGGACGCCGACGAGGCGTCGCTCCCCGTGAGCGCCGACGCCACGGTGCTGGTCTCCGCGGTAGGTGACGAGCCCGTGGTGCTCGACCAGTCCACCGGCAACCTCGTGCTGCCGGGCGGCGACACCGTGTCGATCGAGGAGGGCGCGCAGAGCATGCTGCAGCAGCCCTCCGACGAGGCGGAGAACGTGGTGCTGGCCACCCCGCAAGCGCTGGTGACGGTACCGGTCGGCGGCGGGAAGCCGACCACGTTCGGCTTCCAGGGTGCGGCCGGCGGCACGCCGTCCGCCCCCGTGCAGCTCGGCGGCTGTCTCTATGGAGCGTGGGCCGGCGGCCAGGTGCTCCGGGACTGCGAGGGTTCGCACAACGACGTCAACGAGGTGCTCGAGGGCGTGAGCGCCGGGATGAACCTGGTCTACCGGGTCAACCGGAACGTGATCGTGCTCAACGACATGGCGGGCGGCCTGCTGTGGATGGCCGCCGAGAAGTTCGAGGTGGTCGACGAGTGGAAGCTCACGACCCCCAAGGACGGCAAGGGCAAGAAGACCGAGACCGAGGAGGCCACGCCGGAGCAGGTCGACCAGGCCGTGGCCGACCGCAGCAAGCCCAACCGCGCGCCCAAGGCGGTGGACGACACGTTCGGTGTGCGGCCGGGCCGCACCACGGTGCTCAACGTGCTGGGCAACGACTCGGACCAGGACGGCGACGTGATGGTGGCGTCGGTCAAGGGTGAGGTCGAGGGCGGCATCGCGGTGGACCGCGTGCTCGACGGCACGGCGCTGCAGGCGAACGTGCCCGACGGCGCGACCGGGACCACCAGCTTCACGTACGAGGTGAACGACGGCCGGGGCGGCACCGACGAGGGTTCCGTGGACGTCAAGGTGGTGCCGCCGGAGGAGAACAACGCGCCCGAGCAGCCGGGCAAGCCGGTGCTCGTGGTGGGCCAGGGCGGCCTGGGCACCATCAAGGTGCTGCCGTACTTCAAGGACCCGGACGGCGACGACATGTTCCTGTCCAGCGCCACCACGGCCGACCCCCTGGACGAGGTGCGGTTCCGGCCGGACGGCACCGTCGAGTTCCGGGACGGCGGCACCGTGACGGGCAACAAGATCGTCGACGTCCTGGTGTCCGACGCCATGGGCCAGTCCTTCCCGGGCACGCTGATCGTCGACGTGGTCGCCACCAACGTGCCGCCGGTCGCGGTGCAGGACCACGTGGCCGTGCTGGCCGGCGAGCCGGTGACGGTGGACCCTGTCGCCAACGACTTCGACCCCAACGGCGACGACTTCCGGCTGATCCGGGTCGACGACAAGCAGGGCGCGACGATCACGACCAACGCCACGACCGAGACCTTCAAGTTCGAGTCGGACACCCCCGGCGCGTACGACGTGATCTATCACGTCAGCGACGGCCTCGCGCCGACGATGGGCCTGGTGCGCGTGGACGTGGTGGAGCCACCGGAGGAGTCCGGGGCGCCGGTCGCGGTCTCCGACCAGGTGCTGCTGCCCGCCGGCGGCACCGCCCTGGTGGACGTGCTCGCCAACGACACCGACCCCGCGGGCGGCGTGCTCGTGGTGCAGGGGGTCAGCGTGCCCGGCGACGCGCCGGTGACCGTGTCGGTGCTCAACCACCAGATCCTGAAGGTCTCGGAGGTCAAGCGCCTGGAGGGTCCGGTGACCCTGAGCTACAAGGTGGCGAACGGCACGAGCACGTCCACCGGTCAGGTGCGCGTGGTGCCGATCCCGGCGCCGGCGCAGCTGCGTCCGCCGGAGGCGGGTCCCGACGAGGCGACCGTGCACGTGGGCGACGTGGTGACCATCCCGGTGCTGAAGAACGACACGCACCCGGACGGCCTGGAGCTGACGCTGACCGACGAGCTGCAGGAGTCGCCGCCGGCCGCGGCGGGCGAGGCGTTCGTCTCGGAGGACACGGTGCGGTTCCGGGCCGGCCAGGAGGCCGGGACGTACCACGCCGTCTACGAGGTGTCGGACGCCAACGGCCAGAAGGACTCGGCCCAGGTCACGATCAGGGTGCTCGACGCGCCCGAGAACTCCGCCCCGCAGCTGCCCGACATCGAGGCGCGGGTGCTCAGCGAGGGCGTCGTCCGGATCCCGCTGCCGCTGGACGGCTCGGACCCCGACGGCGACTACGTCTCCCTGAGCTCGATCTCCGCGGCGCCGTCGCAGGGCACCGCCACGATCGTGGACGGGTTCATCGACTACGCGGCGTCGGCGGGCTCGGCGGGCCTGGACACCTTCACCTACCAGGTCACCGACACGCGCGGCGCCCCCGCCGAGGGCGTCGTCCGGGTCGGGATCGCGATGCCCCCGGCGTCCAACCAGGACCCGCAGGCGGTCGACGACGTGACGACGGTGCGGCCCGGCCGGACCGTCGCGGTCGCCGCCCTGGAGAACGACTCGGACCCCGACGGCAACCAGATCGGACTGGTGGCGAGGGGCTTCGAGGGCACGGGCGACCTCGAACCCCAGGCGGTGGACGACGACGTCGTGGTCACCGCACCCGACACGGAGGGCCCCTACTCCTTCTACTACGGCATCCAGGACACCTACAAGGCACGCGCCAGCGGCGCCATCACCGTGAACGTGGACGCGAACGCGCCCCTGCTGCGTCCCATCGCCCACGACGACGTCGTGACGGTCGACGACGTGGAGGGTTCGAGCAGCGTCACGCTCGACGTGCTGGCCAACGACGTGGACCCGGACGGCGTGGCCGCCGACCTCGAGGTCTCCGTGGACGGGGACGAGGAGGGCGTGACCGTCACCGAGTCCGGCGCCGTCAAGGTGGAGCTGACGCAGGACGCCCAGGTCATCACGTACACCGTGACCGACATCGACGACCTGGAGGCCAAGGCGTTCGTCCGCGTGCCGGGCGACCAGGCGCGGCCGCACGTCAAGCCGGGCCTGGAGCCGCTCAAGGCGACCAGCGGCGAGCCGCTGACGATCGACATCGCGGACTACGTGGTGGTGCGCGACGGCACCGAGCCGCGGATCACCGAGGACCGGACGGTCAAGGCGCTGGAGGGCACGGCCACGGTCGAGGACCACGACACGATCGTCTACACCTCGACGGCGGACTACGCCGGGGCCGCGTCGGTCAGCTTCGAGGTGACCGACGGCGACGGGCCCGACGACACCGAGGGCCTGACGGCGGTGCTGACGCTGCCGATCGACGTGACCCCGTCCAAGAACATGCCGCCCAAGATCACCGGGACGCCGGTGCTCAGGGTCGCCCCGGCCGAGATGGCCGAGGTGGACCTGTCGCGGTACGCCAGGGACCCGGACAAGGACCCGCTGACCTTCGAGGTCAAGGGCACCGAGGACATCACCACGTCCGTGACGGGCACGACCGTGCGCGGCGAGGTCGACGCGTCGGTCCCGAAGGGCACGTTCCAGGAGATCCCCATGACGGTCTCCGACGGCAAGAACCCGCCCGTCGAGGCCGAGCTGACCGTCGAGGTGGTGCCGTCGACCCGGGAGAAGGCCAAGACGGCGCCCGACGTGGTGCTGAACGCCCACCAGGGCGAGGCCACCACGGTCCCGGTGCTGAGGAACGACACCAACCCGTTCCCGGAGTCCCCGCTCAAGGTGGTCGACGCGGCGCGCGAGACGGGCCAGGGCGACGTCTCGCACAACGGCTCCGAGGTGATCGTCACCCCGGCCGCCGACTTCACCGGCGTCATGACCGTGCGCTACCGCGTGCAGGACGCGACGGGCGACCCCGACCGCGAGGTCGACGGCATCGCGAAGCTGACGGTGCTGGGCCGGCCCGAGGCGCCCCGGGCGCCGCGGGTGGAGGAGGTGCGTTCGGAGACGGTCGTGCTGAGCTGGGACCAGCCGAACAACAACGGGTCGGAGATCACCGGGTACACGCTGCGGACGCAGAACGGTCAGGAGCACGCCTGTGACACGACCACCTGCACGTTCGACGGGCTCAAGAACAACGTGAAGTACCGGTTCACGGTCACCGCGACCAACGAGGTGGACGAGTCCGAGCCGTCCCCGGCGTCGCGCGAGGTCCGTCCGGACGAGAAGCCGGACAAGCCCGAGCCCCCGACGCTCGATTTCGACAACCAGAGCCTGACGGTCAGCTGGAAGAACAAGGCCTACACGGACCGCTCGCCGATCGAGTGCGTGAACCTTGAGATCAGCCCCGCGCCGGCGAACAACGTGACCCAGAAGGCGTGCGTCGAGAACACCTCGGTCAAGTGGTCGGGGCTGGAGAACGGCACGGCGTACACGGTCCGGGTGCAGGCCAAGAACGAGGCCGAGGAGCCGTCGGAGTGGAGCGACCCCTCCGCGCCGGAGACCCCGGCCGCGCCCCCGGCGCGGCCGGGCGCGCCGACCGCGCAGCGCGTGAACACGGGCGTCGGCGGCCAGATCACCGTGTCGTGGACGGCCCCGGCCAACAACGGCGACGCGGTGAAGCGGTACTACCTGGACGTGTACAAGGACGGATCGAAGGTCAACACCATCCCCGTCACGGGTACCTCGAAGGCGGTCCAGGAGCTGAACACCAGCTCGACCTATACGTTCACGGTCCGGGCCGAGAACAAGGCGGGCAGGTCCGAGGCCAGCCCGCAGTCGAACGCGGTGGTGCCGTACGGCGTGCCGCAGGTCCCCGGCCGGCCCGCGGCGAAGCTCGGGTCGAACACGAGCAACCAGGCGGACGTGAGCTGGGCCGCCATCCCGAGCTCGGAGTTCCGGGGCAGGAGCCCGCGGTACGAGGTCACGCACAACAACGGTACGGACCACCCCAGCGCGGGCAACACGACCGTGTACACGTACAAGAGCCTGACCAACGGGACGGCGTACACGTTCCAGGTGCGGGCGTGCAACGCCGACGCCTGCTCGGACTGGTCCGCAGCCTCGAACCCGGTGACCCCGTACGGCCCGCCGAAGACCCCGACGATCACGGCGACCGCCGGGATCGGCAAGGTCACGTTCACGTGGGACGCGCGACCGGAGAACGGCCTGCCCACCACCGCGCGGGTGACCGGCGCGGTCACCAGCACGGCCAAGAACGGCACCGCGTCGGCCACGGCCAACGAGGGTCAGACCAAGGAGGCCTGCGTCACGGTCACCGACTCCCAGAACCGCACGGCGCGGGCCTGCGCCTCGAAGGCGGCCCTGACGCCGCGGGCCTGGGTGACCGTGGGCGGCAACAGCGGTGACTGCGCGAGCTGCCGCAACTGGGTGCTGAACTGGTCGGGCTTCGACACAGGCAACCACCAGGCGGCCTGCTGGGCGGGCAACACCCGGCAGTACGACCAGGACAGCCCGACCGACTGGCACGACATCCACCCGCCGCACGCCACCACGTGGGGCGGCAGCACCACGTACCCGATGAACGGGGCCAGCGGCAACCGGACGCTCTCGTGCTTCATGAGCGCCAAGTACAACGGGGCCGAGGTGGCCTTCATGGTCGACGGGAAGCTGTACCAGGTCTCGAGGTGGAACAGCTGACGCCGGTCGGCCGGGACGGCTGACGTCAGTCCTCGCGGGGCGCACGGGTGACCGTGCGCCCCGCGCTGTCGTTCCCGGCGAGTCCGTTCAGGAGCAGCGCGGTGATCGTGTCGATCACCCCCATTATTCCTTGACACGAATATTCTCTGGGGCGAATACTCGACTCCGTGGACGCACTCCTCATCGCACTGGCCGATCCGGCCCGCTGGCGACTGGTGAGCCTGCTGGCCGAGCGACCGCGCTCGGTCGGTGTGCTGGCCCAGCTCGCCCCGGCGCGCCAGCCGCAGACGACCAAGCACCTGCAGACCCTGGAGCGCGCGGGCGTCGTCACCTCCCAGCGCACCGGCCAGCGCCGCGTGTACGCGCTCCGGCCCGGACCGCTGCGGGATCTGGCCGCGACGCTCGGCCGGCTCGCCGACACGGCCGAGCAGGCCGGCGGCGCGCGCGAGACCTTCGACCGCTACGGGCTCAGCCTCCGCGCCGAGCGGCTCGCCGCACAGGAGCCGGGCTGGGCCGACGACCGCTCGTTCTCGTTCCTCCGGTCGCTGCCCGCGAGCCCCGACCTGGTCTGGCGGCACCTGACCGAACCCGCGCTGCTCGCCGGCTGGTGGGCGCCCGACGACCTGCGGGTCTCCGAGCTCGTCTTCGAGCCGCGGGAGGGCGGGCGGGTCGTCCTGGAGTACCGCGACGTCGAGGACACGGGCGGCTCGGACGTCGTCGTCGGGCGCGCGGAGGGCGTCGTCGAGCGGGCGCGCCCCGGCACGCGGCTCGTCTACCGGTCGTCGCCGCTGCTGCCCGGCGGCGGCGTCGCCTTCACCGCACAGGTCGACCTGGGCCTCGTGCCCACCGACGCGGGCACCGACCTCGACGTCCGCTACCGGATCGCCGACAGCACCATCGACTCCGCCGACTTCGTCGCGGGCATCGAGATCGGCTTCGGCCAGAGCCTCGACAAGCTCGCGGCGATCCTCGCCGCCGCGCCGTCCGGCACGGCCGACGCGCCCGACACCGACACCAGGAGCACACCGTGACCGAGCAGACGAGCGGCCGCAGGGTCGTCACCAACATGAGCCTCTCCCTCGACGGCCACTACGCCGCGGCCGACCCCCAGGACATGAGCTGGGTGCTGCCGTACGCCGTCGGCGATGTCGCCCGCGACCACCTGACCAGCCTCTGGGAGCCGGCGACGACGGCCCTGCTCGGACGGGTCAACGCCGAGGGGTTCCTCGGCTTCTGGCCGACCGTCGTCGGCATGGAGGGCGCCGACCCCCGCGACGAGGGTTTCGCGAAGTGGCTCGTCGACACGGAGAAGGTGGTCCTGTCCTCCACCCTGTCCCCGGCACCCGGCGAGGCGCCGTGGGAGCGCACGACGGTCATCGACAAGCCGGCCGCCGAGGTGGTCGCCGACCTCAGGGCGGCCGACGGCGGCGACATCGTCGTGTTCTCCAGCGCGAGCGTCATCAAGGCGCTGTTGGCGGCCGGCGAGGTGGACCGGCTCGCGCTCATGATCTTCCCGATCTTCCTCGGTGACGGCCCGCGCCTGTTCGACGACGGGCTGCCCGCGGAGAGGTGGACGCTCGTCAGCCGGACCGCGGGCGAGCACGGCGAGCTGGCCCTCGTCTACGACCGGGTCCGCTGAGGTCAGACGTCGTACCGGTCGGGCACCCGCATCGCCGGTCCCCCGACCTGCAGGCCGAGGGGTTCCGCACGACCCCTCGGCTCCTCCCACTCCTCCTGGCGGCCCAGCGCGGTCAGGTCGAGGTACTGGTAGCCGTTGTGGAACTCCTCGATGCCGCGGCCGAACGTCGAGTAGGTGTGGAAGACCTCGTCGTCGACCTGCAGGAACGCGCTGATACCCGGGAGCTCGGTGCCGTTCATGCTCTCCGTCCACGGCCCGCCGGTCCACGGCGTGCCGGCCTCGGTCAGCTCGGCCTCGTCGCGGAAGTGCAGCTGCACGGGCGTGACCCGGTTGTCCAGGGTCCCGTGGAAGTCGTAGTTGAAGTCGCTGCCGTAGGAGGAGTACCAGGGGAACGCCCAGCCCATCCGCTCCCGGTACGCGGCGAGCTTCTCCTGCGGCGCGCGCGAGACGGCCACGAGGGTCGTGCTGCGCACGTGCAGCTGCCGCAGCCGGCCGATGCCGTCGGCGGCCGACGAGCAGCTCGGGCACGCCTCGTCCCAGTCCGGGGCGAACATGAAGTGGTGCATGACGAGCTGCGGCCGGCCCTCGAACAGGTCGAGCAGGCGCACGGGCCCGTGCGGACCCTCGAACGTGTAGGGCTTGTCCACGCGGACCATCGGCAGCCGGCGCCGCTCGGCGTTGAGCTGGTCCCGGGCCTTGGTGAGCGCCTTCTCCTTGGCCAGCAGCTCCCGGCGTGCGGCGTCCCACTCGTCGCGCGACACCACCTCGGGCAGATTGTCCATCGTCATCTCGACAGCTCCGGGGTCTCGTCCTGGACCGAGATCTCAGCCTGACACCGACCGGGGGCGGGCACCAGGCCCCGCCCCCGGCGGGGCCCGCCTACCCCGCGCTGTCCGCCGCCAGCCGCTGCGCGACGGCCGCGGCCTCGGCGGCCCTGACCTGGGCCTTCTTCGCCCGCCGCGCGGCCCGGGCGGCCCGCTTGGGGCTGCTGCCCTCCGAGCGCCGCTCGAACAGCGTGTAGATCACCGGCACCACGTACAGCGTCAGCAGCGTCGACGAGACGAGCCCGCCGATCACCACGAGCGCCAGCGGCTGCGAGATGAACGCCCCGCCGCCCGTCAGGCCGAACGCCATCGGGGTCAGCGCCAGGATGGTCGCGGCGGCCGTCATCACGATCGGCCGCAGGCGCTGGCGCGCACCCTCCCGCACCGCCTCGTCGAGCGGCCGTCCGGCGGCCCGGTACTGGTTGATCAGGTCGATCAGCACGATCGCGTTGGAGACCACGATGCCCACCAGCATCAGCACGCCGATCAGGGCCGCGACATCCAGCGGCGTGCCCGTCAGCAGCAGCGCCAGCAGGGCGCCCGTCGCCGCGAACGGCACCGAGACCAGCAGGATCAGGGGCTGCCCGATGCTCCGGAACGTCGCCACCATCACCAGGTACACGATGAGGATCGCCGCCAGCAGCGCCAGGCCCAGGTCGGCGAACGCGTCGGCCTGGTCGGCCGCCACACCGCCCACGCTCACGTCCGCGCCGTTCGGCAGGTCCAGCCCGTCGATCTCCTCGGTCAGGGCCGTGGTCAGCGTGCCCAGGTCCTGGCCCGCCGGGGTCACCGCCACGGTCGCGCTGCGCTCACCGTCCACCCGCGTGACCGACGCCGGGGCCGACACCTCCTCGACCGTCACCAGGTCGCTCAGCGGGACCACGACCGCCGCCGTCGGCACGTCGATCTTCTCGATCTCGGCCGTCGTGGCCGGCACGTCGCCGGCGACGACGACGTCGAGCGACGCGCCGTCCAGGTCCACGGTGCCGATGCTCATCTCGTTCATCGCGCCGGCCACCAGTCCGGAGACCGTCGCCTCCGTCAGCCCGGCCTCGGCCGCCGCGTCGCGGTCCACCGTCACCTGCACCGTCGACTGCTCGGCGGCCAGGTTGTTGGTCACGCTCTCGACGCCGTCGAGGTCCGTGACCGCGTCCTCGACGTCGCTCGCGGCGGCGGCCAGGTCGTCGGCGTCGGGCGCGGTGACCACCAGGTCCACGGTGGTGCTGGAGAACCCGGAGTCGCCCGCGGCGACGGTCACCTCGCCGTCCAGGGTGGCGGTGTCGAGCGCCTCGCGGACGTCGTCCTGCACCGCCTCGCTGTCGGCGTCCTCGTCCAGCGTCATCGCGAACGACGCGCTGCTCCCGCCGCCGCCCATGCCGAAGGCGGCGGCCAGCCCGTCGCCCGACCCGACGGTGGTCTGCACGGTCGCGATGCCGTCGACGCCGGCGAGGACGTCCTCGACCTCCTTGGCCGCCGCGTCCTGGTTCTCCAGCGACGTGCCCGGCTCGAACTCCTGCGTCACCGACAGCGTGTCCTGCCCCGCGGCCCCGATGAAGTTGGTCTCCATGCGCGGCACCAGCGCGAGCGTGCCGCCCAGCAGGGCGATCGCGACCGTCAGCGTGACCGCCGGGTGGCGCAGCGCGGCCGCCAGCGACGGCACGTAGGCGCGCTGCCAGATGCCGCGGCGCTCCTTGAGCTCGGCGGCCTCCCGCATGGCGGCGCCGCCGTCGGCCGAGGCCGGCACCTTGATGAACCAGTACGCGAGGACCGGCACCACGACGAGCGCCACGACCAGCGAGGCGCCCATGGCGATCGCGACGGTGACGGCGAACGGCTGGAACAGCTCGCCCGCCATGCCGCCCACCAGGGCGATCGGGGCGAACACCGCGATGGTGCAGACCGTGGACGCGGTGATGGCAGCGCCCACCTCGCGGACCGCCGTGACGATCGCGTCCACGCGGTCCTCGCCGTAGGACAGGTGCCGCTTGATGTTCTCGATCACCACGATCGAGTCGTCCACGATGCGCCCGATGGAGATGGTCATGGCCGCGAGCGTGAGGATGTTCAGCGTGTAGCCGGTCAGGTTCATCGCCGCGAACGTCACGGCCAGCGACAGCGGGATCGAGACCGCCGCGACCAGCGTGGCCCGCAGCGAGGCCAGGAACACCAGGATCACGAGCACCGCGAACAGCAGGCCGAGCCCGCCCTCCGTGGTCAGGCCCTCGATCGACTCCTCGATGAACGGCGCCTGGTCGAACGTGACGGCGGTGCTCACGCCCGCGTCGTCGAGCTCGTCCTGCACGTCGGCCAGCACGTCCTGCACGGCGTGGGACACGTCGACCGTGTTGCCGTCGGGCGTCTTGGTCAGCGCGATCGCGAGGGACGGCTCGCCGTCCAGGCGCGAGAAGGAGGTGGGCTCGACGTCCTTGACGCTCACCTTGGCGACGTCACCCAGGTGCACGACGGCGGCGGGGCCGGCCTCGGCGGCAGGCTGCTCGGCGGCCGGCGCCTCGCCGGTGGCGCCCGGGGCGCCCGGAGCGCCCGCGGCCGCACCGGATCCCGCGGAGCCCGCGGACGGGACGATCGGCAGCTTCTCGAGCTCCTTGACGGTGCTCACGGTGGTGCCCACCTGGACGCTGCTGGTGCGGCCGTCCTCGGTGACCGAGCCGACCGGCGTGACCGTGCCGTTGTCCTGCAGCAGCGACGAGAGCTGGGCGGCGGTGAGGCCGGCGGCGGCGAGCTTCTCGTCGTCGGGCTCGATCACGACCTGGCGCTCGGTGGTACCCGTCACCGTGACGTCGCGGACCTCCGCGATGCCCGACAGCTCGGGCACCAGAACGGAGTCGATCGTGTCGGTCAGCTCCCGCTCGGTGCCGTCGCCGGACACCGCGAGCTGCACCACGGGCAGGTCGTCGAACGAGCCGGCCATGACGTCGGGCTCGACGTCGTCCGGCAGGTCCTGGAGGCCCCCGACGGCGGAGGTCATCTCCTGGCTGGCCGCGTCGATGTCGGTGCCGTACTCGAGCTCGACGGTGGTCATCGAGACGCCTGTGGAGACCGTCGAGGTCACGCCCGTGACGCCGTCGATCGCCTCGACGGCGGTCTCGATCGGGTCGGTGACGCGCTCCGCGACGATCTCCGGCGAGGTGCCCGGATAGACCGCGGTGACCGCCACGACGGGCACGTTCAGCGACGGTATGAGTTCCTGCCGGAGCTGCCCCATGCTGAAGATGCCGACGACGAAGACGGCGATCGTCGCGAGTGCCACGAGGGCACGGTTCGCGAGCGACATTCGGGCAAGACGAAACACACTGCCTCCAGATCTGGGGTTCACGCCGGGGTCCCACGACTCCGTCGGCGCAGTATTTTGCCTAACGCAAAGGATCACGCCCGGGTTCCCGCGACGCAACTCCGGTTCTCGTGCCGCCCGCGGACCACTAAAGTCACCCCGTGACCGACCAGACCCGCGCGCAGCTCGCCGCCGAGCTCGCCGAACTGCACCACGAGCTGGGCGAGGCGTTCTTCGCCTCCCGGCTCCGGCCGCTGCTGGAGACGGACCTCACGGTGCAGCAGCTCAGAGCGCTGGCCCTGGTGCAGGTGGACCGCGACTCGACGCCGCAACGGCTCGCCGAGGCGCTCGGCGTCTCCGCCGCCACGGTCTCCGGGATCCTCGACCGGCTCACGGCCGCCGGGATGATCGTGCGCACCCCGGACCCCGACGACGGCCGGGTGCGCCGCGTGACCAGCACGGAGAAGGGCAGCGAGGCGATCCGGCGCATCGTCGCGCTCGAGGACGACCTGCCGCCCGACCTGCTCGACCTGCTCGACGTCGACGACCTGCGCGCCCTGACCCAGGGGACCCGCGCCCTGCTGGAGGCGACGCGGAGGCTCGCCCGGTAGCGGGGGCACGGGCCGAAGCGGACCGAGGCAGTTCAGCCGCAGCCGGATGACGGCCGGGATCAGGCGTGGCGGCGCGCCGTGTCCTGGGCCAGGCGGTGGAGCAGCGCCCGGGCCTCCGGCGGGGCCGTGACCTCGATGTGGTCGGCGAACTGGAGAAGCTGCCGGGCGGCCTGGACCTGGGCGTAGGCGACCGTGATCGGCACCCGGCCGGCGGCGTCGGCCGCGCCGACCGTGCGCAGCCGGGAGCCCAGGATGCGGCGGGCCAGGTCCACGCCGTCGACGTCCAGGAGCGCCTCGACCGTGATCTCGTGCCGCGTCTCCAGCGCCTGGCCGAGCCCGCGCGCGACGTCCTCCAGGGCGACGTCGCGGACCCGGCGCGGCTCGTCGAGCAGTGCCCAGCGGTCCAGGCGGGTCAGCGCGAACAGCCGGGGTACCGCGTCGACGTCGGCGACGAGGTACCAGCGGTCGACCCGGAGCAGCAGGCCGTACGGGTCGACCACCAGGTCCGACGCCGAGCGGGCGCCGCTGCGCCGGTAGGTGACGCGCAGCCGCCGGGCCTGGCGCAGGTCGCGGGCGAGCGCGGCCACGTCGGGCGGGTCGCCCGCCGGCTCGGCGGCGAACCAGGCGCGGTTCTCGACCGTGACGACGTCGGCCAGGGAGAGCGGCGCTGCCCCCGACCGCGCCGGGGGCGCGCCGGGGCGGGTCGCGAACTTGCCGACGGCGGCGCGTGCGGCCGTCTCCGCGCCGAGCGCCCGGGCCCGGTCGAGGTCCACGCCTACGGCGCGGAGCACGTCGACCTCCGACGTGGTCAGCCGGCTGAGGTCGACCTGCTGCCCCGGCAGCAGGCTGATGCCGCCGTACCTGCCGCGCTCGGTGAGGACGGGGATGTCGGCGTCGACGAGCTTCTGGACGTCGCGCAGCACCGTTCGGGTGGACACGCCGAACTCCTCCGCGAGCGACTCCGCGGTGGTGTGCCGCCGCGCCTGGAGCGCACCGAGCAGGCCGATGAGGCGCTGTGCCGAGGTCATTCTTGCTCTCCGGTCGGTCGCTGGAGGTTGAACATGACAGGTTCTGTCGCATTATCGCGCGAGCGTGGGTCCGTCGCCGAACGTCGGCGGCGTCCTGGAAGGAGCAAACCCATGCCCGCACCCAACCTCTTCCTCGTCTACGTGACCGACGTCGAGCGCGCCACGGCGTTCTACGCCGACCTGTTCGAGATCGAGCCGGTCATGCGCGCCCCGCGCTACGTGCCGTTCGAGATCGCGCCCGGCGTGCTGTTCGCGCTGTGGAGCGGCCACACCGACGGGCTCTCCGCGCAGACCCCGCGGTCGTTCGAGGTGGGACTGATGGTGTCCCGGTCCACGGCGGCCGTCGACGAGGTGTACGCAGCGTGGGTCGCGAAGGGCGTCACCGTGGTCGAGGAGCCGCACGACGAGGTCTTCGGGCGCACGTTCGTGGTCGCCGACCCGGACGGCAACCTGATCCGCGTCTCGCCCACCGACTGACCGGTCGGCGCAGCCGCGCGGCCGTCGCGCCGACCGCACGACGGCGGCGCGGCGGCCCCACGACGGCGGCGCGCCGCGCGCCCGGGCCGCACGTAGGGTGTGTGCCGTGCCGGACACCACCGCCCCTGAGCCGTTCGCCCCGCAGGCCACGCCGGAGGCGATCGAGGACCTGCGCGCGCGGCTGCGGGCGACCCGCTGGCCCGACGCCCCCGAGGACGTCGGGTGGTCGCTGGGCACCGATCTCGACTACCTCCGCGAGCTCGTCGCGTACTGGGCGGACGGGTTCGACTGGCCCGCCCAGGAGGCGGCGCTGGCGCGGCTCCCCCGTTTCCGGACGTCGGTCGGCGGGCTGGGGATCCACTTCGTGCACGCGCGCGCCGTCGCGCCGACCGGCCCGGTGCTGCCGCTGGTGCTCAGCCACGGCTGGCCCGACTCGTTCTGGCGGTACTCGAAGGTCGTGCCGCTGCTGACGGACCCGGGCGCGCACGGCGCGGACCCGGCCGACGCGTTCGACGTCGTGGTCCCGGACATGCCGGGCTTCGGGTACTCGGACCGGCCGACGGGCGCGCCGCTGAGCTCGGTCGCCGTCGCGGGGCTGTGGGCCTCGCTCATGACGGTGCTGGGCCACGAACGGTTCGGCGCGGCGGGCGGCGACATCGGCAGCCACGTGAGCCGGTACCTGGCGCTGGACCACCCGGACCGCGTGGTCGCCGTGCACCGCACGGACGGCGGGCTGCCGGTCTTCGCCGGCGACCCGGCGACGCTCCAGGCCGAGGAGCGTGCCTGGTTCGCCGAGACCGCGACGTGGAGCGCGACCGAGGGCGCGTACGGCGCCATGCACCGCACCAAGCCGCAGACCGTGGCGGCCGGGCTCAACGACTCGCCCGCCGGGCTCGCCGCGTGGATCGTCGAGAAGCTCCGGGCCTGGAGCTTCGGCGACCTGGAGGACGCCTACACCCGCGACGAGATCCTGACGAACATCACGATCTACTGGCTCACGGGCACCATCGGCTCGTCGATGCGGATGTACCACGCCAACGGCGCGATCCCGGCCCGGCAGGTCACGCGGTGGGTCGCGGTGCCGTCCGGGTTCTCGCTGTTCCCGGGCGACATCGTGCGCCCGCCGCGGGCCTGGCTGGAGCGGACCGCCAACACCGTGTACGTGCGCGAGCCGGAGCGCGGCGGCCACTTCGCGGCGTTCGAGGAGCCGGAGCTGTACGCCCAGGAGCTCCGCGACTTCTTCCGCCCGTACCGCGCCTGACTCAGGCGGCGACCCGCTCGGCCCAGTCGATGTGGTGCTCGTAGATCCAGCGACTCGGGTCGTTGCCCGTGCGGGCCATGTGCGCCATCCCGAGCCGCATGACCAGGTCACGGGGCACCGCGGCGAGCGGGTGGAGCGACTTCCACCCGCCGGTACGCCGGCCCTGCTCGACGACGCGCTCGACGCGCTCGCGGCGCAGCCCCTCGTAGGCCGCGAACGCCGACACGACGGTCGGCCGGTCCCGCAGGCACTTCGCCAGCACCACGGCGTCCTCGATCGCCATGGCCGCGCCCTGCCCGATCGACGGGGCCGTGGCGTGGGCGGCGTCCCCGATGATGATCATGCGGTCGTCGTGCCAGACCGGGACCGACGGCACGTCGTAGGTGTTCCAGCCCGCGAAGATCTTCTCGGTGGCGCCGATGATGTCCGCGGCGGGCCCCTTGTCGTCCCGGAAGAGGTCGACCAGCCGGCGCCGCCACTCCTCCGGGCTGATCGCCGCCAGCTCCGCCGGTGTGGGCTCGACCGGGCTCGGCGGGTTCGCCACCCACCACACCTCGCCGTCCGGGTGCGGCGTGAACGCGAAGAAGCAGCGCCGGCCGAAGATCGCGTTCATCATGCCCGGCTCGCTGTCGACCGCTACCCCGGTGGCGTAGCCGCCGGTGTTGAGCAGCCCGTTGTAGCGCGCGCCCGGCGCGTCCGGCGCGAGGATCTCGCGGGTGCGCGACCGCAGCCCGTCGGCGCCGATCAGCAGGTCTCCCTCGGCGGTGGTGCCGTCCGTGAACGAGGCGACCACCCCGCCGTCGGACGGTGCGGCACCCGACGGTGAGGCGCCGACGAGGCGCCTGCCGTGCTCGAAACGCACGCCGCACCGCAGCGCCTCGTCGCGGAGCCTGCGGTACAGGTCCGCGCGCTTGACCGTGCGGCTCGTCGTGCCGTCGCCCGCCGCCTCCAGGCCCGTGCCGTAGGGCAGCTCGCCCAGCGTCCGGCCGGAACCGCTCCGCATCGTGATCCGTGGCGTGTCGAACCCGAGCCCGCGGAGGTCGACGTCCACCGCCCGCAGCGCGTCGAGCGCGTTCACGGCGAGCGTCAGATACACGCCCGCGCTGTCCGCCGTCCGGTCGTAGGCCTCGTACACGGTCGCCTTCATGCCCGCCCGGTGCAGGGCGATCGCGCACGTCGTCCCGGCGATCCCGCCGCCGACCACCATCGTTGTGTATGTCATACACATGAGCGTATGGCATACACTAGGGATCGAGCCAGCCCCTTTTCCCAACGACACGTGAGTGAGCGCAGCACCATGAACGCCAAGGTCCCGACCGGCCTCGACCTGCTCTGGGGAGACGACGGGTTCCCGACGAGGACCCGGCCCGGCCTGAGCCCCGCGCGCATCGTCGCGGCAGCGGTGGAGCTCGCCGACGAGCGCGGCCTGGACGCCGTGTCGATGGCCCGGATCGCCGAGCGCCTCGGCTTCACGACGATGTCGCTCTACCGCCACGTGCGGAGCAAGGAGGAGATCCTCCTGCTCATGCTGGACGCCGTCGCGGCGGTACCGGCGGAGCTCGACGAGCCGCCCGCCGACTGGCGCCTCGGGCTGGAACGCTGGTGCCGCGCGCAGTGGACCATGCTGCGGGCGCACGCCTGGATCGTGGACGTGCCCATCAGCGGCCCGCCGGTGACGCCCAACCAGCTCACCTGGACCGACCGCGCCCTGGCCGCGCTCGAGGACACCGGGCTCGCCGAGAGCGAGAAGGCGGGTGTGGTGCTGCTGGTGGCCACGTACATGCACAACAGCGCCCGGCTGAGCGCGGGGCTCGGGGACGCGGCCTCGGGCGAGTCGGTGGCCGCCCACAGCGGGCTGCTCGGCCGGCTCGCCGACGCCGAGCGATTCCCCGCCCTGCGCCGGGCCGTCGACGCGGGCGCCTACGACTACCCCGCCGACGCCGCCGAGGAGGACCGGCAGCTCGGCTACGAGTTCGGCCTGGACCGCATCCTCGACGGCGTGGCGGCGCTGATCAGCCAGCAGGCGGGCTGACAACGGCGCCCCGGGTCGGCAGTTTGCCCCACAGACTCGGGCGTTTTGTTGGAGGGGGGGCCCCGCCCGGGGCCCCCCCCCACCAAAAAAGCCCCCCCCCCGGGGGGGGGGGGGGGGCGGGCCCACGCCGCACCCC
>NZ_JBIVCZ010000013.1:0-36451 GCF_044746965.1 Promicromonospora sp. NPDC090134 | reverse complement strand
TGGGGGTCGCACACGGGCGCCGGGGGGGGGCTTGGGCCCCACCCCACGCGGCTTTTTGCGGCCGGGGGGCCCCCGCCCTGGCCCCCCCTCGAAGCAAACTGCCGACCGCCAGGGATGGGGTCAGCGGACTGCCGAACTCGTCACCACTCCGCCGACGCTCCCCGCGGCGACACCGTGCGCGGCACGTCCCACGGGTTGTCGTCGCGCAGCGGCGCGGGCAGCAGCTCCTGCGGGGCGTCCTGGAAGGTCACCCCGCGCAGGAACCGGCCGATCGCGGCCGTGCCGACCGACGTGCCGTCCGTCGTCGTCGCGGGCGACGGCCCGCCGTGCTGCATCGCGGGCGTCACGGCGACGCCGGTGGGCCAGCCGCCCAGCAGCACGCGCCCCGCACAGCGGCCCAGCGCGCCCACGAGCGCCGACTGCTCCGCGCCCGTCTCGCCCGCACCGAGGTGCAGGGTCAGCGTGAGGTTCCCCGGGAACAGCTCGCCGACGACGGCGGCCAGGTCGGTCCCGGCCGGGTACTCCACGATCACGGAGAACGGTCCGAAAACCTCGTCGAGCACCGCGTCCCCGGCGCCCCGGAGCACGTCCAGCGGCACCGAGACGAACGTCGGCGTCACCCAGGCCTGGCCGTCGGCGTCGCGGCGGAAGCCGCCGGAGCGCACCACGCGGACGCCGTCCACGGCCAGCGCCTGGCCGACGCGGCGCTCGTAGCCGTCGGCGATCGACGGATTGAGCAGCCGGTGCTCGGGCACGTCGGCCGCGGCGGCGACCACGGCGTCGTCGTACGCCGTGCCCTCCGGGACGAGCAGGAAGCCCGGCTTGGTGCAGAGCTGCCCGGCGGAGCCGGACACGCTCGCGACGTACCCGGTGAGCAGCACGTCCGCGCGCTCCTCCAGGGCCGCCGCCGAGACCAGCACCGGGTTGACGCTGCCGAGCTCGCCGAAGAATGGGATCGGGTCGGGGCGCGCGGCCGCCCGGGCGGCCAGGAGCTGCCCCACGCGCTGCGACCCGGTGAACGCCGCGGCACGCACGGCCGGGTGCTCCAGCAGGTCCACGCCCGCGTCCTGGTCGGTGACGAGCTGGAGCGTGTCCTCCGGCAGACCCGCCTCGACGAGCGCGCCGGCCACGATACGGGCGGTGCGCTCCGACAGCCAGGGGTGCCCCGGGTGCGCCTTGACGATCACGGGGCAGCCCGCCGCGAGCGCCGCCGCGGTGTCGCCGCCCGCCACGGAGAACGCGAACGGGAAGTTGCTGGCCGCGAAGTTGACCACGGGTCCCACGGGCCACAGGGCGCGGCGCAGGTCGGGGCGCGGGCCGAGCACGAAGTCGGGGTCGGCCTCGTCGAGGCGGACGTCGAGGTAGGCGCCGTCCTCGACGACGTGCGCGAAGAGGCGCAGCTGCACCTGCGTGCGCTTGAGCTCGCCGCGCAGCCTCGCCTCGGCGAGGCCGGTCTCCACGTGGGCGGTGGCGACGAGCTCGTCGGCGTGGTCGCCGAGGGCCGCGGCGGCGCGGCGCAGGCCGTCGGCGCGGGTCGCGGGGGTGGCCCGGGACAACCCGGCGAACGCCTCGGTGGCCCGGCGGGCCACGTCGTCGACGGTGCGGTCAAGGTCGGACGCCGCGGTGGCGGTCATGGGGCTCCTCATCAGGCAGGCTGTGGATCGGTCGGGCTCAGAAGACGAAACCCGTGGGGAACGGGTCGGTCGGGTCGAGCAGGTAGTTGGCGGTGCCAGTGACCCAGGCACGGCCGGTGATCGTGGGCAGGACGGCGGGCACGCCCGCGACCGTCGTCTCCCCCACCAGGCGGCCGACGAACCGGCTGCCGATGAACGACTCGTTGACGAAGTCGGTGTCCAGGGCCAGCTCGCCGCGCGCCCAGAGCTCGGCCATGCGGGCTGACGTCCCCGTGCCGCACGGCGACCGGTCGAACCAGCCCGGGTAGATCGCCATGGCGTGGCGCGAGTGCCGGGCGTCCGACCCGGGGGCGATGAGCTCGACGTGGTGGCAGCCCTCGACGCCGTCGAGCTCCGGGTGCTTCGGCATCGCCGTCTCGTTGATCGCGTCCATGATCGCGAGCCCGGCGGCGAGCAGGTCCTGCTGGCGCTCGCGGTCGAACGGGAGCTTCAGGTCGTCGAGGTCGACCAGCGCGTAGAAGTTGCCACCGAACGCCATGGAGTAGGGCACGGTGCCGTAGCCCGGCACCTCGACCTCCTGGTCGAGGGCGGTGACGAAGCTGGGCACGTTCTCGATGGTCACGGAGTCCGCGTGGCCGTCGCTGACGGCGACCTTGGCCACCACCAGCCCGGCGGGCGTGTCGAGCCGGATCTCGGTGACCGGCTCGACCACGTCCACCATGCCCGTCTCGACCAGCACGGTGGCCACGCCGATGGTGCCGTGGCCGCACATGGGCAGGCAGCCGGACACCTCGATGTAGACGACGCCCCAGTCGCAGTCGGACCGCGTGGGCGGCTGCAGGATGGCGCCGCTCATCGCGCCGTGCCCCCGCGGCTCGTCCATCAGGAAGTGCCGCAGCTCGTCCATGTGCTCCATGAAGTACAGCCGCCGGTCGTTCATCGTGTCGCCCGGGATGGGGCCGACGCCGCCGGTGACGACGCGCGTCGGCATGCCCTCCGTGTGCGAGTCGACGGCGGTGATGGTCCTGCTGCTGCGCATGGTCGCTCCTGTGCTCGATGCGTGGGTGCTGGTCCGGTGCGGGGTCGGTCAGCGCGAGGCGATGTAGCTGAGCGCCGCCTCGGTGTCCTTGCGCACCTGCGCCTCGTGCTCCGCGGACAGCGGGCCGCGCGGCGGGCGGGTGGGCCCACCGTAGCTCTGCCCGGCCATGTCGATCGAGAGCTTGATGGCCTGCACGAACTCGGTGCGCGAGTCCCAGCGGAAGACCGGCACGAGGTGGCGGTACAGCTCGCGTGCCTCGTCGATCTTGCCCTCGGTGACCAGGGTGTAGATCTCGACGGCCTCGCGCGGGAACGCGTTGGGGTACCCGGCGAACCAGCCGACGGCGCCGGCCACGAGCGACTCGAACAGCAGGTCGTCGGCCCCGGCGATGACGTCGAGGTCGGGGGCGAGCTCCTTGATCTCCAGCACGCGCCGCACGTCGCCGGAGAACTCCTTGACGGCCACGACGTTCTCGAGCTGGGCCAGCTCGGCCAGGATGCTCGGCGTGAGGTCGACCTTGGTGTCGATCGGGTTGTTGTAGATCATGATCGGCAGGCCCACCTCGTTCACGGCGGCGTAGTGCGCGATCACCTCGGAGCGGTTGGCGCGGTAGATCGTGGGCGGCAGCAGCAGGACGCCGTCGGCCCCGTCCTCGGCGGCGAGCTCGGCCCAGTGCTTGGCCTGGTGCGAACCCACGCCGTGCACGCCGGCGACGACCAGGCCGCGGCCGTCCACGGCCTTGACGGCGGTCTGGATGACCTTGCGGCGCTCGTCGTCGGTCAGCGAGGAGTACTCGCCGAGCGAGCCGTTCGGGCCCACGCCGCGGCAGCCGTTCTCGATGAGGAAGTCGCAGTGCGCGGCGAACTTCTCGTAGTCGACGGCCAGGCCGGCCGGCGCGGACTCGTCCGGCGTGAAGGCGAGGGTGGTGGCGACGATGACGCCGCCGAGGTCGAATCGCTGGTTCATGTCAGGTCTCCTGTGGTGTGGATGCTGTGGGAAGTGAGGTGGCGGAAAGAGAAGCGGTGGGAAGAGCGGTGGCAGGCGAGGGCAGCGCGGCCAGGTCGCCGAGCCGCACCGGCACCACGAGCGGACGGCGGTCGACGCCGGCGCCCGACGCGTCGCCGTCGAGCAGCTCCTGGAGCGTGCGGCCGCACATGCGGGCCTGGCACGGGCCGAGCCCGGCGCGGCTGGTGAGCTTGACCGAGCGGGTCTCGCGCGAGCCGGTCAGGTCGACCACCTCGCGCACGCGGCCGTAGGTGGTCTCCTCGCAGCGGCAGACGACGGTGTCGTCGCGCAGCCAGCGCACCCACCCGCCGCGGATGCCGTGGGCGGCCTCGATCCGGGCCGCGAAGCCGCGGGACCGGCCGGCGGCGCGGCCCGCCCGGGCGGCCCCGGCGGCCCGGAGGTCGCCCCCGGCCGCGGCGGTGCCGGCGACGGCGCCCTCGGCGAGCGCGGCGTCGGCCCCGCCGATGCCGGTGATCTCGCCCGCGGCCCACACGCCCGGCACGGACGTGGCCTGCGTGTCGTCCACGACCACGAACCGGCTCGGCGCGAGGTCGCACCCGGCGGCGATCGCCAGCTCCAGGCGCGGCGTGAACCCGTGGCTCACGGCGACGGCGTCGGCCTCGACCTCACGTTCCGTCCCTGGCACGGGCGCCCAGCGGGCGTCGAGCCGGGCGATGGTCACGGCCTCGACCTGGCCGTCGCCGTGCGCGGCGACCACGGCCTCGCCGGGATGCCACGGCACACGGTGGCGCACCAGCTCGCCGACGTAGCCCGCGAGCTCGCCGGCCTTGCCGACGGCGCCGGCCAGCTCCCAGGGCCGGTCCAGCCAGCCGCGGGCGAGTGAGCCGGTCCGGCTCGCCTCGTGCACGCCGAGCACGGTGGCGCCGGTCCGCAGCAGCGAGGAGGCGACGGGCAGCAGGAAGGGGCCGGCCCCGGCGACGACGACGCGGCGCCCGACGGCGACCCGCTCCCCCTTCGCCAGCGCCTGCGCCGCCCCCGCCGAGTAGACCCCGGGGAGCTGCCAGCCGGGGAACGGAAGGGTCCGGTCGTGGGCGCCGGTCGCGAGCACGAGGGCGTCGGGCTCGAAGGAGGCGGCCTCGCGGCCGGCGGCGTCGGGCTCCCCGACGAGCACGTTCAGGCGGACGCCGCCGTCCGGCCGCTCCGGCGAGGACACCTGCTCCAGCGACCACACCTGCGCCGTCGGGACCACCGTGACCGCGGGGTGCGCCCGCAGGGCGTCGGCCAGCGCGCGGTACGTGTCCCACTTGTGGTGCAGCAGGTGCTCGCGCCCGGCCGGACGCTCGTCGGGCAGGTGCCGCCAGTACTGGCCGCCGAGCACGTCCGCGGCGTCGAGCACCGTGACCCGCGCCCCGGCGTCGGCGGCGGCGCGCGCGGCGGCGAGGCCCGCCGGGCCCGCGCCCACGACGACGACGTGCCGCTCCTGTCCGCTCATCGGGTCACCTCCGATCCGTCGTGCTCGTCCGGACGCCCGCCGCCGGGTTCGCCGAACGGCTCGCCCTGCCGCGCCACGACGTCGCCGTCCTGCGCGCGGCGCAGGCAGGCCCGCACGTCGCGCAGGCCGTTGACCTCCACGACGCAGTCGAAGCACACGCCGATGCCGCAGAACACGCCGCGCGGCGCGCCGCTCTGGCCGGTCGAGCGCCACTGGCGCCGTCCGGCACCCAGCAGGACGCCCGCGATGGTCTGCCCGGCCGTGCCGGTGACGGGCTCGCCGTCGACCCAGATCGTCAGGGGCCGGTCGGGTCCCGGCCGCACCGGGTCGGCGGCGGCCGGGATGCGGCGCGACGTCATGGTCGTGCTCCCTCGTGAGCGTTCTCCGACACGTCGGAGGGGGTGGGTCGCAGGTCGCGGAGCGTGGGGCGGTCCGCCGCGTACGGGCGCGGGTCCACGGCCGGCTCGGAGCCCAGCACCGCTGCCGCGAGCAGGTCGCCGGTCGCGGGCGCCAGGCCGACGCCCGCGCCCTCGTGACCGGTCGCGAACCACAGCCCGGGCAGCGCCGGGTCGGCGCCGATCACGGGCAGGTGGTCCGGCATGTACGGGCGGAAGCCCAGGTAGGAGCGCATCACGTTGGTCTCGGCGAGGAACGGGAACACCGTCACGGCGCGGCGCGCCATCTGCGCGAGCACCTCGGCGCGGAAGCGCTCGTCGAACCCCACCTGCTCCCGGCTCGACCCGATCAGCACCGTCCCGCCGCGCGTCGACTCGATGACGGCCGACGTCTGCAGCTCCGCGCCCGCGGACTGGGTGGCGGCGAAGTAGTCGCCGTCGTACACCTTGTGGTGGATGCGCTGCGGCATCGGGGTGGTCACGAGCACCGTCCCGCGGCGTGGCCGTACGGGCACCCAGGAGCCGAGCCGCTCCGCGACGTCCGCCGACCAGGGACCGGCCGCCACGACCACGGCTCCCGCGGCGACGTCGCCCCGCGTGGTGGTGACGCCGGTCAGGCGCCCGCCGGCCCCCAGCAGCGGCCCGGTCACCTCGACCCCCGTCCGGACGACGGCGCCGGCCCGGCGCGCGGAGGCGAGCAGCGCCTCGGCGGCGGCGACGGGCTGCACCTGGGCGTCCTGCGGGTAGTGGATCGCGCCCAGGACGCCGGGCGCGAGGTCGGGCTCGAGCTCACGGGCCTGGGCGCCGGTCACCTCGACGGCCTCGACGCCCGCGGCCCGCTGCGCCGCGGCGAACTCGCGCAGCCCCGCCAGGCCGGCGTCCGAGGCCACCACGACCACGCCGCCCTTGGCGTCGTGCTCGATCGACGGGAACCGCGGGCCGAGCTCGTCGGCCAGCTCCCCGGCGAGCGCCGTCCACCGGCGCAGCGACTCCTGGGCGAGCACCAGCTCGGGCCCGGGACCCTTGTCCGAGATCAGCAGGTTGCCCTCACCGTGGGCGCTGGTGCCGGCGGCCGCGGCCCCGCGGTCGAGCACCACCACCGAGGCACCCGCGAGCGCCAGGGAGCGCGCGCACGCGGCGCCCACGATCCCGGCGCCGACGATCACCACGTCCGTTGCCACGTCCACCCCTTCATCGCTCCGCCGTCCTGTTGCCGTGCTGCCCTGCTGTCGCTCAGTCCTCGGGCTTGCCCGCCCACGTGCCCAGCGAGTGCCCGATGTGCCGCTCCATCAGCGCCTTGGCGCCGGGGCCGTCGCCGGCCGCGAGCAGGTCGAGCAGCTCGTGGTGCTCCTGGGCGGAGGCGGCCAGCGTGCCGCCCGCGACCATGGTCGAGAGCCCGAGCAGCCGCGCGCGGTCGCGCAGGTCGGCCACGATCTCGCCGGCCACCGGGTTGCCCAGCAGGCCCATGAGCCGCAGGTGGAACGCCTGGTCCGCCTGCAGGTAGGCGATGAGGTCCCCCGTGCGCGCGCCCTCGACGATCTCGTCGGCGAGCGCCCGGAACTCCCCGAGCTGCCCCACGGGGAACGACCTTGCGAGCCGTTCCATCCACACGGGCTCGATGACCATGCGGACGGCGGCGACGTGCCGCAGCGTCTGGTCGCTCACGCGGGTGACGCGGAAGCCCTTGTTGCGTACCGCCTCCAGGAACCCGCGCCGCTCCAGGTCCAGCACGGCCTCGCGCACAGGGGTCGCGGACACGTCGAAGCGCGCGGCCAGCGTCGGCACCGAGACCAGCTCGCCGGGTTCGAGCTCGCCGGCGACGATCGCGGCCACGAGGGCGCGGTGAACCTGCTCGCGCAGGCTCGCGACCGGCGCCAGTCGACGGACCGACGGGGTCGATGATGCTGAGCTCATGGTGCTCTCCAGGGGGTCAGGCTCTGACAGTAGAATATTACACACGACAGGAAACCCGTCGTCAATGCCGCCAGAGGGTACCTGAGCGTGGCCTGGTTCGCCGGACTTTCGCCCCTCGGAACTGGCGTTATCCCGCCGAAACGCGACGTTTACATTCATCCCATCGACACTGCGGTACCGTCCCAGTAACATATCACGCATCACATATCGAAGGCGGGCCGCGTCGACGACGACCACGGCAGCGCCGGGGCCCTACCCGTACGACCAAAGACGCAAGTCACCGACCGAGAGGCCACACCGTGAAGCACCACCGGATAACGACGGCAGTCATCGCCGTCGCCACGACATTCGCGCTCGCCGCGTGCGGCGGCGGCGGACAGGACGACGCCTCCTCCGCGGGCGGCGGCGGGTTCGCCGCCGAGCCGGCCGAGGGCGGCACCGTCCACGTGCTGCAGAACGCCGACTTCTCCTACCTCGACCCGGCCCGCGGCTGGGACGGCGGGGTGAACAACTTCTACCGGCTCGTCTACCGCCAGCTCACGACGTCCGCGCCGGGCTCGGCGGACGACCCGACCGCGATCGTGCCGGACCTGGCCGAGTCCCTCGGCGAGGTGTCCGAGGACGGTCTGACCTGGACCTACACGCTCAAGGACGGGCTGAAGTTCGAGAACGGCGACCCGATCACCTCCGCCGAGGTCAAGTTCGGCGTCTCCCGGGCCTGGGACCCGGAGATCGGCATCGGCTCCCCGTACCTCAAGCAGGTGATCGACGCCCCCGAGGACTACGAGGGTCCCTACAAGAGCGGTGACCTGCCGACCGTCGAGACCCCGGACGAGAAGACGATCGTCTTCCACCTGAAGAAGCCGTTCCCCGAGTTCGACGCCGTGGTCTCCCAGGTCAACGCGACCCCGTTCCCCGAGGGCAGCGGCGCCGGCGACGAGTTCATCCACCAGATCGTCGCCTCCGGGCCCTACAAGCTGGCCGAGTACGTGCCGGGCAGCACCATCAAGCTCGAGCGCAACGAGAGCTGGGACCCCGCGACCGACGAGGTGCGTGCCGCCAAGCCGGACGGCTGGGAGTTCACCATCGGCCTCGACCCGGCCACCATCGACGAGCGCCTCATCGCCGGGCAGGGCGCGGACGTCAACGCGATCGCCGGCAACATCCAGCCGGCCACGCTCCCGCGCCTGCAGACGCCGCAGCTCCAGGAGCGTGTGCTGCAGTTCGACGGCATCTGCACCACCTACATGGGCCTGAACACCACCAAGGCGCCGCTCGACGACGTCCGGGTGCGCCAGGCGATCAGCTACGCCGTCGACCGCAGCTCCATCGTGAACGCGAGCGGCGGCACGCAGCTCGGTGCCCCGTCCACGACGATCATCCCGCCGGCGGTCGCCGGTCACAAGGACTTCGACCTGTACCCGTCGGCGGACGGCACCGGCGACGTCGAGGCCGCGCAGAAGCTGCTCGACGAGGCAGGCCTGTCGGACGGGTTCACCCTGACCCTCGACATCCGCGCGCAGGAGTCGATGCAGGCCCAGGCCGAGTCGATCCAGCAGTCGCTCGAGCGCATCGGCATCACCGTCGAGCTCAACCTGATCGACACGTCCACCTACTACGAGACCATCGGCACCCCGTCGCAGCAGCACGACGCCGCCATCACCGGCTGGTGCCCGGACTGGGCCTCGTCGGCGGCGACCTTCATCCCGCCGCTGTTCGACGGCCGCAACATCTACGAGAAGGGCAACTCGAACCTCGCCCAGCTCGACGACGAGGACGTCAACGCCCGGATCGACGAGATCGGTGCCATGACCGACATCGCCGCGGCGAACGAGCAGTGGGGTGACCTCGACGAGGAGATCCTCGAGCTGGCGCCGATCGTCCCGCTGATGGTGTCCAAGACGGTCCTCCTGCCGGGTGAGAACGTCACCGGGCTGCACTCCTCGGCGAACGCCGCGAGCGGCGGCATCGACTACGTCGGTGTCGGCCTCAAGGACCCCGAGAAGGGCTGATCCATGACGTCCACCCCGACTGAGCTCACGGCCGCCCAGGCCGTGGCAGCCGGGTCCGGCGACACCCCCGAGGCGCCGGCGGCACCAGCCGCCGGCGCCCTCCGGGCGGGTGCCGGCGGTACCTGGCAGACCCTGCGCCGCGACGTCGGCGCGATGCTCGGCCTCGGCTACATCGTGCTCGTCACGCTCGTCGCGATCCTCGCGCCCGTCCTGACCGCCATCAGCGGCTGGACCCCGTACGAGTTCGACCAGACCGCGATCGACCCCAACCTCGGTGGCATGCCGATCGGCCCCTGGGGCGGCGTCAGCGCCGAGCACTGGTTCGGCGTCGAGCCGGGCAGCGGCCGCGACATCTTCGCCCGCATCGTCTACGGCGCGCGGGTGTCCATGAGCATCGCGCTGTCCGCCACCGCGCTGACCACCGTGCTGGGCGTCTCGCTCGGACTCGTGGCCGGCTACTTCGGCGGCCGCGTCGACCTGGTGATCTCGCGCGTCATGGACTTCCTCATGGCCTTCCCCGCACTCATCTTCATGATCGCGGTGCTCTCGGCGCTGCCGGCGGGCAACCGGTCCACGCTCCTGGTGGTCGTGATCTCCGTCTTCGGCTGGCCCTACCTGGCGCGCATCGTGCGCGGGCAGACCATGTCGCTCGCGCAGCGGGAGTTCGTCGAGGCCGCCCGGGCCGCCGGGGCGAGCGGTACGCGCATCGTGTTCCGCGAGATCCTGCCCAACCTGCGCTCCACGATCATCGTGATGGCCACCCTCGCCGTGCCCGGCTACGTCGGCACCGAGGCCGGCCTGTCCTTCCTGGGCGTCGGCGTCGTACCGCCCGAGCCGAGCTGGGGCCAGATGATCGCCGCGTCCGTGAAGTGGTACGCCGTCGATCCCGCGTACTTCGTCTTCCCCGGCGTCTTCCTGTTCCTGCTCGTGCTCTCGTTCACCGTGCTCGGCGACCGCCTGCGCGCCGTCGTCGATGCCCAGGAGGGCCGCTGATGCCCCGGTTCCTGATCACCCGAGCCGCCTCCGGCCTCGGCGTGCTGCTGCTGGTGTGCCTGTTCACGTACCTGATCTTCTTCGCGCTGTCGCCGGACCCGGCGGTGCAGATCTGCGGCAAGAACTGCACGCCGGAGGTCATCGACCAGATCCGCGGCAACCTCGGGCTGGACCAGCCGTTCTGGACCCAGTTCTTCCACTTCGTCGTCGGCATCTTCGCGGGTCGCACGTACGGCGAGGGGGCCGGCGCCGTCGACTGCGCCGCGCCCTGCCTCGGCTACTCGTTCCAGTCCAGCCAGGCCGTCTGGGACATGATCATCCAGCGCCTCCCGGTCTCCGCGACGATCGCCGTGGGCGCCGCCGTGCTGTGGCTGCTCGCCGGGCTGGCCGGCGGCCTGCTCAGCGCCGTCAAGGAGGGCACGTTCCTCGACCGGTTCACCACCGGCCTGACGCTGACCAGCATGTCCATCCCCAACTACGTGCTCGCCCTCGTGCTGCAGTACGTGCTGGTGGTCAAGCTGCAGTGGCTGCCGTTCCCGCAGGCGGTCGCCTTCGCCGACGACCCCGGGCAGTGGTTCGCGAACTTCGTCATGCCGTGGATCGTGCTCGCCGTCGGCTACGCGGCCGCCTACACCCGGCTGACCCGGGCCAACGTGCTCGACGTGCTGCGCGAGAACTACGTGCGCACGGCCTACGCGAAGGGCCTGGCCCAGCCGCTGGTCTGGCGCCGGCACGCCCTGCGGCCGGCCCTGACGCCGATCGTGACGATCTTCGGGATGGACTTCGCCGGCCTGCTCGGCGGCGCGCTCATCACCGAGACCGTCTTCGGCATCAACGGCGTGGGCAAGATGGCCGCCGACTCCATCGCCCGCAACGACCAGCCCGTGATCATGGGCGTCACGCTGCTCGCCGGGTTCCTCGTCGTCGTCGGCAACATCGTGGTCGACGTCGTCTACACCGCCATCGACCCGAGAGTGCGGGTGAACGCATGACGCTCCTGCAGGTACGCGACCTCACCGTCACCTTCCCCACCCCGCGCGGCCCGCTCGACGCCGTCCGCTCGCTCGACCTCGACCTGGAGCCCGGCGGCGCGCTGGGCATCGTGGGCGAGTCCGGCTCCGGCAAGTCCATGACCAGCCTGGCGATCATGGGCCTGCAGCCGCGGGCCGCCAGGCGCACCGGCAGCGTGCGCCTGCACGACCAGGAGCTGGTCGGGCTGTCCGAGGCCGAGCTGCGCCGCGTGCGCGGCGACCGCATCGCGATGGTCTTCCAGGACCCGCTGTCCTCCCTGAACCCGTACTACACGGTCGGGCTCCAGATCGAGGAGGCGTACCGCGCCCACCGGCCCGGCACCACGCGCCGCGTGGCCCGGCGGGTCGCGATCGAGGCGCTGGAACGGGTGCACATCCGCGACGCCGCCCGGCGCGTGGACCACTACCCGCACCAGTTCTCCGGCGGCATGCGCCAGCGCGTCATGATCGCCATGGCGCTGAGCACCGAGCCCGAGCTGCTCATCGCCGACGAGCCCACCACGGCGCTCGACGTCACCGTGCAGGCGCAGATCCTCGACCTGCTGCAGGAGATCCGGCGCGAGACCGGCACCGGCCTGGTGCTGATCACGCACGACCTGGCCGTGGTCAGCGAGGTCACCGACCACATCGTCGTCATGAAGGACGGTGTGTGCGTCGAGCGCGGCGCCGTCGAGCAGATCTTCACGCGGCCGCAGCACCCTTACACCCAGGCGCTGCTCGACGCCGTGCCGCGCATCGACGACGAGATCGGCGAGCTGCGCGCGGTCACGGCCGCGCCCGCCGGCGACGCCGCCCCGGCGAAGAACGAGCAGAACGGAGGCCCCGCATGAGCACGCCGCTCCTGAGAGCCACGAACCTCGTCAAGGAGTTCCCGGTGCTGGGCACCGGCGGCCTGCTGCGCCGCCCGGACACCTTCCGGGCCGTGGACGACGTGAGCTTCGAGATCGACGCGGGCGACACGCTCGCCCTGGTGGGCGAGTCGGGCTCGGGCAAGTCGACGACGGCGCGCCTGGCCGCCCGACTGCTCGACGCCACCTCCGGCACCGTCGAGCTCGACGGCGAGGACGTCACCCGTCTCGGGCGGTCCGCCCTGCAGCAGTTCCGCAGCGACGTGCAGGTGGTCTTCCAGGACCCCTACTCCTCGCTCAACCCGCGGCACACCGTGGAGCGCATCGTCACCGCTCCGCTGCTGTACCAGCAGCGCAGCATCCCGGGCGGCGCCCGCGCGTTCACGCGGTCGCTCATGGAGCGGGTCGGGCTGGACCCGGACCACTCGCAGAAGTACCCGGCGCAGTTCTCCGGCGGCCAGGCGCAGCGCATCGGCATCGCCCGCGCGCTCGCCGTCGGGCCGCGCGTCGTGGTGTGCGACGAGGCGGTCTCGGCCCTGGACGTCTCCGTCCAGGCGCAGGTGATCAACCTGCTGCGCGACCTCCAGCGCGAGGAGGGCCTGACCTACCTGTTCATCGCACACGACCTGGCCGTGGTGCGGCAGATCGCCACGCGGGTCGCGGTGATGACCCAGGGCCGGATCGTCGAGGAGGGCGACCGCGACGCCGTCTTCGACGCCCCGCAGCACGAGTACACGCGCAAGCTGCTCGACGCCGTGCCCCGCATCCGCCCCGAGTGGGAGCGGGAACGACGGCGCAACGCGGCGCTCGCGGCGGGAGCCACGGCATGAGCGCGGGCTGGACCACCTACCTGCTGCCGGGCATCGGCGTCCGCGAGCGCCGCGTCGCGGTGCCGCTGGACCGCTCGGGCCGGCTGCGCGGCGAGGTGTCGCTGCTGGTCCGCGAGCTGGTGGACCCGACGCGCGGCGACGAGGACCTGCCCCTGCTGGTGTACCTGCAGGGCGGGCCGGGCGGGGCGAACCCGCGGCCGCTGCGCCGGGACGGCTGGCTGGACGTGGCGCTGCGCGACCATCGCGTGGTGCTGGTGGACCAGCGCGGCACGGGCGGCAGCTCGCCGCTGGACGGCGAGGCGCTGGCGGGGCTGGGCGCGCGTGCGGGTGCCGACCTGCTGGCGTGCTACCGGGCCGACTCGATCGTGGCCGACCTGGAGGACGTGCGCCGCGAGGTCTACGGCGGGCGGCCGTGGACGACGCTCGCGCAGAGCTTCGGCGGCTGGATCACCCTGACGTACCTGTCGGTGGCGCCGGAGGCGCTGCGCGCCTGCTACGTCGCGGGCGGCATCCCGGGCACGCCGCCGGACGCGGCGGAGGTCTACCGCCGCACGTTCGGCCGGGTGGCCGGGAAGACGGCGGAGTTCTACCGGCGCTACCCGGCCGACGTCGACGCGGTGGCGGCGATCGCGGACCGGCTCGCCGAGGGCGACGTCCGGCTGCCGGACGGCGACGTGCTGACGACCCACCGGTTCCAGTCCATGGGCATCGACCTGGGCATGAAGCCGGGTCCGGAGCGGCTGCACTGGTTCGTCGAGAAGGCGTTCGTGGCGCCGGGCCGGCTGTCGGCGGGGTTCCTGCAGGAGGCGATGGTCCGCACCGCGCAGGCGGACGGGCCGCTGTTCTGGACGCTGCAGGAGTCGATCTACGGGCACGGTGGCAACGGCCCCACGGGCTGGGCCGCGCAGGCGGAGCGGGACCGGCGCCCGGAGTTCGACGCGGACCGGCGTCCGCTGCTGTTCACGGGCGAGATGGCGTTCCCGTGGATGTTCGACGAGATCCGGCTGCTGCGCCCGTTCGCGGGCGCGGTGCACGAGCTGGCGGCGCGCCAGGAGTGGTCGCCGCTGTACGACCTGGACCGCCTGGCGGCCAACGAGGTGCCCCTGGCCGCGGTGGTCTACCACGACGACATGTTCGTGGACTCCGGCCTGCAGCTCGACACGCTCTCGCGGGTCGGGTCGGCGCAGGCGTGGGTCACCAACGAGTACGAGCACGACGGGATCGGTGACGCGCGCGTGCTGGAGCGCCTGCGTGAGCTGGTCCGCGACCGAGGAGGAGAGATTCGATGAGCACGCACCACACCCCTGGCCGGCCCCCGTACGCGGGCACGCGCGCGCCCCGGCTGGCCGCGAGCGACGCGTTCAACGCCCACATGGCCCGCGGCTGGGGCGCGCCGGACGTCGTCGTCCCGGTGATCCCGGGCGCGCCGGAGGCCGCCGCCGACCACCGCCGCCGCCTGTCGGAGCGCATCGGCGCGCGCGACGCGGTGGTCAGCGCCGGGCGCGCGCCGCTGCGCAACGGCGACGCGATGTACGGGTTCCGCGCCGACAGCGACTTCGTGTGGCTCACGGGTGTGCAGGCCGAGGACGGCGTCCTGGTGCTGCGCGCGAGCGGAGGCGGGCACGACGCGACGCTGTACCTGCCGCCGCCGGCCAAGCCCGGCGAGAGCGACTTCTTCGGCAACGCCGCGTACGGCGAGCTCTGGGTGGGGCCCTCCCCTGACCTGGCCGCGTGGGCCGAGGCGTTCGGCATCGCGGTCGAGCCGCGGGCCGCGCTCGACGGCGTGCTGGACACCCTCGACGGCGCGCTCGCCTCGCCGTCGGTCGACGACGACCTGGTGCGCCGGTTCGGCCTCAAGCCGTCCGAGGACCTGGCGCGGGCGCTGTCCGACCTGCGGATGATCAAGGACGACTGGGAGATCGGTCAGCTGCGCGAGGCGATCGACCACACCGTGACCGGGTTCGACGCCGTGGCCCGCGAGGTGCCGCGCGCGATCGGGGGCCTGGGCGAGCGCTGGCTGCAGGGCACGTTCGACCGGCACGCGCGCACGTTCGGCAACGGGCCCGGCTACTCGACGATCGTCGGCTCCGGGCCGCACGCCCCGACCCTGCACTGGGTGCGGTGCGACGGCCCGGTGCTGCCCGACATGCCGCTGCTGCTCGACATGGGCGTCGAGGCCAACTCGCTGTACACGGCCGACGTGACCCGCACGATCCCGCCGTCGGGCACCTTCAGCCCCGTGCAGCGGCAGGTGCACGACCTGGTGGAGAAGTCGCACCGCGCCGGCATGGCGCAGATCCGGCCCGGCGTGGAGTACCTCGACTTCCACTTCGCGTCCATGGAGGTCATCGCCCAGGGGCTGCACGACTGGGGGCTGCTGGACGTCTCCGTCGACGAGGCGCTCTCGCCCGGCGGCCAGCAGCACCGGCGCTGGCTCGTCTGCGGCATCGGCCACCACCTCGGGCTCGACGTGCACGACTGCGCCCACTCCGACTACCCGACGTACCAGGCCGCTCCCCTGGCCCCCGGCGTGGTGATGACCGTGGAGCCGGGCCTGTACTTCCACGCCCACGACGAGACGGTGCCGCCGGAGCTGCGCGGCATCGGCGTGCGGCTGGAGGACGACCTGCTGGTCACCGCCGACGGCGCCGAGGTGCTCTCGGACGCCCTGCCCATCGACGCCGCCGGCATCGAGCGCTGGACCACGGAGCGGATCGGCGATGCCTGAGGCGGTGCTCCAGGCGCCGGCTCGGGTGGCCGAGCCGTTCCCGCTCGCCGACGTCGTCCTGCACGACGGCGTCTTCACGCGCGCCCGGGACCAGATGCTGCACCTGGCCCGTGTCTACCCCGTGGACCGGCTGCTGGCCGTGTTCCGCGCGAACGCCGGGCTGGACACGCGCAGCGCACTGCCGCCGGGCGGCTGGGAGGACTTCGGCCACCCCGACGAGGTCGCCTGGGGCCCCGGCGACTACCCGGGCCGCGAGGCCGCGCCCACCGCGAACCTGCTGCGCGGGCACTACGCGGGGCACTTCCTGTCGATGCTGGCGCTCGCGGCGGGCGGCGCGGACGACGCCGTGGTGCGGGACGAGCTGCGCGCCAGGGTCGACGCGATGGTCGAGGGGCTGCGGGAGGTCCAGGAGACGCTTGCCGCGACCGGCCGCTACAGCCACCCCGGGTTCCTGGCGGCCTACGGCGAGTGGCAGTTCTCCCGCCTGGAGGGCCTCGCGCCCTACGGCGAGATCTGGGCGCCGTACTACACGTGCCACAAGATCATGGCCGGGCTGCTCGACGCGCACCGGCACACCGGCTCGGTCGTGGCGCTGGACGTCGCCGCGGAGATGGGGCGGTGGGTGCACGGGCGGCTCTCGGTGCTGCCCGCCGAGCAGCGCGCGCAGATGTGGGCCCTGTACATCGCGGGCGAGGCCGGCGGCATGAACGAGGTGCTGTGCGACCTCGCCGTGCTGACCGGCGACAAGGTCTTCGTGGAGACCGCCCGCCTGTTCGACCTGGACTCGCTGCTGGACTTCGCGGCGGCGGGCCGGGACGAGCTGGACGGTATGCACGCCAACCAGCACGCCGCGACCCTGCTGGGTTACCTCGCGCTCGGCGACCTGACCGGCGAGGCGCGCTACACGGACGCCGTCGTGCACCTCTGGGACATGCTCGTGCCCGGCCGCACCTACGCGCACGGGGGCTCCGGCGAGAACGAGCTCTGGGGTCCGGCGGGCGCGGTTGCCGGCGACATCGGCAACCGGAACGCCGAGACGTGCGTGACCTACAACATGCTCAAGATCGCGCGCGCCCTGTTCGAGCGCACCGGCGAGGCGCGGTTCGCCGACTACTACGAGCGGGCGGTGACCAACCAGGTCCTGGGCTCGCGGCACGACGTCGGCTCGGACGACTCGCCCGAGGTGACGTACATGTTCCCCGTGCACCCGGGGGCGCTGCGCGAGTACGACAACGTGGGCACCTGCTGCGGCGGGACCGGGCTGGAGAACCACGTCAAGTACCAGGACTCGGTGTACTTCCGGGCGGCTGCTCCGGACGGCGGCACCCGGACCGTGTGGGTCAACCTCTACGTGGCGTCGACGGCGAGCTGGCCGGAGGCTGGCGTCCGGATCGTGCAGGAGACCGCCTACCCGCTGGAGGGCGCCAGCCGGATCCGGGTCGACGCCACCGGCGACCTGGAGCTGCGCCTGCGGGTGCCGGGCTGGGCCACGGGTGCTGCGCGGTTCAGCGTGCGGGTGGACGGCGAGGCGCAGACCGTGCGGGCCGACGGCGGGTACGTCGCCGTGCGGCGCGACTGGCGCCCCGGCACCGTCGTCGAGATCGACATGCCGCTGACGCTGCGGGAGGTGCCCGCCCCGGACGACACGTCCGTGGTCACCCTGGAGCTCGGGCCGACGGTGCTGCTCGCCCGCAGCGCCGCCACGACCTGGCTGCCGATCCAGGCCGCGACCTGGCGGCGGCTCGACGGCACGCTGGACGCCCCGCTGACCCCGGCCGACGACGGCACCTGGCGGCTGGGCGACCTCGTGCTGGAGCCGACGTGGTCCGGGTCGGACGCCCGGTACCACATGTACCTGCGCCGGGCCGACGCCCGCATCGCGTTCGCGGGGACGGACCCCGCGGCTGACTCGGGCGTGCCGAACGCGGCGCGTGCGGACTCGCGCACCTTTCTGGACGTCCTGTGGGCGGACGGAGGGTTCGCCGACCGGGCGGGGTTCCTCGAGGCGGTGCTGCGCACCACGGACGAGTTCGTGGAGCTCGGGTTGCTGAGCGCCGCGGAGGCACGCGACGTGCTGGTGGCGGCGGCGCGCTCCGCCGTCGGGCGGGAGGACGACGACGGCGTCGGGCACGTTGCTGCACGGGAGACCGAGGAGGCCGCGCTCCTGTCACGGGCGCCGACCACCACGCACGAGGGTTCCGCGCCCCGCGTCGAGATCGTCGCGGCCACCGCGCCCGGCGTCACGGGCTGGTACCTCCGGCCGCCGGAGCTCACCGTCTCCGCGCGGGTCGACGTCGGCGAGCCGGTCGTCGAGGTCCGCGTCGGCGACGAGCCGTGGCAATTGGCCGGTCCTGCACCCCTGGTCCTGTCCGACGGCGTGCACACGGTCACCGCGCGCGCCGTCGACGAGGCGGGGCGGGAGCGCCGCGTCGTGCGCGAGGTCAGCGTCGACACCAGACCGCCGCGCACCACGGTGACGACCAGGCGCCTGGGCCCGCGGGGCGTCGAGATCAACCTCGCCGCCGTCGACGACGTCTCCGGCGTGGACAGCATCCGGTGGAAGGGGCCGGACACGTTCTGGGCCACGTTCGCCGAGCCGTTCAGCCGGGCGCTGTCCGACGTGCCCCAGGTGATCGAGTTCGCCGCGACCGACCGGGCGGGCAACCAGGAGCCGGTCCGCACCCTGGTGCTCCCGCCCGCGGACGCGGAATGACGTGTCAGACGTACAGGTCACCCGGGTGACCTGTGCGTCTGACACGTCGTGGGCGCCCGGCCGGTGTCGGTGGCGGCGTCTACCGTCGTGTCATGAGCGAGCCCCGGCCCTTCACGGTCCACGTCCCCGACCAGGTCCTCGGCGACCTGCGCGAGCGCCTGGCGCGCAGCAGGATCCCCGAGGACTCGCCCCGGCGTCCGCCGTCGGGCATGACGTCCGGCTACCTGCACGAGCTCGTCGACCACTGGATCAGCTGGGACTGGCGGGCGCGCGAGGCGTGGCTCAACGAGCATCCGCAGTTCCTCGCCACGGTCAGCGACGCGGACGTGCACTTCGTGCACCTGCGGTCGGAGCGGCCGGACGCCCCGGCGCTGCTCGTGCTGCACGGGTGGCCGCACACGTTCGCGCTGCAGCTCGACTTCGCCGACCTGCTGCCGGACCTCGACGTGGTGGTCGCGAGCCTGCCCGGCTTCGCGTTCTCGACGCCGTACGCGGACGGCGAGATGTCGGAGAAGCGGCTGGCGGCCACGATGCACACGCTGATGACCGACGTGCTGGGCTACGAGCGGTACTTCACGTACGGCGAGGACGTGACGGCGAACGTGAGCGACCTCATCGCCGCCCGGTACCCCGAGCACGTGGCCGGCATCGTCGCGACCCACGCGCACTTCCCCACCGTCGAGGAGCGCGCGACGCTCGACGACCCGGCCGCGCGCACGTTCTTCGACGGCATCGCCGCGCGGCACCAGACCGACGGCGCCTACGGCCACGTCCAGGCCACGCGCCCCGACACGCTCGCGACCGCCCTCAACGACTCCCCTGCCGGGCTGCTGGCCTGGCTGACCGAGAAGCTCGTCGAGTGGAGCGACACCCCGCCCGGCGACCCGCGCGCGGTGGAGCAGCGCATCTCCCGGGACCGCATCCTGACCGAGGCGACGATCTACTGGGCCACCCAGACCATCGCGACGTCCTTCCGGCCGTACTACGAGGGCGCCGACCAGCCCGACCCCATCCCGCCGACGGCGGTGCCCGCGGCGGTCCTCGTCCAGCGGCACGAGGCCACGTATCCGGAGTCGCTCGCGCGCCGCCACTACCTCGACCTGCGCGTGTTCGACCGCCTGGCGGAGGGCGGTCACTTCACCGTCGGCGAGGTACCCGAGGAGATGGCGGCGCGCGTGCGGGAGTTCGTCCGCTCCGTCAGCGCGCGCTGACGAGAGGGTCAGGCCGTGGGCTCGAGCCGGATCACCGGGAACTTGCGGTCGGTGTGGGTCTCGTACACCTTGGCGTCCGGCCAGTACTCGGCCCAGATCCCGTAGAGCCGCTCCCACTCGGGCGACGTCGGGCGCACCACGCTGGCGGTCGCCCGCAGGGTCTGGTCGCCCACCTCGATGGTCGTCTCCGCGGCGCCGTCCTCCACGTTCGCGACCCAGGTCGGGTCGTTGGGCGCGCCGCCCATCGAGCCCACGACGAGGTAGGCGTCGCCGTCGGTCGCGGCCACCAGCGGCGTCACGTACTGCTTGCCGCTGACCCGCCCGACGTGGTGCAGGAGCAGCAGCCGCTTGCCGTCGAAGTGCCCACCCGCGACGGGCGCGTTCACGATGCCGGCGTTCGCCCTGAACGCCTCGATGATCTCGGTGTTCATGTCACTCATCTTGTCCTCCTCGGACCTCCGCCGGCCCCCCGGCCGACCTAACCGGACTTTACCCCGCTTAAGTCGCTCCCGATAGCATCCGGACATGAGCACGCCGATGACGTGGGGCACACCGCAGCCCGAACGGGCCGACGCCGCCCGCAACCGTCAGGTGCTGCTCGCCACCGCCCGCGAGCTCCTGGCCGAGGTGGGACCTGACTGCCTCACCATGGACCTCCTGGCCGAGCGGTCCGGACTCGGCAAGGGCACGGTGTTCCGCCGGTTCGGCTCCCGGGCGGGAATCTTCCAGGCCCTGCTCGACGACACCGAGCGCGAGCTGCAGCAGCAGGTGCTCAGCGGCCCGCCCCCGCTCGGCCCTGGGGCACCGCCGGTCGACCGCCTCATCGCCTACGGCACGGCACGCGTCCGGTTCCTTGCGGACAACCAGGCCGTCGCGCGCGCCACGCTCGACGGACGGCACGCACCGGGCCGGCGCCGGCCCCTGTCCGAGATCCACATCCGGGTGCTGCTGCGCGAGGTCGACCTGCCCGGCGCCGACGTCGAGGTGCTCGCGGGCCAGCTCGCGTACGCGCTGGACGGCCCGCTGCTGCTCCAGCTCTTCGCGGGGCCGGAGCTGGCGGGACCGGAGCCCACGGCCCGGTTCGAGGCGGGTTGGCGCGACCTGGTCGAGCGGGTGTGCGGGGTGTCGGGGGCGTAGGCGGGTCGCCGGGCGCGCGCCCGGCCGCCCCGCGTCAGGCGTGCGTCGGCGCCTCGTGCCGGGCGTGCTCGGCGGGTTCGAGCTGGAACGTCGAGTGCTCCACCCGCACGTCGAACTGCGTGGCGACGCACCGCTGCAGGGCGTCGAGCACCGGCGGCGCCTGCCCGTCCCGGAAGCACACGTCGCGCACCACGACGTGGGCACTGATGGTCGGCAGGCCGGTGGCGACGAGCGAGGCGTGCAGGTCGTGCACCTCCTCGACGTGCTCCACCTCCAGCAGCCGCGCCCGCACCTCGTCGAGGTCCATGCCGGGCGGGGTCGACTCCAGGAGCACGCTCGCCGAGTCGGCCAGCAGCCGGGCGGCCCGCGGCAGGATCAGCACGGCGATGACCAGGCCCGCGACGGCGTCCGCCCGCTCCCAGCCCGTCGTCGCGATCACGACCGCGGCGACGATCACCGCGACCGAGCCGAGCGCGTCGTTGACCACCTCCAGGAACGCGGCGCGCAGGTTGAACGACGCCGAGCGCCCGCCCGCGAGCACGAACAGCGCCATGACGTTGCCCACCAGGCCGACGATGCCGAAGACGAGCAGGCCCGGCCCCGGCGCCTCGGCCGGTCCGACCAGGCGGCTCACGCCCTCGACCACGGCGTAGACGCCGACGGCGAGCAGCACCGCGGCCTGCGCCAGCGCGGCCAGGATCTCGGCCCGCCGGAACCCCCAGGTCCGGCGGGACGACGGCGGCCGCAGCGCGAGCGACGCCGCCCCGAGCGCGATGGCCAGGCCCGCCACGTCGGTGAGCATGTGCGCGGTGTCGACCAGGAGCGCGAGGCTGCCGGTGAGCAGGGCGCCGATCGCCTGGGCGACGAAGACGGACGCCGTGATGCCGAACGCGACGGCCAGGCGGCGGCGCCCGCCGGGGTCGCCGTGCGCGCCGCCGTCGTGCCCGTGGCCGTGGCCGCCGGGACCGTGGCCGTGGCTCACGACGCTGCTCCCGCCGTGCCGGTCGGCTGCGCCGCCACCCCGGACGGGTGCACCGCCGAGCCGTCCACGCCGTAGACCGGGCAGAGCGCCACGGCGTCGCCGGTCAGCGCCAGGAGCTTCTCGGCGGACGCGAGCACCGCGAGCGTCGCCTCCGGGTGGGTCAGCGAGAACACCGACGCCCGCCCCTCGGGCCGGGACTCGACGAGCCCGCAGTCGCGCAGGCAGGCCAGGTGCTTGGACACCGTGGACTGCGCCAGGCCGAGGTGCTTGGTCAGGTCGACCACGCGGTGCTCGCCGAGGGCCAGGTGCTGCAGGATCGCCAGCCGCGACGGGTCCGAGAACCCGTGGAACAGGCACGCCGCCACGACCATCGCCTCGGACTCGCGGGCCGCGACATCGCCCGTCACCTCTGTCATCGCCATCCGACGATGCTACCAGGCACCCCACCTCCCCTTCGAGGCCTAAGTATCTTCGCTTCGAGCCCCGCCAAAGCGAAGAAACTCAGGCCTCGAAGGGGATCAGGCCGTCGCCCGGGCGTGCCAGGCCGTCGCCGTCGCGTCCAGGACGTCGCCCCACGGCGTCGGCCGGACGCCGAACACCCCGGTGGTCTCGGCCGCGTCCGCCACGAACGGCCGGTCGAACTGGTACAGCACGCCCAGCGCCTCGCGCAGGACCGGCACCACGAGACCCCCGGCCCGCAGCACCGCGCGCGGCACGCGGCGCAGCCGGGGCTCCCCCGTCCCGGCCCGCGCGCCCAGCTCGCGCAGCACCTCGCGGACGGTCGCGGGCGGGTTGGACGGCACCAGCCACGGCGAGCCCCAGGCCCGGTCGTCGGCGCCGAGCGCGACGAGGGTCGCGGCGACGTCGTCGACCGCCGTCCAGGTGTGCGGCTGGTCCGGGTCGGCCATGACGCTCGCGGGCCGGCCCGCGAGCGTCGCCGCCGCGTACATGGGCAGCAGGCCGTGCGAGGCGGGAACGGTCGGCCCGATGTAGTCGGAGGCGCGCGCCTCGGTGGCCCGCACCCGCCCGGCGCGGTGGGCGGCGAGCACCTCCTGCCACAGCCGCGCGCGGAGCCGGCCCTTGTGGTCCGACGCCGCGAGCGGCAGGCCGCGGGTCATCGGCCCGTTGACGGGGCCGTAGCCGTAGAGGTTGCTCAAGGTCACGAGCACCGCGCCGGAGGACTCGGCGGCGTGCAGCGCCGCGGCCGCCAGCGGGGGCCAGCCGCGCTCCCACGCCTGGTACGAGCCGGGGTTCGCGCAGTTGTACAGCACGTCCGCGCCCCGGGCCGACGCCGCGAGCGCCGCCGCGTCGGTGGCGTCGAGGGCGATCCGCTCCACGCGGGGGTGCGCCGGGCCGCCGCCGGAGCGGGTCACCACCGCGACGGAGCGGCCGGCGCGCGCCAGCCGGAGGGCGAGCGCGGTGCCGACAGGGCCGGCGCCGAGGACGAGGTGGGAGGTCATGGACCCAGGGTGTCATCCATATTGGTCAGACAGGTTTGTGACTTGTATGATCGCAGGCGAACATCCCGCCGCAAAGGAGCGCCATGACGTACCAGCCCGACGCCATCCGGACCGTGCAGCTCTCTACTGTCACGCTGCCGCTGGCCACCGCCATCTCCGACGCCAAGGTCTTCACCGGGCGGCAGAAGCCCATGACCGAGGTCGTGTTCCTGTTCGCGGAGATCACCACCGAGCAGGGGTTCGAGGGCCTCGGCTTCTCCTACTCCAAGCGCGCCGGCGGCCCCGCCCAGTACGCGCACGCCAAGGAGGTGGCGCAGTCCGCGATCGGCGAGGACCCCAACGACATCGCCAAGCTGTACACGAAGCTGCTGTGGGCGGGCGCGTCGGTCGGCCGCTCCGGCGTGGCGACCCAGGCGCTGGCCGCCATCGACATCGCCCTGTACGACCTCAAGGCGAAGCGCGCCGGCCTGCCGCTGGCCAAGCTGCTCGGCGCGCACCGCGACTCCGTGCGCACCTACAACACCTCGGGCGGCTTCCTCAACGCCAGCATCGAGGAGGTCAAGGAGCGCGCCAGCCGGTCGATCGCCGAGGGCATCGGCGGCATCAAGATCAAGGTCGGCCTGCCCGACGGCCGCACGGACCTCGCCCGCGTCGCCGCCGTCCGCGAGCACATCGGCCCCGACGTGCCGCTCATGGTCGACGCCAACCAGCAGTGGGACCGCGGCACCGCCCTGCGCATGGGCCGGCGCCTGGAGGCGTTCGACCTCGTCTGGATCGAGGAGCCCCTGGACGCCTACGACGCCGAGGGCCACGCCGCCCTCGCCGCCGCCCTCGACACCCCGATCGCCACCGGCGAGATGCTGGCCTCGGTGGCGGAGCACGAGCGGCTCATCGCGACCCGCGCCTGCGACATCATCCAGCCGGACGCCCCGCGCGTCGGCGGCATCACGCAGTTCCTGCGGCTGCTCACGCTCGCCGACCAGGCCGGGCTGGACCTCGCGCCGCACTTCGCGATGGAGATCCACCTGCACCTGGCCGCCACCTACCCGCGCGAGCCGTGGGTGGAGCACTTCGACTGGCTCGACCCGCTGTTCAACGAGCGCCTGGAGACCAGGGACGGGCGGATGCTCGTGCCGGACCGCCCGGGTCTGGGGGTCACGTTCAGCGAGCAGGCCCGCGCCTGGACCACGGACACCGCGGTCTTCGGCCCGGCCTGATCCCGCCATCCTCCCGGGCGTGCCAGACGTACAGGTCACCCGAGGGACCTGTACGTCTGACACGTCCTTCAAGGGATCCGTCGAGATGGAAGCATGAGACCCATGGCCCAGACCCTGAGCGGCACCCTGGTGGAGACCCTGCGCGCGCGCATCGTGAGCGGCGACATCGCCCCCGGTGAGAAGCTGCCGAGCGAGCCGCGCCTCGCCGTCGAGCACCAGGTCAGCCGCACCGTGGTCCGGGAAGCAATCGCGCGCCTCAACCTGGAGGGCCTGGTCCACACCCGGCGCGGCAGCGGCAGCTACGCGCTCACCCCGCCCGCCGAGGCGGACGACGACGGGGCCCCCGTCGCCCGGTCCCTGACCGACCGGCTCGCGCTGGTCGAGTACCGCCTGGCGCTGGAGGCCGAGGCCGCCGCGCTCGCCGCCGTCCGGCGCACGCCCGCGCAGCTCGCGGCACTGGCCGACCGGCTGGCCGCGCTGGCGTCGTCCGACGGGCATCCCGCCACCGCCATGCAGCACGACTTCGCGTTCCACCGCCTGGTGGCGGAGGCCGCCGGCAACAGGTTCCTCCTGGAGGCCCTGGACCGGCTGGGCCCGCAGATGATCGCGATGCCCCGCGGCCGGCTCGACCGGCCCGGCGACGACGAGGCGCACGGCGGCGGCCGCTTCACCGCCGTCGTGCAGGAGCACCGCGCCGTGCTCGACGCGCTGGACGCGCAGGACCCGCTCGCCGCGGCGGCGGCGATGCGGGTCCACCTCACGTCGTCGCGCCGCCGGCTCCTGGAGGAGTCGGGCGGCGACGCCGCCCACTGACCCTGGCCGCTGTCTGATCCCGTCCGCCGCGCCGGCAGAGCTGGGCGGACGGCGGCCGACACCGCTAGCGCGGGGGCTTGACCGCCAGGACCGGGTGCTCGGCCTGGAGCAGGATGCGCTGGGCCACCGAGCCCATGATGAACTTGCCCACCGTGCTGCGGCGGCGCAGGCCGATCACGATCAGCGAGGCGTCGTGCTTCTCGGCGAGGTCGAGGATCTCGTCGGTGAAGTCGTCACGGTGCGTGCCGCGCACGAGCTGCGCCTTCACCCCCGCCGCGGCGGCCTGCGCGAGCACCCGGTCGAGGTCCTCCTCGGCGGCGACCGTCGACTCGACCAGCGAGCCCTCCCGCGCCGAGTTCACGACCAGCAGGTCCTCGTCCCGGAGCCCCGCCTCGACGATCGCCGCCTGCACGGCGGCCTCCCCCGCGGGCGTGGGGACGTAGCCAACGACGATGCTCATACGGACTCTTCCTCTCGGTTCTTCGCCGACGCGCCGGCGTCCGACGTACCAGCAACAGACCCACCGGCAACGGCCTCACCAGCCCCGCCCGCCCGCAGGTCGCGGACGGCACGGACCAGGGGCAGCACGGCCACCACCACGAACACCACCAGCAGCGTCGCCGAGATGGGCCGGGTGAAGAAGCCGGCGGCCGACCCGTCGAACATCAGCAGCGAGCGCCGCAGGCTGGACTCCAGCAGCGAGCCGAGCACGAACGCCAGCACGAGCGGCCCCGGCTCGAACCCGAACTTCTTCATCAGGTACCCGACGGCGCCGAAGACGACTACCAGCAGCACGTCGAACACGGAGTTGTTGATGGTGTAGGCGCCGACCATCGTGATCAGGGCCGTCACCGGCGCGAGGATCGCGGCGCGCACCCGCAGGATGCGCACGAACACGCCCACCAGCGGGATCGACATGATGAGCAGCAGCACGTTGCCGATGTACATCGAGTTGACGACGCCCCAGAACAGCTCGGGGTGCTCGGTGACGAGCTGCGGGCCCGGGGTGATGCCCTGGATCAGGAGCGCGCCGAACATGAGCGCCATGGTCGCGTTGGCGGGGATGCCGAGCGTGAGCAGCGGGATGAACGAGCTGGTCGCGGCGGCGTTGTTCGCCGTCTCCGGCCCGGCCACGCCCTCGATCGCGCCCTTGCCGAACCGGCTCGGGTCCTTGGCGCGCTTCTTCTCCGCGGCGTAGGCGGCCATCGATGCGATGGTCGCGCCACCGCCGGGCAGGATGCCGAGGAAGAATCCGAGCACCGACCCGCGGGTCACGGCGCCCGAGGACTCCTTGAGGTCCTTGCGCGACGGCCAGACGTTGGCCACCTTGCCCGGCGCGTGCACGGCGCGGTGCCGCTCCTCCAGGTTGTAGAGGATCTCGCCGAGGCCGAACAGGCCCATGGCCACGGGTACGAAGTCGATGCCGTCGGCCAGGCTCAGGTTGTCGAACGTGAAGCGTTCGGCGCCCGTGAAGGCGTCGCGGCCGACGGTGGCCAGCAGCAGCCCGATCGCCGCGGCGATCAGGGCCTTGAGCCGCGCGCCGGACGCGATGGTCGAGACCAGGAGGATGCCCAGCAGGGCCAGGGCCGCGTACTCGGGCGGCCCGAAGTCGAGCGCGAAGCCCGCCACGACCGGGGCGAGGAAGGTCAGCCCGACGATGGCGACGGTGCCACCGATGAACGACCCGACGGCCGCGACGCCGAGCGCCGTACCCGCCCTGCCCTGTCTGGCCATGGCGTGCCCGTCCAGGACGGTCACCACCGAGCTGGCCTCGCCCGGCAGCCGGAGCAGCACGGACGTGATGGTGCCGCCGTACTGGGCTCCGTAGAAGATCCCGGCGAGCATGATGATCGCCGTGACCGGCTCCACGCCGTACGTCAGCGGGAGCAGGATGGCGATGGTGGCTGCCGGGCCGAGGCCCGGCAGCACCCCGATGAGCATGCCGATGACCACGCCGAGCAGGCAGTACAGGAGGTTCGTCGGTTCGAGCACGACGGCGAAGCCGGCGGCTACGTTCTGCAGTGATTCCACGTGCGTTTCCCTTGCGGATCAGACCTGCGGTGCGGTCAGAAGAGGTGCGGGACGTTGGTGCCGAGCGCCCCGACGAAGACCCCGTACAGCACCCCGACCACGAGCACCGAGTACAGGACGGCGGAGCGCCAGGACTCGCCGCCCAGGAACTTCATCCAGATCAGGCTCAGCAGCAGGGCGGGGATCTCGAAGCCGATCACCGGCAGCAGCGCCACGAGCCCCAGGAGCGTCGCGAGGCCGACCAGCGAGAGCCACGAGTACCGGGAGAACTTCTCCCCGTCGCCGCCCCGCCGTCCGACGACGACCTGGGCGAGCGACAGGACCACCACGGCGACGCTGATCGCGAGCGGCCACAGGCCGGCGCCCGGCTGGGTCGGCGTGCCGAGCCCCAGCCCGACCGCCGTCACGGCGCCCAGGACGCCGATCGCCGTCGTGACCAGGCTCGCCGCGAGGTTGGCGACCGGCCCGGCGGGCGGCGGCGCCTCCTCGGCCCACTCGTCGGCGAGGGCCTGGGCCGGGTCGGCGGGCGCGACGGCCGCTCCGCCGTCCGCACCGCCGTTCGAGCTGCCGTCCGGCTTGCCGTCCACGCCTACCTCCTTGGTTGCCGTTGCCACGAGGGATCAGCCCTCCGCGAGGCTGATGTCGTACTCCTCGGTGAGCGCCCGGTACTTGTCGGCGAGCTCGGTCCACTCCGTGGTGACCTCTTCGCCCGAGATCTCGTGCGGCGTCAGCAGGTTGTTCTCGTTGAACGACGTGTAGGTGTCCGAGGCGATGGCGGCGTCGACCGACTCGACGAGCCGGGCCTTGACGTCCTCCGGCAGCCCCTTCGGTGCGGCCAGCGCGCGGTACTGCGACACGGGCACGTCGTAGCCCTCCTCGACGGCCGTCGGCACGTCGGGCAGGAACTGGTTGCGCTCGGCCGAGAAGGCCAGCAGCGGCACCACCTTCCCGGCGTCGATCTGCGGCTTGGCCTCGCCGAGCTGCACCGTGGCCACCTGCACCTGGTCGCCGACGACGGCGGTCAGCGCGGGCGAGCCCGAGTCGAACGGCACGGCCGTGCCGTCGATCTCCGCCTGCGCGAACAGCGCCGCCTGGGCGAGCTGCGAGCCGGTGCCGACGCCCGTGGTGCCGTACTTGATCTCGCCGGACGCGTCCTTGAGGTCGTCCAGGTTCTCGAACCCAGAGTCCACGCTGGCCAGCAGCACGTAGTCGTCCTGCGAGAGGCCCTTGATGACGTCGAGCTTGCCCAGGTCCACGGCCTCGTCCTCGGACACCGCCAGCGGCGTGATCGTGATGAGGGAGGCGTTCAGCAGCACCAGCTCGTAGCCGTCGGCGGGCTTGCCGGCGATCTCCTCGGTCGCCACCGCGCCGTTGGCGCCGGCGCGGTTGACCACCGGGACCGCCACGCCGAGGTCCTCGGCCATACCCTCGGCCACGGCCCGGGCGATGAGGTCGGTCGACCCGCCGGCGTCCTGCCCCACGGTGATGGTCACCGGGCCGGACGGGAAGTCTTCACCCTCGCCGCCCCCGGCGGCGCCCACGTTGCCGCCGCACGCGGCGAGCGTCAGGGCGGCGAACGCAGCGGTGGCGCCCAGCGCGACCTTGCCGGCGCGCAGGCTGGTGCGCGGGTTTCGGGGGGTAGGAGTTGTCATCACAGCTCTCCTCGTTGAGATCTCCGACGGGCAGGTGCCGGTCGGGCGTTGAGCATAGGAAGCCCATACGATGCCTGTCTAAGCCTCTTACTGCATGGCTTGATTCTCGAAATGCATCGAATCGCGGAAAGGCCATCGTGTACACCCTCGATCAGGTCCGCTGCTTCCTCGCCGTCGCGGAAGAGCTCCACTTCGGCCGCGCCGCGGAACGACTCAACATGACCCAGCCGCCGCTCAGCCGTCAGGTCCAGAAGCTGGAACGCGCCGTCGGCGTCCCCCTGCTCGAGCGCGACAACCGCCACGTCGAGCTGACGACGGCGGGCGCCGTGTTCCTCGAGGAGGCCCGCCGCCTCCTGACCGCCGCCGACGCCGCCCCCGCGCTCGCCCGGAAGATCGCCGCCGGCCGCGCCGGCGTGCTGCGCCTCGGCTTCACCGCCGCCTCCGGGTTCAGCCTGCTGGGCACGCTCGTGCAGGAGATCGCCGAGTTCATGCCCGACGTCGACCTCGACCTCCAGGAGCTCGTCACGATCGAGCAGGTCGAGGCGATCCGCCGCGGCGAGCTCGACCTGGCGCTCGGCCGGCCGCCGTTCGACCAGGAGAGCTTCGACTCCCGGCTCCTGTTGTCGGAGGACCTGGTGCTGGCCGTGCCGCCGGGCCACGCGCTGACCCGCCTGGACCGTCCCGTGACCGCGGCCGACCTGCGTGACCAGCCCGTCGTCGGCCACCACCCCACCAAGGCGCGGTACTTCTACGACATGGTGGTGCGGTACATCGCCGTCGAGCACAACAACGTGGTGCACGTCGTCAGCCAGATCCTGACGATGTGCTCGCTCGTGGCGGCCGGGCGCGGCGTGGCGTTCGTCCCGGAGTCGGCCCGGCTGCTCGGCCTGCCGGGCGTGACGTTCGTGGAGCTGGACGTCCCCCACGGCGTCGTGGAACTCCATGCCATCTGGGACCGGACCTCGAAGAACCCGGCCCTCCACGAGTTCCTCCGCTTCCTCGCCCCGTCTCGTTGAGTGCTGGGAGGGGCGGGCGATGCAGGGCCGGCATGAGTCGATGCCGTTTTGGGCTTGGACAGGCATCGTGAAGCGTTCCTACGGTGGCGCCGAGACCTAGCCCGACCAGTCGCCATCGTCGACGTCTGTCACAGGAGGGGGCCACCTTGGCCACGTATGCACCGCAGGAGCTCGCCGTCGCCCTCAAGGACGGGCTGCTGTCGTTCCCCGTCACCCCGTTCACCGCGGACGGCGCGATCGACGAGCAGCGGTACCGCGACCACATCGACTGGCAGTCGAGCTTCCGGATCGGCGGCCTCTTCGCCGCGGGCGGCACGGGCGAGGGCTTCAGCCTGACGCCGCAGGAGTCGGCCCGCGTGGTGCGCCTCGCCGTCGAGACCGCCGCGGGCCGCACCCCGGTGCTCGGCAGCGCGGGCGGCAACACCGCCCAGGCGATCGACAACGCCCGCGCCGCGCAGGACGCCGGCGCCGAGGGCCTCCTGCTGCTGCCCCCGTACCTGACGGAGGCCGACCAGGACGGTCTGCTGGAGCACGCCTCCGCCGTGTGCGCCGCGACGGACCTCGGCGTCATCGTCTACAACCGCGGCAATGCGATCTACTCCGCGCAGACCGTCGCCCGGCTGGCCGAACGCCACCCGAACTTCATCGGGTTCAAGGACGCGATCGGCGACATCGAGCACCTCACGCGCGTCTACGCCACCAACGGCGACCGGCTCTTCTACCTGGGCGGTCTGCCCACCGCCGAGACCTACGCCCTGCCGCTGCTGCAGCTCGGCATGAGCACCTACTCGTCGGCCATGTACAACTTCGTGCCCGAGTTCGCCCTGGAGTTCTACCGGGACGTGCGGGCGCTGGACCACGCGGCGGTCACCGAGAAGCTGCGCCGGTTCGTGCTGCCCTACCTCGACATCCGCGACCGCACCAAGGGATACGGCGTCTCCATCGTCAAGGGCGGCATGAAGGCCATCGGCCGCGACATGGGCAGCGTGCGCGCGCCCCTCCAGGACCTCACCGCCCAGGACCTCGCCGACCTCGCCGCGCTGATCGACGCCGCCGGGGTGCGCCCCGCCGCGACCGACGTCGCGACCGACGCCGCCGTCGACACCCTGGCCGGCTGACCCGAACGCCCCAAGGAGACATGCGATGACCCAGCTCACCGGCCACTCGATCGTCGCCGGCGCGCCCCTGGCGGGCACCGCCGGCACCTTCGCCGGGCAGGACCCGGCCACGGCCCAGGCGCTCGAACCCGCTTACTCGCTGCTCGACGAGGCACAGGTCGCGCAGGCGACGGCCGCCGCGCAGGAGGCCTTCGCCTCCTTCTCGGCGCTCGCCCCCGAGCCGCACGCCCGCTTCCTGGAGCAGGTCGCGGCCAACATCGAGGCGATCGCGCCCGACGTCGTCGCGCGGGCCATGCGCGAGACCGGCCTCCCGGCGGCCCGCCTGACGGGCGAGGTCGCCCGCACCACGGGCCAGCTCCGCCTGTTCGCGCAGGTGGTGCGGCAGGGCGACCACCGCGGCGTGCGGATCGACCCCGCCCTGCCGGACCGCACTCCCCTGCCGCGCGCCGACATCCGGCAGCGCAAGGTGCCCGTGGGCCCCGTGGCCGTGTTCGGCGCCAGCAACTTCCCGCTCGCCTTCTCCACCGCGGGCGGCGACACCGCCTCCGCGCTGGCCGCGGGGTGCCCCGTGGTGGTCAAGGCGCACAACGCGCACCCCGGCACGGCCGAGCTGGTGGGCCGTGCGGTGGCGGACGCCGTGGCATCGTCCGGCATGCACCCCGGCGTGTTCTCGCTGGTCTACGGGCCGGGCAACGTCGTGGGCCAGGCGCTCGTGTCCGACCCCGTGATCCAGGCCGTCGGCTTCACCGGCTCCCGCGGCGGCGGCCTCGCGCTCGTCGCGGCGGCCGCGGCCCGCCCCGTGCCCATCCCGGTCTACGCCGAGATGAGCTCGATCAACCCCACGATCCTGCTCGACGGCGCCCTCGCGGGCGACGTCGACGCGCTGGCCGCCGCGTACCTCGCGTCGGTGACCGGCTCGTCGGGCCAGCTCTGCACCGCCCCGGGCCTCGTGTTCGTGCCGGACGGCGACCGCGGCGACGCGTTCGTGGCCGCCGCCGGGCGCGCCGCCGCGGCCGCCGCGGGGCAGACCATGCTCACCGAGGGCATCGCGCAGGCCTGGCAGGACGGCGTCGACGCGCTGGCCGCGCAGGACGGCGTCTCGCTCGTGGGGGCCGGATCTCACGGCGCGACGCAGAACGCCCCCGCGCCCGCCGTGTTCGCCAGCGCGGTGCCGACCCTGCTGAGCAACCCGGTGCTGCAGGCCGAGATCTTCGGCGCGGCCTCGCTCGTGGTCCGGTACGCCGACGCCGCCGAGCTGCTGTCCGCCGTCGAGCGCCTCGAAGGCCAGCTCACCGTGACACTGCACCTGACCGAGGACGACCGCGCGACAGCCACCGCGCTGCTGCCCGTGCTGGAGCGCAAGGCCGGCCGCATCCTGGCCAACGGCTGGCCCACCGGCGTCGAGGTGGGGCACGCGATGGTGCACGGCGGGCCGTTCCCCGCGACGTCGGACGGGCGCACCACCTCGGTGGGCACGCTCGCGATCGAGCGGTTCCTGCGGCCCGTCGCCTACCAGAACCTGCCGGAGTACCTGCTGCCCGAGCCGCTGCGGTCGGACAACCCGTGGCACCTGACGCGGCGGGTGGACGGCGTGCTCGACGTGGTGCTGGGCGCCACGGAGACCGAGGCCGCCCGGTGAGCGCGCACCCCACGATCGCCCGCGTCGAGGTCGTGCCCGTCGCGGGCCACGACTCGATGCTGCTGAACCTGTCCGGCGCGCACGCCCCGTTCTTCACGCGGAACGTCGCGATCGTCACCGACTCGGACGGCCGCACCGGGCTGGGCGAGGTACCCGGCGGGGAGAAGATCCGGGCCACGATCGAGGAGGCCGGCGCGATCGTCGTCGGGCAGCCGGTGGCGCGGTACCGCTCCCTGCTGCGCGACGTCGCGCGGGCCTTCGCCGACCGCGACGCGGGCGGGCGGGGGCTGCAGACCTTCGACCTGCGCACCACGGTGCACGCGGTCACGGCCCTGGAGTCCGCGCTGCTCGACCTGCACGGCCAGGACCTGGGCGTGCCCGTCGCGGAGCTGCTCGGCGACGGCGTCCAGCGCTCGGCCGTGCCGATGCTCGGCTACCTCTTCTACGTGGGCGATCCGGACGCGACCGACCTGCCGTACCTGCGCGGGGACGACGAGTCCGACGCGTGGGGCAGGCTGCGCCGCGAGGAGGCGATGACGCCGGACGCCGTCGTGCGGCTGGCCGAGGCCGCCGCCGCGCGCTACGGGTTCACCGACTTCAAGCTCAAGGGCGGCGTGCAGGCCGGCGACCTCGAGGTCGACACCGTCGTAGCGCTCAAGGAGCGGTTCCCCGACGCGCGGATCACGCTCGACCCCAACGGCGGCTGGCTGCTGGAGGACGCGATCCGGCTGGGCCGGCGGATGCGCGGCGTGGTCGCCTACGCCGAGGATCCCTGTGGCGCCGAGGGCCGGTTCTCGGGTCGCGAGGTCATGGCGGAGTTCCGCCGGGCCACGGGCCTGCCGACGGCGACCAACATGATCGCGACCGACTGGCGCGAGATGGCGCACGCCGTGCGCGCGGGCGCCGTCGACATCCCGCTGGCCGACCCGCACTTCTGGACCATGGCGGGCTCGGTGCGCGTGGCCCAGCTCTGCCACGAGTTCGGGCTCACCTGGGGGTCGCACTCCAACAACCACTTCGACGTCTCGCTGGCGATGTTCACGCACGTCGGAGCGGCGGCGCCCGGCGAGATCACGGCGCTGGACACACACTGGATCTGGCAGGACGGGCAGGGCCTGACGACGGCCCCGCCACGGATCGCGGGCGGCGAGATCCAGGTACCGACGACGCCGGGGCTCGGCGTCGAGCTCGACCGCGAGCGCCTGGCCGCCGCGCACGAGCTGTACCTGGAGCACGGCCTGGGCGCGCGGGACGACGCCCTGGCGATGCAGTACCTGGTGCCGGGGTGGGCCTTCGACCCGAAACGCCCGTGCCTCGTCCGATGAGGTCCGTGCGGTGAGCGCAGGACGGGGCGGTCGATGAGCGGAGTTCTGCTCGGGTTCGCGATCGTGCTGGTGCTCGTCGGCGTGGGGTTCGTGGCCGCGTGGGTGCTGCCGGGCGAGGCCCGCGCCATGCAGCGCGGCATCGCGCCGCTGGTGTACTACATCACCAACCCGGCGCTGATGTTCCTGCTCATGTCCGACGCCGACCTGGGCGCGGTGCTGCGCACCTACACGCCGATCGCGCTGATCACCGCGGCGGCCACGGGGCTGCTGTACGCGCTGGTGGCCGGCGGGCTGTTGCGGCGGCCCGCCGGCCCGGTCGCGGCCGGCGCCATGGCCAGCTCGTACGTGAACGCGGGCAACATCGGCGTGCCGATCGCGCTGTACGCCGTGGGGAGCGCCGCCCCGGTGGTGTCGGTGCTCGTCGCGCAGCTGCTGGTGGTCGCGCCGGTGTACCTGTCGGTGTTCGCGTGGTGCCGGCGGAGAGAACCCACCCGTTCCCTGGGCGCCACCCTCGCCCGGTCGCTCGCCAACCCGGTGACGGTCGCGACCGGGCTGGGTCTGCTCGCCGCGGCGTTCTCCGTGGACCTCCCCGCGGTGATCGGGCAGCCCGTCGAGATGCTCGGCCACGCCTCGGTGCCGCTGCTCCTGCTGCTGTTCGGCATGTCGCTGCGGGGCCAGCGGCCGCTGGGCCGCGAGGCGCGGGCGGAGGTGGTGCTGGGCACCGTGCTCAAGACGCTGGTCATGCCGGCGCTGGCCTGGGTGGTCGGCAGGTTCCTGTTCGGCCTCGACGGCCTGGACCTGCTGGGGGTGGTGCTGATGGCGGCCCTGCCCACCGCGCAGAACGTGTTCCTGTTCGCGGGCCACTTCCGGCTGGCGACGACGTCGGTCCGCGACATCACGCTGGTGAGCATGCTGCTGGCGCTGCCGGTGTCGCTGGTGATCGCGGTGCTGCTGGGCTGACGGCGCAGGTTCTACGACCGGCGTCGGCGGGACCTGCGATCGTCCCGGACGCCGAGCCGCCGCGCGCGCGAGAAGGTCGAGAACTGCTGCCGGAGGCCGCCGAACATCACCACCTCGGCAAGGCCGACGGCGACGGCAAGGGCCCAGAGGGGCGACGGGCGCGCGATGCCGACCATGTCTCCCGGGCCGCCGGCCGCAGCGACGGCCGTGACCAGGATGACGGCGAGGCCGATCATCCCCGCGAGCAGGATCGGCACGAACACGATGCCCCACCGCACCTCGGTACGGGTCGGTGCCGTGTCCTGCTCGGACGGTGATCCCATGATCTGCCTTCTCCCGGAGCGGCGAGCGCTCGCTCGCCGGAGGACACCTTACGAGACGAACCGCCCGGAATCAGTCCCGGGCGATCCCGCCCAGCAGGTTGTTCACCAGCGCGTCGGCGAATCCCTCGGTGACCGGCTCGTCCGGCACCAGGAGCCGGTGGTAGACGGCGCCCCAGAGCTGGTCGACCACCACCTGCACGTCGACGTCGTCCCGGATCTGCCCGGCCTCCTGCGCCGCCCGCAGCCGCTCGGCCGCGAGCCGGCGCCGCTCGGAGGAGTACAGCGTGCGGTAGGCGACGGCGAGGTCCTGGTCCGTCTGCGACTGGCCGATGAGCTCCGCCAGGATGCGGCCCGCGGGCGTGGTGGTCATGAGGTGCACGAACGCGCGGAGCTGGTCGCGCAGGTCCACCCGGATGTCGCCCGTGTCGGGAAAGGCGAGCGTGTGTTGCACCGCCTGGAAGTAGCCGTCCAGGGCGAGCGCCCCCTTGGAGGGCCACCACTTGTACAGCGTCGTCTTGCTGACACCGGACAGCCGCGCGACCCGCTCGAACGTGAGGTCGGCGATGCCCTCGGCCAGCAGCAGCCGGCCGACGGTGCACAGCACGTCGCTGCGCACCTCGTCGGCCGGCCGCCGCCCACGCCCCCGGCTGCGTGCCCCGGGCCGCTCGTCGGCGGACGCCGTCGCCTGATTCGTCATGTCCCCTCCTCCTGAACTCCCCGCGAGTCTAGGTGAGCTCGCGTCGCTGACCTGCTCGATCACCTGACCTGCTACCGGTCACCCTGCTCAACCCCGTCCCCGCCCCGCACCGTGAGCAGGTCGGCGAGGCCGACCCGGTCGAGGAACTCGCGGCGGGTCCGGTCGGCGAGGTCCGAGACCGCCTCGGAGCCGTCGTCGGCCGGGTCGATGTGCACCCGGTACGGCCGCTGCCCGGCGGGCAGGGCCACGATCCGGGCGATCTCGTCGGCGACCAG
>NZ_JBIVCZ010000012.1:0-169879 GCF_044746965.1 Promicromonospora sp. NPDC090134 | reverse complement strand
AGGAGCATGCAGTAGTTCAGGGCGTGCAGGAACCGGCCCTGCCCGATCCACCGCTTCTCGTCCACCAGCGTGCGCTGCATGACGGCGATCTGACCTGCCGGGCCGCCGAACGTCTGCCAGGAGATCGCGAACCAGGCGCGCACGGCGGTGCGGAACGGGACCAGTTCCCGCGGGGAGGCAGCCGGCGGGCCGGCGCCGTCCTGCTCGGTGCTCATGTATCTCCTGCGGTCGGACGGTGGAGTCCTGCACACGGGACGCGACCACTCAGCCGGCGCCGTCCGCCCTCCTGAGCTCGGCGAGGTCGTCGAACGTGCGGACCAGGACGGAGCGCCGGGCCTCCTTGAACGCCGTCGAAGGGCCGAGCCCGTCGATCGCACTCTCCCAGATCTTCATGAACGTGATCTTCCACGTCTCGATCGTCGCGACCTCCGGGAGCAGGACACCGACGTGGTTCGTGCGGGCGAGCACCGCCAACAGCTCGAGGTTCGCCGGGACTGCCACACCCCAGTACTCGTCGGGCTCCAGCCGCACCGGGTCTCCGGACATCGCCTCGGCGACCTCGGTGACGAGCTGGTCGGTGAGGCGCGACAGGTGGTCTGCGGCCGTGTCGTCGTCAAAGTTGCCCGGCCCCCAGGTACCCACGCGGCTCCCTCTCGTTCGTCGTCCGGTGCCGACGTCCGCCACCGCCTGACCAGGGGCGGACGGTGTCGTGGTGTCGGTGCGCGGGGCACGCCCGCAGCACGCCAAGGCTACTCGTCAGCCCACCTCGTCAGCCCACCGATCCAGACCCCGGCCGGTAGCGGCCCGGAGGATCAGGGACGTGCGAGATAGACGTCGTCGTCCGACCCGTACTCGCCGCCCGCCTGCACCTCGACACCCGATCCCAGCGTGGCGTGAACGTCCGGCACGAGGTCCGGCGCCATGATGATCTCGTCCGCGAGCGGGCCTGTGAGCTCGGGCGGGTGGCCTGCGGCGCCCAGGGCCTGGGCGACGGCCGCGGCGGCCACGGTCGCACCGCCCGCACTGCGGTACAGCGCCTCCTGGGACTGCCGGTCCACACCCGCCGCGACCTGGCGGGGCCGTTCCACTCCCGCGCCGGTCACGTCCGCACCGATCTCGTACCGCGCGCGGACCATCTGCCGCAGGCCGCCTGGGTCGACCAGCACCTCCAGGCCGGCCCTGAGCACGTCGCCGAGAGGTCCGAAGTTGAGGGTGATGCTGAGCGGGCTCCCGTAGGAGATGCTGCGGACGGCGATCGCGTAGTCGGCCATGTACTGCACCGCTTCTGCCGCGGGCACGATGATCGGCAGGCTGGCTGCCTCGGCGATGCGCTGTGGATAGGCGACGTCGAAGCCAGACTCGCCCAGCGCCTGTGGGCCGAACACGTGACGGTGATGCTCCGCCGCCCGGTCGACCAGTCCGGTCATCATCGGGGAGGGGCCCAGGACGATCCCACCCCGGGCGGCAGGCCGCCCCTCGAAGGCCAGTGCGACGTCCGAGGAGAGCGCCAGGTGGCCGACGGCGATCGCCGCCGCAGCCCGGACCCACGCCTTGGGCAGATAGGTCGCGGTGGAGCCCGACAAGCCACGCAGAGCACCTGGCATCGTGAGTATGACGTCGGCCGACATACTCGGATGCTAAGTCCCGGTGCCGTTGTCAGCAGCGGGCCGGACGGATGAACTTCCGCTCCGGCCGGAATCCCGGACCTGCTCGCCGCCCACGAGCCAGTGGTTCTATCCTCAGAGGTACCCAGAACCCGAGGTGGGGCTCATGCACCGGTTGTCGGCACACGAAGTTCTCACGCTCGCCTATCAGGTCGCCTTCCCGGCAGCCCCCGACCGGACGCACCTGCTGAACGTCCAGGACAGTGCGGGGACCCGCGGCGCCGTCCTGGAGATCTGTCCGTACAGCCTGAGGATGGTCGATCGGACCGATCCGGACGCCCCCTACGAGTGGCAGCTCACCGATCCGGACGGGCTGCAGTCCGCCGCACAGTCCGGAACCGAAGGGCAAGCACACCGCGTCGCCAGGGACTGGGTGGTCGAGACCGTGGCACGTGGCAAGAAACCCTCTGCGGCTCAGCTGAAAGCGATGCGGGCCAGGAGATAGACCAGCAGGTCTACCATTATCCGGCCTGGTCGGGCGCCAGAGCCGAGATCCAGGTGGTGCTCACACTGACCTGCTGACGGGTCCGATCTGTTGTCTTGGTATCGGCTGGGATCGTTGGCGCCCGACGGACTGGCAAGAACTTGTTGCGGACTGGGTGCGGACCGATGCTCAGCCGAGTACATCGCTCATCGCGAGCTGGGCAATCGCACCAACAGCCCCCTTCAGTGGAGGCCGGAAGCGCGGCACCGCCAACCTTCCGACGTCTCGGCGTTCCGTTGAGGCATCAACTCCAGGTCACGTCAGCGGCCGAGACGACGAGGCTTCCCAAGCTGTTCACCGTATGGACCCCATGCTTGAACGTCACCTGAACCCCTTTGGCATCGATGAATCCGATATCTGCTTCGATCCAGAACTCGATAGGAAATCTCGACCCAGGGGTGATGTCCAGCGTTGTGAGAACGGGAATCTTATCGATGATGCGGTGGTCCTCACCACCGGCATCGCGGACGGAAGCCTCGATGAATCCGGGAAAGTCGTCTGACTCCCACCCAACGACCCTCGCCCTCACTCTTGCCATCAGGGCAGCCTACGATGACGCGTGGTTTCGCTGCGTCGCCTCACGTCCTCACGCCGCGTGCGATGTGTCCTCATGGCAGAAGGCTGTTGAACACCTGGCGTGCCAACTCCGCGGGCTCCTGACCCTCGACGTGCAGGCGAAGGCCGCTCGGCAGGTGTGGCAGATGATGCGCGTAAGCCTCGTGCTCAGCACGGAGGAACCTTGGATCCTTGCTCACCCCGCGTCCGGAATCTGCTCTCGCCCGGGCGAGAGAGGCGTCGAAGTCCGCCGTCAGCACTACGTGGAGAACGTCGGTGCCCCCGCTCACCTGGTCAAGGACCTGTTGCACTTCGGTCGGGTTGGAGGTGCCTTCGTCGACCACGATGTCGATGCCCGTGGCCAGCCAGGAACCGACTAGCTGCGCATGGATCCCATGGGCCCAATCCCAGTTCGGAAGCGTCGGCAGTGCCATCTCCGCGACGGTGTCGAGGTCGGTGAGCGCCACCGAGAAGCCCTCCAGCCGCAACAGCCGGACCAGTTCGGCGGCCAGCGTGCTCTTCCCGGACGCGATTGGACCGCTGATCATGACCAGCCGCGAACACGCACGGCGGTGGGCCTTGTCGATCATGAGCTGACCGTGTTCCCGAACGGCTTCGCCAACAGCACTACCCGATCGCTCTCGACGTCGAACCCGAGTAGGGGATGGTGCCCGTCGCCGCCTTCGGAGCTCATCAGCACTGGTTTCGCCACCTGCCGTCCAATCGCGGAGAGGAACTCGCAGAACAGGTCGAGGCGGTCCTGCCCCTGGAGTTCCCGCAGGTCGACGTCAAAGTCGATCTCGTCCGCCGAGTGGAAGCGGAAGATCGCCAATGCGTCGGCGGCGAACCAGACCCGCAGGTCTGGGCTCGCGGCATCCGACGCACGCGACAGAACGGTTTCCGCGCCCCGAGCCGACGCTGAAGGATGCCCGTGGGCCAGGATTCAGTCATGAGGTCCGATCACGAGCTTCGCTTTGACGTCACACTCGGCCGCTGCCGAGTGCGAGGGCGGATGTACGCGGCCGTCGATCCGGGCTCGATCTGTGCTTCGGTCTCCAGCTACCTCGACGATCAGCCCATCGAGGGCTTGGAGGAGTGTCCTGCTACCGCACTTCCGGTGCCGCTCGTGGGAGGGCTGTCGGTTACTGATCTTCCACCACACAGATTCGCTTACTCGTGGGGCATTCTGGGTGCGGCGGTCAAGCACGTAACCTCATCGCCAGGGAGCCGAGTCGAGTACCGTCGGGCCGTCGTCGAGCCCGGGGCGGAGTGCGTGGTGTTCCTCGCGCTCGTCCTCGGAGATGAAGTGTCAGATCGGCGCGCCGCTGCGTTGGATCTATGGGGCGAGGGCGACGACCCGCTTGGCCGGGTTCGGCTCCGAGTGATCCGGCCTGGCGAAATCGAACATCTCGGCGACTTCTGACACCCCAATCAGGTGTGCCACCCGCGCCGCGTGGGGGAACGGCACACCTGGCACATCCTCAGGCGCGAGCACTCACCTGCGACAACACCCCGATTCCCGTGGGGGAACCGTGGGGGAATGGGTGGCCCTGAGGGCCACTTCTGTCCACCCCTGACCCGAGGGGTCAGAAGCGTTACCGCAGGTCAACCGACATTCGGCCTGGTCGGACGACCAGGCCGAAACCCGGGTGGTGCTCAGACGTTGAAGCGGAACTCCACCACGTCGCCGTCCTGCATCACGTAGTCCTTGCCCTCGATGCGGGCCTTGCCCGCCGCCTTCGCCCCGGCCACGGAGCCGGTCTCGACAAGGTCGTCGAACGAGATGACCTCCGCCTTGATGAATCCCCGCTCGAAGTCGGTGTGGATCACGCCGGCGGCCTGCGGTGCCGTCCAGCCCCGGTGGATGGTCCAGGCGCGCGACTCCTTGGGGCCCGCGGTGAGGTAGGTCTGCAGGCCGAGCGTGTCGAAGCCGACCCGGGCGAGCTGGTCCAGGCCGGACTCCTCCTGGCCGGTCTCCGCGAGCATCTCGGCGGCCTCGTCGGGCTCGAGCTCGACGAGCTCAGACTCGAACTTCGCGTCCAGGAAGATCGCCTGCGCGGGCGCGACCACCTTGCGCAGCGCCTCCTGGGAGGCGGTGTCGGCCAGGCCGGTGTCGTCCGTGTTGAAGACGTAGATGAACGGCTTGGCCGTCATGAGCTGCAGGCTCGCGATCTCGGCGAGGTCCAGGCCGGCGTCCGCGGCGCCCTGGTAGAGCGTCACGCCGCTGTCGAGGATCTCCTGCGCCTTCTTGGCGGCCGCGTACAGGACGGGGTCGCCGCGCTTGATCTTGACCTCCTTCTCCATCCTCGGCAGCGCCTTCTCGAGGGTCTGGAGGTCGGCGAGGATGAGCTCGGTGGAGATCGTCTCGATGTCGCCGGGGGCGTCGAGAGAGCCGTCGACGCGCACCACGTCCGGGTCGTCGAAGGCGCGCGTGACCTGGCAGATCGCATCGGCCTCGCGGATGTTCGCCAGGAACTTGTTGCCCAGGCCCTCACCCTCGGAGGCGCCCTTGACGATGCCCGCGATGTCCACGAACGACACCGTGGCCGGCAGGATCCGCTGGCTCTCGAAGATCTCGGCCAGCTTGGTCAGCCGCTCGTCGGGCAGGGAGACCACGCCGATGTTGGGCTCGATCGTGGCGAACGGGTAGTTCGCCGCGAGCACCTGGTTGCGGGTCAGAGCGTTGAAGAGGGTGGACTTGCCGACGTTGGGCAGGCCGACGATGCCGATAGTGAGAGCCACGGGGCGCAAGTTTACGTGGACGCGGCGGCGCCCGCGTCGATCAGGTCCAGGTCCCGGGTCGCGAACTGGTGGTGCTGCCACTCCTCGGAGAGGATCACCGAGACGCACTGCGCCGCGACGAACGCCTCGGACTGGTCCATCCAGGGCGGCGGCTCGGCCGGGCTGCCCGCCTGCTCCGGCGAGACGGCGGCCAGATACTCCCGCACCTCACGCAGCCGGCCCCGGCGCACCTCCAGTACCTCCTCGTACGGCGGCGCCGCCGCCAGGTCGATCCCGAGGCCCGGCGCCCCCGCGGCGAACCCCGAGTGCGGCACGCCGGCCGGCCAGAACACACCGTCCCGCTGCCCCTGCGCGCCCCAGCGCAGCCAGCCGTCGGTGCAGAAGACGAGGTGCCGCAGGGTCTGGGCGAACGACCACTCGTCGTCGACCGAGACGTCCACCGTGCCCGGAGGCATTGAGGCGACCCGCTCGACCGCGGCCTCCCACATGCGGTCATAGGCGTCCAGAGCCGCGCGGAGGCCGGCGAGCGTGCGGTCCTGGAGCAGCGCGCGCTCCGGGTACCGCCGGTTCAGTTCCGCCTCGACCAGGGGCTCCACCTCGACGCCGTTGATGCGCAGGTCGTAGATGTAGCCGTCGATGTCGGCACCGGCCAGCTCGACACCACGCATCCGCACACCGTTCAGGGCCACCTCGCGGAACGAGGCGCCGCTCATGTCGGCGTCGCGCACGACGGCGCCGCGGAGGTCGGCGCCCTCGATGCCGTCGACGCGTCCTGTGATCTGGTTCATGCGGGCGACGCTACGCCGGGCCTCTGACATCCGGCCCGGGCGCCCCGGGCCGCAGGCCCAGATCGCACGGGCCGGGCCCGGGGCTCACGGGAACGACTGCACCTGCTGCAGCAGCTCCGGCAGGCGCCGGTCGTACACGCGGGCGCCGAACCGCACCGCCAGCACCAGGACGAGCACGCCGTACAGCACGCCGACGACGAGGGTGGCGACGCCCCACAGCACCCCGCCCAGCACCAGGGCGGCGATCCCCACGGCGAACACCGGGACCGACAGCCCCAGGGTGATCACGAAGCCGATGCCCTGCGACACCATGGTGGCCACGGCGGCGCCCTGCGGAGACTTCAGCGGACTCTCGCCCGGCTTGGCCACCGGGTAGACGAGCCGCGCGGAGACGGCGCACGCCACGGCGGTGCTGACCAGCAGGGAGCCGAAGGCCAGCCCCAGCAGCGGCAGCATGAGGTGCCAGGCATCGGCGACCCAGACCGACGCGATCACGGTGGCCGCGGTGACCACGGGTCCCACGGTGAGCATCGGGATGGCCCGACCCCACCGGTCCGCCCGGCCGTCGACGCCGGAGGCGACGTGCAGCGCGAACGCCGTGTTGTCGTAGGCGATGTCGTTCGAGATGCTGAAGCCGAGGATCCAGGCCACGAACGGCCCCGTCGCGAGCAGCAGGAAGTAGTTGCCCGTGCTCTGGCCGGAGAAGTACATGATCACGGGCAGCAGCGGGACGATCGCCAGGGACCCCGAGTAGCGCGGGTCGCGCAACCAGTACGTGGCGGTCCGCGCCGTCACGGCCCAGGTGGGCGAGAACGGGACCCGGCCGAACGCGCCGAGACCCTTCGCCCGGCCACCGCCGCCGTCACCGACCGGCGGGCGCTCCAGCGCGCGGCCCAGCGCGCGGTCCCAGACCAGCCAGGCCAGCGCGATCGTGCCGAGCGCGACGGCGAGCCGCCCCGCCAGACCGGCCCAGTCGCCGTCGTGCGCGGTGCCCGCGAGCGCCCAGGCCGCGCCGAACGGCGTCCACCCCACGAAGCCGGCCGCCTGCTCGAAGACGGGCAGGAGCTGCACGCCCGTGCTGCCTTCGGGCTCCGCCTCCATGGACACCTCGACGCCGTTGGCGAGCCAGCCGATCATCGGGCCGATCGACACCACGAGCACGAGGGCCACGAGCGTGACGACCTCGCGGTAGCGCCGGGACTCGAGCACGGGCGCCAGCAGCGTGGTGATGGCGCGGGAACCGATGACGCAGGTCGCGACGCCGAGCGTCCCGCCGGCGAGCGCCACCAGCAGCGTGCCCGGCTCCAGCACCCAGGCGAAGGAGGTGCCGAGGACGACCAGGACGGTCGCGATGCCGGGCACGGAGACCAGGCCCGCGACGGCCAGCCCGGCCACGAGGGTGCGCCGGGGTATCGCGAAGGTGGCGAACCGGTGCGGGTCCAGCGTGGCGTCGACGCCGAACGCGAAGATCGGGATGATCCACCAGCCCAGGACGGTCAGGGCCCCGCCGAGCGTGATCGCCAGCCCGGCCCACGCCGGGTCCTGCAGCACGCCGAGGCCGACGACGGCGACGACGACCAGGCCGACGACGCTGAGGGCGTACAGCGAGGCGACGACCAGGCCGATCGTCTGCCACACGCTCTTGCGGAACGTGTTGCCCATCAGCGTCAGCTTGAGGGTCAGGAACCGCGCAACCATGAGAGCCCCTCCGAGTGCTGGCGACCGCCGACGAGGTCGACGAACCGGTCCTCCAGGCTCTGCTCCCCGCGCACCTCGTCGACGGTGCCCGCGGCGAGGACCTGCCCCGCCGCCATCACCGCGACGTGGTCGCACATGCGCTGCACCAGGTCCATCACGTGGCTGGAGACGATCACGGTGCCGCCGCCCGACACGTAGTCCTTGAGGATGTCGCGGATGTTGGCCGCGCTCACGGGGTCCACCGCCTCGAACGGCTCGTCCAGGACGAGGGTGCGCGGGGCGTGGATCATGGCGCTGCCCAGCGCGATCTTCTTGGTCATGCCCGCGGAGTAGTCGACGACGAAGGTGTCGGCGTCGGCGCCGAGGTCGAACGCCTGGAGCAGGTCGTTCGTGCGCTCGACGACGGTGGCCTTGTCCATGCCGCGCAGCATCCCCGCGTAGGTGAGGAGCTGGCGGCCGGTCAGCCGGTCGAAGAGACGGACGCCGTCGGGCAGGACGCCGAGGGTGGCCTTGGCCTCGTCGGGCCGGGCCCAGAGGTCCACGCCCTGCACCCACGCGGTACCGAAGTCCGGGCGGAGCAGGCCGGTGGCCATCGAGAGCATGGTGGTCTTGCCCGCGCCGTTGGGGCCGACCAGGCCGTAGAACGAGCCGCGCGGTACGTCGAGGCTGACGCCGGAGACGGCGATCTTCTGCCCGAACCGCTTCCAGAGGCCGCGGACGCTGAGCGCTGCCGACGGGTCGTACGGGGGCGGCTCCGGGGCGTCCTGCGGGCCGGCACTGCCCGGCGGGTCTGGGTCGACTGGGGTCGTCATGGCAACCAACCTAGCCGGGACCTCCGACGCACCGGATCCGACGCGAGGATGAGTGCGGGTGATAGACCGTCCGTCTCCGGTCGGACAACGTCACCTGCGGCGATACGGGACCGATGTCCGGCGCATACCGGACGATCGGGGCGGCTCGGGGTGTCGGCGTACGGGACTGTCGGTGGCTCGTGGCAGCCTGTCGCCCATGGACATCGCCGCAACGATTCTGCTGGCCCTCGGCGCCCTCGTCGTCGGTGCGCTGCTGGGGTGGCTCGGGCACGCGCAGCGCAGCACCTCGGCCGTGCGCGAGTCGGACCTGGAAGCCGTGCGTCTGCGCGCCCAGGTCGAGGCGGCCGAACGGCAGGTGGAGGCCGCGCGGGACCGCGCGGACGAGCAGATCACCGACGCCCGCGAGCGCGCCGCCGAGCAGATCGCGGCCGCCCGCACCGAGCAGGAACACGCACGGCGCCAGTTCCAGGCGCTCGCCGGCGACGCGCTGGACGCCAACAGCAAGCGGTTCCTGGAGCTCGCGGAGGAGCGGCTCAAGCGGTCGGCGTCGGCCGGGGAACAGGCCCTCGCCCAGCGCGAGCAGGCCGTGAAGTCGCTGGTGGACCCACTGACCAAGGCCGTCGAGCTGGTGCGCAGCGAGGTGCTCCAGGCGGAGAAGGCCCGTATCGAGGGTCAGGGCGCCCTGGTCGAGCAGATGCGCAATGTCGCCGAGGTTTCGACCGACCTGCGCAACGGCACGGCAGACCTGGTCACGGCGCTGCGCTCGTCCCAGACCCGCGGCGCGTGGGGCGAGCTGCAGCTCCGCAAGGTCGTGGAGTCCGCGGGCATGATCAACCGCGTCGACTTCACCGAGCAGGCGCAGGTCACCACGGAGGACGGCATCCTCCGCCCGGACATGGTCATCAACCTCGCCGGTGGCAAGCGCGTCGTCGTCGACTCCAAGGTCGCGTTCCTGGGCTTCCTGGAGGCCCAGCAGTCCGACGACGCCGCGTACCGCGAGCAGCGCCTCGACGCTCACGTGCGGCACATGCGCAAGCACGTGGACGACCTGGCCGGCAAGAAGTACTGGAACCAGTTCGAGCCGGCGCCGGAGTTCGTCGTGATGTTCGTGCCCGCCGAGGCGTTCCTCTCGGCGTCCCTGGAGCGCGCGCCCGAGCTGCTGGAGTACGCGGCGCAGAAGAACGTCATCATCGCCACGCCCACCACGATGCTCGCGCTGCTGCGCACCGTCGCCTACGCCTGGCGGCAGGAGGCCCTCGCGGAGAACGCGCAGCGGGTGCTCTCCGTCGGCAAGGAGCTGTACGCGCGCCTGGTCACGATGACCGGCCACGTCACCCGGACGGGACGCGCGCTGGAGTCGGCGACCAAGAGCTACAACCAGATGATCGGCTCGCTCGAGCGCAACGTGCTGACGTCGGCCCGCCGGATGGTCGAGCTCGACGTGGTCGACGAGAAGGACGGCATCGAGGAGATCCGGGGCATCGAGGAGGTGCCGCGGCCGATCACCAAGCCCGAGCTGCTGGCCGCCGAGGAGGGCGGCATCGTCGCGATCGACCGGGCGCAGGACCAGGAGGCCGACGGGATCCTGGTGCAGGCGCTGGAGGTCACGGAGCTCGCGGTGACCGACAAGCGCGCGCTGGAGGCTGTCGAGGACGCCGCAGCCAAGAAGAACGCCCAGAAGGACAGCGCGGCGGGCTGACGCCCCGGCAGATCGAAGTGGCCGGTAGAACGTCAGGTGGTCGGCAACCCGGGTTGCCGACCACCTGACGTTCTACCGATCACCCGGGCTACGGCCCGCGGGCCGCCGGGCAGCAGAGCTCATGCCTGCGGGAGCTCCGTGCGGGACTCGCGACGGGGACGCTTGGTCTCCTCGCCCGCGGCCTTGAGGCCGGCGCGCAGCTCGCGCGGCAGCGAGAACATGAGGTCCTCGGTCGCGGTCCGCACCTCGTCGACGGTGCCGAAGCCGTGCTCCGCGAGGTGCGCGATGACGTCCTGCACCAGGATCTCCGGCACCGACGCGCCCGAGGTCACGCCGACCGTGGTGACGCCCTCCAGCCACTCGTCCTTGATCTCCGTCTTGCGGTCCACGCGGTACGAGGCGGTGGCGCCCGCCTGGAGCGCCACCTCGACCAGCCGCACCGAGTTGGACGAGTTCGCCGAGCCGACCACGATGACCAGGTCGCACTCCGGCGCCAGCTTCTTCACCGCGACCTGGCGGTTCTGCGTGGCGTAGCAGATGTCGTCGCTGGGCGGGTCCTGCAGCGACGGGAACTTCTCGCGCAGCCGGCGGACGGTCTCCATGGTCTCGTCCACGGAGAGCGTGGTCTGCGAGATCCACACGACCTTGTCGGGGTCGCGCACCACGACCTGGTCGACCTCGTCGGGCGAGTTGACGATCTGCACGTGCTCGGGCGCCTCGCCGGCGGTGCCCTCGACCTCCTCGTGACCGGTGTGCCCGATCAGCAGGATGTCGTAGTCGTCCTTGGCGAACCGCACGGCCTCCTTGTGCACCTTGGTGACCAGGGGGCAGGTCGCGTCGATCGTGTCGAGGCTCCGCGCCACGGCCGAGGCGCGCACGGCGGGCGACACCCCGTGCGCGGAGAACACGAGCCGGCTGCCCTCGGGCACCTCGTCGGTCTCGTTGACGAAGATGGCGCCGCGCTCGCGCAGCGTCTCGACCACGTGCTTGTTGTGCACGATCTCCTTGCGCACGTACACGGGCGCGCCATAGGTCTCCAGGGCCTTCTCGACGGCGACCACGGCGCGGTCCACTCCGGCGCAATAACCACGGGGTGCAGCCAGCAGGACGCGCTTCGTCTTGGTCCGGGCAGGGCGCTCAGGGCTCGTGACACTCACAGGTTCAGTCTAGGGGCGGTGTGCGGAGGGCTTGTGTCGGTGGTGGGTGGCAGGGTTGGACACGTGACGGAACCGACCCAGCAGACCCTCCCGACCGAGCTGCCCCGCAAGGCGCTCGACACCACGCCCACCAGCCCCTGGCCGGTGCGCGTGCTCTCGGAGAAGATCAAGGGCTACATCGACAAGATGCCGCCGGTCTGGGTCGAGGGCCAGGTGGTGCAGTTCAACCTACGGCCTGGTTCGGGCATGCAGTGGCTGACGCTCCGCGACACGGACGCCGACGCGTCCCTGCCCGTGACGATCTTCTCGCGCGTGCTGAGCACCCTGGCGCAGCCGCCGGCCGAGGGCGACCACGTGGTGGTGCATGCCAAGCCCGTCTTCTGGACCAAGCGCGGCACCCTGCAGATGCAGGCGAACGAGATCAAGGCCGTCGGCGTGGGCGAGCTGCTGGCCCGGATCGAGGCCCTGAAGAGGGTGCTCGCCGCGGAGGGCCTGTTCGACGCCTCCCGCAAGCGCAGCCTCCCGTTCCTGCCCGCCGTCGTCGGGCTGGTCTGCGGGCGCGAGTCCAAGGCGGAGCACGACGTCGTGGTCAACGCGCGCGCCCGCTGGCCCCAGGTGCGGTTCGAGATCCGCGAGGTCGCGGTGCAGGGCGTCAACGCCGTCCGCGAGGTGTCGAACGCCATCACCGAGCTCGACCGGGACCCACGGGTCGACGTCATCGTCGTGGCACGCGGCGGCGGCTCGGTCGAGGACCTCCTGCCGTTCAGCAACGAGTCGCTGGTGCGCGCGGTGTCGCAGGTCCGCACGCCGCTGGTCAGCGCGATCGGGCACGAGACCGACGCACCGCTGCTCGACCTGGTCGCCGACTACCGCGCCTCCACCCCCACCGACGCCGCCAAGCGCATCGTGCCCGACGTCTCCGAGGAGCGGCTCCGCCTGACCCAGGCCCGCTCCCGCATGCGCGGCGCCGTCGCGGCCATGCTGGACCGCGAGCAGCGTGGGCTCGACGGCGTCCGGTCGCGCCCTGTCCTCGCGACGCCGCAGACCATGCTGGAGTCGCGCGAACGCGACGTCCTCCAGGCGATCCGGCACGGCCGGCACGCCCTCGACGCGCTGCTCCTGCGGGCGAGCGGCGAGATCGGCCGGCTCGGTGCCCAGGTCAGGGCGCTGTCGCCGGCCTCGACGCTGGAGCGCGGCTACGCCGTCGTGCAGCGCGCGGACGGCCACGTGGTGCGCCATCCCGACGACGTGACGGTCGGGGCCGGCGTGCACGTGCGCCTGGCACAGGGCGCGCTCGACGCGGAGGTCACCGCGACTATTCCCTAGGCCGGCGCACCAGCCGGTGTGAAGGTGGCGAGATGGACGCCCATGCGCTCGACGAGGCCCTGCGGAACCACTGGGGTCTGGACGCGACCACGGTCACCACCATCGACGGAGGCATGAACTCCAGGACGTGGCTGGTTCGTGCCGGTGACGCCTCCTACGTCGCCAAACGGGTCTCCGCGGCGGACGTCGAGCTGCTGGCAACAGGATGCTCGGTCGCCGAGCGGCTGGGCCGCGCGGGCTTGACCACCGGCAGGCCGGTGCGCACCGTGCTCGGCGCGCTCGTCGCACCGGACGAGCGCCTGGCGCTCCTCGAGCACGTCCCCGGCAGCGAGCTCGGCGGAACGACCGTCGAGGAGCAGCGCTGGATCGGGGCCACCCTGGCCCAGGTGCACCACGCCGGCGCCCCCGCACGACAGGGACCAGGCACCACCGGGTTCTTCGGTTGGCTGACGGCGGACGCGCCCGGCGTGCGCAACCACCCCTGGCTCCCCCGCGCGGTGGACACAGCCCGTGGCGCGACCGACCGCCTGACCGTCACCTGGTCCGTCCTGCACACCGATCCCGCGCCCGAGGCGTTCCGGTACGACGCCGCCGCCGACGCCGTCGGCCTGATCGACTGGACGGGCGCGTGCCGCGGCCCGGTGCTCTACGACGTCGCCTCCGCCGTGATGTATCTCGGCGGGCCGGAGCGAGCGGGGGCGTTCCTCGACGCCTACTCGGCCGCGGGCCCGCTCGACGCGTCCGAGCTGCGTCACCTCGACGCGTTCCGCCGGTTCCGCTTCGCGGTACGGGCCGCGTACTTCGCCCGGAGGCTGACCGAGCGTGACCTGACCGGCATCCGCGACCAGCGCGACAACGAGAACGGACTGGAGGACGCCCGGCGCGGCCTGGAACGTCTCGCAACGCCAGCCTCAGGCGAACCGAAATAGCGGACAGTACCTGTCCGCCTCTCCTGGAAAGGTAGCTGTCATGACCGAGAACACCGCACTCACTCCGTTCCGCATCGACATCCCCCAGGCCGATCTCGACGACCTGCACGACCGCCTCGCACGCACCCGGCGGCCGGTCCCCGTCCCCGGCCGCGTCGACCGCGCGGACTTCAGCCGCGGCATCCCGCAGGCCTACCTCACGGAGCTCGCCGAGTACTGGCGCGACGGGTTCGACTGGCGCGCCCAGGAGGCCGCGCTCAACGCCTACGAGCAGTTCACCACCGTCGTCGACGGCCAGACGTTCCACGTCGTGCACGCGCGCTCGGCCGACCCGGACGCCACCCCGCTCGTCCTGAACCACGGCTGGCCGGGTTCGTTCGTCGAGTACCAGCGCCTGATCCCGCTGCTCACCGACAAGTTCCACGTGGTGATCCCGTCGCTGCCGGGCTTCGGGTTCTCGACGCCGCTGTCCGGCACGGGCTGGGAGCTGGCCCGGACCACGGAGGCGTACGCCGAGATCATGACGCGGCTCGGCTACGAGCGGTTCGCCGCGCACGGCACCGACATCGGCGCGGGCATCACGGGCCGCCTCGCGGCGCTGTACCCGGAACGCGTCATCGGCACCCACGTCGGCAGCGACGGCCGGTCGCTCGGGATGGTCGGCGACAAGTTCCCGTACCCCGAGGGCCTGTCCGACGACGAGATCGCGCAGATCGAGGCGGTCCGGGCCAAGGACGTGGCCGAGCGCGGCTACTTCGAGATGCAGAACCATCGCCCCGACACGATCGGCGCGGCCCTGGTCGACTCCCCCGTGGGCCAGCTCGCATGGATCGCCGAGAAGTTCCAGACCTGGACCAACCCCACCCGCCCGACGCCGGACGAGTCGGTCGACCGTGACCAGCTCCTGACGAACGTCAGCCTGTACTGGTTCACCCGCAGCGGCGCCTCCAGCGCGCAGTTCTACTGGGAGTCGGAGCACTCCGGCCTCGACTGGCTCGCCCCCTCCGGAGTGCCGGCCGGCTGGGTCGTGTTCGACACGCACCCGCTGATGCGCCGCGCGCTCGACCCGTGGAACGCCGTCAGCCACTGGAGCGAGCACGCCGAGGGCGGGCACTTCCCCGCGATGGAGGAGCCCGAGCTGCTCGCGGACGACATCCACGACTTCTTCCGCGGCCTCGACTGAACTGGCCTCCGCCCACCAGTTCCCGGCCGGCGTGACCCTGCCCACACATCCTCGATAACATAGCATCGCAGTGTTATGTTTTAGGGGTTCGAGGAGACCGTGGAGAAGAAGGAGCAGGACGATGACCGTCAAGCTGGTGCACCCCGAAGGCGTCAACCGCGTCGACGTCCACCACCAGGTGGCCGACACGCAGGGTTCGCGCACCATCTACCTCGCCGGCCAGGTGTCGTGGGACACCGAGGGCAACCTCGTGGGCCGAGACGACGTGGCCGCACAGGCAGAGAAGGCCTACCTCAACATCGCCGCCGCGCTCGACGCGGTCGGGGCGACGGCGGCCGACCTGGCCAAGGTCACCGTCTACATCGTCGACCTCGACGAGGCGAAGGCCGAGCAGTTCGTCATCGGGCGTGAGCGGGCGGCCGCCACACTGGGCGTCGAGTTCCAGCAGCCGAGCACCTGGATCGGCGTCACCTCGCTCGCCGCGCCGGGCTACTTGGTCGAGGTCGACGCCATCGCCGTGCTGCCCTGAGGGGGGCGCAGCGCGACCCAGCCGGCCTCGACCGAGCGCCGGCACACCGCGGGATCGTCGCCGGCCGCGACGATCACCGCGGTGAGCAGGGGAACGCCCGAGGCGAGGGTGCGCCGGGAGGCGACCCGGCTCACCACCAGGGACACGATCCCGTGGCTCACGGTCCAGACCTCGGTGGCGAGCCGCTCGGGGTCGGCGTCCTCGGCGATGCGGCCCGCGTCGCGACAGCGCCGCGCGGCACGCACGAGGTAGCCGAGGGTCGCCTCGGCGGCCGCGACGTCCTCGAGCTCGACGGTCGCGTCGAACATGACCCGGTAGAGGTCGGGGAACTCGAGCGCGTTGACGACGTAGGCCGCCACCCCCGCCACGAGGTCCTCGACGGGGTCCTCCGGCACGGCGAGGGTCTCGAACCGCGCCGCCAGCCGGGTGAAACCCTCCTGGCGCAGCGCGCGCCACACCCCGTCCATCCCGCCGAAGTAGGTGTAGACCGCCATCGTCGAGACCCCGGTCCCGTCGACGAGCGACCGCAGCGTGATCGGTTCGCGCTCGCGCAGCATCCGCGCCGCACGCTCCAGGAGCTGCGTGCGCACCGCCGGATCCTTCTGCCTCGCCATGCGGGAATCCTATGACATGGCACTGCCATGAAAAGGGCGCGCCGCGCCCCTAGCCCCGGCGGGCCACGAACACCCATTCGAGGCCCGGCCGGTCGGGCGCGTCCAGCACCTCCTCGACCGTGAACCCGGCGGCAGCCAGCGACGCCTCGATCTCGTCACGCTCCCGGAACCGCAGCGTCGAGACCGAGGTGACCACGTCGCCGTCGGGCAACAGGCCGGACGGGAAGCGGTAGGTGTGCTGGAAGGTGACCAGCGGGAGCGTGGCCTCCAGGAGGTCGGTCCAGGTCTCGACCTCGCCGACGCCGGGGATCGTGCGGCGGGCCGACCAGTGCTCGCGGGTCCACCGGAGCCAGGCCTGTCGCGCCGGGACCCGGGTCTCGAACACGAGGACGCCGCCCGGACGGAGCGCGTCCTGGACCGCCGCGAGCGCCCGCGCCCAGTCGTCGTCGCTCGTGAAGACCTGTGCCACGTTGCCCGTCATCGTCACGAGGTCGGCCGCGAGGCCCAGCCCGGCGACGGCGTCGGCCCCGCCCTCGACCCAGGTGACGTCCTCGGCGCCGGGCTTGCGGCGGGCCACCTCCAGGGACGCGGCGGCGGGGTCGACGCCGGTCACGTCGAGGCCGCGCGCGGCCAGCAGCAGGGCGAGCACGCCGGTGCCGCAGCCGACGTCGAGCACGCTGCGGGCGCCCAGCCGCTCGGCGAGGCCGACGTACAGATCGAGGTCGCTGCGGTCGTCGTCGAAGGCGTCGTAGAGGCGCGCGAGGCGGGGGTCCACGAAGATCGGGTCGGGTGTGGTCATGGCAACAATGTTCACCTACCGTCGGACCAGGCCCAAGGCCATTCGGTCGCGTACGGTCAGGAGGGTATCGAGGCGCGCGACCGGACGAGACACCGGCCGTGCGCGAACGACCGGTGTCTCCCCCGGGGAGAACTGCGCGACCCCAGGAGAGCACGATGACAGGCGATGTGGACACGCTCGATGACGCCGCGGAGGTCTTCGCGTCGGCCCGCCGCCGGCTGTTCGGCATCGCCTACCGCATGCTCGGCTCCGCCGCGGAGGCCGAGGACGTGGTGCAGGAGACCTGGGTGCGGTGGCAGACGACGGACCGCTCGGTGGTCGTGAACCCGCAGGCCTTCCTGACGACGGCGGCGACCCGGCTGGCGATCAACGTGCTGCAGAGCGCGCGGTCACGGCGCGAGACGTACATCGGTCCGTGGCTGCCGGAGCCGGTGGACACCAGCGACGACCCGACGCTCGGCGCGGAGCGGGCGGAGGCGCTGGACGTCGCCGTACTGGTGCTGCTCGAGAAGCTCTCCCCCACGGAGCGCGCCGCGTACGTGCTGCGTGAGGCGTTCGACTACGGGTACCCGGAGATCGCCCAGATCGTGGGCGTCTCCCCCACCGCGACCCGCCAGCTCGTGAGCCGGGCCCGCAAGCACCTCGCCTCGGAGCGCACCAACGCGGTGAGCGACACGGCCCGCCGTGAGCTGCTCACCGCGTTCCTCGCCGCGGCCCGGGTGGGCGACGTCGCCCGGCTGGAGCGGCTGTTCGCCGAGGACGTCGTGACGCGCGCCGACAGCAACGGCCGCGCCAAGCACGTCGCCCGGGTCGCGGTCCAGGGCCGGAACAAGGTGGCCCGCGTCCTGTCGTCGTTCGCCGAGACCTTCTGGGCGGGCATCACCACGCGTCCGGTCGAGGTCAACGGCGCCGAGGGCTTCGCGATGGAGCGGGACGGCGTGCTGGTCGGCGTCCTGTCCGCCACGGTGTCCGACGGGGGCGTGCAGGAGCTGATGTGGCAGATGAACCCGGACAAGATGGCGCCGCTCCGGCGGGCCTGGGCGGACCAGGCCACGCCGGAGGCCGGCACCGCGGACGCTACGCCTGAGCCGCCCGCCACTGGTCGTAGCTGACCTCGCCGAGCTGGGCCTCCCCCGCGGGGACGAGCTCGGCGTCCTTGAGCTCCGCCCCGAAGTAGGTCGCGCTCGGGTCGGCGCGCACCTCGCGGGGGTCGTCCTTCGAGGCGAGGTGCTTGCGCACGATCTCGTCGAACCCGAAGGCGTCCGGGCCGGCGATCTCCATGGTCGCGCCGAGCGGCGTGCCCGCGGCGGTCCGGCCGACGAACCTGGCGACGTCCGCCGAGGCGATCGGCTGGAAGCGGACGGGCGCGATGTGGACGACGCCGTCGACGGTCGCCGTGTCGGCGATCGCGGCGAGGAACTCGAAGAACTGCGTGGACCGGACGATCGACCAGCCCGAGCCGGAGGCCTTGACCAGGTCCTCCTGCACGACCTTGGCGCGCATGTAGCCGGAGTCGATGCCGTCGGCGCCCACGATCGAGAGGATCACGTGGTGCTGTACGCCGGCCTTCTTCTCCGCCTCGAGCAGGTTGGTCGTCGAGGTGCGGAAGAAGTTGGTGACGTCCTCCTCGGCGAACGACGGCGAGTTGCTGAGGTCGATCACCACCTGCGCGCCCTCGAGCACCTCGTCAAGACCCTCACCGGTCAGGGTGTTCACGCCGGTCTGGGGCGCGGCGGCGACCGCCTCGTGCCCGTGCGCCTCCAGATTCCTCACGACCTGGCTGCCGACGAGGCCCGTGCCGCCGATGACCACGATCTTCATGGTGTGCTCCTTGGTTGGCGATGTTCGCGGACGGGCCGGGACGGCCCGTCACGTGTTCGACCGGGAGCACCCCGGATCTGTGACAGGCGCCGCTCAGCGCTCCCGCTCGACCCGCCGCTCGTCCCAGACGGGCTCCGGCGTCTCGCGCACGATGCCGTCGGAGCCGAAGACCAGGTACCGGTCGAACGACCGCGCGAACCAGCGGTCGTGCGTCACGGCCAGCACGGTGCCGTCGAAGGACTCCAAGCCCTCCTGCAGCGCCTCGGCCGACTCCAGGTCGAGGTTGTCGGTGGGCTCGTCGAGCAGCAGCGCCGTCGAGCCCGCGAGCTCGAGCAGGAGGATCTGGAACCGGGCCTGCTGGCCGCCGGACAGCCGGTCGAACGGCCGCTCGGCCGCCACGGTGAGCTCGTAGCGCCGCAGCCGTGCCATCGCCTTGCCCTTGTCCTGCGCGTGGTCCTCCCACAGGATGTCGAGCAGCGCGCGCCCGAACAGCTCGGGGTGGGCGTGCGTCTGGGCGAAGTGGCCGGCGACCACGCGCGCCCCGAGCTTCCACGAGCCTGAGTGCGCGACGTCGCCGCCCGCGAGCAGCCGCAGGAAGTGGGACTTGCCCGACCCGTTGGAGCCCAGCACCGCGACCCGCTCGCCGTAGAAGATCTCCAGGTCGAACGGCTTCATGAGCCCGGTGAGCTCCAGCCCCGCGCAGGTCACGGCGCGCAGGCCCGTGCGCCCGCCGCGCAGGTGCATCGTGATGTCCTGCTCGCGCGGCGGCTCGGGCGGCGGGCCGACCTCCTCGAACTTGCGCAGGCGGGTCTGCGCCGCCCGGTAGCGCGAGGCCATGTCGGGGCTGCTCGCGGCCTGGTTGCGCAGGGTCAGCACGAGCTTCTTGAGCTGGGCGTGCTTCTCGTCCCAGCGCCGGCGCAGCTCCTCGAACCGCGCGAACCGCTCGCGCCGCGCCTCGTGGAACGTGGCGAACCCGCCGCCGTGCACCCAGGCGTCGGCCCCGGCCGGGCCGGGCTCCAGCGACACGATGCGGTCGGCCACCGTCGAGAGCAGCTCCCGGTCGTGCGACACGAACAGGACGGTCTTGCGGGTGGCCCTGAGCTGTTCCTCCAGCCAGCGCTTGCCCGGCACGTCCAGATAGTTGTCCGGCTCGTCGAGCAGCAGGACCTCGTCGGTGCCGCGCAGCAGCGCCTCCAGCACGAGCCGCTTCTGCTCGCCGCCCGACATGGTCCGCACCTCGCGGAACTGCGCGCGGTCGTAGGGCACGCCGAGTGCGGCCATGGTGCACACGTCCCAGAGCGTCTCGGCCTCGTACCCACGCACCTCGGCCCAGTCCGACAGGGCCTGCGCGTACGCCATCTGGGCGTCCTCGTCGTCGACGGTGAGCATCGCGTGCTCGGCCTCGTCGACCGCGCGGGCCGCCTGCTGCAGGCGCGCGTCGGAGACGGAGACCAGCAGGTCGCGCACCGTGGTCTCGTCGCGCACCGAGCCCACGAACTGGCGCATCACGCCGAGCCCGCCGCTGACCACCACGGATCCGCCGTGCGGCTCCAGCTCGCCGGTGATGAGGCGCAGCAGCGTGGTCTTGCCCGCGCCGTTGGGGCCGACGATCGCCGTCGCGCTGCCCTCACCGACGCGGAACGAGACGTCCCCCAGGAGGGTCCGGCCGTCCGGCAGGTGGTACTCGGCGTGCGCGACTTCTAGATGGCCCATGGGTCACCATGGTCCGATGCCGGACCGGCCTGGACCAAACTGATTCCGGGCTCCGGGTCGGACGCTGGGTCTGCCGGACGTCGGGCCCGTCGACGTCGCACCTGTGGACAGCGGACCCCGGATGTCGGCGGTGTGCTGTTGACTGTTCCCCGTGAGTACAGATGCTGTGACCGATGCAGGCGAACCGGTGAAGGCCCCCGACGTCGCCTCCCTCAGCTACGAGCAGGCGCGCGACGAGCTCGTGCAGGTCGTCGGCCGGCTGGAGGCCGGCGGCGAACCGCTGGAGGCGTCCCTCGCGCTCTGGGAGCGCGGTGAGGCCCTGGCCGCCCGCTGCCAGGAGTGGCTCGACGGCGCCCGCGAGCGCCTCGCGGCCGCGCAGAACGCGTCGACGGCGACGCCCGACTCGCCGGAGGAGGCCGAGTGAGCGCGCACGTCCTCGCCGTGGGCGAGGCCCTGGTGGACGGGGTGCACCGGCCCGACGGTTCGTCGGCCGAGCACCCGGGTGGCAGCGTCGCCAACGTCGCGCTCACGCTGGGCCGCCTGGGCCGGGAGGTCCGGCTCGCGACCTGGTTCGGGACCGACGCGCGGGGCGACGCGGTGCGCGGCTGGCTCGCCGACTCGGCCGTCGAGCTCGTCGAGGGCAGCGACGGCGCGGAGCGCACCAGCACGGCGGTCGCCACGCTGGACGACGCCGGCTCGGCCACCTACGAGTTCGACCTCACCTGGCAGGTCCCGGCGGCGGCAGCGGCCGGTGCCGAGACCCTCGCGGTCCACGCCGGCTCGATCGCGGCGATGCTGGAGCCCGGCGCGGCCGAGGTGAGCATGCTGCTCGACGGCGCGCGCACGACGTCGACCGTCACGTACGACCCGAACGCCCGGCCCGCGATCATGGGACCGGCCGACGAGGTGCGTCCGCGGGTCGAGGCGCTCGTGCAGCTCTCGGACGTGGTCAAGGTGAGCGACGAGGACCTGGCCTGGCTCTATCCCGGGACCGACCCGGTGACCGTCGCCCGCGACTGGCAGCGCGGTACGCCCGCGCTGGTGGTCGTCACCTTCGGCGGCAAGGGCGCGGTAGCGGTGTCCGACGCCGGGGAGGTCGAGGCCGTGGCCCCGCGCGTCGAGGTGGTCGACACCGTGGGTGCCGGCGACTCGTTCATGGGCGCCCTGATCGACGGCCTGTGGGAGCACGACCTGCTGGGCGCCGCCCGGCGGGACGCCCTGAACGCCGTCGGCGCGGCCACGGTGCAGAACGTGCTGGACCGCTGCGTGGCCGTCGCCGCCATCACCGTTTCCCGGGCGGGCGCCAACCCGCCGCGTCGCGAGGAGGTCGGCCTGTGAGCACCGTCCAGGGCCCGGATCGGCTCAGCCCGAGCGAGGCCTGGCAGCGGCTGCGCGAGGGCAACGACCGGTTCGTCGCGGACGCGCCCGCGCACCCGTCCCAGAACGCCGACCGGCGGCGCGAGCTGCAGGCCGCGCAGCACCCGCACACCGTGATCTTCGGCTGCTCGGACTCGCGGGTGGCCGCGGAGATCATCTTCGACCAGGGCCTTGGCGACGTGTTCGTGGTGCGCACCGCGGGACACGTCGTGGACACCACCGTGGTCGGGTCGATCGAGTACGGGGTCGAGGTGCTCGGCGCGTCACTGGTCGTGGTGCTGGGGCATGACTCGTGCGGCGCGGTCGCCGCCGCCGCCCACACGCTCGCCACCGGCGAGCAGCCGCCCGGGTTCGTGCGCGCCGTCGTGGACCGGGTGATCCCCTCGATCGCGAGCATCACCTCGGGCGACCCCGCCCAGGCCATGGCCGCCCTGTCCGACCAGGACGTGCTGCGCCGTGAGCACGTGAAGCACACGGTCGGGATGCTGCACGGCTACTCGGCAGCGCTGGCCCGCGCGGTCGAGGAGGGCCGCTGCGCCGTCGTCGGCCTGGAGTACGACCTCGCGGTCGGCAGTGCGCGCATGGTCGACGTGATCGGCGAGGTCGGCGAGCGGCCCTGACCACCGGGCGACCGGAAGGGCTCGGGCGGGCCGGGGTGACACGAGTCACGCGCTGGGATGCGTCACCCGCCCGAGCCTGCGGCACGATAGACCCATGACTGCTGACACCGTCGTCTCGTCGGGCTCGACCGAGCCCGGCGACACCAACGCCGCTTACCGCATCGAGCACGACACCATGGGCGAGGTCCGCGTCCCCGCGAACGCCCTGTACCGAGCGCAGACGCAGCGTGCCGTCGAGAACTTCCCGATCTCCGGCACCCCGCTGGAGCGCGCCCACATCGAGGCGCTCGCCCGGGTGAAGAAGGCCGCGGCCACCGCGAACGCGGAGCTCGGGGTGCTGGACCAGGACATCGCCGACGCCATCGTCGCCGCGGCCGACGAGGTCGCCTCCGGCAAGCACGACGGCCACTTCCCGGTCGACGTCTACCAGACCGGCTCGGGCACGTCGTCGAACATGAACACCAACGAGGTGCTCGCGACGCTCGCCACGGCCGCGCTCGGCAAGGACGTGCACCCGAACGACCACGTCAACGCGTCGCAGTCCTCGAACGACGTGTTCCCCACCTCGGTGCACGTCGCCGCGACGTCGGGCGTGGTCAACGACCTGATCCCCGCGCTGAACCACCTGGCGGGCGCGCTGCAGGCCAAGTCCGACGAGTACGCGACCGTCGTGAAGTCGGGCCGCACGCACCTCATGGACGCCACCCCGGTCACCCTCGGCCAGGAGTTCGGCGGGTACGCCGCCGCCATCCGCTACGGCGTCGAGCGCCTGCAGTCCGCGCTGCCGCGCGCCGCGGAGGTTCCGCTGGGCGGCACCGCCGTGGGCACGGGCATCAACACCCCCGCCGGGTTCCCGCAGCGCGTCATCGCGCTGCTCGCGCAGGACACGGGCCTGCCGCTGACCGAGGCGCGGGACCACTTCGAGGCGCAGTCCGCGCGGGACGGCCTGGTCGAGCTGTCGGGCGCCCTGCGCACCATCGCGGTCTCCGTGACCAAGATCTGCAACGACCTGCGCTGGATGGGCTCCGGCCCCAACACCGGCCTGGGCGAGATCGCGCTGCCCGACCTGCAGCCGGGCTCCTCGATCATGCCGGGCAAGGTCAACCCGGTCATCCCCGAGGCCGTGCTCATGGTCTGCGCGCGCGTCATCGGCAACGACGCCACCGTCGCGTGGGCCGGCGCGAGCGGCTCGTTCGAGCTGAACGTGCAGATCCCGGTGATCGCGCAGGGCGTGCTGGAGTCGATCCGCCTGCTGTCGAACGCGTCGCGCGTGCTCGCGGACAAGACGATCGTGGGCATCACCGCGAACGTGGACCGCGCCCGCGCGCTGGCCGAGTCGTCGCCGTCCATCGTCACGCCGCTCAACCGCGCGATCGGCTACGAGGCCGCGGCCAAGGTGGCCAAGCACGCGGTCAAGGAGGGCATCACGGTGCGTCAGGCCGTGGTCGACCTCGGCTTCGTCGAGCGCGGCGAGGTCACCGAGGAGCAGCTCGACACGGCGCTCGACGTGCTGTCGATGACGCGACCGCCGCAGGCCTGACGCCACTCGTTCCGAGCGCCCGCCAGCGGCGAGGGCTGGGTGCCCGACGGCGAGGGCTGGAGACGACAGAAGAGGGCGGCCGGACCGGCCGCCCTCTTCCGCCGTTCAGACGCGCGTACTACTCAGTCGCGCGCTCGGAGCACCGTGTACTACTGACCAGCGATCCGGTCGAGAACGTCGAACTTGTCGGCGTCCCCCTCGTGCGAGGCGTCGACGATCTTGCGGCTCAGCGTGAAGCTCGAGCCTGCGTCGATCGTGACCTTGAACTTGCTCATCGTGAAGTTGCTCTGCGAGTAACCGACGAACGGGCCGCTGGCGTCGTCGTAGATCAGACCATAGGTCTGCGTGTCGTCACCGGACTGACCGATCCAACGGCTGGCGTCGGGGGCCTGGCTGAACGGTCCGCCGCTCGTGACCGCGGGGAAGCCCGCGGTGCGCGAGTGGCTGCCCGCCGTGTCGTAGTCCATTGCGTCGCCGAGCCACACCGGCAGTGCCGCACCGGTGGTGTTCGTGAACACGGACTCCGCGGTGATGAACTCGTCATCGGGGGTGGCCGTGAACGTCGTGACCACGTTCAGGCCGGGGATCTCGGACGAGGCACCGGTCACCTTGACGACCGCCTTCTCACCCGAGTTCTCGGTGATCTCGACCTTCGTCGAGATCACCTGAAGCTGCTGCCATGCGTTGCCCGTGAGGGGCTCAGCCGAACCCACGTAGGGCAGGTTGATCCAGTCCAGGTTGTCCGGCTTGCCGGTCTGGGCCATGTCGATGACCTTGCCGAAGGAAGACGGGGCCAGCTGAGGGTCGCTGAACGCCTTGGCGATCGTCATGGCGAGGTGCTTGTTCTCGATGACGACGTCACCGAGAGTGCCCTCGACGAGGCCACCGCTGGTGATGCGCTTGCCGATGCTGGCATCGACGCTGACCGTGGCGATCTCCAGGTCGATGCCCGTGGCCCCGGTCGCCGTGACCTCGACCTCCTTGGCACTGGTGGCAAAGCCGAGCTGCGACGACTGGATCGTGTACGTGCCAGGACCCGCCTCGATGCCGAACCGGTAGTTGCCGTTCGCGTCCGTGCTGGTGGTGCCGATGATGTTGCCGTCCTGGACCACGAGGACACCCGCGTCGGCGACGGGAACCCCGCCGTCCTTGTTGGTGACCTTGCCGGTCACGACGGGCCAGGCCTTGGCCGGCGTGCCACCCGGGGTGAAGGCGTACAGGTTGCCGTCGAAGGCACCGACGACGACCGTGTTGCCGCTGACCGCGGGTCCGGCCGAGACCCAGGTACCGATGTTCTGCTCCCACATGGGCTGACCCGTACGGGCGTCGAGCGCGTAGAAGCCACCGCTGTTGGCACCCACGAAGAGGGTGTTGCCGGTGAGGGCCGGGGACGTGAACGATCCGCCGCGGTACTGGGAGCCGGGCAGGAGCCGGTCCCACTGCACTGCACCGGTGGTCGCGTTCAGGGCCGTGACAGCCCCGCTCGGGAACGCCATGTACACGGTGTTGCCCTTGATCGTCGCAGCAGCGGGCGTTGCGCCACCGTTGACGAGCGACGGGTGCGAGCTCGTGTAGCTCCACAGGACAGCGCCCGTGGCGCCGTCGCGAGCGACGATGCCGTTGTTCGAGCCGATGAAGACGCGACCGTCAGCAGCGGAAGGGACGCCGTCCTGCCAGCCGCCGAGCGTGTCCGTACCCTGCCAGAGCTTCTCGCCGGTCTTCAGGTCGTAGGCGATGACGATGCTGCCGTCCTGGCTACCGACGTAGACGCGACCGTCGGAGACGGCGGGGGTGCCGTCGCTCATGGTCGCACCGGCCATGGGCGAGGCCCAGATCCGCTCACCGGTCTTCTCGTCGAGTGCGACGAGCAGGCCGCGCGAAGCCTCGCCGTGGCGGGTCTGGTACGGAAAGAGCACCTTGCCGTCGGCAACGGTGACTCCGTAGTAGCCGTAGGTGCGCTGGTTGTAGGGCTCGGGAGCGGCCTCGGGCGAGGACTTCCACTGGAGCTCGCCGGTCGTCGCGTCGAGGGCGTAGAGCTCTCCGCGCAGGGTCGGGGCGAACACCGTGCCGTTCGACACGGCGATACTGCCGTGGATCGAGGCGGGAACCGTGTAGCTCCACAGCTTCTTGCCGGTCGCGAGCTGGACGGCGTGCACGGCGGCGTTCCCGTCACCGTTCTCGTCACGCGTGCCCGAGTAGACGACACCGTCGACGATCACCGGGGAGCCGGTGAGGTAGGTGCCCTTGGTGCGGTAGGACCAGGCGAGACGCTGACCGGGGTTGATCAGGTCCTCGGAGACACCGGAGTGCTGCTCGTTACCGTGGTGCTGGGCCCAGTCCTCGCCGGCGACAGGCTTGATGGCCTTCTCGTCGGTGAGGGTGAACGTGGCGTTCTTCTTCCACGTACGGCCGGCCTCGTCGAGAACCTCGACGCTGATGGTGTGGTCGCCGACCGGCTTCCTCAGGTTCTCCGGCAGGGCGGCGTACCAGGTGAACTCGCCCGTCGGCGCCAGGTCCTGCCACGCGCGGGTGTCGATGCGGTACCGGGCAGAGACCGGCGCGTCGGTGGTGTCGTAGGCGTTGATCTGGACGCCGGGGAACTTGTCCAGCGGGACGGAGCTCTTCGGAGCAGGGCTGACGATCGTCAGGTCCTTCTCAGCGCCGTACAGGCGGAACGGGTTCTCGAAGGTCTTGTTGTCCATGTGGACGTAGCGGAAACCACGCGGCGCGTTGTCGATCGTGTACGAGCTGGAGACCGTCTGGATGTGCTTGGCCGTGCTCGCGAAGGCGCTGTTCGGCTCGACATCGTTGGAGTGCTCGTGGCCGACGAGGATCAGCTCCGCCTTGTACTGCTCGAGCAGGTCACCGTACTCGTCGTAGACCTCGGACGAGCCGAACGGGACGTTCATCGGCTGGTGGGTCAGCACGACGAGGTGCTTCTTGCGTGTCATGTTCTGCGCCAGGTCGGCCTTGGCCCACTCCAGCTGTTCGGCGAAGGGAGCCGCGCCGTTGTTCTCCAGGACCAGGAAGTGACGGTTGCTGTAGTCGAACGAGTACCACTCCGGTCCGACGTTCTTGCGGTAGTTGTTGATCCGGACCGAGTAGCCCGAACCACCCGCGTACTCGTGGTTACCCACGGCCGGCCACACCGGCACGTTCGACGCGGCGGCGCCGTTCTTGTAGAACGCGAACTCAGAGTCCGAGGCATTGTTGGTGAGGTCACCGCTGACCTGGATGAAGGCCAGGTCCTGGTCGGTCGAGTTGATCTCCGCGATCTGCTCGGAGAGCTGGGCGTTCACGTGCGGGTCGGCGACATTACCGAAGGTGAAGCCACCCGTGGCCGACTTCTCGTCCTTGCGGAGGCCGAAGTTGGCGGTCTTCGTGACGCCGTCGCTCAGCTGACCGAGGTTGCGGTAGAACCGCGGGGTCATGAACTCGTCGACGCCCACCGAGTAGCCGGCCGGCTGCGTCACGAAGACAAGGTCGGTGTCGCGACGGTCGGTCGACGTCTCGAAGGAGTACTTGCCCAAATTGTCGGTGACAACGATCTGCGCGCCGTCGGAGACGGTGACGCCGGCGATGCCGGGCTCATCCTTCTCCTGACGGTCGTCGTTGTCGTGGTCCTCGAAGACGACACCCGTCACGGTGGCCATCGGGGGGTCGATCTCAGCGGAGACCGCGGACGTCAGCGGGGCGCCGACGACGAGGGCGGTGAGGCCACCCGTCGTGATGTACAGCGCCTTCTGCCACGGGCCCGTACGCCGTGCACGGCCTGTTGGTTCGGCCACACCTTCAGGTGCGGCGTCCAGAGGAGGATGGAGACTCATGCGAGGAAGAACCTTTCTACGAACCAGAAGAGCCCACACGCGGCGACGATCGACGTCACCACGCGAAATACCAGGGTCGAGAATCGGGTCCTGCGGGAAAGTAAGATCAGCGGGAAGATCACCAGCACCAGTGCCGCCTGGCCAATTTCAATACCAACATTGAAACTGACCAGAGATGCTGCCAAGCTCCAGCTCATCTCGTCGGTGATCTGCAAGGACCCGGCGAAACCGAGTCCGTGAAGAAGACCGAAGACAAAGACCACCGGTAGGCGGCGGTGCGTGGAGCCGAAGAGGTTCTCGATGGCCACAAAGGCGATCGAGAGCGCAATCAGCGGCTCCACGACGGTGGCCGGCACGTGAATGACGCCGACGAAGGTGGATATCAGGGTGACGCTGTGGGCCAGCGTGAACATCGCGGTGACCTTCAGCAGATCGCGGAAGGACGACGCTCCGAGCATGAGAGCGATGATGAAGAGCACGTGGTCCAGGCCGGTCAGGATGTGCTCCACACCCGTGACGGCGTATTGCGACACGGAGCCCCAGAGGGTGCTCTTACCGATGTTGTAGCTGTGGTGGGAGCGGTCGAAGAGGACCTGCCCGCTCTGGCCGCCGAGGTGGTATTCGGCATTGTTCGTGTGATCGTCGGCGACTGCCTCGGCATCTCCGAACACGGTGTACTGCAGGCCGAACTCACCTGAACTGCCCGGGCAGGAGTACACCAGCAGAAGGTCGGCGTAGGAAAGCAGGTCTCTGGTACTGATCGACGTCGACTGCAAGGTCGGCGAGCAGGCCTCGCTGTCGAGGGAGACGATGACCCGGGGTTCCAGGTACTCCGCGATCTCCGCCGCGTGCGCCTCGAGCGCCTCCTCCTTCTGGTCGTCGTCCATCTCGTCCGGGGCGAGGGGGCTCAGGACGATCGCCCGGTTGAGGATGCTGTACTCGAGGCTCAACTTGTACGAGACGTTCGAGCCGTCCTGCGTGATCTCCGAGTAGCCGCTGGAGGCGATCACGTGGGCCGAGGCCGCGCTCGCGCCGAAGAGCGCCATGATCACGGCCACGCCGAGCAGCGCGACGGCGCGTCGCATCAGGGACATGAGGAAGCAGTCGATCGAATCAGGCGGATTCAGCCCGATGCCCACGGTCGTCAAGTGGCGGAGGTTCATGCTGCCTCGGTGTTCTGCTAGCGGCGGCGGGGCGCTCCACGACCTGAGTTCCCACCTGGAGGATGGATTCGGCAATGAGCTCGTCGTTCAACCGGTAGGGGACGCGCGCCCAGTCGTGGCGAACGGCGCTCGTCTGTACCCATCGCATCGTCGCCAGGCGCTGGGAAGCGCCGGGGAGATGTCCGGATGGCTCACCTGAGAAACCTCCGAAGATCCAGGTACGGGCGTGCACCTGAGATTTCTAACGGCCGGAAGCGGCCGGAGGGTATCCCGTGGGTGAAGAAAAGACGGCGGCAACTGAACGGCCCCAGGACGGTGGCAGGGGGCAGACCCGCCGAACGATGCAGGTACCTCATGAACGTCGGTGGACAGCCGTCGTCGGACGACTCAGAGCGTTATGCCCGGGCGTGGGACGGCACATGAGGGTCGCAGCGCCTGACCTGCGTCATTGCTGGTCAGAGTCAAGCTCGGGCAGGTAGCGCAACGGCGCCTGCGTCCGGTGCGATCGTGGTTGTCGAGACCTGATCGCACCGAGAACGAGGCGCCGCTGCGCTACCACTCCGCTCAAACGCTCTCAGACCGTGGGTGCCCCTGCGGTCTCGGTGGCCGCGGAGGCGACCTCGGCCTCCGCGTTCTCCTTGGTCGCCGAGATGATGACGGCGGCGGCGACAGCGGCACCGACGGTGGCGACGGCCGCGACCGAGGCCGCGATGGCGACCTGCGTGGCGACCGTGGCGACGCCCCACTCGCTGCCGGCGATCTCCTCGGCGCGATCCTGGGCGGCCTTGCGCTGCTCCTTGCCGACCAGGCCGGAGATCAGGCCGGAGCCGTGCAGCAGGGAGATCAGGGTGGCAGTGCGTTCGTCGGGCTCCGCGCCCTCGACGAGGACCTTGGTGAGGTTGGCGCGCAGCGCGGTCTCGTGGCTCGAGTCGGCGGCCGGCCAGCGGGTCACGGGGAGCATGCGGAAGAGCTTGGACTCCTCCTTCTCCAGGATGCCCCGCTCGACGAGCGCGGCCAGGAGGTTCTCCTCGGCGTCCTTGGAGATCGCCTCGACGACCTTCCGCGCGGGAGCATCGGGCGTGGCGAGCACGGACTGCAGCGCGGCGTCCAGGGCGACGTGGCCCGAGGGGGCGTTGTCGGTGACGATGATCGTGGCGTCACCGGCCTTCTCACGCTCCTCCTTGGTGGCGCCGGCCTCGGGCGCGCCCCGCAGCAGGGTCTTGCGCGCGTCGGAGAGGTCGGCCAGGAGCGCACCGGCGAGGCGAACACCCAGGTTGTCGACGTTGGCGGTCTTGCCCGTCTCGTCGTCGACGGCGAGCAGCAGGAAGTCTTCGGCAATCAGCATGGGGCAGATGCTATATCCGACAAGCGAGACACGCCCCGATTGAACCAGAGGCCGAGAAGCTCACCCTGCGCCGTGACTATGGTTAGCCTTACCTAAGGTGCTATCCTCGCAGAGCACGCAGGGGAGGCGGTCCGCCGGACATGCGGGGCTGGGGGGTTCCGTCCGGCCGGCCCGCCTCCCCAGTGCCAGAAGTCCAGAAGGTGCCAGAAGCCCAGGTCATTTGCGGTGACCTGGGCTTCTGGCATCTCGGCGGGCGCGACCCGCGGGGCGTCACACCTCCAGGCGCTCCAGCATGTCGGTCACCAGCGCCGCCACCGGCGAGCGCTCCGACCGGGTCAGGGTCACGTGCGCGAACAGCGGGTGACCCTTGAGCGCCTCGATCACGGCCGCGACGCCGTCGTGCCGCCCCACCCGCAGGTTGTCGCGCTGGGCGACGTCGTGGGTGAGCACCACGCGCGAGCTCTGGCCGATGCGCGACAGCACTGTGAGCAGCACGTTCCGCTCCAGCGACTGCGCCTCGTCCACGATCACGAACGAGTCGTGCAGCGAGCGTCCGCGGATGTGCGTGAGCGGCAGCACCTCGAGCATGTCGCGGGCGATGACCTCCTCGACCACGTCGGGCGAGACCAGCGCGCCGAGCGTGTCGTAGACGGCCTGCGACCAGGGGTTCATCTTCTCGGACTCGGAACCGGGCAGGTAGCCCAGCTCCTGCCCGCCCACCGCGTACAGCGGCCGGAAGACGAGCACCTTGCGGTGCTGCTGCCGCTCCAGCACGGACTCCAGGCCGGCGCACAGGGCGAGCGCCGACTTGCCCGTACCGGCCCGGCCGCCGAGCGAGACGATCCCGATCTCCTCGTCGAGCAGCAGGTCGATGGCGACGCGCTGCTCGGCCGAGCGACCGTGCACGCCGAACACCTCCTGGTCGCCGCGGACGAGCCGCACCTTCTTGTCCGGCGTCACCCGGCCGAGCGCGGAGCCGCCCGGCGAGTGCACCACCATGCCCGTGTGCACCAGCAGCGGCGCGGCCGCCTCGACCGTCGCGGGGTCCAGGGCCGCGATCTCGACGGACTCGTTCTCCCAGAGGGAACCCATCTGCTCGTCCGAGAGGTCGATCTCGCGCATGCCGGTCCAGCCGGAGTCCACCGCGAGCTCGGCCCGGTACTCCTCGGCCTGCAGACCCACGGCGGACGCCTTGACCCGCATCGGCAGGTCCTTGGAGACGACGGTGACGCTGCTGCCCTCGGCCGCCAGGTTGGCGGCCACGGCCAGGATGCGCGTGTCGTTGTCGCCCAGGCGGAAGCCCGCGGGCAGGACCGAGGGGTCGATGTGGTTGAGCTCCACGCGGAGCGTGCCGCCCGTGTCCCCCACGGGGACCGGTGAGTCGAGCCGGCCGTGCTGCACCCGCAGCTCGTCCAGCATCCGCAGGGCGCTCCGGGCGAAGTACCCGAGCTCGGCGTGGTGGCGCTTGGCCTCCAGCTCCGTGACCACGACGATCGGGAGTACGACGTCGTGCTCCGCGAACCGCAACATCGCCTTCGGGTCGCTCAACAGCACTGACGTGTCGATGACGAAGGTCCTGCGTTCGTCACCTGCCGCGCCGGCAGCGGCGTCGGCACTCTGGTCGGACGGACGGGTGGTGTGTGCGGAATGGCTCACTGCGGTTCTCCCTCCGGCGCCGAAACGCCGTGACAGCCTCGTCGCTACCTGGCGGATACCGCCTGCCGGCGGAACCGACCCGGTCGAACCGGGGCTGGTGGATGGGCCGAGCGACCGACTCGGTGCGCCGCGGCGTGGCGCAGAGCCGGGGCCGGCCCTTCTCCACGGAGCGAGCACTCCATAGGTTGGCCTCCCGAAGGGCGACTGGGTGCCGTCCCTGAGGTGGAAACTACGCGCCCTGCCATCCCGTGACCAGACCCAAGCCCCGGCGGGTCGCAAGTTGTCACGAACTGTTCACATGGTGGCAATAGCTTGATTTTTACTCCAAGGAATAGCAAAACTCGCAGGGAGGCATGCCCACGCGGCAGGATGGTCACATGGCTTCCTTCGCCGTCCTGCTCCGAGCCGTGAACATCGGACCCGGCCTGCGCGTGTCGTCGGCGGACCTGCGCGGGGCTGCCGAGGACGCGGGTCTCGCCGATGTCCGCACCCTGCTGAACAGCGGCAATCTCGTGGTCACGCCCGGGACCTCCGGGGCGGGCAGCGCCGCCGACGTCGCCCGGCTGGTCGAGGAACGGCTCGCCGAGCGCATGGGCCAGGACGTGGCCGCCGTCGGGCTGAGCGCGGAGCGGCTGGAGGCCATCGCCTCGGCCAACCCGTTCCCGGCCGCCGCCCGGGACGACCCGTCCCACCTGCAGGTGCACGTCCCGTTCGGCGACCTCGACGAGGCGGGCATCGCCAAGCTCGACCTGGCCAGCCCCGGCCGGGAGATGCTCGCGACGGCCGCGGGCGTGCTGTACGTGCACTACGTGGACGGGATCGGCCGGTCCAAGCTCACGCCGAAGGTCATCGACCGGGCCGTCGGTGCGCCCACCACGGCCCGCAACTGGAACACGATCACCAAGCTCCGCGCCGCCTGCGCCGGGCTGACCTCCAGGTAGTCCTCGGCCCGCGCCCGGTAGGGTGGGGCCCAGGGAGTGCCGGGAAGTCTGGTCGGCGTGGACCGGGTCGACCGGTCCGGCTCAGACGACCCCACCCGAGAGGACGACCGTTGACCGGTGACGCCCACACCCTCACCCGAGCACAGCGCCTGAAGAACTGGCTCTCCCGCGAGACGACGGGCGGAGCGCTGCTGATCGGGGCCGCGTTCCTCGCCCTGCTGTGGGCCAACTCTCCCTGGCGGGAGTCCTATCAGGCGTTGTCCGACGCCGTCGTGGGCCCCGCCGCGATCGGGCCGGTGCCGGTCCACCTCGACCTCTCCCTCGCCACCTGGGCGGCCGACGGGCTGCTCGCCATCTTCTTCTTCGTGGTCGGCGTGGAGCTCAAGCAGGAGTTCGTCGCCGGGAGCCTGCGGAATCCGAAGGAAGCCGGCGTCCCGATGATCGCCGCCGTGGGCGGCATGGCCGTGCCCGCCCTGATCTACGTGGGCACCGTCCTGCTGCTCGGCGAGCCGGGCGCACTGCACGGCTGGGCGATCCCCACCGCCACGGACATCGCGTTCGCCGTGGGTGTGCTGGCGATCTTCGGCCGCGGGCTCCCCACGGCGATCAGGACGTTCCTGCTCACCCTCGCCGTGGTGGACGACCTGCTCGCCATCATCGTGATCGCGATCTTCTACACCAGCGAGATCCACTGGCTGGCGCTGCTCGGCACGCTGGTCTGCGTCGCGCTGTTCGGCTGGCACGTCCGCTCGCGCAAGCCGCGGTGGTTCGTCCTGCTGCCGCTCGCCGTGGTCGCGTGGGCCCTGATGCACGCGTCCGGCGTGCACGCCACCATCGCGGGCGTGCTGCTGGGCTTCACCGTCCCGGCGGTCGCGCTGCACGGCGAGGCCACGTCCCGCACCAGCCAGTACGAGCACCGGATCAAGCCGCTCTCGTCCGGGTTCGCGCTGCCCGTGTTCGCCTTCTTCGCCGCGGGTGTCACCCTCGTCGGGGGCGACGGCCCCGGCTCCGTGATCGGCCAGCCGGTCGTGCTCGCGATCGGAGCCGGGCTGATCCTGGGCAAGCTCGTGGGCGTGCTGGGCACCACGGCGTTGATCACCCGGATCACGCCGCTGCGCCTGCCCGACGGGATCGGCGTACGCGATCTGCTGCCCGTCGGCCTGCTCGCCGGCATCGGTTTCACCGTGTCCCTGCTGATCAGCGAGCTGTCCTTCGGCGACTCCGAGCACACCGACGGCGCCAAGATCGCGATCCTGAGCGCCTCGGTGCTCGCGGCGATCCTCGGCGGCGTCGCGCTGCGCTACGACGCGCGCCAGGCCAGGACGGCGGACATGAACCTCGACGGCCGTCCCGACGACGTCCGCGACTACATCGGCGACACCAAGGACCGCGAGACCCACTGACCCCCACCCCGACCACCCCGCTGACTCGCCAGGATCCGCACGCCGAGTCAGCGGGTTGGCCGGACCAACCCGCTGACTCGGCAGGGTGCGCACGCCGAGTCAGCCGGCCGGTCAGACCTCCAGGAGGAGCGCCTCGCCCTGGCCGCCGCCGCCGCACAGGCCGACGGCGGCACGGCCCCCGCCGCGGCGCGCCAGCTCGTGCGCCGCGTGCACCGCGATGCGCGCGCCGGACGCCCCCACGGGGTGCCCCAGCGCGATGCCTCCGCCGTGCACGTTGACGATGTCGAGCGGCACGCCCAGCGCCTTCGCGGACACGCCGACCACCACGGCGAACGCCTCGTTGATCTCCACGAGGTCGAGGTCGGCGGCCGTCCAGCCCTCGCGCTCGAGGGCCTGACCGATCGCCCGGGCCGGCTGGGAGTGCAGCGAGTTGTCCGGCCCGGCCACCTGACCGTGCGAGCGGACCGTCGCCAGCACGGGCACGCCGGCCGCCTCGGCCCGGCCGCGCGTGGTGAGCACGAGCGCCGCGGCGCCGTCGGAGATCTGCGACGAGTTGCCCGCCGTCAGCGTCCCGTCGCTCTTGAACGCGGGGCGCAGCCTGGCGAGCGACTCGGGCGTCGTGTCGGGCCGGACGCCCTCGTCGGTGCGGACCTCGACCGGCTCACCACGGCGCTGCGGCACCGAGACCGGCGCCAGCTCGGCCTCGAAGACGCCGTCCTTGGTCGCCGCGGCGGCCCGCTGGTGCGAGGCGGCCGCGATCGCGTCCTGCTCCTCGCGCGAGACGAACACGTCGCCGGAGTTGTGCTCCTCGGTCGAGATGCCCATCGAGACGTCGTCGAACGCGTCGGTGAGGGCGTCGTGCGCCACGGAGTCGGTCAGCTCCGCCGAGCCGTAGCCGAACCCGGACCGCGCGCCGGCCAGCAGGTGCGGGGCGTTGGTCATCGACTCCTGCCCGCCCACCAGCACCACGGACGCCTCGCCCGTGCGCAGCAGCCGGGCGCCGTCGATGATCGACGTCAGCCCCGACAGGCACACCTTGTTCACCGTCACGGCCTGCACGTCCCAGGCCACGCCGGCGGCCACCGCCGTCTGCCGGGCCGGGTTCTGCCCCGCGCCCGCCTGGATCACCTGGCCCAGGACCACCTTGTCGACGTCGGCCGCGAGGCTGCCCGCGCCCTCCAGCGCCTTGCGGGCCGCCACGGCGCCCAGCTCGACGGCGCTCAGCGCCGACAGCGAACCCTTCAGCCGTCCCTGCGGCGTCCGCGCCGCCGAGACGATCACCACGTCGTCTGCGCTGTGTGTCGCGCCCGAACCAGTGGCGCCCGGACCGGTGCTCGTGGCACCCGTCGGAGCAGCAAATGCGTCACTCATGAGACCTCCTTTGGCCGTTCTTCCCAGCGTATCCCCCGGATTCACCGGCGAGCTCAGCGGTCGCGCGCGAGCTCAGCCCGCGGAACCGACCAGCTCGACGGCGAGCTCCGGCTCGGTCTTCCCGACGACCTCCTCGGCCGTGACCCCCGGCGCGAGCTCGCGCAGCACCAGCCCGGACGGCGTCACGTCGAGCACCGCCAGGTCGGTGATGATCCGGTTCACCACGCCCTTGCCGGTCAGCGGCAGCGAGCACTCGCGCAGGATCTTCGGCGACCCGTCGCGCGCCACGTGCTCCATCAGCACGATCACGCGGCCCGCGCCGTGCACCAGGTCCATGGCCCCGCCCATGCCCTTGACCATCTTGCCGGGGATCATCCAGTTGGCCAGGTCCCCGGCGGCCGAGACCTGCATGCCGCCCAGGATCGCGGCGTCGATCTTGCCGCCGCGGATCATGCCGAACGACGTCGCCGAGTCGAAGATCGACGAGCCGGGCAGCAGCGTCACCGTCTCCTTGCCCGCGTTGATGAGGTCCGGGTCCACGGCGTCCTCCGTGGGGTACGGCCCCACGCCGAGGATCCCGTTCTCGGACTGCAGCACCAGGTGCCGGTCGTCCGGCACGTAGTTGGGCACGAGCGTCGGCAGCCCGATGCCCAGGTTCACGTACATGCCGTCCTGCAGCTCGCGCGCGGCGCGCGCGGCCATCTCCTGTCGGGTCAGTGCCATGGTTCAGGCTCCCTTCGTGCCCGGCGTGGCGGACGACGTCGCGGCGTCCGACGACGCCGGCTCGGTCACCGTCCGGCGCTCGATGCGCTTCTCGATGTCGGTGCCGACGTGCACCACCCGGTGCACGTAGACGCCCGGCAGGTGCACGGTGTCCGGGTCGATCTCCCCCGGCTCGACGAGCTCCTCGACCTGGGCGATGCAGATGCGCCCCGCCATCGCGGCGAGCGGCGAGAAGTTGCGCGCCGACTTGTTGAACACGAGGTTCCCGTGCCGGTCGCCGCGCAGGGCGTGCACCAGGGCGTAGTCGGTGCTGATCGACTCCTCCAGCACGTACTCGGCGTCGTCCGCCCCGAACGTGCGCACCTCCTTGGGCGGGGACGCGATCGCCACGCCGCCGGAGCCGTCGTACTTGCGCGGCAGGCCGCCGTCGGCCACCTGGGTGCCCACGCCCGTCCGGGTGAAGAAGGCGGCGATGCCCGCGCCGCCGGCGCGGAGCTTCTCGGCGAGCGTGCCCTGCGGGGTGAGCTCCAGCTCGAGCTCGCCCGAGAGGAACTGCCGCTCGAACTCCTTGTTCTCCCCCACGTACGAGCTGGTCATCTTCGCGATCCGCTGGGCGTTCAGCAGCACGCCGAGGCCCCAGTCGTCGACGCCGCAGTTGTTGCTCACCACCGACAGGCCGCTGGTGCCCTGCGCCAGCAGCGCCTCGATCAGCGCGATCGGGTTGCCGCACAGCCCGAACCCGCCCACGGCGAGCGAGGCGCCGTCGGGGATGTCAGCCACCGCCTCGGCCGCGCTCGCGACCACCTTGTCGAACCCGGTGCGTGCCACAGTCATCGTTGACTCCTTCATCAGGTCAGTACCGGCAGGTCATGCCATGTGCCAGTGTCACACTCCCGGCGCGCCGCCGGGCAGCACCTCACCGCGCGCTCCAGCCGCCGTCGATGGTCCACGAGGCGCCGGAGACCATCGCGGCCTCCGGCCCCGTGAGCCAGCCCACCAGGGCGGCGACCTCGTGCGGTTCCACCAGGCGCTTCACCGCCGACTCCGCGAGCATGACCCGCGCCATCACCTCGGACTCCGCGATCCCGTGCACCCGCGCCTGCTCGGCGATCTGCTTCTCCACCAGCGGCGTGCGCACGTAGCCGGGGTTGACGCACACGCTCGTGACCCCGTGCTCGCCGCCCTCCAGGGCCGTCACCTTCGACAGGCCCTCCAGGCCGTGCTTGGCCGCCACGTACGCCGACTTGAACGGCGAGGCCACCAGCCCGTGTACCGACGAGATGTTGACGACCCGCCCCCAGCCCCGCGCGTACATGCCGGGCAGCGCCGCGCGCACCAGCAGGAACGGCGCCTCCAGCATGATCCGCTGGACCAGCCGGAAGTCGTCCGGCACGAAGTCCTGGATGGGGCTGACCCGCTGGATGCCGGCGTTGTTCACCAGCACGTCGGTGTCCAGCCGGAGGTCGTCGAGCGCCCGGGTGTCGGACAGGTCGACCACCCACGCCTCGCCGCCCACCTCCTCGGCCAGGGCCTTGGCGCCGTCGCCGTCCACGTCCGCCACGATCACGTGCGCGCCGCGGGCGGCGAGCTCCCGCACGCAGGCGGCGCCGATACCGCTCGCGCCGCCCGTCACGAGTGCCCGGCGGCCCGCCAGCGCGGATCTCACGACCGGCCCTCGGCGAGCTCCCGCTCGCGAGCCTGGTCCTCGGCGTCCAGCGCGTGCAGGGACGCACCCTTGGTCTCGCGCAGCGCGATCGCCGCGACCAGGGTGATGAGGGCCGCGATCGCCATGTAGACGGCGGTGGGCCACCACGAACCGGTGTTCTTGAGCCAGGTCGTGGCGAGGATCGGGGCCAGCGAGCCGGCCACGATGGAGGTGACCTGGTAGCTGATCGAGACGCCGGAGTACCGCATCCGGGTCGGGAACATCTCCGCCATGATCGCCGGCTGCACCGCGTACATCAGGGCGTGGAACAGCAGCCCGGCCATGAGCACGGCCAGGATCACCCAGACGTTCCTGGTGTCCATCGCCGGGAAGGCGAACCAGCACCAGGTGGCGCCGAGCACGGCGCCCGCGATGTACAGCGGCTTGCGGCCGATGCTGTCGGCGAGCCGCCCCACGGCGAGGATCACCACGAAGTGGAAGGCGTGCGCGGCCGCGACCACGCCGAGGATGCGCGTGGTGTCCATGCCGAGCGCGGTGCCGAGGTAGACGATCGAGAAGCTCACCACGAGGTAGTAGAGGATGTTCTCCGCGAACCGCAGGCCCATGCCGGTGAGCACGCCGCGCGGGTAGCGCTTGATCACCTCGAGCACGCCGTAGCCCTTGTCGCCCTCCTCGATCTCGGCCTTCGCCTCCTCGTAGATGGGGGCGTCGGAGACGCGGGTGCGCACGTAGTAGCCCACGACGATGACCACGGCCGACAGCCAGAACGCGACGCGCCAGCCCCAGGCGAGGAACGCCTCGTCCGTCAGGGTGGCCGACATCGTGTAGAGCACGACGGTCGCGAGCAGGTTGCCCGCGGGGACGCCGGCCTGCGGCCACGCCGTCCAGCGGGCCCGCTCGGCGTCCTTGCTGTGCTCGGCCACGAGCAGCACGGCGCCGCCCCACTCCCCGCCGAGCGCCACGCCCTGGACGAAGCGCAGGACCACCAGGAGCGCCGGGGCGAGGAAGCCGACCTGCTGGAAGGTGGGCAGGCAGCCCATGAGCACGGTCGCCACGCCGATCAGCACGATCGTGAACTGCAGCGTGTACTTGCGGCCGAGCTTGTCGCCCAGGTGGCCGAAGATGATGCCGCCCAGCGGGCGGGCGAGGAAGCCGACCGCGTAGGTGACGAACGCGGCGATGATCGCGTCGTAGGCGTTGCCCGTCTCGGGCATGAGCACCTTGTTGAACACGAGCGCCGCGGCGGTCGCGTAGAGGAAGAAGTCGTACCACTCGACGACCGTGCCGGCCATCGAGGCGGCGACGATGCGCCTGATCAGCGACCGGTCGTCCGGTGCGTGGGTGCCCTGCTGTGCGGACATGCTGCTGCTCCTAGGTGTCGACTCTGACACGGGGTGCGGCCGGCCCGCGCGATCCGCGCGGCCCGCCACCTGTGACTCGCCAGAGTGTTTCGGGGAAGCACTGTGCACAGCAATGACGAAGTCGGCAGACGGCATGTGCACGGATGCACACTTGATAACGTCACGGCATGTCAGCCCGCAACGACCCGCCGTCCGGCCAGGTCGCCGACCAGCTCCTGGTGCTGCTCGCCGTGGCGCGCACCGGCCGGTACACGACGGCGGCCCGGGCGCTCGGCGTCAACCACACCACCGTCGCCCGCAACGTCACGGCGCTGGAGCGCGCCCTCGGCGGGCGCCTCCTGGTGCGCGGGGCCGACGGCTGGGAGCTCACGACGCTCGGCCGGCGCGCGGCCCGGGCGGGCGAGGCCGTCTCCGACGCCGTCGACCGGCTCGTCGGTGGCGGCACCGAGGCCGACCCGGTCACCGGTGTGGTGCGCATGACCGCCACCGACGGGTTCAGCGCGTACGTCGCCTCCCCCGCCATCGCCCGGCTGCGGGGCGCGCACCCCGAGCTGTCGGTCGAGCTCGTCACGGTCACGCGCGTGGCGACGCACCACCGCTCGGGGGTCGACATCGACGTCGTCGTCGGGGACCCGAAGGTGCAGCGGGCCAAGGCCGTGCGCCTGGGCGAGTACGTGCTCGGCATGTACGGCTCGCGGGACTACCTGGCCCGGCACGGCACGCCGACGACGGTCGAGGAGATGTCCCGGCACGGCCTGGTCTACTTCGTCGACTCCATGCTCCAGGTGAACGACCTCGACGCGCCGCGCCGGCTGGTGCCCGGCATGCCGGACGCGCTGGCCTCGACCAACGTGTTCGTGCACGTCGAGGCCACGCGCGCGGGCGCGGGGCTCGGTTTCCTGCCCTGCTTCATGGCCGACCGGCACGACGACCTGGTGCGGCTCCTGCCCGACGAGGTCACCGAGCGCCTGCCCTACTGGGCCGTGATCCGCAGCGAGTCCTGGCGCCGGCCGGCCGTGGCGGCCGTGGTGCAGGTGCTGGCCGACGAGATGGCCCGCCAGCGCGACCGCATGCTGGGCCTGCGCCCGGACGCCTGACCGGTCAGCGGCGGACGGCGGTGCTCACCAGCGTCGTGAAGCGCATGGTGAAACCACCGCCGTTGGCGTCGATCACGGCACCGATCTCGGCGAGGAGCGGGTCCAGCCGGTCCGGCGGCAGCCGGGTGAACAGCCCCTGCGTGGGCACCTGGTCCAGCCAGGCGTCCCGCGTGTAGGTGAACTCCCAGGCGAAGCGCCACTCCTCCGGCTCGGCGAAGGCACCGGCGGCGGCCATGCCCTCGGCGGCCCGCGTCACGCCCGGCGCGTAGAGGTCGGCGGCGGGCTTCGTCATCGTCGCGGGCAGCGACGCGGCCACCTCCGGCGGCAGCACGTCGGCGAGGCCCCGGTACACGTCCGCGAACCCGCGGGCGACCTCGGGCTCGGGGTCGCCCGCGTTCCAGAACACGGCCAGCCGGCCGCCCGGCCGCAGCACGTCGGCGGCCTTTCGTGCGCCCGCAACCGGTTCCACCCAGTGCCACACCTGCCCGCCGACGACGGTGTCGAACGTGCGCCCGGCCGGGTCCCACTCCTCGATCGTGCCGACCTCGACGTCCACGCCGAGCCGCCGGGCGAGGTCCGCCATCCGGGCGTCCGGCTCCACGCCCAGCACCGTGGCACCGGCGGCGGCGAGCTGCCGGGCCACGATGCCGGTGCCCGTGCCGACGTCCAGCACCGAGCCTCCGGGGAACTCGGCGGCCAGCCGCTCGATCAGGCCGGCCGGGTAGCGCGGTCTGGCGCGGTCGTAGCGCTCCGCGTCCGTGCCGAACGACTCGGCCATCTCCCGGTGCTGGTGGCTCTCCCGCGCTGCGGGCGGCTGCGAGGTCATGCGCCTCAACCTAGTCCGGGCCGGTCACGGCGTCGCCCGGCTCGTGCCGTGCCCTGAGCGAACACGGTCAGCCCACCGCGGCGGCCACCGCCGAGACGCCCGGCTCCGCCATGATGATCGTGTAGTGGTTCACGCCCGCCACCTCGCTCGCCGCCAGGCGCGGCAGACGACGCCCCCACTCCCCGACCGTGTCCGCCGGGTACATGCCGCCCGGCTGGTCGAGCAGGCCGCGCGGCGCGCGCAGGAACGTGATCGGCAGGCTCGTGTCCGCGGCCCACGCGAGCGCGGCGGGCAGGGCGTCGCCCCGCGCGGAGTCCGCCGAGTCCGCGGCGACGGCGTCGGACGACGTCGCGGGCCGGAGCACCGGGCCGGCCGAGGACGGGTGCTCCGCCAGGTCGTAGTCCACGTACTGCTCCACCACGGGGTTCCACCGTGCGAAGGCGGGGTGCGCCCGCCAGAACTCGCGGTACGCCTCGACGCTGGGGAAGGTCTGCGTCAGCCGCTCGATCGCGGGTCCCAACAGGGCGCGCACCAGTTCCTCCGGGGTCGCGCCGTCCGGCACGCCCGGCGGCAGCGGGATGGGCAGGCCGCCGTCGACGAGCACGAGCCGGGCCACCAGGCCCGGGTGGCGGTGCGTCAGCACGAGCGACACGAAACCGCCCATGGAGTGCCCCACGACGACGGCGGGTCCGTCGGCGAGCGCCCCGATCACGGCCGCGACGTCGTCGGCGTGCGCGGCCATGCCGTACGGGCCGGGCAGCGCGTTGCTGCGGCCGCGGCCGCGCAGGTCGGGTGCGACGACGCGGCGGCCGGGCAGCGCGGCGACGACCGCGGGCCAGGCGCGGTGCGAGGCCGTGATGCCGTGCACCAGCACGACGGCGGGCAGGGGCGCGCCGTCCGGGCGGGCCGGCCCGGGCGCCGTCGGCTCCCAGACGCCCACGCGCAGCGTGCCGCCCGCCACCGCCACGTCGTGGGTGGCGTAGGTGTGCGAGCCCGTGGCCTCCACCTGGTCGACGACGCTCATGGACGCTCCTCCCCCTCGGTGCTGCCGCTGCCGGGCGCCAGCGCCCGCTCGATGAACCTCATCGCCTGGTCGAACACCTCGGGCGGGACGGCCGACGTCGGGCCTCCTGGCTCGACGTCGGGGCCCCACAGGACCCACCGCATCCCGACGATCTCGCCGATGCCCATGAGCGCCCACGCGGCCACCTCGGGGTCGATGTCGCCGACCTCCCCGGCAGCCTGCGCCTTGGCGAGGCCCCCGCGATAGCCCTCGACGATCCGCGTGTAGTGCAGGCGCAGCGCGCCCGGCGAGACGAACTCGGCCTGTCGCACGATGCGGTACAGCGCGGGGTGCTCGGCCGTGAACTCGAAGAACGCGCGGAACCCCGCCCGTTCGGCCTCGATCCGGCCGGACGTCTGCGAGGACGCCGCGATCATGGCGTGGCGCACGCGCCGGTTCAGGTCCTCGACCACCTCGTCGAAGACCTCGATCTTCGAGGTGAAGTACAGGTAGAACGTGCCCTGCCCCACCCCGGCCGCCTCCGTGATCTTGACGATCGAGGCGTCGTGGAAGCCGAGCTCGGCGAACACCTGCTCGGCGGCGACGAGGATGCGCGCGCGGGTGCGCTCCCCCTTGGTCATGGGCTGGGAGATGGTGCTCACCGGGCCTCCTCGGCGGGACGTACGTGCAGGGCTGGACTCGCTGGACTCGCTGGACTCGCTGGACTCGCTGGACTGGCTGGACTGGCTGGACCGGCTGGACTCGCTGGACCGGCTGGTGGCGGCGCGGCGAGCGCCGAGCGCACCACCTTGTTCAAGGACGAGCGTGGCAGGTCCGGGACGAGGTCGAAGTGCCGCGGCACCTTGTAGCCCGCGAGCTCGCGCCGGCAGAAGGCCTCCAGCTCCTCCGCGTCGGTGAGCCGGCCGCCGCGCGGCACCACGAACGCGTGGCCCACCTCGCCCCAGCGCTCGTCGGGCACGCCGACGACGGCGGCGTCCGCCACGGCGGGGTGCCGGCGCAGCGCCGCCTCCACCTCCGCCGGGGTGACGTTCTCGCCGCCCGTGATGAACACGTCCTTGAGCCGGTCCACCACGCGGTAGTACCCGTCGGCGTCGCGTTCCACCAGGTCACCGGTGCGCAGCCAGCCGCCCGCGAACGACGCCGCGGTCGCCTCCGGCTCCCGGAAGTAGCCCGCGAACACGCTCGGGCCGCGCACCAGCAGCTCGCCGGTCGCGGTGCCCGCGAGGTGCTCGCCGGTGACCGGGTCGGCCACCGCCACCTCGACGTGCGGGTACGGCACGCCGGCGGAGCCGACGCGGTCACGCGCCACGTCGTCGGGCAGGCAGAGCACGTTGGGGCCAGCCTCGGTGAGGCCGTAGCCCTGGGTGAGCGCGACGCCGCGCCGGTGCCAGGCGCGCAGCAGCGGCTCCGGCATGGGCGCGCCGCCCACAACGGCGTGCCGCAAGGAGCTCAGGTCGGCCGCCGCGAAGCCGGGGTGCTCGGCGAGCAGCAGGTAGTTGGTGGGCACGCCCATCATCGTCGTGACCCGCCGGTCGGCAACCAGGCGCAGCACGCGCTCGGGCTCGAAGGTGCGCTCCAGCACCACGGTGGCGCCCGTCCACCAGGCCAGCAGCGGCTGGATGTTCCAGCCGCCCACGTGGAACTGCGGCAGCACCGAGAGCACCACGTCCGTGCTGGTCAGCTCCACGGTCCGGGACAGCGACAGGTTGTTCCAGAAGCAGTTCGCGTGGGTGAGCAGCGCGCCGCGCGAGGTGCCGCCCGTGCCGGACGTGAACACCAGCAGCAGCGGGTCGTCGTCGCGCACCGCGCGGTGCGGCGGGCCGGCGGGCGGCTCCGCCCGGCGGCGCGTGAGCGGCGGCACGCGCGCCTCCACGCCGTGCGGCCCCAGCGCGGTGCGTGACGGCGGCAGGGGCAGCCGTTCGAGCGCGGCGTCCGCCAGGGTGCCGCACTCCTCCTCGACGAGCACGAGCGCAGGGTCGGCCTGGTCGAGCTGCGCCGCGAGCTCGTGCGGGGACAGCCGCCACGACAGCGGCGCGAGCACGAGCCCGGCCTTGGCACAGGCGAAGAACAGCACCACCTGGTCGGAGCTGTTCCCCGTCACGGTGGCGATCCGGTCGCCGACACCGTAGCCGGCGTCCCGCAGCCGGGCGGCCAGGGCCGTGGCCCGTGCGTCCAGGGCGCGATAGGTGAGGGTGACGCCGCGGTCGTCGACCGCCACCCGGTCGGGCGTGGCCAGCGCGCGGTCGCGCGGCCACCGGCCCAGCGTGTGCAGGTCGCTCATGCCGCCACCCCCTCGGGTGCGGGGGTCGCCGCGGGCCGACGTCGGGCGGCCAGCCGTTCGGCCGCGCCCGCAAGCCCGCCCGGCAGGAAGATCACGACCAGCACGAAGCACGTGCCGAGCAGGAACATCGGCTCCGAGAGCGGGATGCGGAGCACGGCGGGCAGCCCGGCCACGGCCTCGGAGTGCGCGAGCTCGGCGAGCCGCTGGTCGAGCAGCGTGTAGAGCACCGCCCCGACGACGGCGCCCCAGCGCGAGCCGACCCCGCCGAGCACCACCATGACCAGGAGCGTGAGCGTGAAGTCGGCGGTCGACGTCGCGGGCGAGGCGCCGGACTGCAGCAGCAGGTACGCCATCCCGACCACGGTCGCGAGCGACGCCGCCAGGACGAACACCACGAGCTTGGTCAGGTACGGGCGGCCGCCGATGATCCGCACGCGGACCTCGTTCTCGCGCACGGCCGCGGCCATGTGCCCGGCCCGGCTGCGCTCGATCCACAGCACCACCAGGTAGACCACCAGCAGCACCGCGAGCGCCAGCCAGTACAGGTTGCGGGTGTTGACCACGCCCACGAGGGCGTCCGGTACGCCGTCGGTCGCGAGGGCCAGGCCCTCCTCGCCGCCGGTCACGTCGCCCTGGTCGCGGCGCACCAGCACGTTCCCGGCCTGGGCGAACGCGAGCGTGACCATGGCGAACGAGATGCCGGTGACGCGCAGCGAGATGGCGCCCACGACGAACGCGAGGGCCACACCGCCCACGAGCACCAGCGCGGCGGCGGGCAGGAGGGGCACGTCGGTGCGGTCCAGCACGATCGCGAGGCCGTAGATCCCGGCCGCGAAGTACAGCGCGTGCCCGAAGCTCATCAGGCCAGCCACCCCGAACAGCAGGTGGTAGGACAGCGCGAGCGCCGCCGTCAGCCAGCACAGGGCGAGGAGCTGGAGCGTGCCGGGCTCGTAGGTGTAGCCGGGCAGCACGCCGGGGACCGGGAGCGCCAGCAGCGGCAGGCAGGCCAGGAGCACCAGGAGCGCCAGGCCGCCGAGGCGGGTGCGGGTCCTGCGGTTCATGCGGGCCTCCCCATCAGTCCGGACGGGCGCACGAGCAGCACGAGCGCCAGGAGCAGGACGACGATCAGGTCGCCGGTGTTGTTCAGGTAGAAGTTCGCGAGCTGCTGCAGCACGGCGACGACGACGGACGCCACCGCCGCCCCGGTCAGCGAACCCATGCCGCCGATCACCGTGACGATGAACGCGAAGATCAGCAGGCTCGCGCCCAGGTGCGGCGAGACGTAGTTCAGCGACTGCGTGGCCAGCACGCCACCCAGGCCGGCGGCCGCCCCGCCGACGGCGAACACGAGCGTGAACGCGCGGCGCACGTCGATGCCGAGCGCCGTGACCATGGCCCGGTTCTCGACGCCGGCGCGGATGATCAGGCCGTACCGCGTGTACCGCAGGAACGCGACGATGCCGCCGAGCACCGCGGCCGCCGCGAGCACGTTGAGGAACGCGGTGTTCGGCACGTGCGCGCCCAGGACGTCCGTGGTCGAGGACAGCCACTCGGTGCGCGTGACGTTGCGCGGGTTGGGCCCCCAGATCCCCTCGAACAGCGCGACCGTGGCGAGCGAGAGGCCGACGGTGACGAGCACCTGCTCGATGTGCCGGTCGTACAGGGGCCGGATGAGGCCCAGCTCGGTGGCGGTCGCCGCGGCCGCACCGGTGAGCGCACCCACCACGAGGCCCAGCAGGAGGCCTCCCCAGGTGCCCGCGCCGACGAGGTTGCCCGCCGCGAGCCCGACGAACGCGCCGAGCGTGAGGAACGAGCCGTGCGCGAAGTTCAGCACGCCCATCAGGCCGTAGATCAGGGACAGGCCCGAGGCGACGAGAAAGTACAGCCCACCCAGGCCGAGGCCCGTGGCCAGGAGGAGGATCAGGGTGCTCATCGGCCGGCCTCCGCGGTGGTGTGTGCTTCCTCGCCGGTCGGCACGTCCTCGGCCGGACCTGCCGAGACCCCCAGCAGCCGCTGGACCAGGTCGGGATCGTCCAGCAGCGCCCGGGCCGGGCCCGTGTGCACCACACGTCCGGCGTCGATCACCACGACGCGCTCGGCCAGCCGCTCGACGACCTGCAGGTTCTGCTCCACGAGCAGCACGGGCACGGTCCGGGCGGCCGCGGCCAGGGTCTCGGTCACCTCGGTCACGATCCGCGGGGCGAGCCCCTTGGTGGGCTCGTCCACGAGGAGGATCCGGTTCTCGTTGAGCAGCGCCCGCGCCAGCGAGACCATCTGCTGCTGCCCGCCCGAGAGCGTGCCGGCACGCTGCCCAGCTCGCTTGACCAGGTCCGGGAAGAGGGCGTCGACCAGCTCGCGGTGCTCCACGGTCGTACCGGGCCGTTCCGCGAGCCGGAGGTTCTCCGCCACCGTCAGGCCCGCGAACACCTCGCGGTCCTCCGGCACGTAGCCCACGCCGCGGCGGACGATGCGGTCCGTGCGCTCGGTGTCCACGCGGACGCCGTCGAGCAGCACCTCGCCCGACCGCTCGATCAGGCCGAGGATCGCCCGCAGCGTGGACGTCTTGCCGACGCCGTTGCGGCCGAGCACCGCGGTGACGCCGGACGCCGGGACCTCGAACGACACGTCGTGCACCACCTCCTGGCCGGCGATGCGCGCGGACAGCCCGCGCACCTCCAGCACGTTCGGCCCGCTCATGCCGCGCTCCCCGCCGTCGTGCCCGCCGTGGTGCCCAGGTACGCCGACTGAACGGTCTCGTCCGCCATGACCTTCTCCGGGACGTCGCAGGTCAGGAGTTCGCCGTGGTGCATGACGGCGACGCGGTCGGCCAGGCCAAGCACCACGTCCATGTGGTGCTCCACCATGAGCACCGTGCGGCCGGAGTCGTTGATGGACCGGATCACCTCGACCAGCCCGGCGACGTCACCCGTCGCCACGCCCGCCATCGGCTCGTCCAGCAGCACCACCGACGAGTCCATCGCCAGCAGCACGGCGATCTCCAGCTTGCGCTTGTCGCCGTGGGACAGGTCGCCGGCCGCGGCGTCGGCCCGGTGGGTCAGGCCCACGGTCGCGAGGTGCTCGGCGGCCTCCCCCGACGCGGCGTCGCCGCGCCGGGGGAAGCTCAGCACCGAGAGGCTGCCGCCGAGGCGGCGCTGGGTGGCGAGCCGGACGTTCTCGACGACGGACAGCCGCGGGAACAGGCTCGACGTCTGGAACGTCCGGCCCAGGCCGGCGCGGGCCCGCACCGCGACGGACGCCGCGGTCACGTCCCGACCCCCGAGCAGCACGCGGCCGCTCGTGGCCCGGTAGATCCCGCTGATCAGGTTGAACAGCGTGGTCTTGCCCGCGCCGTTCGGCCCGATCACGCCCAGCAGCTCGCCGCGCCCCACCCGGAGGTCCACCCCGTCGAGGATGCGCGCGCCGCCGATCGTCAGCCCGAGCCCGGCCGTGTCGAGGACCGGCTCGCCACCCGTCGCCATTACTCGGTCGCCTCGGCGGGCGCGACGGTCTCGCCGTCGATGACCTCGACCAGCTCCGGCGTCCAGGTGTCGCCGTCCTTGACCAGCTTGGCCTGGTACATCGGCTGGATCAGCGCGTGGTCGGAGGCGCGGACCGTGGTCTCGCCCTTTGGGCCCTCGAACGTGTAGCCCTCCAGCGCGTCGACCATCGCCTCGACGTCGCCCGCACCCTCCTCGATCGCATGCACGATGAGCTGCGCCGCGACGAAGCCGTCCGGCGTGAACAGGTCGGGCGTGCCGCCGGCCGCCTCGACGGCGTCGAGCATCGCGGCCTCGGTCGCGGTGCCGGCCGCGCCCGGGAAGTAGTGGTTCAGAAAGCTGACCTTCTCGGCCGCGTCGCCATAGGCGCCGTAGGTGGCCACGTCGCCCAGGCCGGTCACGACGGTGGTCCCGTCGAGCACGCCCTGCTGGTCCAGGCCCTGCCACATCGCGCCCGTCGTGGCGCCGGCCCAGGCCACGAAGACCATGTCAGCCTTCGCGTCGAGCACCTTCTTGGCGAAGGGCGTGAACTCCGTGGCGTCCTCGGGCACCAGCACCGAGGAGACCTCCGCGCCCTGGCCGCCCAGCACGCCCTCGACCGCGGCGAGGTTGCCCTGCCCGAACGCGTTGTCCTGGGCGAAGACGACGACCTTCGCACCCTTCGGGTCCACGAACGTGCCCGCCGCGGCGACGTCCTGCAGCGACTGCCGGCCGCTGCGGAACGTGTAGCGGTTGATGCCGGTGAGCGTGTCCACGGCCGCGGGGCCGGACACGTACAGGACCTTGTTCTGCTCGGCCTGCTCGGCGAGCGGCAGCGCCACGCCCGAGACGACCGTGCCGCCCAGGATCTGGTAGCCCTTGCCGATCAGGTCCTTGGCCTGCGAGACCGCCTTCTCGGGGTCGCCGGCGTCGTCGTGGTAGGTCACGTTCAGCTCGTGACCGGCCACCGTCCCGGTGCCGTCGGTGGCGTACTCGATGCCCGCCTCGAACCCCTGCTTATAGGCCGCGCCGTAGGCGGCGAGCGGCCCGGACTCCGAGTAGACGATGCCGACGTCGATCGGTGCCGCGTCCGCGCCGTCGTCGCCGCTGCCGCCGGTGGTCGCGCCGGTCGGCGCGCACGCTGCGAGCGCCAGGCCCGTCACCGCCGCGGCGGCGACGGCCATGAGGGACTTCCTCGTCCGCATGACTCTGCCCTTCTTCGGGTGGTCGCCGCTCGTGGGGTGCGGGCTACGTCGCCCAAACCTGAGAGGCGATTCAGGTTGCGGAGATAGTGGACGAGCCGGGCATCTCGTGTCAACCCATCCGCCGGTGGAAGGGGCCGGGTGAACTATTGACAGGTGATTCAGGTCGCACCTAATGTCCGCAGATGTCCGGCTGACCCCGCGCATCGGAGCGCCTCGGGCAGCACGACCTCAATGTGGAGGTTCGCATGACACACCCATCCCCACGGCGCCCTCGGCGCCTGGCCGCGTGGATCGCGACCGTCGTCGCGATAGCGCTCACCCCACCCGCCGTCGCAGCCATGGCCGCCGTCGCCCAGCCGGCCGCGCAGTCGGTCGCGGCCGGCGCCTGGTCCTCCCGGACGGCGGGCGGCATGACCACGCAGCTCTACGTGCCGACGTCGCAGCCCGCGCTGGCGGCCGGGCGGGCGCTGATGATCAACCTGCACGGGTGCGTGCAGACCGCGACCAACCTGAGGAACGGCGGCAACTGGACCACGACCGCCGACGAGCACGGCATGGTCGTGGCCGTGCCCGCCGCGCCGAACGGCGGCGTGCTGCTCGGCTGCTGGGACTACTACGACACGTCCCACTCGCGGGCCAACCCGGCGCGGCACGACGACAACCTGCTGCAGCTCGTCGACGACCTGCTCGGGGACGCGTCGCTCGGCATCGACCCGAACCAGGTCTACCTCTCCGGGCTCTCGTCCGGCGGCGGCGAGACCATGGTCATGGGCTGCCTCGCGCCCGACGTCTTCGCGGGGATCGGCATCAACGCCGGCCCGACGGTCGGCACGACGTCCGGCCAGATCGGGTCGGTGGCGACCACGCAGGCACAGGCCACGACCGTCTGCCGCAACTTCGCCTCGACCGGCTCGCCCGGCTTCGGCACGCAGGTGACGTCGGTGATCTACGGGTCGTCCGACACCACCGTGGCGACGGGGTACAACACCCTGAATGCGCAGGTCATGGCCGGTATCTACGGGGCCTCCAGCCAGTCGTCGTTCTCCCTGGCGGGACTGCCCGGCACCAACACCTCGGGCTCGGGCACCCTCTGGTCCGACGGCACCGGGCCGCGCGTCTCGCTCATCGCCAACACGAACGTGGGCCACGCGTGGCCGGCCGGCGGCGGGCCGGGCGGCTCGTACATCTCGACGAGCTCGGTGAACTACCCGGCGTACGTGACGGACTTCTTCTTCGACAACAACCGGCGCGTGGACCGCTCGGCCGAGCCCACCGACCCGCCCACCGACCCGCCGACGGATCCGCCCACCGACCCGCCGGGGCTGTTCTGCGGCGCGGCCACGAACGCGCAGCACCAGGCCGCGGGCCGAGCGACGTCGTACGGCATCGACCCGTACAACCCGTTCTACGCCGTCGGCACCCTGGACTACCTCGGCCAGGGGAACACGACCGTGACGACCCTGCGGGAGACGTCGGAGGGGGTGTTCGACCTGGTCACGGGCTGCTGACGCAGCGCTGCCGAACCCGCTCAGCCCTCGGGAGCGTGCCGCTCCAGGAAGGTGTAGACCTCCGTGGTCTCCACGCCCGGGTACGCGCCTGAGGGCATCGCGGCGAGCATCGACGCGTGCGGCCGGGCGGAGGGCCAGGCGAAGTCGCCCCACTTCTCGGTCAGGTCCGCCGGCGGACGCCGGCAGCACGACTCGTCGGGGCACCGCGAGGCCGACCGGACCGTCGTCTCACGCCCGGAGAACCACTTGACGTGCGCGAACGGCACGCCGACCGAGACCGAGAAGGCGCCGTCCGACGTGTTCTCCACGCGCGAGGTGCACCAGTAGGTGCCCGACGGCGTGTCCGTGTACTGCGCGTACGGGTTGAACCGGTCCTCGACGTCGAACACCTGGCGTGCCGTCCACTGCTTGCACACGTGCTGGCCCTCGACGGCGCCCAGGGCGTCCGAGGGAAACCGCACGCCGTCGTTCTCGTACGCCTTGTGCAGGATGCCCGACTCATGGACCTTCATGAAGTGCACCGGGATGCCGAGGTGCCGCGTCGCGAGGTTGGTGAACCGGTGCGCGGCGGTCTCGAAGGACACCCCGAACGCGTCGCGCAGGTCCTCGATCGCGATGGCGCGCTCGTCCTTGGCGTCGCGCAAGAACTTCACGCCCGGCTTCTCCGGCACCATCAGGGCCGCCGCCAGGTAGTTGGCCTCGACCCGCTGGCGCAGGAACTCGCCGTAGTGGCCCGGCTCGGTGTGGTCGAGCACGTGCGAGGCGAGCGCCTGGAGCAGCGCCGAGCGCGTGTTCGAGCGGCCGCGGAACCCCTTGGACGGCAGGTAGACCCGGCGGTTCCGGGTGTCGATCACCGACCGCGTCGAGTGCGGCAGGTCGCTCACGTAGTGCAGCGTGAAGCCCAGGTGCGCGGCGATCTCCGCGGCCATCCGCTGCGGCAGCGGCCCGGAGGTGTGGCCCACGTCGGCCAGCAGCTCCTTGGCCACCTGCTCCAGCTCGGGCAGGTAGTTGTCCTTGGCGCGCATGTCGTCCCGGAGCTCGCCGTTGGCCCGGCGCGCCTCCTCGGGGGTGGCCGCGCGCTCGGTGTGCAGGCGCTCCAGCTCCCGGTGCAGCGCCAGGATGGTCCCGAGCGCGTCGGTGGGCAGCGACTTGCCGATACGCACGCCGTCGATCCCGAGGGACGCGAACAGGGGGCCGCGCTGCGCGCGCTCCAGCTCGATCTCCAGAGCGTCCCGCTCCGACGGCGGCTCGGCCGAGAGCAGGTCGTCCACCCCCGCGCCGAGCGCCCGGGCGATGGCCTGGAGCTGGGAGAACTTGGGCTCCCGCTTCCCGTTCTCCAGCGTGCTGACCTGCGACGGGGCGCGGTCGATCGCCGCGGCGAGGTCCTCGAGCGTCATGCCCTTGCTGGTCCGCAGGTAGCGGATGCGCCGGCCGATCGTGAGGGCGTCGGGCTCGGCGTCCGCCGTCGGGCCGCCGGCGATACCGCCCGCCGTGCCGCGCGCGGGGCGCGCCACCGGACGGCGTGTGGCGCCCGCGGCCTGCCGGCGCGGCTGGGCGCTCTGCCCGCCCTGCGGAGAACGCGAGGATGTCGCGTTTCGGGCGGTTCCGCGATTCTCGGTGCTTCCTGCCATGACTGAGGGTGACATAGGCAAAGGCTTCCGATCAACAGAAGAAAACGAAAACTTCTGCGCGGATCTGCTTGAGGAAGGGGTTGCGGAGGGCAGATGGTCGTAACACGTCACCGGCAGACGCGGTGACAACGTTCCGTCCCGAGAAGGAGACCCGCCATGAGCGCACCCACGATCGACCACACGTCCGAGGCGACCACGTCCGCGACGACCGCGGTGCCGGCGCAGGCCTCCGTGCGCACCGGGGACCAGGTCCAGACCGCCGAGGAGCTGCGCCAGTCCTGGGAGTCCGACCCGCGCTGGGCCGGCATCGAGCGCAGCTTCACCGCCGAGGACGTCGTCGCCCTGCGCGGCTCGGTCGGCGAGGAGAACACTCTCGCCCGCCGCGGGGCCGAGCGCCTGTGGCGCCAGCTCCACGAGGAGGACTACATCAACGCCCTCGGCGCGCTGACCGGCAACCAGGCCGTGCAGCAGGTCAAGGCGGGCCTCCAGGCCATCTACCTCTCGGGCTGGCAGGTGGCCGGCGACGCGAACCTCTCGGGGCAGACCTACCCCGACCAGTCGCTCTACCCGGCCAACTCCGTGCCGGCGGTGGTCCGCCGCATCAACAACGCCCTGCTGCGTGCCGACCAGATCGACGTGTCCGAGAACGGCACCCCCACCCGCGACTGGCTCGCCCCGATCGTGGCGGACGCCGAGGCCGGCTTCGGCGGCCCCCTGAACGCGTACGAGCTGATGAAGTCGATGATCCAGTCCGGCGCCGCGGGCGTGCACTGGGAGGACCAGCTCGCCTCGGAGAAGAAGTGCGGCCACCTGGGCGGCAAGGTGCTCATCCCCACCCAGCAGCACGTGCGCACGCTCAACGCGGCCCGGCTCGCGGCCGACGTCGCCGACGTGCCGTCGATCGTGATCGCCCGCACCGATGCCGAGGCGGCGACCCTGATCACGTCCGACGTCGACGAGCGCGACCGCCCGTTCATCACCGGCGAGCGCACCAACGAGGGCTTCTACAAGGTGACCAACGGCATCGAGCCGTGCATCGCCCGCGCCAAGGCGTACGCGCCCTACTCCGACCTGATCTGGATGGAGACCGGCACGCCCGACCTGGAGCTGGCCCGCAAGTTCGCCGAGGCCGTCAAGGCGGACTTCCCCGACCAGATGCTGAGCTACAACTGCTCGCCGTCGTTCAACTGGAAGAAGCACCTCGACGACGACACGATCGCGAAGTTCCAGCGTGAGCTGGGCGCGATGGGCTTCACGTTCCAGTTCATCACCCTGGCCGGCTTCCACGCCCTGAACTACTCGATGTTCGACCTGGCCCACGGCTACGCCCGCGAGCAGATGTCGGCGTACGTGAAGCTGCAGGAGCTGGAGTTCGCCGCCGAGGAGCGCGGCTACACCGCCACGCGGCACCAGCGCGAGGTCGGCACCGGCTACTTCGACCGCGTCGCCACCGCGCTCAACCCGGACTCGGCGACCACCGCCCTGGCCGGCTCGACCGAGACGGCGCAGTTCTGATGACCGCCACCATCGACACCCGCGCCCAGGGCACCAGCCCCTATGACGCCGACGCCGGCCTGGCCGGGATCGGCACACCGCCGGCAGCCCGCACGGCGTCGGCCCCGGCGCCCTCCCCCGCTCCCGCTCCGGCGCCCGCACCTCGGAGCTCGGCCCCGAGCACGCTGCCGAACGGCGGGGTGGGCGCCTCGGGGACCGGCGCCCGCCGGGGCGTGATCACCGTGACCGCGCCCGTCGGGCCGCGGTACGGCGAGATCCTGACGCCGGAGGCCCTGGCGTTCCTCGCCCTGCTCCACGACCGGTTCGACGCCCGCCGCGACGAGCTGATCGCGCAGCGCCAGCTGCGCCGGCAGGACATCGCCGACGGCAGCGACCCCGACTTCCGGGCCTCGACCCGGCCGGTCCGGGACGACCCGGACTGGCGGGTGGCCGGATCGCGCAACGCGCCCGGCCTGGAGGACCGCCGCGTCGAGATCACGGGTCCCACCGACCCGAGGATGACCATCAACGCACTCAACTCGGGGGCGCGGTGCTGGCTGGCCGACGCCGAGGACGCGTCCAGCCCCACGTGGCCCAACGTGATCGAGGGGCAGCTCGCGCTGCACGACGCGATCCGCGGCACGCTGAACTTCACGAACGAGGGCGGCAAGGAGTACACGCTGCGGTCGGCCGACCTCGTGGACCTCCCGACCATCGTGTTCCGCCCGCGCGGCTGGCACCTCGACGAGGCGCACCTGCGCTACACGGACGCGAACGGCATCACGAGCAGCACGCTCGGCAGCCTCGTGGACTTCGGTCTCTACTTCTTCCACAACGCCGCCGAGCTCGTCGCCCGTGGCCGCGGCCCGTACTTCTACCTGCCCAAGCTGGAGGGCTACCGGGAGGCGCGGCTGTGGAACGAGGTCTTCGAGGTGGCGCAGGACGCGCTCGGCATCCCGCGCGGCACCGTGCGCGCCACGGTGCTCATCGAGACGCTGCCCGCGGCGTTCGAGATGGAGGAGATCCTCTACGAGCTGCGTGACCACTGCGCCGGGCTGAACGCCGGCCGCTGGGACTACCTGTTCTCGGTGATCAAGTGCTTCCGCACGCGCGGCGACTCGTACGTGCTGCCGGAACGCGCGCAGGTCACCATGACGGCGCCGTTCATGCGGGCGTACACCGAGCTGCTGGTGGCCACCTGCCACAAGCGCGGGGCGCACGCCATCGGCGGCATGAGCGCGTTCATCCCCGACCGCCGCAACCCGGAGGTCACGCGACAGGCGTTCCAGCAGGTCGCGGCCGACAAGAAGCGCGAGGCCGGCGACGGTTTCGACGGCACCTGGGTGGCCCACCCCGACCTCATCCCGGTGGCCGAGGCCGAGTTCGACGCCGTGCTGGGCGACGCGCCGAACCAGGTCTCCCGCCTGCGGCCCGACGTCGCCGTGGGGCAGCACGAGCTGCTCGACGTCGCGTCGGCGCGGCGGGCCGGGGCGACCGTGACGTCCGCCGGGCTGCGGTCGAACGTCTCGGTGGCCGTGCGCTACCTCGACGCGTGGCTCCGCGGTACCGGGGCCGCCGCGCTGGACAGCCTCATGGAGGACGCCGCCACCGCGGAGATCTCCCGGTCCCAGGTGTGGCAGTGGATCGCGTCGGGCACCGTGACCGACGACGACCGGCAGCCGGTGACCCGGGAACGGGTCGAGGCGATCCTGCTCGACGTCGTCGCCTCGCTGCCGCACGGCCAGGGCAACCGGATCGACGACGCGGCGGAGATCTTCCGCGCCGTCGCCCTGGAGGACGACTTCCCGGCGTTCCTCACGAGCCCGGCCTACCAGGGGCACCTGGTGGGCTCGCCCGTCGACCGGCCGTAGCCGGCCGACCTCAGGCTGGGACGCCCCGCTGTCGGGGCGTCCCTTCCATCCGCCCGACGCCGTGCCCGGTCGCCGCTCTCTCGGCGCCCCACCACCCCTGGGGTGAGACCGGCACGGCGTCGGGCTCGGTTGTTGTATGCCCCGTCAGTAGCGCTACCCTGGGCGTTCTTCGACGGACGGCAGCGGGGCGCTCGACCGTGCCGCTGCCCCGACCGGTCGGCGGGCGGACCGTGCTCCGCCGGCGCCGATGTCATACGCAAGGGGGCGTTGACCAGTGAGCGAACAGCCGAACGGTGCACAGCCGGCGGACCGGACGCCGGGCGAGGGCGGTCCGGGCGGGCCTGCCGGTGCTGCCGAGCCGGGGATGTCGGGACCGCGGTCGTCCCCGCCGGGAGCGGCCTTCCGCCGACCGGACGACCGCCGCCGCGGAACCCTGAGCCGCCACGGCCGCAGCGCCTGGACCGGCGTCGTCGCCCTGGCGGTGACCGGAAGCGTCCTGGTCACCGCCTCCGCGAGCGTTCCGCCGGCGGGCGCCGGGCTGCTCGGCACGCCGACGGCGGGCGTGGCGACGGTGCCCGCGGCGTCGGGCCCGGGGCAGACGGCGGCGCGGCTCGGCACCGTCCGACACGCCGCGCCGGCGCCGTCCGCCGTGTCGGACGGCGTCACCGTGAGTCAGGTCCTCGCCGTGCTCGACCGCGCCGAGCTGACCCTGCGGCAGAGCTCGGCGCCCAGCCCCGGCGTCGCCCAGGCCGCCGCGGAGCTCGGCATGCTCTACACGACCTACCAGGCGCAACAGCTCGCCCTGGCCGAGGCCGACCGGCCGCTCCGCGTCGAGTCGGCCCCGACGGCGGGTGATGCGCGCCCGGCAGCCCCTGCGGCCGAGGTCGTGCGGGCCGAGCAGGTGTCGCGCACAGTCACCAGCGCGCTCCGGCAGACCAGGGCCCCGGAGTGGGGTCCGTCGGACGTCTTCCCGCCGCAGCGCGCCGTCCCCGAGGAAGGTCCGGGCTACGTGACGTTCGACGAGGTGGCCGTCGCCGCGATGCGGCTCGCCAACATGCTCGACCCGTCGTCGCCCACCGCGCTGATGGACACGCTGCCCGACGCCGGCACGTCGCTGCGGCGCAACCTGCTGGAGACCGTGGCGGCCTACGGCGACTCCACCGCGGGGTACGCGAACGGCCGCATCCCCGCGGACGCGCTCTGCGCACTGCCCTTCGCGCCCGGCCACCTGCTGCGCTGCGACGCGGCCGAGCGGCTGACCGCGCTCAGCGCCCGCTTCGAGGACGAGTTCGGCTATCCGATCCCGCTGACCGACTCGTACCGCTCGTACGACATGCAGGTGGTGGTCAAGGGGACCAAACCGCACCTCGCGGCGATCCCCGGCACGTCGAACCACGGCTGGGGCCTCGCGATCGACCTCGGCGACCCCGTCGCCGGCGGCAGCTCCCCCGAGTACGTGTGGCTGCGCCTGCACGCGCCCGACTACGGCTGGGACAACCCGTCCTGGGCCCGGCTCGGCGGCGCCAAGCCCGAGCCGTGGCACTTCGAGTTCTTCGCGGCGGGCTCCATCCCGAACCGTGCCATCGACCCGGCCGACGTCGGCACCTGGGCGTCGGACTCGGCGTCCCGGACCGATCCGGCGGACCCGGGCTCCCGGCCTGCGGAGGAGGCCGCGACGACGAAGCGGCCGGCGTCCGGCGGGAACGATTCCGGCTCCGGCGCCGGCTCGGCCGGTGGTCAGGACGGCGGATCCGGTGGGACCGGAGGCTCCGGCGGCGGCTCGTCGACGGAACCGGGCGGCAGCACGCCGACGGCTCCCGAACCGCCGGCCCCGGCCGAGCCCACGCCGACCGAACCGCCCGCGCAGGAGGACCCGGACTCCCCCACCGGCACGGGCCTCGTCGAGGACGTGGTCGGCGGCACGGTCGGCCTGGTCGGCGAAACGGTCGAGGGTGTGGTCGGCGGCGTCGTCGGTGGCCTGCTCGGAGACGGCAGCGCGAGCGGGGCTACGAACCAGGCCGGGTGATCTTTCACCTCTGGCTCGAATAGGTCGGCTTTTCGCCCTTTTTGCCGGATACGGTGCGCCCATGTCCGACGACGAGAGCGCGACCCGCGCTCCAGAACTGAACCCGTCCGCCGAGCCCCTTCCGGCTCCGGACGCATCGAACGGCTCCGTCTCCGACGCCACGAACGGCAGCACGACGGCGGCCGAGCCGGTCACGAACAACCCGGTCGCGAACGACCCGGTCACGAACGACGCAGCGGAGCCGGCGGCCGGCCAGGTGCTGACCGCCGAGAGCACCGCACCGTTCGCGGACGACGCGGCCGGGCCCGCGGCACCGGCACCGGGGCAGGCGCTCGGCAGCGTCGTGGCGTTCCTCAAGAACCACGCCGTCACCCTCGTGCTGGTGGTGCTGCTGATCGCGGCCGTGGTGTGGGGTGCGCTCGGCGTGGTCTCGACGAACGACTGGCAGTCCCGTGCGGCGACGCTCTCGTCGGACCTGGCGAGCGCGGAGCAGACCCTCGCCGAGGCCCGCGCGACGATCGACGACCTGGAGATCGCCAAGGAGCGGGCCGAGACCACAGCGACCGCCTGCGTCGGCGCGATCGACGACGCGGACGCCATGCTCGAGGTCTCGGCCAAGATCGACGACAAGACGGTGGTCTACCTGGAAGGTCTGAACGACTTCATGGCCGCGGTCAACGCGGGCAACATCGCCGCGGCGGAGACCATCGCCGCCGAGATCGACGCGCTGACCGTGCAGCTCGAGGACCTGAACGAGCAGATCGACGGCCACATCGACGACTACACGGACACCGCCGAGGGGTGCCACGTGGACGACGCCCAGGGCGTCTGACCTGGGTTCCGGCCGCGCGGCGGCCGGAACCCGGACACGTCAGCCCTGGTCGAGGCCCAGCAGGTCGTCCTCGGTCTCGCGCCGCACCAGCACCCGGGAGGCCCCGGCGGTCACCGCGACCACGGGCGGGCGGGGCAGCATGTTGTAGTTCGACGCCATCGAGCGCCCGTAGGCGCCGGTGGCGGCGACGGCGAGCAGGTCGCCCGCACGCACGTCGGCGGGGAGACGCACCTCGTGCACCACGATGTCGCCGGACTCGCAGTGCTTGCCGACCACCCGCGCCAGCATGGTCTCCGCCGTCGACGTCCGGCCCACGACCTCGGCGTGGTACGCCGCGCCGTACAGGGCCGGGCGGATGTTGTCGCTCATGCCGCCGTCGACGGACACGTAGGTGCGCGTGAAGTCCGCGCCGTCGTCGGCCGAGACCGTGACGGGCTTGACCGTGCCCACCGTGTACAGCGTCAGGCCCGCGGGGCCGACGATCGCCCGGCCGGGCTCGATCGAGAACCGCGGCAGGCCCGTGCCCAGCTCCTGGCACACCCCGGCGACAGACTGCGCGATGTCCTTGGCCACGCGCTCCGGGTCGAGCGCGACGTCCCCCGGCAGGTAGGCGATGCCGTACCCGCCGCCGAGGTCGACCTCGTCCACGAGCACGCCCGACCGCTCGGCCAGGTCGGCGCGCAGGCGCAGCACCACGCGGGCGGCGGCCTCGAACCCGTCCGGGTCCAGGATCTGCGAGCCGATGTGGGAGTGGATGCCCAGCAGCTTGAGCTCGGGGTGTTTGAGCACCTCCAGCAGCGCGGTCATCGCGGGGTTCTCCGCCCCGCCCGCGGCGTTGACCGACAGACCGAACTTCTGGTCCTCGTGGGCCGTCGCGATGTACTCGTGGCCACCGGCATGCACGCCCGTGGTCACGCGCACCATCACCGGTGCCACGACCCCGCGCCCCGCCGCGAGCCGCGCGACCCGCTCGATCTCGACCAGCGAGTCCACGATGATGCGGCCCACCCCGGCGTCCAGCGCGCGCAGGATCTCGGCGTCGGACTTGTTGTTGCCGTGCAGGCCGATCTCGGCCCCGGGCACCTCGGCCCGCAGCGCGACGGCGAGCTCGCCGCTGGAGGCGGTGTCGACCCGCAGCCCCTCCTCGCGCGCCCAGCGCGCGACGGCCACGGTGAGCAGCGCCTTGCCGGCGTAGTACACGTCCACACCCGCGCCGACCGCGCCGAACGCGGCCTCGAACGCCGTGCGGTACGCGCGGGCGCGCATCCGGAAGTCGGCCTCGTCCAGCACGTAGGCGGGCGTGCCGTGCTCGGCGGCGAGATCGCGGACGTCCACGCCGGCGACGGCCAGCGCGCCGTCCGGCAGCCGACCGACGCCGGTGGACCAGGGCGCGCCGGTCACATCCGCTCCGGAGCGCTCACGCCCAGCAGGTCGAGGCCGTTGGCCAGGACCGTGCGGACGGCGTCGTTCAGCCACAGGCGGGCGCGGTGCGCGTCCGTGACCTCCTCGTCCGGGTATGGCGTGACGCGCAGCTTCTCGTCGTCGTTGTACCAGGAGTGGAAGTCGCCGGCGAGCGCCTCCAGGTAGCGGGCCACGCGGTGCGGCTCACGCAGCTCGGCGGCCTGCGCCACGATCCGCGGGAACTCGGTGAGGCGGCCGATCAGCGCCGCCTCCGAGGCGTGCGAGAGCTGCGCCGGGTCGAACCCGTCCGCGCGGCGCACGCCGCGCTCCACGGCCTTCGCGCCGATCTGCACCGTGCGGCTGTGCGCGTACTGGACGTAGAAGACCGGGTTGTCGTTGGTCTGCTTGAGCATGTCCTCGCCCTGCAGCTCCAGCGGGGTGTCGGCGGGGTAACGCGCGAGCGAGTAGCGCACGGCGTCCCTGCCGATCCAGTCGACGAGGTCGCGCAGCTCGATGATGTTGCCGGCGCGCTTGGACAGCTTGGCGCCACCGACGTTGACGAGCTGGCCGATCAGCACCTCGATGTTTGTCTCCGGGTCGTCCCCGGCGCACGCCGCGATGGCCTTGAGCCGGTTGACGTACCCGTGGTGGTCGGCGCCGAGCAGGTAGATCTTGCCCGGGAACCCACGGTCCTTCTTGGACAGGTAGTACGCGGCGTCCGACGCGAAGTAGGTGGGCTCACCGTTCGCCCGAACCATCACGCGGTCCTTGTCGTCGGTGAAGTCGGTCGTGCGCAGCCAGACCGCGCCCTCCTGGTCGAAGACGTGACCCTGCTCGCGCAGGCGGGCCACGGCCTTCTCGACGGCGCCCGAGCTGTGCAGGTCGCGCTCTGAGAACCAGACGTCGAAGTGCACGCCGAAGCTCTCCAGCACCTCGCGGATCTCGGCGAGCTGATGCGCGTAGCCCGACTCGCGGGCCACCGCGACGGCCTCGTCGTGCGGCAGCTCCGGCAGGTCCGGGCGGTCCGCGAGCACCTTGGCCGCGAGCTCCTTGACGTACTCGCCGCGGTAGCCGCCCTCGGGCACCTCGCCACCGGTGGCACGCGCCAGCACGGACTCACCGAAGCGGTCCATCTGGGCGCCCGCGTCGTTGATGTAGTACTCGGCGGTCACGTCAGCGCCGGCGGCGCGGAGGATGCGCCCCAGCGAGTCGCCCAGCGCGGCCCACCGGGTGTGCCCGATGTGCAGGGGGCCGGTCGGGTTGGCGCTGATGAACTCCAGGTTGATCACCTGGCCGGTCAGGGCCTCGCCCCGGCCGTACGCCGGGCCGGCCTCGACGATGGTGCGGGCGAGCTCGCCCGCCACGGCGGCGTCGAGCGTGATGTTGAGGAAGCCCGGGCCGGCGACGCCGACGGACTTGATGCCCGGGGTCGCGCCCAGGCGTGCCGCCAGGTCCTCCGCGAGCGCCCGCGGCGTCGTATCCGCCTTCTTCGCGAGCTGGAGGGCCACGTTCGTGGCCCAGTCCCCGTGCTCTCGCTGCCTGGGTCGCTCCACGTGGACCGAGGCCGGGACGGCGTCGGCAGGCAGGGCGAGTGTGCCGTCGGCGACGGCCGCGGCAAGGGCAGCGCTCAGCGCTTCGGAGAGCTCGGTGGGGGTCACGGATCGATTCTATCGGCCGGGCCGCGTGCCCCGCCCCGGTTGTCCACAGGCACCGGACGGCGGTGGCACACCCCACACCGGGAGGCGCCACCGCCGTCCGGCACGACGTCAGTCCGTGCCCACCTCGAGGGTGCCGAGGATCTGCCAGAACCGCTCGCCGGAGTCCGGCGGCCCGTCATAGGTGAGCTGCACGAACCGGCCGTCGGGGAGCTCCACCTCGGCACGGGCGTTGAACGCCGCGGCCTCGGCCTCCCCGTACGCGGTGTAGTCGGTCATCCGGACGGTCGCACGCTCCGCTCCCGGGACGTCGAGCCGGTACCCGCCAACCGGGATCTCGCCGTTGCCGAGGATCCCGGCCTCCTCGATCGAGGCGCCCACGCCTTCGCCCTGGTCACCCGGGGCGCCGCGCGCGATCGTGCCGTCGCCTCCGCCCTGGTCGATCCAGTCCGACGGCACCCGCAGGCGGATCCCCGGGACGTCCGACACGACCACCCAGTCCTGCGGGACGGCCGGCGCGGCGTCCACGAGCGCCTGGGCGTCGATCAGCTCCTCGTAGGCGGGCAGGTCGTCCGCCTCCGGTGTGAACTCCAGGCTGCCGGCGATCGTGCTCACGACCTGGTCGCCGTCCACGCCCTCCGGGACGTACACGTCGATCGTGTACGTGCGGCCCTCGGCCCGCCGGACCTCGACGAAGGCGTGGAGCGTCCCGTCCCGCGGGTCCAGCTCCGCGCCGGCGCGGTCGGCACCCGGCGGCAGGTCGAGACCGTACGCGTACCCGAACTCCTCGTCCGGGACCTGCGTGGCCCCGGACGTGGTCACCTGCAGTCGCAGCTCCCCGTCGGCGTCGTCCATCGACACGGTCGGCCAGTTGTCCTCCCGGGTCGCGGACAGCTCGTCCTCCACCCAGTCGCCCGGGACGGCGAAGCTCAGGCCCTGGTGCTCCTGGACCGCCCAGTCCGCGGGGTGCTCCTCGATGACGTCGAGCATCGGGCGCTGCCCGTCCACGTCCTCGTCGGTCGCGTCGGGGTCGACCCGGACGCCCTCGACCAGTCGTTCGAACAGCGCCGCGGACTCCGGGGCGGCGGGCAGGACCAGCAGCACACGGACCGTTCGCCCGGACTCGAGCTCGACGTCCAGCGCTCCTTCCGGACCGCCTGTCCAGCCCTCCTCCATCACCAGGTACCGGGCAGACACCGCGCCCGGTACGTCGGCCTCGACCAGGTCGCCGTCGGCCCCGGTCAGCGCGTCACCCTCGTCGACCGGCACGACCGTCACCGCCGTCGTCACCGCCGCGGGGTCGAACGCCCCGTCCTTCTCGTCCGTGCCCCAGGACGGGTAGCCCTCGCCCTGGTCGTACGCCTCGAAGTCCGACGGCACCGACAGCAGCAGCCCGCCCCCGGACACGTCGTGCCACCCGTCCCCGAAGGGCCAGCCGGCCGGCAGCGCCTGCCTGCCCGTCGCGACCAGGCCGCCGACGGTCACGACCGCCGCGACGGCGAGCGCCACGGCGCCGCCGATCACCCCGCGCCGGGTGCGCTCGTGGCGGATCGCTCGCCGGGCCATCATCTCGCCGTCGATCCCGGCCACGGGCGCGACCTGGCCCGCGGCGTCGTGGATCAGGGTCACCAGCGTGTCACTCTGCTCCTTCATCACTGCGCCTCCTTTCGCGAGGTGTTCGGTGTGCCGGCCTGGGCGGCCGCCGACTCGTCCGTGCCGAGGACAGCTCGTAGCCGGTCGAGGCCTCGGGACGCGCCCGACTTCACGGCCCCGACGGAAATCCCGAGGTCCTCCGCCGTCTGCTTCTCCGACCGGTCCAGCAGGTACCGCAGGACGACGACGCGCCGCTGCCCTGCGGGGAGCAGCCGGAGCGCCCCCACCAGCGCGTCGCGGTCGACGACGTGCTGGGTACCGTCCGACGCGGCACCGGGGCGCAGGTCGGCCGGGGCCACCAGGACGTCGCGCCGGGTCCGTCGCCAGCTGTCGATCCGGGCCGTGGCGATCACCCGGCGGGCGTAGGCGAACGGGTCGCCGTCGCCCACCCGGTTCCAGGCCCGGTAGGTCCGTTCCAGCGCGAGCTGCACCAGGTCGGCGGCCCGGTGCGTGTCGCCGCACAGCAGATAGGCGATGCGAGACAGCTCGGGCGACCGCTCCCTGGCGAACGTCGTGAACCGCTCCGCCGTCGTGCCCGTGGTCACCACCCGGGCACGGGGATCGTCGAGGACCCCCGCGTCGTCACTCACCATGTCCACCACCTCGTTCGTCGTCCGCGTACCCGTCCGCACGCCTCAGGTCTCGAGCACTTCGAAGATTCACGGCACACAGACGCACACGGTCGAAAGAAGGTTGCCGGGCAATCCGCACCGGCGCGGGTCACAGCGTCCGATGCACACTCCAGGCCGCTCACCTGGTAGTCTCGCTTCGGCCGTTAGGGGAGCATCGACTCCCGGACAGCGGTCACGCGCCTGTAGCTCAGTGGATAGAGCGTCTGCCTCCGGAGCAGAAGGTCGGGGGTTCGAATCCCTTCAGGCGCACCACCCGGAAAAGGGCCCCTCACCAGGCATCACGCCAGATGAGGGGCCCTTTCGCTGTCCCGAGCCGGGAGTGGTTCCCCACCAATCTCCCCACCACAGGTCAGCGTCCCGCGTACTTGTCCATGGCCGCGGCGGCCCGGGTGAGCGCGTCGTCGTGCGACCGGGCGTAGAGGTTGGTCACCTTGATGTCCTCGTGTCCGAGGATGTCCCGCACGACGTTCACCGGCACGCCGGCCGCAAGGTAGTTGGTCGCCGCTGTCGCCCGCAGGTCGTGCACCCGGAAGCCGGCGAACCCATGCCGAGCGACGAGCTTCCTCCAGTTCACTCGCCGTTTGAGCACGTTCCCCCGGATGACCTTGTCGCCACGTTCGGACCGGAAGACGAGCTCGCCCCTCCCCTGCCCCGAGGTGTGCGCCTGCAGCACCGCGACCATGTGACGAGGCATCGGCACAATGCGGGTCTTCTCTCCCTTCGGCGGTCCCCACAGCAGATTCCCCACCCGCCGGTACTCAGAGGAAAGTGTCTCGTTCTGGTCCTTCGACACCTCCGTGACCTGGCGCTGCACCTCGATCAGCCCCCTGTGGGGGTCGAGGTCACCGACGCACAGGCCGGCTGCCTCGCCATACCGGAGGCCGGCGTAACCCATCAGCTCGACCATCAGCGCGTACCGGTCGCCACCTTCCATCTCCCGAATCAGGGTGACGAGGCCGTCGAGCTGATCAGTTGTCATGGTCTGGCCGACATGGCGGTCGCGGCGAGCCATCTTGTCACCTGACAACCGGCGAGCCACGCGCGCGATGTTGGTGTCTATGAGCCCGTCGCTAACGGCCACCGTAAGCACCGCAGAGAGCAAGGCGTGCCTCCGGCAAAGTCAGCCGCGGCAAGATCGACTCACCGAGGTGTGAAGGAATCCCCAGCCGCCCGTCGCTGACCTGGCCACATGTCGTCATACGCGGCGTCGAAGAACTGCACCTGCGGCCCGCGCAGCGCGGACGGGTCGGCCAGTTCGCCTCGGGCTGCCTCGGCAAGTCGGGCCGCATAACGATAGGCAGCACCGCGCAAGTGCTCGCTTCTGGCCGAAAGGTCGATCTCCGCTTGCACAAGCCACAGGTCATCGACGAGCCGGTCGATCACGGGATCGGCTGCGCTGACGTCGGCGGGTGGGAGCGTGGGCGCAGCCTTGACCACCTGCGACGCAATGCTCAGGAACTTCAAGATCACGCTCTTCAGCTCCGCACGGTGCGCGGCTGACTCTTGTATCCGCGACTGCTGGGTGTTCGTCCGTGACACCAGGTACTGCCCGAACAACGATCCGCCCGCGCCAAGCACAACACCCGCCAGAGACAACAGCGCGGGCCCCAAAGTTCCCCAAGATCCCATGGCAGAAGTCTCTCAAATCGCCGCAGACGCAGCCGAGCTGCCCATGGACACTGCCACGACTTTGCCCGAGCCCTGGCGCCAGGACTCCCCCACCGATCTCCCCACCGGAGCATCAGAACAGACCGCGCGAGACCGGGTTTTCTGGGGGAACCGCGGCACGACAACCGCTAGCTCCTGCCAATCCGGACCGATCCAGGATGTTCCGGAGCAGAAGGTCGGGGGTTCGAATCCCTTCAGGCGCACCACACACGACCAAGGGTCTCTGAACCGCCTACCGGCTGCTCAGAGACCCTTCGTCGTCACCGGGAGCACCGAGAACGCCGGGCGCTACCGGAGTCCCGGTCGCCTCAGCCCGCCGACAGAGCGTCGGACTGCGGGCGGGCCTGGCGCCGGCGACGCTCGGCGACCAGGAGCACGATGCTGACCACGACGGCACCCACGTAGAAGAGCGTGGAGACCTGGAACACGGCGGAGTAGCCCTGCGCCTGCACCACGGCGTCGGGGTCCGGCTGATGGCCGACGGCCGCGGCGAACACGACGGTCAGGAGCGCGAGCCCGATCGAGCCGCCGATCTGGTGGGCGGTGTTGACGAGTCCCGAGGCCGCGCCGGCGTCGGACCCGCCGACGTCAGCCATGCCGAACTCGGTCAGCAGGATGATCGCGATGCCCTGGCCGACGCCGAGGACGAGCAGCGGGAGCACGATCTGCGGGAAGTAGGGCGTGGTGGAGTCGAGACGGCTCAGCCACGCCATGCCGACGGTCGCGGTCACCAGGGAGGCGACCAGCAGGGCCGGCTTGCTCATCCGCGCGCCCAGGATCCTGACGACGTAGACCATCGCGAAGAACATGGCGGTGATCGGGATGTAGGCGAAGCCGGTCTGCAGCGGGCTCAGGCCCAGGACGTTCTGCAGGTACTGGGACAGGAAGTAGAACATCGAGAACATCGCACCGACGATGAGGATGCGACCGAGGTACGCGCCGGAGCGCTGGACGCTGGCGAAGAGACGCAACGGGATGATCGGCTGGGCCTGTCGGCGCTCGACGAGCACGAAGGCGACGAGGAGCAGCACGGCTGCGGCGAGCGGGACGGTCGTGCGCCAGCTCGACCAGCCGCTCTCGGCCGCTTCGACCAGGCCGTAGACGAGCGCGGACATGCCGAGCGTGATCGTGAGCGCGCCGGGGACGTCGATGCGACCACGCTGGCGTTCGGCCAGGGGAAGCACCCGGGGAGCGAGCGCCACGACGAGCACGCCGATGGGCACGTTGATCAGCAGACCCCAGCGCCACGACCAGAACTGGGTGAAGACGCCGCCGACGATGATGCCGACGCTGGCGCCGGCACCGATGACGGCGCTGTATACCGCGATGGCGCGGGAGCGCTCCTCGGGCGCGGGGAAGCTCTGGACGAGCAGTGCGAGCGTTGCCGGGATCGCGAACGCGGAGGCCAGACCCTGCAGAGCACGTGCAGCGATCAGCAGTTCCGCCGTGGGCGCGAGGCCGGCGAGGAGCGATGCGAGGGTGAAGACGACGACGCCGGCGGAGAACACGCGGCGGCGACCGAACAGGTCGCCGGCGCGGGCGCCGAGGAGCAGCAGGCCGCCGAACACGAGCACGTAGCTGTTCTGGATCCACGACAGCGCCGAGTCGGTGAACCCGAGCTCGTGCTGGATGTGCGGCAGCGCTGTGGTCACGATCGAGGCATCGAGCGTCATCATGAGCTGGCAGCCGAGGATCACCGCGAGGACGACGCCCCGGCGGCCTGTGCGGGGCCCGGCCAGGCTGGATGATTCGGACACGGGAGTCGCCTTTCGTAGCAAGTAACTAACAAGTTTGTTTCTCCAGTGAAGCACTGTCGGGCACGTTTGGCAACTAACCAGTTATTAACTAAGGTGGTGACATGGCCAGAGATTCCGCGGCGACCCGAGCCCGCATCCTCGACGCCGCGGAGGCCGAGTTCTCCGCCTACGGCATCGCGGGCGCGCGAGTGGACCGGATCGCCGAGACCGCACCGGCGAACAAGGCGCTCATCTACAAGCACTTCGGGAGCAAGGACCAGCTGTTCGACGCCGTGTTCGCCCAACGCGTGCTCGCGTTCGTGGACAAGGTCGACTTCGACCCGACCGACCTGCCCGGCTACGCGGGCCGGGCGTTCGACCTGTACGAGGCGAACCCGACCACCCTGCGGCTGACCACCTGGTACCAGCTCGAACGCCCCACCGGCCGGCTGGACGCGATCATGTCCTCCAACGACGCGAAGCTGACCGCGATCAAGGACGCCCAGGACGCGGGGCTGCTGACGGCCGACTACTCGCCCCTCGAGCTGCTCACGGAGGTCCGGGCGCTGATGATGGGCTGGCACCTGCACACGCCGGAGCTCGCGATGGTCCGGCAGCCGAGCCGCGCCCGCCGTCGCGAGGTCGTCGTCGAGAGCGTGCGCCGCCTCGTACAGGGTGACCAGGGGCGATCCGGGCCCGAGAAGTCGGACGAACCCGTGCGGCGCCCGACCGGAGTCTCAGACGTGTCGTAGACTCTGCCCCGCGGGGGGAGTACTTCCCAAACATCGTCCCGGTCAATACGGCGCTACCAGCGCCTCGGGCGGCGGCCTTGCTGAGCAAGGCGAAGGAGACCTCGGAGCCGACCTATCTTTGGAGACTCCTTGCTCGCCTCGCTGACGAGTTCTGCTGCCCCTGCCTCCGGCCTGACCACGGTGGCCACCCCCACGATGTGGGCCGTCACCATCGTCGCCGTCATCGCCCTGGTCGTCGTCGACTTCCTCATCACCCGGCGCCCGCACGAGGTCTCGATGCGCGAGGCCCTGGGCTGGAGCGCCTTCTACATCGCTCTCCCGCTCGCGTTCGGCGGCTGGATCTGGGCCACCTTCGGATCGTCGACCGGCGTGCAGTACCTCACCGGGTACCTCGTCGAGAAGTCACTCTCCGTGGACAACCTCTTCGTGTTCATGCTGCTGCTCAGCGCGTTCGCGGTGCCCAAGGCCCTGCAGCAGCGCGTGCTCCTGCTCGGCATCGTCGGGGCGCTGGTGCTCCGCGGCGTCTTCATCGCGCTCGGCGCGGCCGTCCTGGCCAACCTGAGCTGGGCCTTCCTGCTCTTCGGCGCGATCCTGCTGGCCACCGCGGTCAAGATCCTCCGTGACCAGGTCAAGGGCGACGACCACGCGATCGACGTCTCCGAGCTGCGGTCGGTCAAGGTGATCCGCCGCTTCATGCCCGTCACCGACGACTACCGCGGCCCCGCGCTCTCGGTGCGTGAGGGCGGCAAGCGGATGCTGACGCCCCTGGCGGTCGTGGTCGTCGCGATCTTCGCCGCCGACGTCGTCTTCGCCGTCGACTCGGTGCCCGCCGTCTACGGCATCACCAGCGACCCGTACCTCGTGTTCGCGACGAATGCCTTCGCCCTGCTCGGCCTGCGCGCCCTGTACTTCGTGCTCCAGGGTGCGCTGAGCAAGCTGGTGCACCTCGGCTACGGCCTCGCGACGATCCTGGCCTTCATCGGCGTCAAGCTCGTGCTGCACTGGGCCCACGGCATCTGGGCCGGCGTGCCGGAGATCCCGACCCTCGCCTCGCTCGCCGTGATCATCGGCGTGCTCGTCATCGTCACCTTCACCAGCCTCCACGCGACCCGCAACGACGACGAGAAGGCCGACGTCGAGAAGGCCGACGACGTCGAGAAGGCCGGACCCGGAGCGCACTGACCCGATCGACCCCGTGTCAGACGTACAGGTCCCTCGGGTGACCTGTACGTCTGACACGTCGGGGAGGGTCCCGCGAGGCGGGCGGCCACGGCGGGCCGTCGTCGTTCCGCCGTAGAGTCCAGCCCGTCATGGACACCGCACTGGACCTCACGATCCCCGTCGTCGTCGGCGGCACGATCGCCGCACTCCTCATGGGCCTGTCCAAGACCGGGCTGCCGCCGCTGGGCGCGCTCGGCGCGGCGCTCATCGCCTCGGTGCTCCCGCCGGTCCAGGCGGCCGGGGTGGCGCTGCCCCTGCTCATCGTGGGCGACCTGGTCGCCGTCAGCACGTACGGCCGGAACGTCCGCTGGCCCGTTCTGCGGGCCCTGCTCCCCAGCGTCACGCTCGGACTCATCGTCGGCTTCGCGGCCCTGCGCTGGGCCCCGCCCGACGTCAGCGCCCGGATCGTCGGAGCGCTGCTCCTCCTCGCCGGGCTCGGCGACCTGGGCCGTCAGCTCGCCGCGCGCCGCGCGCGCCGTCGTCCGCCCCGTCCCACCGCTACCACGCCCGGCCCTGTGCCCGACGGCGACGCCGCCCCCGGCGGTACCCGTCCCCGCGACCGGCTCGCCCGCGCCGCACTCGGCGCCACGGCCGGGGTCTCGACCATGATCGCGAACGCCGGCGGCCCGCCCATGAGCCTCTACCTGCTGCGGGCCGGTATCTCGCGCGCCGGCCTGCTGGGCACGGTCGCACTGTTCTTCCTCACGGTGAACGTGGCCAAGCTGCCGTTCAGCGCGGGGCTGGGGCTCGTCTCCCCCGCGTCGCTGCACGTCTCGCTCGTGCTGCTCCCGGGGATGGTCGCGGGGCTCCTGCTCGGCAAGCTCGTGGCCCACCGCATCTCGGGCCCGGTGTTCAGCACCTTCGTGCTGGTGGCGACGGCGGCGGCCGGCGCCCGGCTGCTGCTCACCTGACCCCGCGCCCGGCTCGCCCGCGCCCGGCTCGCCCGCAGTCGGCGCCCGCGGCCCGCGCCCGCGGGCTACCGATCCGCCCCCGCGGGCCGCTAGTGTCCGGATATGCCCGACGAATCCGTCGACTTCTACCCGTCCCGAGCGCACGTCGTCACGCTCGCGCTCGCCGCCCTCGCGCTGGTGGTGCTCTGCGCGATCGCGACCCGCCTCGGATTCGACGCCGCGCAGGCCAGCGGCTCACCGGCCGCGCTGACCGTCGTCTCCGTGAGCGCGATCGGCGTGCTGGTCTTCACCGGCCTGGGCCTCATCGTGGTGCGGCGCCTGCTGCTGCCCGCGTGGCCCGTGCTCACGCTCGACGACGACGGCCTCACCGACTGGCTGCCCAACCTGGGCGTCGAGCAGGTGCTCTGGTCCGAGGTGACCGGCGTCCGCGAGGCCCGGCTGGTCTTCCGGCGGGTGCTCGCCGTCGACGTCGCCGACCCGCGAGCCGTCGTCGTCCGCCAGCGCACCTTCGTCCGGCGCATCGCCGCCTCGGTGAACTCTCTGATGGTCGGCACCCCGGTGGTCCTCAAGCCCGGGAGCATCGCCAGCCGTCCGGAGGAGCTCTCCGCGGCGCTGACCGGGTTCGTCGCCGGCCGTGCACCCCACGCGAAGCCGGTTGCGTAGACTTCTAGGACCATCCGCCGAGAATCATCTGCCGAGCATGGCGAGGGACCTCTCATGAGCGACGAACTCTTCGACGAGCCTGCCGCTGCCGACCCCGACCGGGGTTACGCCGACTTCGAGTTCGAGCGGCGGTTCTTCGTGCGCGACCTGCCGGCCGAGCTCAAGGACGCGCCGGCCCTCATCGTGCAGTCCTACTTCCTGGCCGACGACGGCTACGCCCTGCGCGTCCGGGTCCAGGCGGGCGACATCGACGTCGAGCTGGACGGCGACGCCGATCCCGCCGAGCTGCTGCGGGCGCACGCCCTCGACATCGACTTCGCCGCCGTCACGGTGAAGGGTCCCGCGGTCGGGGGCACCCGCTACGAGGCGGAACGTGAGCTGGACCCGAGCGTCGGGGTCGAGCTGGTGCGCCGCGGCGGCGCCCCGATCGTCAAGGTCCGGTACGCCGCGTGGCTCGGGGCGGACGGCTGGTCGATCGACGTCTTCGGCGGGGCCAACCACCCGCTGGTGGTGGCCGAGTGCGAGCGCTCCGGCCCCGTCACCGGCCTGCAGATCCCGGACTTCTGCGTCACCGAGATCACCGACGACCGCCGGTTCTCCAACGAGTCGCTGGCGATGGAGCCCTACAGCGCGTGGGCGCCGTCGTTCGCCGCGGAGCTCGCGGACCAGGGGCCGAGGTTCCGGCAGGACTTCGGGCCCAACACCCACCTGCGCCTCTGAGGTACCGCTAGCCGCGCCACTCGCCCTTCTCGACGACGCCGGTCACGAACTCCCAGTGCCACGGCTCGTACTTGCTGCCGCCGAGCTGCGCCCAGGACGGGTTCTGCCAGCCGTACGCCGGCGCGTTGGCCCACAGCCACGAGAAGACGTCGCTGTCGCCCGTCTCCTTGGAGCACAGGTCGATCGCCAGGCCCCAGCCGTGCATGGAGGTGCCCGGGGAGGCGGCGTAGTAGCCGCGGGAGGCCTTGAGCTCGTACTGCGTGCTCAGGTCGCGGTAGCTCGCCACGAGGCACAGCTCGCGGCCGAACGACGCGCGGAACGCCTCGTTGAGCGCGCTGAGCGACATCGCGGCGTCGGGCCGGAGGTACTCCCCCGGCTGCCACAGCTCGCACAGCGAGTGGTCGGCGAGCCCGCCGTTCGTCCCGTCCACGGAGGCGTTGACGTCGCAGTTCGGCAGGGGGCTGCGGTCCAGCGAGCGGCTGGCGGCCGACTCGGGCCGGGTGAGGGCCTCGGCGCGGACCACGGAGCCCGAGGTCTCCGGCCGCTCCACGGGCTGCGTCACCAGGTCCAGCACCGTCGGCCCGGTGGGCGGCGCCTCGACGTCGAACGGGGACTCGCCCGGCGTGTCGACCGCCTGCGCGAACGGCGCCGCGATGGTCGCGGCCGCGAGGGTGCCGACCACGGCGGCCCGGGAGATGAGCCGCTGCCCGGCGGGAACCGAGGACGTGGGCCGGGGTGCCCTGGGGACCGCTCCGGTGACCAGCCGGTCGAACGACGTCACCTTGCGCATCGCCTGCGTGTGCAGCTCCGCCTCGCGCCGCTCGCGGCGCGTCATGAGCACGGGCGCACTCGTCACAGCCGTGGACTCCACTCGTCCTCCGTCGTCATGTGTCCGCGGCCCCCTCGCGTTCCGTTATGTGCACGTGACATTAACCTGGGTCGGCCCGGCTGCCAAGCCCGGCCTGTGGACGGTCGCGCCGCGCCGCCGTCAGCGGCGCTGCATAGCGTCCCGCACCTCGCCCACGAGCTCCTCGAGGATGTCCTCGAGGAACACCACGCCGAGCACCTCGCCGTCCGGTCCCTCGACCCGCGCCAGGTGCGAGCCCGAACGCTGCATCACGCGCAGCGCGTCCTCGACCTCGTCGTCGGGCGCGACAGCGGCCAGCGCGCGCACGCGCCAGACGGCGACCGGCTCGAACCGGGCGGGCCCGGTGGCGTACAGGACGTCCTTGAGGTGCAGGTAGCCGACGAGCTCGTCACCATTCTCCCGGCGCGTCACGACGGGGAACCGGCTGAAGCCGTGCTTCGAGACGAGCCGCTCGACGTCGTCCGGCGTGCTCGTCTCGTCCACGGCCACCAGGCCGTCGACCGGCACCATGACATCGCGCGCGGTGCGGTTGGAGAACTCGATGGCGCCCGTCAGCAGGCCCTGCTCGTCGCGCAGCACACCCTCCGCCTGCGAGTGCTCCACGATGGACTGGACCTCCTCGGCGGTGAACGCCGAGGCGACCTCGTCCTTGGGCTCCACGCCGGCCAGCCGCACCGCATGGTTCGCGATCCAGTTCAGGCCGACGATGACGGGGCGGAGCGCCCGGCCCAGGAGCACCAGCGGCGGCCCGAACCACATGACCGCCTTGTCCGGGCCGGAGACCGCCAGGTTCTTCGGCACCATCTCGCCGAGCACGACGTGCAGGTACACGACCAGCGACAGGGCGATGACCAGCGCGATCGGGTGCGTGAGGTCCTCGCTCACGCCCAGGCCGTGCAGCGGCCCCTCCAGGAGGTGCGCGATGGCGGGCTCCGCCACGATGCCCAGCCCGGTGGAGCAGACGGTCACGCCGAGCTGCGCACAGGCCAGCATGAGCGACACGTGCTCCATGGCCCACAGGACGGTGACGGCGCGCCGGTCGCCGGCCGCGGCGAGCGGCTCGATGGCGCTGCGGCGCGCGGAGATGACAGCGAACTCGGCGCCCACGAAGAACGCGTTCCCCGCGAGCAGCACGAGGCCGATGACGAGTGCGGTGGTGGTGCTCATCGGTTCGCCCCCTTCCCGGATCCGGTCCGGTCGAGACCGGCGCCGTCGGGCGGGGCGTCGTCGGGCAGCGGGCGGACGCGGAGGCGCTCGACACGCCGGCCGTCCATGGCCTCGACGCGCAGGGTGACCCGGGCGTGCAGGCCCTGCGGGCCGGGCTGCCCCACCACGACCTCGTCGCCGACCACGGGGACGCGGCCCAGCTCGGCCATCACGAGGCCGCCGAGCGTCTCGTACGCGGCGCCCTCCGGGACCTCGATGCCGGTGTACTCGTCGAGCTCGTCGGGCCGGAGCACGCCCGGCACGATCCACGACCCGTCGGCGGCGCGGGAGGCCCCGGCGCGGCGCGGGTCGTGCTCGTCGGCGACGTCGCCCACCAGCTCCTCGACGACGTCCTCCAGCGTCACGACGCCGGACGTGCCGCCGTACTCGTCCACGACCACGGCCATCTGCAGCCCGAACCCGCGCAGCTCCACGAGCAGGGGCCCCAGGCGCACCGTCTCGGGGACGCGGGGCGCGTCCACCATGAGTGCGGCCGCGGGCACCTCGGCCCGCCGGTCGTGCGGCACGCCGACGGCGCGGCGCAGGTGCACCAGGCCGACGATGTCGTCGCGGTCGTCCCCGATCACGGGGAACCGCGAGTGCCCGGTGCGCCGGGCGAGGGCGACGACGTCCTCCGCCGTCGCGTCCCGGTCCACGACGGACATGCGCAGGCGGTCGGTCATGACGTCGCGCGCGCTGAGGGTGTCCAGCTCGATCGAGTTGGTCAGCAGGGTCGCCACCGACTCCTGGAGCGTGCCCTCCTCGGCGGAGCGGCGCACCAGCGAGGCGAGCTCGGACGCGGAGCGCGCCCCGGACAGCTCCTCGCGGGGCTCGACGCCGAGGCGGCGCAGCAGCGCGTTGGCCGAACCGTTGAGCACCGCGATCAGCGGCTTGAACGTGATGGTGAACACGCGCTGGATCGGCACCACGAGCCGCGCGGTGGCCAGCGGGGCCGACAGCGCGAAGTTCTTGGGGATCAGCTCGCCGCAGACCATGGAGAACGCGTTCACCAGGATGAGGGCCAGGACGCCCGCGAGGCCGGCGGAGACCGCCGTCGGCACGGGGGTCGACCCGAGGGCGGACGAGATCAGAGAGTTCAGCGCCGGCTGGGCCGTGTAGCCGAGCAGGATGGTGGTCAGCGTGATGCCGACCTGGGCCGAGCTCAGCTCGGTGGAGAGGTGGCGCAGCGCGGTGCGCACGCTGCGGTCCCGCATGCCGTGCCCGAAGGCGGGCTGGGCGCCGGAACCGGCCCGGGCACCGTGGCCCGGACCGGACGAGGAGGCAGACCTGGACCCGCCGGGTCTGTCTCCCTCCGAGTCGTCGGAGTCGCCGATCACGGCGGGGTCGATGGTGACGAGGGAGAACTCCCCGGCCACGAAGACGGCAGTACCGGCCGTGAGGAGAACGCCGACGGCGACCATGATCCAGTCGCCGGTCATCTCGCCCTCCGGAGGGCACTGCAGGGGGCCTGATTCGTCCAGGGTTCTCGGTCTGGATATCGCTCGATCATCGTGCGATAGATCGTAGCGGGAACAGGGCACGGAGCGCCTCGGGGTCCGACTCTCAGGCTGGCTTCAGTGTCTTATCAGGCAGGTACGGGCATGATTGACCTATGTCATCTGGTATTCCCCAGCCGTCTGGGGCCCCGCAGCAGCCCGGCGCGGCGTCGGCCGCCACCTCGACCGGTCAGCAGAGCGCGACCGTCCTCGTGGTGGAGGACGAGCCCACGATCGCCACTGCGATCGCCCAGCGGTTGTCCGCCGAGGGCTGGCGCGTCGAGGTCGCGCGCGACGGCCTGTCCGGCGTCGACGCCGCCTCCCGGCTGCGCCCCGACCTCGTGGTGCTCGACGTGATGCTCCCGGGCATCGACGGGCTCGAGGTCACCCGCCGCATCCAGGCGGAGCACCCCACCCCGATCCTCATGCTCACCGCGCGCGACGACGAGACCGACATGCTGGTCGGTCTGGGCGTGGGCGCCGACGACTACATGACCAAGCCGTTCTCCATGCGCGAGCTGGTTGCCCGGATCAAGGCGCTGCTGCGGCGGGTCGACCGCGCGGCGCAGGCCGCCGCGACCACGCCCGCGGACCCGCCCATGACGATGGGCGACGTGACGGTGGACCGCGCCCAGCGCCGCGTCTACCGCGGGGGCGAGGAAGTGCACCTGACCCCCACGGAGTTCGAGCTGCTCGTCATGCTCGCCGGCTCCCCCAAGACCGTGCTCACGCGCGAGCGCCTGCTCGCCGAGGTCTGGGACTGGGCCGACGCCAGCGGCACCCGCACCGTCGACTCCCACATCAAGGCGCTGCGGCGCAAGCTCGGCCCGGACCTGATCCGGACCGTCCACGGCGTCGGGTACGCGTTCGAGCCGCCCGCCAACCAGTAGCGCGGGTGTCGTTCCGATGAGACCGCACGTGCCCCGCGTCCCCGACGTGCGGCCGCTCGACCCCCTGCGCTCGCTCAAGATCAAGCTCGGCGTGCTCGTCGCGGCCACCGTGACGGCCGCGGTGCTCATCACCTGGCTCGGCCTCCAGGCGTCCCTGGGGCCGAGCCGCACGTTCCCCCTGGCGATCATCCTGTCGCTGCTGGTCACCCAGATCCTGGCCCGCGGCATGACGTCGCCCCTGCGGGAGATCACCGAGGCCGTCCAGGCCATGGCCGACGGCGACTACACCCGCCGGGTGCGCGCGACGAGCAGCGACGAGGTGGGTCAGCTCGCGCACGCCTTCAACCGCATGGCGGAGGACCTCGCCTCGGTCGAGCAGACCCGCCGCGACCTCATCGCGAACGTGTCGCACGAGCTGCGCACGCCCGTCGCCGCGCTCCAGGCGCAGCTCGAGAACATGGTCGACGGCGTGGTGCAGCCGACACCGGCCGCGCTGGAGCAGGCGCACGCCCAGACCGAGCGGCTGACGCGGCTCGTCACCTACCTGCTGGACCTCTCCCGGATCGAGGCGGGGGCCTCGGCCCTGAACATCGGCGAGGTCGCCGTGGGCGACTTCCTGGAGCACTGCGCCGAGGACCTCCAGATGGTCGACGCCGCCAAGGACCTGCACTACGTCGTGGACGTCACCCCGGAGGACCTGACCATCGAGGGCGACGCCGAACGTCTGCACCAGGTGGTCATCAACCTGCTGCAGAACGCCATCCGGCACTCGCCGCAGGGCGGCGTCGTCCGGCTGGACGCGTACCCCGTGGACGGCACGGAGGGGTCGGACATCGTGCTGGAGGTGAGCGACGAGGGGCCCGGCATCGCCGCCGCCGACCGCGAGCGGATCTTCCAGCGGTTCGTCCGCGGCACCGGGTCGACCGGCGCGCAGCGCGGGGACGCGGGGCGCGGCGACGGCGGCCGGGGCGTCAGCCGGCGGGGCGGCCGGAACCGGGGCGACAAGGGCCGGGCCGGCACCGTCGACGAGTCCCTGGTCGACACGATGAGCGGCGCCGGCGGCACGGTCGGGTCGGGCACCGTCGGGTCGAGCGGCGGCACCGGGATCGGCCTCGCGATCGTCCGCTGGGCGGTCGAGCTGCACGGCGGGCACGTCGAGGTGGTCGACTCCGACCGGGGCGCGACGATGCGGGTCACGCTCCCCGCGCGGGCCCACCCGGCACCGGGTGTCACGACGACTCACACGGTCTGAGGACTGCGGCGGCGCCCGGCGGCGTCCGGCGTCCGGTGAGAAACCCAGCAGCCTAGGGCTGCGCGGGGCCAGAACGTGAGACGGAGTCCCGTGATTTCTGTCACAGACGCCAAAGATTGTCCGTGCCGGGCGAAACCCCGTAACACCACGTTGGCGACTTCGAGGCCGAACGTTGCCCTGGTTTTGCTCTGGGTGCGAGAAACATGACGAACCTACTTCTTTGACACCGGACCCGCCCGCAACACCCGCGGGATCACGCCCCCCGCGGAGCGCGAAGGGCCTACCCTTGGAGGGTCCGAAAATCATTCGGGCTGTGCGCGCTGTGACCCCTGTGCGGCGCGCGACGAACGCAACTGTGGTGAAGGTGGGCGATCCGCGCGTGTCCCCTAAGGCTGGTTCAGAGTCGATCAGCGTGGCGAGCTCGTCATTCGGAGCCAACGAATGGCTTGTGGACGAGCTCTACCAGCAGTACCTGAAGGACAAGAACGCGGTGGACCCCGCGTGGTGGGACTTCTTCGCCGACTACACGCCGGGCGAGAACGGTTCCGCGAAGGACGGCGCTGCGGCGCCCGCCCCGGCCTCCCCGACACCGACCGCGGCGCCTACGGCCGCACCCGCGGCGGGCACGGCTGCCGCGCCCGCCGCGACGCCCGTGCCCGCGACGCCCGTGCCCGAGGCACCCGCCCCGAGCGCCGGCCCGGTGACCGGCGGCACCGCCGCCGCCGAGGCCGAGCAGCCGGTGCGTGAGAAGGCCCTGCCGGCCGACCCGAAGGTCAACCCGGCCAGCCCGATCGCCACGCCGCCCACCACGCACTACGCGGACACGTTCGAGCGCCCGGTGGCGCACCCGGACGCCGTCGACGACATCCAGAAGCTGCGCGGCCCCGCCGCGCGCGTGGTCACGAACATGGAGGCCTCGCTGGAGGTCCCCACCGCCACCTCGGTGCGCGCCGTGCCCGCGAAGCTGATGGTCGACAACCGCATCGTCATCAACAACCACCTCAAGCGCGGACGCGGCGGCAAGATCTCGTTCACGCACCTCATCGGCTTCGCGCTGGTCGAGGCGCTGGCCGACATGCCGGTCATGAACGCCCACTACGAGCCGGTCGACGGCAAGCCGGGCGTGAACCAGCCCGCGCACGTCGGCTTCGGCCTCGCGATCGACCTGGCCAAGCCGGACGGCTCGCGCCAGCTCCTGGTGCCCAGCATCAAGAAGGCCGAGGAGCTCGACTTCGCCGAGTTCTGGGCGGCCTACGAGGAGCTGGTCCGCAAGGCCCGCGGCAACAAGCTCGCCGTGCCGGACTTCCAGGGCACCACGATCTCGCTGACCAACCCCGGCGGCATCGGCACCGTGCACTCGGTGCCGCGCCTCATGCAGGGGCAGGGCACGATCATCGGCGTCGGCGCCATGGACTACCCGGCGGAGTTCGCCGGCGCGTCCGAGGAGCAGCTCGCCCGGATGGGCATCTCGAAGGTCATGACGGTCACGTCGACCTACGACCACCGCATCATCCAGGGCGCCCAGTCCGGCGAGTTCCTGAAGATCATCTCGAACAAGCTGCTCGGCCTGGACGGCTTCTACGACCGCGTCTTCGCGGCGCTGCGTGTCCCCTACGAGCCCGTCCGCTGGGTCCGTGACAACACGGTCGACGCCGACGTCGAGGCCGCCAAGCCGGCCAAGATCGCCGAGGTCGTGCAGGCGTACCGCTCGCGCGGCCACCTGATGGCGGACACCGACCCGCTGGCCTACCGCCAGCGCAAGCACCCCGACCTGGACATCCAGAACCACGGCCTGACGCTGTGGGACCTGGACCGCACGTTCCCGACGGCGGGCTTCGGCCCCAAGCCGAAGGCGACGCTGCGCGACATCCTCGGCCTGCTGCGCGACTCGTACTGCCGCACCATCGGCATCGAGTACATGCACATCGCCGACCCGGGTCAGCGCAAGTGGCTCCAGGAGCGCCTGGAGGCCGGCTACGCCAAGACTCCGCGCGAGGACCAGCTGCGCATCCTGCGCCGCCTGAACTCCGCCGAGGCCTTCGAGACGTTCCTGCAGACCAAGTTCGTGGGGCAGAAGCGCTTCTCGCTGGAGGGCGGCGAGTCCCTGATCCCGCTGCTCGACGCGATCCTGTCGCGCGCCGCCGAGGGCGGCCTCGACGAGGTCGGCATCGGCATGGCCCACCGCGGCCGCCTCAACGTGCTGGCGAACATCGCGGGCAAGAGCTACGGCCAGATCTTCAAGGAGTTCGAGGGCCAGCTCGACCCCAAGAGCGTCCAGGGCTCCGGTGACGTGAAGTACCACCTCGGCACCGAGGGCACGTTCACCTCCGAGTCGGGCGCCACCACGCGCGTCTACCTCGCGGCCAACCCGTCGCACCTGGAGGCCGTGGACCCGGTGCTCGAGGGCATCGTCCGCGCCAAGCAGGACCGCATCGACCTCGGCGGCGACGGCTTCTCCGTGCTGCCGATCCTGGTGCACGGCGACGCGGCCTTCGCCGGTCAGGGCGTGGTCCCCGAGGTGCTGAACCTGTCGCAGCTGCGCGGGTACCGCACCGGCGGCACCATCCACGTGGTCGTGAACAATCAGGTGGGCTTCACCACCGGCCCGACGGCGTCGCGGTCGACCACCTACGCGACCGACGTCGCCAAGGGCTACCAGGTCCCCGTCATGCACGTGAACGGTGACGACCCCGAGGCCGTCGTCCGCACGGCGGAGCTCGCCTTCGCCTTCCGCGAGCAGTTCGGCCAGGACGTCATCATCGACCTCATCTGCTACCGCCGCCGCGGGCACAACGAGGGCGACGACCCGTCGATGACGCAGCCGCTCATGTACAACCTCATCGAGACCAAGCGCTCGGTGCGCAAGCTGTACACCGAGAACCTGGTCGCGCGCGGCGACATCACCGTCGAGGAGGCCGAGCACGCGCTGCAGGACTACCAGTCGCAGCTCGAGCGGGTCTTCACCGAGACCAAGTCCGGCTTCACGCCCGCCCCGGAGACGGAGCACCTCGCGGGTCTGGAGCGGCCCGAGTCGCAGCGCGAGGACGCCGGCACGATGGTCGGCTGGCAGACCGCGGTCTCCCACGACGCGCTGCAGCGGGTCGGCGACGTGCACACCACGCCGCCGGAGGACTTCACGGTCCACCCGAAGCTGGCCCAGCTGCTGGAGAAGCGCCAGCTCATGGCCAAGGAAGGCGGCATCGACTGGGGCTTCGGCGAGCTCGCGGCCTTCGGCACGCTGCTCGCGGAGGGCACCCCGGTGCGCCTCGCCGGCCAGGACTCGCGGCGCGGCACGTTCGTGCAGCGGCACGCGGTGCTCCACGACCGGGAGACCGGCGCCGAGTGGACCCCGCTGCTGTACTTGTCGGGCGACCAGGCCAAGTTCTGGGTCTACGACTCCTCGCTGTCGGAGTACGCGGCACTCGGCTTCGAGTACGGCTACTCGGTGGAGCGCCCGGACGCCCTGGTGCTCTGGGAGGCGCAGTTCGGCGACTTCGTCAACGGCGCCCAGACGGTGATCGACGAGTTCATCTCGTCCGCCGAGCAGAAGTGGGGCCAGTCGTCCTCCGTCGTCATGCTGCTGCCGCACGGGTACGAGGGCCAGGGGCCCGACCACTCGTCGGCCCGCATCGAGCGGTTCCTGCAGCTCGGCGCCGAGGACAACATCACCATCGCGCAGCCGTCCACGCCGGCGTCGTACTTCCACCTGCTGCGCCGCCAGGCCTACGCCCGGCCGCGCCGACCGCTGGTGGTGTTCACGCCCAAGCAGCTGCTGCGCCTCAAGGCGGCGGCGTCCGCGGTGGAGGACTTCACCTCGGGCACGTTCCAGGAGGTCATCCCGGACGCGACGGCGGACACCGCCAAGGTTGACCGCGTGCTCCTGTGCACCGGTCGTGTGTACTACGACCTGCTCGCCGAGCGCACCAAGCGCGGCGACGAGGGCGTGGCCATCGTCCGCCTGGAGCAGCTGTACCCGTTCCCGGAGGCGGACATCCGCGCCGAGATCGCCAAGTACGGCGACGCCGAGGTGGTCTGGGTCCAGGACGAGCCGCAGAACCAGGGCGCGTGGGGCTTCATCCACCTGGCGCTGCCGCTGGACGTCCCGTACGTCAAGGTGGTCTCCCGCCCGGCGTCGGCCTCGACGGCCGCCGGTACGGCGAAGCTGCACCAGGCGCAGCAGAAGACGCTGCTGGAGCAGGCCTTCACGCGCGGCTGACCCGCACAGACGAAAGGGCGGGCACCCCACGGGGTGCCCGCCCTTTGGCGTGTCCGAGCGGTGTCACCACCGGTCGTGGACGTGCTCCTTGATCAGCTCGTCGTAGATCTCCCGCACGCCCGACATGAACAGCGGGCCCAGCGTCTCGGCGGCGCCCGCGGCCGCGTTGGCCCGGGCCTGCTCCACGTTGCGCGCGCCCGGGATGACGGACGAGACGCCCGGCCGCTGCCACGCCCACGCGATCGCGGCCTGGGCCGGCGTGAGGCTGTCGCCCAGGATCTCCCGGGACAGCTCGGTGAACCGGGCCGCCGCCTCGAGGCCCACCTCGTAGGGCACGCCGGAGAACGTCTCGCCGACGTCGAAGGCGGCTCCGTCGCGGTTGAAGCTGCGGTGGTCGTTCTCCGCGAACACCGTGTCCTTGGTGTACTTGCCGGAGAGCAACCCGGAGGCGAGCGGCACGCGCGCGATGATGCCGACGCCCGCCGCGGACGCCGCGGGCAGCACCTCGTCGAGCGGCTTGAGCCGGAACGCGTTGAGGATGATCTGCACGGACGCGACGTTCGGGCGCGCGATGGCCTCCAGGGCCTCCGTGGTCTTCTCGACGCTCACGCCGTACGCCGCGATCACGCCGTCGGACACGAGCTCGTCGAGCGCGTCGTACACGGCGTCCGTGGAGTAGACGACCGTGGGCGGGCAGTGCAGCTGCACCAGGTCCAGGCGGTCGACACCGAGGTTCTGCCGGGAGCGGTCGGTCCACTCGCGGAAGTGCTCCAGCACGTAGTTCTCCGGCACCTGGTCCATGCGCCGGCCCATCTTCGTGGCCACGGTGATCCCGGCCTCGGGGTGCTCCTTGAGGAACGCGCCGATCACCTGCTCGCTGCGGCCGTCGCCGTAGACGTCCGCGGTGTCGAAGAAGGTCACCCCGGCCTCGAGCGAGGCCTCGAGAACGGCGTGGGCATCGCTCTCGCTGACCTCTCCCCAGTCAGCGCCGAGCTGCCAGGTGCCCAGGCCTACGGCCGATACGAGCCGACCAGTCCGTCCGAGTACCTGCTGTTCCATGGTTCCTCCTACTGCTGGGGCGGGCAGAGCTGCCCGCGCGGACCCGTCGTCGGGTCCAGTTCGTCAGGGGCCCCGCGTGCTGTGTGGGGCCCGACCGTCTAGCCTGCTCTCTAGTCTGCTGTCTCACGCTACGTGGCGCAGGCGAAACTTGCCCTACGGTTACGGTGTGAGTGTGACGACAGAAATTCCTCCGGTTGCTGCCGCAAGGCCCCATCCTTCCGGGGACCAGTTCCGCATCAGCCACGCGGGCCATCGCGCCACCGTCACCCAGGTGGGTGCGGCGCTGCGAGAGTACTCGGTGGACGGCCGTGATGTCGTGGTGCCGTTCGGCGCCGACGAGATCAACCCCGTGTTCAACTGCGCGGTCCTCATCCCGTGGCCCAACCGCCTGCGGGACGGCGCCTACGAGTACGGCGGCGTGAGCCACCAGCTCCCCGTGACCGAGCCGGCGCGCAACACCGCGCTGCACGGCCTGGCGGCGTTCGACCGCTGGTCCGTGGTGGAGCACACGGGCTCCGCCGTCACGCTCGAGCTCGAGCTGGTGGCCCGGCCGGGCTACCCGTTCCAGCTCGTGGCGCAGATGCGCTACTCCCTGTCCGACGCGGGCCTCGAGATCACCCTCGACGTCACCAACGTGGGCGCCGACACCGCGCCGTACGGCTGCGGGTTCCACCCGTGGCTGTCCACGGGCGGCGCCGACCTGGACGAGTGCACGCTGCGGCTGGACGCCGCGACCCGCGTCACGACCGACGAGCGGCTGCTGCCGACCGGCACCGAGCCGGCGTCGGGCATGTTCGACCTGCGGGAGGCGCGCAGCGCCGCCGGCGTCGACCTGGACGACGCGTACGTGGACGTCATCCGGGACGAGGTCGGCCTGTCCTGGGCCCACCTGACCGGCCCCGACGGGAAGACGGCGGCGGTCTGGATGGACGAGTCGCAGGACGTCTGGCAGGTCTGCACGGGCGACCACATCGAGCCGGACCGCCGGCGGATGGGCCTCGCCGCCGAGCCGATGAGCTGCGTCGCGGACGCCTTCCGCACCGGCGAGCGGCTCGTGCACCTCGCCCCGGGCGCGCACCACGGCGTCCGCTGGGGGATGACCCTGCTCTGACGATCCCCGCGTTGTCGCGACGCGGCACGCGGCCGTCGGCGCGTTGTCACCGATCGGCCGCGCTCCGTGCACCACAATGAGGAACCGGCCGTCCGCCAGGCTGCCGGGAACAGGCAAGGAGAGTCCGTTGCAGGATCGCGAGGTGCGCATCTGCGTCGTCGGTGACGAGCTGGCCACGGGTGTCGGAGACGCCCGTGCGCTCGGCTGGACCGGCCGTGTCGTCGCGCGTACCCACTTCGCCCGGCCCGCCATGCTCTTCACGCTCGCCGTCCCCGGCGAGAACAGCACGCAGCTCGGCGCCCGCTGGGAGGCCGAGACCGCGGCGCGGTTCGGCCTGGACTCCGAGGTCGAGAACCGCCTGGTGGTGGCCCTGGGGCGGCACGACGTCGCCGCGGGGCTCACGGTCGCGCGCTCGCGCCTGAACCTGGCGAACATCCTCGACGTCGCGGACGCGAACCGTACGGCGGCGTTCGTCGTCGGGCCGCCGCCCGGCGCGCCCGCGGAGGGCGACCGGATCGCGGAGCTCTCCGACGCGTTCGCCGACGTCGCCAGCAGGCGCCGCGTGCCGTACGTCGACACGTACACGCCGCTGGCGCAGCACGAGCAGTGGCTGGCCGACCTGGCTCAGGGCGGCGGCACCTACCCCGGCCAGGCCGGGTACGGGCTCATGGCGTGGCTGGTGCTGCACACGGGCTGGCACAGCTGGCTGGGGCTGCCCCAGGACGAGGTCGCCTGATCATCCTGCCGAGGTAGAACTACGGCGAGGTAGAACTGGGGCCGGGGTGCTGATCAGCACCCCGGCCCCAGTTCTACCTCGCCACAGGTCTACCTCGCCACAGTTCTACCTCGGCATCAGCCGCGGGTGATCGTGGCCGTTCCCGAGACCGTGTTGGTCGAGATGTAGGCCGCGGCACCCGGCTCCGCGTGGTCGACGACGACGGTGCGCTGCGCGCTCGACGTCGCCTGCGCCCCGTCGATCACGACCTTGCCCGTCACGCTGCGCGCCCGGAGGTTGACCGGTGCGCCGGCGTCGAGCTGGACCGCCGCCGCGCCGGAGACCGTCTTGGCGTTGACCAGCGGCGTGGTGCCGACGGCGGTGACGTCGACCGCCCCGGACACGGTCTGGACCGAGACCCGGCCCAGGGCGCCCGTGAGCGACACGGCGCCGGACACGGTCGTGGCCGACGCGTCGCCCGAGTGCTCCGCGATGCTCACGGCTCCCGTGCCGGACTTGGTGGTCACGGAACCGGTGGTCCCGGTGACGGTGATGGCGCCGCCCGCGGTCTTCACGTTCACGCCGGCCTGCGCGCCGGTCACCACCACCTCGGCGCCCACGGTCGCGACGTCGACCACGGACGTGGCCGGCACGGTGATCCGCACGACGGCGCTGTCCTGGTCCTTGAGGCCGCGGAACCGGTCCACGAAGCCCTCGAGGCCCGGGAAGTCGTACGCGACCCGGAGGTTGCCGTGCTCGGCGAGGACCTGCAGCGGCCGCGTCGAGACCTCGACAACCTCCACGACGGCACCGGACGTGCGGTTCGGGTCGGCCACGATCTCAGCGCGGCCGTTCGTCAGTCGGACGGTCAGGGTCGTGGCGCCGCCGACCTCGATGGTCTGCGGTGCGGCCACGCTCCAGGACTCGGTGGTCATCGCTGTGCTCCGTTCATGGGGATGGGGGGTCACTGATCTGGTCATTGCGGGCTCGTGCGGTGTGCGCCGGGCGGTGAGCTGCTCGCGCTGTTCGGCAGGGTCCCACGGATCGCGGACCGCGCCGAGTCGAGGACGGTGCGCAGCGTCTCCACGGTCAGCGCCGACACCGTACCGGCGACGTCGGCCTCTCGCAGGTCGGCCAGCACGTCGTTGCGGAACCGCTGCAGCACCGCCTCGGCGTCGTGCCGCAGCGAGTTGGACTGCGTGCGGCGCGGGTCCGGCGTGGTGCCCGGGCCCGGTCGCGGGCGGGTGCGCGCCTCCTGGGCCGCGGCCGCGAGCTCGGCCCGCAGGCCGCGCATCGTGTCGCGGATGTCGGCCCGCACGTCGTCCGCGAGGCTGCGTACCGTCTCGGCGACGCTGCGCTCCAGGCGCCTGACGTCGTCGAGGCGGGCGTCGAGCTCCGACTGGCCGGCGGGCGTGAGCTCGTACGTGCCCTTGCGCCCCGCGCCGGAGGCGCCCGGCGTGCCGGACGGTCCGGGCGCGGAACGGCGCACCAGCCCTTCCTCCTCGAGCCGGGCCAGCCGCGGGTAGATGGTCCCCGCGCTGGGGCGGTACGTGCCCCCGAAGCGCCGGGTGAGCTCGGTGATGAGCTCGTACCCGTGCCGGGGCCCGTCCATGAGCAGCACCAGGAGGTACAGGCGCAGCTCGCCGTGGGCGAAGACCGGTGGCATCACGGCTCCACGGGCGAGTGGTCCGCGGGGGTGGCGTCGACGGGGGCGTCCTGCAGGCCGCCGACGACGGTGACCTCGCCGGAGACGCTGGTCGCCCGCAGGCGGGTGGTCCCCTGGCCGGCCGGCCCGGCATCGGTGCGGCCGACGCCGGAGAACGTGGCACCGCCGCCGCCGGAGAACTGGGCACCACCCACCGTCACACGCCCGCTGACGCTCTGCGCCGACACGGCCACCGCGCCGTCGTCCGGCACGCGCAGCAGCAGGTTCCCGGACACCGAGTTGACCTTGACCGACCGCGGCTGGGTCGCCAGGTCGATCGTCACGTCCCCGGAGACCGACGACGACACGACGTTCTCGGCGGACCCGCTCACCACGACGTCGGCGGACACGGTGTTGCTCGTGATGTCGCCCACGTGGTCGCGGACCGTCACCTCGCCGGAGACGGTGTTCAGCTTGAGGTCGCCCGCCGTGCGCGAGACCAGCAGGGAGCCGGAGACGGTGGACGCGGACGCCCCCGCCGTCGTGCCCGCCAGGAGGCACTCGCCGCGGATCGTGCCCAGGCGCACCGCGGTGCCGGCGGGCACCGCGACGTGGATGTCGGCGCGCGCCTTGCCGCCGAAGTCGGCGAACCGCTTCATGAACGAGCCCCAGCCGCCCAGGCCGCTCTCGTGCTCGATGACCAGGCGGCCGTCCTCGAGGCGGACCTCCAGGGTCCGGCCCTCGACCGAGTGCACCTCGACGCGGACGACGGGCTCGTCGTGGGCGACGACGTCGAGGCGGCCGTCGACGACGTGGGCGTCCACGGTGGTCACGTCGCGCAGCTCGATGGTCTGCGGACCGGTGACGGTCCAGCTGTCCGTGCTCATGGGTGCCTCCGGCGCTCGGTCCTGAACGCGATATATCGCGTTGATGCCAGACACGATATATCGCGTTACTCGACCTGACAACCCCGTGCGGCCTGACAACCCCCGGATCTGTGGGACCATTGAGCCATTCAGTCCGTCACCTGTCAGGAGACACCCATGAGCAAGCGCGGTCGCAAGCGCCGTAGCCGCAAGGGCTCGGCCGCCAACCACGGCAAGCGTCCCAACGCCTGAACCGCAGGCTCTGGCGTTCAAAGGAACAGCCTGAGCCGTTGTTGAGGCGAACAGCCTGAGCAAACGAAAGGGCCGGCACCCCCGCGGGGTACCGGCCCTTCGTCATGCCCGGTGCTAGGCGGTCTCGACGACCGTCATCACCGTCAGCTGCTCATGGATCCTGATGCGCAGCGTGTCCGGCGCGCGCTCGTTGCACGACCGCTTCACGAGCTGCTTCACCAGGTCCTCGACGCTCAGCTCCGCCAGGCACGGCGAGCAGTGGGCGACGTGGGCGCGCATGCGCTGCTCGTCGTCCGGCGTCATCTCGGAGTCCAGGTACTCGTACAGGTGCGTCAGTGCGTGCTCGCACTCGGACTCCCCCGCCGTGTCGTGCGGGACGGGTTCGATGTTGTTCACTGCGCACCTCCGGGCGCCTGGCTGACGAGTCCTCGCTGAGCGGCGTAGTCGGCGAGGAGCTCACGCAGCTGCCGGCGTCCGCGGTGCAGACGGGACATGACGGTCCCGATCGGCGTCCCCATGATCTCCGCGATCTCCTTGTAGGGGAAGCCCTCGACGTCGGCGTAGTAGACGACCATCCGTCGGTCCTCCGGGAGCTCGGCGAGCGCCCGCTTCACATCGCTGTCCGGGAGCCGGTCCAGCGCCTCGGCCTCGGCCGAGCGCAGGCCGCGCGACGTGTGCGACGCCGCGCGCGCGATCTGCCAGTCCTCGACGTCCTCCGCCTGGGACTGCTGCGGCTCGCGCTGCTTCTTGCGGTAGCTGTTGATGAACGTGTTCGTGAGGATCCGGTACAGCCAGGCCTTCAGGTTGGTGCCCGGCCGGTACTGGTGGAACGCCGCGAACGCCTTGGCGAACGTCTCCTGCACCAGGTCCTCCGCGTCCGCGGGGTTGCGCGTCATGCGCAGCGCCGCGGAGTAGAGCTGGTCGAGGTACTGCAGGGCGTCCCGCTCGAACCGCGCGGCGCGGGCCGTCGCGTCCTCCTCCTCGGGGGACCGCTCGGTTCCCTCGGCGTCGGCGTCGGCGTCCACGCCCGTGGTCCCGGCGACGGCCTCGCTCGCGGCCTCGCCGGGGCGCGCCTCGACGTCGGCGCTGCCGGCATCGGCGCCTGTGCCCTGGTTCTGCTCGCGGGAAGTGTCAGTCATCGCCCTTGAGCCTAGCCGCGTCGGCCAGCCGGTGTTGGCCGGAAGGGCGCCGAAAGCGCTCGGCACGCTGCCGGACAGGACGTCCGCCGTGGCCTTCGCCGAGTCCGTGCCCGCGTCCAGGAGGTGCGTCGGGACTGCTCCGAACATCAGGGGAGCGCTCTGCGCGACCGCCGCCGAACCTGCCGTCGTTCCGGGCAGGCCGCTGGTCTCCGGGCTGGTTGTTGCGTTTGTCACCGTGCCGATCACCGTGTCGTTCACCGCATCCTTCTCGAGGCATCGCTCCACGTCCCCTTCAACCGTCGTCCCCGGCCGCGAATTCCCGGCGGCTCGCGGGGCATCCTGCTGCGCCTGCCGCCCACATCTGCCAAGGTGGAGCCATGCTGCTTCGACACATCGCGCGACCGCTGCTGGCCTCCTCGTTCATCTACGACGGCGTGCGGGCTGCCCGGAAGCCGAGCGAGCACGTGGCCGCCGCCCGCACGGGATCGGCTCTGGCGACCAAGGCACTCGGTGCCGAGCCGCTCAGCGAGAAGCAGGTCGCAACGCTCGTGCGCGCGCACGGGATCGCGACCGCCACGGCGGGCACGCTGCTCGCGCTGGGCAAGGCGCCGCGCGCCTCCGCCCTCGCCCTCGCGCTGCTGACGCTGCCGCTCGCCGTCGTGAACCAGCCCTTCACCGCGCCCAAGGCGGAGCGGCCCGCGCGTACCGACCGGTTCCTGCACAACCTCGCCTCGGTCGGCGCCGCCCTCATCGCCGGCGCGGACCTCGAGGGCCGGCCGGGCATGTCGTGGCGCGTCCAGCAGGCGCGGGCCGCACGGGCGGACGCGAAGGCCGCTGCCGCCGACGCGTGACCGCCGTGTCAGACACCCAGGTCACCCGGGTGACCTGGGTGTCTGACACGAGCCGCCGCGCGGGCCCGCTCCGCGATAATCTCGGCACATGACTTCTTCGACCACCGCGCCCGCACCGACATGGGAGGCGCCGCTCGCCGGCGCACCGCTGGACGCGACGGTCGAGGTACCCGGCAGCAAGTCGCTGACCAACCGGCTCCTGGTTCTCGCCGCCCTCGCGGACTCCCCCGGCACCCTGCGCGGCGCCCTGCGCAGCCGGGACGCGGACCTGATGATCGGTGCCCTGCGCGCCCTCGGCGCGCGGATCGAGGAGGGTGACCAGCCGAGCACCCTGCACATCACGCCGGGGCCGGTCACCGGCGGCACGGAGGTCGACACCGGGCTCGCCGGCACGGTGATGCGGTTCCTGCCGCCGTTCGCGGCCCTCGCCGACGGCCCGGTCCGGTTCGACGGCGACCCCGAGGCCCGCGTGCGGCCGATGCTGCCGGTGCTCGCCGCACTGCGCGCCCTCGGCGTCACGGTGCACGACCCGGAGCACCCGGGTGAGCTGCCGAGCTTCCTCCCCTTCACCGTCGAGGGCCGCGGCAGCGTGGCGGGCGGCTCCGTGGACGTCGACGCCTCGGGGTCCTCCCAGTTCGTGTCCGGCCTGCTCCTCGCCGCCGCGCGGTTCGAGCGGGGCCTGACCCTGCGGCACATCGGCGCCACGCTGCCGAGCCTGCCCCACATCGAGATGACGGTCGCCACGCTGCGCGACGTCGGCGTCGAGGTCGACGACTCGCGCGACGGCATCTGGAGCGTGCGGCCCGGCCCCATCGCCGGCCGCGACGTGCGCGTCGAGCCCGACCTGTCCAACGCGGCGCCGTTCCTCGCGTCCGCCCTCGTGGCGGGCGGCACCGTCCGGGTCCCCGGCTGGCCGACGCTGACCACCCAGCCGGGCGCCATGGTGCCCGAGCTGCTCGAGCGCATGGGCGGCACGTCCACCCTGGCGGACGGCGTCCTGTCCGTCACCGGGACGGGCGAGATCCACGGGATCGACGTCGACCTGCACGCCGGCGGCGAGCTCGCGCCGACGTTCGCCGCGCTGGCGGCGCTCGCCGACTCCCCCTCCCGGCTGCGCGGCATCGCGCACCTGCGGGGCCACGAGACCGACCGCCTCGCCGCGCTGGCCCGGGAGATCACGCGGCTCGGCGGGCAGGCGGAGGAGACCCGCGACGGACTGGTCATCACGCCGCGGCCGCTGCGCGGCGACGTCGTGCGCACGTACGCCGACCACCGCATGGCCACGTCGGCCGCGCTGCTCGGCCTGCGGGTACCAGGGGTACTGGTCGAGAACATCGGCACCACGGCCAAGACCCTGCCCGACTTCACGGGCATGTGGCTGGGCATGCTGGGCTGATGGGCCACCGCGACATCCGCGACGAGTCGGACTTCAAGTCCCGCCCGTCCAAGCGCGGGTCCCGGCCCCGGACCAAGCAGCGTCCCGAGCACTCGGACGCCGTGACCGGGCTGGTCACCGGCGTGGACCGCGGGCGGTACACGCTGCTGGTCGACGAGGACGTGACGGTCACCGCGATGAAGGCCCGCGAGCTCACCCGCACGCGGGTCGTCGTCGGCGACCGGGTCGACGTCGTGGGCGACACCTCCGGCGGGGAGGGGTCGCTCGCCCGGATCGTGCGGATCCAGGAGCGCACCTCCACGCTGCGCCGCACCGCGGACGACACCGACCCCTACGAGCGGATCGTCGTGGCCAACGCGGACCAGCTCGTCATCGTCACGGCGCTGGCCCAGCCGGAGCCGCGCACGGGCATGATCGACCGCTGCGTCGTGGCCGCGTACGACGCCGGGATGTCGGTGCTCCTGTGCCTGACGAAGGCCGACCTCGCCTCCCCCGACCACCTCCGCGAGCTCTACGAGCCGCTCGGGGTCGAGGTGGTGGTGACGCGGCGGGCACCCTCGGGCGACGACGGCGCCGTTGTGCTCACACCCGAGTCCGTCGAGGAGGTGCGGGACCGGCTGCGCGGCCTGGCATCGGTGCTGGTGGGGCACTCGGGCGTCGGCAAGTCCACGCTGATCAACGCGTTGGTGCCCGCGGCGAAGCGGGCCACCGGCGTGGTCAACGACGTGACGGGGCGTGGCCGGCACACCTCGACGTCGGCGGTCGCGCTACAGCTGCCGGTCGGAGCCGCGGAGGCCGGGCCCGAGGACGACGGCGCGCCGGCCGAGCCCGGCGAGGCGTTCGACGGCTGGGTGATCGACACCCCAGGCGTGCGCTCGTTCGGCCTGGCGCACGTCGAGGTGGCGCACCTGCTGCAGGCGTTCGAGGACCTGAACGAGGTGGCGCAGGAGTGCCCCCGCGGCTGCACACACCTCGCGGACGCCCCCGACTGCGCCCTCGACGACTGGGTCGAGGCCTCCCCCGACGACGAGCGGCCGGCCCGGGCGGCCCGGCTCGCCTCGTTCCGCCGCCTGCTCTCGTCCCGGACGGGCTCGGACGCCTGACCATGACCGACAGCACCCCGCGCTACGGCGCGGTGGACGTGCAGTACCTGGACGACGGTGGGGCGCGCGCAGCGCTGGTCGTCGCCGAGGACCCGGCGTTCGCGACACTGGTCGAGGAGCGGACCGTGCTGGTCGAGCAGGTCGCGGAGTACCGGCCAGGGCGGTTCTACGAGCGCGAGCTGCCGCCGCTCCGCCAGGTGCTGGCCGGTGTGGCACCCCTGGACCTGCTGATCGTGGACGGCTACGTGGACCTCGACCCGGCGGGCAGCCCGGGGCTGGGCGCCCACGTGGCCGACGCCGGGCTGGCCCCCGTGGTGCTCGGCGTCGCCAAGACCCGGTTCCACGCCGCGTCGCACGCCGCCGAGGTGCTGCGCGGGCGGTCCGCCAAACCCCTGTACGTCACGGCGTCGGGGATGCCGCTCGACACGGCGGCCGACCTGGTCCGCGAGATGGCCGGCGACGCCCGGTTCCCCACAGCACTGCGCCGGGTGGACCGGCTGGCCCGCGGTGAGGACCCGGTGCGGCCGGCGCCTCGGCACTGACGGGACATCAGGGCTGGAGGAACATCCAGCGGTGCCCCTCCAGGTCCTCCGCCCGGTACGACCGGCCGTACGGCGCCTCCTCGATCTTCGAGAGCACGCCCGCGCCGGCCGCCTGGGCGTGGGCGAGGTGGGCCTCGACGTCGTCCACGTGGACCAGCACGCCGTCGATCACCCAGGGTGTCGACAGCCACGCGTCCGCTGCCCGGCAGTGCTTGCGGTGCTCGGCCGGGCCCTCGTAGGACGCGAGCTCGGAGAGCATCACGCGACCGCCTCCGGCGTCGAGCTCGCCGTGGGAGAGATGTCCGTCGTCGTCCAGCCAGCGTTCCGCCTCGGTGAAGCCGAAGGCCTCGATGAGCCAGTCCATGGCGGACACGCCGTCCTGGTAGGACAGCATGGGGACCACCCCGGTCGGACGGGCGGTGGTGGGTTCGGGCATGACGACCTCCTCGCTCTCGAACAAATGTACGAGTGATTCGGAGATCTGTCGAGCGCTCGGCCCGGTTACACCACCTGGAAGCCGAACAGCTCCACGGCCCACGGGTCCAGGCGGCCGGCGGACGGGCCGCCGTCGTCGGCCCCCTCGATGTTGAAGCCGAAGAACTCACGCAGGGCGTGCTCCCCCAGCTCCAGCGGGTGGAACGGGAGCGCGTAGTCACCCCCGGCCGGGTGCTCGCCCGCCCAGAACGGCTGCTCGAAGGCGAGGCGCTCGCCCGTGTCCTCCAGGACGCCGTCGTCCGGCGAGAGGCTGAGCGAGCGCACGAGCGCGCCGTCCCGCCACACCGCGAAGGCGAACCAGTCCACGACGCTGTGCATCGCGTGCAGGTAGAGGGTGCGGCCCATGCTCGCGTCGACCAGGTGGGCGGGCAGCTGCGAGGGCCGGTCGAGCATGAGGGCCTGGTCGCACAGGACGTCCACCTCGGGGGTCGACAGGGCGCACGCGCGCCCCTCGGGCGGGAACACCGCGTCCCCGAGGTCCCAGGGCTCCTCGCCGTCCGGCCGGATCCGGGCCGGTGGCCACAGCAGGCCGAGCAGCTCGGCCGCGCTCGCCTCGTCGGCGAACTCCGCCGCCCCCGTCAGACCTGTCGCCACGTCTCCGTCCGCGTACACCAGCATCGCGGTCTTGGCACCCATCTCGTCTCCCGCCCTCGGCTGCTACCACTACCCGCGGCGTCCCGCCCCGACGCCGGACACGAGAGTACGGGGACTGGGTGACACCGCCACTCCACTCGCGTGGGCTCGACACACGGCAGACTGAGCACATGCGCATCTACGTGCCCGCCACGCTCGACGAGCTCGACGCCGTCTCCCACTCCACCGCCGCCGCTCGCTGGACGGTCGCGCCCCGCCGGGCCCACGCCGTGACCAAGGAGCTCGAGGCCGCCCTGCCGGACGAGGACGCCGAGGGCCTGGAGTACGTCGCCGCGCTCAACGCCGCCGACGACTCGCTGGCGCTGATCGCCGGCCGCACCGACGCCCCGCACCAGCGCGTGATCATCACGGTCGAGGTCCCGGACGCGGCCGTCGGGCCCGTCCCGGCCGGCGGCGCGGACGACGACGAGCCCGTCGCCTCCGAGGTCCAGGTGACCAGCACGGTCGAGCAGGTGGCGATCGTCTGCGTGCACGTCGACGAGCCGGAGGCCGGCGCCGACATCGCGGACGTGCTCGCCGCCGCCGACGAGGAGAGCGACGCCGAGACGACGGCCGAGGTGGGCGAGGAGTCCGACTCCGCGCTGGACGAGGCCCTGCAGCGCGTCACGGACCGCGACCTGCTCTGGTACGACTGGAGCGAGATCAAGGACGTGCCGCGCGCCTGACCCGGCGTCAGCCCAGGAAGTCGAGCGCTTCCTTGTGCAGCCTGCCGTTCGTCGCCACCGCGTTCCCGCCCCACGGGCCGGGCTTGCCGTCGAGCGAGGTGAAGGTGCCGCCGGCCTCGGTGACGATCGGCACGAGCGCGGCCATGTCGTAGACCTCGAGCTCGGGCTCCGCCGCGATGTCGACGGCGCCGTCGGCGACCAGCATGTACGACCAGAAGTCGCCGTACCCGCGGGTGCGCGCGCACGCCCGGGTGAGGTCGAGGAACCCGTCCAGCTTGCCGCGCTCCTCCCAGCCGCCGAGGGACGCGTAGCTGAACGACGCGTCGGCGACGCGGGAGATGCCGGAGACCGACATCCGCGACGCGGAGGCCAGCGACTTGCCGGTCCACGCGCCCGAGCCCTTGGCCGCCCACCAGCGCCGGCCCAGGGCGGGTGCGCTGACCAGGCCCACGACGACCTCGTCGCCGTCGGCGAGTGCGATGAGCGTGGCCCACACGGGGACGCCGCGCACGAAGTTCTTGGTGCCGTCGATCGGGTCCACGATCCAGCGGCGCGCGCCGCTGCCGGCCGAGCCGTACTCCTCTCCCACGATCGCGTCGCGGGTGCGGGCCCGGGCGAGCTGGCCCCGGATGAAGTCCTCGGCCGCGCGGTCGGCGTCGGATACGGGTGTCAGGTCCGGCTTGGTCTCCACCTTGAGGTCGAGCGCCCGGAAGCGGGACATGGTGATGGAATCGACCTGGTCGGCGATCACGTGCGCCAGACGCAGGTCGTCGGCGTAGTTGTCCTTCGTCACGGCGGCCACGGGCACAACCTAGCGCCGGTTGCCATGTTTCCGTCGCCGAGCCGCGCCGGACGGGCGGATTGTTACGCGCAATGCGCCTCGCGCGGGCCGCGGGGCCGCCGCTCAGACCGTCGCGGGCACGAGCTCCCGGACCCGCGTCGCGAGGCCCTCGAACGCGGCCCGCGCGGGCGATCCGGGCGCGCACTCGGCCAGCACCCGCCCCGCCAGCAGTGCGGCGTCGAGCCCGGCCGGGTCGTCCGGCACGAGGTGTGCGTCTCCCACTCCCCCGTAGCGCGCGAGGGCGTCGCGCACCTGGGCCTCGGCCCGGCGCCCGACGGCGGAGACCCGCACCCGGTTCACGACCACCACGCGTGCCGCCGGGACGGGCACCGCGGCGTCCCGCAGGTCCTCCAGGCCGCGCACCAGCCGCTGCAGCCCCACGGGGTCGGCGCTGCCGACCACCACGACGACGTCCGCGGCCTGGAGCGCGCTCAGGGTCGCACCGTTGCGCTGGGGTGCGCGCGTGTCGTACATGAGCAGCTCGTCGGCCTCGAGCACCGGGCCGCAGTCGACCACGGTCCAGGCCGCGAGCTCGCGGCAACGCTGGAACACCACGTCGAGCGAGCTGGCGGGCAGCTCGGGCCAGCGGGACGCCCGGGTGATGCCGGTCAGGACGCGCACCCCCGGCAGCACCACCGGGGCGTGCCCGGCCAGCGTCCGCACGTCGAGCAGCCCCTGGCCGGCCGCGCGGGCGGCGGCGGCCAGGCCAGGCGCGTCGTCGAGGAGGCCGAGGCGGGAGGTCACCGAGGAGGCGTAGGTGTCGGCGTCGGCCAGCACGACCGTGCTCGCACCGTGCGTCGGGAGCGCCGGCCGCGGCCGGCGCAGCAGGCCGGAGCGGCGCGACATGGTGGCACCTACGCCCGCGAGGGCAGCGGCGAGCTCGATGGCGGTGGTGGTGCGGCCGGGCGAGCCGGCCGGACCCCAGACGGCGACGAGCGTGCCGGGCCGGGTACCGTCGTCGGGAACGGCGGCTGGGGCGACACCCGCCGCGCGGCCGTCGTCGTTGGCCGAGCCGTCGCCGCGGACCGCGGCGACGAGGTTCTCCGCGTCCCCGCCCGCGACCACCACGTCACAGCCGAGGCCCGCGAGCCGGGCGGCGGGCGTGGCCGGGTCCTCGACCACGACGACCCGCAGGCCCGCGCCCCGCAGCCGCGCCACCGCGTCCCGGTCCAGGCCGGGCAGGTCTCCGGAGACGACGGCGGCCGTGCCGGCACCCGCCTCGGCCGCGGCCAGGAGCTCGGCGAGCTCCGCGCACCGCCGGGAGACGGTCGTCCGCGGCTGCGCGGCGAGCACGGTCACCACCGCCGCCTCGTCCTCGGGCGACTGCACCGCGACCAGGACGGTGACGGTCCGCTCCTCGCTCACCGGACGCCGCCCGCCACGGGCACGACGGCGACGGTGCCGGCGTCGGAGAGCGCGGCCAGCACGGTCGGAAGGACGTCCTCCGGGACCAGTACGTGCAGCGTCACCGTGCCGTCCACGACGATCGCGCCGTCCTGCGCGTCCACCTGCTCGACCACCACGTCCTCCGCCAGCGTGGCCGGCTCCGGCCGGGCCGCGCCCGCCTCGGGCGAGACCGGCGCGTCGGGCACGAACCACAGGTCCACCACGACACCGGCCCGGATCCGGTCGGACAGCCCCGAGGTCACGGGGACGGCGACCGAGCGGACGGCGGCGTCCGCGCCGAGTGCCGTCAGCGGCACCAGCTCGCCGTCGTCCACCACGCGGAGCACCACCAGGTCCGCCGGCAACGGCTCGGCGGCGGACAGGTAGCGGCTCGCGCCGGACCCGAGCCGGACGTCGACCGTACGGAGCGAGTCGGCAGTCAGGGGCGCACCGGGCGTGAGGGCGCCGTCGGCCACGAAGACCGGCGTGGTGCGGCTCGCCGCCGAGACCACCCAGGAGCCGCAGGCGACGGACAGCGCGACGATGACGAGCCCGGTCACGAGCCGCGGGTCGCGCCAGCCAGGCCTGCGCAGCCTGGTCGCGACCGGCTCGGGGAGGCCCTGGTCCCGGACTACGGTCGCCGGGGCGGCCGGGGCATACGTCATCTCGGTCCTTCCGCGTACTTTGGTGGACTTTGGGTAGGGCGTCGAGTACAAGTTGAACCCTGAACCCGCGTGGAATGACGCACAGCCTGGGCAGAGCGCCGGAACCATAGTGATCGAACGCCGCCGATCCGGCATCAGATAAACACTTCTTGTGGATAACCCCCTCATGTCGGTGTCTCGTGCCACACTGTTCCCATGGAAAAGCGCTTTCTCTCTCTGGCGGACGTGGTGGAGACCCTCAACATCTCGATGGCCCAGGGCTATGCACTCGTTCGCACCGGCGACCTTCCCGCCATCCAGGTGGGGCCCAAGAAGGTCTGGCGCGTCGAGGCAGCCGAGCTCGAGTCGTACATCGAGCGTATGTACGCAAAGAGCCGTGAGCGGCTCAAGGGATCTGCGGCCGCTGACGGCTGAGCAGACGGCTGAAAAGCCGCGTCGTACACCGACGGGACCGGCACACTCCATACGGGGTGAGACCGGTCCCGCTGTCCATTTCCGGGCATTCCAGTCGGTTTAGGGTGCCTCGCTCACGACCAGCAGGGCGGTGAAGGGAACCAGCCGGGTTCCGCGACCGTCGAGCAGGTCGACGTCCAGGTGATCGCGGCCGACGCGCGCGATCCGGCCCGCCCACACCCCGCTCAGGGTGCGCACGGCGACCCGGGCCCTGTCCCGCTGCAGGCTGCGCAGCACCGGCCCCAGCCCGTGGGAGTCCCGCCGCGACGTCGCGGACGTCGCCTGTCGGGCCAGGCCGTGGACCGCCGCCACCGCGGCCAGCGGTACGAGGTGCTGGCTCGCCGGCTCCGGCCGGAGTCCCTGGAGCAGCACCCATTCGTCCGCCGCCTCGAGCAGGACGCCGCGCAACGGTGCGCCGTCGAGCAGCTCGACCGTCACCACCGCGCCGACGACGGCGCGGAACCTGTCGGCGAGCGTCATCGTCGCGTGCTCGGCGCGCGTCAGCTCGGACACGAGCGCGTCGGCCTCCGCCACCGCCTGCGCCCGCGCCTGCGCCTCGAGATCACTGAAGAGCGCCTCCCAGCGCGTGGGGCCGGACGGGCGCACGGATGTCATGGAGACACCCTGCGCCATCCACAGGCATCTCGCCCTCCGGTGGACACCCTCCTGGCATCCCTGTTGAATAACGAACGCCGGGCGGCATCAAACGACATCACCGATACCGTCCGTGCTCGTAATGTCTGAAACCGCATCGCAGCAGGGGGAACCATGTTGACGCACGCCCTTGAGCACGCACCGGCCGCCGACCGCCACGACGATGGCGGGAGGCCGTCGCACGCGGGCCGCCCACCGGACGGCTCCCCGGCCTCGGCCTCGGACACGGCGACCGGAGGCGCCTGGAGAGGGCTCCTCGGGCTGCTCGCCGTCGGGACGGCACTCGTCGCGGCGTCCGGCGTGCTCGGCACGCGCACGTGGCAGGTGGGGTCCGGCCTCGGCGCGGCGCTGTTCCCGGTGGAGGACATCGTCGAGTTGGCGGCCGTCGCCGTCGGGACCGTGGTGGCCGGCTGGACGGGTGTGCACGCGCTGCTCGCGCTGGCCTGCATCCTCGCGGACCGGCGCGGCAGGCGCTGGGCGTCGGCCGAACGCGCCGTGGCCCGCCACGCGCCGGCCGTGGTGCGGCGCCTCGCCCGGGTCGCCGCCGGTGCCGGACTCGGGCTGGCACTCACCGCGCCGACGGCGATGGCCCTGCCCACCGGCGCGGTCCCCGCCGCGGACGCGGGGCCCGCGGTCGTGCTCGACCTCGGCTGGCGGCCGACGAGCACGGTGAGCGAGGAGCCGACGGGCCGGCCGGGCCGGTCGGTCGCCTCGGACGCCGGACCCGCGCCCGAGCGGGCGTCGCTGGTCGACCGGGGCCGGCGCACGGGAGCTGGCGGGGAACCCCTGGTGGTGGTCGAGGCAGGCGACACGCTGTGGGCCCTCGCGGCCGACCAGCTCGTCGCCGACCAGCTCGTCGCCGACCAGCTCGTCGCCGACCTGCCGCCCGGCGACGACGGGCCGTCCCGCGGCTCTGCGCCGTCCGACGCCGAGATCGCCGAAGCCGTCGTCCGGTGGCACGACGCCAACCGCCAGGTGCTGGGCCCTGACCCGGACCTGATCCGGCCGGGCACGGTACTGCACCGGCCCTGAGCGTCGTCGCCCACCCGTACCAGCACCCGCCCCCAGGAGATCCCGGATGACCACGCTCGACAGTCCACCAGAGGCCACCACTCCCGTGCCGGAGCCCGCCGCGCCGGCCCGCACCCGCCGCACCACCCCGCGCCCGGCGGCCGGGGCGACGGCCCCGCCCACCCAGCGCCCCGCCGTGCCGCCGGCCGGACCGGTCACCGGGCCCGGCATCGGCAAGCGGCTGCGCCGCATGCGGATCGGCGGCACGCCGTACCCCGAGCTGCAGAACGCGGCGGCGGCGCTGGAGGCACTGTCGGGGCGGCCGGTGCCCGAGCCCGATCCCACCCTGCCCGACCCCACCGCGCAGGTCTGTCGCGTGGTCCGCGCCGCGGTCGAGGTGCTGCGCGGAGAGCGCCCCGCCGCGCAGCTCGCCCGCTGGGTGACGCCGCAGGTCTACGACCAGCTGCTGGAGCGGGGCCGGCTCATGCGGGAGGCCCGGCAGGTGCGGCCGCCGCGGCCCAAGGCGCACCCGGCCGCGGTGCGGCGCGTGCGGCTGGTCCGGCTGGGCGCCACGTCCGCCGAGGCGACGGTGATCCTGCACGACGAGGGGCGGGTGCGCGCCGCGGCGGTGCGGCTGGAGGCGCGGCGCGGGGTGTGGCGCGTCGCGGTCCTCGAGATCGGCTGAACGGGTGGCTACACCCACTCCACGACGAGGTCCGCCGCGTCCCGGGTGGTGGCGATGAGGTCCGCGTTGCGCTGGTCGGAGCCGCGGGCCCACGCCTCGGCGTCGGACAGGGGCTTGCCGAACGCGTGGTGGCGCGCGACGAGACGCCGCAGGCGCTCGGCCTCGGGCAGGTCGACGTACCAGACCTCCGCCATGCGGGTGCGGGCGGCGGGCCAGGCGCCGTCGGCCGCGAGGAGGTAGTTGCCCTCGGTGATCACCAGGGGCTCGTCGGCGACGACGGTGCCCGCTGCCACCGGCTCCTCGATCTCGCGGCGGAACTCCGGCGCGAAGACCTGCGGGCTGCCCGGCCGGCGGCCCGCGATCCGGCCGATCAGCGCGGCGTAGCCGGCATCGTCGAAGGTGTCGATCGCGCCCTTGCGCGCGCGGCTGCCGCGGGCCTCCAGCACGGCGTTGGACAGGTGGAAGCCGTCCATCCCGACCACCACGGCAGTGTCGGGCGGCAGGCTGTCGACGAGGGCGGCGGCCAGGGTCGACTTCCCCGCGCCCGGCGGGCCGGTGATGCCGAGCACCCGCGCCTCGCCCGCACGGACGGCGGCGTCGGCGAGCCGTGCCGCGCGCTCGACGAGCTCGGCGGTGGTCAGGCGCACGCCGCGTACTCCAGCCAGGACCTCGGGCCCACGTGCTGCACCCGGATGGACGCCACCCGGATCGCCTCCTGGACCGCCGACTCCAGGCCGGCACCCCGGGCGAGCGCCACGCACAGGGCGCCGTGGAACGCGTCGCCCGCGCCAAGGGTGTCCCGCACCTCGACGTTCGGCACATAGGTCGAGCCGTGCCGCCCGTCCTTGTCCTGCCAGGTCACGGGCGCGGAGCCGTGCGTCGTGACGACGGCCCGGGATGCGGCGGTGCCGTCGGGAGCGCGGAAGTCCGCGGACCGGGCGGCCACGTCGGCCGCGCCGAGCAGGTCCGCGAAGACCGGGCGCCAGCGTCCGGCGTCGAGCACGATCAGCGGGCGGGGCTCGAGGGCGACGGCGTACGCGAGCACGCTCCGCGCCAGGTCGGGGTGGTGCCCGTCGAGCAGGACGACGGCGGGCCGCGGCAGGGCGTCGAGCTCCACGCACGTCACGTCGAGGCCGTTGGTGAGCGTGGCGTCCGGTGAGACGACCGACCGGTCACCGGTGACGTCGTCGACCATCACGGCCGACACGGCGATGGGGATCTCCCGGCCGCCTGCCGTGTCGTGGATCTCGACCCCGTGGTGCTCCAGGTCACCCCGGGCGGCCGAACCCACCGGTCCGGTGCCCATCGCGCTGATCAGGAGCGCACGCGCCCCGAGCGTCGCCGCGATGACCGCGGCGTTCGCCGCGGGGCCACCCGCGGAGACGTCCTGGCGGACGGCGGTGATCTTCTCGTTGGGTCCCGGCCGGACGGCGCTGCGGTGGATCACATCGAGCGTCGTCAGACCTGCGAACCAGCAGGTCACCGGGGGTTTTTGCGGAGATTCGGCGGCGATGTCGCGCATGGGGCAGAGGCTACCTTTGAAACTGGGTGTCAGAGACCGGGCGTACTGTCCGAACATGACGACGACGGAGCCGACCATACCGCCGACGCCGCCCCCTTCCGTGTGGCGTGACCTCCTCCTGGACCAGCTCTCGTTCTACTGGGACTTCCACCTGTGGCCCCGCCTGGAGGGGCTCACCGACACCGAGTACCTGTGGGAGCCCACGTCGCCGGCGTGGAGCGTGCGCGCCGGGGCCGACGGGGTGCCCCGGCTCGAGCAGGAGGTACCCGAGCCGGAGGTCCCGCCGGTGACCACGATCGCCTGGCGCATGGTGCACGTCGGCCGCGACGTGTTCGGGCGGCGCGCCCGGGCCCTGTTCGGCCCGACGGACGCGCCGCCCGACGCCGACATGTTCGACGCTCGCCACTGGCCCGAGGCCCCGGTCACGGCCGCCGAGGGCCTGGCCATGCTCGAGGAGGGCTACCGGTCGTGGCAGGCCGGCATCGCCGCTCTGGACGACGAGTCGCTGCTGCGCCCGATCGGCCCCAAGGGCCTCGCGTACGCCGAGTTCCCGATGGCGGCGCTGGTGACCCATCTCGGTCGCGAGGCCATGGCGCACGGCGGCGAGATCTGCCTGCTGCGCGACCTGTACCGGGCTCAGTACGCGCCGTCCGCGTCGGCCACGGCGGGATAGGCCCGCTCCGCGAAGACGCGCAGCGCGTCCCGCACGAACGTCGCGCCCTCCGTGCCGCCGTAGTTCGCGGCGAACCGGTCGTCCGCCACGTACATGTCGGCCAGGCCCAGCAGGTACCCGCGGTCGGGCAGCGGCTGGGCCGCGCCCGGCGTGCCCGGCACGGACACGAGCCACTCGGCATGGCGTGCGGCCAGGGCCTGCGCCTCGTCCGAGGCCGGGTCGGTCCCGGCAACGGCGGCGTCGGCCCAGTCCTTGCTGAGTGCCGCGACCCGCCCCTTCCACTCCTGCTGCTCCTGCGGGGTGAGCCCGCGCCACCACGCGTCGCTCTTCCGGTACGCGTCGTGTCCCCAGCGCTCGGTGACCTCCTCCTCGTACTGCGTGTGGTCGAAACCGTCGAACATGTCCTTCGCCATGATGTTCCCCTCCTGGGTGTCCGGGTCCTTCTCGAGATCCGCGACGGTCCGTTCGACCGAGGCGATCTGCCGGGCCAGCCGGCCCTGCTCCGCCCGCAGCGACACGAGGTGCGTACGCAGCGCCTGCGCCTCGTCCCGCTGGGCGTCGAGCACCTCGGCGATGGCGCCGAGGCCGAGCCCGAGATCCCGCAGCAGCAGGATCCGCTGCAGCCGCACCAGTGCGGTGCGGTCGTAGCGGCGTGGGCCGGCGTCCGTCGTGCGGACCGCGGGCAGCAGGCCGACGGCGTCGTAGTGCCGCAGCGTCCGGCTCGTGACGCCGGTCAGCCGCGAGATCTCCTGGATGGACCATTGCATGTTCACCACCGTAAAGGTTGACGTCACGTCAACTTCAAGCCCCTTCTTCTGCCGATCAAGATCAGCCAAACAGATGGACCTGTGGAAAACTCACGTCGACTGGCATCCTCGACCAGACTCGGTGCCATGACAGCATCGAGCGAGATCATCCCGGACCACCCCCTGGCCGACGACGCGGCGCTCCTCGCCTTCGCGCACCTCCTGCACGGCGGCATCCGGCCGCGCCGCCGCACGCTGTGGTTCGCCCTGCTCGACGGCGAGCGCCGCCCGCTGCCCGTGCTCGTCCCCGTGGACCTGGTGCCGGAGCTCCCCGACCCGGTCCCCGTGGGCAACCTGGGCAGGGCCTGGCACCAGATCCTGCGGGGCGAGCCGGGCGCGTCGGTGGTGGTCGTGCTGGAACGCCCCGGTCCCGGTGACCCCTCGTTCGAGGACCGGGCCTGGCACACGGCGCTCCGGTCCGCCGCCGCCGAGCAGGGGCTCACGGTCGCCGCGTTCTTCCTCGCCACGGCGGACGGCGTCGCGGCGCTCGCCCCGGAGCAAGCACCTGTTCACGACGACGCCGCGGGCGCTGGACCGGACAGACCTGTGCCCGGGGTCAGGCCCCGATGGCCTCGAGCCGTTCCCACTCGTCGTCGGTGAACAACCGCGAGCGGATGAGAAACCGCACGCCCTCGGGCGCCTCGACGCTGAAGCCGGCGCCGCGGCCCGGCACCACGTCGATCGTCAGGTGCGTGTGCTTCCAGTACTCGAACTGGTTGCGGCTCATCCAGACCGGCACGGTGAACGACCCGGCCTCCGCGGCCGGGATCGCGAGGTCGCCGAGGTGCACGTCCGCGTCCCCGGTGATGAAGTCGCCGTCCGGGTAGCACATGGGCGACGAGCCGTCGCAGCAGCCGCCCGACTGGTGGAACATGAGCTCGCCGTGCTTGTCCCGCAGGCGCACGAGCAGCGCCGCCGCGTCGTCGGTCACGGCGACCCGTGCGACCGGTGACCCGGTCGCGGGAGCCGGGCGAACGTCGTCGGACATGGAACCTCCCAGATCTCGAAGTCGAACCGGACCTCCGGGCGGGAGGCCGGTGACGTACCGGCCCGGCCTCCCGCCCGACGTGGTGCCCCCGCCGGCCTAGAAGAAGCCCTGCTTGCCCGGCGCGTAGCTGACCAGCAGGTTCTTGGTCTGCTGGTAGTGGTCGAGCATCATCTTGTGGTTCTCGCGACCCACACCCGAGCCCTTGTAGCCGCCGAACGCCGCCGCGGCCGGGTAGGCGTGGTAGTTGTTCGTCCACACCCGGCCCGCCTCGATCGCCCGCCCGGCCCGGTACGCGTCCGCCCCGGAGCGCGTCCACACGCCCGCGCCCAGCCCGTAGAGGGTGTCGTTGGCGATCTTGATCGCGTCGTCGAACTCGGCGAACTCGGTGACCGCCACCACGGGCCCGAAGATCTCCTCCTGGAAGATCCGCATCTCGTTCTTGCCCTCGAAGATCGTGGGCGTCACGTAGTAGCCGCCCGCGAGGTCGCCCTCCAGCTCCGCCCGGTGCCCGCCGGTGAGCACCTTGGCGCCCTCCGCCTTGCCGATGTCGAAGTAGCTGAGGATCTTCTCGAGCTGGTCGTTGCTCGCCTGCGCCCCGATCATCGTGTCGGTGTCCAGCGGGTTGCCCTGCTTGATCGCCTCGGTGCGCGCCACGGCGTCGGCCAGGAACGAGCTGTAGATGTCGCTCTGGATGAGCGCGCGCGACGGGCACGTGCACACCTCGCCCTGGTTGAGGGCGAACATCGTGAAGCCCTCCAGCGCCTTGTCGTAGTAGTCGTCGTGCGCCGCGGCGACGTCGCTGAAGAACAGGTTCGGCGACTTGCCGCCCAGCTCCAGCGTCACCGGGATGATGTTCTGCGACGCGTACTGCATGATCAGGCGGCCCGTCGTGGTCTCGCCCGTGAACGCGATCTTGCGGATCCGGGACGAGCTCGCGAGCGGCTTGCCCGCCTCCGCGCCGAACCCGTTGACCACGTTCACGACGCCCGGCGGCAGCAGGTCCGCGATGAGCTCCATGAGGTACAGGATCGACGTCGGCGTCTGCTCCGCCGGCTTGAGCACCACGGCGTTGCCCGCCGCGAGCGCCGGAGCCAGCTTCCAGACCGCCATCAGGATCGGGAAGTTCCACGGGATGATCTGCCCGACGACGCCCAGCGGCTCGTGGAAGTGGTAGGCGATGGTGTCGCCGTCGATCTCGCTGATCGAACCCTCCTGGGCCCGGATCGCGCCCGCGAAGTAGCGGAAGTGGTCGATGGCCAGCGGCAGGTCCGCGTTGAGGGTCTCGCGGACGGGCTTGCCGTTCTCCCAGGTCTCGGCGACGGCCAGCTCCTCGAGGTGCTCCTCCATACGGTCGGCGATCTTGTTCAGGATGATCGCGCGCTCGGTGACCGACGTGCGCCCCCACGCGGGCGCGGCGCCGTGTGCGGCGTCGAGGGCCCGGTCGATGTCGTCGGCGTCGCCGCGGGCGACCTCGGTGAACGTCCGCCCGGTCACGGGGCTGGGGTTCTCGAAGTACTGCCCGTTCGCCGGGGGCACGTACTCGCCGCCGATCCAGTGGTCGTACCGGGGCCGGAAGCTCGCGACGGCACCTTCGGTACCTGGGGCTGCGTACACGGTCATGGTCTGCCTCCTCGCAGGATCTCGCGCCCGCCCCGGGATGCCCGACGGCGGAGCCGCGCCCCGGGAGCACCGGTGCACCCGAGTGCGGCGAGGGTAGGCAGCGGGGCGTTGCATCCCCGTTGCAACCCGAACGTGACCTCGTGGGGGCAAGTCCAGCGGGCGCCGGCACAGATGGACAGATGAGGACAGATCGCCGGGCCGACCGTGCCCGTGCGACGAGCCGACACCGAGGAGAAGCCCCCATGAACCTCGCACCACGCCGCCCCGCACCCGCGGTCCCGCTGCTGGTCCCGCTCGCCGCGGCATTGAGCGTGGTGCTGGCGCTCGCGGGCTGCACCGCGCAGGACGGCGGGTCGGACACCGCCGAGGTGGCGACCGGCCTGCCGGCCCCCGACACGGCCCCCGACGGCGCTCCGGCCGCGGACGCCGCGCGGGCGGAGGCCCTGGGCGACGAGGTGTTCGTCCCGCCCTACCCGGAGCCCTACCCCGAGCCCGGCCCGACCGACCCCGGGGGCGAGGAGTACGACGACTCCCCCGAGTCGCCGTTCCTGGACGTCGCCACGAGCCCGCTGTCCACGTTCTCGTCCGACGTCGACACGGCGTCATACTCGAACCTGCGCCGTCAGGTGAACCAGGGCGTGGCACCCGAGGGGGTGCGCATCGAGGAGCTGGTCAACTACTTCGACTACGACTACGACGCGCCCGCCGCCGGGGCCGAGCACCCCTTCTCGGTGACGACCGAGGTGGCGCGGGCCCCGTGGAACCCGGAGCACCAGCTCGCGATGGTGGGCGTGCAGGCCACCCAGGCGCTGCCGACGTCGGAAGGCAACAACATCGTCTTCCTGCTGGACGTGTCCGGGTCCATGGACGAGCCGAACAAGCTGCCGCTGCTGGCGGAGTCGTTCGCACTGCTCGTGGAGCAGCTCGACGAGCGCGACCGCGTGTCGATCGTGACGTACGCGGGCGACAACCGGGTGGTCGCCGACTCGGTGCCCGGCTCGGAGCACGGCGTGCTGGTGGACCACCTGCGGTCGCTGCGGGCCGGCGGGTCGACGGGTGGCGCGGCCGGCCTGACCACGGCGTACGAGCTGGCCGAGAAGAACTTCGTCGAGGGCGGCAACAACCGGGTGATCCTGGCGACCGACGGCGACTTCAACGTGGGGCCGTCCACGCCCCACGAGCTCACGACGCTGGTCGAGGCGGAGCGGGCGTCCGGCGTGTACGTGTCGGTGCTGGGCTTCGGCATGTACAACCTGAAGGACAGCATGATGGAGGCGATCGCGGACCACGGGAACGGCAACTACGCGTACATCGACACGCTGGCCGAGGCGCGCAAGGTGCTGGTGGATGAGTTCGGCTCGACGATGTTCGTCGTCGCCCAGGACCTGAAGCTGCAGGTCGAGCTGAACCCGGCCGCCGTCGGCTCGTACCGGCTGATCGGATACGACAACCGGCGCCTTGCGGACGAGGACTTCGACGACGACACGAAGGACGCGGGCGATGTGGGCGCGGGGCACTCCGTGACGGCGTTCTACGAGCTCGTCCCTGCCGGTTCGGACGGCGGCGCGGGAGCCACGAAGGCCACGAGCGACGACTTCATGACGGTGCACGTGCGGTACAAGTCGCCGGACGGCGGGCCGTCCGCCGCGAGCACCGAGGTGGCGTTCCCGGTCGGCGCCGCCGCGTACACGACGACGCCGTCCGCGGACTTCGCCTTCGCTTCGGCGGTCGCGGAGCTCGGGCTGATCGCCACGGGCTCGGAGTACCGGGCCGAGGCGAACCTCGACGGGGCCCGCACCCGGGCGGCGGGTGCGCTGGGCGCCGACCCGTACGGGCTGCGGGCGGAGTTCGTCGACCTGGTCGACGCCTACCGCGAGATGGGGTGAGGGTGGGGTGATCTCGACCCAGGACCGCATCTGTCACCCGGCGCGCTTTCGACAAGACCCGATCGAAAGACATACAGAATGCGCTGGAGATAGTTTTACCACCGACGAACCGTCCGGGAATTTTCAACCGGATGTGGTCAATGCCGAATTCGAATCCGCACCGGCCGCGCACTCCCGGGGAATGATGCCGGACGCCGATCTTCGCACTTTCGGTCCCCGAGGTCGTTCTCGAGGTGGACCGTGCGCTCCGGGCGGCCGGCAAACCGCGGGGCGGTCAGGAGCCGTCGCGCGACGTGAGGATCGTCCGGTTGCCGAGCGGCTCGCGAGAGTCGAGTGCGCGCTGCGCGCCCTGCGACTGCTGGACCATGTCGACGGCGACGCGCAGGTCCTCCACGGCCCAGTCGAGCGAGGTCTCGATGTGGGTGGCCTGGGCGAGCAGGGTGCGGGCCTGCGTGACCGACGTGGGCGGGGCGTCGGTCAGCCGCTGGGCCCCGGCCTGGCGCGCCTCGGCGAGCGCCTGGGCGAGCACGTCGCGCGTGGCCGGGTCCGCGACCTGGCCCTCCGAGCCCTCGTAGACCCGCTCGGCCGTCTCGAGGACGGCAGCAAGGTCGTGCGACCGGGCCGAGGTGCTGGTGACCTGGCTGTCGATCTGGGTGGTCAGGGTGAGGATGCGGCCGGTCTCCTCGGCGCGGGCGGACATGGACCACAGCGTGACGGCGACCGCCAGACACGTGACGATCGCGGCGCCGAAGGTCCACCGGCGGCGGCCACGCGCGCCGACGAGGTCGAGGCCGGCGTCGAGTTCGAGCAGCGGCGGCGCGGGAGTGTCGAGCGCGGGCAGGTTCGCGAGCTCGATCGCGGGCAGTGCACGGCTCGGACTGTCTCCGACCTGTTCATCAGTTCCAGACATCTGCGATTCCGGTCTAGCTAAAGCGACGGTGTTCAACTCTTCCCCCAAAGAGAGTCCTCATGAAAACTATCTGTCGGACGCGAAGCCCGTTTAACTACCGGTGCGATTGACGCTAAGACTACTTTCCGCGTCACGCGCGGCGAGACCGTAATGCGTCTGTGATCTGTGGAAAACCCTCCTGGAACGGTGGAAAACTTGGGGATCACGGTGGACAACTTGTTGATGAACTTGGTCCGATGCCTACACTGGCGTGGTTCGACGACGGCGTCGGGACAGGGTGAGGGGCAGCATGCAGCAGGTGCCACACCGGGACGCGCGCTGGGTTCGCGCGGCATATGAGAGCTTCGTCGGTTCCGCCGGCTTGCTGGAGCCCGACGGGATCGACCCGATCGTCGCGGCGTCGTGGCAGCGGAGCCTGCGCAACGGTGTGGACCCCGACCGGCCGAGCGCGGTCACGGTCGCGGCGTCGGGCGAGCTGGACGAGTACCGCAGCGCCCATCCCCTGGCCGGCGCGATGCCGCTGGTGCGCGACCTGGTGGGCGGGGCGACGGGCGACGGCCTGGTGGTCGCGGTGTCCGACGACGTCGGCCGCCTCCTGTGGGTCGAGGGCCGCGGGCAGGTGCGCTCCGCCGTGGACGGCGTCGGCTTCGTCGAGGGTGCGCTCTGGCGCGAGGACTCGGTCGGTACCAACGCGCCCGGCACCGCGCTGGCCGCGCGCCGCCCCGTCCAGGTGCTCGGCGCCGAGCACTTCGCGCGCCCGGTCCAGCGGCTGAGCTGCACCGCGGCCCCGGTGCACGACCCGGCGGGCGGCATCATCGGCGTCCTCGACCTGACCGGGGGCAGCGCCGCCGGGTCGCACGTCGCCCGCGCCCTGGTGCGCGCCACGGTCGCCATGGTCGAGCGCGAGCTCGCGCTGCGGGCCAGGGGCGCTGCGGACGGCGGGCACGCGCCCTGGGCGCGCGACGTCGCCCCGGACGGGGACGCCAGGACGGCGGGCGGCGCTTCCGACCGCGCACCCGACCTGCACCTGCTCGGCGCGCCGACGCTGCGCGGCCGCCGGCTCTCCCTGCGGCACGCCGAGATCCTGCTGCTGCTCACCGAGCGGCCGCGCGGTCTCAGCGCCGAGGAGCTCGCCGTGCTGCTGCACCCGGGCGACCTGTCGCTGGTGACCGTCCGAGCGGAGATCTCCCGCCTGCGCCGGGTGGCCGACGGCGTGCTCGACGGCCCGCTGCTCGCCGGGTCCCGCCCCTACCGGCTCGCCCGGATGCTCCGGTCCGACGTCGACACGGTGCGCTCCCGGCTGCGCCGCGGTGACGTGCGCGGCGCTCTCTCGGCATACCCCGAGCCGCTGCTGCGCCGCTCGGTCGCGCCCGGCGTGGAGCGGCTGCGCGAGGAGCTGGAGGCGGAGGTCCGGGCGGGGGTGCACACCTGCGACGACGCCGTCGCCGTCGAGCAGTGGACCGCCCGCGACGAGGGCGCGGACGACCACACGGCCTGGACCCGCCTGGTGCGGCTGGCCGAGCCCGGCGGACCGCAGGCCGCCCGTGCCCGGGCCCACCTGGGCGTGCTGGAGCGACGGCTGTCCTGAGCAGCACCGCACCGGGATCATCCGGAGCCCGGCCCGTGTTCCTAGACTCGACAGTGCACGCTCATCGAGGAGGAACCATGCCCGCTCCCATCGACCCGTCGGACAAGATCGCGCAGTACGCCCACCCCGAACGGCTCGTGAGCACGGCGTGGCTGGCCGAGCACCTCAAGGACCCGGACATCGTCGTGGTCGAGTCCGACGAGGACGTGCTGCTCTACGAGACCGGGCACATCCCCGGCGCGGTCAAGGTCGACTGGCACACCGAGCTGCAGCACCCGCAGGTCCGCGACTACCTCGACGGCGCCGCGTTCGCCGCACTGATGGGCGCCAAGGGCATCACGCGCGACACGACGATCGTGCTGTACGGCGACAAGAACAACTGGTGGGCCGCGTACACGGCGTGGGTGTTCACGCTGTTCGGGCACCAGGACGTGCGCCTGCTCGACGGCGGCCGCGGGCTGTGGAGCGCCGAGGGCCGCGAGCTCACCACGGACGTGCCCGCGCCCGCCCCGGTCGAGTACCCCGTGGTCGAGCGCGACGACACGACGATCCGCGCCTTCCGCGACGACGTGCTGGCGCACCTGGGCACCGGCCCGCTCGTCGACATCCGCTCGCCGCAGGAGTACACCGGCGAGCGCATCGCCATCCCGGACTACCCCGAGGAGGGGGTGCTGCGCGGCGGCCACATCCCGACGGCGCGCAACGTCCCGTGGGCCACGGCCGTGGCCGAGGACGGTACCTACAGGACGCGCGCGGAGCTCGACGCGATCTACACCTCGGGCCTGGGCCTCGACCCGGCCGGCGCCGTGATCACGTACTGCCGCATCGGCGAGCGCTCCAGCCACACCTGGTTCGCGCTCACCTACCTGCTCGGCTACAGAGGCGTGCGCAACTACGACGGCTCGTGGACCGAGTGGGGCAACGCCGTGCGCGTCCCGGTCGCGACGGGCTCCGAGCCGGGCACGGTCTGACGGCGTCCGCGACTGAGGCGTTCAGCCGCGGCCGAACGTCTCAGTCACGCCCGAAGGCCTTGCGCAGCTCGTCCTTCGCGCGTTCCAGCACGTCGCGCCGGCCGGCGTCGAGGTCCTTGCCCGCGCGGTTGAGGTAGAAGGTCAGCATCGACATCGCCGACCGGTACGGGGAGCTCTTCCGCCGGTCGCTCGACTCGGCCGACTTCTTGAGGGACCGGGCGATCCGCGCGGGATCGTCCCAGGTGAACACGCCCTCCTCCAGGTCCAGGGCGTCGCTGCCCTCGGTGACGTCCTGCGACCAGCGGTCCGGGCCGCCGCCGGACCCCTTGTTCCCGGCCATACGGCCACGCTACGACGCCGTCGGGCCAATCGCCCGGGCCGTGCCCCGCGGCTCGCCCCGGCCGCCACGACGGTGAAAGGATGAACGGATGAGCACCAACGACGTCGACCTGCCCGAGGCCCTTGCCGAGCTGCGGGACGCCTTCCTGGAGACGCCCGAGCGGGACCGGCTCCAGCTCCTGCTGGAGGTCTCGCGCGAGCTGCCGCCGCTGCCGGAGAAGTACGCGGACGCGCCCGAGCGGCTCGAGCGCGTCCAGGAGTGCCAGTCCCCCGTGTACGCGTTCGCCGAGGTGGACGACGCCGGGGTGGTCACCTTCCACGCCAGCGCACCGGAGGAGGCGCCCACCACGCGTGGGTTCGCCTCGATCCTGGCGCAGGGCCTGACGGGGCTGACGGCGCAGCAGGTGCTGGACGTGCCCGAGGACTACCCGCTGCAGCTCGGCCTGACCAAGGTCGTGAGCCTGCTGCGCCTGAACGGCATGGCAGGCATGCTCACCCGCGCCAAGCGCCAGGTCCGCGAACAGCTCGCGGCCACACCAGCCTGACCCGGTCCACGAGCCGCCGTCGTGACGTCGGCAGTTGGCATCGAGATCGGCACAGGCCTGTGCCGATCTCGATGCCAACTGCCGAACTCGCAGGCGACTGCCGAACTCGGCCTGGCGAGCTGCCGAACTCAGCCGCCGGGCTCAGGCCTCGCCGCCGCCGAAGCGCTCGCGGTAGGCGTCCAGGTCGTCGTCGCTGATCTTGGCGAACAGCACCGGCGGGACGGTGAAGGCCGTCCCGGCCGGCACGGCGTCGAGCGACGTCGCGGCCTGCGGGGTGACCCAGGTCGCGGTGTCGCCGTCGAGGGCGAACACGGCGCGGAGGGTCGCCGCCGTCTGCGGGACGAACGGCTCGGAGACCACCGCGTACAGGTGGATCAGGTTCATCGCGGTGCGCAGCGAGACCGCCGCCGCCTCCGGGTCGACCTTGACCTGCTTCCACGGCTCCTTCTCGACCAGGTAGGCGTTGCCGGCCGACCACAGCGCGCGCAGGGAGTTCGCGGCCTTGCGGTACTGGAGGGCCTCCAGGTGCCCTTCGTACTCGGCCAGCAGCCGGGACACCTCCGCGCCGAGCTTCTCCTCGGCCTCGCCCGGCTCGCCGCCCGCGGGAACGGTCTCACCGAACCGCTTGGCGGAGAACGTCAGCACCCGGTTGACGAAGTTGCCCAGCGTGTCGGCCAGGTCCTTGTTCACCGTGCCGGTGAAGTGCTCCCAGGTGAACGACGAGTCGTCGGACTCCGGGGCGTTCGCGATCAGGTACCAGCGCCAGTAGTCGGCCGGCAGGATCTCCAGCGCGGCGTCGGTGAAGACGCCCCGCTTCTGCGACGTCGAGAACTTGCCGCCGTAGTAGGTGAGCCAGCTGAAGCCCTTGACGTAGTCGACCATGGTCCACGGCTCACGGACGCCGAGCTGCGTGGCGGGGAACATCACCGTGTGGAACGGGACGTTGTCCTTGGCCATGAACTGCGTGTAGCGCACGTCGTCCGCCTCGTACCACCAGGACTTCCAGTCCCGGGTCTCGCCCGCGGGGGCGGCGTCCGCCCACTCCTGGGTGGAGCCGATGTACTCGATCGGGGCGTCGAACCAGACGTAGAAGACCTTGCCGTCGGCCGCGAGCTCGGGCCAGGTGTCGGCCGGGACGGGCACGCCCCACTCCAGGTCGCGCGTGATCGCGCGGTCGTGCAGGCCCTCGGAGAGCCACTTGCGGGCGATCGACGTCGACAGCAGCGGCCAGTCCTTGCTGTTCGCGTCGATCCACGACTCGACCTCGGCCTGCAGCTTGGACTGCAGCAGGAACAGGTGCTTGGTCTCGCGCACCTCGAGGTCGGTCGAGCCGCTGATCGCCGAGCGCGGGTCGATCAGGTCCGTGGGGTCCAGCACGCGGGTGCAGTTCTCGCACTGGTCGCCGCGCGCCCGGTCGTACCCGCAGTGGGGGCACGTGCCCTCGACGTAGCGGTCGGGCAGGAACCGGCCGTCGACCGGCGAGTACACCTGCCGGATCGCCCGCTCCTCGATGAAGCCGTGCTCGTTCAGGCGCCGCGCGAAGTGCTGCGTGGTCTCGGCGTTCTGCGTCGAGGAGCTGCGCCCGAAGTGGTCGAACGACAGCCCGAAGCCGTCGTAGATCTTCTTCTGCGTCTCGTGCGCGCCCGCGCAGAACTCCGCGACGGGCAGGCCCGCCTCGGCCGCCGCCAGCTCGGCCGGCGTGCCGTGCTCGTCGGTGGCGCAGATGTAGAGCACGTCGTGGCCGCGCTGGCGCAGGTACCGCGCGTAGACGTCGGCCGGGAGCATCGACCCGACCATGTTCCCCAGGTGCTTGATGCCGTTGATGTACGGAAGCGCACTGGTGACAAGGTGGCGAGCCATCGCTGGATGCTCCGATTCTGAGGTCTGGATCTCGTGGCCGGACGGGTCGTCCGGCGGGCTCGCGGAGCGAGCCACGGCCCAGCCTAGATCCCCGCGCTGCCGGGGGTGCCATCGCAACCACGGTGTGAGCCGACGGCGGCGGTGACGCGGGCGATCCGCGCCACCGCCTCGGCCAGCCGGTCGGGCGGGTTCGCGGCGTACCCGATCACCAGACCGGGTGGCCCGTCGCCCACCCGGTGGACCGACAGGGGGTGCACCCGGACCCCGGCCGCGGCGGCGCGGCGGGCCACGGCGGCGTCGTCGACGTGGCCCGGCAGGGTGACCAGCAGGTGCAGGCCGGCGGCCACGCCGTGGGCCGTGGCGCCGGGCAGGTGCGCCGCCAGCGCGGCCAGGAGGGCGTCCCGCCGGGCACGGTGCCGGCGTCGGACCTGACGCAGGTGCCGCTCGAAACCGCCCGAGGTGATGAAGTGCGCCAGGGCGAGCTGGGGCAGCGCCGGGCTGGCGAGGTCGGTCCAGTACCGGGCCTCGACCAGCTCGGACCGGAGCGCGGCGGGCGCCAGCAGCCAGCCGATCCGGATCCCCGGCGCGAGCGTCTTGGACACGCTGCCCAGGTGCACCACGTGGTCGGGCGCGAGGGCGCGCAGCGCGGGGACCGGCGGTCGGTCGTACCGGTGCTCGGCGTCGTAGTCGTCCTCGATCACGAGCCGGCCCGGCGTCCCGTCCGGACCCGTCGCCGCTCCGGACCGCGCCCAGGCGACCAGCGCGCGCCGCCGGTCGGGCGCGAGCACCACACCCGTGGGGAACTGGTGCGCGGGGGTGACCAGGACGACGTCGACCCCCGACCGGTCCAGCGCCGCGACGTCGAGCCCGTGCCGGTCCACCGGGACGGGTACGGGTGCGAGGTCCCAGCGGCGCAGGTGCTCGCGCGCGCCGTAGGAGCCCGGATCCTCGAACCCGATCCGGGTGGTGCCGCGCACGACGAGCGCCCGGGCGAGCAGCATCAGGCCCTGGGAGACGCCGTTGACCACCAGGATGTCGTCCGGGTGCGCGCGCAGGCCCCGGGTGCGCGCGAGCCAGCCGGCGAGCGCCTCCCGGAGCGCGGGCAGGCCGCGCGGGTCGCCGTAGCCGAGGTCGCTCGACGCGAGGCCGTCCAGGGCGGCGCGCTCGGCACGGGCCCAGGCGGCGCGCGGGAACGCGGACAGGTCGGGCAGGCCGGGTGCGAGGTCGATCAGGTCGGCCCCGGTGGCATCAGGCGCGCCCGGAGCCGCCGGCGCGAACGCGCCGGGCAGGGCTCCCGCGAGGCCCGACGACGGCGGGCGGGCCGCCGTGGCGGTGCCGGCCGCGGCGGTCGGCATCCCGGAGCCGGGGGCCGGGGCCCAGGCGGCACGGACCGTCGTCCCGCCGCCGTGCCGGCCGGCGAGCAGGCCCTCGTCGGCCAGGCGCCGGTAGGCGTCGACCACCACGCCGCGGGAGCAGCCGAGCTGGTCGGCGAGCACCCGCGTGGCGGGGAGCCGGTCGCCCGGGACCAGGCGGCCGTCGGACACCGCCCCGCGTACCGCCTCGGCGAGCCAGGCGGTCAGCCCGCCGGCCGGGGCATGGGCGGGGTCGAGCTGAAGGAAGTCGGCTCCGGCCATCTTGGTCCCCTCGATCTCCGTGATCTTGGCTCTGTCAGATATACCAAAGCGGGGGCAGGCTCGCGGACATGACGACCAGCACCCGCACGGCACCACACGCCGGCACCGCCCCCGAGCCGGGCAGTCCTGACGGCCTCCGAACCGACCAGCACCGTTCCGCCTGGACCGGCCCGCTCTTCGCCGCGCTCGGCATGTCGCTGGTGGGCAGCCAGGTGGCGGTCTCGGGCGTGCTCGCCGACGCGCCGCTGTTCGCGGTGCAGGCCGTCCGCTACACGCTGGCGGCCCTGGTGCTGGCGGTGGTGCTGCGGCTGACCGGCCGGGCGCTGCCCGCACCCCGCGGCCGGGAGTGGGCCTGGCTCGCGGGTGTGGCGCTGAGCGGGCTGGTGCTGTTCAACGTGGGGGTGGTCCGCGGCGTCGCACATGCCGAGCCCGCGGTGATCGGGGTGGCGGTCGCCGCCGTGCCCGTGCTCCTCGCCCTGGTGGGGCCGCTCCTGGGCGGATCCCGGCCGACGCCGGCCGTGGTGGGCGCCGCCGCGGTGGTGACCCTGGGCGCCGTCCTGGTCACCGGCGGCGGACGCACGGACGCGGCGGGAGTCGGCTACGCGCTGCTCACCCTGGTCTGCGAGGCCGGGTTCACGCTGCTGGCCGTCCCCGTGCTGGGCCGGCTCGGGCCGCACGGCGTCTCGCTGCACGCCGTCTGGATCGCGGCCGTGGCGCTCTGGGTGCTCAGCGTGGCGGTCGAGGGGCCGGGCGCCGTGCTGACCCTGCGGGCCGAGCACCTGCCGGCCACGCTGCACCTCGCGCTGGGCGTCACGGTCGTGGCGTTCCTGCTCTGGTACACCGCGGTCGGCCGGATCGGTCCGGGACGGGCCGGGCTGTTCACCGGCGTCGTCCCCGTGGCGTCGGCCGTGGGCGGCGTGGCGCTCGGCGGGCCGGTGCCCGGGCCGGCCGTCTGGCTGGGTGTCGCGGTCGTGGTGGCGGGCGTCGCGCTCGGGATGCTCAGGCCGGCTGGGGGTCCCGGCCCAGCAGCCGCAGGGCGTCGGTCCACGGGTCGGAACCGGTCGCGGTGAGCGGGGCCGCGAACACGCCCGGCGTCCCGCCGGGGCGGGCGGCGATCGGGCCGGCGCTCTCGAGCACGAAGGCGACGGTGGCGTCGTCGGGCCGGTAGGTGGTGCCGAGCGCCGTGGCGACGTCCCAGGCGTGCACCGCGGTGTCGAGCAGCTGCATCCCGAGGGCGAGCGTCGCCGAGACCTGGGCGTCGAACTCGGCCAGGTGGACGGGGGCGTCCGGTTGCGCGCGCACGGACGCCTCGCGGAGCGCCGTCGCGGACGCCTCCCACGCGTCGACGGCGCCGGCCGGCGTCACCTCCGGACCGGCGTAGAGCGCGACGTCGGCGTTGCCGTCGCCGAGGGCGGCCGCGAAACCGTGGTTCTGGCCGATCATGTGCGACAGCAGGGCGGCGAGGTCCCACTCGTCGCACGGTGTCGCGATGTCGAGCGGGCCCAGGGCGGCCCGCTCGACGAGGCTGGTGGTGTCGGCGAGGGCGGCGTGGTGCAGGGTGAGCATCTCCGAATAAGTAAGCATAAGTAGACGATACACCCGAGTAGATCGTAGGTTGCTGGATAGGATCGCCGGGTGGAGCGTCCCGAGCTTGGCTACCTGCTGACCCGGCTGCTGCGGATGGTGATCGCCCGGGAGGAGCCGATCCTCGCAGCCGCCGGCCTGCAGATGTGGGACTACGCGGTGCTCACCGCCCTGGGCGAGCAGGACGCCCCGACGCAGGCGCAGCTCGCGGCCACCACGGGTCGCGACAAGACGCGGCTGATCGGCAACCTGGACCGGCTCGTGGAGCTCGGGCTCGTCAGCCGCGCCCCCGACCCCGCCGACCGCCGCAACCGCGTCGTCTCGCTCACCGCCGAGGGGCGGCGGGTGCTGGCCACCTGTCAGGCCGGCATCGTCGCCATGGAGCGAGAGCTGCTGGGCGACCTTCCGGCCGACGAGCGCGCGGCGTTCGAGCGGGCGCTCACCGCGCTGGACGCGTCCCTCGACTGAGCTCGCGCCGGCCGCGTGCCCCGGCGCCGCCACGCACCCCGACGCCGCCGCGCACCCCGACGGCGGCGCACGGCACCCCGAGCACGTCACCCACCGCGAGGTCCGCGGGCAGCTCCACCTGCGCGAGCCGCGCCTTGTCGGGGTCGCACACGACGGTCGGCACCAGCCGCGCGACGGAAGCCCGGCCGACAAGGCGCAGCTCGGGCCACGTCGCCCCGGCGCGACCCAGGTCGGCGTCGAGCACCAGCACACGCCGCCCGTCTGGGGTGGTCGTGGTGTCGCCCACGGCGGTGACCACCACGACCGGCTCGGTGGCCTGCGCCGTGTGCACGCACGGGGTGCCGCACAGCGTCGCCAGGGTGTGCAGGGAGACGCCGTCCACCACCAGGTCGGTGGTCGTGGCGCGGGTGTACGCCGGCCAGCACCCGGCGGCGAGCGGGTCGGGGATGCTCGCGCGGAGCGTGGGCAGGATCGCGGTGAGGGTCATACCCCCCGTCGTACGGCGCGGGGCCGGGCGCGGACCGGCTCCCTGACGCAACCCATACGGGCGCCCGGCAACTCCTGACGGTGCCCGTACGGACGGCCACCCACCGCACGACCTAGCGTGAACGGGTGCCTGATCCACTCTCCACGCGGCTGTTCGCCGCGACCGTCACCCCGTTCACCGCCGACGGTCACCTCGACCTCGCCGCCCTCGCCGCCCACGTCGACCGCCTCGTCACGCAGGGGGTGGACGGCGTCGTGGTCGCGGGCACGACGGGCGAGTCCGGCGCCATCGCACCCGCGGAGCGCTTGGACCTGGTCCGGACGGCGGTCGACGCCGCCGCGCGCCGCGCAGCCGTCGTCGTCGGCGCGGGCGAGCACGACACCACCGAGGGCATCGCCCTGGCCGCCGACGGCGTCCGGGCCGGAGCCGACGGGGTCCTCGTCGCGGCGCCCGCGGCCAGCCGGCCCTCGCAGGCGGGCCTGCTCGCCCATGTGTGGGCGATCGCCGACGCCGCGGAGGCACCCGTCATGCTCTACGACAACCCCCGCCGGTTCGGCGTCGGCTTCGAGACGGCGACCCTGCTCCGCGCGGCCGATCATCCGAACGTCCGGGCCGTCAAGGACGCCACGGAGAACCCGCACCGCGCCGCGGAGATCATGGGCCTGACCGACCTGGCCTACTACGCCGGGTCCGACGCCGCGGCCATGGTGCTCACCGCCGGCGGGCAGGGCGTGGTCGGCGTCGGCGTCAACGTGGAGCCTGCCCTCTGGCGGGCCTATGTCGACGCACTCCTGGGTGGCGACCCGGACGTCGCGGGCGGCTTCGCCGAGCGGCTCGCACCCCTCGACCACGCGCTGCACCGCCATGTCCCCCCAGCGGTGGCGACCAAGGTGGTGCTGCGCGGCCTGGGGCTGCTGCCCACGGCGCGGGTCCGCCTGCCCCTGGTCGGCCCGCTGCCCGAGGAGACGGCGGCGATCCGGCGCGACCTGGAGGTCTACGACGGACTGCCGGACTTCCACCGCGGGCTGGTCCGGCTGGACCACCCGGACGCGCACGGCGGTGCGCTACGCCTGCGCTGAGCCCGTGACGCGGTGCAGCAGGAGCTGCGCGGTCACCCGCCGCACCGCGGGGTGCTCGCGCACGCGGCGCAGCTCGGCCTCGACGTCCCGCAGGCTCCGGCACGCGAGGTGCGCCACGTAGTCGGACTCCCCGGTGACCTGCCAGGCCGCCACGGTCGCAAGGGCGCCCGCCAGGTGCTCCTCCAGCGCGTCGAGGTCGCCGTCCGCGCGCACCTGCACGTGGGCCAGGACCTCCACCGGCCGGCCGACCACCGGGTCAGCTCCTGAGGAGCGGCGGGAGGCGGGAGTCGAGGCCATACCCGTGACGCTAGGGACGACCCGCGGTCGCACCCGCGACATGAACGCGATCCCTACGCCGGGCGCCCGCATGCTGACGGGACCTTGACGCTCGCGGCCGCGCTCCCGCTGCCGGCCGTCGACCGGTCACCCTTGAAGGCCGGAATGTTAGCGACTAACATTTCAAGGGTGGCCACTCCCCGCACTCTCCGCACCCGGGCCCGCATCCTCGACGCGGCGCTCGACCTCTTCGAGCGCCAGGGGTACGACGCCACCACGGTCAACCAGATCGCCGCCGCCGCCGGGATCACCCCCATGACGTTCTTCCGGCACTTCCCCACCAAGGACGCCGTTCTCGTCACCGACCCGTACGACCCCCTGATCGCCGAGGCCGTCGGCGCCCAGCCGACCGGCCTCCCGCCCCTGGAGCGCACCCGGCTCGGCCTGCTCGCGGCCCTCGGTGACATCACGCCCACCGAGGACGCGACGGCGAGGCGACGCGTCGCCCTCGTCGCGCGGTCGCCCGCGCTCCGGGCCGCGGTATCGGTCGGGACCGAGGCAACCCAACAGGCGATCGTGGACCGGCTCGTGGCCGACGGCGTCGAGCGCCTGGACGCCGCCATCGCCGCCTCGGCCTGCCTCGCCGCCACCACCGCGGCCCTCCTGGCCTGGGGTTCGGCGCCTGACGACGTCACGCTCGCCGCCCTCGTCCGCCGCGCCCTGGCGCAGCTCGCCCCGGCAGGAGCGACGTCATGACCACGCCTGCGCTCCTGCTCGACGACGTCGCGCACGCCTTCGGCGCTCGGGTCGCCCTGGACCACCTCACGCTGGCCGTCGGGCCCGGCCAGGTCACGGCCCTGATCGGCCTCAACGGCGCGGGCAAGACGACGGCGCTGCGCGCGCTGGCCGGCCGGCTGCGCCCCACCCGTGGCACGGCCCGGGTCCTCGGCCACGACCCGGCGACCCTGCCCGCCGCCGTCGCCCTGCGGTTCGGCCAGGCGGTCGAGACCCCACTGGTCTACCCGGAGCTCACCGTCACCGAGAACCTGCGCTGCGCCGCGCTGCTGCACGGACTGTCCGGACGAGACGCTGCGCCGGCGGCCGACGCCGCCGTCGGCCGCGTGGGGCTCGACCCGTGGCGCCATGCCCTGGCCCGGACGCTCTCGATGGGTAACCGCCAGCGCCTGGGCATCGCCTGCGCGACCCTCCACCGGCCGGCCGCCCTGATCCTCGACGAGCCCACCAGCGCCCTCGACCCGCAGGGCGTGGTCCTGGTGCGCGGGCTGGTCCGCGACCTGGCCGACGACGGCACGGCGGTCCTCGTCTCGAGCCACCACCTCGACGAGGTCGCGCGCATCGCCGACGAGATCGTCGTGCTGCACGCGGGGCGGGACGTCGGACGGCTGGAACCAGGCGGCACCGACCTGGAACAGCGGTTCTTCGCCATGGTGCTCGCTGCCGACACCCGAGCGGCCGACACCCGAGCCGCCGACGCCGGGAGCCCGCCATGACCCCGGGCACCGCGCTCCGCGCCGCCCTGGTGGTCGAGACGCTCAAGCTGCGCCGCTCCGTCGTCGCGCGCCTGGCGACCGCGCTGCTCGTCGTGCTGGTGCCGCTGGGCAGCGTGGGGATGGTGGCACTGGCCCGGTCGCCGCAGGCCGCAGGCCCGACGGCGGCCAAGCTCGCCGACTATGCCACCGGCGACCTGGCGACCACGCACCTGATGGTGTGCGCCCAGGTGCTCTCGGTCGCCGCGCTGGCCGCCGGCGGGTTCTTCGTCGCGTGGTCGTTCGGGCGCGAGCTGGAGAGCGGGACCGCGGGCGCGCTGTTCGGCCTCGCCGTGCCGCGCGGCACGATCGCGCTCGCCAAGTGCCTGGTCGCGCTCGCCTGGATCGCGGCGTGCGTGGTGCTGACCGTCACCGTGACCGTCGCAGCGTCCGCCGTCGCCGCCGCGGGTGCGGGCGCGCCCTTCGAGGCCTGGGCGGGCGTCGGCACCGCCCTGCTCGCGGGGCTGCTCGGGGGCGGCCTGGCCCTGCCGTTCGCGTGGGTCGCGACCGTGACGCGCAGCCAGCTCGGCACCGTCGGCGCGCTCGTGGGCATGGTCGCCCTCACGCAGATCGTGGTGCTGCTCGGCGGCGGCTCCTGGTTCCCCTACGCCGCACCGTCCCTGTGGACGGGCATGGGCGGCGCCGACGCCGCGGCCGCGATCGGCCCGCCACACCTCCTGCTCGCGGCCGTCGTCGGCCCGTTCGCGATCGCCGCCGTCGTGCGGGCCTGGCGACGCCTCACGAACGTGTGACTCGGAGCGCCGGCGGCGAAGGAGGAGGAGCCGGTCACGACGCAGAGGGGCTACGGTGACCGGCGGGCGCCGAACCCACCCCCGGGGCGGCACGGGTGACGAACGAGAGACAACGGTAGCCAGGATGCGGTTCAGCAGTCCCACGGGTCGTGAGGAGGGCCGGGGCGCGGCCCTGCGCCGTCGGCCGGGCCAGCTCGTGATCACGGGCTTTCTCGGCGCAGTAGCGGTCGGCACGGTGTTCCTGCTGCTCCCGATCGCGTCCTCCGGCCGACCGGCCTCGTTCATGGAGGCGCTGTTCACCGCGACATCGGCGGTGTGCGTGACGGGACTGGTCGTCCTCGACACGCCGGTGTTCTGGTCCGGGTTCGGCGAGGCCGTGATCCTGGTGCTCATCCAGGTCGGCGGGCTCGGTGTCATGACCGTCGCGTCGCTGCTCAGCGTCCTGGTCACCCGGCGCCTCGACCTGAGCTCCCGGCTGGTGGCGGCGGCGTCGACCCGCACCGTGAGCCTCGGCGACGTGCGCCGGATGCTGGTTCGCGTGGTCGTCCTGGCACTGGTCGTCGAGGCCGTCGTGGCCGTGGTGCTGGCCGTACGGTTCGCCGTCGCCTACGACGAGCCGGCCGGCAGGGCACTCTGGTACGGCGTGTTCCACTCGGTGTCCGCCTACAACAACGCGGGCTTCGCCCTGTTCTCGACGTCGCTGATCGACTTCGTGGCCGACCCGTGGATCTGCGTGCCGATCTGCGTCGGCACCATCGTGGGCGGGCTGGGCCTGCCCGTCGTCCTGGAGGTGCTGCGCGAACGTCGTCGCCCGCGCCGCTGGAGCGTGCACACCAAGATCACGCTGCTCATGACCGCCCTGCTCCTGGTGGGCGGTACCGGCTTCTTCCTGCTGGCGGAGTGGGACAACACGGCGACCATGGGCACCCTCGACACCGGGGGCCGCATCCTGGCGTCGTTCACGCAGTCGGCGCAGGCGCGCACCGCCGGGTTCAACTCCGTGAACACCAGCGAGATGCACACCGAGACCTGGCTCGGCACGGTCATCCTGATGTTCATCGGCGGCGGGTCCGGCGGCACGGCCGGCGGCATCAAGGTGACCACGTTCGCCGTGCTCGCGGTGCTGATCTGGTCCGAGCTGCGCGGCGACCCGGACGCGACCGTGTTCGACCGGCGCATCTCGCTCGCCACCCAGCGTCAGGCCCTCACGCTCGCGCTGCTCTCGGTGGCGATCGTCGTGCTCCCGACGCTGTGGATGACGGCGCTCTCGCCGTTCACGGTGGACCAGATCCTCTTCGAGGTGACCTCCGCGTTCAGCACGACCGGCCTGTCCACCGGGATCACTGCCGACCTGGCCTGGTACCACCAGCTCGTGCTCGTGGCACTGATGTTCGTCGGGCGGCTCGGCCCCATCACGCTCGGCACCGCGCTCGCCCTGCGCACCCGCGGCCGGCTGTACCGGCACCCGGAGAGCGCGCCCATCATCGGCTGACCCGCCGTCCGGCTCACTCCTCGAACCGGTACCCCGCGCCCGGGTGCGTGAGGATGTGCTTCGGGTGCGACGGGTCCTGCTCCAGCTTGCGCCGCAGCTGCGCCGTGTAGACGCGCAGGTAGTTGGTCTCCGTCGAGTACGCCGGGCCCCACACCTCGTGCAGCAGCAGCTTGCGGTCCACGAGCCGGCCGCGGTTGCGCACCAGCACCTCCAGCAGTGCCCACTCGGTGGGGCTGAGGCGCACCTCTTCCCCGGCACGGAACACCTGCCGCCGCGCCAGGTCGATCCGCAGGTCGCCCGCGGTGACCAGGGGCTCCTCGGCCTGCGCGGGCTCCGCGCGGCGGACGGCGGCGCGCAGCCGCGCCAGCAGCTCGTTCATCGCGAACGGCTTGGTCACGTAGTCGTCGGCCCCGGCGTCGAGCGCGTCCACCTTGTCGTCGCCGAGCTGCCGGGCGGACAGCACCACGATCGGCACCCGGGTCCAGCCGCGGATGCCCGCGATGACCTCGAGCCCCGGCATGTCGGGCAGCCCCAGGTCGAGCAGCACCACGTCGGGCCGGGCCGACGCCACGGCGTCGAGCGCCGCCGCGCCCGTCGGCGCCGCGGTCACGTCCCAGCCGTGGGCGCGCAGGTTGATCGCCAGGGCGCGGGTCAGCGCCGCGTCGTCGTCCACCACGAGCACGCGGTTGCCCGACGTCGTCGCGCGCGCCTCACTGTCCGTCTCACCGGTCACGAGGCCATCCCATCATCCAGGGCCATCTCCCGCGGCACCGTGAGCACCATCGTGAGGCCGCCGCCCGGGGTGTCCTCGGCGGAGATCCGGGCGCCGACGGCGTTCGCGAGACCCGCCGCGACCGCGAGACCGAGGCCGAGGCCGCCCGCGCTCGTGTCGTCGAGCCGCTGGAAGGGCTCGAACATCGTGGTCTTGCGCTCGTCGGGCACGCCCGGCCCCGTGTCGGCCACGCGCAGCTCCACCGCGTCGCGCGCGGCCGAGGCGGTGAACAGCACCTTGGCGCCCGGCGGCGAGTGCCGCACCGCGTTGGACACGACGTTGGCCACCACCCGCTCGAACAGGCCGGGGTCGGTGTGCACGAGCGGGAGGTCCTCCGGCACGTCGAGCGCCAGGTCGGCCAGCCACGGCTCGACGGCGATCGGCACCACCTCCTCCAGCGACGCCGCCCGCAGCGCAGGCCGGACGGCGCCGGTCTGGATGCGGGACAGGTCCAGGAGGTTGCCGATGAGGCGCTCCAGCCGGTGCGTCGAGTCCGCGATCGTGGCCGTCAGGACGTCGCGGTCCTCCCGGTCCAGCTCGACGTCCGGCGAGGACAGACCGTCCACCGCCGTGCGGATCACGGCGAGCGGCGTGCGCAGGTCGTGCGAGACGGCGGCGAGCAGCGCGGTGCGGGTGCTCTCGGTGCGCTCCAGCACCTCGGCCTGGGCGGCCTGCTCGCGCAGGCGGCGCCGCTCCAGCACGATGCCGGCCTGCACGCCGAACGCCTCGACCACCTGCCGGTCGCTCGCCGGCAGCACCCGGCCGGCGAGCACCAGCCGGTGCCGGTCGTCGATCACCACCTCGGTCACGGTCGGGTCCGCCTCCGCACCGCCGGACGCGGGGGCGGGCTCCGCGTCCGTGACCCACCGCTCGTGCGCCACCACGGACCACGGCGCGCGGTCGTCGGTGCGCTCCTCGAGACGCACGTCGGCCATCGCGAAGGTCTGGGCGAGCCGGTGCACGATCGCCTGGGCCGTGTCCTGGCCCGACAGCACCGAGCGCGACAGCGCGGCCAGCGTGGACGCCTCCGCCCGCGCCCGGTACGCCTGGGTGGTGCGCCGCGCGGCCAGGTCCACCACGGACGCGACGGCGACGGCGATCACCACGAACACGGCCAGCGCGAGCACGTTCTCCCCCTCGGCGATCGTGAACCGTCCCACCGGCGGCGCGAAGAACCAGTTGAGGCACAGGTTGGACACCACGGCCGCCACCACGGCGGGCCACAGCCCGCCGATCAGCGCGACGCCGACCACCCCCGCCAGCAGCAGCATGGCGTCCGTGGCGAGCGCGACGTCGTCCGTGCCGATCACCAGGAGCGCGGCCGTCAGCAGGGCCGGGATCAGCAGGGCCGAGCCCCAGCCCGCCGCGCGGCGCTTCGGGGACAGCGAGGAGTACCGCGAGCGCACCCCCACACCCACGCGGGCCCGCTCGTGCGTCACGAGGTGCACGTCGATCGTGCCCGAGAGCCGGGCGATCTCCGCGCTGGACGAGCCGAGCAGCGCCTGCCGCCACACCGGGTGCCGGGAGACGCCCACGACGATCATGGTCGCGTTCACCCCGCGAGCGAAGTCCACGACGGCGGACGGCACGTCCTCCCCCACCACCGTGTGGAACACCCCGCCGAGCGACTCCACCAGCGCGCGGTGCGCGGCGATCGTGGACGACGGCGTCGCCGGCAGCCCGTCCGTGGGCAGGACGTGCACGGCGAGCAGCTCGGTGCCCGCCGCCCGCTGGGCGATGCGCGCGGCCCGGCGCAGCAGCGTCTCCGTCTCCGGCCCGCCGGTGACGGCCACGACGATGCGCTCGCGGGCCGGCCAGGTACCGCCGATCGAGTGGTCGGCGCGGTACCTCGTCAGGGCGTCGTCCACCCGGTCGGCCAGCCACAGCAGCGCGAGCTCACGCAGCGCCGTCAGGTTGCCGACCCGGAAGAACGACGACATCGAGGCGTCGATCTGCTCGGCCCGGTACACGTTGCCGTGGGCCAGCCGGCGCCGGAGCTGCTCCGGCGAGAGGTCCACGAGCTGGATCTGGTCGGCGTCGCGCACCACCTGGTCGGGCACGGTCTCCCGCTGCCGCACCCCGGTGATGGCCTCGACGTCGTCGGTCAGCGACGCGAGGTGCTGCACGTTGACCGTGGTGACCACGTCGATCCCGGCGTCCAGCAGGTCGTGCACGTCCTGCCACCGCTTGGGGTGCTCGGAACCGGGGGCGTTGGTGTGCGCGAGCTCGTCCACCAGCACCACCTCGGGCGCACGCTCGAGCACGGCCGGCACGTCGAGCTCGGTGAGCGTGGACCCGCGGTGCTCGACGAGCCGCCGGGACAGCATCTCGAGGTCGCCGATCCGTTCGATCGTCGCGGCCCGCCCGTGCGTCTCCACCAGGCCGATGACGACGTCCGTGCCCCGGGCGCGCCGCCGGTGCGCCTCGTCCAGCATGGCGTAGGTCTTGCCCACGCCAGGGGCCGCCCCCAGGTAGACAGTGAGGCGGCCCCGGCGTCCGGTGGTCATGGGATCAGTGTGCGTCATCGAGGGCGAGGTTGAGCTCCAGCACGTTCACCCGCGGCTCGCCCAGCACGCCCAGGTCGCGCCCGGCGGTGTGCGCGGCCACGGCCGCCTCGACGTCGGCCACGGACAGCCCGCGCGCCTCGGCGACCCGCGCCACCTGGATCGCGGCGTACTCAGGGCTGATGTGCGGGTCCAGGCCCGAGCCGGACGCCGTGACGGCGTCGGCCGGGACGTCCGCCGGGTCCACACCTTCCAGCTCGGCGACGGCGGCCTTGCGCTCCTCGATCGTCGCGACCAGGTCCGGGTTGAGCGGGCCGAGGTTCGACGCGGCGGAGGCGGACGTGTCGTACCCGTCGCCCGCGGCGGACGGCCGCGGGTGGAAGTACTCGGCGCCCTCGAAGCCCTGCGCGACGAGCGCGGAGCCCACCGCCTCGGAGCGGTCGGTGGTGTGCGTGCCGTCGGCCCGCACCAGCGAGCCGTTCGCCTGCCAGGGGAAGGCCACCTGCCCGACGGCGGTCGCCGCCAGCGGGTAGGCCAGCCCCAGCAGGAGGGTGAACACGAGCAGCATGCGCAGCCCCGCCAGGGAGTGCCGGGTCAGCGCCGCGAGATCGCTCGCGACTGTGGTCGATGCCATGGGATTTCCTTTCCGGATCTGCTCGGTACCGGGCTACAGGCCCGGGAGCAGCGAGACGACGAGGTCGATGAGCTTGATGCCGATGAACGGCGCCACCAGGCCGCCGAGCCCGTAGACCAGCAGGTTGCGCGTCAGCAGGGACGACGCCGAGGCCGGCCGGTACTTCACGCCGCGCAGCGACAGCGGGATCAGCGCCAGGATGATCAGCGCGTTGAAGATGACGGCCGACAGGATGGCGGAGCCAGGGCTCGCCAGCCGCATGATGTTCAGCGCCTCCAGCTGCGGGAACACCGTCATGAACATGGCGGGCAGGATCGCGAAGTACTTCGCGACGTCGTTCGCCACGGAGAACGTGGTCAGCGCGCCGCGCGTGATCAGGAGCTGCTTGCCGATCTCCACGATCTCGATGAGCTTGGTGGGGTCGGAGTCGAGGTCCACCATGTTGCCCGCCTCCTTGGCGGCGGACGTACCGGTGTTCATCGCCACGCCGACGTCGGACTGGGCCAGCGCCGGGGCGTCGTTCGTGCCGTCCCCGGCCATCGCGACGAGCTTGCCGCCCTCCTGCTCGCGCTTGATGAGCGCGAGCTTGTCCTCCGGCGTGGCCTCCGCCAGCACGTCGTCCACCCCGGCCTCGGCCGCGATCGCCCGCGCGGTCACGGCGTTGTCGCCCGTGACCATCACCGACCGGATGCCCATGGCGCGCAGCTCGTCGAACCGCTCGCGCATGCCCTCCTTGACCACGTCCTTGAGCCGGACCACGCCGAGCACCCGCGCGGGCCCCTCGCCCACCTGCTCCGCGACCACCAGCGGCGTGCCGCCGGCCCGGGACACGGAGTCGACGTGCTTCTCCAGGTCCTTGACCTCCTTGTCGGAGATCTGCGCGCCCGTGCTGTGCACCCAGCGCTGGATCGCGCTGCCGGCACCCTTGCGGATGCGGTGCAGCTCGGTGTGGCCCGCGCCGCCGGCCTCGCTGGACCGGGTCAGCGGCAGGTCCACGCCCGACATCCGGGTCTGGGCCGAGAACGGCACCAGCTCCGCGTCCAGCGGCAGCTCCTCGCCCGCGCCGTACTTCTCGTCCACCAGCTCGACGATGCTGCGCCCCTCCGGGGTCTCGTCGGCCAGCGACGCGAGCCGCGCCGCGACCGCGAGCTCCTGCGGCGTCACCCGGCTCACCGGCAGCACCTGCGTGGCACGGCGGTTGCCGTACGTGATGGTGCCCGTCTTGTCGAGCAGCAGCACGTCCACGTCACCCGCCGCCTCCACGGCGCGGCCCGACATCGCCAGCACGTTGCGCTGCACCAGCCGGTCCATCCCCGCGATGCCGATGGCGCTCAGCAGCGCACCGATCGTCGTCGGGATGAGGCAGACCAGCAGCGCCACCAGGACCAGCAGCGACTGCCGCGAGCCCGAGTACACCGCGAACGGCTGCAGCGTGGCCACCGCCAGCAGGAACACGATGGTCAGCGACGTCAGCAGGATGTTCAGCGCGATCTCGTTCGGCGTCTTCTGGCGCTCGCTGCCCTCCACGAGGGCGATCATCCGGTCCACGAACGTGGCCCCGGCGGGTGCGGTGATGCGCACGACGACCTGGTCCGAGAGCACCACGGTGCCGCCGGTGACGGCGCTGCGGTCGCCGCCGGACTCGCGGATGACCGGGGCAGACTCGCCGGTGATGGCCGACTCGTCGATGGATGCGACGCCCTCGATGACGTCGCCGTCGCCCGGGACGGTCTCGCCCGCCGCGACCACGACGACGTCGCCCACCTGCAGCGTCGAGGACGGCACCTCGACCGTGGGCAGCAGGTCCAGCCGCGTGCCCGAGGTCAGGGTGTCCTGCGGGGCGCTGACCTTGCGCGCCGTCGTCTGCTTCTGGGTGGCGCGCAGCGTGGAGGCCTGCGCCTTGCCGCGCGACTCCGCCACGGACTCGGCGAGCGTCGCGAACAGCACGGTGGCCCACAGCCACACCGCGATCCACCAGGCGAACATGTCCGGCTCGATGATCGCGAGCACGGTCGTCACCAGCGCGCCGACCTCGACCACGAACATGACGGGCGAGGTGTACAGGACGCGCGGGTCCAGCTTGCGCAGCGCGCCCGGGAGCGCGGACCGGAGCTGCGCCCAGGTCAGGGCGCGCGGCGTGCGCCGCTCGGGGCGGTGCCGCGTGCCGCCGTCGGGCACGGGCTCCTGGATGGGAACGTCCGGGACGTTCCGGGTGTCGATGGTCATGACAGGGACTCCACAACGGGACCGAGAGAAAGAACTGGGATGAAGGTGAGCCCCACGACGATGATCGCGACCGTCGCGAGCATGCCCGCGAACAGCGGACGGTGCGTGGGCAGGGTGCCCGCCGTCGCCGGCACCGCCGTCTGGCTGGCCAGGCGACCCGCCAGCGCGAGCACCAGCGCGATCGGCACGAACCGGCCGAAGAGCATCGCCAGGCCCTGCGTCACCTCGTAGAACGGGGTGCCGGACGTGAGCCCGCCGAACGCGGAGCCGTTGTTGTTCGCCGCCGAGGCGAAGGCGTACAGCACCTCGGAGAGGCCGTGCGGGCCGGCCTCCTGGATACCCACCAGCCCGGGCTCGACCACCACGGCGGTCGCCGTGCCCACCAGGACCAGGGCGGGCGTGGTCAGCACGTACAGGGCGACGAGCGTCATCTCCTGGCGGCCGATCTTCTTGCCCAGGTACTCCGGCGTGCGGCCCACCATGAGCCCGGCGATGAACACCGCGACCACGGCCAGCACGAGCATGCCGTACAGGCCCGCGCCCACACCGCCCGGCGCGATCTCGCCCAGGAGCATGTTGAACAGCACCAGCCCGCCGCCCGGCGCCGTCAGCGAGTCGTGCGCCGCGTTCACCGCGCCGGTCGACGTCGCCGTGGTCGCCACCGCGAACAGCGCGCTGCCCGCGAGCCCGAACCGGGTCTCCTTGCCCTCCATCGCGGCGCCCGCCGCCTGCGGCGCGGCACCCGGGCCGGCCATCTCGGCCCAGGTGGTCAGCACCAGCGAGGCCAGCGCCAGGCCGCCCATGACGCCGAGGATCGCCCAGCCCTGCCGCTTGTCGCCGACCAGGATGCCGAACGTGCGCGGCAGCGTGAACGGGATGAGCAGGATCAGGAAGATCTCGACCAGGTTGGTGAACGGCGTCGGGTTCTCCAGCGGGTGGCCGGAGTTCGCGTTGAAGAAGCCGCCACCGTTGGTGCCGAGCTCCTTGATGGCCTCCTGCGAGGCCACCGGGCCGCCCAGCGACTGCTGGCTCGCGCCCTCGACCGTGGTGATCGCGGTGTGCGGGTCCAGGTTCTGGATCACGCCGCCCACCATGAGCAGGATCGCGGCCACCAGGGCCAGGGGCAGCAGGATGCGCGTCACGCCGCGCGTCAGGTCGGACCAGAAGTTGCCGACGCGCGCGTCCGTCCCGGAGCGGGCGAAGCCGCGCACCAGGGCGATCGCGACGGCCATGCCGACGGCGGCCGAGACGAAGTTCTGCACGGCCAGGCCGGCCATCTGCACCAGGTGTCCGGCGGCGGCCTCACCCGAGTACCACTGCCAGTTGGTGTTCGTCACGAAGCTGACCGCGGTGTTCCAGGCACCCGCCGGGTCGAACCCGCTGAAGCCCAGGCTCCACGGCAGGTACGCCTGCAGGCGCAGCATCCCGTAGAGGAAGAGCACGGAGACGAGCGAGAAGCCCAGCAGCGACATCAGGTACGTGGTCCAGCGCTGCTCGGCGTCCGGGTCCACGCGGACGAGCCGGTACCAGAGGCGCTCGGCGCGCAGGTGCTTCGGGCTGGAGTAGACGCGCGCCATGTACGCGCCCAGCGGCGCGTGGACGGCGGCGAGGAGGGCGAGCAGCACGAGGATCTGTGCCGCTGCCACCAGGACTGCGGTGTTCACGGGGTGATCACCGCGTCCGGTCGGCGCGGATCAGCGCGACGAAGAGGTACACGAGGCCGGCGAGGGTGAGCACCAGGCCCACGGCGTCGAACGGGTTCACTTCCGCCTCCCCTGAGGGTTGACGGAGGACTCGTTCGAGGAGGCGCGACGCGCCACCACGGCCACCGCGGCGAAGAACGCCACGGTCAGGAGGATGAAGGCCAGATCGGTCATGCCACTGGTCTACGCCTGTGCGCGACCGGTGGAACCAGTCCTTGACGGAACGCTGACGCCGGCTGAGCGGTCGCTAACGGCCCTCTGATGCGGGAGGCGCCTCGGCTGCCCGGCTACCCCGGCAGGGTCGGGTCGGCCGCCACCACCGCGCGGGCGACCTCGATCGCCCCGGGCTGCTGCCCGTCGGAGAGCACGGAGAGCGCCACGTGACTCGCCCCGGCGGCCAGGTGCGCCCGCACCCCGGCAGCGATCGCGTCGGCGTCGCCGATGGTCGCGACGGCGTCGACAAGCCTGTCGCCGAGGCCCGTGATGTCGTCGTCGTCGAAACCCATCCGGCGCATGTTCGCCGCGTAGCCGCCGACGGAGAGCAGGAAGCCCAGCGGCCCGCGCACGGTCTGCCGGGCGCGGTCGAGATCGGTGTCCAGCACCACCGGCTGGATCACCACGAGTGTCGCGTCCGGCCCCAGGACCTCTCGCGCCCACGCGGTGTAGCCGGGCGTCACCAGCATCGTGATGGCGCCCGCCGCGCGGTCCCGTGCGAGCTCCAGCTTGCGGGGGCCCAGGGCCGCGATCAGCCGTCGCTCCGCGGGCAGCGACCCATCCGCGGCGTCGATCTCGTCCAGGAACGCACGCAGCCCTGCGAGCGGCCGCGCAGCCTGTTGCGGCGCCCCGAAGCCCCCGACCAGCCGTTCCGCCTCGCCGTCGTCCAACACCTTGAGGAGGCGGACGACGTCGTCGACACCGTGGACGTCGAGCGAGACGATCGCGGGCGCAACCGCCACGGTCCTCGTCGCGTGCAACAGCTCGGCCAGCGGCTCGAGCAGCTCCAGCTGGCCGCCGAAGAGCCACAGCGCGGAGAGGCCGAGCCGCTCGGCCTCGGCGGCCTGTTCGATGTGGGCCCGATCGTCCGCCACATTGAGGACCAGCCCCATCCGTCCCAGCTCCAGCTCGCTCATCACGTCTCCCCGTCGCAGATCACCGGAATCGGTCCGTATGTCCAGGTGGGCGACGCTAAGACCTCAACCGGAGTTGAGGTCAAGCTGCTCCAGGCGGCGGGCCCTGACGAACGTTGGGGTAGTCGCTCTGTCAGGGCTGACAGAGCGACTACCCCAACGTTCGACCCTTGGAGCGACCGGGCCTACGTTCGACGCCGAGGCTCAGAAGTCGAACAGGTCCTCCAGGAAGGACTCCTTGCGCTTCTTCTTGTACCGCGGGTCGCGGCGGCGGTCGTCGTAGGACTCGTACCGGCGGCCCTCGTCGTACCGGCGGTCCCGGTCGTAGCGGCGGTCGTCGTCGCGGCGCCGGTCGTCGTAGCGCGGGTCGTAGGCCGGCTGCGGCGAGCCGTAGGCCGGGCCGGCGTGCACCGGGTTCGGCGCGGGCGGGGCGGCGGGGGCGGGCGGCGCGACGGGGGCCGACGGCGTCGTCGGGCGGTTCTCCGCGGCGATCTCGGCCTCGACCGACCGGTCGATGACCTTGTCGAGCTCGCCACGGTCCAGCCACACGCCACGGCACGTGGGGCAGTAGTCGATCTCGATCCCCTTGCGCTCGGACATGACGAGCGTGGTCTGGTCGATGGGGCACAGCATCGGGATGGTCTCCTCGCGGTCGTCGTTACCGCTCGCCCAACGGACGGGACGGGTCTGCGGTTCCTACACCACCGGGTACGCCGGAACTCCCACGCTCTCACGCCAACCCGGCGCCGCCCAGTGCGCGGCGGCCTCTGCGACGTCGGTGGCCTGGGCGAGCGCGCCGGCCGAGCCGCCGTCGCCGTTCGCGACGACCGCCCAGACGATCGCCGCCGCGACGAGCAGGCCCGCCAGCACGGCGAACGTGATCTTCCACGCCGACCACGGCCGCTGGCCCACCACCTCGGCGGTGCGGGCGTTGACCAGCACCTGGAACGGCTTGCCGCCGTACAGGTACGTGGCGATCCACACGGGCAGCAGCAGGAGCTTGTAGGTCACCGCCGCGTAGCTGGTGTGCACCTGGTGCACGCGCTGCACGTCGCCGCCGATGTCCCGCTCGCAGTCGTTCTCGATGACCGGCGCCATCTCCCCCTTGGCCGCCTCCAGCCCGGTCTCGGGCTCGACGTCGTACCGCAGGGTCTCGTAGCCGGCGAGGTAGTCGGGCTGGTAGGCCCGGGCCTGCTGCAGCGGCCACGGGCTGAGCTTCGCCAGGTGCTCGGGCATGACCCGGTGGGTCCCGGTGACGAGGACGTCGTCGAAGTCTCGCGCCACCGTGCCCGACGCCGGGTACCAGCGGGTCTTCTGCACCTGCCGGGTCTGGGTCTGGCTGCGGCCCTCGGAGTCGGTGGTCGTGTAGGTCTCCGTGACCCAGTAGTGCTCGCCTCGCTGCCCGGTGTAGTCCGAGCGGGTGCGCGCGTCGAACGTCCAGTGCGGCAGGTAGACGCCGTGTGCCTGCTCCGCCGAGACCACCTTCTTCAGGGCCGACGGCGCGAACCACCGCGAGCGCACCCAGGTCTGCAGGGCGCCCTGCATGGCCGCCCGGTCCACCTCGAAGGGCAGCACGGCCTCGGGCTCGACCAGGCCGAGGGTCTCGACCTCCGCGACCATCGGCGACCCGCAGAACCCGCACTTCTGGGACAGGTGGTCGCTGGTGGTGACCGCGCCGCAGGTGCCGCACCGGTAGTCGTGCGCCGCGGGCGCGGCGGGCCGGGCCGTGGCCGCCAGCGCCGCGAAGTCGTGCTCGCGCACCTCGCGGACGACGGCGGTGACCTCCTGCTCGTGACCGCAGTACGGGCAGGTCAGCGTGCCGGTCCCGGCCGCGAACTCGACCGCGGCCCCGCACTGCGCGCAGGGGTAGGCGTGGTGGGCGGCCGGGCCGCCGTCGGTGAGCTCCGCCATGCTCAGGCCTGCGGCAGCGGGGGCGGCGTGGCGCCCAGGTGCTTCGCCACGTCCGGGACCGACGCCGCCGGCTCCCAGCCGGCCATGCCGGCGCGCCAGATCAGCGTGGTCGCCGTGAGGGTGCCGGTGGCGGCCTGGCCGGCGAGCGCGGCGTCGTCGAACGGCCCGGTCTGCGCGCCGCCGTTGCCCAGGTACCAGCCCGGCAGGGGCGGCGGGCCCGACGTCGCGGCCGGGGCCGGGGCGGGCGCCGGCTGCGTGGGCGGCACGATCGCGTTGCCCACCCCCTGGCCCAGGCCCATGCCGATCACCGCGCCCGCGCTGCCGCCGCCGTCGGCCGCCGCCTCCATGGCCTGGCCGGCCTGGAACTGCTGGAAGGCGGCCATGCTGCCCACGGTGCCGGACGAGACGATGCCCATCGACGTGCGCTTGTCGAGGGCCTCCTCGACCTCGGGCGGCAGCGAGATGTTCTCGATGACGAACTTGGGCACGGCGATGCCGAGGTCCGACAGCTCGTCGGTGAGGCGGGTGGCGAGCTGGGTGCCGAGGTCGCCGTGGTGCGCGGCGAGCTCGATCACGGGGATGCCGGACGACGCGAGCACGCTCGCGAGGTGGCTCACCACGTTCTGCCGCAGGTACTCGTGCACCTCGTCGGTGCGGAACTGCGGGTCGGTGCCGACCAGCTCGCGCAGCAGCACCTGGGGGTCGGTGACCCGCGCCGAGAACGCGCCGAAGGCCCGCACGCGCACCATGCCCAGCTCCGGGTCCCGCATCATGACGGGGTTCTTGGTGCCCCACTTGAGGTCCGTGAACTGACGGGTGCTGACGAAGTACACCTCGGCCTTGAACGGCGAGTGGAAGCCGTGCTTCCAGCCCTTGAGGGTCGACAGGACGGGCAGGTTCTGGGTCTCGAGCGTGTACGTGCCGGGCTGGAAGACGTCCGCGATCACGCCCTCGTTGACGAAGACGGCGGTCTGCGACTCGCGCACCACGAGGCGGGCGCCCATCTTGATCTCGTTCTCGTAGCGGGGGAACCGCCAGACGATCGTGTCCCGCGTGTCGTCGAGCCACTCGACGATGTCGACGAGCTCGCCCTTGATCTTGTCCAGCAGGCCCATGCCGTCTTCCTCTTCTCTCCACCCGAGCGCACGCCCGGGAACCCCGGGCACTCGGACCCTACAAGTCCGGTACGTCCCGGCAAACGAAAAGAAGTCCCGTTCGGTGCCCAGGGCGTCCCATAGAAGTTCCGCGCGTTGTCCGGCGCCTGCCGGTGGACCGGACATGTGAGAGAGTTTCACCGCAGGGTGACTACCCGGCGAACCTGTCCGGAGGTGCTAGGACCGATGACCGTCCTCGTGGCATACAACGAGTCGCCCCAGGGTGAGGCGGCCATGCGCGCCGCCGTCGCCGAGGCGGTACGACGCCGGCAGGAGCTGGCCGTCCTCGTGCTCACGCCGCAGGCGGACACCAAGGTCCCCGCGTCGCTCGCGCACCTGCTCGACAGCGTCCCCGGCACGGTCACCGTCGCGCCCGTCACGTTCCGCGCCGAGCAGGCCGAGGTGGCCGACGCGATCGTCGACCAGGCCGAGGCCGTCGCCGCCGAGCTCGTGGTCATCGGCTCGCGCAAGCACTCCACGGTGGGCACGTTCCTGGTCGGCTCGACGACGCAGCAGGTGCTGCTCGACTCCCCCGCCCCGGTGCTGGTGGTCAAGGCCAGCTACGCCTGAACCGGAGGACTACCCTCGTGGGATGACCGCTGTGACTCTCGGCATCCCGTCGGTGCGAGGCGTGCCCCGGCGCGCGGCGACGCCGGCGGGCCGGCCGCGCCCGGAGACGCCGCTGCTGGTCGACCGGTACGGGCGGGTCGCGCGCGACCTGCGGGTGTCGATCACGACGGCCTGCTCCCTGCGCTGCACGTACTGCATGCCGGCCGAGGGCCTGCCGCTGGTGCCGCGCGACGAGCTGATGACGCCGGACGAGATCGGCCGGCTCGTAGGCGTCGGCGTGCGCGACCTCGGCATCCGCGACATCCGGTTCACGGGCGGCGAGCCGCTCATGCGGCGCGACCTGGAGCAGATCATCGGCGCGGCGCGCACGGCGGCCGACGACGCGATGCGCGCCCTGGGCTCGGCGGAGCACGTCCGCATCGCCATGACGTCGAACGCGCTCGGGCTGGACAAGCGCGTGGACGCCCTGGTCGCGGCCGGGCTGGACCGCGTCAACGTCTCGCTGGACACGGTGGACCACCAGGCGTTCGCGACCCTGACCCGGCGCGACCGCCTCGACGACGTGCTCACGGGGATCCGCGCGGCGCTGGCCGCCGGGCTGTCGCCCGTCAAGATCAACGCGGTGCTGCTGCCCGAGACCCTGGCGGGCGCCGCCGACCTGCTCGCCTGGTCGGTGGCGCACGGCTGCAACCTGCGGTTCATCGAGGAGATGCCGCTCGACGCCGACGGGCGCTGGACCCGCGACGACGTGGTGAGCGCGGCCGACCTGCTGGAGGTGCTGGAGGAGCGGTTCACCCTGACCCCCGCCGGCCGCGAGGACCCGTCCGCCCCGGCGGAGGAGTGGCTGGTCGACGACGGCCCCGCGACCGTCGGGATCATCGCGTCGGTCACCCGCTCCTTCTGCGGGGCCTGTGACCGCACCCGGCTGACCGCCGAGGGCACCGTGCGCTCGTGTCTGTTCGGCAACGAGGAGACGGACCTCAAGTCCCTGCTGCGCGCCGGCGCCACGGACGACGAGGTAGGAGACGCGTGGCGGGCCGCCATGTGGGCCAAGCCCCGCGCCCACGGCAGCGACGCCGTCGAGCTGGCCGCCGACGCCTTCGCCGAGACCGAGCGCAGCATGGGCGCGATCGGCGGCTGACATGACGCCCGCGTAACACCCAGTCGTCCCAGGTGACGCCCCGGGGACCCCCGGGTGTACGTTGCCGGAAGCCTCGGCCACCCGGCCGCCAAAAAGCCGCATAACGCCCAGACGGGTTCCTAGGCTCCCGGCACGTGACCACCATCGCGACGCCACGGGCGCCGGAGGACCCCGGCGCCCCGCCGGCCGGATCCGCGGCCCCGCAGCGCACAGCACCGCAGCGCCCGCGCCGCAGCCGCCTCGCGGCCGGCCGCCGGCGCACCGCCCTGCTCTGGGCGCTGCTGCTGGCCGGCCCCAACATCGCCCTCCTGCTCGTCTTCGTGTACCGGCCGCTGGTCGAGAGCCTCTACCTCTCGACCCTGCAGTGGAATCTCGGCTCACCCACCGCACGGTTCGTGGGACTCGGCAACTACGTCGAGTGGTTCACCGCGCCCACCACCGGGCGGGTCGTCACCACCACCCTCGTCTTCACCGTCGCGACCGTCGGCGGCGCCATGGTCCTCGGCCTCGGCCTGGCCCTGCTGCTGAACCGCAGGCTGCGCGGCCGGGGCATCGCCCGCACCGTCGCGTTCGCGCCGTACGTGCTCGGCGGCTTCGCCGTCGGCATCCTCTGGCTCTTCATGTTCGACCCGCGCTACGGCCTGATCCAGGAGGTGCTCGGCTGGGTGGGCATCGCCTCCCCCGAGTGGTACACGAGCCGCCCGTGGCCGCTGGTCATGGTCATCGTCGTCTACCTGTGGAAGAACCTCGGGTACGTCGCCCTCATCTACCTGGCGGGCCTGCAGGCCGTGCCGCAGGACCTCAAGGACGCCGCGGCCATCGACGGCGCGTCGGCCGCCCGCACCCTGCGCTCGGTCGTGCTGCCGCTGCTCACGCCGACCACGTTCTTCCTGCTCGTGACGATGCTGCTCAGCTCCCTGCAGTCCTTCGACACCATCAAGGCCATGACGCAGGGCGGCCCCCTCGGGTCCACCACCACGCTCATGTACTCGATCTACGTGGAGAGCTTCGTCAACGGCCGGGCCGGGTACGCGTCCGCCGTCGCCACCGTCCTGTTCCTCGTGCTGCTCGCCGTCACCGCCGTGCAGCTGCGGTTCGTCCAGCAGAAGGTGCACTACGCATGACCGCCGCCACGCTCCAGCAGTCCACCCGACGACGGCGCTCGCCGCAGGTCGGCGGCTACCTCACGATGATCTTCGCGACCCTCGTGCTCGGCGCGCCGCTGCTGTGGATGGCGCTCGCGAGCCTCAAGGCCCCCGACGAGCTCTACCAGCTCCCGCTGCAGTGGCTCCCGGCCCAGCCGGACCTCGACAACTACGCGCAGGCCGCGGGTGCCATCCCGCTCGGCCGGCTCCTGGCCAACAGCATCGGCCTCACGATCGTCGGCGCCGGCCTCAAGGTGGCGCTCGGCCTGTGCTGCGCGTATGCGCTCGTCTTCCTGGACTTCCCGTTCCGCAAGGTCGTGTTCGGGCTGGTCATCGCGACGCTGATGATCCCGCCGCAGATCACGATCATCCCCAACTACACCCTGGTGGCGAGCCTCGGCTGGCTCAACACCTATCAGGGCATCCTCGTGCCGGGCCTGGCCAGCGCGTTCGGCACCTTCCTCTTCCGCCAGCACTTCCTCACGCTGCCGCGGTCCGTCCTGGAGGCGGCCGAGCTCGACGGCGCGGGGCACTGGCGCAGGCTGTGGCGGTTCGTCGTGCCGATGAGCACACCCACGCTGGCCGCCGTCGCCCTGGTCTCCGTCGTGACCGAGTGGAACGACTACCTGTGGCCGTTCCTCGTGGTCGACGACCCCTCGAAGATGACGCTGCCCGTGGGCCTCACCCTGCTGCAGAACACCGACGGCATGACGAACTGGGGCGTGCTGCTCGCCGCCACGGTCGTCGTGACCCTTCCCATCCTGCTGGTCTTCCTCGTCCTGCAGCGCCGGCTCGTCGCCGGCCTCACCGCGGGCGCCGTCACCGGCTGATCCGCCCTCACCTTCCCCTCCCCCCAGCGCCCGGAACCGGGTGCGCCGTCCCGGAACGAAACCCAAGGAGCACCCCCGTGTCCCACAGTCCTGCCCGCAGGGCCGCCCGGCGCCCCCGCGCCGCCGTCGTCACCGCGCTCGCCGCGCTCACCGCCCTGACCGCCGCCGGGTGCGCCGGCCCGAGCGTCGGCGCGGCCGGCGGCTCCGACGAGGCGTCGGCCGAGGCCGTCGACTGGTCGCAGGTCGAGCCCGCCCAGGAGATCACCTGGTGGAGCAACCACCCGGGTGCGTCCCAGGAGGTCGAGCAGCAGCTCATCGACGACTTCAAGGCCGAGACGGGCATCAGCGTCAAGCTGGTCACCGCCGGCGCCGACTACGACGAGGTCGCCCAGCGCTTCCAGGCCGCCTCGCAGACGGACGACCTGCCGGACCTGGTCATCGCCTCGGACGTGTGGTGGTTCCGCTACCACCTGAACGACCAGATCATGCCGGTCGACGACGTCATGGAGTTCCTGGACGCCGACGCCGCCGACTTCCAGCCCGCGCTCTACTCCGACTACGAGTACGAGGGCCAGCACTGGGCCGTGCCGTACGCCCGCTCGACGCCGCTGTTCTACTACAACAAGGACCTGTGGGAGGCCGCCGGCCTGCCCGACCGCGGCCCGGAGACCTGGGCCGAGCTCGAGGAGTGGGACGCCTCCCTGAAGAAGGAGGTGCCCGAGAAGGGCTCGACGTTCGGCCTGTCGACCGGCCCGTCGTGGGGCGCCTGGTGGTTCGAGAACATGATCTGGGGCCAGGGCGGGGCGTACTCCGACGGCTTCGAGCTCACCCTCGACACCCCCGAGGCGATCGCGGGCGGCCAGTTCGTGCACGACCTCTTCCACAAGTCCGGCGTGGCCACCCTGTCGGCCGACGACGCGATGGCCGACTTCTCCTCCGGCCTCATCGCCTCCACCATCGGCTCCACGGGCTCGCTCAAGGGCGCCCTCGACGCCGCGAAGTTCGAGGTGGGCACGGCCTACCTGCCCGACGGCCCGCAGGGCGGCGGCACCCCGACCGGTGGCACCGGCCTGGCCATCCCGTCGTCCAAGACGCCGGAGGAGCAGCTCGCGGCCGCGATGTTCCTTCAGTTCCTCACGAACACCGAGAACACCGCCACGTTCTCGCAGAGCACCGGCTACATGCCCGTGCGGACCTCCGCCGTGGAGAGCGACACGATGAAGGCCACCTACGAGGAGACGCCGCAGTTCCGCACCGCGGTGGACCAGCTCGCCGACAAGGCCCGCAAGCAGGACGACGTCCGCGTCTTCGTGCCCGGGGCCGACGCCCTGCTCAACGACGCGCTCGAGCAGATCATCATCGAGGGCGCCGACCCGGCCACGGCGTTCGAGTCGGTGACGCCGCGCATCGAGACGGCGTACACCGAGAACGTCGAGCCCTACCTCGCCGCGCAGGACTGACGTGACCGCGCCGACCACCGGGCCGCCCGGCGTCCCGGTGGTCGGCGCGTCCCCCGGAACGTGGTTGAATCGCGCCGTGCTGACAGCGACCGAGCGGCCGCAGCGGATCATGATCGTCACCGACGCCTGGGAACCACAGGTGAACGGCGTGGCCACGGCGCTCTCGCGCACCGTGGCCGAGCTGCGCCGGATGGGCTGCGCGGTCGAGGTGGTCACGCCGTGGGACGGCTACCGGACGATCCCCCTGATCACCTACTCCGAGATCCGGGTGCCGATCATGGCGCGCGACGACGTGGAGCGGCGCTTCCTGGAGTTCGCGCCCGACGCCGTGCACATCGCCACCGAGGGTCCGCTCGGCTGGTACGCACGCGCCGTCTGCGACCACTTCGGCTTCCCCTTCACCTCCAGCTACCACACCCAGTTCCCGGAGTACGTGAGCGCGCGCTGGTCGTGGATCCCGCTGTGGGCGGGCTACCGCTACGTGCGCAAGTTCCACGACAAGTCCGGCGCCGTGCTGGTGGCGACGCCGACCATGCGCGAGCAGCTCACCCAGTGGCGCATCAGGAACGTGACGCCGTGGAGCCTCGGCGTGGACACGGAACAGTTCCACCCCCGGCGTCGGGGCGCCGACCCGGGAACCGGCGCCACCGGGACCGGCGTCCACCGCGACGTGCCCGGGCCCGTCTTCCTGTACGTGGGGCGGCTGGCCGTGGAGAAGAACGTCGAGGCGTTCCTCGACCTGGACCTGCCGGGCTCGAAGGTGGTGGTGGGCGACGGGCCGGCGCGCGCCGACCTGGAGGCCGCCTACCCCGACGCCCACTTCCGGGGCCGCCGCTCGGGCGACGACCTGGCCCAGCACTTCGCCGACGCCGACGTGCTCGTCTTCCCGAGCCGCACCGACACGTTCGGCCTGGTCATCCTGGAGGCCATGGCCTCGGGCACACCCGTGGCCGGCTTCGACGCGCCGGGTCCGCGCGACCTCATCCCGGGCTCCGGCGCGGGCGCCGTCGACGACGACCTGCGCGCGGCCTGCCTCGCCGCGCTGGCGTGCTCCCGCGAGGAGACGCGCCGGTACGCGGAGCTGTTCTCCTGGCGAGCCTGCGCCGAGGCGTTCTACGACCGGCTCGCCGTGCCGCCCCCACCGGTGCGCGAACGCGTCTGGGTGCGCGGGATGCACCGGCTGCCGAGCCTCGGCCTGACCGGGCTGAGCATGCCGAGCCTGACCATGCCCAGCCTGACGCTGCCGCACCTGACCCGGCCGACGTTCAACCTGCCGAGCCTGCCGGCCCTGCCCAGCCTGACGCTGCCCGGCCGCGTCGCCCGGCTCCCCGAGCTGCTGCCCGCCGGCATCCCGCGCACGGTCGGCCGGGCGGTCACCCGGGTCCGGCGCATCGTTACAGACCGACCCACTCGGACTCGCCGTCCGTGAACTGCTGCTTCTTCCAGATCGGCACCTCGGCCTTGATGCGCTCCACCAGCAGGGAGCACGCCTCGAAGGCCTCCTTGCGGTGCCCGGCCGACGCCGACGCGACGAGCGCGACGTCCCCCACCACGAGGTGCCCGTAGCGGTGGGTCGCGGCGACGCGCAGGCCCGTCTCGACGCTCACCGCCTGGCACACTTTTTGGAGGACGGCGGTCGCGTCGGGGTGCGCCTCGTAGTCGAGGCTGACCACGTCGCGACCCCCGTCGTCGTCCCGCACGACGCCCCGGAACGTGACCACGGCCCCGCACTCCGGTGCGGCCACGGCGGCCTCGACCGCGCGCCCGACGGCGTCGTCGAGCACCTCCTGCGTCACGCGCACGACCTCTGCCGGCACCGCGTCGTCCATCACGTGCTCCCTCACCGGTCCCTTTCCGTCGGATGCGGCGTCACAGCGGCCACACGGCCACCTCGGCACCCGGTTCGAGCGTAGTCGCGGCCGCGGGCACGTCGATCAGCACGTCCGCGGCGGCCATCGACGCGACGAGGTGCGAGCCGGGCCCGCCGACGACGGCGACGTGCGGCGGCATACCCGCCGACGCGCCCGGCCCGGCAGTCCGCACCCAGCGCCCCCGCAGGAGCTGCCGCCGGCCCGCGGGCGAGACCACCGCGTCGTCGAGCACCGCCCGCACCCGATTCACCGGCGGCAGGCCCGCGGCCGCCCGCAGGATCTCCCGGAGGAACACCACGAACGAGACCTGCGCGCTGACCGGGTTCCCGGGGAAGGCGAGCAGCGGCCTGCCGCCGACCCGGCCGAGGCCCTGCGGGCCGCCGGGCTGCATGGCCACGGAGCGGAAGGTGACCTCCGGCAGGGCGTCCTTGACCACCTCGTAGGCGCCCTGGCTCACGCCGCCCGTGGTGAGCACCAGGTCGCAGAGCGCCGCCGCGCGCTCCAGCCCGGCGCGCACCGCCTCCGGGTCGTCGGGCAGGGCCAGACGCAGGCCCACGCGCCCGCCGGCCGCCCGGACCGCGGCCGCGAGCGCCGGGCCGTTGGCGTCGAAGATCTGGCCGGGGCCGGGCTCGCGGTCCGGCCCGACGAGCTCGCTGCCCGTGGAGACGACCGCCACCGAGACCGGGGCGACGAGCGCGAGGCGGGCGACGCCGCACGCGGCGGCGGCCGCCACGTGGTGGGGTGCGAGCACCGTACCGACGGGGAGCACCACGGTGCCGGCCGCGACGTCGGACCCGGGCTCCCGGACGAACTCGCCCGGCGCCCGGCCGCGCGTCACCGCGACGCGGTTCGCGGTGACCGCCGGGGCCGCCGCGACCCTGTTGAAGGTCCCGTGGTCGGTGTCCTCGACGGGCACCACGGCGTCCGCGCCGGCGGGGACGGGGGCGCCGGTCATGATCCGGACCGCCGTGCCCGGTGCCAGGGGGGCCGGGTCGCCGGGGGCGGCGGCGACGTCGCCCACCACGGGCAGCGTGACCGGCGCGTCGGGGGCGGCCGCGGCGACGTCGGCGGCGCGGACCGCGAAGCCGTCCATCTGCGAGTTGCGGAACCGCGGCAGCGGTTCGGGGGCCACGACGTCGCGCGCCAGCACGCGGCCGAGCACGTCGCCGTCGAGGGGCACCTCCTCGACGGGCCGCTCGACGAACGCCGCGAGCAGCTCCGCGACGTCGGCCCGGTGCTGTTCCACGTCCACGCGCTCGCTCATGTCCGCAACCTACCCGGCGAGCGGCACCGGTCGGTGGTTACCCTGGCGCGGGAACCCCGCCGCACCGGAGGATCAGCCATGTACATCCAGGCGCTGAGCAACAACGGGACCACCCCGGACGGCGCCCTGGTGCGCCGGGAGTCCGAGACCGCGGACGGCCTCCAGGTGCTCGAGTCGGTGCTGGCGATGCGCCCGATGCCCGACGTCGTGCTGCGGGCCCGGCACCGCGTGGAGTACGAGGGGAACGTGCGGCGCTGGGTGCGCTGGTCGCACCAGCGCGAGCCGGGCGGCGTGGACGTCGCGTTCGAGCGCGCCGACCTGCCGCCGGGCGTCGGGAACGGCGTGCCCTCGTTCGCCCGGTACCTGCTGGTGCTGGAGCTCGCAGCCGTCGGCTCCTGGGTCGAGTACACCCAGCTCGACGACACCGACCCCGCGCGCACGCGGCACGCGCTGCTGGTGCGCACCGACACGCAGCCGCTCGTGCTGCCCGACGGTGTCTCGGTCTCCGCGATGCGCATCGACCAGCTCCTGGACGGCAGCCCCGCGAACGCCTTCTGGTGCGACGAGCACGGCGTGCTGCAGGCCGACTACATCGAGACGTTCGCCGACGGCACCCGGATCACCGGCATCTCGTGGCGCACCAGCTGGGCGGGCGTCGAACCGTGGCTCGACCCCGAGGTGCGCGCGGCGCTCGACGCGTCGGGGATCCTGGCGTAGCGCGCGGTCAGCGGTGCAGGTGCGCCTTGTGCCCGACCGCCGCGGAGACGTCGGCCTCGGCCACGGCGAGCAGGCGGTCCGCGAGCCGGCGCAGCGCCCGGCCGGCGGCTATCTCGTCGCCGATCAGCGGTACCTCGTCGTCGTCGGGTGACTTCCTGGCGTGCCCGACGCCGCGCAGGGCGTCGGGCGGGCCGTTCATCACGGTCGCCTCCGCCGTCGTGCTGCCCGCGGCCTCGACCACGGTGATCCGCACGTCCCAGGTGAGCGCGCGCCCGCGCCGGGCCTCCGCCCAGACGCCCGAGCCCGCCTCGACCTGCGCGTCCACGTACGTGTCCCCGCCCGGGTAGACGAGCGTCTCCTCGCCCGTGTCGGACCAGCGCACCCGGTAGGGCGGCGACCCGTCGCCATGGGGGCACTCGGTCACCACGCCGTCCCGCACCACGCCGCCGACCACGCCGGAAGCGGTGACGATCCGGTCGCCCACTGCTGCTTTCATGGGGTCCTCCTCGCGTCGTTGCGATCTCCCCATCATCGCCCCGAACCCCGCGACGGGACAGACGTACCGGTTACCTGGGCGACCTCGGCGTGTGACACGGAAGTGAGAACCTGGCAGGAGAAGGGTTCGCGCGGAGGTTCGCGCGTTCGCGGACGGAGGAGGGAGCCGGGGTGCGGGATCTGCTGCCGCAGCTGCTCGACTGGTGGCGCGCCGACGAGCGCGCGGCCGTGGCCACGGTGGTGCGCACGTTCCGGTCCGCGCCGCGCGATCCGGGGGCCGCCATGGCCGTCGGCCCGGGCGGCGAGGTGATCGGCTCGGTCTCGGGCGGGTGCGTCGAGGGCGCCGTGTACGACCTCGGCCTGGAGGTCGCCGAGACCGGCCGCCCCGTGGCGGCGCGCTACGGCGTCACCGACGACGACGCCTTCGACGTGGGCCTGACCTGCGGCGGGACCATCGAGGTCTTCGTCGCTCCCCTGTCGCGGACGGCCTGGCCGGGCTTCGGTTCCTTCGCCCGGCGGGTGCTGGGTCCCTCGTCGCCCGACGGCGGTCGCGTGCCGTCGGGCGTCTGCCTCGCCACGGTCGTCGGGGCGGACGGCAGCGGCGGTGCCGGCGGCGCGCTCGGCCGGCACCTGGTCGTCCCCGGGGCGGGTGCGGATGCGCCGGACGCGCCGGACGCGCCGGAGGGAACGCTCGGGGACCCGGGCCTCGACGCGGCGGTGACCGCGGACGCCGTCGGGCAGGTCGCCGCCGGTACCTCCGCCCTGCGGGAGTACGGGCCGCACGGCGAGCGCACCGGTACGGGCACGCGGGTCTTCCTGCAGGTGTTCGCGCCGCCGCCACGGCTCCTGGTGTTCGGCGCGATCGACTTCGCGGCGGCGCTGGCGCGGGCCGGCCGGCTGCTGGGCTATCGGGTCACGGTGTGCGACGCCCGGCCGGTGTTCGCCACACCGGCCCGCTTCCCGGAGGCCGACGAGGTGGTGACCGAGTGGCCGCACCGGTACCTGGCCGCCGAGATCGCGGCGGGCCGGGTCTCCGCGCGCGACGCCGTCTGCGTGCTGACCCATGACGCCAAGTTCGACGTGCCCCTGCTGCACACGGCGCTCACCGACCTGCCGGCCGGCACGTACGTGGGCACCATGGGCTCCCGCCGCGCGCACGCCGAGCGGGCGGCCCGCCTGGTCGAGGACGGTGTGCCGCGTTCCGCGCTGACCCGGCTGCACAGCCCGATCGGCCTGGACCTGGGCGCGCGCACGCCGGACGAGACCGCCGTGTCGATCGTCGCCGAGCTGATCGCGGCCCGCTCGGGCGCCACGGCCCGCCCCCTGCGCGAGACGGACGGCCCGATCCACGGCTGAGCTCGTGTCGGCCCGTTCAGTCGCGGTGTCGCACGACGTTGATCACGTTGCCGTCCGGCGCCCGCACGAGGAACCGGCGCACGCCCCACGACTCCGTGGTCAGCGGGTGCACGATCTCGTAGCCGAGCCGCTGAGCCTCCTCGTACGCGGCGTCGACGTCCGGCGTGTGGACCGAGATGACCGAGTCCTCGGGCGACGTCGCGTCGCCCGTGACGAGCTGGACGTGCGCCCCCGTCTCGGGAGAGGTGTAGCGGGCCACCCAGCCCAGGTTGAACTCCTCGGTGCTCAGCCCGAGAAAGTCGACGTAGAAGCCCTTGGCCGTCTCGATGTCGGCCACCCGAAGGTTGGGTGTGATGCGGTTGGCACGCACGGTTCCTCCTGCTCGCGGAAATCTGAGGGCCTGTCCCGCGGCCCCGATCTAGGCTGCGGGCATGTCAGCGCACGCAACCATCGTCCCGCCCCGGCTCCGCTCCGGCGACACCGTCCGCGTCATCGCCCCCTCCAGGTCGCGGGCGATGGTCATGGAGCACGACAACACCCGCTGGATCGACGAGCGGTTCGCCGCGATGGGGCTCACGCTGACGTTCGGCGAGCACGTCGACGAGGACGACCAGTTCCGCAGCTCCTCGATCGAGCACCGGGTCGCCGACCTGCACGCCGCGTTCGCCGACCCGGCCGTCGCCGGCATCCTCACGGTCATCGGCGGGTTCAACAGCAACGAGCTGCTGCCCCACCTGGACTTCGACCTGATCGCCGCGCACCCCAAGGTGTTCTGCGGCTACTCGGACATCACCGCGCTGCAGAACGCGATCCTCGCCCGCACGGGCCTGGTCACCTACTCCGGCCCGCACTGGTCGAGCTGGGGCATGCGCGACCACTTCGAGCCCACCGGCGACTGGTTCCGCGCCGCGGTGACCGGCGACGCCCCGATCGCCGTCGAACCCTCCGGGGCCTGGACCGACGACCTGTGGTTCCTCGACCAGGACGCCCGCACCCCCGTGGCCAACGACGGCTGGTGGCGGCTGCGCCCGGGGCAGGCGTCGGGCCGGATCGTGGGCGGCAACCTCTGCACGCTCAACCTGCTCCAGGGCACCGCGAACATGCCGCCGCTCGACGGGGCACTGCTCTTCCTGGAGGACGACTTCGAGTCCGACACGGTCGCCTTTGCCCGCAACCTCACCTCCCTGCTCCAGCTGCCCGACGCCGGAGGCGTGACCGGTCTGGTGATCGGCCGGTTCCAGGCCGCCACGGGCATGACGCGGGCGGCGCTCGACGAGATCGTCGCGCGCCAGCCCGCACTGGCCGGCAAGCCGGTGCTGGCGGGCGTCGATCTCGGCCACACCAGCCCACTGCTCACGATCCCGGTCGGCGGCACGGCGGAGGTCGTCGTCGGCGAGGACGACGCAAGCCTGACGATCACCCGCCACTGACTCGCATGTCGCGAGCGGTGGCAGCGACCGCCGCCGTAAGTCAGACTCGGACGGAGTTAGTCTGGGTTACTCTGCATAAGTCAGACTAACTCCGATCCGAGTCCGACTTATGGAGTCCTGATGGCCGAGCCGATCACCCTCGAACCACACCGCTCGGCCGTAGTCCCGTGGGAGCAGACGGTGCGCGGTGGCACGGTCGACGATCGCCGGCTGAGCGAGGTGACGGTGCGCCTGCCCCCACACATCTCAGGCCTTGCTCCGACCACCAGTGCCTCCGCCTCGAGCCAGATCGAGGCCGCGTTGCGCGAGATCTCGAGCCTCGACCAGACACACGGCGAGCACCTCGATGCTCTTTCGGCTCTGCTCCTACGCAACGAGTCCGTCGCATCGTCCAAGATCGAACACGTCGTGGCGTCGATCGACGACTTCGCGCGTGCCCTGCACGGCAGCCGGGCCAACGCATCGGCGACTTCCATGGTGGCCTCGACCAACGCACTCGACCACCTGATCGCCTCGGTGGCCGGTGGGACCGACCTGACGCTCGCCAACATCCACCGGGCGCACGCCGCACTCATGGCGGACGACCCGTACGAGAAGGACTACGCCGGCCGCTTCCGTGACATGCAGAACTGGATCGGTGGTTCTGACTACTCGCCGCGTGGGGCGCTCTTCGTACCCCCACCCGCGGAGACGGTCGACGAGTACATGGACGACCTCATCCGGTTCGCGAACCGGGACGACCTCAGCGCGCTGGTCCAGGCGGCCTTCGTCCACGCGCAGTTCGAGTCCATCCATCCGTACACGGACGGCAACGGACGCATCGGGCGTGCGCTCGTGAACACCGTCCTTCGTCGGCGCGGCGTCACGTCGCGCGTGGTCGTCCCGCTGGCGTCCGCTCTGGTCGCGCGACGCGACGACTACTTCGACACCCTGGATGCGTATCGCGACGGCGATGCCGGCCCGGTCGTGCAGGGATTCACCGCCGCCGCCGCGATCGCGGCGCAGGAGTCGCGGATCACCGCGGACCGGATCTCCACCATGCCCGGGACCTGGGCCGACGCGGCGGGCCGACCTCGTCGAGGAAGCGCCGCCGCCGACCTGCTGGGCGCTCTACCCGCTCACCCGGTCTTCTCGTCGGAAGACGCCGAGGACATGACCCGTGCCGGGACATCCACGGTGTACGCCGCGATCAGCCGGCTGCACGACGCCGGCGTCATCCGGCCGCTCACAGACCGCACACGGAACCAGGTCTGGGGCACGGTCGCCCTGCTCGACGAGCTCGGCGACCTCGGCCTCCGGATCGGGATCCGCGCCAGGGCAATGTGAACGCGCCTCCGAGCACCAGCACAGTCAGCCTCGGAGCCCTCCGTCCGCCGTCGGCGAACCCGGAAATTGAGTCGGGTCGACTCAGGTTGTACCCGTCATCAGACCCGTCCGGAGGAGGACATCATGACCACAGTTCTTACCCGTTCCCCGTTCGCCAGCACCTGGCTCCGCGAGCCGTGGAGCCAGCAGCTCGGCGTCACCGAGGGCGTCGTGCCCGCGGCTGACGTCTACCGTGAGGGCGAGGACCTCGTCGCCCGCCTCGACCTGCCGGGCGTGAACCCGGCCGACGACATCACCGTCGAGGTCGAGGGCCGCAAGCTCGTCGTCCGCGGCGAGCGCAAGGACCAGCGCTCGGAGGAGTCCGAGGGCCGCCGCATCTCGGAGGTCCGCTTCGGATCCTTCCGCCGCGTCGTCACGCTGCCCAAGGCCGTGGACGGCGACGTCGTCCGCGCGTCCTACGACGCGGGCGTGCTGACGGTCACCGTGCCGGGCGTCTTCGCCGGCACCACGCCGCAGCGCATCGAGGTCACCACCGCCGCCTGATCCCCTCAGACAGGCAAAGTTGGCAGCAGGCAAGGGACCGAACTCATCGAGTTCGGTCCCTTGTCGTGAGATCGGTCCATCGACCGACCGATCTAGAAGCAACGGACCGATCTCGTCTGCGCCGCCCGCTAGGGGCGGGCCAGGGCTGCCGCTCCGATCACCGTCGCGTCGCCGCCCTGGACGGCCCGGCGCACCTCGACCGTGTGCCCGGAGACCGGCGGCTCGTCGTCCAGCCGGGCCCGGATCGCGGGTTCCAGCAGGTCCCAGGCGTGGGTCAGCCCGCCGCCCACCACCACGTGCCCGACGTCGAGCAGCGCCGCCAGCACCAGGACCGCCGACCCGACCGCGTGGCCGGCGTCGGCGAGCACCCGGAGCGCCGCCTCGTCCCCGGCTCGTGCGCGGGCCTCGATCTCCGCGGCGCCGACGCCGTCCGCCGCGGCCGAGCCCGCCCCGACCAGCTCCGCGTACCGCCGCTCCACCGAGCGCCCGGACGCGAGCGTCTCCAGGTGCCCGCGCTGGCCGCAGGTGCACCGCGCGTCGCCGAACCCGGGCATGTGCCCGATCTCCCCGGCGGCACCCGCGCCGCGGTACAGCGCGCCGTCCAGCCAGATCGCTCCCCCGACACCGGTCCCGAGCGCGATGCCCGCCGCCGACCGGACGCCGCGGACGGCGCCCCAGGTCGCCTCGCCCACGAGGAACGAGTCCACGTCGTTCGCGACGGTCACCGGCAGCCCTGTCCGGGCCGCGAGCCCCGAGCGCAGGTTCGTGCCCACCCAGTCCACGAAGGAGTCGCTGGCTGCCAGCACCTCGCCCGTCACCGGGTCGACGACGCCCGCCGCCCCGACCCCGACGCCGACTGCGCTCCGCCCCGCCGTCGCGGACGCCCGCGCGACCAGCTCCGCCGCGACGTCGAGCATGGCCTGGCCGCCCGACGGCGTGGGCGCGGTCGCCGAGGCGAGCACCTCGCCGTCGGGCGTCACCAGGGCGGCGCGGATCTTGGTGCCGCCGATGTCGACGCCCGCCGTGGGCGCGTCCGTCACCGGTCCTCGCCCGTGCCGGCGAGCCGCAGGCGCGCCGCGCGCCGGTCCCGCTGCGCCAGCGGGTCCGGCGTCGGCACCGAGGCCAGCAGCTCCGCGGTGTACAGCTCGCGAGGCGCGCTGAACACCTCCGCCGTCGCGCCGCTCTCCACGAGGCGGCCCGAGCGCAGCACGGCCACGCGGTCGGTCAGCTCGTGCACCACGCCCAGGTCGTGGCTGATGAAGAGGCAGCCGAACCCCAGCTCCGCGTGCAGGTCGCGCAGCACCTGCAGCACCTCGGCCTGCACGGACACGTCCAGCGCGCTCGTCGGCTCGTCGGCCACCAGCAGGCGGGGGCGCAGCGCGAGCGCGCGGGCGAGCCCGATGCGCTGCCGCTGCCCGCCGGAGAACTCGTGCGGGTAGCGCCGCTCGGCGCCCGCCGGCAGCCGGACGGCGTCCAGCAGCTCCCGCACCCGCGCCCGCTTCTCGGCCGGGGACAGCCGCCGCCCGTCCCGGCCGTGGATCGCCAGCGGCTCCGCGATCGACTCGCCCACCAGTCGGCGCGGGTCGAGCGACCCGCCCGGGTCCTGGAACACCACGCCGACGTCGGCCAGCAGGCGCCGGCGCGCCCGGCCGCGCGCCCGCGCCACCGACGTCCCGAGCAGCAGCACCTCGCCCTCGGACGGCGCGAGCAGGCCCAGGCACGCCCGGCCCGCCGTCGACTTGCCCGAGCCGGACTCGCCGACCAGGCCCAGCATCTCGCCCGCGCGCACGGTCAGGTCGAGGCGCTCGACGGCGCGCACGTGGCGGCCCTGCACCCGGTAGTCGAGGCTGACGCCGCGCAGGTCGAGCACGACCTCGCGGTCGTCGGCGGGAACCTCGGCCGGCGGCTCGGCCGGCGGCGCCGCCGGCACCGCGTCCAGCAGCGCCCGCGTGTACTCGTGCGCCGGGGCGAGCAGCACCTGCTCCACCGGCCCGTGCTCCACGATCCGGCCGCCGCTCATCACGGCCACCTCGTCGGCGAGGTCGGCGACCACGCCCATGTTGTGCGTGACCAGCAGCAGCGCCGTGTCGTGCTGCGCCACCAGCCCACGCAGCAGGTCGAGGATCCCGGCCTGCACCGTCACGTCGAGCGCCGTGGTCGGCTCGTCCGCGACGATCAGCCGCGGCTCGCAGGCCAGGGCGATCGCGATGACCACGCGCTGCCGCTGCCCGCCGGACAGCTCGTGCGGGTACTGCCCCGCCCGCCGCTCCGGCTCGGGGATGCCCACCGACCGCAGCAGCTCCACCGCCCGCTCCCGGGCGACGGCGCGCGGCACGCGCTCGTGGTTCAGCACCGCCTCGGCGACCTGGTCACCGAGGGTCATGGTCGGGTTCAGCGCCGTCATCGGCTCCTGGAACACCATGGACGCCACGCGGCCGCGCAGGTCCACGAGCTGCTCCTCGGGGGTGGTCACGACGTCGCGCAGGCCGGCGCCGTCGGCCAGCTCGACCGAGCCCGACACCCGGGCCGTCGCGGGCAGCAGGCCCAGGACGGACAGCGAGGTGACGCTCTTGCCGGAGCCGGACTCGCCCACCAGCGCCACCACCCGGCCGCGGCGGACCTCCAGGTCGATGCCGCGCACCGCCGCCACCTCCCCGGAGTCGGTGGAGAAGGTGACGTTCAGGTCCGCGATGCGCAGGACGACGTCGCTCATGTAGTCCTCCCCTTCACGTCGACGACGTCCCGCAGCCCGTCGCCCACGAAGTTCAGGGCGCAGACCACGATCACGATCGCGAGGCCCGGCGGCAGGATGAGCCACCACGCGCCCTGGTAGATGTAGTTGATGCCGTCGTTGAGCATGGCGCCCCAGTCGGTCGTGGGCGGCTGGACGCCCATCCCGAGAAAGCTGATGTAGGCCACGAGCAGGATGGCGTCGGCCACCTGGAAGGTCGCGTTCACCACCACGGTGCCCACGGTGTTGGGGATGACGTGCGTCAGCACGGTGCGGCGGTGCGTGGCACCCATCGCGCGGGCCGCCACCACGTAGTCGCGCGTGCGGACCGACAGGGCCTCGGCCCGGATCAGCCGCGCGGGGACCAGCCAGGACACCAGGCCCAGCACCACGATCATCATGCCGACCGTGGGCCGCACGATGGTGGAGAGCACCAGCAGCAGGAAGATCGCGGGGATCGCGATCCCGGCGTCGACCACGCGCATCATGACGGCGTCCACCACGCCGCCCACGTACCCGGCGACGGCGCCCCAGAGGGTGCCGACCACGGTCGCGAGCGCCCCGGCCAGCACGCCGACCAGGAGCGACACCCGGCCGGCCACCATCAGCCGGCCCAGGTTGTCGTAGCCGAGCGCGTCGGTGCCGAGCGGGTGCCCGTCGACGCCGGGCGCCAGGTTGGCGGCGCCCAGGTCGGTCGCCACCTGCTCGGTGGGGTACACGAGCGGACCGACGAGCACGAACAGCACCAGCACGGCGAGCGCCACGGCGCCCACCACGGCGAGCCGGTTGCGGGCGAACCTGCGCAGCCCCGTCATCGCAGGCCTCCGCGGGTGCGCGGGTCCAGGAGGGCCTGGAGCAGGTCGGCCAGCAGCGAGCCCACCACGGTGGCCACCGAGATGACGAGCACGCAGCCCAGCAGCACCGGGAAGTCGCTGCTCTGCGCGGCGCTCCAGAACAGCAGGCCCATGCCCGGGTAGTTGAAGAGCTGCTCCACCACGAGCGCGCCGCCGAACATGACGGGGAGGTAGTAGCCGAGCATCGCGACGACGGGCGTCAGCGAGTTGCGCAGCACGTGCCGCAGCACGACGCTCCGGTAGGCCGTGCCCTTGGCGCGGGCGGTGCGCACGTAGTCCTCACCGAGGTTGTCCAGGGTCGAGGACCGCATGTAGCGGCTGAACGTCGCGACGATCGGCACGGCGCCCGTGAGCACGGGCAGCACGAGCCCGGCCGGCTGGGCCAGCACCTCGGCGATCCCGGTGCCCTGCGGCGCCGCCGCGGGGAACAGCCCGGCGTTCTGGCTGAGCAGCAGGATCAGGAGCATCCCGAGAAAGAACGTGGGGGTCGAGTAGGCGACGATCGCCAGCGTGGACAGCCAGTAGTCGACGGCGCGGTTGCGGCGCACGGCCTGGTAGACGCCGGCGGGCACGGCGATCAGCACCGCGACCACGAGCGAGAGCCCGGTCAGCAGCAGCGTCTTGGACAGCCGCAGCGCGATCGCGTCGGAGACCGACTGGTTGAGCAGGTACGACTCGCCGAGGTCGCCCGTCAGTGAGCGCCCGAGGAACGAGAGGTACTGGAGCACCACGGGCTGGTCCAGGCCGTTGGCGGCCTCGAAGGCCGCGATCTGCTCGGGGGTGGCCTGCTGGCCGAGCACGCCGCGGGCGGGCCCGCCGGGCAGCGCGTGCAGCAGCGCGAACACGATGACGCTGACCACGAGGATCACGGCGAGCGCCTGGAGCACGCGGCGGACCAGGAAGCGGCCGAAGCCGCCGCGGGCTGCCCTGACGGGCGCGGGCGCGGCGGCTCCGGCTTCGACGGTCCCGCTCTGCGCGGGGATGGCTGTCGTCATGTCAGCCGGCCCAGCTCCAGCGCTGCGGGTGGAAGCTGGCGAGCGGGTCCTGCGTGGTGCCCTCCAGGCCGTCCTTGATCACCGAGACCTGGTAGACGGGGTTCGGCAGCCACATGACCGGCAGGTTCTCGGCGCCGAACTTCGAGTACTCCTGCATGACCGACGGGTCGGTGCTCTCGGTGGAGTCGTGCATGAGGGTGTCGAACTCGTCGTCCGAGTACGAGCCGAAGTTCGACGCGGCGCCCGTGCCGAACACGCGCTCGCCGCTCGGGTAGCCGCCGAAGTACCAGCTCCCGGCGGTGCCGAAGAACGGCAGCTCCCAGTCGCAGTCCGCCTGGTCCGCGGTGCACGGGGCGATGGAGGACAGCACCGTGTTCAGCGGCGCGCTCTCGATGGTGACGCCCACGCCGGCCTGCTCGAAGGTGGACTTGATCTCGGCGAACATGTTGTCGGTCTCGGCCGAGCCGCTCTGCGTCAGGATGGTGATCGCGAGCTGCTGGCCCTTCTCGATGTCCGCGCCGCACTCGTCGGCGCCGTCGCCCGGGCTGGTGCACTCCAGCACGCCGTCGGGACCCGCCGTCCAGCCGTGGTCGGCCAGCAGCGTGGCCGCGGCCTCCGGGTCGAACGGGTACGGGTTGGTCTTCTGCTCCTCGGAGAGGAAGTCGCTCTCGGGGTTCTGCGGCACGGGGCCGTAGCCCGGCAGCGCGGCGCCCTTCCAGATGACGTCGGAGATCTGCTCCTGGTCCACGAGGTGCTGCAGGGCCTGGCGCACGTAGAGCTGGCGGTAGACCGGACCCAGCTCGGGGTGGTTGAAGTTGTACGGCAGGTAGGTGATGGACCAGCCCGCCCACGGCTCGACGGCGTAGCCGAGCGACTCGTACTGCTCCGGCGCGTCCAGGCCCGTGGTCGGGATGTACCCGTAGTCGACGGCGCCGGAGCGCACCGCGTTCACCTCGGCGTCGGTCGAGGTGTACGGCAGCAGGTTGACGGTGTCGATCGAGGCGGCGTCGTCGCCGTCGTACTTCTCGTTCTTCGTCAGCTCGACCTGGCCGCTGTCCGTGAACCCGGTCAGGGAGTACGGGCCGTTGATGGTCTGCCACAGCGGGTTGGACTCGTAGGTGCCCAGGTCCTCGCTCTGCGTCACGAGGTAGTCGAAGATCGCCTTCGCGCCGTCCTTCGTCCCGGCGAGCGCCGGGTCGGGCTCGTCGCCGTCGGCGGCCTTGGCCCAGGCGTGGGCGGGCAGCGGCACGACGAGCGTGAGCTGGGAGGCCTGCAGCCACTCCGGGTTGTAGACCTTGTCGAAGGTGAGCTCGACCGTCTTCTCGTCGGGCGTGGCCACGTCGGTGACGTTGTCGGGCATGCGGCCCTCGGAGTAGCTGGCCCAGACGTCCGTGTTGGCCTTCACGAGGTCGAACCAGAACTTCACGTCCGCCGAGGTGACGGGCTCGCCGTCGCTCCAGGTGCGGTCGTCGAGCGTGATCGTCACGGTGCGGGCGTCGTCGGAGAAGGTGATCTCGTCGGCGAGATCGGCGCTCGCCACGCGCCCCACCTCCCCCTCGGAGCCGTCGTAGGCCACCAGGGGCTCCCAGAGGGTGCGCATGATGGCGGAGTTGTGGGTCGCGAGCTTGCCCGCGATGCCCAGCGGCACGATCCAGTTGGGGGTCGCGTTGGCGGGCAGGGCGTAGTTCACGTCGGTACGGGCGGCGGACGTGTCCGCACCGGAGGACGTCGAGCATCCGGCGAGGAGGGCGACGGCGGCGGTCGCGCCGACGGCCAGCCGTGCGGCCCGTCCGGCATGCGTGGTGCGCATCTGGGTCTCCTTGGTCTGCGGGGGCTGACGACGCCGGGGCCTGTGCGGCACGGGGCACTTGTTTCGTCAGCCGAATAATGGAGCACCGTAGACGTACAAAGTTTCCCGGATCTATGCGAAAGCCGTAACAAGACTGTTAATTCGGCGCCGTAAAAAGCCCCGCCCGCCCGGATCAGCGGGAACGTGGTGCAGACTCTTGCCCGGCACTTGTTCCACTTATCGAAAAAAGTTCTGCAAGAAGTCTGGAGGAGGCCCGTGCCCCAGCCCACGCGTCCCCGAGTCGCCGCGCCGCGGCTCGAGCGGGAGATCCTCGTGCTCGTGTCCAGCGGCCGCGCCCGCTCGCGCAAGGAGATCGCCGAGTCACTCGGCATCGCGCCGTCCACCGTCTCGCAGCGGGTGCAGGCGATGCTCGCCGCGGGCGCCCTGGAGGAGACCGGCGAGGGCGAGTCCAGCGGCGGACGGCGGCCGCGCGCCCTGCGCGTGCCGGGCAGCACCGGCTACCTCGGTGTGGTCGACGTGGGCGGCACGCACGCCCGGCTCGGCATCCTGCGGCACGGCGGCGAGCTGGCCACGACCACGGAGGTGCCCCTCGCGATCGCCGACGGACCCGAGCCGGTCCTGGCGCAGGTCACGGCGGCGCTGCGGGAGCTGGCCGGCGCCGCGCCCGACGGCGGCCGGCTGCTCGGCGTCGGCATCTCCCTGCCGGGCCCTGTCGACGTCGCGCAGCGCGCCCTGGACAGCCCGTCGCGGATGCCCGGCTGGTCGGGGTTCGACGTCGGCTCCTGGCTGGAGGACGCGCTCGGCGTACCCGCCGTGGTCGAGAACGACGCCAACGCGATGGCCGTCGGCGAGCACTTCGGGCACGCCCGCCGCACGCGGCACTCGGTCTCCGTCAAGGCGGGCAGCGCGATCGGGGCCGGCATCCTCGTCGACGACCGGCTGTACCGCGGGGCGGGCGGCGCGGCGGGCGACATCACGCACACCCGCATCCCCGCCGGCGGCGACACCCCGTGCACCTGCGGCAACCGCGGCTGCCTGGAGACCGTGGCCTCCGGCGCCGCCCTCGTGCGGCTGCTGCACGAGCAGGGGTACGACGTCGCGGGGACGGCCGACGTCCTCGCCCTGGTGCGCGACGCCGAACCCGTGGCGACCACGCTGACCCGCACCGCCGGCCGGCACCTCGGCGCGGCGCTGTGCACGGTGGTCAACTTCTTCAACCCCGGCGCCGTGTACCTGGGCGGCGCGCTCTCGACGCTGGAGCCGTTCGTCTCGGCGATCCGCAGCCAGATCTACGAGGGCGCCCACCCCCTGATGACCCGCGACCTGGTGATCGCGCCGTCCGGGCTGGGCGCCGACGCGAACCTCGTGGGCGTGGGCCGCCTGCTGGAGGACGCGCTCGTCCCGCACGCCTTCACCGCCCAGCCCTCTGCCCCGTCCCCCACAACGTCGGAAGGACCACGATGACCAACCCCCGCCCGCGGGTCGCGATCGCCGGTATGTCGATCGAGTCCAGCACGTTCTCCCCGCACCGCTCCGGGTGGGAGGCCTTCACCCTGCGCCGCGGCGACGAGCTCGTGAAGCACTACCCGTTCCTCGCCGACGGCGCTCCCCTGCGCGACGCCGCCGAGTGGAGCGGCGTGCTGCACGCGCGGTCGCTGCCCGGCGGCGCCGTGCCCGCCGAGGTCTACGAGGCAGTGCGCGACGAGATCGTGGCGACCCTGCGCGACCAGCAGGCGCAGCACGGGCCGTACGACGGCCTGCTGCTCGACATCCACGGCGCCATGACGGTGGTCGGCCGGGACGACGCCGAGTCCGACCTCGCGGCGGCGGTACGCGCCGCCGTCGGCCCCGGAACCTTGATCAGCACCACCATGGACCTGCACGGCAACGTGCCCCGCGAGCTGGCCCAGGCCAGCGACCTGATCACCTGCTACCGCATGGCCCCGCACGAGGACGCCTGGGAGACCCGCGAGCGCGCCGCGACCAACCTGCTCGCGCGCCTCCGGTCCGGGGGCGCGCCCAAGAAGGCGTGGCTGCAGGTCCCCGTGCTGCTGCCGGGCGAGAAGACCAGCACCCGCATCGAGCCCGCGGCGTCGATCTACGCCGACGTCGCCCGCGTGGCCGACCTGCCCGGCGTGCTCGACGCCGCGCTCTGGGTCGGGTACGCGTGGGCCGACGAGCCGAGCTGCCGGGCCGCCGTCGTCGTCACGGGCGACGACGAGGAGGTGATCGTGCGCGAGGCCGAGCAGCTCGCCCGGCAGTACTGGGACGCGCGCGACGACTTCGCGTTCGTCGCGCCCGCCGCCCCGTACGAGCAGTGCGTGGCGACCGCGCTGGCGAGCGAGGCGCGGCCGTACTTCCTGTCCGACTCGGGCGACAACCCGACGGCGGGCGGTGCGGGCGACGTCACCTGGACGCTCGCGCGGCTGCTCGCGGAGCCGGCCTTCTCCCGTCCGGCCGAGGACGGCGGGAGCACCGCGATCTACGCCTCGCTGCCGGACGGCGCGGCGGCGCGCTCTGTGGCCGCTGCCTTCGCCGCGGACGGACCGGGCGCGGCGGTCGACGTCGAGGCCGGAGCCCGGGTCGACGACGGCCCGCACGGGCCGGTCCGCCTGACGGGCGTCGTGGAGCACGTGAGCGAGGGCGACCCGGACGCCGGGATCGTCGCCGTCGTCCGCGCGGGCGGGCTGCGCGTGATCCTCACGGAGCGGCGCAAGCCGTACCACCTGGAGCGCGACTTCAAGGTGCTGGGCCTGGACCCGCGCGCCACCGACGTCGTCGTGGTGAAGATCGGCTACCTGGAGCCCGAGCTGTACGACATGGCGGCCGACTGGATGCTCATGCTCACCCCGGGTGGCGTCGACCAGGACCTGCTCCGCCTGGGCCACCACCACCTGACGACCCCGACCCACCCGTTCCACGAGTTCGAGACAGAGCCGGACCTGCGCGCGGAGCTCCTGTAGCGAGCTCGACCATCGGACCCACCGGAAGCGTGTCCCGGGCATGTCGTCGGCGTGTCGCGGCGGGCAGACGACCTACGAATTCGAGGTGTGTTGCTCTGCGTAGACAAGCTCTACGCAGAGCAACACACCTCGAATTCGTACGTTCGCCCTCCGCCGGTCAGGGGCGGTCAGGCCTCCGCGACCAGGGAGAACAGGTCCTTCGGGTTCTCCGGCTCCGCGATGAGGTCCAGGTGCTGGAGCAGCTCCGGCGCGTTCGCCGTGACGTCCTCCAGGACGAACTTCAGCGCGGTCCAGTCCTCGACGGCGAAGCCGACGGAGTCCCACACGATGAGCTCGTCCTCGCTCCGGCGGCCCTGCGCGGCGCCCGTGACGACCTGCCACAGCTCCGTCACGGGGAAGTCGGCGGCCTGGCGCTGGATCTCGCCCTCGATGCGGGTCTGCTCCGGGAGCTCGACGAACACGCTCGCCCGCGCGACGATCGCCGGGTCCAGCTCGGTCTTGCCCGGGCAGTCGCCGCCGATCGCGTTGATGAAGACGCCGCCCGTCACGTCGGCGTCGTGCAGCACGGTCGCGTTCTGCTTGTCGGCGGTGCACGTCGTGATGACGTCGGCGCCGCGCACGGCGTCGGCGGCGTCGTCGGCCAGGACGACGTCGAAGCCGAGCGCCTTGGCGTGCTTCGCCAGCTTCTCCATCGCGTCGCGGTCGACGTCGAAGACGCGCAGCGTCTCGATGCCCAGCTCGGCGCGCATGCCGAGCGCCTGGAACTCGGCCTGCGAGCCGCAGCCGATCAGGGCGAGCGTCCGCGAGCTGGCCGGCGCCAGGTAGCGGGCGGCGAGGGCTGACGTCGCGGCCGTGCGCAGCGCCGTGAGCAGCGTCATCTCGGCGAGGAACGTCGGGTACCCGTTGCCGACGTCGGCCAGCATGCCGATCGCGGTGACGGTCTGGAACCCTCGCGCGGGGTTGAGCGGGTGGCCGTTGACCAGCTTGAAGCCGTAGGTCTCGGCGTCCGACGTGGGCATCAGCTCGATGACACCCTCCGGGGAGTGCGACGCGATGCGCGGGCGCTTGTCGAGCTCGGGCCAGCGCGCGAAGTCGCGGTCCAGGGCGTCGGTCAGCGCGGCGATGGCGGCCTCCGGGCCGCGGCGGGCGACCCAGCGGGCGGTGGCGGCGACGTCGAGGTACGGGACGGTGGTCATCGGGTCTCCTCGGTGGTGGCGGGGCGCAGCTCGAGCGTGCAGCACTTGACCGAGCCGCCGCCCTTGAAGATCTCGGACAGGTCGATGCCCACGGGCACGAAGCCGCGCTCCTTGAGCGCGTCGGCGTAGTCGCGGGCGCGGTCGCTGAGGAACACGTTCAGCCCGTCGGACACGACGTTCAGGCCCAGGACGGCGGCGTCGTCGGCGCCGACCAGGATCGCGTCCGGGAACAGGGTGCGCAGCGTCTCCTGCGCGGCCGGGCTGAACGCCTCGGGGTGGTAGGCCACGACGGTCTCGCCGGAGACGGCGCCGTCGTCGAGCACGGAGAGGGCCGTGTCGAGGTGGTAGTAGCGCGGGTCGACGAGCTCCAGCGGGACCAGCTCCATGCCCTGCTCCGCGAGCTCCAGCCGCTCGGCCACCTCGGCGTGGCCGGCGGGCGTGGTGCGGAAGCCGGTGCCGGCGAGCAGCAGCTTGCCGATCGTCAGCAGGTCGCCCTCGCCCTCCATGATCTCGGCCGACTCGCCGAGGCGGCGGTAGCCGTCGGCGGCGGGCGTGCCGAACCAGCGGTCGTACGCCTGGCCCTCGGCCGCGCGCTCCGGGTAGGTGAAGCGGGCGGCGAGCGCCCGTCCGCCCACGACGATGCCGCCGTTGGCCGCGTAGACCATGTCGGGCAGGCCTGGCTCGGGCTCGATGATGTCGACCTTGTGACCGCGCGCCTCGTAGGCGTCACGCAGCGCCTCCCACTGGGCGAGGGCCTTGGCGGTGTCGACGGGGGAGGACGGGTCCATCCACGGGTTGATGGCGTAGACGACGTCGAAGTACGTGGGCGGGCACATGAGGTAGTGCCGCGGCGTGGCGGTCCGCTGCGCGGTGGTCTGCGTCATGGCGCGAGATTACGGCCGGACCGATTCACAACAGGCAGGCATCCGTTGCGTATCCAGGCACGGAATCTTGCGCAATCGCAGCGAGTATTGAACGATTCGTTCATGGATGCCGTGAACCGGGCGATCGTCGGCGAGCTGCTGCGCGACGGGCGTGCCACGTACCAGGAGGTCGGCAGCGTGGTGGGCCTCTCGGCGCCCGCCGTGAAGCGCCGGGTCGACCTCATGCTCGCCCGCGGGGAGATCGCGGGCTTCACCGTGCGCGTGGACCCGCAGGCCATGGGCTGGATCCTGGAGGGCTACGTCGAGATCTTCTGCTCCGGGATCGTGTCACCCAAGGTGCTGGAGCGCGACTTCGCGCCCATCCCCGAGGTGGTACGCGTCTCGACCGTGACCGGCGACGCCGACGCGATCGTGCACGTCATGGCCACGAGCATGGAGGAGATCGAGCGCACCGTCGAACGCATCCGGACCGTCACGCACGTGGTCAAGACCCGCACGGCGCTCGTGATGTCCCGCGTGGTGGACCGGCCCGGGGCCTAGGTCCACCCGTCCGGCGGTCCCCGCGGGCGACGGCGGAGCTTAGGCTGTCCTCACCAACGCTCCCCCACGGCACCGGAGGACGCCCTCGATGATCAGGACCGCTGTCTCGGACGACGTCGCCGGCTGGCTCGACGTGCTCGGCCCCCTCGCCTTCTACCTGGCCGTCTGGGGCCTGGTGTTCGTCGGCACGGCGTTCTTCGTCGGCGTCTTCATCCCGTTCCTCACCGGCGACGGGCTGCTGTTCGGCGCGGGGATCGTGGCCGGGAGCACCGACCGGATCGACATCTGGGTGCTCGCGATCGGCGTCGGCATCGCAGCGGTGGCGGGCGACCAGGTCGCGTTCCTGCTGGGGCGGCGGTACGGGCGGCCGTACCTGAGCACCCGCAAGGGTCGCTGGGTACAGGCCACCGTGGTGCGCACCGAACGGTTCTACGAGCTGTTCGGCTGGTGGTCCGTGGTGATCGGCCGGTACATGCCCTGGGCGCGCGTGTTCGTGCCGGTCATCGCGGGCGTCGGCGGGATGTCCTACCTGCGGTTCCTCACCGCGAACATCTTCGGGGCCGTGAGCTGGGGCGTGCTCATCACGGTGCTCGGCTACTACGCGGCGTCGGACCCGTCGGTCCGGCCCATCGCGTACGTGGTGGCGGGCGTGGTCATCGCGGCGTCGGTCGTCGCGGGTATCCGTGCCTGGCGCCACGACCGGGTGGCCCCCCGCCCGGCCGAGGTCGAGTAGTCCCGCCGTCCGGTCAACGGCACCCGCCGCACGATCAACCGGCGGGCGGCGCGGGCGGTCAGGGTGGTGCCCATGAGTACGAGCACAACCACCACCACGCAGCGCGACGCCGCTGCGGCCCCGCCGTCGGGCAACCCGACCTGGACACCCGTCGTGGCCCTCTCCTTCGGGATCGCGATGGTGGTCCTCAGCGAGTTCCTGCCGGCGAGCGTGCTGCCCGCGCTGGCGGCCGACGTCGGCGCGAGCGAGGGGACGGCCGGGCTGGCCGTGGCGGCCACCGCGGTCGCCGGGGCCTTCACCGCGCCGAGCATCGCGGTGCTGCTCCCCCGCGCCGACCGGCGCACCGTGCTGGTCGCGCTGCTCGTCGCGGCGGCGATCTCGAACATCGCGGTCGCCCTCGCGCCCAGCTTCGCCGTGCTGCTGCTCGGCCGGCTCCTGCTCGGCATCGCGCTCGCCGGCTACTGGTCGTTCGCCTTCGGGGCCGGCACCCGGGCCGTGCCCGGCAGGGACCACGTGGTCTCGTCCGCGCTGGCGTTCGGCACCAGCATCGCGACGGTCGTCGGCATCCCGCTGGCCTCCGTGGTGGGAGACGCCGTCGGCTGGCGGACGACGTTCGGGGGCGTCGCCGTCCTCACCGCGCTCGGCGCCGTCGTGCTCGGCCTGAGCCTGCCCTCGGTGCCGCCGCACCCGACCGCGGGCCTGCGGATGCTCCGCGAGGCGCTGCGTAACGGGCGGCTGATGGCGGGCATCGGCTGCGTGGTGCTGGTGGCGTTCGCCAACTTCACCGCGTACCCGTACATCCGGATCGCCATCGAGCGGGTGGACCCCGCCGCCACCACCTGGATGCTGCTGGCCTGGGGCATCGGCGGCACGGTGGGCACGGTGCTCGCCGGGGTGCTCGCGCGGTGGCTGCGGCCGCTGGCCGCGGCGGCCCCGGTCGCGCTGGCCGCGGGCCTCGTGCTGACGGCGTTCGCCTCGTCGGTGCCCGTGCTGGCCGTCGCTGTGGTGCTGTGGGGCTTCTCGATCAGCATGGTGCCGGTGATCACCCAGCTCTGGGTCACCCGGGTGGAGCCGGAGCGGGCCGAGTCGGCTATGTCCTTGCAGGTCACCGCGTTCCAGATCGCCATCACCGCCGGTTCGTCCCTGGGCGGCGTGCTACTGGACGGGCACGGCGTCCGGCCGCTGATGCTGGTCGGGGCGGCCGCGGCGGTCGCGGCGGGACTCGGCTGGGCGTTCCTGCGGGTACCCCGCACCTGACGGGCCGAGCGGGGCCGACGGGACCCAGGGCCGGGCCGGGCGGGGCCGGGCCGGGTTCCGGGCCTGGTTCGTGCTCGGGCCGGTACAGGCGGCGGACGGCGCAGCCTGGTCCGGCCCGGTCCGCCACGCCAGCGGCGAGAGGCCGTGGTCGGACGTGAACGCCCGGCTGAACGCAGCGACCGAGCCGTAGCCCACCTCGAACGCGACCCGCGTGACCGGCAGGCACCGGTCGATCAGCAGCGTGCGGGCCCGGTGCATGCGCACCTCCCGCAGCACCTGCATCGGGCTGTGCCCGGTGGCGCGGCGGAAGCGCTCGGTCAGCGCGGAGCGCGACAGGTGCACCAGCGCGGCCATCCGGTCGAGGGTCCACGGCTCGCCGGGCCGGTCCGCGAGCGCCGCGACGACGTCGGCGACCTGGGTGTCGGCGGTGGCGCCGGCGTCGATGCCGGTCCCGGTCTCCTGCCACAGCGCTGTCATCGCCGCGCCGATCAGGCCCGCGTAGCTCGCGGCGAACGGGGCCGGGCTGGAGATCGCGTCGAGGGGGCACGCGGTCACGAGGGCGACGACGCCGCGCTGCCGCTGGTCGAAACCGTGGACGACCAGCGGGCTCGGCAGCGCCGCTGACGGGACCGCGGGCCGCAGGTCGCCGTGCACCAGGTCGGTCTCGCGGTCGGCGACGAGCCGGTGCGCGGTCCGGGAGTCGACGAGCACCGCGTCGCCGGACAGGAGCCGGTGGCGGGCCCCGGCGGTCTCCAGCGTGGCCGCACCCGCCAGCACGACGGCCCACAGGGCGCCCGGCCGGGAGCGCACGTCACCCATGGACAGCCGCTCGCGCGTCAGCGCCGTCATCTCCCACTCCATACGAGACGGAGCCATCTGGACGCGCCGGCTATTCCCGGGGACGGCCGGGCGGGGTTCGAGGTGCCGCCTGGTCACGCCGTCAGGATGCGCAGAGCGGCCTGTCCGTTGCGCCGGTGTCCTGCCGGCAGGGCGCGCCAGGCCCGTGCTTCATCGGGCAGGTTCAGCCGCAAGGTCTGCAACCGCTGTCGGTCCGAGCCGGCGAACCGTTCCTGTTCGGCGTAGGGGTCCTCGAGACAGCACAGCAACGAGGCGGCGTCGTGCAGGTGGCGCTCAGGGTCGCGGGAGTCGGTCCGATAGGCGGCTGCCTTGAGCACGATCGCCCCGAAGACGTCCGGCACGCTGATCGTCGTCGTGCGTTCCGGTGAGACGGTCAGCCGGGCGTTGACCGTGCGGCGCAGCGCCTGGGTGCCGCCCTCGATGGCGACCATCGCATGCCCGCGCAGCTTCTCCGTGACGCTCGGCGGCGCGTGGTCCGCCGCCAGCACGTCGACGACGTCCGACACCGTCGCGACGACGTCGACCCTGGCGTCGTCACGGACGAAACGGTGGGCGCTCCCCTCGCGAGGATCGATCGGAGGCGTGAGCACGTAGCCGAGACCCTCCAGTGCTGTCGCGGCGGTCGCCGCGACACCCCGGGTCGTCTCGACGTGCAGCACGATGTCGACGTCGTTCGTCGGCCTGACCACGTCGATGCCGGAACGAAAGGCGTGGAGCTGGGTCATCAGGCCCCCGACGAGCGTCCAGCTCTCGTGCGGCAGCGCGGTCTCGATCTCGGCGACGTTCGGCCAGGGCGTGCCCCACCCGCCCGGCGGTGTCGCGACGTCGAGGGTGGGCCGGTCGGTCACAGTCGCTCCAGTGCTCGCTCGAGGGCGGCGAGACCCGCGTGGCGTTCGCGCGAGTCGAGCGACTCGGCGAGATCGAGGGCCGCGACGGTGACCGCGGTCTCGGCAAGGACCCGGACGACGGCGAGGTCCATCGAGGTGGCGCGCAGCGTGACCTGCCCTTCCTCGTCCTGCACCAGGCGGTGCCGGTCCGCGACGGCATCGAGCTCGCCGAGCTCGACGTAGCCGTCGACCGACGCCGTCGCGGCGAGCCCGAGGGGCGCGGAAGCCTGCGACGTGTCGACGATCTCGGCGCGTAGACGCGAGAGGCTCGCCGGGTGCGCTGCGTACCTGACCGCCGTTGCCCGGTTCCGCGTGCGCGCCACGAGCTGGGCAGGCGAGAGCCCACGGAGCTGAGTCCTGAGCCGCGAGCGCTGGCTCGCCCCCATCCATTCCACCGCGTTGCCGGAGAGGATCGCGACGGCGCCCCACGCCGTCGGCTCCGCCCAGCCCCGGCCCTGCCGGGCACCACGTACGGCGAGGACCCGGTCCACGGAGGTCTCGTCGACCACGCCGCGGGCGATCTGACGGAGGTGGCCCTGGGCGACCAGGTGCTGCACCTGACGGGTCGAGACTCCCAGGCGCTCGGCGGCCTCCCCGACGGTGAGCAGTGACATGACAGACAGTTTCGCCTAGGCGAAATCATCCGTCAACAGGCCGTGGTCGCCCATCCCCTGACATACTGCCGATCACCCGGCCGCGTTCCGCGCCGGCACCCAGGGAACGAAGGGCACCACCTTGCTGATCGCCGGACTTGTGCTCGCGGGCCTCGCGGCACTCATCCACGTCTACATCTTCTACCTGGAGTCCTTCGCCTGGACCGAGAAGCGCACCCTCGCGACGTTCGGGATGAGCGCCGAGGAGGCCGAGGTGACCAAGCCGCTCGCCCTGAACCAGGGGTACTACAACCTGTTCCTCGCGATCGTCACGGCGGTGGGCATCGTGCTGACGGCCGCCGGGTCGATGGCGGCGGGCACCGCGCTCGTGCTGGCCGGCGCGGGCTCCATGGTGGCGGCGTCGCTCGTGCTGATCGTCTCGGACCCGAGCAAGAGCAGTGCCGCGCTCAAGCAGGGCGTGGTCCCGCTGCTGGGTGTGGTCGCGGTGGTCGTCGGGCTGCTGGTCTGAGGCGGGACCCAGGAGCTCAGGCCGTCACGTCCATCCGCTGCGTGCCGAGCACCGACAGCAGCCGGAGCGCTTCCTCCGACGACGATCCCGGGTCGGCCGTGTAGATCACCACGTGCTGGTCCCGGTCGGCGATGTCGAGCGCGTCGCAGTTGACGGTCACCGGGCCGACCAGCGGGTGCCGGAACGTCTTGCGCAGCACCGGCGCGACCTGTACGTCCCCCGCGGCCCACAGCCGGGCGAACCGGTCGCTGCCGCGCAGGAGCTCCTCCAGCAGCGTGGCGAGCTCGGGGTCGTCGGGGTACCGGGCCAGCACCGTGCGCAGCCTGCGGGCCGAGGCCTGCTGGAACTCGTCCAGGTCCGAGACGCCGAACAGTCGTCGATCCTCCGCGTCGACGCCCAGGAACGCCCGGCGCAGCAGGTTGCGCTCGCTCCGCGGCGTCGCCGAGAAGTCCTCCATGAGCGCCGCCGCGAGCGGGTTCCAGGCGAGCACCTCCTGCGCTGCCGACGTCACGAACGCCGCAGACGAGGGCAGCCGGTGCAGGAGGTCCAGGATGCTCTGCCGCACCTCGCGCGGCGGACCCGACGGCAGACCCGGCGGCACGTCCGCGAGGTCGTGCAGGTGGTCCCGCTCGGCGTCGGACAGGCGCAGCGCCCGCACCAGCCCGGACAGCACCTCCCGCGACGGGTGCGGGCCGCGGGCCTGTTCGAGGCGCGTGTAGTACTCGGTCGAGATGAACGCGAGCTGGGCCACCTCCTCGCGGCGCAGCCCCGGCGTCCGACGCCGCTGCCCTGCGGGCAGCGCGACGTCGGCCGGTGCGATGCGCTCGCGCCTGGACCGCAGGAACGTCGCGAGCTCGGCTCTGTCCATACCCCGAGTATGGGCAGGCGGCACGGCCGTAGCCAGGTACCCGCGATGCCTGGATGGGCCACAGGAGCGGGCGCACGCTCGTCGGCATGAGCGAATCGATCACGCAAGCAACCACCACGACGACCGGGGCCGGCCTGCTCGCCGGCAAGGTCGCCTTCATCACGGGCGCGGGCCGCGGCATCGGTGCCGCCGCGGCCCGCCTCTTCGCCCGGGAGGGCGCCGCGGTCTTCCTCACGGCGCGCACGGAGTCAGAGCTCGGTGCCGTGGCCGACGAGGTCCGGGCGGCGGGCGGCACGGCGGACCACGCTGTGGCCGACCTGGCCGACGCCGGCAGCGTGCGCGCCGCCGTCGACCGGGCGGTCGAGCGTTACGGCCGCCTCGACGTCGCCTTCAACAACGGCGCCGCGTTCACGGAGCCCGCACCGCTGGACCAGGTCTCCGAGGCCGACTTCGACCACCTCTATGCGGTGAACCTCCGCGGGCCGTGGCTGTCGATGGTGGCCGAGATCGCGGCGATCCGGGCGACCGCGGGCCGGGGTGCGATCGTCAACAACACGAGCATCGGCAGCCTGCGGGCCAACCCCGTGCTGCCCGCTTACGGTGCGATGAAGCGAGGCCTGAACAGCCTCACCGAGTCCGCGGCCGTGACCTACGGACCGGAGGGCATCCGGGTCAACGCCGTCTCCCCCGGTGGCACCCACACGCGGATGATCCAGACCTGGGAGGAGTACACGCCCGGACTGATGGACCAGCTCGCCCCCGGCATCCCGCTGCGCCGTGGTGCCCAGCCCGAGGAGATCGCCGAGGCCGCGGCCTGGCTGCTCAGCGACCGCGCGTCCTACGTCACGGGCGCCGTGCTCCAGGTCGACGGCGGCGCGGGCGCCTGACGCCCTCGCCTCGTGCTCATCGGGGCTCCGGAACGGTGCGCAGCCGGCGCAGCGACCGGGAGTCCTCGAAGCCGACCGTCCGTGCGGCCGACCCCACCGTGGCCCCGTGCTCGATGAGGTGCTCGGCGCGCTCGCGCCGCAGCAGCTGCTGGTAGCGCAGCGGCGTCACCCCGGTGGCCCGCGTGAACGCCCTGGTCAGCGTGCGCTCGGCGACGCCGGCCCGCGCGGCCAGGGCGGCGAGCGGCAGGGTCCGCGCGAAGTGCTCGTCGATGTGGTCCTGGGCCTGGTGCACCGTGTCGTCGACGTGCGACCGGTGCCGCAGCATCGCGCTGGCCTGCGGTTCCGCCCCGTTCCGGCGGGCGTACACGACCATCTCCCGCGCCACGCGGGCGGCGAGGGCCGGGCCGTGCCGCATGGCGAGCAGGTGCAGCGAGAGATCGATGCCGCTGGCGATGCCCGCGGAGGTGACCACGCCGCCGTCCGTGGTGAACAGGACGTCCCGCACCACGTGCGCCCGCGGGTGCCGCGCCGCCAGCGCGTCCTGGACGGCGTGGTGGGTGGTGCAGCGCCGGCCGTCCAGCAGTCCCGCCTGGCCGAGGGCGTCGGAGCCCGCGCACACGCTGGCCACGGTGCCGCCCGCCGCGTGGTGCGCGCGGAGCCGCTCGCGCGCCTCCGCGGTCAGGCGGGGCCACGCCTGCGGGTCGTCTCCCACGCGCCACCCGGGGACGACGACGAGGTCGTCCGGGCCGAGCGCCGGCCAGTCGGTACCGGCGACCAGCGGGAGACCCTGCGCGGAGGCGACCACGGCGACGTCGGGCACCGGGCTGCCCGGGGTGCCGCCGGCCGCGCTGCTCCTGGTCGGGGTGCCCGAGACGTAGCGCAGGTCGTAGCGGTGGCCGAAGTCCCCGGCCGTGAAGAACGCCTGCGCGGGGCCCGCCAGGTCGAGCAGGTGGACCCCGGGCAGGAGCAGGAAGACGACGGTGGTCACGCCGTCGATGCTGCCACCTCGGACTCGAGCTCGGCGACCGTCGCGATGCGCGCGAACCGGTCACGAAGCACGGTCTCGGTGCGCTCCAGGATGTCCGCGGCGCTGAACCGGCCCAGCGGGTCGGTCGTGGTCGCGTCGCTGACGAACGTCACGTCGTAACCGAGGTCGGAGGCGAGGCGCGTGGTGGTCTCCACGCACTGCTCGGCCCGGATGCCGCAGATCCGCAGCTCGCCCACGCCGTGAGTGGTGAGGATCTGCTGCAGGTTGGTGGTGGTGAACGCGTTGTGCGAGGTCTTGTGCAGCAGCGGCTCACCGGGCCGGGGCTCGCCCAGCTCCTCGAACAGGCGGACGTGACCGGTCGCCGGATCGAACGGGTTGCCCGAACCCGGCTCGGTGTGCAGCACCCAGACGACGAGGTCGCCGGCCGCGCGGGCGAGGTCGACCAGCCGGTTGACCGGCTCGGCGACCCCCGGGTTGAGGGTGTCGGCCCACAGCGGGCGCACCCGGAAGGACTCCTGGACGTCGATGACGATCAGTGCTCTGCTCATGGTCCCAGTCTGCTTCCTGGTGCGACCCGTGCGGGAGGCTGGATCAGGTCGCGGGGCGGACGGATCCGGTCACGCTGGTGGACCGCTCGGTTGCCCGGCGGTCGAGGGTTGTCCACAGATTTGGGTCTGGGGCTGCGGTCGTTGGCTGTCGAACGTATATTCGACGCAAGGACATCTTATTCTCATGGTTCATCTGCGAAGGGAGCCCGAGTGGAGACACCAACCAGCCCCGCAACCACCGTCGAACGCGCCCTCGCCGCGCTGCCACCGGCCCCTACGAGCACGACGACGGTGTTCCACACGCTGTGCTGGAGCGCGCAAGCCCTGAGCGACGAGGGCGCCCTACCGGCTGCCACGGTGACCTGGCCAGGTCACGGGCGCAGCACACCTGCGACGGTGAGCGATCTCGCCGAGGGGCCGACCGAGACCGCGGCCCCGGCCTCGCTGCCAGAACTCACCGGCCTGCCGGTGGGTGCGGTCCTTGTCGATGCCCTGACCGGTGTCGAGGTAGCGGATACCGATGACGCCACGCTCGTGGACGTCGCGGCACGATGGCAGGACCTCATCTCCTGGGCCACCGCCATGCAGTCCCGCGCCACCGGCGAGATCGCCCGACGCCGCGGCTGGACCACCGAACACAACACGGC
>NZ_JBIVCZ010000011.1:0-244215 GCF_044746965.1 Promicromonospora sp. NPDC090134 | reverse complement strand
GAGAAACATCCACACCCACCAGAAGCAGGTGCGAACAATGATACTGGCCAGACCAAAACCAAACTGGTTAATTGATCCGATCCAAAAAAGACCCCATCGATCCCGTCCACACCACCATGCTGGCGATGCGACCTGAAGCGTGAGAGTCAAATAATTGGCATTGACTATCAAGCACACTGTTGAGTTCTCAAACAACCGACGCACACCGTCAGAGTTGCGATCTTTTCGTTCGCTTCCCTGTCCGGGGCAGTTCCTTAACCTTACCAGATTCTTTCGGCCGATCAAATTCGCTTCAGTTTCTGAAAACCGGAAGGAATTGCAACCTGCCTGCCGAATATGGCGACCCCATCGATTCCGGGGAACACAAAGTTCCTCGATCCTGCGATGTGGGTTTCAGCCCCGGCGCGGCCACTCGGTTCGTTTCCTACCCGGTGTCCGTCTGCCCGTCGGGCTGACCTGGAGAACATTACACACGATCCCGCGTACACGCCAACTCGGCCGCAGTGGCCTGCGGCACACCATGTTTCCGCAGGTCAGCATGCATTTGAACAGCCCATGAGCCAACAACGGACAACGCTTGTGACCGGGGCCACGTAACTGAGGCCGACGCCCCCGGCACGCGCACCTCGACGGCAATCCGTTGCCCGGTCCCGCACGATCATTTTCCGCTCGCCGTGCCGTGTCCGCACGTCGAGGCGCACGTCCGGCCCGCGACCGCAGGTCGAGCCCCCACGCGAAGCCGCGTACTACGTTCGGGTCGTGACACCTGAGCACTCACCGGCGTCGTCCGCCGGGCACCAGACCGCACGCCGCACCGCACCGGACGCGCTCCCCGGCGCCGTCCGCCGGGCGGGCGTCGACGACGCGGCCGAGACCGCGTGGCTCGCCGCCCTCACCTTTCCGCTGGCCTGCCCGCCGGGCACACCGCCGTCCGACATGGCCACCCACATCGCGCACAAGCTGACCCCCGGGCACTTCCGCGGTTGGGCCGACAGCGACCGGCACGCGCTGCTCGTCCACGACGACGGCACGCGCCTCCTCGGCTACGCGCTCCTCGTGCTCGGCACCCCCGACGGCACGGCAGAGGCCGACGCCGTCCGCACCGCGACCGGGCGCGAGGCGCCGTACGTCGAGCTGTCCAAGATCTACGTGCACCCCGACGTGCTGGGCGGCGGGGTGGCCGGCGCGCTGATGCGAGGCGCCGTCGAGGCCGCGGCCGAGCTCGGCCCGGGCCTGCCGTTCTGGCTCGGCACCAATGCGCGCAACGAGCGTGCCCAGGCCTTCTACCGCAAGAGCGGCTTCGAGGTGGTCGGACGGCGCACCAAACGGGTGGGCGACCTGGACCACGACGACCTCGTGCTGCTGCGCACCCACGCGTAACCCGGCAGCAGAAAGGTGTGGCCGGCGCCCTCCGGCGTCGGCCACACCTCACTCACCCTGCTGCGAGCGCCGGATCAGCAGCGCTCGGCGCGCAGCGAGCGGATCTCGACGTACGACCGCTCGGCGTTGCCGAACGAGTCGACCGGGAAGCCGGGTGCGGCCACCGTGGCGGCGTTGTCCTGCTCCCAGATGCCGTGCCGCCGGCCCGAGCCCGCGAGCGCCGACAGGAACTCGGTGTACGGCAGGTCGCCGGCCCCGAACTCCACGATGTCGTAGCCACCGGTGTTGGCCGGGTTCGCGTCGCCGTCCTTCAGGTGCAGGAGCGGGTAGCGGTGCGGGTTGCGCTTGACGTAGTCCACCGGCTCGAAGCCCGGGTAGCGGTGCTGCCCCACGAACGCCCAGTAGACGTCCATCTCGAGGAAGACCTTCCTCGGGTCGGTGTTGTCGTAGAAGACGTCGTAGAGCCGCACGTCGGGGTTGTCGGTGGCGAAGCCGAACTCCCCGTCGTGGTTGTGCTGGTAGAACTTCAGGCCGCGGGCGGACGCCGCCGCGCCGAAGCCGTTGAACTGCTCGGCGGCGGCGAGGTAGCCGGCGACCGTGCGGTTGCTGGTGGGCGCCTGCGCGGTGCCGACGTGCTCCATGCCGAGGGTCTCGGCGATGTCGAGCTCCAGCTCCATGTTGTTGGCGAAGTCCGAGATCCCGCGGTGGGAGCCCACGGCCTTCAGACCGTTGTCGTCGAGCAGCTCCCGGATCTCCTGGGGCGTGATCGCCCCGACCTGGCCCTGCGTGTAGCCGGCGAACTCGACCTCGGCGTAGCCCATGTCGGCGAGCCGCTCGAACACGGTGCGGAAGCCGAGCGAGGAGACCTTGTCCCTGATCGAGTACAGCTGGATGCCGATGTGGCCGGCGGGCACGAGCACGCGGCCCCCGCCCCGGCCGGCGGCCGCTGCCCCGGTCGCCGCCGTCGCCGGGGCGAGCGTCGCCGCGGCGGCGCTGCCCGCGAGACCGGCACCGGCCAGCGTCGCCGCACCCACGGCCACGGTGCCGCCGGCCAGCCTCAGAAAGTTCCTGCGGTTGACGTCAGTGCGTGATTCCATCACTGCTCTCCTTCGGTCCGAGCGGCCCCGGACGGGCCGGTCGAGTTCTGTGCGGCCGCCGGGGGCGTCCCGACGCCCTCGCCGACCATCGTCAGTGCGTCCACGTCGAGGGTGCCCGTCGCCGTGACGTAGAGCGTCCCTGTCTGGTCGCGGTAGCGGAACGACAGGTCGACGTCCGTCCACGTGCGCGCGTTCACCTTCGCGGTCGCGAACGGCTTGGCCGTGGGCGAGCCCCAGCGGAGCTGGAGCTGCCCCTTCCCGCGCACCGTCGCGGTCGCGCTGTCGATCCCGGACAGGCTCACCCGTTCCAGGGCGAGCGAGTCCTTCTTGCCCAGGCCGGCCACGTACGCGCCGGCCGAGGCCGCCTCGTCCTGGACGACCTCGACGCCCGTGAGCGTCGCGTGCTCCGCCTGCTGCAGCTTGGGGTTCAGGCGCAGCGTCGCCTCGCCGGCGGCGGGCGGCAGGCCGTTGGCCCCATTGTCGGTGTACTTGATGACGACGGCGCCGTACAGGTGCGCGCCGGCGCCGTGCTCCGGGGAGTTGGGGTCGGTCGGGAAGACGCCGGTACAACCGGTGCCCGACACCTCGGGGTGCGCGTGCTCGTCGTGGCCGAGGCCGTACGACCAGGCGACCCGCTCGCAGACGGTCTCGGTGCCGTCCTCGGCATCGTTCGTGGTCACCTGGAAGGCGACCTCGTCGCCCCAGTCGAAGAAACCGCCGTCGGCCGGGAAGTCGACGGTGATCTCGGGCGCCTCGTTGCCGACGCTGATCGACGTCGAGGTGAGCGTGCGCTTGCCGCTCCCGTCGGTGACCCGCAGGCGCGCGGTGTAGACGCCGAGCTCCGTGTAGGTGTGCGTGACCTCGGGGCCGGTCAGGTCGAAGGTGCCGTCACCGTCGACGTCCCACTCGTAGGTGAGCGCGTCGCCGTCCGGGTCGCTGGAGCCCGACGCGTCGAACGCGACCTCCACCGGGGCGGACGGGGACGACTCCGGCGTGGCCGTGAACTGCGCCTGCGGTGCCTTGTTCCCCTCGGCGTGATCGATGCGGTAGAGCCCGGAGTCCGGGTTCTGCCGGAAGAACCCGTCGCCGTACTCCAGGACGTACAGGGAGCCGTCCGGGCCGAACTCGAGGTCGATCGGGTTGTCGTTGATCGGCATGCCCGCGGCCGTCAGCGCCGAGTTGGGGAAGAAGTCCTCGATCTCGCCCACCTCGAACGTGGACCAGTCGACGGTCAGCGCCGCGTAGTAGTCCTGCGAGAACTCGCCGAAGAACGCCTTGCCGTCCCAGACCTCGGGGAACTTCCCCGGAGCCGTGCTGTCAGGGTCGTAGTGGTAGACCGGGCCGCCCATCGGCGCCTGGCCGCTGCCCGAGCCGAAGCTCACGAGCTCGTCGCGCGGCTGCTGCCCCGGCTGGTCCCCGTAGTAGAGGGTCGCCGCCCGTGCCGGAGGCAGGTCGGTCAGGCCCGTGTTCCAGCGGGAGTTGTTCTGCAGCGCCGCGCAGTCGAAGAACTCGCGGGGTGTGGCGGTCTCGAAGTTCCACTCGTTGTAGGCCGCGTTCGGACCGTGGCAGTACGGCCAGCCGGCGTTGTGCGGGTCGTCGAGCCCCACGGCGTTCCACTCCACGTAGCCCATCGGGCCGCGGTCCGCGTTCGCCGCAGCGGCGTCGGGCCCGTAGTCACCCCAGGTCAGGGAGTTGGTCTCCGGGTCCACCTCGATGCGGAACGGGTTGCGCACGCCCATCACGAAGATCTCCGGACGGGTGTTCTCCGTGCCGGGGGCGAACAGGTTGCCCGCGGGGACGTCGTAGGTGCTGCCCTCGCCCGGCGGCGCGCCGGCCGGGATCTCGTCCTTCACGTCGATCCGCAGGATCTTGCCCCGCAGGTCGTTCGTGTTGCCCGCCCCGCGCCGCGAGTCGAAGCCCGGGTTCATGTTCGGGGCGTCGTTGTTCGGGGCGTAGCCGTTGGCGCCCGGCGTGCCGGCTGGGGTGTTGTCGCCGGTCGACAGGTAGAGGTTGCCCTCGCCGTCGAAGTCGATGTCGGCGCCGACGTGGCAGCACTGGCCGCGCTGCACCTCGATGTCGAGGATCGCCTGCTCCGAGCCGAGATCGAGCGCGTCGCCCGTCCACGTGTACCTGGCCAGGCGGTTCACACCCAGCCACTGGTCCCAGTAGCTCTCGTCCTCGCCCGCCGGCAGCGTGTTGGGCGCGTTGCCCGCGGGCGTGTCCGCCGCGCCGTCGCCGTCCGCGTCCCGCGGCGCGTACACGAGGTAGACCTGGTTGCTCTCCTCGAAGTCGGGCGCCAGGGCGATGCCCTGCAGGCCGTCCTCCGAGTTGGCGTACACGTCCAGGGTGTTGACGACGCGCGTGACGCCCGTGGCCGGGTCGGTCAGCCGGACGTCGCCGTTGCGGGCCGTGTGGAGCACCCGCTGGTCGGGCAGGACCGCCATGTCGATGGGCTCGCCGACGTCCTTGGTGAGCAGGATCTTCTCGTAGTTGCCCCAGTCGGTGTCGGCCGCCGCGGCGGCCGCGCCGTCATGCCCGTCGTGCCCGGGGTGGGCGGACGCCGTCGGCATGGCCACGAGCGCCGTCCCGACCAGTGCCGCCGCCGCGAGCGCCGCGAGCGTTCTCTGCTGGCGCGCGTGATCGCGCGTCTCGATAGTCTTCATCTCGTGATGCAGCTCCTCGTCGAGTTGGTCACGCCGGCCGGGCCTCGTGCGCATCCCATTCGTCCGGGGCCCGGTCCTCTTCGTCTTTCCTCGTCCGACGCCGTACGGCGACGCCGGGTGGTGCCTGTCGTTCCTGGTCCTACCTCCCTGTCAGCGGGTCGAGAGACGTCAACGCGTCGAGAACGCGGCGTCGAACGCCGCGTCGGGCGCGTCGTAAGCGCGCGAGCGCACGAACTGGAGCGCCTCGGGGGCGCCGACGAGGCGGTCCATGCCGGCGTCCTCCCACTCCACGGAGATCGGGCCGTCGTAGCCGATGGTGTTGAGCATCCGGAACGCGTCCTCCCAGGGGACGTCACCGTGCCCGGTGGAGACGAAGTCCCAGCCGCGGCGCGGGTCGGCCCACGGGAGGTGCGACGACAGGCGGCCGTTGCGGCCGTTCGTCATGCGCTTCTTCGTGTCCTTGCAGTCCACGTGGTAGATCCGGTCCTTGAAGTCCCAGAGGAAGCTGACCGGGTCCAGGTCCTGCCACACCATGTGGCTGGGGTCCCAGTTGAGGCCGAACGCCTCGCGGTGGCCGATCGCCTCGAGCGTGCGGACGGTGGTCCAGTAGTCGTATGCGATCTCGCTGGGGTGCACCTCGTGGGCGAACTTGACCCCCACCTCGTCGAACACGTCGAGGATGGGGTTCCAGCGGTCGGCGAAGTCCTGGTAGCCGGCCTCGATCGCGGCGTCGGAGACCGGCGGGAACATCGCCACGTACTTCCAGATCGCGGAGCCGGTGAACCCGATCACGGTCTTGACGCCGAGCTTCGCGGCCAGCCGCGCGGTGTTCTTCATCTCCTCGGCGGCGCGCTGCCGCACGCCCTCGGGGTCGCCGTCACCCCAGACGCGGTCGGAGACGATGTCGCGGTGGCGCTGGTCGATCGGGTCGTCGCAGACGGCCTGGCCCTTGAGGTGGTTGGAGATCGCCCACACCTTGAGGCCGTGCCGCTCCAGCAGTTCAAGGCGTCCGGCGACGTACTCGTCGTCGTCCCAGCGCCACGGGTCCAGGTGGTCGCCCCAGCAGGCGAGCTCCAGTCCGTCGTAGCCCCACTCGGAGGCGAGGCGGGCCACCTCCTCGAGCGGCAGATCGGCCCACTGGCCGGTGAACAGGGTGATCGGTCGTGTCATCTTTCTTTCCTCCTGTGCGTGACGATCCGGCATCGCCGGTCGTACCCTCGGTCCTCGGTCACGTCGCCCGCCTGCGCAGCACGACGACGACCGCCACCCCTGCGGCGGCGACCAGCGCCCCCAGCACCCAGCCGGACCAGCCCGGCAGGCCACCCGACGACGGTGACCCGTCGCCGGCCGACGCAGCGCCTTCGCCGGCGGCCTCGGCGGTGATCTCCGCCGCCACGGGGCCGGACGACTCGGACGGCGCGGGTGCGGACGGCGGCGCGGCTGGCGGCGCGACGTCGATCTCGGTCTCGACCTTCGCCTTGGCCGGTTCCTTGACCCGCGCGGTCACCGTCCAGTGCCCCTCGTCGAGCACCGCGGGTTCCGAGCGGTACCAGCCGACGCCCTCGGACGCCGAGACCAGGGTGATCGGGCCCACCTCGTCGCCGGCGTCGGAGACCGCCCGGACCTCCACCACGGCCGATTCCTCGACGGGGTGCTGGTCGCCGGCCCAGACCAGCGCGGCGGAGATACCGCCGGCGCCGTCCGTGCCGAGCTCGATGTCGATCTTCCCGCCGTGCGCCGACGCCGGCGCCGCGGCGAGAGGCCCGACGGCGAGCCCGAGCCCCAGCGCCAGCGCCGCACCGAGGCGCGTGAACCTCTGCATGTCCGTCCCTCTCGATTCAGGGGCCGCCGGCCCGGGAGGACCCCCGGCACGGGACAGGAGCGACTCCCTCCCGTGCCGAGGGTGTTGGCCGGTGGTCACCGGCCGTGCCGTCGAGGCCTCACACGGCCCCCTGGTCCGTCGCGCACCCGTCCGCGACGGTCACGATGACGAACGCCTTGCCGGAGGGGCTGAGCTGCCAGTCCCCCGCCACCGTCAGCTTCGTGCGAGGTTCCGGCGTGGCGATCACGCGGTAGTCACCCGGGGCGAGGTTCCCCAGGTCACGTGGCTTGCCGTCGGCCGCGCCGTCGACCCAGTTGTGCACGACGTAGCTGCGCACCCCGGGGAGGACGACCGGATCGATCGACCCGCCGGTGTCGCACGTCGCAGCCTTCACCACGACGTCCGGCGTGTTCGGGTCCGGGCACTCGGGCTCCTCGAGCGTCACGAAGAGCACGGCGAGCCCGTTGTCGCGGACCTGCCAGTCTCCGTCGGCGACGAGGACGTACCCGTCGGCAGGCCGGGCCGCGACCCGGTACCTCCCGGGAGCCAGGTCGTCCAGGTCGGTCACGACGTCACCGGCCGCGCCGTCGACCCACTCCCGCACGACGTAGGACCGCACGCCCTCCACCTCGGCGGTGACCACTGCGCCGCCGGTGACGACCTCGGCTCCCGAGCGGTCGTAGTGGCAGGTCGGCTGGACGATCTCGACCGCCGGCGTCGCCTCGCTGACCGCGGGCTGCGCGATCGTGAACTCGAGGGTCTCGCCGACGACCGTCTCGCCGTCCGCCGACGCCCGCACCTGGACGGTATGGGCGCCGGACGCCGAGATCTCCACCGGTGCCGTGTACTCGGTCCAGCCGCCGTCGTCGACGTTGACCTCCCGGTACACCGTGGCGCCGGCCGGACCGCCCGTGGCCTCCACGGTGACCGTGACCGGCCCGAGCCACTGCCCGTCCGGGCCGTCCGGCTCAGCCGGCGACACCGTGCCGCTCACCGCGAGCGGCTCGGCGGCGCCGACCACCCGGAAGTGGTCGAACGACGCCGTGGCGACCGACTGCTGGGCGGCACCGAGCGCGTACAGGCCCACCCGGGCGTCCTGCAGCCCGTCGTGGGTCACGGACGCGTCGAACGCGGTCCAGTCCTCACCGTCGGCGCTGTAGGCGCCGGTGAAGGTCGAACCTTCCTTCGAGAGCCGCAGGTGCCACGTGCCCGAGGTGAGGCCGTTCACGTTCGGCTGCGGTTCCTGCACCACCGCGTCGACCTCGCTGCGCAGCTCGAGGCGCTGCGCGACGGGGCTGCCCACCGCGTTGTCGGTCACGAGGTCGAGCTTGACGTAGTTGTCGTCGTCGCCGTAGACGATGAGCCCGCCCTGCTGGTACTGCTGGTCGAAGTCCGAACCGTCCACCAGCGTCTCGACCGTCCAGTCATCCTCCGGCAGGTCCTGCACGACGATGTTCGGCGTGCCGGTGTTGGAGCCGGTGTAGATGTCCGTGGCGGTCGTGTCGATCTCGAGCGCGCCACCGCTCACCCGGTATCCCGTCGGGTCGTCGCGGACGACGTCCCAGCGGCAGGCGTCGAGCGCGTCCCCGTCGAACTCGTCCCCCGGGCCGGGGGCCTCGGCCGTGTCGTCCGGGGTGATGTGGAACCAGTCGAACCGCGCGTCCACGACCGCGGCCGCCGAACCGCTGCCGGCGAGCGCGAAGAGCCCGATCTGCGGGTCCTCGATGCCCGACAGCGACTTGGTCTGCGGCATGGCCGTGTAGTCCACCCCGTCGTCCGAGTACGCCGCCGTCAGGTCCTCGCCGTCGCTGCTGGACAGGCGCACGTACACCGTGTCCGGGTACGCCTGCCCGAGGGCGGCGGTGTTGGAGTCCCCGACCTCGTTCGGCACGCCGGCCTCCTCACGGATGTACTGGAAGATGCGCGTGGCCGGGTCGGCAGGCGCCGAACGCCCCTCGATCACCATCTTGGCGTAGTTGTCCGCGTCGCCGTAGATCAGCAGTCCGGCCTGCTGGTACTGCGCGTAGGCAGGGATCGTGACCTTGGCCGTGGCGGTGAAGGGGCCGTCCGGCAGGTCCTGCAGCACGAGGTTCGGCACGGTGGTGTTGCCCGTCCCGTAGAAGTCCGTGACGGTCGCCGGGACGGTGAGCGTCCCGTCGGCGACCCGCAGGTCCTGGTTGCGGTCCAGCACGGTCCAGCGGCCCGGGTCGAGCTCGTCACCGAGGAAGTCGTCCGACCGCCCCGAGAGGCACAGCTCGGGCTCCGGGACGATCCCGGTGACCTCCACCATGACGTACTCGACGGCGTAGGCGCCACCCTCGTCGGTGACGCGCACCTGGAGCCGGTAGGTCCCCGGCTCCTCGTAGGTGTGCTCGAACGACGACGTCCCGTCGACGAACCCGTCGCCGAGACCGGCGTCCCAGGCGTAGGTCAGGTCTCCGGTCCCGTCGGGGTCCGTGGCCGTCGCGGACGCGGTCACGGTGAGCGGTGCGTCGCCCGCGACCGGGTCCACCGTCAGCTCGACCTCCGGCCGCTGGTTGTCGGTGACACCGCGGCCGTCGATCTCCATCCAGTTGGCGTTGATGCCTCCCGACAGCAGGACGAAGTGCAGCGAGCCCGAGCCCGAGGGCACGTCGTGCAGCTCGGTCCCGACGTCGACGTACTGCTGCCAGTCGCCGGTGCCGGGCACCGTGATCCGGCCGATCTCCGGACCGTCCGGGGCGTTCCAGCGCAGCGACACCTCGCCACCGCCACCCGCCGAGGCGGCGCGCAGCGAGATCGAGTCGACCTGGGCCAGGCTCACCGGCTCGTGCGCCCAGTAGTCACCGGGCTCGATGAAGCCGATGTTCTGGCCGCCACCGGCGGAGTCGCCCGTCTGCTCGATCTGGACACCGGGGTCGCCCGCGCCGTCGCCGATACCGTCCACGCGGCCCGTGCCGGTGAAGAACTCCGACTGGACCAGCTTGGGCTGCAGCACCTGCAGGTCTGTCGCCGTCAGGGGTGCGCCGGCGGCGCCTCCGTCGTCCGTGTAGAAGCCCTCGATCACCCAGAAGATGTTCGACTCGATGCCATGCCCCTCGTCCCGGGCGGTCTGGATGACACCCGAGCAGCCGGTCAGCTCCTCGAACGGGTGCGCGTGGGAGTCGTGGCCGAGCGAGGTGAACAGCGTGACGTCGTCACAGCTCACCTCGCCGTCGGGATCGTCGACCTCGATCTCGTAGCGCACCTGGTCGCCCCACTCGAAGAACCCGCCGTTCTCCGGGAACGTGATCGACACCTCGGGAGCGATGTTGCCCACCACGATCGTCACGTTCGCCACGCCGGTCTGCCCGGCCGGGTCGGTGGCGACCAGCTGGGCGGTGTAGCGGCCGTTCTCGGTGTAGGTGTGGGTCGGGTTGGCCTCGGTGCTCGGCGCCGAGCCGTCGCCGAAGGTCCACTGCAGGGTGAGCGGCTCCCCGGCGGGGTGCCGGGTGCCCTCCGAGGAGAACTGCACGGTCAGCGGTGCCAGGCCGTCTGTCACGTCGGCGGTCGCCCGGGCTATGGGTGCCGGATCGCCCTCCACGTAGTCGACCCGGTACACACCCGAGGTGTCGTTGTTGCCGCCGAAACCGGAACCCCAGTCCACGACGTACAGCGCACCGTCGGGGCCGAAGTCGAAGTCCATCGGCCGGTCGAACCCTGCGCTCGGGTCGAAGATCCCCGGCAGGGCCCGGTTGATGTCCACGAGGTCGTCCCGCTGTTCCCCCGCGAGCTGGAAGGAGTACATCCGGCCCTGGTTCCACTCGCCGAACAGCGCCTTGCCGTCCCAGTAGGCCGGCCACTTGGTGTCGGAGTCCAGCTCCGGGTCGTAGGTGTAGACCGGGCCGCCCATCGGCGCACCACCGCCCCCGATCTCCGGGAAGAGCGGGTTGGTCCCGTAGCCGTACCAGACCTCGGCCTCCACGGCGGGCGGCAGCTGGGTGATGCCGGTGTTGTTCGGCGAGTCGTTCACGGCGCCGCCGGCGCAGTCGTACGCCGCGCCCGACTGGCCCGTGGCGAAGTCGTAGGCGCGGTAGGCGTTGTTGGCGCCCGTGCAGTACGGCCAGCCGTAGAACCCCGGCTCGCTCACGACATTCCACTCGACGGTTCCGGCCGGGCCGCGGTCCGGGCTCGCCGCTCCGGCGTCGGGGCCGTAGTCGGCCACGAGCACGTTGTCGGTCGCCGGGTCGACGCCGATCCGGAACGGGTTGCGGAAGCCCATCGCGTAGATCTCGGGCAGCGTGTCCGCCGTGCCCGGCGCGAACATGTTGCCGTCGGGGATCGTGTACGAACCGTCGTCCTGCGGGGTGATCCGCAGGACCTTGCCGCGCAGGTCGTTGCTGTTGGCCGACGTACGCTGCGAGTCGTAGTTCGCCCGCCCCGCCCGCTCGTCGAGCGGTGCGTACCCCTGTGACTCGAACGGGTTCGTGTTGTCGCCGGTGGCCACGTACAGGTTGCCGGCACCGTCGAAGACCATGTCACCGCCCGCGTGGCAGCACGTCTGGCGCTGCGTCGGGATGATCAGCACGGTCTCCTCGGTGGCCACGTCGATCGTGCCGGAGGCCGCGTCGTAGTCGAAGCGCGAGACCCGGTTGTGCGGTCCGTCATCGCCGACGTCCTCCGGGGACCAGAACAGGTAGACCCACCCGTTGGCCGCGAAGTCGGGGTCGAGCACGACACCGGTCAGCCCGTCCTCGTTGGACTGGGTGACGTCCAGCGTCACCGCGGTGCTCGTCGTGTTCGACTCGGGGTCGATCACCCGGACGCGGCCGTCGCGCTCGACGTAGAAGACGGTGCCGTCAGGGGCCACGTCCAGCATCATCGGGTTGGCGGTGTCCTCGTCGAGGGGCACCATCTCGTAGCTGCCGCTCTGGGTCGCGGCGCAGTCGGAGTCGACGACCCCGGCCGCGGTCTGCAACCCGCCCAGCAGGTGCTCGACGAACTCCGGCTCGGTGTACGAGGCGTCGGTGTGCCCGCCGCCGGTGTACCAGGACCGGCCCCCGTCGTAGGCCTGGCACCAGGCGATCGGGTGCTCGGCCCCCATCGCACCCGTCCCGGCGTCGTACGTGGTCTCGTCGAGGGAGGCGAGGACGTGCACCTCGTCGCGCGGGTTCGTGCGGTAGTTGTACCACTCGTCGTGGCGCTCCCAGCGCTGCGGCAGGTGGGCCGTCGAGGCGTGGGCGTGGTCCTCGACCTTGACGGTGGCGTCCTGGTTGGCCGGGTGGGAGTTGAAATAGGCCCCCACCAGCTCGCCGTACCACGGCCAGTCGTACTCCGTGTCGGACGCCGCGTGGATGCCGGCGTAGCCGCCACCGCCCTGGATGTAGCGCTCGAAGGCGGCCTGCTGCTGCTCGTCCAGGACGTCGCCGGTGGTGGACAGGAAGACGACCACCTCGTAGTCGGCCAGCCCTTCATCGGAGAAGACGCTCGCGTCCTCGGTGGCGGTGACCGTGAAGTCGTTCGCCGCACCGAGCTGGGTGATCGCCTCGATCCCCGCGGGGATGGAGCCGTGCCGGAAGCCGGCCGTCCTGGAGAACACCAGGGCGTCGAAGGGTTCTGCCGCGGCCTCGTCGGCCGCCGTCACGGCGGCCGACGTCCCGGCGGCGGCCTCGGCCGGCACGCCCGGGGACGCGACCGAGGGCGCGGCGGCGGCCACCATGGCGGGGACGCCGAGCGCGGTCACGGCTGCCGCCGCGACCACCGACCGCAGTACGCGGCGGGTTCTTAGCACGTTTCTCACCTGGAGCTCCTCATTGAGTCGGGTCAGTACTAGTGCGTTGCGGTACTGCTCGTGCACGGGCCTGGCGAGGGACCGGCCCGAGCCCCCCGCTCGAGCCGGTCCGCGGCGCCCGTCCGATCCCACCGGTCAGACCAGCGGGACCCACCCCCCTCCGCCGGCGGCGCTGCGCTCGACGGCGTCCAGCACCCGCTGGACGCGCAGTCCGTCGGCGAACGACGGCGTCGGCTGGCGCTCGGCGGCCAGGTCACCCATCAGGTCCACCACCTGGTGCGTGAACGCGTGCTCGTAGCCCAGCCCGTGCCCCGGCGGCCACCAGGCCGCGACATACGGGTGCTCCGGCTCCGTGACGACGATGCGGCGGAAGCCCGCGATCGCCGACTCGTCCGTCGCGTCGTAGTAGTGCAGCAGGTTCATGTCCTCGAAGTCGAAGGCCAGGGAGCCCTTCGACCCGTTGACCTCCAGCCGGATCGCGTTCTTGCGGCCCCAGGCGAAGCGCGTCGCCTCGAAGGTCGCCAGACCGCCGCCCGACAGCCGCCCGAGGAACACCGCGGCGTCGTCCACCGTGACCTGCCCGGTGCGGCCGGCGTCAGCCACCCCGGACAGGCCGGACGACGACACCGCCTCCGGACGCTCGTGGACGAACGTCTCGAGCAGGCCGCTCACCCCGGTGAGCGACTCGCCCGTGACGTGCTGCGCCAGGTCCACCACGTGGGCGCCGATGTCGCCCAGGGCGCCCGAGCCCGCCTTCTGCTTGTCCAGGCGCCAGGACATCGGCGCCTGCGGGTCGGCCAGCCAGTCCTGGAGGTACTGCGCGCGCACGTGCCGCACCTGGCCGATCCGGCCCTCCTGGACGAGCTGCCGGGCCAGCGCCACGGCGGGCACACGACGGTAGGTGAACCCCACCATCGCGCGCACGCCGCGCTCCGCCGCGGCCTCGGCGGCGGCGGTCATCGCCTCCGCCTCGGCCACGCTGTTCGCCAGCGGCTTCTCGCACAGGACGTGCTTGCCCGCCTCCAGGGCGGCGACCGCGATCTCCGCGTGCGTGTCGCCGGGCGTGCAGACGTCGACCAGCCCGACGTCGTCCCGGGTCAGCAGGTCCTGCCACCCCGTGACGGCGTCGTCCCAGCCCAGCCGGTCCGCCGCCGCCCGGACCGCGGCCTCGTCCCGCCCCGCGACCGCGCGCATGCGCGGCACGAGGGGCAGGTCGAAGAACCGCGGCGCCGTGCGCCAGGCCTGCGAGTGCGCCGCACCCATGAACGCGTAGCCGACCATGCCGACGCCGAGCTCGCTCGTTCCCGTACTCATACCGCGCCTCCCCCCACTGTGGTCTCCCCGCCTTGTGGCACGCCCGAGCGGGCGTCGTCCCGATGCGTCACAGCGTCAGGAGTCGAAGCCGATGGGCAGGTACTCCTCGACGTTGTCCGCCGTGACGACGGGCGCGTAGAGCTGCACGGTGCGCGGGACGCCGATCGAGGCGAGGTCGCTGACCGTCTTGTTCTGGGCGATCAGGCGAGCGAACTTGACGCCGTCGGCGGCCTGGGTGGACGGGTAGATGACGGTCGCCTTGACGACGCTCTCCGGGTCCTGGATCTCCTCCATCATGTTGCTGGAGCCCGCACCGCCGACCAGGAAGAACTCGTCACGGCCCGCGTTCTCGATGGCGGCCAGGACGCCGATGCCCTGGTCGTCGTCGTGGTTCCAGATCGCGTCGATCTGCGGCTCGGCCGACAGCAGGTTCGCCGTCTGCTCCTCGCCGGACTCGACGGTGAACTCGGCCGCGACGCGCGCGTCGACGTCGAGCCCGCAGTCGTCGAGGGCGTCCTTGAAGCCCTTGCTGCGGTCCTGCGTCAGCGGCAGCGAGTCGATGCCGGCGATCTCGGCGACCACGGCGTCCGGGTTGTCCCCGAGCTGCTCGCAGATGTAGGTGCCGGCGCTGACGCCCATGCCGTAGTTGTCGCCGAGCACCGTGGCGCGGGCGGCGAACGGGCTGCTGAACTCGCGGTCCACGTTGATGACCGGGATGCCGGCCTCCATGGCCTCCAGGGCCACGTCGGTCAGGGCCGCGCCGTCGAACGGCAGGAGCACGATCGCGTCGACGCCCTGGTCGATGAAGCCCTCGATCTGGCTGATCTGCACGTTGACGTCGTTCGTACCCTCGGCGACCTGGAGGTCGACGTCCTCGTACTTGTCCGCCTCGGCCCGGGCGGCGCTCGTGATGGCGCCCATCCAGCCGTGGTCGGCAGCGGGGGCGGAGAACCCGATGACGACCTCGTCGCCGGGCTCGTCGTTCTCGGTCACCGTGACGGGACCGGTTGCGGTCTCCTCGCTCTCGCGGGGCTCGTTGCTGGTGCAGCCGGCGACGACTAGCGCCGCGCAGGCCGCGGCGACCAGCGCGCCGGAGGCCCGGCGCGTGCGTACCGCTGTGGATGAGGTCATCGTGATCTCCCTTGATCCGGGGTGAGGTTCTGGGTTGGGTTGTGGAGGTGCTAGGTGGTCGAGACCCGCTCGCGCGAGGCGAACCACTGCTGGAGCAGTACGGCGCCCACGATGATCGCGCCCTTGGCGATCGCCTGGACCGAGCTGTCGATGTTGTTGATGACGAAGACGTTGGTGAGCGTCGCGAAGATCAGCACGCCCAGCACGGTGCCAGTGATGGTGCCGCGACCGCCGACCAGCAGCGTGCCACCGACGACGACCGCCGCAATGGCGTCCAGCTCGTAGAGCGATCCGTTCGTGGACGACCCTGCGGTGGTGCGGGCGAGGATCATCACGCCGCCGATGCCAGCCGCCAGGCCGGAGAGGCCATACAGGTACAGGGTGTGGCGCTTGATCTTGATGCCGGCCAGGCGCGACGCCTCAGGGTTGCCGCCCACCGCGACGGTGCGGCGGCCGAACGTGGTGCGGTTCAGCAGGAACCAGCCGGCGGCGGCGACCACGACGAAGATCCACACGATCACCGGCAGGCCCAGCGGCTTGGCCTGGAAGACGTCGAAGAACGCGTCGACGTCGACGATCTGCGTGCGCCGTCCCGCGATGATCTCGGCGAGGCCACGGGCCGCGGCCAGCATGGCCAGCGTCGCGATGAACGCCGGTACCTTGCCGTACGCGATGAGCGCGCCGTTGATGAGGCCCGCGGCCAGGCCGACGGCCATGGCGGTGACCACGATGACCCACCAGCCGTAGTCCTCGGCCGCGTACTGGGTCGCCAGGGTCGACGCCCAGATCGACGCCAGGCCGAGCACGGAGCCGACCGAGAGGTCGATGCCGCCGGACGTGATGACGAACGTCATGCCGATGCTCACGACGCCGATCACGGCCGCGAGGCTGAGGATGGTGGTGAAGTTGCCGAAGCTCCAGAACCGCTCACCGCCGGTCGCCACACCCACGACGATCAGCAGGACAAGGGCGAGCACGAGGCCACCCATACGCAGGGCCGGACCCATGAGGGCCGATCGTTGGCTCACGCCACACTTCCTTCCATGACCAGGTCGAGCACGGCGTGCTCGTCGATTTCGCGGGCGGGACCCTCGTGGACCGCCTTGCCGTCGGAGATGACCAGGACGCGGTCCGCGAGGCCGAGCACCTCCGGGATCTCACTGGACACGACGATCACGGCGGCGCCGTCGTCGGCCAGGCGGCGGATCAGGTTGTAGATCTCGGAGCGGGCGCCGACGTCGACGCCCCGGGTGGGCTCGTCGAGCAGCAGGACGCGGCAGCCGTGCACGAGCCAGCGCGCCAGCAGCGCCTTCTGCTGGTTGCCGCCGGACAGCGTGCGGGCGCTCCGCTCCACGCCGGCCGGGCGCAGGTCGAGGGCCTCGGCCTGCTCGCGCGCCGCGGTGCGCTCGGCACGCTCGTCGAGCAGCCCTGCGCGCGCCATGCGCGCGAAGGTGGACAGGGTGATGTTGCGGTACACAGGCTCGTCCAGGAGCAGGCCCTGGCTCTTGCGCTCCTCGGGAGCCAGGCCGATGCCCGCGTTGACGGCGGCGCTCACCCCGGAGCGCACGCGCTTGCCGCCAACACGCACGGTGCCCGATGTCGCCCGCCGGGCGCCGTAGATGGTCTCCAGGATCTCGGAGCGGCCCGAGCCCACCAGGCCCGCCAGGCCGACGATCTCGCCGGCGCGCACCGTGAGGGAGACGTCGGCGAAGACGTCGCCGAGCCCGAGGCCCTCGACCTCCAGCACCGGTTCCGCGTCCTCCGGGACACCGGGGCGGTCGGGGAACGCGTACTCGACCGACCGGCCGGTCATGAGCCGGATCAGCTCCTTGGTCGGGGTGTCCGCCACGGCGAGGCTCTCCGCGACCGTACGGCCGTCCTTCAGCACGGTGATCCGGTCGCCGAGCTGCCGGATCTCCTCCAGGCGGTGCGAGATGTAGACGACGGCGACGCCGTCCGCGGTGAGCTCGCGCACGATGCGGTGGAGGTTGCCGACCTCCTCGGAGTCCAGCACCGCCGACGGCTCGTCCATGATGACGACGCGCGCGTCGCGCGACAGCGCCCGGGCGAGCTGCACGATCTGCTTGCCCGCGGCGGGCAGCGAGCCCACCTCACGGTGCGGGGAGATCTCCTTGTGGCCGAGCCGGTCGAGGATCTTCCGGGTGTTGCCGGCCACCTCGGACCGGCGCGTGACGCCGCCCGTTGCCAGCTCGTGCCCCAGGTAGATGTTCTCGGCGACGGTCAGGCCGTCCACGACGTCGAGCTCCTGGTAGATCGTCGCGATGCCGAGCCGCAGGGCCGCGACCGGGTCCGCGATGACGACCGGCTCCTCGTCGATCAGGATCTCGCCCGCTGTGGGCTGGTGGGCACCGGCCAGCGTCTTGATCAGGGTGGACTTGCCCGCCCCGTTCTGGCCCAGCAGGCAGTGCACCTCGCCAGGACGGACCTCGAGGTCCACGCCGTCGAGCGCACGCGCGCCAGGGAATTCCTTCACGATGCCGCGCATCCGCAGCAGGGGCTGCTGCGCCGGCTGCTCTGTCGGTTGGGGGTCCGCGTCGACCATGTATCGAACGTAGTTGGACTTTTGGCGACGGTCAAGCAAAAGTCGAGACTTCGCCCACCATGATTGACTAGGGGCATGGTGGAAGTGGCACGGGAAGTATTCCAGCAGGTACCCAAAGTGTCCGGAGCGGGCGACATGTTCCAGCTCTTGCGCGACGGGCGACCCCGCACACGGGCGGATCTGGCGGCCGTCACAGGGCAGGCGCGGTCGACCGTCGCGGCGCGCATCGACCTGCTGATGACGGCGGGTCTCATCGCGCCCGCGGGCGAGGCGACGTCGACCGGCGGACGCCCGCCCGCGACCTTCGCGTTCGCCCCGTCCGCCCGGGTGGTGCTGGGGGTGGACCTCGGCGCGACGCACGCGCGGCTCGCCCTGACCGACCTCGCCTCGACGATCCTGGCGCAGCGCGACCTGCCCCTGCTCATCACGGACGGGCCGGACCTCGTGCTCGACCGCGTGGCCGAGACCGGAGCCGAGCTGCTGCACGAGGCGGGCCGGACCACCGGCGAGCTCGCCGGCGTCGGCGTGGGCCTGCCCGGCCCCGTGGAGCACGCGACCGGCAAGCCGAACAACCCGCCGATCATGCCGGGCTGGGACAACGCCGACGTGCCGGCAATCCTCGGCGCCCGGTTCCACGCGCCCGTGCTCGTGGACAACGACGTGAACATCATGGCGCTGGGCGAGCACCGCGCGGCCTGGCCCGACGTGGCCGACCTGCTGTTCGTCAAGGTCGCCACCGGCATCGGCGCCGGCATCATCGCCGACGGCGCGCTGCGGCGCGGCGCGCAGGGCTCCGCCGGCGACATCGGGCACGTCGCCGTGCCGGGCGTCACCGACATCGCGTGCCGCTGCGGCAACATCGGCTGCCTGGAGGCCATAGCCAGCGGGCAGGCCGTGGCGAGCCGCCTGGAGGGCGCGATCACGCCCGCCGACGTCGTCGCCCTGGTCCGGGCGGGCGACGTGGCCGCGAGCCAGGCCGTGCGCCAGGCCGGCCGGGACATCGGCGCGGTGCTCGCCACCAGCGTCAGCCTGCTCAACCCGTCGATGATCGTGATCGGCGGCATCCTGGCCGACGCCGGCGAGCACATCGTGGCCGGCATCCGCGAGGTGGTCTACCAGCGGTCCCTGCCCCTCGCGACGCAGCACCTGCGGATCGTCACGGCCCGCACCGGTACGCAGGCGGGCGTGCTCGGCGCGAGCGCCATGGCGGTGGACCTGGTGCTCTCCTCGGAGGCCGTGGACCGCCTGGTGGCGTGAGCCGCCCCGCGCACACGTCAGACGCTCAGGTCACGCGAGTGACCTGAGCGTCTGACGTCTGTGGGGCTAGCTCAGGTCCTTGACCCGGACGTCGCGGTAGCTCACCGCCTCGCCCTGACCGTGGTTCTGGAGCCCGATGAACCCCTGGGCGAGGTCGCGTGCGGGGTCGGTGCTGACGAAGTCGTTCACCAGCTCACCGTTGAGGATGACCTTGATCGTCTGCCCCTCCACCCGGATCTCGTAGGAGTTCCAGGACCCGACCGGCTTCAGCGCCCGCTCCACGACCTCCGGGTCCGCGCCCTGGAAGGTGTAGATCGCGCCCGTGGTGCGGTCCGGCTCGTCGGTGGCGTCGATCTGGATCTCGTACCCCTGGTTGACGGCGATCCACGGGTCGTTGCCCGGGTCCGGGAAGCCGACGAAGACACCGCCGTTGTCGTCCTTCTTGAGCTTCCAGTCGAGCTTCAGGCTGTACTCGTTCAGCTCCGTGGAGTGCCAGAGCAGACCCATGCCACCGGCCCCGCGGATCGTGCAGTCGGCCTGGCGGCCGAACGAGCCCGGGCCGGCCATGTTCCAGCCGTCCAGCGAGGCCAGCGTGCCGTCGAACAGCGCGGTGTAGCCACGCTCGTACCGCTTCGGCTCGCAGATGTCGGCCCCGCCACCGACCTTGAGGAGGTCGAGGTTGACGTTGCCGTCATCGTCGTCGTCGTACCGCAGGGTGATGGTGTTGACCCCCTTGCGCAGGTCGAGCGACCGGGTCGCCGTGGCCCACGTCTTCCAGTCACCCGTGGACTCCAGCGCCCACGGCTCGATCTCCTCACCGTTGACCAGCACCGACACCTCCTTGGTGCCCTGGAACGGGTTGGGGCCGTTCGAGTAGCGCAGGCTCACGGGCTGGGTGCCCGCGCGCTTGACGGTGGTGGTGAAGGTCGCGGACGCACCCACGTCGGTGAAGCCCGCCGCGAACCCGGAGCCGGAGTAGCCGTTGTGCTCGTTGGCCACGTTCGCGCTGCCGCGGAGCGTCGCCTCCTCGGCCTCCTGGAACCCCGCCGGCGCCCGGTAGCCCGGGATCGCGTTGAGCGTGTACCAGGCCTCCGTGTTCCACAGCTCCCGGCCTTCCGCGTCCGCGAACGGGCGCGGGCTGCGCAGGTGCACCACGTAACCGGGCTGGCGCCCGTCCACGGTCAGCGTGACCTTCGTACGGTCCCGGGACACCGTGGCACCTGAGACGAACAGCTGCTGCTCGTCGACCTTCGGGCCGCCGTAGGCGCGGGTGGGCACGTAGCGCCAGTGGTCCATGCGGAACGCCGCGTTCGGGTTCTCGGCGATCTTGTCCACCGTCTCCTGCGACAGCGGCTGCGTGTACTCGATCTCGAAGCCCTTCTTCGTGACCCGCATCTCGGTCATGTCGAAGGCGTCCTCGCCGTTCGCCGTGAGCTTCTGCAGGCCGTAGCGCAGCTTGCCCGGCTCGCTCCAGTTGCCGCCCTCGCCGATGCCGCCCACGTACAGGGCGCCGTCGGGCCCGACGACGGTGCGGTTGACGCCCGCCTCCAGACCCGCCGAGTGCCGGAAGACCGCGCCCTGGTACTCGCCGTCGACCTTCTCCAGGAAGCCGCGCTGCAGCCCGCCGTAGGTGACGTCGCCGAACACGAGCTGACCCGCGTACGGGCCCTCGGTGAGCTGCACCGGGGCGCTCGGCGAGTTGCCGATCTCGTTCTGCGGCACCCACAGCGCCGGGGCGGAGACAGGCTGGGCGTCGTACGGGCCGGACGGGTTGGTGAAGTGGTTGAAGAACTTGCCCTGCTCGATGTGCACCAGCTTGGAGCTGGGCAGCCACGCACCCTGGTTGTCCATGACGAACAGCTCGCCGTCCGGGCCCTTGACCATGCCGTTCGGCGTGCGCAGGCCGCCCGCCACGAACTCGACCTCGCCGGTCTCACGGTCCACCTTGATCGCGGTGCCGCGGTTCTCGGCGGGCTGCGGGTCCGTGGTGGCACCGCCGTTGTTGATGGCCACGGAAAGGTTCACGTAGAAGCTGTCGTCGTCGTACAGCAGGCCGAAGGCGAACTCGTGGAAGTTGCCGCCGAACGGCCACTCGGCCACGGTGCGGTGGTCGTCGTAGAAACCGTCGCCGTCCGGGTCGGTGAGCTCGGTGAGCCTGTCCCGCTCCGAGACGTAGATCGACTCGCCGATCACGGCGATGCCCATGGGGTTGAGCAGGTCGGTGGCGACCTTCTCGTAGGTGACCTGGTCCTTGGAGGTCGCGCCGGTGACGTTGTCCAGCAGGAAGACCTCGCCCGGCTCGGGGTCCGGGACCCAGCCGCCGGGGCTCACCGAGCCGGACGTGACCACGGCGAGGCGGTCGTCGTCGGTCCAGTCGAGCCCGGAGACCATGGGCTCGAAGCCCTCGGGACGCAGGTCCGTGAGCGTGTAGCCCGGGTACACGGAGTCGAGGCGCATGCCGTCGCCCGCCGAGTCGTCCTGGCCCTCGCAGTACTTGGTGCCGGGGGCCGTCACGCGCACGACGCCGGCCTCGGTGCTCAGCACGCTGGACGGCACGACGACGAAGTCGCTGGTGCCCGGCGTCCGCCACTCGAGCCTCAGGATGTTGTCGTTCGTGTTGTCGAAGTACTCCACGCGCAGGTCGTGGTACCCCGCGCCGAGCGCGACGGTGCCTTCCTTCGAGGACTCCCCGTGCAGGCCGTCGTGGTCGACGACGACGGCGTCGTCGATCACCAGGCGCGAGCCGTCGTCGCTCGTGAGGCGGAACTCGTAGTTGCCCTCCACCGGCACGTTCAGGTTCGCCAGGGCGTGCGCGATGAAGCGCTCGCCCATCCCGAAGTCGGCCTCGGTCGAGTAGTCGATGGTGGGCTTGAGCTGGTCGACGTTCGGCGTCTGGCCCGAGCGGAGCGTGCACAGCTCGCTGAGGTCGCGGGCCAGGTCGTAGGTCCTCAGGGTGACGCCCGGCTCCTGGGGCGGGAGGTCGTCGACCGCCGCCGCCGCGGCGGGGACCGTCCCCGCGAGCGTTACCGCTGTCAGTGCCACGGCAGCCGCGGCTGCGGCGGCCTGTCTCGTGCGGGTTCTGGTTCCACGTTGACGCATGAGCTCTCCTCGGTCGGCGTTGACCTTGCGGCTAGAACCTACGAGGACTTCTGTCGGGCGTCAAGCAAAAGTTGTCAGATGCTCAGCGTTACCGGGATGTCGCCTTCTCCCGGGTATGGGCGCGGGCATGGGCAGGCGGGCATGGGCAGGTGCATGGACCTGGGCGGGCGCGGGACATGGCTGCTGACCTCCGCGCCGGCCGGGGCGCAGTCGACCCGGCCGGTACGGAGGTCAGGGGCTCTTCGCCCTACAGCGCCGTCGGGCCGCCCTCCAGCAGCGCCTTGAACCCGTCCTCGTCCAGGGTCGGGATCTCCAGGGCCTCAGCCTTGGCCGCCTTGGTGCCGGCGTTCTCCCCCAGCACCACGTAGTCGGTCTTCTTCGAGACCGACCCGGACGCCTTGCCGCCCGCGGCGAGGATGGCCTCCTTGGCCCCGTCGCGCGTGAAGTCCACGAGCGAGCCGGTCACCACGACCGTGAGGCCCGCCAGCGGGCCGGTGGGCTCGGTGTCGGCCTCGGCCATCGCCGCCGGGCCCGGGTGCCCCGGCGTCTCGAGCCGAACGCCGGCCGCGCGCCAGGCCGCGAGGATCCCCTGGTGCCAGTCCACCGCGAGCCAGGCCTTGATCTCGGCGGCGATCACGGGGCCTACGCCCTCGACGGCCGCGAGCTCCTCCTCCGACGCCGCCTCGATCGCGTCCACCGAGCCGAACCAGCCCGCGAGCGCCCGCGCCGCGACCGGCCCGACGTGCCGGATGTTCAGCGAGACGAGCATGCGCCACAGGTCCTTGGTCTTGGCGCGCTCGAGCTCTTCCAGGAGCTTGGTCGCGTTCGCCGACGGCGCCCACTCGGGCAGGGTCTCCCCCGCTTCCTCGGCGGCGGCGCGCTGCGCCTTGCCGTAGGACAGCTTGCGGCGGAACGGGGCGCGGCGGCGCACCACGCCGTCGTCGTCCATCTTGGGCAGGCCCGTATCGGCGTCCCGCACCACCGCCTCGATGGGCAGGAGCTGGTCGAGCGTGAGCGAGAACAGCCCGGCCTCGGTGACCAGCGGCGGCGTCTCGGGCACCTCGGGGTGGGTGAGCGCCGCGGCGGTGACCTCGCCGAGCGCCTCGATGTCGAGGCCGCCGCGCGACCCGATGTGCTCGACCCGCCCGCGCACCTGTGCGGGGCAGGACTCCGCATTGGGGCAGCGCAGGTCGACGTCGGCCTCCTTCATGGGGCGCAGGGGCGTGCCGCACTCGGGGCAGTTCGCCGGCATGACGAAGTCCTCGCGCGGGTAGCCGTCGCCCGCCAGCGCCGTCACCGGCCCCAGGATCTCGGGGATGACGTCGCCGGCCTTGCGCAGCACCACGACGTCGCCGATGCGCACACCCTTGGCCCGCACCACGTCCTGGTTGTGCAGCGTGGCCTGGCGCACCGTGGAACCGGCGACCTTGACCGGCTCCATCACGGCGTACGGGGTGGCCCGGCCGGTGCGGCCCACGCCGATCTGGATGGCGAGCAGCCGGGTGTTGACCTCCTCCGGCGGGTACTTGAAGGCGATCGCCCAGCGGGGCGCGCGGCTGGTCGAGCCCAGCTTGCGCTGCTGCTCCAGGGCGTCGACCTTGAGGACGATGCCGTCGAGCTCGTGCTCGATGTCGTGCCGGTGCTCGCGGAAGTACTCGATCATCTCGAGCGCGCCGTCCAGGCCGGGGATGACCCGGTTGTGCGGGGACACGGCGATGCCCCACCGGTCGAACAGCGTGTAGGCGTCGGACTGCCGCTCCAGCTCCGTGTGCTCGCCGGCCTGCCACTGGAGGGCGCCCACGCCGTGCGCGTACATGCGCAGGTTGCGGCTCGCGGTGACCGACGGGTCCTTCTGGCGCAGCGAGCCGGCGGCGGTGTTGCGCGGGTTGGCATACGGGTCGAGGCCCGCCGCGACCAGCTTCTCGTTGAGCACCGCGAAGTCGGCCGTGGCCATGAAGACCTCGCCGCGCACCTCGATGAGGTCCGGGTGGTCGGCGGGGTCGCCCGCGAGCTGCTGCGGGATCGACGCGATGGTGCGCACGTTCGCCGTGACGTCCTCGCCCGCGCGGCCGTCGCCGCGGGTCACGCCGCGGACCAGCCGCCCCTTCTCGTACACCAGGGAGATGGCCAGACCGTCGATCTTGACCTCGCACAGCAGACCGGGGGTGTCCGTGCCGAGGTCGCGGTGCACCTTGTCGGCCCAGACGGCGAGCTCCTCGGTGCTGAACGCGTTGTCGAGCGACAGCATGCGCTCGATGTGCTCCACGGTCGCGAACCCCGCCGTCGCCGCGCCGCCGACGCTCTGCGTGGGTGACTCCGGTGTCACCAGCGCGGGGTGCGCGGCCTCGAGGGCCTGCAGCTCCCGCATGCGCACGTCGTACTCGGCGTCGGACGAGAGGGGCGCGTCGTCCTCGAAGTAGGCCCTCCGGTCCTCCTCGATCTGGGCGACCAGCTCCGCCCATCGGCGCTGCGCCGCCGCCTCGTCGCCTGCGTCGGCCGGTCCCGGGATGCCTGTCGTCTCGCTCACGGACACAATCATGGCGTGAACCACTGACATCCGAGCGGTGACCTGTGGACGCCTGCGCCGAAGAGGCTGCCGACCTGGCCATTCGCCAAGATCCGGCCCCTACCGCGCACGAGCGGGTCCCGCTACCATTCGAGCAAAATGCCGCAAATCTACTGAGAGCAGGGGTCCCTTGAAGATCGCCGTCGTCGGTGCCGGGTTCGCAGGTCTCGCCACCGCGAAAACCCTCCGCGAGTTCGACCACGAGGTCACCGTCTTCGAAAAGGCGCCGGATGTCGGCGGGGTGTGGAGCGCGACCCGCAGGTACACCGGTCTCCGGACGCAGAACAACAAGGATTCGTACGCGTTCTCGGACCTGCCGATGCCGCGCGACTACCCGGAGTGGCCCACGGGCGAGCAGGTCCAGGCCTACCTGGAGCGGTACGTCGCGAAGTTCGAGCTGCGCCCCTACCTCCGCCTCGCCACCGAGGTCGTGCGCGCCGAGCTCACCGACGCGGAGGACGGCTGGATGGTGACGGCGCGCCGCATCGGCGCCCCCGTCTCGGCGCCCGAGCGGTTCGACCACCTCGTGGTCGCCAACGGGATCTTCTCCGACCCGGTCTTCCCGCAGTACGAGGGCTACGCGGACCTGGTCCGCGCCGGCGGCAAGCTCGTCGCCTCCAGCCAGCTCAACAACCTCGAGGACGCCCGCGGCAAGAACGTCGTGGTGGTCGGCTACGGCAAGTCGGCGTGCGACGTCGCCGCCGAGATCGGCGTGGTCGCCGAGTCCACCACCGTCGTCGCCCGGCGCCTGCTGTGGAAGATGCCCAAGCGCATCGCCAACTCCCTGAATATGAAGTACCTGCTGCTGTCCCGCCTCGGCGAGGCCCTGTTCAAGTACCAGGAGCTGGACAACGGCATGGAGCGGTTCCTGCACGGCCCCGGCGACAAGGTGCGCGCGAGCATGCTCTCGAGCATCGGGTCGGTCGCGACCTGGCAGTTCAAGCTCAAGAAGCTCGGGCTCGTGCCCCGGGGCGAGTTCGCCGACATCGCCAACAGCACCGTGTCGCTGTCCACGGACGGGTTCTACGAGCAGGTCGCGAGCGGCGCCATCAGGGTGCACCGCGACACCGAGATCCAGCGGTTCGAGGCCGACGGCGACCGGCCGGTCGCGGTCCTCAGCGACGGCACCCGCATCCCCGCCGACCTCGTGGTCTGCGGCACCGGCTTCCACCAGCGCGTGCCGTTCCTGGACGACGCCGTGTCCGCCCGCCTGCTGGACGAGGACGGCAACTACAAGCTCTACCGCCAGATCCTGCCCGACGGCGTGCCGAACCTGACCTTCGCGGGCTACAACTCGTCGCTGTTCTCGCCGCTGTCCGCCGAGGCTGGCGCGGTCTGGATCGCCGCGTACCTGGGCGGCGTGGTGAACCTGCCTCCGATCGAGGAGCGGCGCAAGCACGTCGCCGAGCGCGTGGCGTGGATGGAGCAGCGCACGGGCGGCAAGCACGCCCGCGGCACCAACGTCATCCCGTTCTCGATGCACCAGATCGACGAGACCCTGGACGAGGCCGGCGTGAACATCAGCCAGCGTGCCCAGGCGGTCCAGTGGCTCCTGCCGATCGACCCGTCCGTCTACAAGAACGTGGTGCCGCGTCTGAGGGAGAAGATCCGCGCCCAGGCGCCCAAGGACCGCGTCGGCTCGGACTCGTCCGTGGGCTGACGACCACCACCACCTCCGGGCCGTCCTTCTGCGACACAGTCAGGACGCACCGCGGGCCCGGCCGGGAGATCCGGCCGGGCCCGCGGTCTGTCGGGCGGCGTCGGGCGCCGCGCACGGCGTCGTCAGACGGTCATCGGGGTCGTGAAGCGCACCGGCAGGCTGCGGGGGTAGCGCGACCACGGCGAGACCGACATCTTGATCGAGTCGTACGCCACCGTCAGCTCCATGTCGAGGATGCGGCGCAGCAGGGTGTCCACGGCGATGCGGCCGATGAGCGGGCCGATGCGGTGCGCGGGGCACGAGTGCGCGCCCGCGCCCCACGTGAGGTGGAACCGGCTGCCCAGCTCCTCCCACGGGTCGTCCGTGCGGATGGCCCGGTCGGCGTTCGCCGCCGCCACCGCGGGGACGAGGGCGTCGCCGAGCGCGATCCGGCGTCCGCCCAGCTCGCAGTCCTGCCGGGCGAACCGCGGCAGCACGTGCGGCGCCGGCGGATGCCGACGGGAGACCTCGTCCAACGCGTCGTCCAGGTCGAGCCGGCCACGGCGCACGCGGGCCGCGAACGCCGGGTCGGTCAGGATCATGTGCAGGGTGCTCGCGATCCAGGCGATCTCGGCGTCGTGGCCCAGGCTGAACATCACGCCGATCGAGGCCATGACCTCGACGTCGTTCGCGTGGTTCGGGTGGTTCACCAGGGCCGTGGTCAGGTCCTCGCCGGGCTCGGCCCGGTGCGTGGCCACGAGCACCGCGAGCAGCGACTCCTGCTCCATCGCCGCGGCACGAGCCTTCTCCTTGCCCGCATACAGGGCCTCGGTGAGCTCGTGCATCTTGTTCCCGTCGGACAGGCTCATGCCGAACATCTCGGTCATGACCATGACGGGGACCGCCACCGCGTAGTCCTTCACCAGGTCCGCCTCGCCGCGCGGCATGAGGCGGTCGATGATCGCCTCGCACGTCACCGCGACCGTACGGGCCAGGCGCTTCTCGTCGACGCCGCCGAGCGCGTCGTCGAGCGGGGCGCGCAGCCGGCGCTGCTGCATCCCGTCCAGGAAGTACGCGTTCTCGCGGGGCGCCAGCGCCGCGAACACGCCCGAGTCCGCGGGCAGGGAGCGCTCCTGGACGTACCGCCAGTTGCGCGAGTTGCGCGAGAACAGCAGCTCGTTGCGCATCACGCTGCTCGCCTCGTCGTACCCGAGGACGAGCCAGGCGGGCACACCCGGTTCGAGGTCCATGGGGGCCACGGGGCCCCATTCGTCCCGCAGCCGCTCGTAGAGCTTGTGCGGGTCGCGCGCGGTCGTGATGTCCGACAGCTGCATCCGGTCCGGAATGTCTTCCAACCGCCGATGCAGTCTGTTGGCCAACGTCACGCGTTGACCTTCTGGAAGACCGGGAAGGTCATCGCGTGCTCGACCAGGGTGATGAGGGTCAGCACGGCCGACTGCCGGTCCCGCGCGTCGCACTCGACGATGGGCGTCTCCGGCAGCAGGTCCAGGGCCGCGCGGACCCGCTCCAGGGGATAGTCCGGCGAGTCCGGGAACTGGTTGACGACCACGGCGAACGGGATCTTGGTGCGCAGCTCGAGCTGGTCCAGCACCTCGAAGCTGTCCTCGAGGTGCCGGGTGTCGATCATGACGAGCGCGCCCACGGCGCCGTCCGCCAGGCCCGACCACAGGTCCCAGAAGCGGCGCTGGCCCGGGGTGCCGAACAGGTAGAGCGCGATGTCCTCGGTCACGGTGATGCGACCGAAGTCCATCGCGACCGTCGTCGTCTCCTTGTTCGGCTGCCCCGGGTCGATGCCCACGCTCGCCGTCGTGATGCGTTCCTCGGTACGCAGCGGTTCGATCTCGCTGACCGCACCGATCAGCGTCGTCTTGCCCACCCCGAAGGCACCCACGACAAGGATCTTGACCGACCGTGCCACGGTCGGCGCAAGGTGCTGTCCGGGCACGGTGCGGTCAGAGCTTGCGGAGTCCATCGAGAATCTTCTCCAGGATGTCCTTGCCGGGCAGGACGTGCGCTTGATGGTTGGAACGAATCGTCAGGTTCCCCGCGTCGACCAGGTCCGAGACCATGACCGCCACGAGACTTACCGGTAGCTGCAGGTACGCCGCCACCTCGGCCAGCGCGAGCGTGCCGTGGCACAGCTGCACCAGCTCACGCTCCAGCCGGCCCGCCGTCGAGAGCACAGGCCGGCTCTCGACGGCGCGCACGAGCGTCTCCGGTCGCAGCGTGTTGCGCGACGGGTGTGCACGTCCCGAGGTGAGCACGTACGAGCGCACCGGGTGATCGCGGTACTCCTCGGAGTCCATCCCCTCGCCCCCTGTTGGTCGATCAGGTATCGGTCGAGCTGGTGGTGCTTGAAACGGCCGGGCCGCGGTAGGCCTGGGTACTGCTTTCCGTGACGACGCCGGAGACGGGATCAGCTGTTGATCCGCTCCGTGCCCAGCGTGCGCTCCCCGATCATGAGCACCTGGGCCTGCATCTGCTGGGCAATCAGCGCCGGGTCGATCACCGTGTCCGTGATGACCGCCAGGCGGGAGCCGTCGCCGGCCCCCCGGACGAACAGGAAGCCGCCGTCGAACTCCACCATCACCTGGCGGATCGTGTCGCTGTTCCCGAACTCCCGGCTCATTCCGATCCCCAGCGCCGCCAGTCCGGCGCATGCCGCCGAGACCTTGTCGGCCACGTCGAGCGGGGTCTGGTCGGTCCGAACCTTCATCAGCCCGTCCGAGGTGAGCACCACTACATGCTTGACCCCCCGTACACCACTGATGAGCTCGAGCATCCAGCTGTTGCCGTCGGTGCTCGTCATGCCGTCGGCCTGCGTAGTCATCGGTCCTCCGAAGTTCCGCCGGCGCCAGCCGACGGTTCGCTGCTGTCAGGTGAGTCCCCGAACCGCGCCTCGCTCGAGCTGAAGAAGGCGCCCATCCACTCGCCGGCCTCCTCGGCCGTCTGAGCGGGACCGGTGTCCTCGGTGCGGGGCTCCGGGCTGGGCTCTGCCCGGTCACCCGGCGTCCCCGCCTCTCCACGGCGGGACCGCCGCTGCGGGAGCGCGTGCGGCTCAGGGAACTCGTCATCCTCAGGGCGGGCTCGCCCAGGGCGTAGGGGAAGCTCACCGGGGGCCTTCACGTGAGCACCGGCCACGGGCGTCTCCTCCTCGTCCTCGACCACGTCGCCGGGCACGCTCAGCGGCTCGACGGGTAGCACGGTCGCGGCGTCGGGCGCCGCAGGGGCTGGCCACTCGTCGTCCTCGGCGGGCTTCGCCGTGGGCAGCTCGCGCGGGAGCGGTGCCTCCACGACGGCGGTGGCGGCTCGGCTCGACGCGAGCGCCGCGACGCCGGTGGACGGGACGTTGGCGCTCGGCAGCGTGGCGGCGGGCGTCAGCATGCCCGACGGCACCACGGCCTCGGTGAGCTCGGCCGGGATCATCACGATCGCGCGGAGGCCGCCGTAGACGGACTCGGTGACGTCCACGCGGAAGCCGTGGCGGCGGGCGTAGGTGCCGACCACCGCGAGGCCCGTCTGCGGGATCTCGCCCAGCTCGGTGATGCTGATCTCGCGCTTGCCGGAGGCGATGTCGCGCGCCTGCTCGAGCTGCTTGAGGTCGAGGCCCACACCGCAGTCGTCGATCTCGACGACCGCGCCGCGCTGCACCTGGCGCAGGGCCACGAGGACCTGCGTGGTGGGCGGCGAGGACTGCGTGGCGTTGGACAGCAGCTCGGCCACGAGGTGGATGAGCGGCTCCACGATGCGCGCCGAGACGGCGACACCGGGGTCGCCCGACACCTCGACCCGGTGGAACGCGGTGATGCGGCTGGCGGCGCCCTTGACGACGTCGGGCAGCGGGAGCGGCTCGCTCCACTGCTGGCCCGGCCACTCGCCGCACAGGGCCGCGAGGCTCTGGGCCTGGCGGGCCTGCTGGGCAGCCGCGTGGTCGACGCGCATGGAGGTCTGCAGGATGTCCGCGTCGGTGGGGTGGCGCTGCACCATGCGCGCCGCCTCCTCCTGGATGCGGTGCGCGGCGGCCTGGACCTTGCGGCTCAGGGCCACGACGGCGACCTGGACCGCGTCACGGCGGGCGACCCGCTCCTCCTGGACGCGGGCCAGCATGCCGGCCGCCTCGTCCAGGCGCGCCTGGGCCCGGGCGTCGCCGGGCAGGTGCGGCAGGGGCGGGGCGGGCTCGCTGTCGAGGAACGCGGGCAGCTGCTCCTTCGCCAGGGCGTCGAGGGCCGCGGAGGCGGCGTCGGCGCGCTCCTCGGCCCGACGGTAGGCGAGGAGCAGGTCCTCGTGGGAGGCGAGGTCGTCACGGGAGGACCGCGCGGCGATCAGCGCGGCCGCCACCGCGAGCCCGACGGCAGCGACGCCGACGAGCCAGGCGGGCCACGTGGAGCTGGCCCCGGTGGCGGTGAACAGGACGGGTGCCACGAGGACGTAGGCGAGCACACCGGCGACGCACACCCAGGGCGCGACCTGGCGCAGCCTGCTGGGCGGAGGAGAAGAAGACATCGAGCTCACCGAGCCGATCCCCCTAGTAGTTGTGTCGTCAGAGTTCGGGTGGTCCGGACAGGGCGGATACCGCGACCTGGACCTCGAACTCGGCTGAAGGGGGCGAACAACCCCCTGGAGTGCAGTTTCTACCACAGGGCGTCCCACACGTGGAAGGGCAGGGCCGTGGTGCGAACTGCGAAAATATGTGCCAGTGAGGAATGGGGAGAGCCCTTGGCCGGGTAACCCCCCAAATCAGCAAAAAACGGGCGCAGAGGGTTCTGGCGGACGGCAAGCGGTCCCGACGTCGGCGGCGGCCGCGACCGGCCGCGTAGGGTGCTCACCATGAGCGCCGAGCCCACCCAGACCGCCCCCCGAACCGCTCTCCCGACGACTCCCCTCGACCCCGCGACCGACCCGTTCGCCTGGCTCGAGGACGTCGAGGGCGACACCGCCCTGGACTGGGTCCGCGAGCGCAACGCGCACAGCGCCGCCGTGCTCGGCGGCGACCTCTTCACGACGATCGAGGGCCAGGTCCGCGAGGTCCTCGACTCGGACGACAAGATCCCGCACGTCTCGAAGGTGGGCGAGCACTACTACAACTTCTGGCAGGACGCCGAGCACCAGCGCGGCCTGTGGCGCCGCACCACGCTCGACTCCTACCGCACCGACGACCCGGAGTGGGAGGTCGTGCTGGACCTCGACGCGCTCGCCGAGCAGGAGGGCCAGAGCTGGGTCTGGCACGGCGCGAGCGTCCTGCGCCCGACGGCGGAGCAGCTCGCCGCGGGCGAGCCCCGCCGGCACGCGCTCGTCGACCTGTCGCCCGGCGGCTCCGACTCGGACGTCACGCGCGAGTTCGACCTGGTCGACAAGCGGTTCGTGCCGCAGGACGAGGGCGGGTTCGTGCGGGCCGAGGCCAAGGGCGGGCTGTCCTGGGTCGACGCGGACACGGTCTACGTGTTCACCGACTTCGGCGCCGGCACCATGACGCCGTCGGGCTACCCGCGGCAGGTGAAGCGGTGGACGCGCGGCACGCCGCTGGCCGAGGCGGCCCTCGTGTACGAGGGCACCGAGCAGGACATGTACATCAGCGCGTCCCGCTCGCACACCCCGGGCTTCGAGCGCGACCTGGTGCACCGCGCGCTGCGCTTCTACGCCAACGAGACGTACCTGGCCACCGGCGTCGGCACGGACGAGCAGACCCTCACGAAGATCGACGTCCCGGACTCGGCGAACGTCGGCCTGCACCGGGAGTGGATGCTGGTGCGGCTGCGCGACGACTGGACGCCGTCCGGCACGACGTACCACGCCGGGTCCCTGCTCGCCGCCCCGTTCGACGACTTCATGGCCGGGTCCCGCGACCTGACGGTCCTCTTCGAGCCGACGCCGACGACGTCGCTCGCCGGGACCACCTGGACGCGGCACCACCTCGTGGTCAACGTGCTCGACGACGTGAAGAACCTGCTGCACGTGCTGACGCCGCCCGACCTGGTCGGCGGGGGCTCGGCCGGGTCGGCCGGCGGGCAGTGGGTGCGCTCCGACCTGCCCGTGGGCGGCGAGCTGCTCACGGTGGGCGTCGGCGCGGTGGACGTCGTCGACTCCGACGACGTCTGGGTGGTCACCACGGGGTACCTCACGCCGTCGACGCTGGGCCTGGCCACCGTGGGCGCGGCGCAGGACGCGCCCGAGGTGCTCAAGTCCGCGCCGTCGTACTTCGAGGCGGCGGGCCTGGAGGTGCGCCAGGAGTTCACGGTGTCGGACGACGGCACGCGCGTCCCGTACTTCGTCGTCGGCCGGGCGGACCTCGTGTCCGGGCAGGCCGGTCCCGCGCCCACGCTGCTGTGGGGCTACGGCGGGTTCGAGCACGCGATCCTGCCCGGGTACTCGGGCACGATCGGGCGGGCGTGGCTGGACCGCGGCGGAGTGTACGCCGTGGCGAACATCCGGGGCGGCGGCGAGTACGGCCCGGCCTGGCACCAGGCCGCGCTGAAGGCCGACCGGCACCGGGCCTACGAGGACTTCGCGGCCGTGGCGCGCGACCTGGTCGCACGGGGCGTCACGGTGCCGGAGCGCCTCGGCATGGAGGGCCGGTCCAACGGCGGGCTGCTGGCGGGCAACATGCTCACGCAGTACCCGGAGCTGTTCGGCGCGATCATCGTGGGCGTGCCGCTGCTCGACATGAAGCGGTACTCGCACCTGCTGGCGGGCGCGTCGTGGATGGCCGAGTACGGCGACCCGGACACCGCCGACTGGGAGTTCGTGCGCACGTTCTCGCCGTACCACCTGTTCGACGCCGTGCGGGAGTACCCGCCGGTGCTGTTCACGACGTCGACCAAGGACGACCGGGTGCACCCGGGCCATGCCCGCAAGATGGCGGCGCTCATGCTGGCCGCGGGCAAGGACGTGACGTACTACGAGAACATCGAGGGCGGCCACGGCGGCGCGGCCAACAACGCGCAGGCGGCGTACATGGCGGCGACGCACTGGACGTTCCTCTGGAACCGCCTGGCCGGAACCGGCCCGGCGGCGTGACGCCTCACCTTTGAGGCCCGACTTTCTCCGCTTTGACTCAGCTCAAAGCGGAGAAAAGTCGGGTCTCGAAGTGGAGTCAGGCCTCGGCCTTCTCTGCCAGGGTCTCGGCCACGCGGCCCAGGTTGGCCAGCTCCGCGCGGTGCGCGTCCACCGGGCCCAGGGCCCGGCGAGGTGCGGCCAGGAGCGTGACGCCCGCGAGGTCCGCGGCTGGCAGGCCGATCCGCCGCCAGGGCTCCGCGACCAGCTGGGCCAGCTCGCCGAGCGCCGGTCCGGCGCACTGCGAGACCTGTGCCGGCGGCAGCCCCGCCCACAGCCCGGTGCCCCGCTCGACGGCGCGCGCGATCAGCTCCCAGGCCTTCTCGTTCCAGCCGCCGGGGCCGACGTCGGCCAGGTCGAGCCCCAGCGCGTCCGCCCCGGCGAGCACCACGGGCGGCACGCCCACCCAGGTGCTGCCGAGGTGCACCACCGAGCGCGCGCCGGCGTCGCGCACCGCCGCGAGCACCGGCTCCAGCCCGCCCACGATCTCGGGCCCCGCCACGGCCCGCAGGCGGGAGAACCCGGAGAACGTGGGCAGCACGCCCGCGTGCACCTGGCCGAGCAGCGGCTCCGCGACCTGCACGGTCACCTCCGCGCCGGGCACCTGGGCCACGACGTCGGACACCAGCGTGCGCACGCCGTCCGCGAGGGCGAGCGCCAGGTCGGCGCGGGCCCCGGCGTCGGCCAGGACGCGGTCCCCGCGGGCCGACCAGAGCTGGGCCGCCAGGGTCCACGGCCCCAGCACCTCGACCGTGAGCGCGCCGGTGTGGCCGTGCGCCGCGACGGCGAGCGCGCCAAGGTCCTCGCGCCAGAACGCCTCCGACCGGCGGGCGTCCGCGCCGGGCCGCTCCGTGAGCTTCCAGCCGTGCGGGCCGAGCTCGACGGGCATCTCGGTCAGGAGCGCCGCCGTGCGCCCCAGGGGGTCCGCGCCCGGGCCGCGCTGCGTGAGCTGCGTGAGGAACGGCACCGCGTCGACGCCGGTCGGGAGCTCCGCGAGCTCGCCCAGCGCCGTCTGCTGCGCCTCCAGCACGTCGCGCTCGCCGCCTGGCCAGGGCCCGTGCCCGGTCACCGCAGTCATCGGCTCTCCTCGTTCAGGGGTGGTCCCCGCGTCGTCCGACGCCGGGCCGCGGCCGGGGCGCGTCGCCGCGCCACCGTCCGCCGTGCTGCCGATTGTCCAGGACGAGGGGTCGTGCGCGGTACACGCCCGGCCGGCCGCCCGGCTGCTACCTCGCCGCGGCCGCGCGCCAGGCGCGCGAGACGGTCGCCTGACCCAGCACCCGCGTGCCGCGGTACACCACGACCGACTGGCCCGCCGCGACCCCGCGCAGGGGTGCGCCGGTCAGCTCGATCTCCAGCGCCGGGCCGGTCACATCCGCACCGGAGGCGTCCGGGCCGGACGTGCCGGGCCCGCCCTCGGCCGCGCGCACCCGCGCCGGGACGGGAGCACCGTGGGCGCGCACCTGCACCTCGGCCTCGAACCACCCGTCCGGCTCGTGCTCCAGCACGCCGTCGAACCACAGCGCCTTCTCCCCCGCGATCCGGTCCACGCTCAGCAGCTCCGCCGGCCCCACGACCACGGTGTTGGTCGCGGGCTGCACGTCCACGACGTACCGCGCCCGGCCGTCGGCGGCGGGGCGGCCCAGCCCGAGGCCCTTGCGCTGACCCACCGTGAACGCGTAGGCGCCGTCGTGCTCGCCCACCACGGCGCCGTCGACGTCCACCACCTCGCCCGGGCGCGACCCCAGGCGGGACTGGAGGAACCCGCGGGTGTCACCGTCGGCGACGAAGCAGATGTCGTAGGAGTCGGGCTTCGCGGAGACCGACAGGCCGCGGCGCGCGGCCTCGGCCCGCACCTCGTCCTTGGACGCGAACCCGCCCAGCGGGAACATCGCGCGGGCGAGCCGCTCCGGGCCGGCGACGGCCAGCACGTACGACTGGTCCTTGGCGTCGTTCGGCGAGCGGTGCAGCTCGCGCACGGTGCGCGGGCCGCCGTCCGCCCCCGGGACCTCCCGGGTGACGATCTGCGCGTAGTGGCCCGTGGCGACGGCGTCGAACCCGAGGGCCGTCGCCTTGTCCAGCAGGGCCTCGAACTTGATGTGCTCGTTGCAGCGCACGCACGGGTTGGGGGTGCGGCCGGCCTCGTACTCCGAGAGGAAGTCGGCCACGACGGTGTCCTCGAACCGCTCGGACAGGTCCCACACGTAGTACGGGATGCCGAGCACATCAGCGGCCCGGCGGGCGTCGCCGGCGTCCTCGATGGAGCAGCAGCCGCGCGAGCCCGTGCGGAACTGGTCGCGGTCGCGGGACAGCGCCATGTGCACGCCCACCACGTCGTGCCCCGCCTCGACGGCGAGCGCCGCCGCGACCGCGGAGTCCACGCCGCCCGACATGGCGGCGAGCACCCTCACGACGCGCCGCCCAGCGCGCGGCCCGACACCAGGCCCGCGGCCTGCGCCCGGGCGACGACCTGCGGCAGCGCGGCCACGAGGCGGTCGACGTCGGACTCGGTGGACGTCGCCCCGAGCGTGAAGCGCAGGGCGCCCCGCGCCTCCGTCTCGGGGACGCCCATGGCGAGCAGCACGTGCGACGGCTGCGGCACGCCCGCCTGGCACGCCGAGCCGGTGGACGCCTGCACGCCCGCGGAGTCCAGCAGGTACAGCAGCGAGTCGCCCTCGGCGCCGGGGAACGTGAAGTGGGCGTTCCCGGGCAGCCGGTCGCCCGACGCGGGGTCGGGGCCGCGCAGCACCGCGGACGGCGCGGCGACGCCCACCCGGGCGACGAGCGCGTCGCGCAGCGCGCGCAGGCGCGCGGCACGCTGGGGCAGGCACTCGACGGCGTGGCGCGCGGCGACGCCGAAGGCCGCGATCGAGGCGGCGTCGAGCGTGCCCGAGCGCACGCCGCGCTCCTGCCCGCCGCCGTGCAGCACGGCGTCGAGCGCGAGGTCGCGGCGGGCGAGCAGGGCGCCCACGCCGACGGGGCCGCCCAGCTTGTGGGCGGAGACGGTCATGGCGTCGACGCCGGACTCCGCGAAGTCCACCGCGGACTGGCCGACCGCCTGCACGGCGTCGGTGTGCACGGGGATGCCGTAGGGGCGCGCGGCGCGCACCACGTCGCGGACCGGCTGGAGCGTGCCCACCTCGTTGTTGGCCCACATGACGCTGATCAGCGCCGTCTCGGCGGCGTGGGCGGCGAGCTCGGCGCGCAGGGCGTCCAGGTCGAGCCGGCCCTCGGCGTCGACGGGCAGGAGCACGATCTCCGCGCCCGCGTGGCCCGCCAGCCAGAACGCCGGGTCGAGCACGGCGTGGTGCTCGACGGCGGAGACGAGCACGCGGGTGCGGCGCGTGTCCTGCGCCCGGCGTCCCCAGAAGATGCCCTTGATCGCCAGGTTGTCCGACTCGGTACCGCCCGAGGTAAAGATGACCTCGCTGGGCCGCGCGCCCAGGGCCTTGGCCAGCGTCTCCCGCGCCTCCTCGACGGCGCGCCGCGACGTGCGGCCCGCCGAGTGCAGGGACGACGCGTTGCCCGTGCGCTGAGCCTCGGCGACGTACGCCGCGAGCGCCGCGGCCGACATGGGCGTGGTCGCGGCGTGGTCGAGGTACGCCCCGTCGGGCTCGCGGGTGGGCTCACCGTGGGCGCCGCTCGCCGTCAGGGGCGTGCGCGCCGGGCCAGGGGGCGGAGTGGTCACGATCATCAAGTCTACGAACGCATCCGGGCCGGGAACGCTTCCCGGGGTGTGAGCCGCGCGATGCTCGGGCCCGGCCCGCTCCCGGAAGACCGGGCTCACGGCGGGCTCACTCCCGGGGGAACACGTGCGAGAGGTCCGTCTCCCACTGGTCCAGGGCGCCCGCGGGGAGCTGCCAGACGTACTCGTTCTTGAGCTTGCCGCTGTCGGTGGCGAACGGTCCGGTGCGGTGGGCGTAGAACGCGATGGTGGGCAGCGTGCCGTCCGGCGCGGTGCGGACACCGTTGTGGAAGTCCCCGTTGCGGCGCCTCAGCTCGTCGACGACGAAGACGCGCAGCCGGTCCTGGTCCAGGGTGGCTGCCTCGGTCGCGCTCGCGCCGAGCTGGAGCGCGATGTGCAGCTGCCGGTCGCCGCGGGCGTCCTCGTAGCTGATCAGGCGGTGGTTCTCGACCGCCTCCAGGAGCTCGGGGTCGCTGTGCACCACGTCGCGCAGCGCGTCCGGCCCGATGACGGCGCCGTTGTAGTCGACGGACAGGTCGGAGCGCCCGTAGTGGAACAGCAGCGGCAGGTCGAGGAACTTCTCGGCCACGACCTCGTGGTGGCCGAGCTCCTTGAGCACCGGCAGGACGTCGCGCACGCGCATGACGTGGCCGCGGTCGTGGATGTTGTAGCGCACGCGGGGGTTGATGTTGCGGTCGCGGGCGATCGTCACGACCAGCTCGCCGTCGTCGTTGGTCTCGAGCAGGTAGTCGAAGGGGTTGAACTGGAAGATCATCGGGAGCACGCCGTACTCGCCGGTCCGCGTCAGCCGCTCGGACAGGCGCGGGTCCGCGCTGATGGCGCGGCGCAGGGCGACGGTGAAGTCGGTCTCGATGCTGAGGTTGATCTCCAGGTCGCTCGCCCCGTAGGAGCCGAAGACGCTGTGGGCGTACCTGAGGATGTGCGAGCGCATGTTCTCGCTGATGCCCTCGCCGCCGAACGCGGCCACGATGTCGTACGCGGCCCAGTCCAGCCGGTCGTCCTCGAACAGGGACTTCAGGAACGGCGGGTAGCTGGTGATGATGTAGGTGTAGTCGGTCCCGAACTCCTGCATCGTGGCGATGATCTTGTCCTTGTCGGGCCCGCAGGACTTGATCATCGTGACCTCGGTGAGCGAGGCCGTGACGTTCATGCCGGTGGCCCACGCCCCGAGCGAGAACGCGTTGAGCACGAACGGCTTCTTGCGCAGGGTCGACGCCGTCCGCGCGAAGCCGACCTGGAGGAGCTGGCGGGTGGCCGCGCGCTCCTCGCTGCCGCGCACCCAGCTCGTGGGCGTCCCGGAGCTGCCGGACGACTCGTCGACGACGACGCCGCGCCGCGGCAGCGCTCCGCCGATGCAGCGCTCGGGGATGCTCCACCGCTTGACGTAGGACTCCTTGTCCATCTCCGGGATGCCCCGGAACGTCTCGGCCAGCGAGCCCGTGTGGCGCAGCCGGCTGTCGCGGCCGTGCTCGGCGAGGAACGCGCGGTAGGCGGGCACCTCGCGCGCGGCGAGGTCGAAGGTGCGCCAGGCGCGCAGCCGGCCGAGCCACCAGCGCAGCGGCTCGATGCCCGGTCCGAGCAGCAGCTTGTGCGTGTGCACGCTGTAGGTGAGCGGGCGCACGACGGCGTCCACCAGGCCGACGAGCGAGAAGGCGAGCAGGCGCCTCATGCGGTGGCTCCGATCAGCATCGAGGTGGCCGGACGGCGGTGCGCCACCGGCGGGGTCTTGCTGTACCCGAACCGGAACAGCATCCAGGCCATCCGGTCGCCGCTCTCGTCGGCGGCGACCTCCCGCGCGAAGGCCTCGTGCGAACCGGGGTTGGTGATCACCGTTCCGAACGGGTGGAGCCGCACGCCGTGGGCGGTGAGCTCCAGCCAGAGGCGCATGAAGGTGCGGCCTGCCTCGACGTGGTCGGCCGGCCGCGCGAACGGGCCCTCCAGCCAGCCGAGCTGCCGCACCCCGCGCATGGTGTTCAGGTACATCGCGCGGATCGCCCCGCCGATGACCGGCGCGTCCCACAGGCCGCGGTGACCCATGGCGAACCGGAGCAGGCCGCCGGGCATGAGCATGGCCTCGGCGCTCAGGCCGTCGGCCCGGGTGCGGGCGTCGTCCTTGCTGAACCGCAGCCAGGTCATGATCTCCCCGTAGACGGCGTCGTTGCGCAGGTCGGAGAACAGCGTGGCCTGGTTGATGTGCACCAGCCGGCGCACGACGGCGCGGTCGGCGGTCGTGCGGAACGTGTGGCCGGCGGCGGTCGCCACCCCGGTCGCGGCGGCGACGACGTCGTCGGGCACGAGCCGGGCGTCGTACGGACGGCGCGACGTCTGGCGGGACCGGAAGAGCGCGAGCCGCGCGCGGGCGTCGTCGGACACGGGGCGCGGGACCAGCCGTAGCGTGCCCAGGTGGTGCAGGCGGTCGCTGCCGCCGAAGTCCATGTCGCTCCGGTCGAGGCTCTCCTCGACCCCGTACCCGAGCCCCTCGGCGACCGTGCGGAGCGACTCCAGGAAGACGCCGGCACAGACGTGCCCGAACGGGATGCCGAACGACTCGGCGGGCAGCCCGAGGTCGAGGTCGTAGTAGATCTCGGCGGTGGCCTCGTCCACGGGCCGCAGCTTGATGGGCTGCGAGTTGTGGGGGGACGGGTAGTGGCGGGCGTCCTCGACGATGCTCAGCCATGGCTCGGTGTGCGACACGACCGCAACCTAGCGCGACCAGGGGACATACCGACCGGCAAGATGTCGAACCGTTATCCGCCCACAAGGCTCGAGTGCGGGGTATTGGTGCTCCCGGACCGGCCGGAAGCACGATTACCCCGCACTCAGCGGGTCGGGTCGGTCAGGTCAGTCGCGGTCGCGGTAGACCTGGACCACCGTGGGGCGCGGGCCGCGGAAGTCGCCGGCCTCGACGGTGGCGCCCGCGGCGACGTAGTCCGGGAAGTACGAGTCCGGTGCCTCGAAGGAGCCGTTCTCGCCCGGGTGCTGCACGTTCACGTAGACCATGCCGTCACGGGAGTCGACCAGCGGCCCGCAGGTCTCGGCGCCCGCGGGGACCGAGAGGAACTGCTGGACGTGGCCCCGCTCGCGGCCCGCGACCGGCACCTTGAACAGGCCGTCGCACCGGGCGATCGCCGACGAGCTGGGCTGGCCGTCCGTCGAGATCCAGAGGTTGCCCTCGGCGTCGAACGCGAGGTTGTCGGGGCAGGAGATGGGCGAGACCTGGTCCTTCGGGTAGCCCGAGAAGTACGTGCCCTCGACGGCGGGGTCGCCGGCCACGAGCAGCAGGTTCCACGTGAACCGCGTGGCGGTCTGGTCGCCGGACGGGATGATCTCGACCACGTGGCCGTCCCGGTTGCCGTTGGTGGTCACGCCGCCGACGACCTTGTGGGTGCGCGGGTTGGCCTCGGTGGCACCCTCGGTCGCGTTGCCCGGGGTGCGGCCCGAGTTGTTGGTGCAGGCCACGTAGATCCGGCCCGTGACGGGGCTGATCTCGACGTCCTCGGGGCGGTCCATCTTGGTGGCGCCCACCTTGTCGGCGGCCAGGCGCGTGTAGACGAGCACCTCCTCGACCGACATGCCCGGAACCTTGCTGCGGCCGTCCTGGACCAGCGGGAGCCACTCGCCGGTGCCGTCGAACGCGCCGTCGGCCGGGACCGCGCCCGAGCCGTCGATCTGGGCGGCCGGCGAGTCGCCGGTGAACTTGGCCACGAACAGGTCGCCCTCGGACAGGAGCGTCTTGTTGTGGGTACGCGCCCAGCGGGAGTCGCCCTTGGCCACGCGGTCCTTCGAGACGAACTTGTAGACGTAGTCGAACGCCTGGTCGTCGCCCATGTACGCGACGGCGTGGCCCGTGCGGGACAGCGTGACGTTGGCGCCCTCGTGCTTGAACCGGCCCATCGCGGTGTGCTTGACGGGCTTGGCGGTCGGGTCGTACGGGTCGAGCTCGACGATCCAGCCGAAGCGGTTGGACTCGTTCTCATAGCCCGCGGACTGCGCGAAGCGCGGCTCGTCGGCCTCCCAGCCGTAGCTGGTGGAGGCGCCGATGCCGTAGCGGGCGTCGGCGGTCGGGTTGACCCCCGCGGCCACGAAGTAGCCGTTGAAGTTCTCCTCGCCCGACAGGACGGTGCCCCACGGCGTGGTGCCGCCGGCGCAGTTGTTCATGGTGCCGAACACGCGCTTGCCCGTCGGGTCGGCGACGGTCCTGAGCAGGTCCGAGCCGGCGGCCGGGCCGTCGAGCACGAACTCGGTGTCCAGGTGGATGCGGCGGTTCAGCACGCTGATGCGCTGGTAGTCCCACGGCTTGCCGGTGTCGCGGCGGCGCACCTCGACGACGGCCATGCCGTGCGCGGCCCGCTCGATCGCGCGCGAGTACGCGTTCTTGGTGCGGCTGCCGTCGGCTGCGATGTCCCAGTACCGCTCCGTGGGCGGGAACATGATCTCGGGGTTGGTGTACTCGAGGTTCGAGACCAGGATGCCGCGCGTCCCGCGGTGCTTCTCACCGGGACGGATCGGCAGGATGTCGAGGTAGTCGCAGTTGTAGCCGAACTGCTTGGCCTGCTGCTCCGGCGACTGGTTGTTCGGGTCGAAGGTGCGGCCGCCCGGCAGGATCGGGTCGCCCCAGCGGATGATCGGGTCCCAGGTGTAGCCCTCGGGGACCACCAGCGCGTCCACGTCGACGGGCTGCGGGTCGATGGCGCCGAAGGCGAGGCCCTGGCCGTGGCCGGTCCCGGGGAACCGGCCCTCGGGCAGCGTGGCGGCGGCGGCCGACGGCGCGGTCGCGCCCTGCGCGCCGATCACCACGGCGCCGGCCGCGACGGCCAGCGTGCCGAGCATCGCGCGGCGCGACAGCACCGAGCTCACGACGTCCTTGAAGTACTCGTTGGCGCTCTCGTTCGGCGCGGGGTGAAGGCACGCGTCATTGCACTTGAGGCGACAGGTGACGGGGCTGCGCTTGCCACGGGCATGCGTGTGCACCGTCAGCAGCGGGCGGTTCTCAGGGGCGATCGTCATCGGAGGCTCTCCGGTCCGAAAAGGGGGGTGGGACGTCGTCAACCTAGGAGCAGGCGATGTCTGCGCCACCAAAGGTCCGGTACGTCCAGGTGAACGGGACGTGTCCAGCAGGTGGGTCCTCCCCCGGGGTCCCGCCTCTAGCCGACGAGCGCGCGGCTCGTGACGTCCCGCCAGCCCTCCGCGCGCAGCAGCTGCTCCGCACCCCGCGACCGCAGCCCGCGCTCGCACACCACGACCACCGGCCGGTCGACCGGGTGGTCCAGCAGCTCGGCCGGGAAGGCCCCGGCGGCCAGGTCCTCCAGCCGCGCGAACACGGCGCCGGGTACGCCGGGCCGCAGCCCGACGTCGAGCACCAGCACACCAGGCTCGCCGGACGTCGCCGGGTCGGACGACGGCGGCACCTCCACCGCGCGCGGGCCGCCCGACGCCTCGGCGCTGCGGGACGCCTCCTCGCCGTCGGCCGCCTCGGCGCTGCCGGTCGCCCCCGCCCCGTCGACCTCGCCCGACGGCGGCGCGGCCAGCTCGATCGTGTCCCACCCGGAGGTGCGCGCGTCGTAGGCGAGCAGGCGACCCAGCGCCGGGTCGCCCGTACCGGTCAGGATCTTGACCGCCTCGACCGCCATGGTCGAGCCCACCACGCCGCAGGCCGGGCTGAGCACGCCCACGGTCGCGCACGACTCCCCCTCGGGCGGCTGCGGTCCGAACACGTCGGGGTAGGTGATGGCGCGCCCGTCCGGCGCCGCCGACCAGAAGACGCTCACCTGCCCGTCCCAGCCCAGCACCGTGCCCCAGACGACCGGCAGCCCCAGCCCCGCCGCGGCGTCGGACACGGCGTAGCGCGTCTCGAACGTGTCCGAGCCGTCGACCACGAGGTGGTATCCGGCGAGGATCGCGGCGGCGTTGTCCCTCGTGAGCCGCTCGCGGTGCGCGATCACCTCGACCTCGGGGGCCAGCCCGCGCAGCGTGTCGGCCGCCGAGTCCGGCTTGGCGCGTCCGACGTCGGCCGCCGAGTGCAGCACCTGGCGCTGCAGGTTGGAGGCCTCCACGACGTCGTCGTCGATGATGCCGAGCGTGCCCACGCCCGCCGCCGCGAGGTACTGGAGCGCGGGCGACCCGAGGCCGCCCGCGCCGACCACGACGACCCGCGACGCGGCGAGGCGCTCCTGCGCGGCCAGGCCGAAGCCGTCGAGCAGGAGGTGCCGCGCGGCCCGGCGGCGCTCGGCGGGCCCGAGCCCGCCTACGGGGTTCACGAACGGCTCCATCACGTCATTCCACCACCTCGGACGGGGCCGGCGCACCCTCCCCTTCGAGACCCGGGTTTCTTCGCTTTGCGGCGCTCCAGAGCGAAGAAACCCCGGGCCTCGAAGAGAACCTGACGGCTGGGCCTCCCCGAACCGTCGGGTCAGCGGCACGAGCAGCGCCCGCCTCAGCCCTTGCGCTTGCGGATCTCCGCCGCGGCCTGCGGGAGCACGTCGGCGAGCTGCCCCACGACGGCGAAGTCGCAGATCTCGAAGATCGGCGCCTCCGGGTCGCTGTTCACGGCGACGATCACCTGGGACGCCTGCATGCCACCGCGGTGGTGCGGCGCGCCCGAGATGCCTGCGCCGATGTAGACGCGCGGGGCGATCGTCACGCCGGTCTGCCCGACGTAGGAGTCCCACCAGCCCTCGAACGCGGCGTCGCGGGACGCGCCCACCGCCGCGCCGAGCGCGTCCGCGAGGTCCTCCACCGGACCGAAGTCGCCGTCGGTGCCGCGTCCCCCGGCGACCACCACGGCCGCCTGGTCCAGCGGCGGCCGGCCGCTGGTGTCGGCCTTGACCTCGCGGGACAGCAGCGCCACGGGCGACGCCGGCACCTCGACGGCGTAGCCCTCCGTCACCGGTTCGACGGCGGCCTCGACGGGCTGCGCGACGGCGGAGTTGGCCCGGACGGTCACCACGGCGACGTCGGCGGTCACCGCGCACTCGGTGTCCCACGAGCCCGCGAAGACGCGCTTGCCGGCCACGACGCGGCCGTGCACGTCGCGCAGCGAGGAGGCGTCGATGACCAGGCCCGCACCCAGGTCGTGGGCGGCCAGGGCGGCGGCCTCCTTGGCGGCGAAGGACGTGGGCAGCAGCACCGCGTCGGCGTCGACGAGGCGCACGGCAGCGGCCAGGGCGGCCGCGACGACGGCGGGCAGGTGCCGCTCGTCGCCGCTCACACAGGCGCCGTCCCGGGCGGGCTCCGCCTGGTGCACGGTCTCGACGCCGTACGCGCCGAGCTGCGCCAGCACCTCCACGGTGGGCGCCTCCAGGGCGACTGCCTCGACCCGGCCGAGACCGCGGGCGATGGTGAGCAGCTCCAGCGTGCTGGTGCGGACCTCGGTCGCGGGGTCGAGCAGGACCAGGACGGTGCGGTTGGTCATCGTGTCTCTCAAACCAGGTCGTTGCGGATCAGGAAGTCGGCCAGCGCCACGCCGCCCTCGCCCTTGTCGGTGACGAGCTCCACCTCCGGGCGCGCGGGGCGCGGGGCCGCCGACAGCGTCTCGGTGCGGGCGCCCGCGCTGCCCGCCACGGCCGGGTCGAGCCCGAGGTCGGCCGGGGACCAGACCTCGATCTCCTTGCTGCGGGCCGCCATGATCAGCTTGAAGCCCGGGAACCGCGGCTGGTTGGCGCCGTCCGTCACGGACAGGACGGCGGGCAGCGGCGCGGTCAGGGACTCGGTGACGTCGTCGATCTCGCGGGTGATCGTCAGCGCCCGCTGCCCCGCGTCCGTCGGCTCGGCCAGCTCGACCTTCTTGGCGAGGTTCAGCGTGGGCAGGCCGAGCTCGGCGCCGAGCAGCGTCGGGACCACGGAGCCCAGGCCGTCCAGGGCGGCCATGCCGGTCACCACGAGGTCCACCGGCGCCTCGTCGCCCAGCGTGCGGACGGCGGCGGCGAGCACCGCGGCGGTGCCGAAGTAGTCGGAGCCGGCCAGGGCGTCGTCGGACACGCGGATGCCCCGGTCCACGCCGAGCTGGAACGCCTTGCGCAGCGCGACGTCGCCGTCGGGCCCGGCCATGGTGACCACGACCACCTCGCCCTCGTCCGCCCCGATCCGGCCGGAGGCGCGCTCCGCCTCGACGATCCGCAGGGCCGCCTCGATCGCGTTCTCGTCCAGCTCGTTGAGGGTGCCCTCCCCGGCCGTGCGCACGACCCGACCGTCGGAGAAGCCACGCTCCGTGTTGATGTCCGGGACGTACTTGGCGGTGACCACGATGCGCATGGGGTAACCGTACGACGTCCGGCGGCGTGGGACGGATCGGGTCCACCAGCGGGCCTGAGACGATGGGGCATATGGCGCAGTCACGACGAGCAGAACCGCAACGAGCGCCGGGCGACCCGGTGCCCCGCCCGGTCGTCCGGCCGCTCATCCGGCCGTCGGCCCGCCGCAGCCACGTGCCGCCGCTGGGCGTGTACGTGACGCCGGACGGCGGGATCGACGCGGCCGTGCTGGCGTCCCACGCGACCGCGGTGGACCTGTGCCTCATCGACGTCACGGACCCGGCCCTGGACGAGCACGACCCGGCCCGGTACACCGAGCGCCGGTTCGAGATGGTGGGGCCGGTGTACGGCGTGTGGCACACGCACGTGCCGGACGTCGCGCCCGGTCAGCGCTACGGGTTCCGCGTGTACGGGCCGTGGGACCCGCGCGCGGGGCTGCGGCACAACCCGGCCAAGCTGCTGGCCGACCCGTACGCCCGCGGGTTCGCGGGCCGGCTGCGCTACGGGCCCGAGGTGGTCGGGTCGGTGAGCACGGAACGCGAGGACGGCTGGTGGCTCGGCGACCCGTACGGCCCGCCGGACGCGGCCGACTCCCTGGCGTACGTGCCGCACTCCGTCGTCGTCGGGCCGCTGCCGCCGCCCCCGCCGCTCACCCGGCCGCGCGTGCCGTGGGCCGACACCGTGGTCTACGAGGCGCACGTGCGCGGGCTGACGATGCTGCGCGAGGACATCCCCGAGGAGCTGCGGGGCACGTACGCGGGTGCGGCGCACCCGGCCGTCGTCGAGCACCTGAAGAGCCTCGGCGTCACGACGCTGGAGCTGCTGCCCATCCACAAGAGCGTGGCCGAGTCGCGGCTCGCCGCGCACGGGCTGTCGAACTACTGGGGCTACAACACGCTCGGCTTCTTCGCGCCCAACGCCGCGTACGCGACCCGGGCGGCGCAGGAGCAGGGCGCGGAGGCCGTGCTCGACGAGGTGCGCGGCATGGTCCACCTGCTGCACGAGGCGGGCATCGAGGTGCTGCTCGACGTGGTCTACAACCACACCTGCGAGGGCGGCGACGACAGCCTGCACCTGGCCTGGCGCGGCCTCGACAACCCGGTCTACTACCTGCACGACGGCGCCTCGCCGGCCGCGCTCGCGGACGTCACGGGCACGGGCAACTCGCTGGACTTCCGGCGGCCGCGCGTGATCCAGCTCGCCCTGGACTCGCTGCGCTTCTGGGCCGAGACCGTGGGCGTGGACGGGTACCGGTTCGACCTCGCGGTGACGCTGGGCCGCGGCAACGTGGGGTTCGACCCTGACCACCCGTTCCTGGTGGCGCTGCAGACGGACCCGGTTCTGTCGGGGCTCAAGCTCGTGGCGGAGCCCTGGGACGTGGGCCCGGGCGGCTGGCAGACGGGCTCGTTCCCGCCGCCCATGGCGGAGTGGAACGACCGGTTCCGCGACGCCGCGCGCGGGTTCTGGCTGGACGCGCCCAAGCAGGGCGTGCGCGGACAGGAGATGCGCGGCCTGCGGGACCTGGCCACGCGGCTGGCCGGGAGCGCCGACCTGTTCGGGCCGGGCGACCCGCCGCTGGTGCGCGGGCCCGTGGCGTCGGTCAACTACGTGACGGCGCACGACGGCTTCACGCTCGCCGACCTGGTCGCCTACGACCACAAGCACAACGAGGCCAACGGCGAGGACAACCGCGACGGGTCGGACAACAACCTGTCGTGGAACCACGGGCTGGAGGGCCACACCACCTCGGGCGACGACGCCACGACGGAGCCGTGGCAGGCGATCGTGCCGCCGCGCCGCAAGTCCCAGCGCAACCTGCTGGGCACCCTGCTCCTGGCCGCCGGCACGCCCATGCTCACCGCGGGCGACGAGCTGGGCCGCACCCAGGGCGGCAACAACAACGCCTACGTCCAGGACAACGAGACGTCCTGGCTGCGCTGGGCCCTGGACGACGCCGCGACCGACCTGCTGGAGACCACCCGGTACCTGCTCAGGCTGCGGCGCGAGCACCCGGCGCTGCGGGCCGACTCGTTCTTCCTGGGCTCACCCCGGCCGCACGAGACCGACACCGACCTGCTGTGGTTCTCCGAGACGGGCGCGGCCATGGAGGTCGACACGTGGAACCAGCCCGGCCGGCGCGTGCTGCAGATGCTGCGTCCCGGCCCGGCCGCGGGCGACGCGGACGTGCTGCTGGTGATCAACGGCGGCCTGGACGACGTCGAGGTGACGCTCCCGCCGCGCGACGGCGCCGCGCCGTGGGAGCTGGTCTGGGACTCCGCGTGGGACGCGCCCGTGGTGCCGGACGATGAGACCGGGCCCCGGACGTCGGTGACCCTGGAGGCGCTGAACATCAACGTGCTGCTGTCGCGGGGCACCTGACCGACCGGTCGTTTCACCCGAGTGATGCGGGGTCTGCGGCACCGCGGGGGGACGGTCCTGGCTAAGGTGCGCACATGACTGACTCCGTCCACAACAACGACGTTGCCACCGCGGGGACCACCGACGTCATCGTCATCGGTGCGGGCCTGTCCGGGCTCGTCACCGCGACCGAGCTGACCGCCGCGGGCAAGCGCGTCGTCCTGCTCGACCAGGAGCCGGCCGCGTCGCTGGGCGGGCAGGCCTGGTGGTCGTTCGGCGGGCTGTTCCTGGTCGACTCCCCCGAGCAGCGCCGGCTCAAGGTGCGCGACTCCGCCGAGCTGGCGTTCTCCGACTGGCTGGGCTCCGCCCAGTTCGATCCCGGCGCCGAGCACGGCGAGGGACCGGACCGGTTCGGGTACCGGTGGGCCCAGGGGTTCGTCGAGTTCGCCGCGGGCGACCTGCGACCCTGGCTGCACGCCAAGGGGGTCCGCTGGTTCCCGCTGGTGCAGTGGGCGGAGCGGGGCGGCTACCCGGCCGGCGGGCACGGGAACTCGGTGCCGCGGTTCCACGTCACGTGGGGCACCGGCCCCGCCGTCGTCGAGCCGTTCGTCGCCGCGGCGCACGAGGCCAACCGGGCCGGGCTGCTCGACCTGCGCTTCCGGCACCGGGTCACCTCCCTGGTCGTCACCGACGGCCGCGTCACCGGCGTCCGCGCGGAGATCCTGGCCGACGACGCCGCCGGCCGTGGCGAGCCGTCCAGCCGCACGGTGACCGGTGAGGTGGAGCTGTCCGCCCAGGCCGTCGTGATCGCGAGCGGCGGCATCGGCGCGAACCACGACCTGGCGCGCGCCCGCTGGTCCGCGGGCGCCGGCCGCCTGCCGGAGCGGATGCTCTCGGGCGTGCCGGACTCCACCGACGGCCTCATGCTCGGGGTCGCCGCCGACTCCGGCGCGGCGCTGGTGCACGAGGACCGCATGTGGCACTACCCGGAGGGCATCGCGAACCACTCGCCGGTCTGGACCCGGCACGGCATCCGGATCCTGCCCGGCCCGTCGTCGCTGTGGCTCGACGCCGACGGCAACCGGCTGCCCGGACCGCTGTTCCCCGGCTTCGACGCGCTCGGGGCCCTGCAGCACGTGACCACCCGCGGCGACGACCACTCCTGGTTCGTGCTGAACAAGACGATCATGGAGAAGGAGTTCGCGCTGTCGGGCTCCGAGCAGAACCCTGACCTGACCGGCAAGTCCGTGCCGTTGCTCCTGGAGCGGGTGCGCGGCCGGTCGGTGCCGGTGCGTACCTTCGCGGAGCAGTCGGAGGAGTTCCTCTGGGCGGACACCCCGGCCGAGCTCGCCGCGAGGATGAACGCGCTGACGTCGGCCACCGACGGGTCGCACGGGCACATCGACGGGGACGCGCTGGCCGCGCTGATCGCGGCCCGCGACGCCCAGGTCGCCACCGGGCTCGGCAAGGACCCGCAGGTCGTGGCGACGTCGGCCGCGCGGCACTTCATCGTGGACAAGGCCATCCGGGTGTCGCCGCCGCGCGCGCTCACCGACCCGCAGGACGGGCCGCTGCTCGCCGTGCGGCTGTCGGTGCTGACCCGCAAGACGCTCGGCGGCCTGTGGTGCGACGAGACCGGCCGGGCGCTGACCCCGGACGGCGAGGTGCTGGAGGGTCTGTGGGCCGTGGGCGAGGCCGCGGGCTTCGGCGGCGGCGGAGCCCACGGGCACCGCGCGCTGGAGGGCACGTTCCTGGGCGGCTGCCTCTTCACGGGCCGGACGACGGGCCGCGCCCTGGCGGCGGCGCTGTAACCCGCCGGCTGACTCGCCGAGCATGAGCCGCCGAGTCAGCGGGTTGGTCACACGCCGCTAGCGCAGGAGGGCCTTGCCGCTCTCCAGGGTGATCACCACGGCGCCCTGCGTGCAGCGCGACAGGAGCTCCGCGGGCCAGTCGCCCGTGAGCGGCACCGCCTCGACGTCCCGGCCGGCCTCGCCGCCGGCCCCGTCGGCGCCGTCGCCCGGGCGCAAGCCCGTCACCCGCGACGTCCCGCCCCGGCCCAGCCGCTCCCGGACCGGTTCGGGGCGGTCGAAGAACCAGTGCGTCGGCGCGTTGGAGTCCAGCGCGTCCGCGAGCCGCTCCAGGTCCCGGGCCGCGAGCCGCAGCACGGGGGCCACCCAGGCGGCGTTCTCGGTCACCATCGCCTCGGTGCGCCGCGGGTCGGTGAACCCGACCCGGGTCCCGTCGCGGAACGAGCCCGCGGCCAGCCGCAGCGCCACGTCCCGCACGGGCGCGCCGGCCACGGCGCCGAGGAGCTGGTTGGCCAGCACGTGCGGCACGTGGGACACGAGCGCGACGGCCTCGTCGTGCAGCTCGTCGGTCAGCACCGCCGCCGTGCCGCCCAGCGGGCCCGTGACCAGGCCCAGCACCTGCAGCAGGCGCTCCGGATCGGTCCCGGCCGTCACCGTCACCGCCCACGGGACGCCCTGCATCAGCTCCGCCGACGACGCCGCGAACCCGCTGTGCTCGGTCCCCGACATCGGGTGCGCCCCGACGTACCGCTCCCCCAGCCCCGCCTCGGCGACCGCCTCCCGGACCGGGCCCTTGACCGACCCCACGTCGGTCACCGTCGGGTCCCAGCCCGGCTCGTCCGCCAGCGCCTCGGCCAGCTCCGCGGCCACCGACCGCATGGCGCGCAGCGGCGCGGCGAGCACCACGAGATCCGGCCGGTTCGCGGCCAGCCGCGCGACGTCGTCGGCCACCGTGAGGCCCGCCGCGCGCGCCTCGCCGCCCGAGACGGGATCCGTCGCGACCACGGGCACGCCCGCTGCCTGCAGGGCGCGGGCGAGCGAGCCCCCGACCAGCCCCAGCCCGACGACGCCGACGCTCACCACAGCAGGCCCCGCTCGCGGTCCTCCGCGGAGTCCTTCGCCGACACGGAGCCGACCGGCACGTGGTCCGGGTCGAGCACGCCCTCGAGCGCCCGGAAGCCCGCCCCGGCCGGGAACAGGCCGAGCGTCTTGAGGGAGTCACCGGCGGCGAGCAGGTCGCTCAGCATCTCCCGCGCGCCCCGGTCCCACGGCGCCTCGTCGAAGGTCACCACGAACGCGTACTTGCTCTCCTGGGCCTTGACCGGCCGGGTGATCAGGCTCGACATGTTCACGCCCCGGTCGCCGAACGCCGCGGTGATCCGCGCCAGCACGCCCGGACCGGTCACCGAGGGGGTGATCGCCAGCATCGTCTTCCAGTCCGTGGCGCCCGCGGCGCGGGACCGCGCCAGGTGCGCCGCGGCCGCGCTGCGCCGGGTCAGCACGAGGAACCGGGTCCGGCCGCCCTTGAAGTCCTCCACCGCCTTCGCGTACGTCTGGAGCCCGTACAGCTCGCCGCAGATCGTGGGCCCCAGGGCGATCGTCCCCGGTCCGGCGTCGCGGCAGGCCGCCGCGTTGGACGACGCCGGGGCGGTCGCCAGCCCCGTGCCGGTCACGAAGCCGGAGCACTGCGCCAGGCCGTGCGGGTGCGCCGACACCTCCGTCAGGTCGCCGTGGCCGGGCCGCACGAAGGCATCGAACGAGACGTCGAGGGCCACCTCGTCGACGGCGACGACGTCCGCGCTGGACAGCAGCGCGTCCAGGGACGGCACCACGTAGCCCTCCACGGAGGACTCGATCGCCACCACGCCCACGTCCGCGCCGCCGGCCGCCACGACGTCGTGCACGTCCTTGACGGTGTCCAGCGGCTCGGCGGCCACGTCGTCGTCGGGCCCGCCGTGCCGGCGCGCCCACTCCAACGCCGCCTGGTGGGTGAACGTGCCCTCCGGGCCCAGGTACGCCACCCGGGTGCCGCCCGCCGGGCGGCCGCCCGGCGCCGTCATGCCCATCGAGGGGTCAGGGCGTCCGGCCCGGGCACGAACGCCTCGCCCGGCAGCACGGCCAGCGTGCGGTGCGCGACGCCGCGCTCGGTCAGCGCCCCGACCAGCACGCTCAGCGTCTGCGAGGTGGGGCACGAGAACGACGCGAAGAACACGTGCGGCCCGCCCGACGACGGCTGGCTGCGCAGGTGGTCCAGGTCGAGCCCGGCGTCCGCGATGACCGCGAGCGTGGGCTGCAGCGAGCCGAGGTGGTCGTCGGCCGGGCCGAACGCGAGCCACACCTGGGCCGGCTGGGTGAACGGGGGCCAGTCGTCGCGGGACTCCAGCAGGCCGTACCAGACCGGGCCGCCCTCGGCGAGGGCCGCGCTGTCCGGAAGCTCCGCGAAGCCCGCGGGCACCCGGGAGCGCTCGATCACCAGCGACCCGCCCTCGCCGGCGAGCGCGATGCGCTCCTCGACGCTGGTGCGGGTCGGCACCAGGCGCGGGCTCACCCCGAGGCCGCGGAGCACGCCCGCGCAGTCCCGCATGCCCGCCTCGTCGATGACGACCTGACCCACCGTGGCGTTCGCCCCGACCCAGACCCACTGGCCGGGCACGGCCACGGCCGACGTCACGATGAGCGACGGCGCGCCCTCCAGGAGGGCGCGCTCGAGGCCCGGCGCCGGGTGCTCCGGGTGTCCCAGGTGCACCACGGCCGCCAGGGCCTCGATGCTCGCGACCGTGGCGAGGGTGTCCGCCGTGGTCCCGAGGTCGAGCAGCTCGACCGGGTCGTTCCATCCCGCCATCCGCGCGGCCAGCACCGCGTGCGCGGGAGACTCCCGCTCGCTACGTCCAAGCATGTGCCGAACCTACCGCCGCGGGGGCCTCAGAGCCGCACGGGTCAGTCGCACACGACCGGGTTGTCGGGGTTGTAGGAGTGGTTGAACGAGTTCTCCTTGACGACCTTGCCGTCGTGGAGCACCTTGCGGGAGATGGTCACGGAGAAGCCGTCCTCGCCGCCCGGGTAGGCCTGGCAGTCGGACGACGAGTCGTGGATCGTCGTCTTGGGCACGATGTTCCGCTTCGCGCTCGTGTTCTCCTGCACCGTGTAGTACTTGGTGCTCCAGATCCGGACCGTGAGCTGGTTGCCCGACACGTAGGCCTGCATGACCGCGCCGTACGGGGTGTCGTTCGTGAACTTCATGTCCTTGGCGCCCACGTAGATCGTGGCCTCGCGACCCGCGGGGTAGCGCGGGAACCAGTACGAGTGCGCGTGGTGCTCCACGTCCTCGAACCCGGCGAAGAAGCCCGCGTTGAACGACGTCGTGGCCATCTGCGAGAGGCCACCGCCCACCGCCTCGACGTGCTCGCCGTTCTCGACGACGCCCGCGTCGAAGTACCCGTTCTCCAGCGTGATCGGGGCCAGCGCCTCCAGCAGGGAGAACGTCTCGCCCGGCTTGATGAGGTTGCCCGTGACCATCTGCGCCCCGCGCACCAGGTTCTGGGTGCGCACGGCCTCGTTCGTGAGCGGCGTGCTGAACTCGGAGACGACCTCCTTGACGCCCAGGGCCTCCAGCGACTCGACGGTGTCCTTGGGGTCCTGCTCGACGAGCTCGACCGACGTCTCACGGTCGTCGCCCGTCGCGGCGATCCGCACCGCCTTGCCCGCCTCGGCGGGGTCGAGCGTGGTGCCGGTCTTGCCCGCGACGACGGTCGGCTTGCCGCCCGCGAACTCGAAGTGGGCGTCGGACGGGACCTCGAGCAGGTTCGTGGTGGCGTCGACGATCGCCGCGACGGTCGCCTCCCGGTCCACGATGGTGACGAGCTGGTCATCCTTCTGCTCGAACCGGATCAGTCCGGAGAGCACCTGCGGCGAGAGCTGCGGCTGCTGGCCGCCCACCGAGACCGTGACCGGCGCCGAGACGATCTTCTGCGCCACCGCGAACTGCTTGTCGGTCTGCGCCTGGGTGATCACCGGGTCGACGGGCTCGACGGGCAGGTCGAACGGCCCGTCCTGGTGCAGCCAGCGCTCCTGGATGATGCGCGAGGTCTCGCTCGCGACGATGCGCGAGCCGTCCTTCGCGTCCGTCTTGACCGCCTGCCCGTCGACGAACCCGACGGTGCCGTCCACGGGCTCCACCGCGAGCGACTCCTCCAGGCCCGCGACCGCGGCGTCGAACTTCTCCGAGTCGATGGCGAGAACCAGCTCCTGCTCGGCACCGCCGAACATGTGCGCCCACATGCGCGCCGGGCTCAGCGAGAAGCCCGTGAGCTCCGCCGTCGTCGCCTCGGCGTCGATCGCCAGGCCGCTGGGCTCCGGGGAGAGCTGAGCCTTGCCCTCGCCCGCCGTGAGGTCGATCGGCTCCTTGAGCCGCGGGCCGAGCTGCTCCGTCAGCGCCGACGCCGCCTCCGCCTGCGTCATGCCGCCGACGTTCACGCCGGCCACGGTGGTCTCCTTGGGCACCGTGTCGCTCACGCCCCACGCCGCGAAGGCGTAGATCGCGAACAGCACGACGGCGCCGAGCACCGAGAGCAGGGCGATCTTGGGGCCACGGCTCGGCGCGCCGTCACCGGCGAGGCCGAAGAAGCCGTCCTGGCCCGCTGCGCCCGGACCGTTCGGACCCGAGGGTCCGTTGGGACCGCCGGGTCCGCCCGGACCGCCAGGCCCCTGAGGGGCCGACGTCGCGAGCGGCGTCGCCTCGGGGCGCACCGGCGCCCAGGGGCGCGCGACGCGCTGGATCGCGCCGGTCAGCGGCTTGAGGAACGGGATCTGGCCGGCCTCGGCCGTGGGCGCGGCGGCCGGGTCCGACGGCGCCGCGCCGGGGCGCGGTGCGAACGGCGGGACCGACGGCGGCGCGGGGGCCGGCGGGACGGGGGTGGCGGCGGCCGGGTCCGTCGGGGCGCCGGTCCTGGCGGCCGACTCGGTGCTGGTCGTGGTGTCCGCCTTGGCGTCGGGTGCGGTGGGCAGGGTGCCTGCGGCTGCTGTGCCTGCCGTGGCGGCGGTGCCCGCGGCTGCGGCGGTACCTGCCGCTGCGGCGGTACCTGCCGCTGCGGCGCCGGTCTTGGGCGGGCGGTCGAACGCGAAGACGCGCGGGGTGTACCCGTTCCGTGGCTTGGCGACCTTGGTCGGCGGCGTCGCGAGCTCCGCGACGACGGTCTGCAGCACGGCGACCTGGTCGGCGTCGTCGACCGCCGGCGTGGCGGGCTCGGCCTGCGCGTCGGGCGTGGTCGCGGCGGCTGGCTTGGTCGCGGCGGCGGACTTGGTCACGGCGGCGTTGGTCGCGGCGTCGGCCGCCGGGGCGGCGTTGCTCGGAGCCGCGGGCCTGGCCGCGGCGTCCGCTGCGGCCTGCACGGCAGGCTTGGCCGGCGCAGCAGACGGGTTCGCAGCAGCAGGCGGGTTCGCAGCAGCAGCCTGGGTCGACGCGGCGGGCTTGGCCGCGGCGGCAGAGGCACCCGGCGTGGCGGGCTCCCCCTCAGCGGCGGACTGGCGCGCGGCGACAGGCCGGCTCGCCGCGGAGGCGGTCGAGGTGCCGGCCAGGCGATCGGCTTCCGGCGTGCTCGCGGACGGGACCGGCTCGACCGGCGGGACGGCGGCAGCAGCCGGAACCGCACCGGCCGGAGCACCATCGGCAGGTGCTCCACCGGCCGGAACCGCCGGCGGCACGACAGGCGGGGCCGCGGCGGGCTTCTCGACGTCGGGCACGCTCGGAGCGGGCGCCGGCGACGCGGGCTCACCCGCGGCGTCTCCCGGGCGACCGGCCGCGGATGCCTCAGGGCTCGGCGTGCTCGCCCAGTCCTGCGCGGTCCCGGCGCGGGGCACGCTCGCCGCAGCGGGCGCGGCCGGAGCAGGCGCGGCCGGAGCAGGCGCGGCCGGCGCAGGCGCGGCCGGCGCAGGCGCGGCCGGCGCGGGCTCAGCCGGAGCGACCGGCGCACCAGCGGGCTCGGAGGCACCGACGGAGGGCTCGGCAGCGCCGACGGCGGGCGCCTCGACGTCCGAGGCGTCGCTCGGAGTGTTGTCGGGCGCGGCGTCGCCGGGCGCGGAGGGAACCCCTGCCGGCGGTGCGGCAGGGACGGACGGGGCCTTGGTGGGCTCGGAATGTTCCGGAGCGGTCACAGGTTCGACCTTGTCTGCGGATCGGGGAACCGGCTGAGCGGTCGGTCGACCGGCCGGTACTGCGGGCTGCGCGGCCTGGGCGGCCGACGGACGTGCCGGGGGTTGCGACGTCTGTCGCGGCACGCTGCCAGGGCGTTTCTGGTACAAGCGAGGCGGTACGGCCGGGGCAGGTTGAGCCCCGGTGTTCTCGTCTGATGTCGGCTCGAGCGGTTCGTCACGCTCGGTCGGCTGACCCATCGGCACGCTCCGTGCAACTACCCGAGACGCGGGCTCTCCGCGTCCCCAAGGGCGCACCGGACCCGCGGCGAATCCGCTGGACGGAGTCGCCCTGCCGGGCATCCTATCCAGCGAGAATCCTGCCCAAGGCCGCGTACTGGACGCCCCGAGGTGGAGGTTTCGTATCAATCCTGCCCACCATCCTGAACCACCCTGCGAAGATGGGCAGAGGTCAGGCAGCGGGCCGATCCCGGCGGGCCGGGACCTCGGCGAACCACGAGGACGGCAGGAACGCGACGACGGCGAGGATCGCCACCCCCGCGTACGACCAGACCATGCCGAGCACGCCGGCGGGGACGACGACGTCGCCCCCGGAGCCCGGCAGAGACAGGGCCTGCACGATGCCGACCCAGCCCACGCCGAACCCGAGCAGCGTGCCGTAACCGGCCCAGGCGCGCGCGAGCACGCCGGCCGCTGCCGTCAGCGCGAACGCGAGGATCAGTCCGAGGTACAGGGGATCGGCCCCGTACCGGTGCACCACCGTCCCGAGAGCGCCCATCACGACGCCGAGCGCGACGGCCAGAAGAGTGCGCACGATCGTTCGTCCGAGCGGGCGTCGGGAGGAGTTCACCCGAGCATTCTCCAGCATCCACCTGGGAGGACTCTGCATGTGTGGAACACTCCGCGGGTGAATACGCTCCAGGATCAGACGCAGCTCATCGTTCGACAGCGGATCCGCATGCTGGTCAACCAGTACGAGGTACGTGGCGCCCTGCCGGACGGCTCCGAGGGTGACCTCTACGCGTTCGCCCAGCAGAAGCGCCTGGCCTTCCGCGAGCAGGTCACGCTCTACACCGACGACACCAAGCAGGAGTCGGTGCTCGGCTTCAAGGCTCGCCAGGTGGTCGACCTCGGCGCCACCTACGACGTCGTCGACGCGGGCGACACCCCGATCGGCACGTTCCGCAAGGACTTCGCCAAGTCGCTGCTGCGCAGCACCTGGCACGTCGAGCAGCCCGGACTCGGTGTGGCCACGGGGACCGAGCGGAACCTCGGCGTCGCCGTGATCCGGCGGCTCGTCGAGATCGCCTGGCTGCCGTACCACTTCGACTTCACGATCGACGGGCGGCCCGCGTTCACCGTGGAGAAGAAGTGGGGCCTGCGCGACCGGTACGTCGTGACCATCCAGGACCCGCGGCTCGACCGTCGGCTCGTGACCGCCATGGCGATCGGCCTGGACGCCCTCCAGGAGCGCTGAGCCGGGACGCGCCCTGGGCGCGCCGTCACCGTCATCACCTTTGAGGCCCGGGTTTCTTCGCTTTGAGCACTCTCAAAGCGAAGAAACCCGGGCCTCAAAGGTGATGTGCGCGGACAGCGTGGCTCGTCATGTGAGGGGATCGACGACGACGTAGGTCTCGGTCGTGAGGATCGGTGCCAGCACCCCGTTGGACAGGGCGTACCAGCCGGCGACCGGCCCGACGGCCTGCGGCAACGCCGTCGCATGCTGCACCTGGGTGGCGTGGGCGCGCATGGCCGCGACGACCCGCCCGAGCACGCCGCCGACGTCCAGCCGCACGATCCGCTCCCCGCCGACTCGGCCCACTCCGCGGCCCACCGACATGATCGGTAGCTCGTCAGGTGATCGGTGGTCCGAGGTGCCGATCACCTGAGGTCCGGCCGACCACCCGGGCAGGTCGTTCCTCGCGAACGGCGGGAGATCCTCGTGCGGGTCCGCCGGCGTGAGGCCCTCGGCCGCGGCGAGCGCCGTCGCCTCCGGCAGGTCGGCGAGCGTCGCCCGCGCCACGCGCACCTCGGTCGCCGGGGCGACCGCCTGCCACAGCGCGGCACCGGCCCAGGGCTCGTCCGGCCGTCCGACGCCGCCCCCGGGCTCGCCCCCGCGCACCGGCTCACCGCCGCCCGGCCGCCACGCCGGGTCCGCCGCGAGCCGCAGTGCACGGACCGTCACCTCGTGGGCCCGGACGTGGTCGGGATGCCCATATCCCCCACCGGGCTCGTACGTCGCGACGACGGCGGGGCGCCGCTCGCGGATCAGCGTCGCGAGCCGCCCGGCGGGCTCGTCGAGCGGCACCCGCGCGAACGCCGTCGGCGGGGAATCGGGTGCCGGTCCGGCGACACCGGGCGCCACCCACTCCATCCCGGAGTCCTCGTACCGCACCGGGACCGCCGAACCCGCCGTCGGGCCCGGGACCACCCTGGCCGCCAGCTCGGAGACCGGCCCGGCCACGGGCCCGGAATCGGCGCCCGCAACCCCGTTTACCTGCGCATATGTCCGCGGCAGCATGTCGAGGAAGACCTGCTCGACCGCGCCGTCCACCCCGCCGCCCAGCGCCACGAGCGCGCGCGCCAGCTCGGTCTCCCGGTAGGCGCCCAGCGCGGGACCGTCGCCCTCGAGACCGGCCCGGCCCTCCGACGTCGTACCGGCCAGGGCGATGACCTCGCCGCGCTCCCCGCGCGTGCAGGTCACCACGCGGACCGGCAGCCCGGCGGCGGCGAAGGCCGCCAGCAGTCCCCCGGTCGACAAGGTCTCGTCGTCGGGATGCGCGTGCACCGCCAGCACACCCCCGGAGAACCCCCGGAAAGCACTGAGTGCTGGATCCTCGCCCTCGGAACGCGTGTTCATGGGCGAAGATCCAGCACTCAGCGACGCGTGAGCGTCAGCCGCGCTTGGCGCGAGCCGTGGCGCGGGCGCGGTCCGTGGCGTTCAGGAGCACCTTGCGGATGCGCACGACCTCGGGGGTCACCTCGACGCACTCGTCCTCCTGCGCGAACTCCAGCGACTCCTCGAGCGTGAGCTTGCGCGGCGGGATCAGGTTCTCGAAGTTGTCGGCGGTCGAGGACCGCATGTTCGTCAGCTTCTTCTCCTTGGTGATGTTGACGTCCATGTCCTCGTTGCGCGAGTTCTCGCCGACGATCATGCCCTCGTACACCTCCTGCGTGGGGTCCACGAAGAAGGAGCCGCGCTCCTGGAGGTTGATCATGGCGAACGGCGTCACCTTGCCGGAGCGGTCCGCGACGAGCGAGCCGGTGTTGCGCGACTCGATCGGGCCGTGCCACGGCTCGTAGCCCTCGGAGATCGAGGCCGCGATGCCGGTGCCGCGGGTGTCCGTGAGGAACTGCGTGCGGAAGCCGATGAGGCCGCGCGCCGGGACCATGAACTCCATGCGGACCCAGCCGGTGCCGTGGTTCGTCATGGTCTCCATGCGGCCCTTGCGCTGCGCGAGGAGCTGCGTGACCGAGCCGAGGTACTCCTCGGGCACGTCGATGGTCATGCGCTCCATCGGCTCGTTGACCTTGCCGTCGATCGTCTTGGTGACGACCTGCGGCTTGCCGACCGTGAGCTCGAAGCCCTCACGGCGCATCTGCTCCACCAGGATGGCCAGCGCCAGCTCACCGCGGCCCTGCACCTCCCAGGCGTCGGGACGCTCGGTCGGCAGCACCTTCAGCGAGACGTTACCGATGAGCTCGGAGTCGAGGCGGTCCTTGACCTGGCGGGCGGTGACCTTGTGGCCCTTGCCGCCCTTGCCCGCGAGCGGAGAGGTGTTGATACCGATGGTCATCGAGATCGCGGGGTCGTCCACCGTGATGAGCGGCAGCGGGCGCGGGTCGTCGATGTCCGTCAGCGTCTCGCCGATCATGATGTCGGCGATGCCCGCGACGGCGACGATCTCGCCGGGGCCGGCCTTGTCGGTCGGCACGCGGTCGAGCGCCTTGGTCTCCAGCAGCTCGGTGATCTTCACGCTCTGCAGGGTGCCGTCGTGGCGGGCCCACGCGACGCTCTGGCCCTTGGACAGGGTGCCGTTGTGGATCCGGAGCAGCGCGAGGCGGCCGAGGAACGGCGACGCGTCGAGGTTGGTGACGTGCGCCTGCAGCGGCACGCCCTCCTCGTAGGTCGGGGCCGGGATCTTCTCGAGGATGGTCGCGAACAGCGGCTCGAGGTCCTCGTTGCCCGGCAGGCCGCCGTCGGCGGGCTGGTCGGTGGAGGCACGGCCGGCCTTGGCCGACGCGTAGACGACGGGCACGTCGAGGATCGCGTCCAGGTCGAGGTCCTCGACCTCGTCCGACAGGTCGCCGGCGAGACCGAGCAGCAGGTCGGTCGTCTCCGCGACGACCTCGCTGATGCGGGCGTCCGGGCGGTCCACCTTGTTCACGACGACGATGACGGGCAGCTTGGCCGCCAGGGCCTTGCGCAGCACGAAGCGCGTCTGGGGCAGCGGGCCCTCGGACGCGTCGACGAGCAGCACGACGCCGTCGACCATCGACAGGCCGCGCTCGACCTCGCCGCCGAAGTCGGCGTGGCCCGGGGTGTCGATGACGTTGATGGTGATGCCGTCGGACTCACCGTTCGCCGCCGCCGCGGGACCGGAGTACCGGATCGCGGTGTTCTTGGCGAGGATCGTGATGCCCTTCTCGCGCTCGAGGTCGCCGGAGTCCATCACCCGGTCCTCGAGGTGCTGACGGGCTTCGAACGCCCCGGCCTGCCTGAGCATGGCGTCCACGAGCGTGGTCTTGCCGTGGTCGACGTGCGCCACGATCGCGACGTTACGCAGGTCGGAACGGGTCGCACGGGCCGAGGTCGGCGCGGTTGCAGGCACGGTCACGAAGCACTCATTTCCAGAAGGGAGGTCAGGGGCGCGGACTCTGGCCCGAAGGGGACCGGTCTCGCAGCACCACCCATCTTACCCGCGAATCGAAATCCCCAGGTGTCGACCGTGTCACTGTGCGGTGAACACCCCCGGACGTGTCAGACGCCCAGGTCACCGGAGTGACCTGGGCGTCTGACACGTCTGCGGGACCGCCGGAGGATCAGCCGCCGATCTCCAGGCTCGCGCCCGGGATCGCCGCCAGGAGGTCTCGCGTGTACTCCTGCTGCGGGTTGTCGAACACCTCGTCGGTGGTCGCGTGCTCCACGATGCTGCCGTCCTTCATCACGGCCACCAGGTCGGCGATCTGCCGGACCACGGCCAGGTCGTGCGTGATGAACAGGAAGGAAAGCCCGAGCTCGGCCTGCAGGTCGTTGAGCAGCGTCAGGATCTGCGCCTGGACCAGCACGTCGAGCGCCGAGACGGCCTCGTCGAGCACGAGCACCTCGGGCTTGAGCGCCAGCGCACGCGCGATCGCGATGCGCTGCCGCTGCCCGCCCGACAGCTCGTTCGGGAACCGCCGCATCGTCGCCTGCGGCAGCGACACCATGTCGAGCAGCTCGCGCACCCGCGCCTCGCGGGACTTGCGGTCGCCCACCTTGTGCAGGACGAGCGGCTCCTCGATCGACCGGAAGATCGAGTACGTCGGGTCCAGCGACCCGTACGGGTTCTGGAACACCGGCTGCACGCGACGGCGCAGCGAGAACTGCTCCTTCGCGGACATCTTCGAGACGTCCTTGCCGTCGTACATGACGGTGCCCGACGTCGGGTCGAGCAGTCCCAGCACCATGTTGGCCGCCGTCGACTTGCCGGAGCCCGACTCCCCCACCAGCGCCAGGGTGTGCCCCTTGGGCAGCGTGAAGTTGATGCCGTCCACCGCGGTGAAGTCGGTGTGCGAACCCGGCCGGGAACCACGGATGTGGAACACCTTGGTCAGGTCCTTCGCCACGACGACGTCGGGCGCCGTCGTCTCGGCCTCGTCGGCGTGCTCGGCGAGCAGGTCATCCGACTCCTGCCCGCGCTCGTGCGCGGACTGGATGCGCCGGGAGGCCAGCGACGGGGCCGAGGACACGAGCCGCTTGGTGTACTCGTGCTGCGGGTCCTTGAGGATCTGCGCCGCCGGGCCGGACTCCACGACCCTGCCCTTGTACATCACGACAAGGTGCTCGGCGCGCTCCGCGGCCAGGCCCAGGTCGTGCGTGATGAACAGGACGGCCGTGCCGAGCTCCGCCGTCAGCCCCTCCAGGTGGTCCAGGATCTTCTTCTGGACCGTCACGTCGAGGGCCGACGTCGGCTCGTCCGCGATGAGCAGCTTGGGCCGCGAGGCCAGGCCGATCGCGATGAGCGCACGCTGGCGCATGCCGCCCGAGAACTCGTGCGGGAACTGGCGGGCACGCTGGTCCGCGTCGGGCAGGCCGGCCTCGCTGAGCAGCTCGGCGACACGCGCGGTGCGCTCCGCCTTGCTGCCCTGGAAGCCGTTGGCGACGAGCGCCTCGTCGATCTGCGCGCCGATGCGCCACACCGGGTTCAGGTTGGACATCGGGTCCTGGGGCACCAGGCCGATCTCCCGGCCGCGCAGGTCCTCGAACTGCTTGCGCCCCAGTCCGACGAGCTCGCGCCCGCCGAACGAGATGGACCCGGCGGTCACCTTGCCGGTGCCCGGCAGCAGGTCGATGATCGCGTGCGCCGTCGTCGACTTGCCGGAACCCGACTCGCCCACGATCGCCACGGACTGCCCGGGGTAGACCGTGAGGTCCACGCCGCGGACGGCCTCCACGGTGCCGGTCGCCGTGGTGAACGAGATCTGCAGGTCCTTGATCTCGAGCAGCGGCGTGGTGTCGTCGCGCTTCTCGACGGGCACCGGGGCGTCCTCGGTGGTCCCGTCGGTGAGGGTGATCGTGGTGGTCATCGCTTCCTCGCCTTCGGGTCGAGGGCGTCGCGCACGACGTCGCCCATCATGATGAAGCTCAGCACGGTCAGCGCGAGCGCGGTCGCCGGGTAGATCATGATCTCCGGCGCGACCCGGATCGACGTCTGCGCCTTGGCGAGGTCGCCGCCCCACGAGACGGTCGACGTCGGCAGACCGATGCCGAGGAAGCTCAGCGTGGCCTCCGCGACGATGAACGTACCGAGCGCGACCGTCGCGTAGACGATGATCGGCGCGGCCGAGTTGGGCAGCACGTGCTTGCCGAGGATCGCGCCCCGGCCCATGCCGAGCGCCTTGGCGGCGGTGACGAACTCGCTGTTCTTCACACCGAGCACCGCACCACGCGTGATCCGGGCGATCGACGTCCAGCCGAACACCGCCAGGACCGTGGCGACGACCACTGCGTTCCGGTCGTCGAGCAGGCTCATGATGACGATCGCGGCGAGCACGAACGGCACGGCGAAGAAGATGTCGGTGAACCGGGACAGCAGGGTGTCGAGCATGCCGCCGAAGTAGCCGGCGATCGCACCGATGAGGGTGCCGATCACCACGACGAACAGCGTGGACAGGATGCCCACCGTGACCGACGCGCGCGCCCCGTAGACGGCGCGGGCGTAGATGTCGCAGCCCTGCTTGTCGAACCCGAAGATGTGGCCCGCGGTGGGCGCGCCCAGCGAGTCCTCCAGGTGGCACTCCGTGGGGCTGACCGAGGTGAACAGCCCCGGGAACACCGCCATGAGGATGACGAACACCATCAGCGCCGCGGACACCCAGAACAGCGCCCGGTGGCGCATGTCGCGCCAGGCGTCGGCCCAGAGGCTGCTCGGCGCCTCAGACGTGTCGACGGCGTCGATCACGCCGACCTTGACTACTTCCGGAGGCGCGACGAAGCGCTCCTGCCCCGGACGGGGAGTCTTCTCGTAGCGGTTGTCAGGCATAACGGATCCTCGGGTCCAGGACGGCGTAGAAGACGTCCACGAGCAGGTTGGCGAAGATGTAGACGATGACGAGCACGGTGGCCAACGACACCACCGTCACGTTCTCGCCGCGGATGATCGCCTGGTAGAGGGTTCCGCCGACGCCGTTGATGTTGAAGATTCCCTCGGTCACGATCGAGCCGGCCATGAGGTTGCCCAGGTCGATGCCGATGAAGGTGACCACCGGGATCAGCGAGTTGCGCAGCACGTGGCGCGTCATGACCTTCTCCCGCGGCAGGCCCTTGGCCCGGGCGGTCCGCACGAAGTCCGCCGTGGCGTTCTCGACGACTGACGTCCGTGTCAGGCGCAAGATGTAGGCGAACGAGGTCGTGGCAAGCACGATCGCGGGCATCAGAAGACTGATGAAATCAGGGTCACGGCCGGCGGTGATGGGCAGCCAGCCGAGCTGTACGCCGACGACGGCCTGCATCACGAAGCCGATCACGAAGGTCGGCAGCGAGATGAGCAGCAGGCTCCAGAGCAGCACCGTCGAGTCGAAGAGCTTGCCCTTGCGGATACCCGCGTACAGGCCGAAGCCGATGCCGAAGACGGTCTCGATGACGATCGCCATGAGGGCGAGCTGGAACGTCACGGGGAAGGCCTGGGCGATCACGTCGACGACGGGGCGGCCGGTGAAGGTGACGCCCATGTCGAAGGTGAAGACACCCTTGAGGAAGTAGAGGTACTGCATGAAGAACGGCTGATCCAGGTGGTACGCCTCGCGGATGGCGAGCTCGGCCGCTGGTGACAGGCCGCGTTCGCCGCCCAGTGCAGCCACGGGATCGCCGGGGCGCAGGAACACCAGCCCGTACAGCAACAGCGTGGCGCCGAGGAACACGGGGATCACCTGCAGCAGCCGGCGTCCGATGTACCAGAGCATTCGTGGGTCTCCTTGGTTGATGGCTGCGGAACATTCTCCAGGACGTCACCCGGTGTTCTGGCTCCGCACAGTGGAGGGCGGGGCGCGCAGTTCACGCGCCCCGCCCGTCACCTGGGGTGATGAGTCACGCCGGAAGACCGGACGTGATCACAGTCACTCCGACTTGGTGACCTCGTACAGGAGCGGCATGCTGTCCCAGCCGAACTCCACGTTGTCCACGTACTCGGAGTGCCCAGCGGTCGTGGAGTAGTACCACAGCGGGATACCCGGGAGGTCCTTGAACAGGATCTCCTGCGCCTTGTTGTAGAGCACGTTGGCCTCGTCCAGCGAGGGCGCGGCCGCGGCCTCCTTCAGCGCGGCGTCGAACTCGTCGCTCTCGTACCGGCCGTCGTTCGAGCCAGCCAGCGCGGCCTTGCTGTAGAGCGGGCCGAGGTAGTTCTGCAGCGACGGGTAGTCAGCCGACCAGCCGGCACGGAACAGGCCGTCAACCTTGCCGTCCGGGCCCTTGTCACGCTCGTTGAGGACCTCGTCGAAGGTCGGGTAACCGGTCATCTCGCACTTGATGTCGAGGTCGTTGATGTACCCGTTGCACACGGCCTCGACCCACGCCTGGTGGTCCGAGTCGGTGTTGGTGTGGATCGTCAGGACGTAGTCGTCCGGCAGCGGGTCCTCCTCGTTGGCCTCGTCCCAGAGGGCCTTGGCCTCCTCGGCGTTGTACGTGGTGACCTCGTTGCCCGGGATCTCACCGGTCCAGCCGTTGATGACCGGCGACGTGAAGTCGGTGGCCGGGATACGGGTGCCGGCGAAGATCGTCTCCGTGATCTGCTCACGGTTGATCGCCATGGAGAGGGCCTGACGGCGCTTGAGGCCGGCCTCGCCCTGGAACTCGGGGAGCCACTCGGGCACGGTCATGGCCGCGAAGCTGGCGGACGGCTCGCTGATGGCGCCGTCACCCAGGTCCTCCTCGAAGGTGCTCATCGCCGAGGTCGGGACGTTCTCGAGGATGTCGAGGTTCCCGCCCTGCAGGTCGGCGTACGAGGTGTTCTCGTCGGTGTAGACGATGAAGTCGAGGCCACCGTTCTGGGCCTTGCGCGGGCCGTTGTAGGCCTCGTTCGGGACCAGCTTGATCTCGGACTCGTGCTCCCAGCTCTCCAGCACGTACGGACCGTTGGTGACCGGCTTCTCGCCGAACGCCGCGGTGTCGTCGTAGTACGCGTCGGGCAGCGGGAAGTACGCCGAGTAGCCCAGGCGGATCGGGAAGTCGGACTCCGGCTGGGTCAGCTTGACCGTGAACTCGGTGTCGCTGACGACCTCGAGGCCGGACAGCGTCTCCGCGGTCGGCTCCTCGGCCATGCCGGAGACATTGCCCTCCTCGTCGAACTCGGGGACACCCTGCGCCTCGGCGAAGCCCTCGATGGGCTCGAAGAAGCCGGCGCCCTTGGCACCGTTGGGGCCGTAGCCCGCCCAGTTCCACGCGTCCACGAAGTTGGCCGCGGTGACCGGCGTGCCGTCGGACCACTCCCAGCCGTCCTGGATGGTGATGTTCCAGGTCTGGTTGTCGTCCGACTCGATCGACTCGGCGATCTCGTTGTGCACGACGCCCTCGGCGTCGTAGTAGACGAGGCCCGAGTAGAGCTGCTGGACGACGAGTCCACCCTCGGTCTCGTTGGTCATCGACCCGACGAGCGGGTTCTGGGGCTCACCGTTGCTGATCGTCACGATCCCGGTGCTGGCGCCATCGCCGGTCGCGTCGTCGCCGCTGTTGCCACCGCCACAAGCGGTCAGCACGAGCGACGAGGCGAGCGCGAACGCGCCCAGCCCCACAAGTCGCTTTCGAGGTGTCACGTGTCCTCCTGGGTAGCAGTACACCCCGGCACGGCGGGTGCCGTCCGGAGCGATGCGGACGCTTCGTTGCGCCCCGTGGTATCACGGAATAACGTAACCGCTCCCCGCACCCACCGATGACCACTACCAGGGAAACGCCACCGAGTTGTGACCATCTCGGTATGCGGGAGTAACACCGGGTAACAGTTCTGACCAGGTGGTTCTCACACCCGTAACACGACCGCCGCGAGGGCCCCGAGCAGGAAATTCACCCGTTTCCCGGGGCGATGACCCGCCCGACCAGGCCATCCGTCCGAGGAGCCGCGCCCCGCGGTCGCGGGACGAACCGGCCGGAGGCGGGACGAAGCGGTGCTCGGCCGTCCGAGGGACCGAGCACCGCGTCACGTCGTCAGCGCTCGTAGGCCGCCGTGGTGCTGCCGCCCACGATCGGGTGGCTGATCCTCGGTTCGATCCGGAACATGTGGCCGAAGCTGTTCTTGCTGAACGTGCGGTTCACGGTGTAGGTGCTGCAGTCGCCGCTACGGAACGAGCGGAAGCGCCAGTCCTTGGCCCACCCCGTGCCGTTGTCCGTGATCATCGGCGAGATCGCCGCCCCGGCGTGCCCGGGGTCATAGGTCGTCGAGAAGCAGATCTTGAAGGTGGTCAGCTTCACCGACCGCCTCGTGTGGTGGGTAAAGGTAGGGATGACCGAGACGGTCACCTTGTAGTCGGTAGCGGTGACGTAGCTCGTGGTGGTCCAGATGGACGTGTGACTGCCCACCTTCTTGACGACGACAGGGGCCGCCGACGCGGGCTGCGCCGCTCCCAGGAACGCCAGCACGGCGAGGGCTGCAGCGAGGAGCACTCGCAGGTGTCGTCGCGTGCTCGGCCGGGCGGTCAGGGTGCTTGCCATGGCGTTTCTCCTTGCGTAGGTAGAGAGATCCAGCGACGCAAGGACAGTCTCAGCGGGTGAAATCTTTCCGCCATTCGGCGGAGCGTGGCGAGCTAGGACAGCTCCGGGACGACCTGTCCGTCGCGCAGCTCCACCACGCGGTCCGCGCGGGCCATGAGCTCCGGGTCGTGGGTGGAGACGACGGCGGCCACGCCACGCTCGTGCACCACCCTGGCCAGCAGGTCCATCACCACGGCCGCCGTGCCCGAGTCGAGCTGCCCGGTGGGCTCGTCCGCGAGCAGCACCTCCGGGTCGGCCACGAGCGCACGGGCGATGCCCACCCGCTGCTGCTGCCCGCCCGAGAGCTCGTAGGGCCGCTGCTTCGCGTGCCCGCTCAGGCCGACCGCGTCCAGCGCCTCCGCCACCCGCCGCGACCGCTCGGCCTGCGGGGTACGCCGCAGGCGCAGCGGGACCTCGACGTTCTCGGCCGCGGACAGCACGGGCACCAGCCCGAACGACTGGAACACGTAGCCGATCCGGTCGCGCCGGGCCGCGAGCACGGCTTTCTCCCCCAGCGCGGTCAGCTCGGCGTCGCCGAGCCACACGCTGCCCGACGTCGGCCGGTCCAGCCCGCCGAGCAGGTTCAGCAGCGTCGTCTTGCCCGAGCCCGACGGGCCACGCACCACGAGCAGCTCGCCCGCCGCGACCTCCAGGGTCGCGTCCGACAGGGCGTGCACCTCGCCGGCGCCGGTGCCGAACACCCGGGTGAGGCCCTGGGCGCGCAGCACGGTGCGGGCCGGGGTCGTGGTGGTCATCGGTCCTCCTCGGTGGGCGCCTCGGGTTCGGACGGCGCGGCGGGCTCGGCAGGCTCCGCGGCCTGGCCGGGCGCCGCCGGCCACACGCCCACGTGGTCCGGCTCCAGCGCGAGCCGCACGCGGTCGCGCAGGTCGAGCGCGTGCACGAAGTCCTGCGGAAGCTGCAGCCGGCCGACCCGGTCGACCACCGCGAAGTCCTCGGCGACGTGCCGCTCGGCGCCGTGCTCGTCGACCTCCGTGCGCCGCAGCGTCTCCGTCGACGTGCGGCCGTCACGGATCTGGACGGTGCGCGCGACGTGCTCGGAAACCGTCGGGTCGTGCGTCACGATCAGCGTGGTCACGCCGGTCTCCCGGTTCACGCCCCGCAGGGCCTCCAGCACCTCGACCGAGGTGGTCTCGTCGAGCTCGCCGGTGGGCTCGTCGGCCAGCAGCACGCGCGGGTTGTTCGCCACGGCCACCGCGATGGCGGTGCGCTGCTGCTCGCCGCCGGACATCTCGCCGGGCCGCCGCCCGGCCACGTGGCCGACCTCCAGCAGGTCGAGCAGGTCCGACACCCGACGCGCGCGCTCTCGCCGCGGGAGCGCGCCGGCCAGCTCCAGCGGGAGCCGCACGTTCTCAGCTGCCGTCAGGTACGGCAGCAGGTTGCGCGACGTCTGCTGCCACACGAAGCCGACCGTGGAGCGCTGGTACCGCACCCGCTCGGCGTGGCCCATCGTCAGCAGGTCGGTGCCCGCCACCACGGCGGACCCGCCGGTCGGCGTGTCCAGGCCGGAGAGGATGGTCAGCAGGGTGGACTTGCCCGACCCGGACGCGCCCACGACGGCGACGATCTCCCCCGGTTCGACCGTCAGCGTGAGGCCCTGCAGCGCCTGCACCTCGACGCCGTCGGTGGCGAAGATCCGCACCAGGTCGGCGCAGCGGATCTCGCCGCCGCCCGCCGGCCCCGCCGAGGCCGGCGCGCCGCCGTCCGTCAGCTCGATGGTCGTGCTCATCGGGTCTCCCTCATGTCAGTCGTTGCTCCCCATCCGGAGCTGGGCCGCCACCTTGCCGCGGCGGCTCAGCGCCGCCGCCACGCCGACCGCGGCCAGCACCACCACCACGAACCCGGCGGCGGCCGCGCCCAGCAGCAGCGGGTCGTACCTCGCGTCGGGCTGGGTGGGACCGCCGGTCAGGGCGGTGACGTCCACGGCGGCCAGCACCAGCTCCGGCACCACCACGCCGAGGACGGCGCCCACCACGAGCGCCACCACCGCCCAGGGTCCGATCTCCCAGCCGACCAGCCCGCGACCGAGCCGGGGCGAGAGGCCGAGCGTCTGCAGCACGGCGAGCAGCCGGGCCCGCGCGGGGGCGGCGAGCATCAGCGTCATCACCACGGCCCCCGCGCACAGCAGCCCCGCGAGGAGCACGGCCAGCACGAACGCGATGGCCAGCCCGCCGGAGACGGGCGCCGCCAGCACGGCGTCGGCCTCCTGGTCCGGGTCCTCCACGACGGACGACGGCAGCAGCCGCGAGATCTCCGCCGTCACGGCGGCGCGGTCTGCGTCGTCGGTCAGGCCCACGAGCGCGAGGCGCGGGTAGCTGACGTCGCCCGTGGCCTCGGCGAGGCGGCCGGCGTCGGCCACCACGAGCGCGCGGCCCGCCGGCAGGCCCGGGAGCTCGTCGACCACGTCGACGACCCGGACGGGCACGTCGCCCTCCTGCGTCGTGAGCGTGATCCCGGTGGTGCCCGGTCCGACGCCCGGGCCCGCCGCGCCGGGGGTGAGGATCACGGGCAGCGCCTCGTCGCCGTCCGCGCCGCCCGACCCGGCCAGGCCGTCCAGCGTCTCGGGGGCCCCGTCGACGTCCTGCTGCGCCACGGCCAGCTCTGCCGCGTCCACCGTCCACACCTCGACCCGGGGCGAGGAACCCGCACCCTGCAGCAGGCCGTCGCCGACGTCACCCACCGGCGACACGGCGGCGACGCCGTCGAACGCGGCGATCTGCTCCGCGACCGGCTCGTCGACGACCGGGCCGGAGACACGCAGGTCCGCACCGGTCGCGCGCCAGGCCTCGCGGACCACGCCCCCGGAGACCGTGGAGTACAGCACCGCCGAGGTCGCCGCGACCGCCACCGCGAGGACGAGCGCGACCGCCGGGACGGGGCCACCGGCCGGGTCGCGCGTGGCGCGGGCGGCCCCGAGGAACGGGACCAGGTCGCGCCGTGGTGCGAGCGCCCGCTCGGCCGCGAGGGCGAGCCAGGGGTAGGCACGGACGGCCAGCAGCGTGAGCGCCAGGGAGACCAGCAGGGGCGCCGCGGCGACGAGCGGGTCGACGCCGGCGCCGGAGCCGGAACCCGCACCGGCCACGACCCCGCGGGAGAGCAGCAGCCAGGTCGCGAGCGCGGCGCCCGCGACGACGAGCACCTCCAGCACCCAGCGCACCCGGCTCCGTGAGCGGGGCGCGAGGTCCGAGCGTGTGGTCCGCAGGCCGGCGGGCGACGTGGCGAGCGCGAGGGCGACCGCCGGCGCGAGGCCCGCGGCCACCGCGAGCAGGACCTGGGCGACGGTGACGGGGGCATCGACGCCGACGGCGGCCGAGAGCACGAGGCCCGCCACGAACCCGGCGGCCGCCGAGCCGAGTCCGACGACGAGTCCCTCGCCGCCCATGAGCAGGCGCACCTGGGTGCCGGACGCGCCACGGGCGCGCAGCAGCGCGAGCGCGGACCGCCGCCGGTCGACGACGAGCCGCGCGCCCAGGGCCAGCACGGCGACGGTGGCGCCGAGCGGCCCGACGGCGAGGACGGCGACGATCGCGTCGACCCCGGTGCGCTGCGCGAGCAGGCTCTCCAGGATCTCGGTGAGCCGGCTGGTGGGCCGGAGCTGGAGCGGCGCGGGGTCGTCGGGGCCGGCCGCGACGAGGAAAGTCTTCGCCGACTGACCGTTCATCTGGGCCAGGAGCACGGGCACGTCGGCGGCGGTCAGGCCGCCGGTGCTCACCGGGTACCAGACACGGGTCTCCGCCACGCCGAGGGTCAGCGGCGTGATCATGGCCGGGTCCACGTAGGCGGTCGCGGTGCCGAGCAGACCGCGGTTCGGGTCGGCGATCACGGAGGCCCTGGCCCCCAGGGCGTGGTGCAGCCAGTAGTCGGCGTCGGGGTCGCCGGTCTCGAAGATCCCGGTCACCACGAGGGACGGGTACCGGCCGGCCAGGGCGATCACGCCCGAGCCGGAAAGGTTGTCGTACCGGCCGCCGAGCTCCCACCCGTACGTCTCGGCGACGGCGCGCGACACGGCGACCTCGAACGCGGGGGCCTGCTCCTTGGGCTGGCTGATGGACTGCTCGTCCCCCAGGAACACGGGCCCCGCGGTCGCGGTGGGCCAGCGGCCCTCGACCAGCTCGGCGTGCTCGGCCAGGTCCGGGGCCGAGCGGAGGAAGACCTTGGCCTCGGCCAGCTCGGAGCTGCGTTCCGGATCGGTGTACGCGGGGTCGGTCGAGGTCACGTGGAAGAGCGGCGCGCCCATCACCGAGCGCAGCGGCTCGGGGCTCTCGGCGCGCACGGCGTCCAGGTTCTCGGCGAACGGCGTCCAGTCCGGCTCGTCCGGCACGCCGCTCCCGACGCTGCCCGGGTCGTAGAAGCCCCCGCTCGGTGCCTGGCCGGGGATCGAGCCCGCCACCGAGATCACGTCCCGGGCCGGGCCCGAGGCCGTCGCGGTCTCGTAGACCACCTGGTCGGCGTGCATGGTCGCGACGGCGCGCGGCGCGGTCGACAGCACCCCGGCGGCGAGGAACGCGACCACGCCCAGCGCGGCCGTCGCACCCCACGAGGTGCGCAGCTGTCGCCGCGCGAGCAGGCCCAGTCCGGACAGCGCCCCCATCAGCGGACCTCCTCGCGGTAGGTGGTGTCGCGGGCCTGCGCGGTGACGCGCCCGCCCACCCCGATCGCGACCAGGACGAGCCCCGCCACGGCGGCGGCGAGCACCAGGCCGGTGCCCCCGGTCGCCAGGAGGAACTGCGCGGGCGGTGCCGCGTCGATCCCGGTCAGGGTCGCGGCGGCGAGGCCGCCCACGGCGAGCCGGGCCACGGCCCACCCGGCGACCGCGCCGACGGCGAGCGCCACGATCCCGACGGTGACGAGCTCCGCGGCCCGCGCCCGGCCCTGTGCCGCCGGGCCGAGCCCCACGGCGCGCAGGACGATGACCTCGCCGCGCCGCCCCCGGAGGGTGGCCACGGCGACGGCGAGCACGCCCGCCAGCGCGAGCACGGTCGCCCCGGCCGCGGCGAGCCAGAACGAGACCCGCACCGGCACGGCCGTGTCGGTGGAGCCGTAGCCCGGCGTCGTCACGGTGGGCCGTTCCCGGCTGCTGCGGCCGGCGGCCTCCGCGGCGTCCGTCGCCTGCTGGGCGAGACCTGCCACGGCACCCGCCGGCGCGGCCGCGCCACGCGGCCCGGCCGCGAGCCAGACCTCGTTCGTGAGCGCGGGATCGTTCACGTCGCGCACGAGCACGGCGGCGAGCGCCGTGCGGTCCACGAGGACGGCGTACGGTTCGAGCGCCCCGGGCACGGTGCCGGACGACGCCACGACCTCGACGGGCAGACGCGTCGCGCCGAGGGTGAGCTCGAAGGTGTCTCCGGTGGTGACGCCGAGCGCGTCGACCAGCGAGGACGAGGCCAGCAGCGGGACGGGGCCGGCGGCCGGGGTGGTCAGGAGACGCAGCCGGTTCGCGCCCGAGACGCCGTCGCCGAGGGGCATGCTGAACGCGGCCTCCCCCTCGGTCAGCTCCAGGCCCGTCGGGCCGTCGAAGGTCTCGGACGGCGTCCACACCGGCTGGTCGACGCGCAGCCCGCCCGCCGTGATGCCGTCGACGGCCAGCGTCACCTCGGCGATCGACCACCCCGGCCGGGTGTCCACGTCGAGTGCCGCGATCCGCCACGTCTGGCCCGACGGCGGCGCGGGGACCTCGCCCCACAGCTCCTGCGCGACCTCGTGCTCGCCGAGAGTGCCCTCGCCGCCGTCGCCCTCCGTGAGCTGCCCGAGGTCGACGGTGGCCAGGGTCCCGTCGGGGGCGGCGAGCACGATCGACAGATCGAGCTGGTGCCGCGGCGCCCAGTCCGCCAGGTCCGTCTCGACCGTCTCGTGGATCCGGCCGCGCACGGTGACGCCGATGTCGCGGGCGTCGCCGGCCAGGGTGGGGGCGTCTGCGAAGGCGTCGTTCGCGAGGTCGTCGGCCAGCGCCGAGGTGTCGAGCACCTCCTCCGGCGCGCGCACCACCTTCGGCACGGCGGCGGCCGGCAGCGCCAGCATCGCGACCGGCAGGCCGTCGGAGTAGGCCGTCCCGGACAGCACGGGCGCCGCGGCGCGGGCGGTGCTGCCCGGACCCGTCGCGCCCGGCAGGAACGGTGCCGGGTCCAGGCGCCCGCTCTCGGGTGCCTGGACGCGCACGTCGGCGCCGTTGGCGAGCACGTCGACGTCGGCGCGCAGGCGCTCCGCGGTGCCCGTGTAGCCGCCGGCGAGGGTCGCGGCCCCGCCCGCGAGCACGAGCAGGACCACGGGCACCACGTAGACGACGATCCGGCGGGCGACCTGCCGCGCGGCCAGCGGCCCGACGACGCCGCGCGACCGCCCGGCCAGTCCCGCCCACAGCCGCGTGGCCGGGCCGAGCACCGCCATCGCCGCCACGGCGAGCGCCGCCAGCGCCAGCGCGGGTGCGGCGGCCGCGGCCGGGTCCGTGCGCAGGCCTCCTGGTGTGGACACGAGCGGCGACCCGTAACGCAGCAGCTGGGTCACGCTGACCGCGGCGGCGGCCACCGTCAGCACCACGGTGCCGAGCGCCGCGACCTGCCGCACGCGCCCCGAGCGGTCGGTCACCTGGCGCCGCACCGCTGCCTGCACCTGCAGCGTCGCCACCAGCACGAGCGTCGCGGTCGCGGCCACCGCGACCGCGAGGGCCACGGCCAGCGGCGTCCCGACGGAGACTGCCGCGCCGGCCTCGGAACCCACGACCGCGCGCAGGGCGCCCCACGCGGCGGCACCGCCCGCCGCGGCCGCGGTCAGCGCGAGCAGCGCGCCCTCCACGGCGGCCGCGGCCGTCACGGTGCCGGGCGCGGCACCGCGGGAGACCAGGAGGGCGACCTCGCCCTCCCGGGTGGCCGCCAGCAGCCGGGCCACCTGGACCAGCGCCACGAGGCCGACGAGCGCCAGCAGGCACAGCGGGACGAGCGCGACGGCGTCCGCGGCGCGCAGCGCGGCCCCCAGGTCGGCCGCGATCACGTCGAGCGTCCCGGTGACGGTCAGCCCGCGGGGCGCGACGTCGGTGTCCTCGCCGAGGATGCGGTCGACCTCGGGCGTCAGCGCCGCCAGGGCGGGCAGGTCCTCGGGGGTGAGCGCCGCGCCGTCGGGCACCACGGTCCAGCGTGCGAACGGGTCGGTGTCTAGCCCGGCGACGACCTGTTCGCTCACCACGACGGGACCGGGGTACGCGCCGTCCGACCCGGTGAGCACGCTCGGGTCGCCGAGCCAGCCCGCGTCGTCGGGGTCGGTGACCCGCCAGGTCGCGGCGATCGTGACCGCCGTACCGGTGTCGGCGCGGTCCTCGGGGTCGACGCCGAGCCGGACCCGGTCGCCGACCGCCAGCCCGGCGGCCTCGGCGGCGTCGGCCTGGACCGCCGCCTCGTCCGTGGCGGCCGGCCAGGCGCCGTCGACCAGGGTGACGCCGCTCGCGCCCGCGCCCGACAGGGCCTCCTGCCGCGAGGGCGCGGGCAGCAGCGCGACCGACCAGCGGCCGAGGTCCTGCCCGTCGGCGTCCGTCGTGTACTGCGCCTCGGTCCGCACGTCGTAGGTGACCCGGTGCGGCACGCCGTCGAGCAGGTCCGCGAGCACCTCCTGCACGCGCGCGTCCTGGGCGTCGGCCGCGGCGCCGTCCGCGAGCCGGGTGGCGAGCTGCACCGCCCGCCCCGAGGGCTCGGCCGCGGCCAGCCCGTCGCGCGCTCCCGCCGTCGCCGCGGCCTGCGTCCAGCCGATCGTCACGCCCAGGGCGCCGGTCAGCACGGCCACCAGCAGCCAGACGAGCGCGAGCAGCCCACGGTGCGCCGTGGACCGGCGGGCAAGGAGGGTGGCTCGACTCACGGGGCCAAGGTAGCCCGGCCCTGTGACACGCACGACCAAACGAGGGACGCCCCGGGCAACGATCCGGTCACGCCGCTCAGCTCGCGCGCTCGCCCTCGAGCTCCCCGCCCGCGGCGCGCCAGCCCACGAGGCCGCGCGCCAGGCTCACCGCCTCGAACCCCAGCTCGGCCAGCAGGTTGGCCGCGCCCCGGGAGAGCAGGCCACCCGTGCAGAAGGCGATCAGCACCCGGTCGTCGGGCAGCTCCTCGGCCCGCGCCGCCAGGTCGGTCAGCGGCAGGTGGACCGACCCCGGGACGTGGTGGTCGCGCCACTCGCGCTCCCGGCGCACGTCGACCACGAGGGCACCCTCGCCGACGAGCCGCATCGCCTCGGTGGCGCTCACCTCCGGCGGCCGCCGGAGGTAGTGGCGGACGCTCATCGCCGGGCCTCCCGCCGCACGTTGACCAGGGTGAAGACGCCGCCGAGCACCGGGACGAGCGCCAGCAGCCGGGTGCGCGGCAGGAGGCCCTGGCCGAGCAGCGCCGTGACCGCCACCGCGAGGTAGAGCGCGCCGTGCGCGGGGCCGAGCGCCGACGCGACGCCCTCGACGTGCACCGTGGCGAGGTTGCCGAGCAGGAGCGCCACGCTGACGAGCTCCAGGACCGAGAGCACCTCGAGCGCGCGCAGCAGCGGCCTCATACCGACCCCGGCCGCACGACCATGAGCACGACGACCGCGGCCCACAGCAGGTTGAAGACGCCGGTCAGCAGGGTGAGGGCGCGCAGCCGGCCGGCGTCGCCCGGCGCGTCGAGCGCCGCGCGCTGGCCCGGCGCGATCCGCAGCGCGAGCAGACCGCCCGCGACGGCGGTGAGCACCATCGCCACGACCACCCAGATCTCGCCCAGGCGCCCCTGGACGGCCGCGAGCACGAGGCCGAACACGGGCACGACGAGGGCCAGCAGGCCGTAGACCCGGGTCACGCCGTGCAGCATCCGGGCCACGGAGGCGCTGCGCCCGGACCGGGCGGACGGGTCCGCAGCAGGGGCCGAGACCGGCACGAAACGCGGGAACAGGCTGGTGGTCACCGCCACCGGGCCGACGAACAGGATGCCCGCGAGCACGTGCGCGGACAGCAGCAGGTTTTCCATACCTTCAGCCTAACTGAAGGATGGCGATGCTTCAGACCACCTGAAGGTTGGTTCGACCCGCGTCACCGGCTCCGTGCCATGTGCTCCTCGATCTGCCGCCGCAGCGCCTCGGTGAGCACGGGGTGCTCCTCGGCGAACCGGGCGTCGAGCACGGCGACCCGCTCCGCCGCCTGGCCGAGCAGCCGCTCTCCGGCCGCGGTGACCCGGAGCCGCGACGCGGCGCCCGCGCGCGCCGTGGTGTCCTCGACCAGGCCGTCCGCCGCGAACGCGGCCACGGCGGAGTGGGCGCTCTGCACGGTGATGCGCGAGCGGCGGGCCAGCTCGCTGAACGAGACCCCCGGCGTGGCACGGATGTGGCCCAGCAGGCCGTACTTGCGGGTCGTCAGGCCGAGCGGCTTGAGCGCGTCCGCGAACGCGGCGTCCCAGACCCGGCCGATCGTCAGGAGGGCGACCGTCGGGCTGAACGGCGGTTTCTCGGGCATGGCAGCAGGCTATCCGGGGCAGCCGCCCACGGCGTCCGGCAGCCCGGGCCCGCGCGCCCCGGCACGCCCGCCGGGCATGACGCAGGCCCCCTCGCCGTGGTGGGCCGGACGGCTCCACCAGGCCAGGGGGCCTCGTGACATCGGACGGCGGCCGGGCCGCCGTCGTACGTGCTAGCGCTGGTTCGCGGGGACGTACGGGCGCTCGGTGGCGCCGGTGTAGACCTGGCGCGGCCGCCCGATCTTGGTCTGCGGGTCCTTGATCATCTCGCGCCACTGGGCGATCCAGCCGGGCATGCGGCCCAGCGCGAACAGCGGCGTGAACATGGCCGGCTCGAAGCCCATGGCCTTGTAGATGAGGCCGGTGTAGAAGTCGACGTTCGGGTAGAGCTTGCGCTCCACGAAGTAGTCGTCCGAGAGTGCGATCTCCTCCAGGCCGCGCGCGATGTCGAGCAGCTCGTCCTTGGCGCCGAGCTTGTCGAGCACCTCGTCCGCGGACTTCTTCACGATCGCGGCGCGCGGGTCGTAGGACTTGTACACGCGGTGGCCGAAGCCCATCAGGCGCACGCCGTCCTGCTTGTTCTTGACCTTCTCCATGAAGGTCTCGACGGTCTCGCCGCCCGAGCGGATCTTCTCGAGCATGGTCAGCACGGCCTCGTTGGCCCCGCCGTGCGCCGGGCCCGAGAGCGCGTTCACGCCCGCGGCCACCGAGGCGTACAGCGTCGCGTTGGACGAGCCGACCACGCGCACCGTGGACGTGGAGCAGTTCTGCTCGTGGTCCGCGTGCAGCACGAGCAGCTTCTCCAGCGCGTCCACGATCACCGGGTCGGCCTCGTAGGCCTCGTACGGCGTCGCGAACGTCATGCGCAGGAAGTCCTCGACGTAGCCGCGCGAGTAGTCCGGGTACAGCAGGGGCTCGCCCACCCGGCGCCGGTGCAGGTAGGACGTGATGGTGCGCGTCTTGGCGAGCAGCAGCACGGTGGCCAGGTCGACCTGCTCGTCGTCCGCCGGGTCGAGCGACTCCGGGTAGAACGTGGACAGCGCGTTCACCGCGGAGGCGAGCACCGCCATCGGGTGCGCGTTGCGCGGGAACGTTCCCATGAACGTGCGGAAGTCCTCGTGCACCAGGGTGTGCCGGTTGACGCGCTCGGTGAACGCGTCCAGCTCCGCGGGGCTCGGCAGCTCGCCGTAGATGAGCAGGTAGGCCACCTCGAGGAAGCCGGAGGCCTCGGCGAGCTGGTCGATGGGGTAGCCGCGGTAGCGCAGGATGCCGGCGTCGCCGTCGATGTAGGTGATCGCGGACTCGCACGACGCCGTGTTCATGAAACCGGGGTCGACCGTGACCAGACCCGTGTCCTTGAGCAGCGACGACACGACGATGCCGTCGTTGCCCTCGCTGGCGGCGACGACAGGCAGGGTGTGAGTGGTTCCGTCGACGGCGAGCTCGACGCGGCTCGAGCCGTCCAGCGGTGTGGAGGTCATGTCTTCCTTCCTGAGTGGCGCACGAGGGACGCTGCTGTGAAAGAAAGGTGTCGGGACAGCGTCGACCTGGGGCACGACAGTATCGCGCCCTGCTTTAGTTTTTCCAATCCATCGGTCAAGGCTGCGTGATGCGTGTCACAGCATCGGCAATCTGCGCGTCAGTCGAGGTCAGCGCCACCCGCGTGTGCGTACCGTCGCCGTACAGGTGCCCCGGCGCGGTCAGGATGCCCCGGGCCGCGAACCACTCGGCGACCGCCAGGCCGGGTCGGCCGTCCGGCGCCGCCACCCAGAGGTACAGCCCGGCCTCCGACCCGTCGATGACGAACCCGGCGTCGACGACCGCGGCGGCCAGCGCCCGGCGCCGCGCGCCGTAGGCCTCGCGCTGGGCGACGACGTGCGCGTCGTCCGCCAGGGCCGCCGTCATGGCGGCCTGCACCGGCGCGGGCACGATGAGGCCCAGGTGCTTGCGGGTCTGCGTGAGGTCGGCGACCAGGGCGCCGTCGCCCGCGAGGAAGGCGGCGCGGTAGCCCGCGATGCTGGACTGCTTGGAGAGGGAGTACGCGGCGAGCAGGCCCTCGTGCGACCCGCCGCACACGCGCGGGTCGAGGATCGAGGGGACGCCGCCCGTGCCCGTCGCGGCGTCGTAGGGGGAATCCCACACCAGCTCGGCGTAGCACTCGTCGGAGACGACGACGGCACCGATGGCGCGCGCGGCCTCGACCACGGCGCGCAGCGCCTCGACGCCCAGCACCCGTCCCGTCGGGTTGCCGGGGCTGTTGACCCAGACCATCTTCACGTCGTCGCGGCCGGCCCAGTCGGCGACGTCGTCCGTCGCGAGCGGCGTGGCACCGGCCGCGCGGATGCCCGCGAGGTAGGTGGGGTAGGCCACGGCGGGGTGTACCACCACGTCGCCGGGGCCCAGGTGCAGCAGGGAGGGCAGCAGGCCCACGAGCTCCTTGGAACCGACGGTCGGCACCACCGCCGCCGGGTCGAGGCCCGGCACCCCGCGGCGCCGCGCGAACCAGTCGGCGACGGCCTGGCGCAGCGCGGGCGTGCCCGCGGTCATCGGGTAGCCCGGCGCGTTCGACGCGGCCTCGAGCGCCCGCCGCACGACCTCCGGCGTCGGGTCCACGGGCGTGCCCATGGACAGATCGATCAGACCGGCCGGGTGGGCCTTCGCCGTCGCCGTGATCCCGTCGATCGAGTCCCAGGCGAAGGGGAGGTCCGAGAGGTCGTGCAGACCCACGTCAGGCCTGGGGCGGAAGGGCCGCGATCATCGGGTCGTCCTTCTCGATGACGCCCATCTTCGCGGCGCCACCGGGCGAGCCCAGGTCGTCGAAGAACTCGACGTTCGCGCGGTAGTAGTCCTTCCACTCGTCGGGGACGTCGTCCTCGTAGTAGATGGCCTCGACCGGGCACACCGGCTCGCAGGCGCCGCAGTCGACGCACTCGTCCGGGTGGATGTAGAGGGAGCGGCTGCCCTCGTAGATGCAGTCCACGGGACACTCCTCGATGCACGCCCGGTCCTTGACGTCGACGCACGGCTGAGCGATCACGTAGGTCACTTGGAGGGTGTCCTTCCACTTCCGGACTGAGGATCATGCACGATGCCGACCGCGGTACGACCCGGCGGGGCGATCCTAGTATCTCTCGGGACGCCCCCTGATCCCCACCGGTCTCACGCAGCGGAAGGAGAACCGACGTGACATTCGCTACACCGGCCGCGCCAGGAGGGTGGCGGGGCCTGCGCCCCGGCACCCGGGTGGTGGTCCGGCGCCGCCTGGCGCCCGGCGGCCCCGTCGTGTCGGACGGCGGCACGGAGCACCGCTGGACGGACCTGATCGGGTTCGTCGTCGAGGTGTCCGACGCCGGCCTGCGGCTGCGCACCGACCCGGTCCCGGGCCGCGGCGAGCCGCAGGAGGTCGACGTGGCGGCCGCCGACATCGAGGCCGCCAAGCCGATCCCCCCGCGACCCGTCAGGCGTTCCGGTCCACCCAGATGACGCCGGTCGGGCACATGCTCACGGCCTCCTGCACCGCAAAGTCGTGCTCGGCCGACGGCCGTTCGTCGAGCAGCACGACGATGCCCTCCTCGTCCTGGTCGAACACGTCGGGTGCGAGCAGGACGCACTGGCCGGCGCCGCAGCAGGCGTCGCGGTCCACGTTGATCTTCATGGGGGTCACTCTCCCCACTCGACGGGCAGTTCGTCGAATCCGGCCACGAGCAGGCCCTCCTTGCGCGGCACCGTGTCGACGGGTACCGCCAGCCGAAGGCTCGGCACCTTGCGCACCAGCGCGGCGAGCACGATCTGCAGCTCGGTGCGCGCCAGCGACTGGCCGAGGCACGAGTAGGAGCCCGCGCCGAACGAGAGGTGGGGGTTCGGACGGCGCCCCAGGTCCATCTCGGCCGCGCCCTCGAACGTGCCCTCGTCCCGGTTCGCCGCCGCGAGGCTGCACACCACTGTCGTGCCCGCAGGGACGGTCTCGCCCGCGATCTCGATCTCCTCGTCCACCCAGCGCACCATGCCGAAGCCCGCGTTCGGGTCGAACCGCAGCGACTCCTCGACCGCGCTGCGCACCAGCGACGGGTCGGCGACGAGCTGCTCCCACCGGGACCGGTCGCCCAGGAACAGCGCCATCATCTTGGCGATGTGGCTGGCGGTGGTCTCGTGGCCGGCCACGAGCAGCGCCATGCTGGTGCCGATCACGGTCTGCGCCGTGAGCCGCGGGTCGTTCCGGTCCACGAGCGCGATGAGCTCGGAGATCAGGTCCTGGCCCGGTTCGGCCCGCTTGGCCTCGACCAGGGCGGCCATGTACGCGCCGAACTCCTGGCGCGCCGCCGAGATCTCCTCCTGCGTGTACCGCGTGGTGCTCAGCGCCGTGTCCGACCAGTACGGGAACCGCTCCCGCTCGTCCTCCGGCACGCCCAGCAGCTCGCAGATCGCCCAGACCGGCAGCGGGAACGCGACGGCCGGTACCAGGTCCGCGCTCGTGCCGGCGGCCAGCATGTCGTCGATGAGCTGCTCGGCCTTCGCCTCGATGCCAGGAGCCATCGCCTGCACCCGCTTGGCGGTGAACGTCGCGTTGACGAGCCGGCGCCAGGCCTGGTGCTGCTCCTCGTTCGCCATGACGCCGGTCGGGTCGTTGCTGAACGTGCCGCCGTCGTCCTGGGAGCCCACGCCCGCGCCGCTCGCCGGGATGACGCGTCCGAACCGGCCGTCGGTGAGCATGGCGCGGACGTCGTCGTACCGGGTCAGCAGGGTGGCCTCGCCGCCGCTGGCGAGGCGCACCCTGGCCACGGGGCACTGCTGGCGCAGCTCGGCCCACTCCGGTGGCGGCTCGATCGCACGATCCGACGGGATGGGGTAATCGAGCAGGTCAGACATCTTGTCCTCCGGTTGGCTGAGGGGGTTTCGTCCTCCCCATCCAATACCGGTCCGGGTGATTCGGACAAGGGTGTCCGGTTCTCAGGCGTTGGCGACCAGGCCCAGCTCCGCCACGCTCGCCAGGTGCTGGTGGCGCGGCACGATCCGGACGGTGTAGCCGAACGGCCCGGAGGTGTCCAGGCCCACCTCGCCGCCGAACGCGTGCCGCCCTGTCTCGTAGGACTCCACCAGCGCGAGCGACTCGGCGGTGAACTCGTCGATGACGTCGGCCTCGGTGACCCGACCGTGCACCACCTGCACGTCCACGTCGTCCGGCGACAGCGGCCCGAGCGAGACGTAGGCGCGCACCGTCAGCCGGTCCCCGACCTGCACCGCCTCGCCGATGCCCGCCGACTCGACGTGGTCCACCCGCACCTGCGGCCACGAGCCGCGCACGTGGGCCTTCCAGCCCGCGAGGTCCTTCGCCGCGGCGAACCCGTCGGCGGCGAGCACCCGCCCGGCCTGCGCCGCGGGCGCGTACAGCCCGTGCACGTACTCGGAGACCATCCGCGTGGCCTGCACCTTGGGGCCGAGCGTGGCCAGCGTGTGCCGCACCAGCTCCAGCCAGCGGCTCGGCACGCCGTCGGCGGACCGGCCGTAGAAGGCGGGCGCCACCTGGGACTCCACCAGGTCGTAGAGCGCGGCGGCCTCCAGGTCGTCGCGGCGGTCGGCATCCTCGACGCCGTCGGCCGTGGGGATGCCCCATCCGTTCTCGCCGTCGTACCACTCGGCCCACCAGCCGTCCTCGATGGACAGGTTCAGGCCGCCGTTGAGCGCGCTCTTCATCCCGGAGGTGCCGGACGCCTCCAGGGGCCGCAGCGGGTTGTTCAGCCAGACGTCGCAGCCCGGGTACAGCGACTGCGCCATGCCGATGTCGTAGTTCGGCAGGAACACGATGCGGTGCCGCACCTCGGGGTCGTCGGCGAACCGGACGAGCTGCTGGATGAGCCGCTTTCCGGAGTCGTCCGCGGGGTGCGACTTGCCGGCCACGATGAGCTGCACGGGCCGCTCGGGGTGCAGCAGGAGCGCCTTGAGCCGCTCCTGGTCGCGCAGCATGAGGGTGAGCCGCTTGTAGGTGGGCACGCGCCGTGCGAAGCCGATGGTGAGCACGTCGGGCGACAGCACGTCGTCCACCCAGCCGAGCTCCGCCGGGGACGCCCCGCGCTCGCGCCAGGACTTGCGTACCCGGCGCTGGGCCTCGGCCACCAGCTCGCCGCGCATCTCGCCGCGCAGGGCCCACAGCTCGGCGTCCGACACCTTGCTCGGGTCCAGCCAGCCGGCCGACGCCTCGGGCGCCGTGATCTCGTCCAGGCCCATGCGCTCCGCCTCCACGGCGGCCAGCCGCGGCGCCACCCAGGTGGGCGAGTGCACGCCGTTGGTGACCGACGTGATCGGCACCTCGCGCGAGTCGAACCCGGGCCACAGGCCCTCGAACATCTCGCGGGAGACCTGACCGTGCAGCAGCGAGACGCCGTTCGCCCGGCCGCCGAGCCGCAGGCCCATCACCGCCATGTTGAACACGGTGGGGTCGCCGCCGTCGTAGTCCTCGGCGCCGAGCGCGAGCACGGTCTCGACCGGCACTCCGGCCATCGTGTTGTCGCCGCCGAAGTAGGCGCTGACCAGCTCCTTGGGGAACCGGTCGATCCCCGCCGGGACCGGCGTGTGCGTGGTGAAGACCGTGGCCGCGCGGACTGCCTCGTGGGCCTCGCCGACGCTGAGGCCGGACCCGACGAGCTCGCGGATCCGCTCCACGCCGAGGAAGCCCGCGTGGCCCTCGTTGGTGTGGTAGACCTCGGGCTCCGGCGCGCCGGTGAGGCGCGACCAGGCGCGCAGCGCGCGCACGCCGCCCACGCCGAGCAGCAGCTCCTGCTGCAGGCGGTGCTCTCCCCCGCCGCCGTACAGGCGGTCGGTCACCTTGCGGGCCGCGTCGTCGTTCTCCGGCACGTTCGAGTCGAGCAGCAGCAGCGGGACGCGGCCGACGGCGGCGACCCACACGTGCGCGTGCAGGGAGCGCCCGCCGGGCAGGGCGAGCGAGATGACGGCGGGCGTGCCGTCCTCCTCGCGCAGGACCGCCAGCGGCAGGCCGTCCGGGTCGAGCAGTGGGTAGGTCTCCACCTGCCAGGCGTCCCGCGTCAGGGACTGCCGGAAGTAGCCGGCGCCGTACAGCAGGCCCACGCCCACGATGGGCACACCCATGTCGGACGCGCTCTTGAGGTGGTCTCCCGCCAGGATGCCGAGGCCGCCCGAGTACTGCGGCAGCACCGAGGTGATGCCGAACTCCGGCGAGAAGTAGGCGATCGCCTGCGGCAGCTCGCCGCCCGACGTCGTGGTCTGGCCCTGGTACCACTGCGGGTCCCGCAGGTAGCGGTGCAGGTCGTCGGACGCCGCCCGCACCCGGCCCGTGAACCCCTCGTCGGCCGCGAGCGCCGCGAGGCGGTCGGAGCCGAGCGCCGCGAGCAGGGCGACGGGGTCGCCTCTGACGTCGGACCAGAGGTCGGGGTCGATGCTCGCGAACAGCTCGCGCGTCGGCGCGTGCCAGGACCAGCGAAGGTTCTGGGCCAGCTCGTCGAGCGCCGCGAGCTGCTCGGGGAGGACCGTGCGGACGGTGAATCTGCGGATCGCTCTCACCGGCAGAACACTACGCACATGTGGAGGCGAGCACACCTGTTGCCCGGGGCTTCACCGGCCCGTCCGACGACGTTCACGAGACCTCGGCGCGCCCCACAGGCGAGTCCCCCACGAGGGTCGATAGCGTGGTCCGGTGAGCCCGCACACGAGTCCCGGCCGGATCGGCCGCATCCCCGTCCTCGAGGTCGCTCCCGTCGTCGAGGGCGGCCGCTGGCCTGCGAAGGCGGTGGTCGGGGAGGTCGTCCCCGTCGAGGCCACGGTCTTCCGCGAGGGGCACGACGCCGTGGCCGCGACGGCCGTGCTCGTCGCCCCGGACGGGACGGACCACTCGTGGGCGCCCATGACCGACGTCGCGCCCGGGCTGGACCGCTTCCGCGGCGAGCTGCAGCCCGACGCCGAGGGCGACTGGTCCTTCCGCGTCGAGGCGTGGTCGGACCCGTACGCCACGTGGACGCACGACGCCGGGATCAAGATCGCCGCGGACATCGACACGGAGCTCATGCTCGCCGAGGGGGTGCTCCTCTTCGAGAAGATCTGCCGCCGGGTGCCGGGCGACCCGCTGGTCGCGGCCGGGCGGACGGCACGCGACGCGCGGGTGCTGACGGCGGCTGCCAGGGCGCTGGCCGACGCCCGCCGGCCGGCCCCGGCGCGGTTCGCGGCGGCGACGTCGCCCGAGGTGGTCGAGGCCCTGCGCCGCGCGCCGCTGCGCGAGCTGGTCTCGGCGTCGGACACGTACCCGCTCTGGGTCTCGCGGAAGCTCGCGCTGGCGGGGTCCTGGTACGAGATGTTCCCGCGGTCCGAGGGCGCGTACCGGAAGAAGGACGGCACGTGGGTCTCGGGCACGTTCGCGACGGCGGCGAAGCGCCTGCCGGGTATCGCGGCGATGGGCTTCGACGTGGTCTACCTGACGCCGGTCTCCCCCATCGGCACCACGTTCCGCAAGGGCCGCAACAACACCCTGGAGGCCGCGCCCGGCGACCCGGGCAGCCCGTACGCCATCGGGTCGGCGGACGGCGGGCACGACGCGATCCATCCGGACCTGGGCACGGAGGCGGACTTCCGGGACTTCGTCGCCGCCGCGCGGGCGGAGGGCCTGGAGGTCGCGCTCGACATCGCACTGCAGTGCTCGCCGGACCACCCCTGGGTCACGGAGCACCCCGAGTGGTTCGTGGTGCGCGCGGACGGTTCGATCGCCTACGCGGAGAACCCGCCCAAGAAGTACCAGGACATCTACCCGCTCAGCTTCGACACCGACCCCGACGGCCTGTACGCGGCGGTGCTCGGCGTGATCCGCACGTGGATCGACCGGGGCGTCACCCTGTTCCGCGTGGACAACCCGCACACCAAGCCGCTCGACTTCTGGGAGTGGCTGCTGGCGGAGGTCCACGCGAGCAACCCCGAGGTCATCTTCCTGTCCGAGGCGTTCACCAAGCCCGCGATGATGCAGACGCTGGCCCGGATCGGCTTCCACCAGTCGTACACCTACTTCACCTGGCGCAACACCAAGGAGGAGGTCGAGGAGTACCTCGCGGAGGTGAGCGGGCCGCAGGGCTCGGTGCTGCGCCCGTCGTTCTGGCCCACCACGCACGACATCCTCCCGCCCTACCTCATCGAGGGCGGCGTCTCGGCGTTCGCGGTGCGCGCGGTGCTGGCCGCCACGGGCTCGCCCACGTGGGGCATCTACTCCGGCTACGAGCTGGTGGAGAACGTGCCCCGCCCCGGCGTCGAGGAGCAGATCGACAACGAGAAGTACGAGTACCGGCCGCGCGACTGGGCGCGGGCGGACGACTACGGGATCGCCCTGCTGCTGGGCGAGCTGAACGCGATCCGCCGCGCGCACCCGGCCCTGCAGCAGCTGCGCAACCTGACCGTGCACCCCACGACGAACGACCAGGTGGTCGCGTACTCGCGCCGGATCGGCGCCGATCACGCGTCGCGCGCGACAGCGACGCCACCGGGCCGCACCATGAGAGCAGGGGGTAACGATCGGCGTGCCCCACGGCACGACGACGTGATCGTGGTCGTGCTGAACCTGGACCCCCGGAACGTGCAGGAGTCTGTAGTGCACCTGGATCTCTCCGCCCTCGGCCTCACCGCCCCCGACGGCGACGACAACGCCCCGTTCTACGTGGCACACGACCTGCTGGCCGACGAGACCTACGGCTGGGGAGCTCATCCCTGGGTGCGGCTCGACCCGCAGGTCCGGGTGGCCCACGTCCTCCAGGTGGGGCCGGCATGACGACTTTCGGGCCGGGTGGCCCCGCCGTCGGGCCGCCGGAGGGATACCCCGCACAGCCGACGCCGCCGGCGCAGCCGGCCTCGGCCCGCCCGTCCGTGTCCGTGCCCAACCCGCCGTCGGTCCCGGTGCCCGTCCAGGCCCTGCCGCCACGGCGGCAGCCGCGCTTGGACGCCCGCCGCAAGGGCCTCGTCGACGATCCCGAGTGGTACAAGAAGGCCGTCTTCTACGAGGTCATGATCCGGTCGTTCTCCGACTCGGGCGACGGCGGGTCGGGCGACCTGCGCGGCCTCGTGGAGCGGCTCGACTACCTGGAGTGGCTCGGCGTCGACTGCTTGTGGCTGCCGCCGTTCTTCCCGTCCCCGCTGCGCGACGGCGGGTACGACGTGGCCGACTTCACCGCCGTCTCGCCGCAGTTCGGCACGATCTCGGACTTCAGCGACCTGGTCGCCGCCGCGCACGAGCGCGGCATCCGCGTGGTGATCGACCTGGTCATGAACCACACCAGCGACGCCCACCCGTGGTTCCAGGCCTCGCGCGCCGACCCGAACGGCCCGTACGGCGACTTCTACGTGTGGAGCGACGACGCCACGCAGTACCAGGACGCGCGCATCATCTTCGTGGACACCGAGACGTCGAACTGGACCTTCGACCCGGTGCGGCGGCAGTACTTCTGGCACCGGTTCTTCAGCCACCAGCCCGACCTCAACTTCGAGAACCCGCGCGTCGTGGAGGCCATGCTCGACGTCGCCCGGTTCTGGCTCCAGCTCGGCGTGGACGGGTTCCGGCTCGACGCCGTGCCGTACCTGTTCGAGGCCGAGGGCACCAACTGCGAGAACCTGCCCGAGACGCACGGCTTCCTGCGCAAGGTGCGCCGCATGCTCGACACCGAGTTCCCGGGCCGCATCATGCTGGCCGAGGCGAACCAGTGGCCGGCGGACGTCGTCGAGTACTTCGGCACGGACGACGACCCCGAGTGCCACATGTGCTTCCACTTCCCGGTGATGCCGCGCATCTTCTACGCGATCCGCGACCAGCGGGCCCGCCAGCTCCTGGAGATCCTCGCGGACACGCCTGCCATCCCGGCGCGCGGCCAGTGGAGCACGTTCCTGCGCAACCACGACGAGCTCACCCTGGAGATGGTGTCCACCGAGGAGCGCGCCAGCATGTACGGCTGGTACGCCCCCGACCCACGGATGCGCGCGAACGTGGGCATCCGGCGGCGGCTCGCGCCGCTGCTGGACAACGCCCGCAAGGAGATCGAGCTGGCCAACGCGCTGCTGCTGTCGATGCCCGGCACGCCGTGCCTCTACTACGGCGACGAGATCGGCATGGGCGACAACATCTGGCTGCCCGACCGCGACGCGGTGCGCACCCCGATGCAGTGGACGCCGGACCGCAACGCGGGCTTCTCCACGGCCGACCCGGGCAAGCTGTACCTGCCGCTCGTGCAGTCGCTGGTGCACCACTACCAGCACACCAACGTGGAGGCGCAGCTCGCGCAGCCGACGTCGCTGCTGCACTGGATGCACAACATGCTGGCGTTCCGGCGCCTGCACCCGACGTTCGGGACCGGCGACTTCACGGCGCTCGACTGCAACGACGAGTCGGTCATCGCGTTCACCCGGTCATCGGCCGAGGAGACACTGCTGATCGCCGCGAACCTCTCGGCCACGGCGCGCTCGTCCACGATCAAGCTGCCGGGGTACGCCGGCTGGACGTTGACCGACGTGTTCGGCGGCGCCGCGTTCCCGGGCGTCGGCGACGACGGCATCCTGACGATGACGTGGGGCGCACGCGACTTCTACTGGCTGGTGCTGGCCCCGCCCGCGCCGGCCGGGCCGAACGACTCCACGGGAACGAGCGAACCCGTCGGGCAGGCGCGAGAGGGGTGAGCCCGGCGCGCCCCGTCCACGTCTCCCCCGGAGCCGCGCACCTCCCGCCCGAGGTGCTGCGGCTCCTGGACACGTGGCTGCCCGCGCAGCGCTGGTACCCGGTGCCCGCCGAGGGCGTGACCCACGAGCCGTGGCTCACGATCACGTTCGGCGGCGTGGCCGACGTCGTGGTCGCGCTCCTGCGACTGGTCGGCCCGGGCCTGGCGGCGGGCGACGAGTCGCTGGTGATCCAGGTCCCGCTGGTCCTGACCCCCACGGCGGAGCCGGAAGCCGACACCGCCGACACCGAGGCGGCCGGCCTCATCGGCACCGTCACCACGGCGTCGGGCACCGCGACCGTGCACGACGGCGGGGTCCACCCCGCGGCCTGGCACGCCTACTTCACCGCCGCCCTGCCCGCCGCGTGCGAGCCGGAGGACTGCGCCGAGCTCCGCGACGCACGGCGCATCTCCGGGGAGCAGTCGAACACGTCGGTGGTGCTCCCCGCCCTGCCGCACGCGACCGGGCGCGGCGGGATGCTCAAGATCCTGCGGACGGTCGCCCTGGGACCGCACCCCGACGTCGTGATCCCGGAGGCCCTGACGCGGGCCGGCTGGGACGGCGTGCCCCGGTTCCTTGGTGCGGTGGAGCTGCCCGCCCCCGGCGCCGGCTCCGGTTCCGCCGGCTCGGACGGCGGCGTGCACGGCGGCGCGTACAGCGGCGCCGCCGGACCCGTGGCGCACCTCGCGGTGCTGTCCGAGCTCGTGCACGAGGCGACCGACGGGTTCGAGCTGGCCTGCGCGTACGCGGCCCGGGACGAGGACTTCGGGGAGCAGGCTGCCGAGCTGGGCGCCGTCGTCGCGCGCCTGCACGCCGCCCTGCGTGAGGCCCTGGGCCCCGGGCCGGCGCTCGAACCGGCCGGGTTCATGGGCGTGCTGCGCCGCCGGGCCGCCGAGGCCTTCGCCGACGTCCCCGTCCTGGCCCCGCACCGCGCGGGCGTCACCGCCCTGTACGACACGCTGAGCGCGCGGCTGTCGGCGGTCGTCGAGCGCGGCGACGTCGTGCCGCTGCAGCCGATCCACGGCGACCTCCACCTCGGGCAGGCGCTCTGGTCGCCGGACGGCTGGAAGGTCCTCGACTTCGAGGGCGAGCCACAGCGTCCCGTGTCCGAGCGCACGGCGCCCGACCTGCCGCTGCGCGACGTCGCCGGGCTGCTCCGGTCGCTGGACTACGCCGCCGCCGTCGGGCAGGCCACGGACCCGCACTGGGTGTCGCACGCGCAGGTGAGCTTCCTCGAGGGGTACCGGCAGGCCAGCGGCGAGGCGCACCAGGGCACCGTGCCCGCGACGGCGGGCGCGACGTCGACGGGCAGCCCGCTCGACGTCGGCACCGCCGAGCTCCTGCTGCGTTCCCTGACCGTGGACAAGGCCCTGTACGAGGTGGTCTACGAGTTCCGGCACCGCCCCGCGTGGACCCACATCCCGCTCGCCGCCGTGGACCGCGTGCTCGGCTCGTGACCTGGGGATCGGTACGCGCCGGGTACGTGTCGCACGTCACGCGCCCGACGTGGAAAGGTGAACCCATGGCTGACCTGCCCGACGTCGACCTCGAGGCCCTGACCGCCGTCGCGTCCGGAACCCACCACGACCCGCACACCGTGCTCGGCCCGCACCTGCTGGACGGGCCCTGGACCGTGGTGCGCGCCCTGCGCCCGCTCGCCGACGAGGTGGTCGTCGTCACGGCGAGCGCCGAGGTGTCCGCCACGCACCAGGGTGCGGGCGTGTGGGCCGCCGTCGTCCCGGCCGCCGAGGAGGAGGACGGCTCCCGGCACGCCCCCGACTACCGGATCCGCACCCGGTCCGGCACGGACACCTGGGCCTCCGACGACCCGTACCGGTTCCTGCCCACCCTCGGCGAGGTGGACCTGCACCTGATCGGCGAGGGCCGGCACGAGCAGCTCTGGCAGGTGCTCGGCGCAAACGTCCACCGGTACCCGAGCGCGGCCGGCGACATCGCCGGCGTCGCCTTCGCGGTGTGGGCGCCGAACGCGCGCGGCGTGCGGCTCGTGGGCGACCACAACGGCTGGGGCGGCACGCACCCCATGCGGTCGCTCGGCGCCACGGGCGTCTGGGAGCTGTTCGTCCCGGACGTCGGCCCGGGCCTGCGGTACAAGTTCGAGATCCTGGGGGCCGACGGCGTCTGGCGCGCCAAGGCCGACCCCCTCGCCAAGGCGACGGAGCAGCCGCCCGCCACCGCCAGCGTGGTCACCACCTCGGTGCACGAGTGGCACGACGACGCGTGGCTCGCCGCCCGGTCGTCGGCCGACCCGCACTCCGCGCCGCTGAGCGTGTACGAGGTGCACCTGGGCTCGTGGCGGCCCGGCCTCGGCTACCGCGAGCTCGCGGAGCAGCTCACCGACTACGTCGTGGAGCAGGGCTTCACGCACGTGGAGCTCCTGCCCGTCGCGGAGCACCCGTACGGCGGTTCGTGGGGCTACCAGGTCACCAGCTACTACGCGCCCACGTCGCGGTTCGGCTCGCCCGACGACTTCCGGTACCTGGTGGACCGGCTGCACCAGGCCGGCGTCGGCATCGTCCTGGACTGGGTGCCCGCGCACTTCCCGCGCGACGAGTTCGCCCTGGCCCGGTTCGACGGGACGCCCCTGTACGAGCACCCCGACCCACGACGCGGCGAGCAGCAGGACTGGGGCACCCTGATCTTCGACTTCGGCCGCCGCGAGGTGCGCAACTTCCTGGTCGCCAACGCCACGTACTGGTTCGAGGAGTTCCACGTCGACGCGCTGCGGGTGGACGCCGTCGCCTCGATGCTCTACCTCGACTACTCGCGCAAGGAGGGCGAGTGGACGCCCAACGTGCACGGCGGGCGGGAGAACCTGGAGGCCATCGCGTTCCTCCAGGAGGCGAACGCGACCGCGTACCGGCGTACGCCCGGCGTGATGATGATCGCCGAGGAGTCCACGGCGTTCCCCCAGGTCACGGGCCCGACGTCGAGCGGCGGGCTGGGCTTCGGCCTGAAGTGGAACATGGGCTGGATGAACGACACCCTGCGCTACCTCGCGGAGGACCCGTACAACCGGCGCTACCACCACGGCGAGCTGACGTTCTCGCTGGTGTACGCGTTCACGGAGCAGTTCGTGCTGCCGATCAGCCACGACGAGGTGGTGCACGGCAAGGGGTCGCTGCTGCGCAAGATGCCTGGCGACCGGTGGCAGCAGCTCGCCGGCGTCCGCTCGTTCCTGGCCTACCAGTGGACCCATCCCGGCAAGCAGCTGCTGTTCATGGGGTGCGAGTTCGCGCAGGACACGGAGTGGGCCGAGTCCGAGGGCCTGCGCTGGGACCTGCTCGGCGACTCCGGGCACTCCGGCGTGCAGCACCTCGTCCGGGACCTGAACGCCCTCTACCGCGCGACGCCCGCGCTGTGGGAGCTCGACTTCGACCCGGCGGGCTTCGAGTGGCTCGAGTCCGACGACGCCGACCACAACGTGCTCGCCTACGTGCGCCGGTCGCGCTCCGGGGACCCGGTGGTCGTGGTCGTGAACTTCGCGGGAGTACCGCACGAGGGGTACCGCCTGCCGCTGCCGGAGGTGCCGTGGGCGGGCGGGGGTGCTCCCGAAGCCTCGGCCGCCGACGCCGTCGAGACCCTGCCGCCTGCCGAGCCGGCGGAGACGTCGATGCGCGTCGCGCCGGCCGACGCCGCGACGCTGGCCGAACCGGTGCCTGCGGCCGGGCCGGTGTGGCGCGAGGTGCTCAACACGGACGCCACGGTCTACGGCGGCTCCGGCGTGGGCAACATGGGCAGCGTCCAGGCCGAGCCGGTCCCCCACCACGGCCGCGCCTGGTCGGCGCCGATGCGGATCCCCCCGCTGGGCGCCCTGATCCTGATCCCCGAGTAGCCCCATCGCCTTCGAGGCCCGGCTTTCTTCGCTTTGAGGGGACTCAAAGCGAAGAAAGGCGGGCCTCGAAAACAATCAGCGGGGCGAGCTCCGGCTCGGAACGGGCTCGCCGGGCGGTGCGTCCGGTCAGTACAGGCTGATCGCCAGGCGCTTGCGGGCCTTGCTCACCCGCGGGTCCGCGGTGCCGGCCACCTCGAAGAGCTCCAGCAGCCGCACCCGGATCTTCTCCTTGCCGTCGGCGTCCGCCTCGGGCAGCAGGTCGAGCAGGCGCGCGAACGCGTCGTCCACCTTGCCGCCCAGCATGTCCATGTCCGCGACGGCGAGCGCGGCGTCGACGTCGGACGGTGCGGCCGCGGCGGCCTGTCGTACGGCCGCGAGGTCGGAGTCGTGGGTGCGCTGCATGAGGTGCACCTGCGCGAGGCCGGCCGTGGCGTCCGAGTCCTTCGGGTCCTGGCGCAGCGCCTTCGCGTAGGCGGCGGCGGCACCCTCCAGGTCGTCGCGCTCGATCGCGTCGTACGCCTCCTGGTGCAGCGGCGGCAGCGGCGGCTCCACCTCCTCGGGCGCCGGCTCGTCGGTCGCGGGGGCGCCGCCCGGGGCCCGGCCCGTGACGCCGTTCTGCTCGGCGGCGGCCAGCACCTGGTCGAGCACGCCGCGGATCTGCTGCTCGTCGGCCGCGCCCTGGAACAGGGGAAGCGGCTGACCCTGCAGCACCGCGACGACGGTCGGCACGCCCTGCACCTGGAACGCGGCGGCGACCTGCGGCGAGGCCTGCGCGTCGACGCGGCCCAGCAGGAACCGGCCGCCGTACTCCTGGGCGAGGCGGCCCATCGTGGCACCGAGCTCGGCGTTCGCCTGGTCCGTCGGGATCCACAGCAGGATCACCACCGGGTACGTGGCAGAGTCGCGGACCAGCTGCTCGAAGTTCGCCTCGCTGACGTCCACGACGAAACCGCCGGCTTCGGGTGCGCCACCGGGTTCTCCGGGCGGCGGTGCCTGGGGACGGTTGAGGGCGGACAGGTCGACGGCGCCGCGCACCGCGAACTCGGGCTGCGCGCTCCGGGCGGGGCCGGGCTGAGGGGTGGTACTGCTCATGGGGGCAATCCTAATGAACCACGCGATCGATACCCGTCGACTCCGCTCTCGGCGATCACCGGCTCACTTGTTCGACACCGCGTAGGGCACCCGGTGGAAGCCCAGCAGACTCATCTGCTCCGCCGATTCGGCGGGCGGTACGTACAGCGCGACCATGTCACGGTAGTGGACCTTCATCACCTCGGTGCCCGCGGCGCCACCCCACAGCGCCTTGACCGACGGCGTGACCGGCCAGAGCTGCCACCCCTTGTCCGCCTTCAGGGTCTCCTGGCTGAGCAGTGCCGCCAGCACCACCGCGCCGCCGTCGGCCGTCCGGACCGCCTTGACCGCGTCCTTCGTCGGCTCGTACGCGACCTCGAAGGTGCCCTTGGCGTCCTTGCCCTCCTTCTTGATCGCCGCGAGCTGGCTCTCGCCGGCATCGCGCAGGGTCTGCCGCAGCCTGTCGTCGCCGAAGTTCCCGGCGTACTTCGACTCCTCGTCGACGTTCAGCACCGACACGTACTGCGTGACGGCCTCCTGCGGCGTGACCTTGAGGCTCGTGTCGTCGGCCGGTACGGCCGGGCTGCCCAGCTCGGCGTCCGCGAACTGCGGCATCGTCACGCCGGGTACCAGGTAGACGAAGCCCCACATCTTGTACTGGTCGCGGGGCGCGGGCTGCTCGAACGCCCCGAGCATCGGCGTGCCCTCGGCGGGCTGTTCCGTGATGACGAAGCTGTTGCGCGGCCAGCCCTGCTCGGACGGCAGGATGAGCTGCCTCATCTCCATCGACATGCCGCTCAGGCCCTCGCCGTCCCGGGCCGCGGCGATCCGCAGCTCGGCCCGCCGCAGCTCGAGCGCGGGACCGGTCAGCCGCTCCGCCAGCGCCTCCGCGCCGTCGGCCCCCTTCGCGCCGTCCACGACCCCCGTCACCTGGTCCAGGATCCTGCGCTCCTGGGTCTCGGTGACCACCGCGGCGACGACCGGGGCGTCGGCGACCGGGACGGGAAGCTCGGCGGTGCACCCCGCGAGCAGGAGCGACGTGATCGCGAGCGCCGCGGGCGGCACGAGCCCGGGACGTGGAAAGGGTGGCCTCCGTGAATTCACGGAAGCCACCCTAGCCACGGCTGACGCGCAGGTCAGCGAAAGATCAGCCGTTCGAGACCGACCACGGCACGTGCTCGTACCCGACCAGGCTGACCTGGTCCTCGGAGTCCTTGGGCGGCACGTACATCGCCACCATGTCCTTGTAGTTGACCTCGACCACGTTGGTCACGTCGGCATCGCCCCACAGGGCCTGGGTCGTCTTGGTCGGCGGGCCGATCTCGCAGCCCTCCTCCTTGGCGGTGATGGTCTCCTTGCTGATCATCGCCGCCATCACGAGGGCGCCGCCGTCCGCCGTCCGGACCGACTTGACCGGGTCCTTGGTGGGCTCGTACGCGACCTCGAAGGCTCCCTTGCAGTCCTCCTTGTTGATCGCGTCGACCTGCAGCTTGCCGTAGTCCCGGAAGAACTGGCGCAGGTCGTCGTCGGCGAAGTTGCCGGCGTACTTCGAGTCCTTGTCCACCGTGAGCACGGACGCGTACTGCTCCACGGCGGACTGGGGCGTCATCTTCAGGCTCTCGTCGTTCGCCGGGACCGCGGCGCTGCCGAGGTCGGCCTCCGCGAACTGCGGCATCGTGACGCCGGGCAGCAGGCGGACCCAGCCCCACATCTTGTACTGCTCCCGCGCGCTGGACTGGTTGAAGGCCATGAGCACAGGGGTGGTGAGGTCCTTGGGCTGGACCGTGATGGCAAAGCTGGTGCGCGGCCACGCCTGGTCGGAGGGCAGGATCACCTGCTGCATCTCCATCGCCAGGTCCGTCAGCGGTTCCTTGTCTTTGCGGGCGGCGGCGACCTTGAGCTGGGTCTCGCGGATCGCAAGGGCCGGCCCGGACAGGCGCGCGGCGAGCGAGTCGGCGTCGCTGGACTTGGTCACGCCCTCGACCACGCCGGAGACCTTGTCCAGGATCTTGCGCTCCTGCGACTGCGAGACCACGGCAGCCGCGACGGGCGCCTCCGGCTTGGGGACGGGGAGCTCCTCGGCACAGCCGGCCAGCAGACCCGTGGCGAGCAAGGTCGCCACCACGGCCATGGAGCGGGTCGTGGTGCGTCTCATCGATTACCTCCGTCGTCGTTCCCCGTGACGCCCCAGGTCTGGCGCCACGCAGCGGCACGGCTGCTCGGGTTCTCCTGCTCGGGTTCGGGCTCGGGCTGCGGCTCGGCGGCCGGGACGGCCGGCATGGCGCCGGTCGCCGCCCGGCGCTGGGCCTGCTCACGCATGCGCATCTCGCGCCGCGTCAGCGGCCTGCCCGACGCCGCGGGACCGGCCTCGGCCGGAGCCGGTGCCTCGGGCCGCGCGGGAGCGGGCTGCGTGTGCTCGGGGACGGCGCCGCCGAACTGCGCGGGCGCGGACTGCGCGGACTGCGCGGGGGCGGCCGGTGCGGGTGCCGCGGCAGGTGCGCCAGGACCCTGGCTGCGCCGGCTGCGCCGCATGCCGCGGATGGAGCCCGCGGGGGCGGCGACCGGCGCGGGAGCCGGTTCGGGCTCGGGTGCCGGGACGATCGGGGCCGCGCCGCCGAAGGGGGCGGGCGCCCCCCAGGCCTGGGTGCGGTCCTCGTGGGGCTCGGGCGTGCCCGGCTCGGGCCGGCCCGGCCGGGGTCCACCCGGTCGCGGCGTGCCCGGGCGCGGCGGGCCCTGCTCGGGGCGCTCACGGCCCGGACGCTCCGGGGCCGCCGGCGGGAAGACCGCCGTGCCGCCGTCGGGCGCGTCGCCGGGCGCTCCGCCCGGTGCGGGCGGGAATCCGCCGCGGGTCTCCTCCGGGTGCTGGTCCGGCTCGGCACCGTCCACCCCGAAGACCGCGTCACGACGCGGCAGCTCCGAGGACGACTGGCGCGTGCGGACCGCGGACGTCGACCCGCCCTTGCCGTTGCGCTTCTTGCGACGGGAGCCGAGGAGCATGAAGACGCCGAGGATCAGGACGAAACCACCGCCCAGCACGCCGGGCCACAGGTACGGCGTGTTGACGGGGCGCGGCCAGGTGAGCTCGAGCGTGGGCGCCTCGGCGCCCTTGCCGACACCCGCGGCCAGCAGCACGACGCGGCCGGGCTGCTCGGTCCAGCGCATCTGGACGGTGGTCTCGCCGCTGACCTCGGAGATCCACATGTCGGACCCGGCGGGGTCCGGACCGGTGGTCGGCTTCTCAGCCGGGGCCTCCTCCGCCTCCTCGTCGTCCGTGGTGGCGGGAGCGCCGGGCGCGACGCTGAGCGTCTCCCACGAGGACAGGCCGGTCACCGAGTCGTAGGGGTCGCTGCCGACCCAGCCGAGCACGTCGACGTCGGACCCGAGCGCGAGCGTGACCTTCTGCCCCTCGGGGACAGTGGCCCGCACGGTCACCTGGTCGTCGACGAGGCCGAGAACTCCGGGCTCCGTCACGACCATGGTTCCGTCACCGCTGGGGGTCGCGGTCGCGACGACGGTGTCGGAATCGCGCAGGACGGTTGCCGTCGCGATCCCGAAACCGATCCCGCCAAGGCCGGCCAGGATCAGGAGGATCGCCAAAAAGCGTTGCACCACCGATTCCCTTCGAAGTGAGGGCGCGAGCCCGTCGATCAGGTGGATGTTCCAGCATAGGGACCGAACACAGAGCACTGTCCAATGACGGGTGTGCTTGTGAGGTTCGGCCGGGACTCTCACTCTTCCTTCACCGAGGTGTGCCTGAACCGCCACGGTGGGAGAGGGGTCCCGGGCCAGCGGGCAGTATTCCACGCATTGCGTAGATTGCATCCCACTGCGGAGTATCCACATCCGCACAAGGCACGTATCCTGGGCGCCGGACGAGCCGATAAACGGCGTCCCAGGGGGGAGCCTGACCCGCGCCTCACCAAGTTCCGACACTGGAGGTCTGCACCGTGTCCGACGAGCGCTCGCTCTTCCCGACTGCCATGCGTGGGTACGACCGCGACCAGGTGCACGCACACCTGGACCGCCTGAACCACGCGCTCGAAGAAGCACGCCGACAGGTCGAGGCCTCCGACGGTCGTGCCATGCAGCTCACGCAGGACCTCAACGATGCCAAGCGCAACCTGCGCGAGACCGAGAAGCCGTCGTACGCCGGCCTCGGTTCCCGCATCGAGCTCCTCCTGCGTTCCGCCGAGGACCAGTCGACGGACATCATCAACCAGGCCAACCAGCAGGCTGCGGACATCATGGCACGCGCCAAGCTGTCGGGCGGGCAGGTGCGCTCCCGCGCCGAGTCCGAGGTGGCGGAGATGCTCGCCAGCGCTCGTCGCGAGGCCGAGGAGATCCGCACGACGATGGCCGCCGAGGCCGAGGGCCACCTGCTCGCCGCGCAGCGCCGCGCCGAGGAGCTCGTCGGCTCGGCGGAGCGCGAGTCCGCGCAGATCGCCAGCGCCATCAACGCCGAGGAGAGCGAGCGCCGGGCCAGCCTGGAGCGCGAGCTCGGCACCCTGCGCTCGACGGTCGAGCGGGAGACGACGGAGCTGCGCGTCAACACCGAGCGTGAGACCGCCAAGCTCCGCGCCCAGGTGAACGCCGAGACCACGGAGCAGCGCGAGACCGCCGAGCGCGACTCGTCCGCGATGCTCGCCAGCGCGCGCGCCGAGTCCGAGCAGATCCTCTCCGAGGCCCGCCGCCAGGCAGCCGAGGCGTCCAACGCCGTCACCACCGAGATGGAGGACCTGCGCGAGCAGGCCCGCGCGGCGCTCGCCCAGGCCGAGCTCGACATCGCCACCCGCAAGGAGGCCGTGGAGAAGGAGCTCGCCGAGCGCCACGAGACGGCCAAGACCGAGACCGCCAAGCTCGTCAGCACGGCCGAGGAGCACGCGGCCGAGGCCGAGAAGCGCGTCGCCGTCGCGCTGGAGCAGTCCGAGAAGATCCGCTCCGAGTCGGACGTCTACGTCAAGGACCTCGTGGCCGACGCCCGCAAGTCCGCCGACCGGATCGTGGCCGACGCCCGCGAGTTCGCGGAGCAGACCATCGACGACGCCCGCGCCGAGGCCGAGTCGAGCCGGTCCGCCGCACAGCACCAGCTCGAGGACCTCACGCGTCAGCACGACTCCATCAACTCCTACCTGGAGGAGCTGCGCGGCATGCTCGGGACCCCGGCGGCCCCGAGCGCTCCCGCCGCGACGCCCGCCCCCGCGGCCAAGGCCGCGAGCATGGCGGGGGCCACCCCGGCGCAGCAGGCACGCTTCGCGGTCGTCGGCGACGGCACCGAGGCCGAGCCCGAGGTTCCGGACTCCTCCGACGCGGACGGTTCGATGCCGGCCTCGATCCCGCCGAGCAACCCGACGCCCGTGCCCGTCGGCACCGCGACCGTCGTGATCCCTTCGGTCAAGGGCACCAAGGCCAGCACGAAGGCCGGCCAGGCCGCCTCCGACTCGGCCTCCTCCCCCTCGGAGAGCGACGACGCCGAGGCCCCCGTCTCCGAGAAGGCCGGCGCGTCGAGCTGACCGTTGTGCCGAGAACCAGGGCGAGATAGAACTGGGGCGCTACCAACCACGTGGTTGGTAGCGCCCCAGTTCTATCTCGCCCTGGTTCTATCTCGCCCTGGTTCTGTCTCGGCATGCTCGGTCAGTGGTGGGCCACGACGTGGGTGTGCAGCAGGCCGAGGGCCGCGGCGACCGCCTGGGGCTCCTCGACGACGCTCAGGTGCCCGGCGCCGGGCACCAGCGTGAGCGCGGCGTCACCCATCGAGGAGCCCAGGGGCGAGCCCGCCGCCCGGACCATGTGCTCGGCCTCGGCCAGCGGCGTGATCGAGTCCTCTGCCCCCACCACGACGGCGACCGGCGCGTCCAGCCGATCGAGCACGTAGGTCCGGTCGGGCCGGGACGCCATCGCACGCTGCGACCAGGCGACGCCCGCCGGCGACTGGGCTCGGATCCACGAGTCCAGGACGGGGAACAGGTTCCGGCGGTGCTCCGTGCTGGTGGCGCCGACCAGGTTGGCGGGCATGCCGAGCACCGCGTCCACGGTCTGGCTGGCGTCGACCGCGGCGGCGATCCGCAGCCGCTTGGCGCGCGCCTCCTCGGTGTCCGCCGTCGACTTCGTGTTCACCAGGCCGAGTCCCGCGACGAAGCCCGGGTGCCGCTCGGCCAGGGCGAGCGCGACGTACCCGCCCATCGAGTGCCCGACGACGACGGCGTTGCCCTCCCCCGCGTCGGTCATCGTCAGGTACACCGCGTCGGCGATGTGCTCGATGCTCGGCGGGAACCCGTCCAGGTCGCTGTGCCCGGCACCGGGCAGGTCCACCGCGATGGCCCGGACGCCCGGCGGGAGGTACTCCGCGCACACCGCCCACATCCGGTGGTCGAGCGGAAAACCGTGCAGCAGCACGAGCGGCACACCCCCGCCGTCGTGCAGCGTGAAGGTAGCCAGGTTCCTGGTGGCTCGAGAGGTCATCGTCGTCCTCCTCTGGTGGGTGCGGTGGTGGTGCTGGTGCCTGGCGGTGTCGCTCAGGAGACGCCCAGCGGACCGTCCCAGTGGGTCGGCAGCGGGAGCGGGTGGTCGGGCAGGACGTGGGCGACGATCTCGTTCAGCGCACGGGCGACGGCGGGCTCGCCGACCCAGAGGTGCTTCGCGCCGTCGACGCCGATCACCTCGGCCTGCGGCACCCGCGCGAAGCGCCGGCGGGCCTCGTCGGGCCGGAGGTAGTCGTCGAGCTCGGGCACGAGCACCACGAGGGGCTTGTCAGACGCCGCCCAGCGGTCCAGGTCCTCGTCCGTCGCGCGGTGCAGCGGCGGCGAGAGCAGGATCGCGCCCTCGACGCTCGGGTCGGCGCCGTGCTTGAGGACCAGCTCGGTGCCGAACGACCAGCCGACCAGCCACGGCCGGGGCAGCCCACGGAACTCGGCGAACTCGATCGCGGCCGCGACGTCGTACTTCTCGGCCTCGCCCCCGTCGAACGTGCCCTCGCTCGTGCCCCGCGGGGAGGAGGTGCCCCGCGTGTTGAACCGCAGCACCGCCAGGTCGGCCAGCGCGGGCAGACGCCACGCGGCCTTGCGGTACACGTGGGAGTCCATGAAGCCGCCGTGCGTGGGCAGCGGGTGGAGCGTCAGCAGGCTGGCCGCCGGCTCGGTGTCCGCCGGCAGGGCGAGCTCGCCCACGAGCGTGAGGCCGTCGGCGGTGTGCAGCTCGACGTCCTCCCGCTGGGCGGGCAGGACGGTGAGCGAGCGGATCTGGTGGGTCGTCTGGCCGGAGGCCGCGTCCGGCGTCGCTTCAGTGGTCATCGGGTCCATTGTCCTCCCGCCCGCGGCAGGACGCGTCGGCGCGGGAGTGTGTGTCGCAGCACCCTGGACCACGTGTGCGGCGGGGACGGGCCCCGGTTCACCGGACCCGTTGCCTCAGCGCAGGTTGGCCCGGCGCTGCCAGCAGCTGGTGTGCCAGTGCCGCCGGGCGTCGACACCGGCCTCGGGCCCGCCGAAACCGTCCGTCCTCCATGCGACGACGTGCGCGGTGCCCGGCGTGACCTCCTGGCGGCAGGCGGGGCAGACATAGGTCTTGTCGGACGACCGGATCCGCTGCACCACCCACTCGCCGTCCGCCGCCGACTCGCTGCGACGCCCGCCCGTGGCCCGGTCCACGTCGAGGGGGACATGACCAGCGGCATACGGACGCTTGCTGGAGCGGCGGTTCGACGGCATGCCATCTATTCTTCCGCAGGGCGGAGCGGATGGCTCAAGGCTGTTCGAGAACAGCCCGCATCGCGCACCACAATGCCTGGGAGCCGCACTCATCTCCGCCCGCTAGAGTGTGGCGGTCCCCAGCAAGGCGCACACCTACCGAAGGACTACTCGTGAAGCACCGCACCACTGCCGCCCTGGCAGCCGTCGCGCTGGCATCCATCGCGCTCACCGGCTGCGCGAGCGCCGACGACTCCGGGAGCGACAATGCCGCCGCCTCCGACGGAAACGTCTGCGAGGTGACGGCCGCCGCGGAGCCGTCGCCCATGCCCAGCCCGGCCGAGGAGGACGTCAAGGCGGTCGACGCGATCGAGGTCTCGGGCCCGGTCGGCAAGGAACCGAAGGTGACGTTCAAGGCGCCGCTCAAGGTCACGTCCCCGACGTCCCGCGTCGTGGACGAGGGCACCGGCGCGGAGCTCGTCGAGGGCGCCCAGGTGACCATCAACTACGTGGTCATCGCGGGCAAGGACGGTTCCACCAGCGGCTCGACCTGGGAGACCAAGAAGCCGGAGTCGTTCACGCTGGGCGACCCGCAGTACGACCTGCTGAACGACCGCCTGATCGGCCAGAAGGTCGGCACGCGCCTCCTCATGGCGAGCACTGCGATGGACCAGACCATCCAGGTGACGATGGTCGAGGTGACCGAGTCCAAGGAGATCCCGACGCGTGCCGAGGGCACCGAGGTGGCCCCCAAGGAGGGCCTGCCCACCGTCGAGCTCGCCGAGGACGGCCAGCCGACCGTGACGATCCCCGCCGACTACGAGGCGCCCACCGAGCTGGTGGTCCAGCCTCTCGTCGAGGGTGACGGCGCCGAGGTCACCAAGGACCAGACGGTCACCGTGCAGTACGCGGGCTGCCTGCTCGACGGCACGTCCTTCGACTCCTCGTGGAGCCGTGGCACGCCGACGTCGTTCCCGCTGAGCGGTGTGATCCCCGGCTGGACCAACGGCATCGCCGGCCAGAAGGTCGGCAGCCAGGTGCTGCTCGTCGTCCCGGCGGACCAGGGCTACGGCGAGCAGGAGAACGGCGCGATCCCGGCGAACTCGACGCTCGTGTTCGTGGTCGACATCCTTGAGGCCAAGGCGGCCTGACCCCGTCGGCCCGCTCGCGGGCCGGTATGAGATCTCGCGCACGCACGGTGCGCATCGCCGCTGATCACGGCACAGACGTGGCGGGTACCCGAACCGGGTGCCCGCCACGTCTCGTAGGGTCTTCCCATGACCTCGACCGACCTGCCGGCCACTGAGCCCGCACCCGTGGAACGCGAAGTTCTCACGTGGGAGACCTTTCCCGTCGCGGTGCGCGACCTGGCCCACAAGGTGGTGGACAGCGGGTTCGTGCCCGAGGTCGTGATCGCCGTCGCCCGGGGCGGTCTGGTGCCCGGCGGCGCCATGGCCTACGCGCTCGGCACCAAGGGCGTCGGCACCCTGAACGTCGAGTTCTACACGGACATCGGCAAGACGCTCGACGACCCGCGGGTGCTGCCGCCCCTCATGGACACGTCCGAGCTCCCGGGCGCCAAGGTCCTCGTGGTCGACGACGTCGCGGACTCCGGCCGCACCCTTGCACTCGTCATGGATCTGCTGGAGAAGAAGGGCGCGGAGGCCCGCTCCGCCGTTCTCTTCACGAAGCCGCGCACGATCATCCAGCCGGACTACTCGTGGAAGGACACCGACCTGTGGATCACCTTCCCCTGGTCGGCCGAGCCGCCGGTGACGGGTGCGAGGTCGATCGACGCGTGAGGCGTTCAGCCCCGGTGCGCCCCTGAGTTCCGCGGAGTCGCTGCGCCCCGGCGTGCACGGTCAGGCCGACGAGGCACGTGACCAGCACGCCGAGGGCCAGCCCGCAGGCGACGTCGTGCACGTAGTGGACACCGGCGGCGACGCGAGCACCCGCCACGGCCACGGCCAGCGGCACCACGAGCGGCGAGAGCCGGGGCGCGGCCAGGAGGCAGGCCACGGCAAGCGCGCCCGCGATGGTCGAGTGGTTGCTCGGCCAGGACCAGTCCCCTGGCGCTGGGCACGCGAGCACGGTGGCGACGTCGACCGCCCGGCACGGTCGTTCCTCGGTGACCAGCAGCTTCACCACCTCGCTCGTGCCGTACGCCGCGACGGCGCCCACCCCGGCCGCGGCGAGCAGCCAGAACCGGGGGCGGTCGCGGAACCAGGTGAGCAGCACGAGGCCGGCCGTGATCGCGACGAGCGCCAGCAGTCCCTTGTCCGCAACCAGACCCGCGAGGCCCGCCAGGGGCGACGCTGCAGTTCCGCCGGCGATGCCCTCGAAGAGGGGGCCGCGCCCGGGCCAGGCCAGGAGCGCGACGACGGACAGGCCGAGGACGACGCTGAGGGCTGCGGGTAGGGCGGCGCGAGGTACAGGGCCGGCGACCCGTCCGACGGGATGAGTCGCTGCCGGTGCGTGACGTGTGGTGGTCATGGCGAGAACGCTAGGAATCGCCAGGGCGGCACGGATCTGGCGTGGGTCAGGAGTCGTCTATGACCCTGGTCGTACTTCGCGTGTCCGAAGATCAGACCCAGGCGGGAAGCGCGCCCTCGGCACGTCGACGACGATGGTCCGGTGACCCAGCCGTCCACGTACACCGACATCTACGCCGCGCGCCCGACCGTCGGGCTGCTCCTCGCGGTCGCGTTCGTGGTGCTCCTGGTCCTCGCCGGCCTCGATCCCTGGTGGATGATCCCGGTCGCGGCCGTCGCCGCACCCCTTGGCCTGGCCGACCACGGGGCACGCCGGGGTGAGCTGGCCATGGCCCTGGCCGCGGCGGCCGGAACCGTCGCCGTCCTGGCGGGCTGGGCCGACCTGCGTGATGCGCTCGTCACCGCGGCCCGCGGTGTCGTCTCCGGTGTGCTGCCCTGGTCGGTGGCGATGGCCTGGCGTGCCCGGCGCGCTGCCGAGGCCGACGCCGCGACGGCGCTCGTCCGGGAGCAGGACGCGCGGCGGCTGCGCGCCGAGACCGATCTGGCACGGCAGCGACTGCATCTCGCCGAGGGCCTCCACGACGACCTGGGGCACGCCCTCAGCCTCGTCGCTCTCAACCTGGGCCGGCTGGAGCTCGAGCTGGAGCGCGGTCGGGACGTCGCGGCCGACACCGACACCGACGCCGACGTCAGCTTGGAGTCCGAGCGTCGCCGGGCGGCGGACGTGTCGGCACGGGAGTCCGTCGCGCTGGCACGGCGGCAGGTCTCGGACGCGGTGGCCCGCCTCGGCGCGTCCGTCCAGACGCTGCGCACCGGCCTGCCCGACGGCCCGCCTGCCACGGGGGCCACGACAGACCTCCTCGACGAGGCCGGCCTCGATGAACTTGTCGAGGAGGCTCGCCGCGCCGGGGCGGACGTGGAGCTCAGCGGGTCTCCCGGCCCCGAGCACCTCGCCCGGTTCGGGCCTGCTGTCTTCCGGGTGGTCCAGGAGGGGCTGACGAACGCGCTCAAGCACGCGCCGGGTCAGCCGGTCCGTGTCGTGCTGCAGGAGGACGGCGAGCGCCTCGTGGTGGTCGTGCGCAACCCGCTGCCCGCCTCGGACGCCGGGCAGTCGCACATCGGGCCGACAGGCGTCGGACCGGTACGCGACGAGCTGGCGCGCGGCGGTCTGGCGACCACCGGTGGGGGCACCGGGGTGCGGTCACTCGGGCGGCAGGTCCGTGCTGCGGGCGGATCGATCGAGGCCGGCCCGGCCGGTTCCGGCTACGTGCTGCGCGCGGAGCTGGTCCCGACGGTGGGTCCCTCGCCGGTGCACATCCCCGCCGGCCGGCACGAGGACCCGGGTGCACCACCTGCTCGACCCGCCGGTGTGACGCTGGTGCCGCAGAGCGCGAACGCCGTCACCGACGGGCTGACTCGTGCCCGGCGCCGGGGCGGGGCGTTGCTGCTGGCCGCGGTGCTCGTGCCGACCGCCGCCCTGGTCGTTGTCGCGGGCGCGATCCAGCTCGCGGACCATCTCGCGGCCAGGCGCGCGCTGCTCGATCCGACCGACTTCGTCCGCATCGCGGTGGGCGACCCCCGGTCCGACGTCGACCCCCTGCTGCCCGGGGCCACGCTCGAACCACCCCGTGGGTCCGACCCGGCGTGCGACGACTACGCCGTCACGGCGGACCCGCTCGCGGACGCGTCCGGGGACGCCTACCGGATCTGCTGGTCGGGCGATCGCGTGACCTCGACGGACCTCGTGGTCGGCGGTGCGTCATGAACGCGGCGGAGACCGCGAGCGGCCCGGGCATCCCGAGCGGGCCAGAGATCATGAGCGGGGGTGCGTCGTGAGCGGCCCGGGCGTTCCCGCCCCGCTGCGTGTCGTGCTCGCGGACGACGAACCGCTCGTGCGCGCCGGGCTGGCCGGGATCCTCGAGACTGACGACGGGATCCGGGTCGTCGCACAAGGCTGCTCGGGTAAGGAGGCGCTGGCCGCGGTGCGTGCGCACCGGCCCGACGTCGTGCTCCTCGACGTGCGCATGGGCACGATGAGCGGCCTGGAGACCTTGGCGGAGATCCGGCGTACCGCCGGGTCCCTGCCGTGCCTCATGGTCACGACGTTCGGCGAGGACGAGTACATCGCGGAGGCCGTCCGCCTGGGTGCCGACGGGTTCGTGCTGAAGTCGGGTGACCCCCGCGAGCTGCTGCTCGCGGTGCGGGCCGCGGCGTCGGGCGGCGCGTTCTTCTCGCCCGCCGTGTCGCGGCGGCTGCTGCAGACGGGACTGGGCACGCGCTTCATCGCTCAGCAGGAGGCAAGAAGGCGATTCGAACGGCTCACCCAGCGAGAACAGGAGGTGCTGGCCCTGCTGGGCGAGGGACTGCCGAACCCGGAGATCGCGGCGCGACTCCACCTCGCCGAGGGCACGGTCAAGGTGCACGTCACCTCGATCCTGCGCACCACCGGTGCCCGCAACCGGGTCGAGGCTGCGCTCATCGCGGCCAACGCGGACACCAGGCAGGCGTAGCCGGTCGACCTTCACCTACACACGCCAGGCGGCACCCGATTCGCGAGGTACAGCGATGCCTCGCCGACCCCGAACGGCCCGGCCGCTACAGCTCGACCTGGATCCAGCCGGCCAGGTCCCGCCAACCGGCGACATCGGCGCTCCAGCCGACCACGATCTGGTGCGCGACCGTGAGGCCAGGACAGATCGCCTGGTAGATCGGGGTGTCGGGGCTCTCACGGTACTCCACGGCGAACGCCGGCCCGTCACCGTCGAGGGTGGTCTGGACAAACCTGTCGGGCTTCGTCAGGTCCTCGATGACCAAGAACTGCTCCCGGCCACGGCGGACCTGGTGGAAGAGCATCAGCAGCTCGTACGGCGTCGGGTCAAGGGTCGGTGCCGTCCGTCCGGTCAGCACTCGAAAGCGTCCGGGCGCGGCTATCGGCACGTCGGCGGGCAGTCGCTTGCGCCAGTCGGTCACCCGCACCCGTACCTTCGCATCGGCACTCCCGTCCCAGGCGACCTCGAAGCCATGTCGAGCGATCGTCGTGGCGACGATCTCCCCCACCTCCGAGGCTGTGGACCCAGCGAATCCGCCGAACGACAGGTAGAGGTCGCCGGGCGTGTCGGCGAGCCGCTCAGCCTCCTGGCCATGGAAGAAGACGTACCCGAGCGGTTCCGCGCCGTTCGGGTCGACCTCGTCGTGGATCTCGGCGGCACCGCAGGTGTTGCAGCAGGCGAAGCACATCCTTGCCACCACACCGAGGGTCTCCAGTTCGGCGAACGCCGTGGCCAGAGCCGAGTAGCTACCTTCGTCCGCCCAGCTCGCCTGCTCGACGACGCGCGCCTGCCACTCCTGACGAGCCGCGCCGGCTGCTGCCGTCCGCAAGTTCGCGGCGGCGTCCGGCTCGAGCATCTCGTCTGCGGCTTGGAGCACCTGACCGAACGGGGTAAACCCCGCTCGCACCATCGCCCGGACCTGTTCTCGCACGTACCTCAGCTCGTCGCCGTCAGCCAACGGCGCCACATCCATGTCAGTCACGCCCGCGACAGTAGCCGCGCTCACCGACAGCGCCCGCACAGCCAGCACGCACGCCAAAGGCCCGGGACCGCAGCATGCTGCGGTCCCGGGCCGTGGTCAGTCGCTACGGGCGACGGGCTCCCGACACGAGGTCAGAAGTCCCAGTCGTCGTCCTCGGTCTCCACGGCCTTGCCGATCACGTACGACGAGCCCGACCCCGAGAAGAAGTCGTGGTTCTCGTCCGCGTTCGGCGACAGCGCTGCGAGGATCGCGGGGTTGACGTCGGTGTCCTCCTTGGGGAACAGCGCCTCATAGCCCAGGTTCATCAGGGCCTTGTTGCCGTTGTACCGCAGGAACTTCTTGACGTCCTCGGTCAGCCCCAGCTCGCCGTAGAGCGAGTCGGTGTACTCGACCTCGTTCTCGTACAGCTCGAAGAGCAGGTCGAACGTGTACGCCTTGAGGTCGTCCTGCTCGGGCTGCGTCAGCTTGGCGAGGCCCTTCTGGTACTTGTAGCCGATGTAGTACCCGTGCACTGCCTCGTCGCGGATGATGAGGCGGATCAGGTCGGCCGTGTTCGTGAGCTTCGCCCGCGAGGACCAGTACATCGGCGCGTAGAAGCCGGAGTAGAACAGGAACGACTCGAGCATCGTCGAGGCGACCTTGCGCTTCAGCGGGTCGTCGCCCCGGTAGTAGTCGAGGACGATCTCCGCCTTCTTCTGCAGGTGCTCGTTGCTCTCGGACCACGCGAACGCGTCGTCGATCTCCGGCGTCGACAGCAGCGTGGAGAAGATCGAGGAGTAGCTCTTCGCGTGCACGCTCTCCATGAAGGCGATGTTGGTGTACACGGCCTCCTCGTGCGGGGTGAGCGCGTCCGGGATGAGCGACACCGCGCCAACCGTGCCCTGGATGGTGTCCAGGAGGGTCAGGCCGGTGAACACCCGCGACGTCATGGTCTTCTCGTGCTCCGAGAGCGTGTTCCACGACTGGATGTCGTTGGACACCGGCACCTTCTCGGGCAGCCAGAAGTTACCGACCAGGCGGTCCCAGACCTCGAGGTCCTTCTCGTCCTCGAGGCGGTTCCAGTTGATCGCCGTCACGCGATCGATGAGCTTGAGCTTGCCAGTTGGCGACATGGGAGTTCCTTCAGGGGCGGCGGTGGTACGGATGAGCCTGGCGGTGCGGACCGGTCAGCGGGCTGCTGTCACAGCATGCAGCTGACGCAGTTCTCGACCTCCGTACCCTCCAGTGCCATCTGGCGCAGGCGGATGTAGTAGAGGGTCTTGATGCCCTTGCGCCACGCGTAGATCTGCGCCTTGTTGACGTCGCGCGTGGTCACCGTGTCCGGGAAGAACAGGGTCAGCGAGAGGCCCTGGTCCACGTGCTGCGTCGCCGCGGCGTACGTGTCGATGATCTTCTCGTACCCGATCTCGTACGCGTCCTGGTAGTAGTCCAGGTTGTCGTTCGTCATGTACGGCGCCGGGTAGTAGACGCGGCCGAGCTTGCCTTCCTTGCGGATCTCGATCTTGGCCGGGACCGGGTGGATCGACGACGTCGAGTTGTTGATGTAGCTGATCGAACCCGTGGGCGGCACGGCCTGCAGGTTCTGGTTGTACAGGCCGTGCTCCATGACCGAAGCCTTGAGCGCGCGCCAGTCGTCCTGCGTCGGGATCGACACGCCGGCGTCGGCGAACAGGCGGGTGACCCGCTCCGTGGCCGGCTTCCACTCCTGCTCGACGTACTTGTCGAAGTACTCGCCCGTGGCGTACTTGGAGTCCTCGAACCCGCCGAACTTCTGCTTCCGCTCGATCGACAGGCGGTTGGACGCCGCGATCGCGTGGTAGGCCACGGTGTAGAAGTAGATGTTCGTGAAGTCGATGCCCTCGTCGGAGCCGTAGTAGATGCGCTCACGGGCGAGGTAGCCGTGCAGGTTCATCTGGCCCAGGCCGATCGCGTGGCCCCGCTCGTTGGCCAGCTTGATCGACGGGACGGACTCGATCGACGTCTGGTCGCTGACCGCGGTCAGCGCGCGGATCGCGGTGTCGATCGTGCGGCCGAAGTCCGGCGAGTCCATCGCCTTGGCGATGTTCAGCGAACCCAGGTTGCAGGAGATGTCGCGGCCGACCTCGTCGTACGAGAGGTCCTCGTTGAACGTCGACGGCGTGGAGACCTGCAGGATCTCGGAGCACAGGTTCGAGTGGGTGATGCGGCCCTTGATCGGGTTCGCCTTGTTCACCGTGTCCTCGAACATGATGTACGGGTACCCGGACTCGAACTGCAGCTCCGCGAGCGTCTGGAAGAAGTCGCGCGCGCTGATCGTGGTCTTGCGGATGCGGTCGTCGGCCACGAGCTCGTCGTACTTCTCCGAGATGGAGATGTCGGCGAACGGCTTGCCGTAGACCCGCTCGACGTCGTACGGGCTGAACAGGTGCATGTCCGCGTTCTTCTTGGCCAGCTCGAACGTGATGTCCGGGATGACGACACCGAGCGAGAGGGTCTTGATGCGGATCTTCTCGTCCGCGTTCTCCCGCTTGGTGTCGAGGAACCGCATGATGTCCGGGTGGTGCGCGTGCAGGTACACCGCGCCGGCACCCTGACGTGCGCCGAGCTGGTTCGCGTAGGAGAAGGAGTCCTCCAGGAGCTTCATCACGGGGATGACGCCCGAGGACTGGTTCTCGATGTGCTTGATCGGCGCACCGTGCTCACGGATGTTGCTCAGGAGCAGGGCAACGCCGCCACCACGCTTGGAGAGCTGCAGCGCGGAGTTGATGCCGCGCGCGATCGACTCCATGTTGTCCTCGATGCGCAGCAGGAAGCAGGACACGGGCTCGCCGCGCTGCGCCTTGCCGACGTTGAGGAAGGTCGGCGTCGCGGGCTGGAACCGCCCGGAGATGACCTCCTCGACGATGTCGCGCGCCGTCTGCTCGTCGCCGTCGGCCAGACCGAGGGCGACCATGGCGACGCGGTCCTCGAAGCGCTCCAGGTACTTCTTGCCGTCGAACGTCTTGAGCGTGTACGACGTGTAGTACTTGAAGGCGCCGAGGAACGTCTCGAAGCGGAACTTCTTGGAGTACGCGAGCTGGAACAGCTCCTTGACGAACGAGCCCGAGTACTTGGCCAGCACGGTCGGGTCGTAGTACTTGGCCTCGACCAGGTGCTCGAGCTTCGCCTCAAGGGTGTCGAAGTCGACGGTGTTCGGGTTCACGTGCTGCAGGAAGTACTGGCGGGCCGCCTCGCGGTCCTTCTCGAACTGGATCTTCCCGTCCGGCCCGTACAGGTTCAGCATGGCGTTGAGCGCGTGATAGTCCAGCTGGAGTGACTCCAGGGGAATCTCAGTCAGGCTGAGAGGCTCAGTGGTTGTTGCTGCCAAAATCGTCCCAATCCGTTGCGGACGCGCGTGACGTCCTGCGCCGTTCCCAGAAGCTCGAAGGCGTACAGGTACGGGACATCACACTTCGCCGAGATGATGTCGCCGGTGATGCAGTACGCAGCCCCGAAGTTGGTGTTCCCCGCGGCGATGACGCCGCGGATGAGCGACCGGTTGTGTTCGTCGTTGAGGAACTTCCTCACCTGCCGCGGGACGGCCCCGCCCTCGTTGCCGCCACCGTAGGTGGGGGCCATGAGGACGTAGGGCTCGTCCACGCGCAGGAACCCGTCGGCCGGGCGGAGCGGGATCCGGTGCACGGACATCCCCAGCTCTTCGAGAGCGAGCTTCTCGACGAACCTGTGCGTGTTCTCGGACACGCTGGAGAAGTAGACGAGAGAGCCCACGTCACGCCTCCTTGCCGACGTAGCGGTGGTGCTTGTCAGGCCGAAGCGGCCTGGAGCGCGGCGACCGCGCTGATCTGGTCGGGGCGAAAGCCCGACCAGTGGGTGTCACCGGCCACCACGACCGGTGCCTGGAGGTAACCGAGGCCGCGGACCATCTCCAGCGCCTCAGCGTCCTGCGTGATGTCGACGACCGTGTACTCGACACCCTTGCGATCCAGTGCCCGGTACGTCGCGTCGCACTGGACGCATGCCGGCTTGCTGTAGACCGTGACGCTCATGTCCGCCTCCTCTGACCTCGAAGAACACCCGTGAACTTACGTCGGTGTGCTTTGTTCGCGGGTCTGCGTCTCCCGCTGCACCAAACACTACACCTAGGGTCTGACACTCGCTCGGTCACGACATGTAGTGGTTCGGGACGTGGTAGGCACTACGCCGGGAACGCTCGTGACGCTCAGGGACCATGCTGCCACGAGCCTCTGACACCGCCCGGTAGGCCGCGCACACCGGTTCGCGGGGCACCGTCGGAGGGGTCGCCGGGACCGCCCGAACGGGCACCTCGACGGCCTCTCAGGGCCCGAAAAAAATCTGAGCCAACGGCGTGTCGCGCCCCTTCGGCGTGTCACCGGGACGGAGTTTGTCGGGCTCGCCACACGACGGACATCCGCCCGTGGGAATACCTCGCCGCGGACCGGCTACCCGGTCGGTCCGGGTCGGTGCCAGCCGGCCCCGTCGACGCCGCCCGGCACGGCGGTGCCCGGGTCGTACGGGGACCGCGTGAAGTGGAAGGTGCCGATGTCCAGCGCGACGGGCGCGCCGTCCGCCCGGACCACCCGGAGCCGCTCGCCCAGCCAGTAGCCGCCGTCGACGCCGCGGAGCTCGCCGCCGACGACGTCGAAGACCGTGCCCCGGCCCCCGCTGTTCTCCGACCGCAGGTCGACACGCCCCGCCGCGTCGACGCGGACGACGAACGGGACCGGCCCCCAGTACCAGGTGCCGGTGAGCCCCTCCGAGCCCTGCGGACGCGCCGCGGGCCGCTCCTCGGGCACCGGCCGTACCAGCGGCGTCCCGTCGCCCTGGAACGCCGCCAGCAGGGCCGTACCGTCGCCGAAACCTCCGGTGGACGATCCGCACACCGCGACCACGTCCCCGGTCCCGGCGTCGGCGCGGAGGTCGGCGGTGAACCCCGGGACCGAACCGCCGTGCCCGACCGTCCGGACGGCGCCGTCCTGCCGCACGCGCACCCCGAGGCCGTGGGCGGTGGCCCACGGGCCGCCGGCGGGTCCGGCGTCGTCGACCACCGCGCGCGGGACCGCCAGGTGCCGGCGCAGCTCGAGCGGGAGCACGGCCTCACCGGCGTCGCGGTCGGCCTCGCCACCGACGAGCCACATGCCGAACCGCACCAGGTCCGACGGCGTGGACCACACCTCGCCCGCGGGACCCGCCGCGCGGTAGTCGGCGACCGGCTCGTCGTGCACGAGGTCGGCCTCCGGGTGCACGGCGTACCCGCGCACGGACGGGCCGACGGGGACCCGGCCGGTGGCGGTCATGCCCAGCGGCTCCCACAGCTCGTCGCGGAGCACCTTGTCCCACGCGCCGCCGCGGACCACCTCGATCAGGCGGCCCAGCACGGCGAACCCGGGGTTGCTGTAGTGGTAGCGCTCGCCCGGGTCCCAGAGCTGCTCGACGCCGGAGGCGGTCAGCTCGTCCCACGTCGGCCCGCCGTGCCGCTCCCACCACGGGCCCGGGAACTCGGCCTGCAGGCCGCTGGTGTGCGTGAGCAGGTGCCGGATCGTGGCGTCCGGGGCCGGGGCGTCCGGCAGGTGCCGCCCGATCGGGTCCGCGAGCGCCACGGCGCCCTCGGACACCAGGCGTAGCACGGCCACCGCGACCATCGGCTTGGTGACGGACCCGATGCGGAAGGCATGCTCGGCCGTCGGGCCGCCCGCCGTCGGGCCGCCCGCCGTCGGGCCACCCGCCCAGGGGGCCGCGGCCACCCCGGTCCAGACCACCTCTCCCCCACGGCCGACGGCCGCGGACAGCGCCGGCACGCGACGCGTCGCGCGGGTCCGGTCGAGGAGGTCGTCCAGCACGTCACCGAGCTCGTTCATGCGCAGACGGTATCCCGCTGCCGGCGCCGTCATCACCGGCGCCCGCACGCGTCGGGAACGAACGTAGGGATCGTCGTCGCACACGAGCGCATGCAACGACGATCCCTACGTTCAGCCGACCCGGCCAGGGGCAGTCAGGCCGGGAGTGGTCAGGCCGGGGACACCTCGTCCACCGTCGGCAGCGTGTTCGTCGTCGCCAGACGGCGGTACCAGTGCGCCGAGTCCTTCCAGGTGCGCTCCAGCGTCTCGTAGTCGACGCGGATGATGCCGAACCGGCGGTCGTACCCGTAGGCCCACTCGAAGTTGTCGAGCAGGGACCACGCGAAGTACCCGCGCACGTCCACGCCCTGGTCCCGGGCGAGGCCGAGGGCCTCGACGTGGTCGTGCAGGTACGAGACGCGCTCGACGTCGTGCACGCGCGCCACACCGTCCTCGACCACGACGGTGTCCGCGAACGCGGCGCCGTTCTCGGTGACCATGAGCGGCTGGTCGGGGTAGCTGTCGCGCAGCGAGACCAGCAGGTCCGTGAGACCGGCCGGCTCGATGTTCCAGCCCATGGCGGTGTACGGGCCGGGCTGCGGCAGGAACTCGACGTCGTCGGCCGCGATCCACGGCGTGCCCGCGGAGTCCTTGTGCCCGTCGGCCTGCTGCCGCTCCCCCTCGCCGGAGAAGTGCCGCACCCGCGCCGTCGAGTAGTAGTTGACGCCCAGCACGTCGAGCGGCTGCGCGATAGCCTCCAGGTCGCCGTCCTGCACGAACGACCAGTCGGTCACCGAGGCGGTGTTCTCCAGCAGGTCCGCGGGGTAGGCGCCCTCCAGGACCGGCCCGAGGAACGCCCGGTTGGCCAGCGCGTCCACCTTGCGGACGGCGCCCTGGTCCACCTCGGACGACGGGTCGTCCGGCCGGAACACGTGCAGGTTCAGCGTGATCGACGTCTTGGCGGCGTCGCCGAGCACCTCACGGATCTGCTGGACGGCGAGGCCGTGCGCCAGGTTGAGGTGGTGCACCGCCTGGAGCGCGGCCAGGAACTCCGTGCGGCCCGGCGCGTGCACGCCCGAGCCGTAGCCCAGGTACGCCGTGCACCACGGCTCGTTGAGCGTGGTCCAGACGTCGATGCGGTCGCCCAGCTCCTCGGCCATCTTGCGGGCGTACCGCGCGAACGCGTAGGCGGTCTCGCGGTTGGTCCAGCCGCCGGCGTCCTCCAGCTCCTGCGGGAGATCCCAGTGGTAGAGCGTGACGACGGGCTTGACGCCCGCGGCGATGAGCCCGTCCACGAGGTCCGAGTAGAACCGGATGCCCTCGGCGTTGAACTCGCCGGAGCCGCCCGGCTGCACCCGCGGCCACGCGATCGAGAACCGGTAGGCGCCCAGGCCCAGGTTCTTGATGTGCTCGACGTCCTCCTGCCACCGGTGGAAGTGGTCGTCGGCGACGTCACCCGTGTCGCCGTTCAGCGTCCGGCCCGGCGTGTGCGAGAACGTGTCCCAGATGGACGGGCCGCGCCCGCCCTCGGTCGCACCGCCCTCGATCTGGTACGACGCGGTCGCCGATCCCCAGAGGAAATCAGTGGGGAACTTGCGTGCACTCACAGTGCCACCTCTCCCGGGCCGGTGGCCCGAACGGTCTTGCCTTCGTTCTCGACGCTCCATTCGCCCGGAGCGTCAGCACTGGTCACGTGCACGACGCCGGACTCGTACCGCACACGGAACGTCGCCGGGGCGCCGGTGCCACCGGGGACCAGGATCTCTTCGTCGAACCCTTCGGGCAGACGGGTGCAGCGTAACGTCACGCCCTCGGCCCACGCGTAGTCGGGCCGGTCGTCGCGCGCGCCGACGGGCAGCACGGTGCCGGGCCGCACCAGCACGGGCAGGGTGTCGAACCCGTGCTCCTCCGTGATCCAGCGGGAGCCGCCGACCGTGTCCGCGAGACCGTCCGCCGCCACCTCCGGCAGGCGCGTCCACTCCCCCTCGGGCAGGTAGTACTCCGCGCGGGACTCGCCGAACACGGGCGCGACCAGCAGCGACGACCCCAGCATGTACTGGGTGTCGACGGACGCCGCGGTCCGGTCGGAGGGGAACTGGAGCACCATCGGCCGCATGACGGGCAGGCCCTCCTCGGCCGCCACGTGGCCGGCCCGCCCGAGGTACGGCATGAGCCGCATCTTCAGCCGGGTGAACTTGCGGGTCACGTCGACGGCCTCGTCGTCGAACGCCCACGGGACACGGTACGAGCTCGACCCGTGCAGGCGGGAGTGCGAGGACAGCAGCCCGAACGCCGTCCACCGCTTGAACACCGCCGGGTCGGGCGTGCCCTCGAAGCCGCCGATGTCGTGGCTCCAGTAGCCGAACCCGGACAGCGACAGCGACAGGCCGCCACGCAGGGACTCCGCCATGGACACGAACGTGGACTCGCAGTCACCGCCCCAGTGCACCGGGAACGCCTGGGTGCCCGCCGTGGCCGACCGCGCGAACAGCACGGCCTCGCCCGTGCCCCGCTCCTGCTCCAGCAGGTCGAACACCGTCTTGTTGTAGAGCGAGGCGTAGAAGTTGTGCATGCGCTGCGGGTCGGACCCGTCGTGCCAGACGACGTCGGTGGGGATGCGCTCCCCGAAGTCCGTCTTGAAGGCGTCCACGCCCTGGTCCAGCAGCACGCGCAGCTTGTCCTGGTACCAGGCGGCTGCCTCGGGGTTGGTGAAGTCGACCAGCGCCATGCCGGCCTGCCACTTGTCCCACTGCCAGACGTCGCCGTCGGCCGTGGTCACCAGGTAGCCCTTCTCGGCCCCCTCGCGGAACAGGTGCGAGCGCTGGGCGATGTACGGGTTGATCCAGACGCAGACCTTCAGGCCGCGCTCGTGCAGCCGGGCCAGCATGCCCTCGGGGTCGGGGAACGTGGCCGGGTCCCACACGAAGTCGCACCAGTGGAACTGGCGCATCCAGAAGCAGTCGAAGTGGAACACCGACAGCGGGATGTCCCGCTCGGCCATGCCGTCGACGAAGCTCATGACCGTGGACTCGGAGTAGTCGGTGGTGAACGACGTGGAGAGCCACAGGCCGTAGGACCAGGCGGGGACGACGGCGGGCCGCCCCGTCAGGGCCGTGTACCGGCGCAGGATCTCGGCCGGGGTGGGCCCGTGGATCACGTAGTACTGCAACGACTGCCCCGGCACCGAGAACTGGGTGCGGCTGACCACCTCGGAGCCGACCTCGAACGAGACCTTCTCGGGGTGGGCCACGAACACGCCGTAGCCGCGGTCGGTCAGGTAGAACGGCACGTTCTTGTAGGCCTGCTCGCTCGCGGTGCCGCCGTCCTCGTTCCAGACGTCGACGCTCTGACCGTTCTTCACGAACGCGCCGAACCGCTCGCCCAGCCCGTAGACGTGCTCGCCCACGGAGAGTCCGAGCTGCTCGTGCACGAAGTCGCCCTCGGGCGTGCTCGCCAGCCCGACGCTCCGCGCCGACGAGGTGGTGAGCACCTTGCCGCCGGCCACGAAGTCGACCTGCCACTCGCCGTCGGTCGAGACGCGGGCCGTGAGGCCGCCCGACGTCAGCTCGGCAGGGCCCTCGCCCGGAGCGGCGGGGGTCACGACCTTGACCACGCCCGGCTCCCGGTTGACCGCGAAGTGCGGGCCGGGGTCGCGGCGGCCCTGGTGGTGCTCGATGCGCACGCCGATGACGTCGTCCGCCGGGGCGTCGAACGTGACGGTCACGACCGGGCGGTTCAGGGTGTCGCCGCGCTTGGTGATCGGCGCGGTGGGCGCGTACACGGTCAGGGTCTCGTCGCCGGCCTCGACCGAGTCGACGTCGCGCGGACGGAGCACGTCGACGCCGGGACGCAGCTGCCAGTAGCCGTCGGTGAATCTCATGGCTGAAGCCTCACTGTTTTCTGTTCGGCGTTGTGGGACGGGTTCACTTGACCGCCCCGGCGGTCACGCCCCGGGTCAGGGTGCGCTGGAAGATCAGGAAGAAGATGACGGCCGGCACCAGCGACACGAGCGAGCCCGCGTTGATCGTGGGCGCGTCCATCATCCGGTCGCCCTGCAGGGAGGCCAGGGCGATGGGGATGGTCTGGGTGTCGTTGCTGGTCAGCATGACCAGCGGGATGAAGAACTCGTTCCAGGTCCAGATGAAGAAGAAGATCATCAGCACCGAGAGCGTGGGCCGCACGATCGGGAACACGACCTGCCAGAGGATGCGCCAGCGGCTCGCGCCGTCCAGGGCGGCCGCCTCCAGCAGCGCGGGCGGGAACGTGCCGAGCACGGACGACAGCAGGTACGTGCCGAACGCCGACTGGATGACGGTGAAGATGATGATCACCGACCACTGCGAGTTCGACAGGCCCACCGACTGCGCCATGGTGAACAGCGGGTAGATCAGCGCCTCCTGCGGCAGCATGTTCGCCAGCAGGAACAGAGCGACGATCCACAGCCGCCCCTTCACCCGGCCGATGCCGATCGCGTACGCGTTCAGCAGCGACAGCAGCGCGCCCAGCACGGCCACGACGGCCGAGATGAACACCGAGTTCCAGAGCTTGACCGGGAAGTCGGTGCGCTCCCAGAAGGCCACCACGCCGTCGAGGTACAGTCCCGACGGCAGGGACAGCGGGCCGTTGGCCGCGTAGTCCTGCGGCGACTTGAACGCGTTGAGCAGCATGATCCCGAACGGCGCGAGCACCGCGAGGCCCACCAGGACCGCGGCGGCCAGCACGAGCCAGCGGCCCGCGCCGCGCCGGTACCGGGAGTCGATCGCGGTGGCCCGCACCTGGCTGGGTCGCAGGTCTGTGGCGACGGCCATGTCAGACCCCCTCCCTCTCACGTCGTTCGGCCCGGTTCTGCAGGCCGAGGATGATCAGGGCCACGGCGACGATCACGAGTGTGAGCACCGTGGCGATCGCGGACCCGTAGCCGACCTGGGACTTGTCGAAGAAGTTCAGGTACGAGTAGTAGCTGGGCACCAGCGTCGAGCTCTCGGGCCCACCACGCGTGAGCACGTAGATGGGCCCGAACACCTTCAGGGCCGCCACGGTGCAGGTCAGCGTCACCACGAAGGTCTCGGGGCGGATCTGGGGCACGGTGATGGCCCGGAACCGGTCCCACCAGCCGGCGCCGTCGAGCTCGGCCGCCTCGTACAGCTCCGGGTCCACACGCTGGAGCGCCGCCATGAAGATGACCACGGGGTAGCCCATCTGGACCCAGATGAGCACGAGCATCACCGACGGCAGGGCCGTCGTGGGGTCGCCCAGCCAGTTGGGCGGGGACTCGATGCCGATGCCCCGCAGGATCACGTTGAGCGCGCCCGTCTGGGAGTTCAGGATCCAGTTCCACAGCACGCCCGCCACGGCGACGGGCAGGATCTGGGGCAGGTAGTACGTGGCCCGCAGCACCGACGAGACGCGCTCGCCGAACCGCCGTCCGAGGTAGTCGAACAGCACCGCCGCCAGCACCAGGCCCAGCAGCGTGGGCACCAGCACCATCGCGACGATCATCGCCAGCGAGTTGCCGAACGACGTCCAGAACTTGTCGTCGCCCAGCAGGTCCACGTAGTTGCCCAGCCCGTTCCAGCGCAGCGGCGCCATGCCGCCGCGCCACTTGAACAGGCTGAAGTACACGTTGGTCACCAGCGGGTAGCCGATGACCACGACGAACGCGACCGCGCCGGGCAGCAGGTAGGGCAGGTACGCCACCCACTGCGCCCGACGACGGCGCGTTCCGCGCGGCGCGCTCGGGCGCTGGTCCGCCCGTGCGCGCCGGTCGGTCACGGCGGTGTCAGCCATCGAGCAGGTCGGCCTTGCCCTCGTCGTACGAGCTCTGGAGCCCGTCCAGCACCTCGGCCGGCGTCTTGGACCGGTTGACCAGGGACTGCAGCTCGCTGACGATCACGTCGTAGTAGCCGGCCACGGGCCAGTCCGGGTAGTACGCCAGGCCGTCCTCGTCCAGGATCGCCTGGAAGTTCTCGGTGAGCTCGCGTGTGCGCTCGTCCTCGATCACGGACGGGTCGCCGGCCACGGGCAGGCCGCCCTCGGTGGCCAGCACGTTCTGCACCTCGGGGCGCAGCGTGATGTCGATGAACTCCTCGGCCAGGCTCGGGGAGTCGGCGTTCGCGGGGACCACCCACAGGTTGCCCGACGAGCCGGTGTGCAGCGTGTTGCCCGGGAAGTTGAACTGGCCCCAGTCGGCCTCGGTCTCGGCCACGAGGCGGCCGAACCACCAGGAGCCGCTGACCATGAGCGGGTAGGTGCCGTCGATGAACGAGACGCCCATGTCCTCGGCGGTCAGGGCCGCGGAGTCGGAGGCGATGTAGCCCTTGTCGATCCACTCGTCGAGCTTCTCGGTGGCCTGGGTCATCGCGTCGTTGTGGAAGTCGACGTCGTTCGCGAAGAGCTGGTAGTCGTCCACGAGCTGGCGGTCGCCGTAGGCGAGCACGAGCTCGTACCAGAGCTGACCCAGCGGGTACTCGGCGCCGGCCTCGGCCAGCGGCGTGATGCCCTCCTTCTTGAAGGCGGCCAGCACGTCCTCGAACTCGTCGAGGGTGGTCGGCACCTCCAGCCCGAGGTCGGCCAGCATCTCCTTGTTGTAGTAGACGCCCACGAACTCGCCGTAGTTGGGCACGCCGTACCACTCGCCGGAGCCCATCAGGCCCTGCTCGTCGTAGGTGGCCGTGGTCGCGAGCGAGCCGGACAGCTTCTCGTCCCAGCCGCGCTCGGTGGCGGCGTCGGTCAGCGGGGTCAGCAGGCCCTGGGCCGCGAGCTGGCCCGCGGTCGCGTTGCCCTTGTTGAACTCCATGACGTCGGGCACGTCGTCGCCCGTGAGCACGATCTTGGCGTTCTTCTGGATCTGCTCGAACGTCTGCTTCTCGACGTCGACCGTGACGTCCGGGTTCTCCTCCTCGAAGATCTCGATGGCCTTGGCCCAGGCCTTGCCCATCGCCGAGTCCTCGTTCTCGTAGTGCCAGATGGTGAGCGTGCTGTCGTCGGTGTCGCCACCGCCGCCGCCCTGGCCGGTGCATCCGGCCAGTGCCATGGCGCCGGCCATCGCCGCCGCCACGACCGTCATCGTCCGCTTGTGCCTCATTGCATCTCCTTGGTCCACGTCCGGACTGCCGCGTCCGGATCGTCGAAGCGTTTCAACACGCTAAACCCAGCCTCTCACAGATGTCCAGTGGCACTTTCGGCACGAAACGCTAGTCTTCTGTCGAAGCGCTTCCCCACCATGCGGCACACTGGTGTGCCGGCACCGCGCGCTACCTGCACCGGCACCGATCCGAAGGGAGCACCGTGGCTACGATCGACGACGTCGCGAGGACGGCGGGAGTGTCGACCTCGACCGTGTCCTACGTGCTGTCCGGCAAGCGCCCCATCTCCGCACCCACCCGGGCACGGGTCGAGCGCGCGATCGAGAAGCTCGGCTACCGCCCCCACGCCGGTGCCCGGGCGCTGGCGTCCGCGCGCACCAACGTCATCGCGCTGATGGCGCCGCTCCGGGTGGGCGTGAACGTGCCGGTCATCATGCAGTTCGTGGCGGGCGTGGTCACGCGGGCGCGCGACTTCGACCACGACGTGCTGCTGCTGACCCAGGACGACGTGAGCGGCCTGGACCGCGTGACCGGCGGCTCGATGGTGGACGCGCTGGTCATGATGGACATCGAGGCCGACGACCCGCGCGTGCCCCTGGTGGCCGCCGCCAAGCAGCCCACGGTGCTCATCGGCCTGCCGCAGGACCCGGAGGGGCTGAGCTGCGTGGACCTCGACTTCGAGGCCGCGGGCCGGCTCGCCGTGCGGCACCTCGCGCAGACGGGCCACACCGACGTGGCGCTCATCGGCTCGCCGCCCGAGGTGCTGCGGCGGCACACCTCCTACGCCGAGCGGATGATGCGGGGCCTGCGCGAACAGGCCCGCAGCTCCGGCGTGACGGTCAGGGTGGAGGCATGCGACTCGTCGCCGTCGGGTGCCTCGACCGCCGTGGACACCCTGCTGGCCACCGCCCCGGACACCACGGGCATCGTGGTGCACAACGAGGGCGCCCTCCCCCACGTGCTGTCCCGGCTGACCGAGCGCGGCCTGGTGGTCGGCCGGGACATGTCGGTGGTCGCGGTCTGCCCCACCGACGTGGCGCTGTCCCAGCGCATCCCGATGACCAGCATCGACCTGCCCGCCGAGGGCATCGGCAAGGTGGCCGTGGACATGGTGATGGCGCGCCTCGAGGGCGAGCAGCCGTCCGAGACCCGGCTGCTCGCCCCCGTGCTGACCGAACGCGAGAGCTCGGCGCCCGGTCCCGCCGCCGAGGACGGCTGACGGCGGGAGCGGGCCGCCGCTCATCCCTTGATGGCCCCGAAGATCACGCCCTTCGTGAAGTGCCGCTGCACCAGCGGGTACACGACCAGGATCGGCACGATCGCCAGCACCATCACGGCCATCTTGACCGGCAGGCCGGTCACGGCGCCGTCGGCCACGTCGACCTGGCCCACGCCGCTGCCCGGCAGCGTCACGCCCTGCAGCACGTAGGACCGCAGCACGAGCTGCAGCGGCCACTTCGCGTTGTCGTTGATGTAGAGCATCGCGTTGAAGAACGCGTTCCAGTAGCCGACGCCGTAGAAGAGCGCGACCACCGCCACCACGGCCTTGGACATGGGCAGCACGATCTGCCCGAGGATGCGCCAGTCCCCCGCGCCGTCGATCTTGGCCGCGTCCGTGATGGACCGGTCGATGCCCATGAAGAACGCCCGCAGGATGAGCACGTTGAACGCGCTCACGGCCCCCGGGAGGATGAGCGACCAGTAGCTGTCGATCAGGCCCAGGTTGCTCACCAGCAGGTACGTCGGGATCATCCCCGCACCGAAGAACATGGTGATCAGGAAGACGAACAGGATGGGCCGGTGGGCGAAGGAGCCCGGCCGGCTCAGGCCGTACGCCGCCAGCACGGACACCGTGGTCGAGAGCACGGTGCCGACCACGGTGATGCCGATGCTCACGACCGTGGCCCGGGTGACGATCCCGCCGGACAGGATCTGCTCGTAGGCCGCGAACGTCAGGCCGCCCGGCACCGTGACCAGGCCGCCGGACCGGGTGATGTCCGCCTGGGTCGACACGCTGGTGAGCACCACCGTGTACAGGGGGTAGACGACCGTGGCCACGATGAGCAGCAGCGCCACCCCCTTGACCAGGAGCCCCAGCGGGTTGGGGTCCTCCTCCCAGACCGGACGGTTCCGGCCGCGCAGCAGGGCGCGGTACCGGCTCGGACCGCGCGCCGGCTGCCGCTGCCGGTCCGCCGCCGGTGTCGTGGACGACGGCGCAGGCTGCGTCGCCGTCCCGGTCTCGTTCTCGATGTCGGCACTCATGCGCGCTGATACACCCCCGCCTCGCCCACCAGGTGGGCGAGCTTGTTGGCCCCGAGCACCAGGGCGAGCGACACCAGGCCCTTGACGAGCCCCGCGGCCGCCGCGAAGGCCCAGTCGCCGTTCACGACGCCCTGGTAGTACACGAACGTGTCGAGCACCTCCGCGACGTCGGTGCCGACGGCACCGCGCTGGAGGATGAGCTGCTCGAACCCGACGGTGAGCGCGTCGCCCAGCCGCAGGATCAGCAGCAGGATGATCACCGGCCGCAGCGCGGGGAGGGTCACGTGCCACATCCGCCGCCACCGGCCCGCGCCGTCGACCACCGACGCCTCGTAGAGCTGGGGGTCCACGGTGGCGAGCGCCGCGAGGAAGATGATGATGCCCCAGCCCGCGTCCTTCCAGACGGACTGCGCGGTCAGCAGCAGCAGGAACGTGTCGGGGTTGGTCATCAGGTCGAAGCCCGTGTACCCCGCCTCCCGCAGCCGGCTCGCCACCATCCCGGCCCCGCCGAAGATCTGCTGGAAGATCGTCACGACGATCACCCAGGAGAAGAAGTGCGGCAGGTACACGATCGACTGGATGGTCGTGCGCAGCCCCGGTGACAGCACGCTGTTCAGGAGCAGCGCGAGCACGATCGGTACCGGGAAGAAGAACACGAGCTGGACCGCGGTGATGACCAGCGTGTTCGCCACGGCGTCGAGGAAGAGCGGGTTGGTCAGGACGCGCGCGAAGTTGGCCCACCCGAGGAACGGGCTCTCCCGGATGCCGACGTACGGCGAGTAGTCCTGCCAGGCCACCACGTTGCCGAGCATCGGCACGTAGGCGAACACCGCCAGCAGCAGCACGGCCGGGGCCACCATGATCAGCAGCGAGCGGTCACGCCGCGCCCGGACGGTCCAGGGGATCCTGCGCCGGGGCGGCACGTCCGCCGGCGGGCTGTCCGCCAGTGGGCTCGGGGCGCTCACTGCTCGTCCGGTGCTCACTGCTCGTCCAGGATGCCCTGGTAGAACGCCCGCAGCTCCTCACCGCCGGTGCTGCGCCACGTCTCCACGGCGTCGTCCAGGTCCGCGAGGGTCTTGCGCCCGCGCGCGATGTCCTTCTCCAGGTCCACGAACGGCGTGCCGAGCGACGCGAACTGCGACGGCTCCGTGATCTGCTTGCCGTAGAAGACGGGCTCCTCGACGTACTCGGAGGCGGCGGCCATCCACGTGCAGTAGGCCTCGACGTAGCCCTCGTACTGCACCTGCGCGTTCACCTTCGGCGGGTCCACGAGGAAGATGTACGACGGCGCCACGTCGTCGGCCGCGGCGTCCGTCGCCCGGGGCAGGCCGTCGCCGTCGATCTCGTAGTGCTCACCCTCGACGCCGAAGTTGACGAGCTGGAACTCCGTGGTGCCGAACGGGGACGCGAGGAAGTCGGCGGCGGCGAGGAGCTCCTCGATCTGCGCCTTGTCGTCCCGCTTCTTGAGGAACGAGAACATGTCCGCCGGGGCGCCCTTCCAGATCCGGGGAGTGCCGCCGTCATGGGCGATCGGGTCGAACGGGCGCGGGTCGAAGTCCGGGTTGCTCGGCAGCACCCGGCCCAGGGACTCGTGCCAGCCGCCCACGCCGTCGTTGACGACGAGGATCTCGCCCGCCTCGAACAGGGGCTTCATCTCCTCGGGCTTGTCGGCCACGGCCGTGGGGTGCACGGCGCCCGACTTGTACAGCCGGGCCTGCCAGTCCAGCGCGGCCCGGTACTCCTCGGACTCGACGCGGCTGACCAGCGAGCCGTCGTCGGCCAGCTTCCAGCCCTTCTCCGGGGGCACCGCGAACATCATGTTGGCCGTGATCCACTGGTCGGCCGAGCCCCAGCGCTTCTTGCCCGGGTCGGTCAGCTCCTTGGCGAGCTCGATGAACTCGTCGGCGTCCCGGGGCTGCTCGGTGATGCCGAGCTCGGCGAAGAGGTCGGCCCGGTAGAACGTCGCCAGGTGGACCAGCTCCCCCGGGAACGGCAGGCCGTAGAGCTTGTCGTTGAAGACGCCGTAGCGCCAGGCGTCCGTCGGGATGTTGGCGAGGTTCTTGTACTTCTTGACGTTGTCGCCGGACAGGTACGGCGTGAGGTCCTCGAAGAGGGCGTCGACTGCCTGGGCGAACCGCGGCGGGAAGTTCCAGGTGGGCACGCAGACCCAGTCCGGCACGTCCTTCGCCGAGGCGAGCACGGCCGCGAGCTTGTCGCCGTACGTGTTGCCGTCGGAGATCTGGAACTCGACGGTGGTGCCCATCGCCTCGCTCACCGCGTCGAAGTAGGGGTTGCCGGACGTCTTCGGGATGGCGCTCCACAGGGGTGTCATCGCGGTGTAGGCGCCACCCGACCCGGGCGGCGTCCCGAAGGCCGTGACCAGCTCGTCGGGGATCGAGGCGTAGCCGGCGGTGGAGCCGTTGACCGACGGAAAGTCGGGCTTGACGTACTCGACCGGCACGTAGGTGGGCAGCACGCCCGAGCTCACGGTGGCGCCACCCTGCGCGGGACCCGCCGCACCGCTGGTGCAGGCGGTGAGCAGGGACGGGACGCCGACGACGCCGGCGCCGACCGCGAGGAAGCCGAGGAACGACCGGCGGCTGAGCCCGCCGGTCAGGTGAGGTGCTGTCATGGCTCTTCACTCCTTTGTGGACAGCGCGGCACGTCTGTGTGCCCGGACACGACAGAGATGGGGACGCTTCGACGTCGAAGCGCTTCGATCTACATCGTTGGCAGAACAGTAGGGCACACCCCGAAGTTGAGGCAATGATTCGCCCCAATTGGGCAATTGATCATTGAACCGTTTCGAGAACTGGGCCTACTCTTCGACCGGACGCCGCAAGCCCGACCCGACGCCAAGGAGCACGACGACGTGCCGAACCAGACGCAGCCCCTGTTCCGCGACCCTGCCGCGCAGCTCACCGACCGCGCCCGCGACCTGCTGGACCGCCTCACGCCCGACGAGCGGCTGAGCCTGCTGCACCAGCACCAGCCCGCGATCGAGCGGCTCGGCCTCGCCGCCTTCCACACGGGCGCCGAGGCACTGCACGGCGTCGCGTGGCTCGGCCGCGCCACCGTGCTGCCCCAGCCCGTCGGGCTGGGCGCCACGTGGGACACCGACCTGCTGCGCCGCCTCGGTGACCTGGTCGCCACCGAGCTGCGGGCCAAGCACGCCGCGGACCCGGCGGTCTCCCTGAACGTCTGGGCGCCCGTGGTGAACCCGCTGCGGCACCCCGCGTGGGGCCGCGGCGAGGAGGGGTACAGCGAGGAGCCGCGGCTCGTCTCCCAGCTCGCGACCGCGTACTGCACCGGGCTGCGCGGGGACCACCCGACGGTGTGGAAGACGGTCCCGGCGCTCAAGCACTTCCTCGGGTACGGCAACGAGACCGACCGCTCGGCGACGTCGTCGAACCTGTCCGAGCGCACCCTGTACGAGTTCGAGCTGCCCGCCTACCGCGGGCCCGTCGAGGCGGGGGTCGCCGGCGCGGTGATGCCGTCGTACAACCTGGTCAACGGAGTTCCGGCGCACACGTCGGGCGACCTGCTGGCCGAGCTGCGCTCGTGGGCGCCCGGGTCGGTGGCCGTGGTGTCCGACGCCGGCGCGCCCACCTTCCTGGTCACCGTCCAGCGGGCGTTCGCCACCCACGCGCAGGCGCACGCCGCAGCCGTGCGCGCGGGCCTCGACTCGTTCACGGACAACGACACCGACCCGTCGCTCACGCTGGACCGGCTGCGCGAGGCGCTGGCGGCCGGGCTGCTGACGCAGGACGACGTCGACACCGCCGCCCTGCGCCTGCTGGAGCTGCGGCTGCGCACGGGCGAGCTCGACGGGGACGCGGACCCGTACGCGGGCATCGGCCCCGACGCGATCGACCTGCCGGAGCACCGGGTCCTGGCGCGCGAGGCGGCGGCGAGGTCCGTGGTGCTGCTGCGCAACGACGGGACGCTGCCGCTGGGCGCGCCGGGCCGCATCGCCGTCGTCGGCCCCCTGGCCGACCGGGTGCTCACCGACTGGTACTCCGGCACCCCGCCGTACGCCGTCCCGCTCGCCCGCGCGGTCGCGGACCGCTACCCCGACGCCGTCGTGGACGTCGTCGACGGCGCGGACCGGGTGGCGCTGCGCGCCACGTCGTCCGGCCGGTACGTGACCGTCACCACCGACGGCGAGGTGAGCGTGTCCGCGCCGGACGCCGGGCCGGGGACCCACCTGGACGTGACCGACTGGGGCGACGGCCTGCTGACGCTCCGGTCGGTCGCCTCGGGCCGGCTCCTGACCGGCGCAGGATGGATCCTGGCGGCCGACGCCGAGCGGGTCGGCGGCTGGGTGGTGCAGGAGTCGTTCCGGCGGCACCACCACGCCGACGGCACGTGGTCGCTGCTGCACGTCGCGAGCGGCCGGTGGGTCCGGGTGCAGCTCGGGTCGGGGCTGCTCGTCGCCGAGGCCACGCGGCTCGCGGACGCCGAGCGGTTCGCCTGGCGCACCGTCGTCTCGGGGCATGCCGAGGTGGCGCGCGCGGCGGCGGCCGCGGACGTGGTGCTCGTCGCCGTGGGCAACGACCCGCACCTCGGCGGGCGCGAGACCGAGGACCGGACATCGCTCGCGCTGCCGGAGCAGATGGCCGAGACGTGGCGGGTCGCGCGCGAGGCGTGCCCGGCGGCGGTGCTGGTCATCACGTCGTCGTACCCGTACGTGCTGGGGCCGGGGGTGCTCGACGAGCCTGCCGGGGACGACGGCCCGGGCGCCGGGGCGCTCGTCTGGGCCGCGCACGGCGGGCAGGAGGCCGGGAACGGCCTGGTGGACGTGCTGTCCGGCGACACGGAGCCGTACGGGCGGCTCGCGCAGACCTGGCCGGCCACCGAGGCCCAGGCGGGCGACCTGTTCGACTACGACGTGGCCCGCCAGGGCGTCACCTACCGGCACCTGGCCACCGAGCCCGCGTACTGGTTCGGGCACGGGCTGAGCTACACGACCGTCGCCTACGAGGGCCTGCGGCTGGAACGCGGGGCCGTCGGGACCGAGCCGGAACAGGCCGGGGGGACCACCGCCGTCGTCGCGGTGCGCAACACCGGCGAGCGCCCCGTGGACGAGCTCGTCGCCGTGCAGGGTCTGTCGCCCGACCTGCCGGTGCCCGCCGCCCGGCGCCAGCTCCTGGGCTACGCGCGCGTGCGGCTCGCCCCGGGCGCGGCGGCCGAGGTGCCCGTGTCGCTGGACCTGGGCGCCCTGGCCGTCCGGCAGGGCGGCGCCATGGTGCTGCAGCCGGGCACGTACACGGTGGCGTCCGGGCCGTCCGCCGGGGACCTGCGGGTGCGGGCCGAGCTGGCCCTCAGCTGAGCTCGCGCTCGGCGTGCTCCCGGTCGAGGATGGCGAAGACCAGCTCGGTGGACCACCCGCCGTCGCGCTCGTCGCTCTCCACGAGGCGGGCCTCCTGCCGCAGGCCCAGCCGCTGGACCACGCGGACGGACGGGAGGTTCTCCTCGTCGATGCGCGCGAACACGCGGTGGAAGCCGTAGGACTCGAAGGCCAGCCGCAGGGTGGCCCGCACGGCCTCGGTGGCCAGCCCGTGGCCGCCGACGTCGGGATGGAGGGCGTAGCCCACCTCCGCCTGCCGGGGACCGACCGCCCACTTGAGCATGGTCTCGCCGACGACGTCGCCGTCCGACTCGACCGCGAGCACCAGCACGTCGCCCGGCTCCTCGAACGGAGCGCTCGACCAGGTGCGAAGCTTCAGGTCCGCCGTCTGGCGGTCCCAGGGCGGCTGGTACATGAACCGCACCACGTCGGGGCGGGAGCGCCAGGCGAAGAACGCCTCCGCGTCGTCCGGGGCGACCGGGCGGAGCGCGAGGCGCGGGGTGACCACCGGCCAGCGGGGGTCGGCGCGGTAAGCGGGCGGCACGGAAGAGGGCACGCTCAGACCGTAGCGCCCGCGACCCGGGTTGCCACCGGAATTGAGGTGGTGTCTCCGGGCGAGTCCGTCGTGCCGGTACGACCTCGCTCAGCGCGCGTCGAACGCCACGCTCTCCCAGCCGGCCGGCACGGCGCGGGGCTCCCACGATGTGTCCGGCGTCCAGTCGGCCCAGGCCTTGTCCCACCAGAGCTCGCCCGCGTCGAGCAGCCCGGCGATCCGGGCGCCCTCGGCGCGGATCTGTTCCATCCGGCCGGGGTACCGGTCGGGGCCGGTCTCCTCGAACTCGACGACGTCCTTGAACTCGTAGGTCTCGGCGTCGGCCGCCCACCAGACGTCCAGCTCGTGGTCGAGCGTGTCGAACCCCATCGGGGTGCGGCGCGGCGCGTCCTCCAGGTTGAAGTACCAGCCCTGGAACGCGCGCTCGGGGCCGTCCCAGAACAGGAAGAGGGAGTGCTCCACCCCGGCCCAGTGCAGCTCCAGGCGGCCGTGGCCGCGCCAGCGCGTGCTGCCGGCGAGCTTCCAGGGGTGCTCCCCCACCGGGAACGTGCCCGAGCCCGGGTACTCCAGCGGGGTGCCGCCGGGCGTGTAGGTGACGAGCAGGTCGCCGTCGTCCTGCACGCAGATCTGCGGGATCGCGATCCACGGCTCGCCGCGCATGATCTCGCGGCGCACCACCGTCTGGCCGGGCTGGAAAACGGGAGACGTCATGGCGGGAACGCTAACAGCGACGAGTTACGCGCCGACGACATCGACGTTGACACCGTGTCGCAGCACCCGGACGGGCCGCAGGTCGGCGTCCGTGACCAGGAGGTCGGCGCGGGCTCCAGGCTCCAGTGTGCCGACCTCGCCGGCCAGCCCCAGCACCCGGGCGGGCACCGCCGTCGCGGACCGCACGGCGTCGACCAGGGGGACGCCGCCGCGCACGGCGTGGCGCACCACGTCGACCAGGTGCGCCGTGCCGCCGGCGATCGGCCCCTCCTCCTCCGGAGCGCCGGGCGCGGCCTGGGGAGTGGCGATCCGGGCGACGCCGTCGTGCACCACCACCGACATCGGGCCCAGCTCGTAGCGGCCGTCGGCCACACCGGCCGCGGCCATCGCGTCGGTCACCAGCACCACCTGGTCCGGACCCACCATGTCGAACACCGAGCGCACGGTCGCCGGGTCGAGGTGCACCCCGTCGCCGACGAGCTCGACGACCATGTCACCCCGGGACGCCGCCGCCAGGCAGGCCGCGACGGGGCCCGGCTGGCGGTGGTGCAGGGGGCGCATGCCGTTGAAGAGGTGCGTGGCGGTCATCGGACCTGGTACCCGGCGCGCCGTCCGGCCGGTGGCCCGCAGCGCCGCCGTGACCTGCTCGATCAGCGCCTCGGCCTGCTCGGTGCTGCCGTCGGTGTGGCCCAGCGAGGGCAGCACGCCCGCCTCGACCAGCGCCTCGGCGACGCCGCCGGGTCCCGTCACGCCGGCCACCTCCGGGGCGATGGTCATGGTGCGCAGGTACCCGCGGGCGGCCGCGGCCAGGTCCCGCACCAGCTCGACACTGCCTTCTTGCAGGTCAGCCGGGTTGTGGGCGCCCCGGCGCCGGTGCGAGAGGAACGGCCCCTCCGCGTGCAGGCCCTCGATCTCCCCGGCCTCGGCGAGCTCGGCCAGCACCGCGGCACGCCGCAGCAGCACCTCGGGCTGGGCCGTCACGAGCGACGCGAGCAGGGTGGTGGTGCCGTGGGCGCGGTGCTCCAGGACGCCCGCCATCGCCTCGTCTGCCGACGTGACGTCCGGGAACGAGGCGCCGCCCCCGCCATGGTTGTGCAGGTCCACGAGCCCCGGCAGCACGAAGGTCCCGGGCGCGGGCGGCACGTCCTCGAGGGCGGGGCCATGACCGGCCTCCAGGGCGTCGACCACGGAGCCGGCGAACGTGACGCGCCCACCCGAGGCGACGACGACGCCGTCGTCCACCACCGAGGATGCCTGGACAAGACGCCCGCGCACGACAACCACTTCAGTCATGCGGACATCCTGCCACCCGCGCAGGCCCGTCCTGACGGGCTGGAGGAGTCCTGACGGGCTAGAAGAGGCGGGACGTCGGGTCGTCGACGCCGCGCATGGCGTCGTAGTCCAGCAGGAGGGTCTTGATGCCGCGGTCCTTCGCCAGGACGCGCGCCTGCGGCTTGATCTCCTGTGCCGCGTAGACGCCCTGGACCGGGGCCAGCAGCGGGTCGCGGTTGAGCAGCTCCAGGTACCGCGTGAGCTGCTCGACGCCGTCGATGTCGCCGCGACGCTTGATCTCCACCGCGACGGTGGAGCCGGAGCCGTCCCGCGCGAGGATGTCCACCGGGCCGATGGCCGTGGGGTACTCGCGCCGGACCAGGGTGTGCCCGGCACCCAGCAGCGCGATCTGCTCGGCGAGCAGCTCCTGCAGGTGCGCCTCCACGCCGTCCTTCACGAGGCCCGGGTCGATGCCCAGGTCGTGGGCGGAGTCGTGGTGCACGGTGAACAGCTCGACCTCGAGCCGGTCGTCCGACTTGGCGTGCTGGACGGTCCACACCTCGGTGACGCCGCGCTCGGCAGCCTCCGCGGAGGGCTCGCGCACCGTCAGGGTGCACGGCGGGCTCATCCAGTTCAGCGGCTTGTACGAGCCGCCGTCCGAGTGGATCAGCACGCTGCCGTCGGCCTTGACCACGAGCAGCCGCGTCGCCGGCGGGAGCATCGCGGTCAGGCGGCCCGTGTAGAGGGCGGAGCAGTCTGCCACGACCAGCCGCATCAGAGAACCAGATCCTGTCGTCCGGGAGGGGCGGCCTCAAGCCAGGAGGCGAGGCCGAAGTAGTCGCCGGCAGCGAGGTCGAGCTCGAAGTCGAGCCCGTCGTACCGGCACTGGACGAGGTAGTGGTCGCCCTGACCACGCTCGTCCGGGTCCAGCGGGGTGCGGCTCGTCACGGTGAGCCGCTCCCGGTACCACGTGCGGGCCGGACGGGGTGACAGCGACCAGCACCGCCACCACTCGATCCGGCCCACCGCGTACTGCGCGATGCCCGGCGTCCAGGAACCCTCGGGGTTACCGGTCGCCCGGGCACTGCAGTCGAACGATCCGACCCTGCGGGAGAGGGTCCGCAGCCGGGAGATCCCGGCCGCGATCACGAGCGCGAGCGCCCCGAGTACCGCAATCGCGATCCATACGACGCCCGGCACGCGCGCTCTCCCTCAGACCAGGGAGATCTCGTCGACCACGAGGGTGACGAGGTTGTTGTCCACGGACATGAAGCCGCCGGTGACCGTGGCCTCCACGGCCGGGCCCGACGCCGTCTGCACCTTGATGGTGCCGGGGCGAAGCACCGCCAGCAGCGGCGTGTGGTTCGCCAGGATGCCGATCTGGCCGTCCGCAGACGGCGCACTCACCTGGGTCGCCGCACCGCTCCAGACCTTGCGGTCCAGGGACACGAGGTCCACGCTCAGCTCTGCCACGAGAGCTCCTTCCGATGTAGCGGGCGTGCTGCCGCCCCTGCCGGGTTGCCCGATTCTAAGGGGTCCGGCGGGGCGGCATCACGCACGGGGGGACGGACGAGACCTCAGGCCCCGTACTCCTTCTGGATCCGTGCCCAGTTCTCCTCGAGCATCTCAAGCCCGCCGATGTTGTAGAAGGCCTGCTCGGCGATGTGGTCGAACTCACCGGCGCAGATCTTCTTGAACGCCTCGATGGTCTCGGACAGCGGCACCGTCGAGCCCACCACGCCCGTGAACTTCTCGGCCATGTAGGTGTTCTGGGAGAGGAACTGCTGGATGCGACGCGCACGCGCGACGACCGTCTTGTCCTCCTCCGAGAGCTCGTCCACGCCGAGGATGGCGATGATGTCCTGCAGCTCCTTGTTGCGCTGCAGGATCGACTTGACCTCGGTGGCCACATCGTAGTGCTCCTGGCCCACGTACCGCGGGTCGAGGATGCGCGAGGTGGAGGCCAGCGGGTCGATCGCCGGGTACAGACCCTTCGACGCGATCTCACGGGAGAGCTCGGTCGTCGCGTCCAGGTGGGCGAACGTCGTGGCCGGGGCCGGGTCGGTGTAGTCGTCAGCCGGCACGTAGATGGCCTGCAGCGACGTGATGGAGTGACCACGCGTCGAGGTGATGCGCTCCTGGAGGAGGCCCATCTCGTCGGCCAGGTTCGGCTGGTAGCCCACGGCGGACGGCATACGGCCGAGCAGCGTGGAGACCTCGGAACCGGCCTGCGTGAAGCGGAAGATGTTGTCGATGAAGAGCAGCACGTCCTGCTGCTGCACGTCACGGAAGTACTCCGCCATCGTCAGCGCCGACAGGGCCACGCGCAGACGCGTGCCCGGCGGCTCGTCCATCTGGCCGAAGACGAGGGCGGTCTTGTCGAAGACACCCGCCTCGTCCATCTCGGCGATCAGGTCGTTGCCCTCACGGGTGCGCTCGCCGACACCGGCGAACACCGACACACCACCGTGGTCCTGGGCCACACGCTGGATCATCTCCTGGATGAGGACCGTCTTGCCGACGCCCGCACCACCGAAGAGGCCGATCTTGCCACCCTGCACGTACGGGGTCAGCAGGTCGATGGACTTGATGCCCGTCTCGAACATCGTGGTCTTCGACTCGAGCTGGTCGAAGGCCGGCGCCTTGCGGTGGATCGGCCAGCGCTCGGTGACCTCGAACTTCTCGCCCTCGGCGAGGTTCAGGACCTCGCCGGTCACGTTGAAGACCCTGCCCTTGGTGATGTCGCCGACGGGCACGCTGATGGGCTCGCCCGTGTCGGTCACCACGGCGCCGCGGACCAGGCCGTCGGTCGGCTTGAGCGCGATGGCGCGCACCAGGGAGTCGCCCAGGTGCTGCTCGACCTCGAGGGTCAGGGTGAACGTGTTCTCGTCCTCGCCCTGGCCGGACAGGTCGATCTCGACGGTCAGCGCGTTGTAGATGTCGGGGATCGCGTCCTCGGGGAACTCGATGTCCACGACGGGGCCGATCACCCGAGCGACCCGGCCGGTGCCGGGGCCGCTCGTGTGCTCGACCGTGGATTCCACGGTGGTGGCGGTCATGGTTGCCTCGCTTCGGTGGGCCGGAGGGTCCTCCGGCGGGGAGTCTTTTCGGTTCTGTTCAGGACGCCAGGGCGTCAGCACCGGAGACGATCTCGCTGATCTCCTGGGTGATGTCTGCCTGGCGGGCCTGGTTGGCCAGTCGGGTGTACGTGCGGATCAGGTCCTCGGCGTTGTCGGTCGCCGTGTGCATGGCCCGCTGACGCGCGGCGAGCTCGGACGCGGCGGCGTCGAGCAGCATCGCGTAGATGCGCTGCTGCACGTACCGCGGGAGCAGCTCGTCCAGCACGGCCTCGGGCGACGGCTCGAAGTCGTAGAGCGGCAGGGCCTCGTGCTCCTCGGCCTCGGACACGCCCTCGACCACCTCGAGCGGCAGCATGCGCACCACGCGGGCGCGCTGCGTCACCATGTTGACGAACAGCGTGGAGACCACGTGCATCTCGCTGACACCGCCGTCGGGCTCCTCCGCGAGGAACACCTCGAGCAGTGTGTCGGCGATGTCCTCGACCGCCTCGCGCGTCGGCTTCTCCGAACCGTACGACCAGCTCTTGGCGATCTCCCGCCCGCGGAACGTGTAGTACGCGATCGCGCGGCGGCCGGCCACGTAGAGCACGACCTCCTTGCCCTCGGCCGTCAGCTGCCCGATGAGCCTCTCGGCCTCGCGGACGATCGCCATCGGGTAGGAACCGGCCATGCCCGCGTCGGACGAGACGACGAGCACCGCTGCGCGGTTGCCGCCCTCCTCCCGCGTGAGCGGGTGGTCCACGTCCGTGTGCGACGCGACAGCCGACACCGCGCGGGTGATCGCCTGTGCGTACGGCGCCGCCGCCGCTGCCGCCGCGCGAGCCTTGCCGATGCGGGAAGCGGCGATCAGCTCACGCGCACGGAAGATCTTCTTCAGCGACTGCGTCGACTTGATCCGCGCCTTGTAGATGCGCTGAGCTCCACCGGCCACGGTCAGGCCTTCTTCTTGATGACGATCTGCTCCTGCTCGACGTCCACGTCCCCGTCGACGTCACCACCGACGAGCGCGGTGCCGTCGGCCCGCTGGAAGCCGGCGCGGAAGTCGTCGACGGCGGCGCTGAGCGCGGCCTCCGTGTCGGACTCCAGCTTGCCGGTCTCGCGGATCGTGGAGAGCACGTCCGTCTTGCGGCGCAGGTGGTCCAGCAGCTCGGACTCGAACCGCTTGACGTCCTCGACCGCGACGTCGTCGAGCTTGCCCTTGGTACCGGCCCACACCGACGCGACCTGGTCCTCGACCGCGTACGGCGAGTACTGGGGCTGCTTGAGCAGCTCCGTCAGGACGGCGCCGCGCTGCAGCTGCGCACGGGACGCCGCGTCGAGGTCGGACGCGAACATCGCGAAGGCCTCGAGCGAGCGGAACTGCGCCAGCTCCAGCTTCAGCGTGCCGGAGACCTTCTTCATCGCCTTGATCTGCGCGTCGCCACCGACTCGGGAGACCGAGATACCGACGTCCACGGCGGGACGCTGGTCGGCGTTGAACAGGTCGGACTGCAGGAAGATCTGCCCGTCCGTGATGGAGATGACGTTGGTCGGGATGTACGCCGAGACGTCGTTCGCCTTGGTCTCGATGATCGGCAGACCGGTCATCGAGCCCGCCCCCAGCTCGTCCGAGAGCTTGGCACAGCGCTCGAGCAGGCGGGAGTGCAGGTAGAACACGTCACCCGGGTAGGCCTCGCGGCCCGGCGGACGGCGGAGCAGCAGCGACACGGCACGGTAGGCCTCGGCCTGCTTCGACAGGTCGTCGAAGATGATCAGGACGTGCTTGCCCGAGTACATCCAGTGCTGGCCGATGGCCGAGCCGGTGTACGGCGCGAGGTACTTGAAGCCTGCCGGGTCGGACGCCGGAGCCGCGACGATGGTCGTGTACTCGAGCGCGCCGGCCTCCTCCAGGGCGCCACGCACGGAGGCGATGGTCGAGCCCTTCTGGCCGATGGCGACGTAGATGCAGCGCACCTGCTGGTTCGGGTCGCCGGTCTCCCAGTTCGCCTTCTGGTTGATGATCGTGTCGACCGCGATCGCCGTCTTGCCGGTCTGGCGGTCGCCGATGATCAGCTGACGCTGACCACGGCCGATCGGGATCATCGAGTCGATCGCCTTGATGCCGGTCTGCAGCGGCTCGTGCACCGACTTGCGCTGCATGACGCCGGGCGCCTGCAGCTCCAGGGCACGGTTGCCCTCGGTGGCGATCTCGCCCAGGCCGTCGATGGGGGCACCCAGCGGGTCGACCACGCGGCCGAGGTAACCCTCGCCCACGGGGACCGAGAGCACCTCGCCGGTGCGGCGGACCTCCTGGCCCTCCTCGATGCCGGTGAACTCGCCCAGGACGACCACACCGATCTCGCGGACGTCCAGGTTCTGCGCGAGGCCGAGCGTGCCGTCCTCGAAGCGCAGCAGCTCGTTGGCCATCGCACCCGGAAGTCCCTCGACGCGGGCGATACCGTCTGCGGCGTACGAGACGCGGCCCACCTCCTCGGTGACCGCTTCCTGGGGCTCGTAGGCCTTCACGAAGCTGTCCAGTGCGGCGCGGACCTCGTCCGGCCGGATCGTCAGCTCAGCCATTGATCTTCTCCTGTCGTGGCCGCGAGAGCCGCGGCGGAAGGTACTTGTTCACGTTTTCAGCCGGCCAGACGACGCTGAGCGTCAGCAAGGCGCGACAGGACGGTGGAGTCGACGACGTCCGCGCCGACCTGGATGCGCATCCCCCCGACGACGGTGGGGTCCACGGTGACGTTCAGCTGGACGGGCTTGCCGTACGAGCGCTCGAGGACGGCGCCGAGGCGCTCCTCCTGCTCGCGGGTGAGCACCGTCGCGCTCGTCACGGCGGCGACGAGGCGCTGGCGGCGTTCCGCCGCGACCTCGCCGAACCAGCCGATCGTCTGCACGAAGCGACGGCCACGCAGCGACGACGTCGCGCGCTGCGCCAGGCGCTGGGTCACGGTGTCGACCTTGCCACCGACCAGTGCGTCCACGAGCGCCACCCGGCGCTCCGGAGCGGTCGAGGCGTCCGAGAGGGCCTGCTTGGCCTCCCGCTGGCCGACGAGCGACCGGCTGATCCGGAACAGCTCGTCCTCGACCGTCTCCAGCACGCCGCGCGCCTCGGCGGAAGCCAGCACGGCGTCCACCCCGAGGAGCTCGACGGCGTCGGCCAGGTCCGCGTCGCTCGCCCACCGCGACCGGGCGAGCCCGGACACGAGGTCGACCACGCGCTCGTCGAAGCCGCCCAGCAGGCCGGCCACCAGGCCGGCCTTGGCCTCGCCCTCGCGGGACGGGTCGGCGAGCGAGCGGCGCAGCGCGGCGGAGTCGTCGAGCGCCGACACCACGGTGAGCAGCTGCTCACCCAGCGTCAGCGCGTCCGCACCCGCGGCACGCAGCACCGGCTCGAAGCGCTCCTGCGCCGCCGTCAGCGATGCCCCGCTCGATCCCCGCATCACGCCTCCTTGTTGCTTGCCACGGTCTGGCTCGCCTCGAGCTCGTCGAGGAACCGGTCGACCACGCGCGACTGCCGGGCCGAGTCCTCGAGGGACTCGCCGACGATCTTCGACGCGAGCTCGGTCGCGAGCGCGCCGACCTCGGTGCGCAGCGACACCGACGCGGCCTGCCGCTCGGCCTCGATCTGACGGTGCGCCGTCTCGGTGACGCGCTCCGCCTCCTCGCTCGCCTTGGCCTTGAGGTCCTTGATGATCGCGGTGCCCTCGGCACGCGCCTCCTCGCGGACCTGCGCCGCATCGGCACGGGCCTCGGCCAGCAGCGCCTGCTGCTGGGCCAGCGCCTCGTCGGCCGCCTTCTGCGCGGCCTCGGCCTTCTCGATGCCACCCTCGATGAGGGAGGCACGCTCGTCCAGCACCTTGTTCATGGGCGGCAGGATGAACTTGTAGAACGCCACGGCGATGACCACGAGGATCACCGCCGACCAGAGCAGGTCGTATCCGGCGGGCAGGAACAGGTCGATGCCCGCGGGCGCTTCCTCTGTCTGCGCTGCCACGACGTCGGCAGCGCCCGTGAGCGCAGCCATCACGCGGCGGGGAAGAGGAAGCCGGCGACCAGGCCGAGAAGCGCGAGCACCTCGACGAACGCGACACCCAGGAACATGGTGGCGCGGAGCTGGCCGGCGACCTCGGGCTGGCGGGCCATGCCCTCGATCGTCTTGCCGATGAGGATGCCGAGGCCGATACCCGGGCCGGTCGCGGCGAGGCCGTAGCCGACAGCGTTCAGGTTACCGGTGACCTCGGCGAGAGTGGTGACGTCCACTTGCGTCTTCCTTCCGTTGGGCGCCGCACCGGGTGGTGCGGCGTCGCGTGGTGTGCGAAGGCGCTGGTGCGCCCGTCGCGGGTTATCCAGGTGAAGCTGTGCAGCGCCGCCCGGAGGGGAGCACCGTCAGTGCTCCTCCTCCAGCGACATGTTGATGTAGACCGCGGCCAGCAGCGCGAAGATGTACGCCTGCAGGAACGCGACCAGGAGCTCGAAGAGCGTCACGAACAGGCCGGCGGGCAGGGTCAGGATGCCGAAGGCCATCAGCCCGGTGCCCGCCGAGTCCACGACGAAGAACTGGGTAGCTGCGAAGCAGAGCACCAGCATGATGTGGCCGGCGACCATGTTGGCCACGAGTCGGACCGCGAGCGAGCCCGGCCGGATGACCAGGAGCTGCAGCAGCTCGATCGGCGTCAGGATGAAGTAGATCGGCCACGGCACGCCCGGCGGGAACAGGTTCGCCTTGAGGTAGCCGCCCAGGCCGTGCTTGCGGATGCCGACCGCCCAGTAGGTGACGAACACCCACAGGGCGAGGAGCAGCGGGATGCCGATCCGCGAGGTACCGGCCAGGTTCAGACCCGGGATCACACTCGTGACGTTGAACGCCAGGACCGACAGGAAGATGGTGGTGAGCATGGGCACGAAACGCTTGGCGTTGTCCTTGCCCAGGATCTCCTCGCCGATCTGCACCCGGACGAAGTCCAGCAGGTACTCGACACCGGCCTGGAAACGGCCCGGCACCACCTTGGCGCGGCGCGCGGCGATCACGAAGACCGACAGCAGCACCAGCATGGCGATGATGCGGATGATCCAGATGCGGTCGATCTGGAAGATTGTGCCCTCGAACAGGATGGCCGACGGGAAGAAGTCGGCGATCGACGGCGTGTGGAAGCCGCCCTCACCCTCGTGGCCTTCAGTGGCGGCGAGGATTACGGACGTCGCATACGTGGACAGGAGGACTCCCAGGTGGTCATTCGGCCCCGCGCGCGTTTCCCGCTGTGTGGCGGAACGGGCGCGCCGTCGGGCCTGGCCGTCATGGATTCGTCGTAAGCCTAACCTATGTCCCATGCGGTTCTGGCCGTAGAACCGCATGACACGGCCCCTTGTGACTTATTGCGCAACCCCGCGTCAGGTCGTGGGCCGCTCATGGGGTCCGGTCAGGGCTTGGTGTCGGGCTGAGCCTCGGGCTCGACGTAGGGAAGGCGGCCGTTCCGGACCGCGCGGTAGTCGAGCAGCGCGGAGCCGACGGCGCCGAGCAGCAGCACGACGAACAGGACGACCCGGTCGTAGAAGTCGAACTGCGTGATGATCACCAGCACGACGATCAGCACCACCATCTTGGCGAGCCAGCTGCCCATCACCACGGCGCCCATGGCGGCCGGACCCTTGCCGACGGTGTAGAGCATGGACCACACCGTCGTGGCGCAGAAGAACGCGGCGAGCGCGGCGCCGATCAGGGCGCCCCACAGCCCGGGCAGGCCTGCGACCAGCAGCCCGACCAGCGACCCCAGGACGGCGAGGCCGCCCACGAGGATCAGGCAGTCGCGCAGGGCCGCACGCAGCACCGCCTGCTCGGCAGCGCCCCGGGGCGCGTCGGGGGCATCGGGTGCCTGCTCGGTCATTCGACGGTCTCCTTGGTCTTGACGGTGGTCTTCGCGGCGACACTCTCGGTGGCGCTCTGCGGTACGACGGCGGCCGCTGCCGTCCCGGCACTGACGGCGGCGGGCACCTTGGGGGTCTGCCCCGACAGCGCGACGTCGTCGTCCAGGAACCGGCCGCGGTTGCGCAGCGGGCCGAGGGTGGCCAGCAGCGCGAGCACCACGAACACGGTGGTCCAGATCAGCACGATCTCCCAGTCCCACTGGACGAGGGCCGCGGCGCTGAAGGCGAACACGGCGGTCCACACGTACAGGATCACGACGGCGCGGCGGTGCGAGTGGCCGAGGGCCAGCATGCGGTGGTGCAGGTGCATGCGGTCGGGCGCCATGGGCGACTTGCCGGCGGCCAACCGCCGGATCACCGCGAGCCCCATGTCCAGCAGCGGCAGCATGAGCACCGCCACCGGGAGCAGCAGCGGGATGAACGCGGGCAGGGCCCGAGAGCCGGTCATGACGTCGGGCGTGACGTTGCCGGTCACGGTGATCGCCGCGCCGGCCATCACGAGGCCGATCAGCATGGACCCGGCGTCACCCATGAAGATGCTCGCCGGGTGGAAGTTGTAGGGCAGGAAGCCCACGCAGACGCCCACGAGCACCGCCATCATCAGCGACGCCAGGGAGGAGTAGTCCTCCGCCGAGACCTGCTGGGTGAGCCCGTAGGTGTACAGGAAGAAGGCGGCGCCGCCGATCGCGACGATGCCGGCGGCCAGGCCGTCGAGGCCGTCCACGAAGTTCACGGCGTTCATCGCGACCACGACGGCCAGGACCGTCACCACCAGCGACATGCGCGACGACGGGATGGTCGTCCCGGCGATCGGCAGCGTGATGAGCTGGACGCCCTGCAGCGCCATGAAACCCGCGGCCAGGACCTGGCCCGCGAGCTTGGTGACCCAGTCGAGGTCCCACTTGTCGTCCGCCCAGCCGAGCGCGCACACGATCGCGGCGCCGCCCACGATGCCCCACGCCTGGCGGTCCTCGAAGACCCCGGACAGGAACGGCATCTGGGAGGCCAGCATGACCGAGACGACGATGCCGATCAGCATGGCGAGCCCGCCGAGCCGGGGCGTGGGCACGGAGTGCACGTCGCGGGCCCGCACGGCGGAGATGGCCGAGGTCTTGAGCGCGACCCAGCGCGCGAAGGGCGTGGTCAGGAACGTGACCGCCGCGGCCACGAGCATCAGGAGCAGGTACACCCTCACTCGTCGTCCTCCGCGGCGGGGGCCGGGGGCGCGATCGGGTCGTCCTCGGGCGACGCCGCAGGGCCTTCGACATCCGCGATCTTGCGCAGCTCGGCCAGCGACACTGCGCCCTCGCGGACGACCCGCAGCACCGGTCCGGTCGCGTCCACGATCGTCGAGGCGACGCCGCCGGGCGCCTCTCCCCCGTCGAGGTAGACGGCGACCGACGCCCCGAGCTGGGACACGGCGTCCGCCACGTCCTGCGCGGCGGGGCTGCCGGACTTGTTGGCGCTGGAGACGGCCAGCGGGCCGGTGCGCTTCAGGAGGGCGAGCGCCGCGGGGTGGTCCGGCATGCGCAGGGCGACGGTGCCGCCCGTGTCGCCGAGGTCCCACTGCAGCGACGGCTGCGCGTGCAGGATGACGGTGAACCCGCCGGGCCAGAAGGCCTCGACCAGCTTGCGGGCCTCGTCGGGCACGTCGGTGGCGAGGCCGTCGAGCGTCGCGACCTCACCCACGAGGACCGGCGGCGGCATCTGCCGGCCGCGGCCCTTGGCCGCGAGCAGGGCCGCCACCGCGACCTCGTCGAACGCGTCGGCCGCGATGCCGTACACGGTGTCGGTGGGCAGGACCACGAGGCCGCCACGGGAGATCGCATTCACTGCCTCGTCGATCGCGGGGCCCCAGGACTGCGGGTCGGTGGCGTCGAGCACGGGCTGCACAGGCACACTCACGCGGACCAGTCTTTCACGATCCAGGCCCGGGACGATCCAGGCGGCGCGCGACCACCATGCGGGGCCGGCCGGTGAGGTCCTTGCGCGTCTCCGGCTCCCCGAACACGGGCCTGCCCTCGGTGTCACGCGCGGCCGCGACCATCGCCCGCGCCGCCTCCGCCTGGACCTCCGCGTGCTCCATGACGTACAGCCCACCGGCCCGCAGCAGGCGCGCGGCGGCGTCCGTGATGCCGCGCGGCACCTCCAGCCCGTCGGGCCCCAGGCCGTACAGCGCGACGGCCGGGTCGTGCTCGGCGACCTCCGGGTCCACGGGCACGGCGTCCGACGGCACGTACGGCGGGTTCGAGACGACGACGTCGGCCGTCCCGTCGACCCCGTAAAGGGCCGTGCGGGCGTCGCCCTTGACGAGCCGGACGATCCGCTCGGGGGCCGACTCGGGGTCCGCCTGCGGGTCCGCCGCCGTGGCGGGGTCCAGGCCCGCGGCGACGGCGCTCAGGGTGTCGACGTTGCGTGCCGCCCACGCGTGGGCGTCCTTGTCCAGCTCGACGGCGTGCACCCGCGCGCCGGGCACCTCGGTGGCCACCGCCAGCGCGATGGCCCCGGACCCGGTGCACAGGTCGACGACGACGGCGCCGCCCCGCTCGCCCACGACCTTGGCGGCCTCGTCGATCGCCACCTGGGCGACCTCCTCCGTCTCGGGCCGCGGCACGAACACCCCCGGCCCCACGGCCAGCTCCAGGTGCCGGAACGGCGCGACGCCGGTCAGGTGCTGCAGGGGCTCGCGGGCGGCTCGCCGGGCGACCAGGCGGGCGAACGTGGCGGCCACGTCGTCGGGCACCTCGCGGCCGAGCACGGTCAGCCGCAGCAGCTCCCCGCGGTCCACCCCGAGGGCGTACGCCAGCAGCGCCTCGGCGTCGGCCTGGGGGGACCCGACCCCGGCGTCGGCCAGCTCCTCATGGGCCCACTTCAACAGCTGCGCGCTCACCGCGCTCCTCCGACCACGGCAAAAGCCTGCCCGACGGCGGCGGAAGCCGCCAGACCCGCCACCGACGCCGCGTCAGACACCGGAGGCCTCGGCGAGCCGGGCCGCCTCGTCGGCGTCGATCGCGGAGCGGACCACGGGACCCAGGTCGCCGTCCAGCACCTGGTCGAGGTTGTACGCCTTGTAGCCCGTGCGGTGGTCGGCGATCCGGTTCTCCGGGAAGTTGTACGTGCGGATGCGCTCGGACCGGTCCACGGTGCGCACCTGCGAGCGGCGCAGCTCGGCGGACTCGGCGGCCGCGGCCTCCTGCTGCGCGGCGAGCAGCCGGGCCCGCAGCACGCGCATGGCCTGCTCGCGGTTCTGCAGCTGCGACTTCTCGTTCTGCATCGAGACGACGATGCCCGTGGGCACGTGCGTGATGCGCACCGCGGAGTCGGTGGTGTTCACGGACTGCCCGCCCGGGCCGGAGGACCGGTAGACGTCGATGCGCAGGTCGTTCTGGTCGATCTCGAGCTCGCCCGGGTCGTCGACCTCGGGGAACACGAGCACGCCCGCCGCCGACGTGTGGATGCGGCCCTGCGACTCGGTGACCGGCACGCGCTGCACGCGGTGCACGCCGCCCTCGTACTTGAGGCTGTGCCAGACACCGTCCTCGGGGCCCTGCACGCTCTTGGCCTTGATCGCCACCTGCACGTCCTTGTAGCCGCCCAGGTCGGACGCCGTGGCCTCCAGGAGCTGCGTGGACCAGCCGCGCTGCTCCGCGTACCGCAGGTACATGCGCAGCAGGTCGCCCGCGAACAGCGCGGACTCCTCCCCGCCCTCGCCGGCCTTGATCTCGAGGATCACGTCGCGGCCGTCGTCGGGGTCGCGCGGCACCAGGACCCGGCGCAGCTTCTCCTCCGCGGTCGACTCGGCCTCCCGGAGCGCGGGCAGCTCCTCGGCGAACGAGGCGTCCTCCGCCGCGAGCTCGGCGGCGGCCTCGGCGTCGTCGTGCGCCTGCTCCCACGCCTTGTAGGCACCCACCACCTGGTTGAGCTCCGCGTACCGGCGGCCCAGCGTGCGGGCGCGACCCGGGTCGGCGTGCACGGCGGGGTCCGCCAGCGCCGTCTCGATCTCGGCGTGCTCGCTGAGCAGCGGCCCGACGGCGGCGAACGCTTCGGTCACGATCTCTCCTTGGTACGAAGGCGGGCGGGTCTGGGCAAAGCAACAGCGCCGGCGGTCCGGCGCCCGACTGCCCCTGGAGAGGTTGTCGGACCGGACCACCGGCGCTGCGGAGTCGCTACTTGTCGGCGGCCTTCTTGCCGTAGCGCGCCTGGAACCGGGCCACGCGGCCACCGGTGTCCATGATCTTCTGCTTGCCCGTGTAGAACGGGTGGCAGGCGCTGCAGACGTCGGCGCTGATCTTGCCGGACGTCTCGGTGCTACGCGTCGTGAAGGTGTTGCCGCAGGTGCAGGTGACCTGGGTGACGACGTACTCGGGGTGGATTCCAGCCCTCATGTTGCTCCTTGGTGAGATGCCACTGGGTCGCCCTGCAGAACCGCGAGGACGTGAACCAGCGAGCCAGCCAGTAATTGTGCCACTACCTCGCCCGGATCGGCGAGGCAGTGGGGTGTGACGTGGGTCGGACGCCGTCAGACCACCGTCAGACGGTCTCGCCGACGTTGTCGTCCTCCGTGAGACCGCCCGGCGTCGTCTTCTGCACGTGCAGGAGGAACTCGACGTTCGTCTTGGTCTTCTTGAGCTGACCGAGCAGCAGCTCGGCGGCCTGCGTCTGGTCGAGCGCGCCCATGACGCGGCGCAGCTTGTAGACGATCGCGAGCTCGTCCTTCGACATGAGGATCTCCTCGCGCCGGGTGCTCGAGCCGTTGACGTCGATCGCCGGGAAGATGCGCTTCTCGGCCAGGGACCGCGACAGGCGCAGCTCCATGTTGCCGGTGCCCTTGAACTCCTCGAAGATCACCTCGTCCATCTTCGAGCCGGTCTCGACGAGAGCCGTCGCGAGGATGGTCAGCGAGCCGCCGTCCTCGATGTTGCGGGCGGCGCCGAAGAACTTCTTGGGCGGGTAGAGCGCGGCGGCGTCCACACCACCGGACAGGATGCGGCCCGACGCCGGGGCGGCCAGGTTGTAGGCGCGCGACAGGCGGGTGATGCCGTCGAGCAGCACCACGACGTCCTGGCCCAGCTCCACGAGGCGCTTGGCGCGCTCGATGGCGAGCTCGGCGACCAGCGTGTGGTCCGAGGCGTGGCGGTCGAAGGTCGAGGAGATGACCTCGCCCTTGACCGAGCGCTCGAAGTCGGTGACCTCCTCGGGACGCTCGTCCACCAGCACGACCATGAGGTGGACCTCAGGGTTGTTGGCGGTGATCGCGTTGGCGATCTGCTGCATCATCAGCGTCTTGCCGGCCTTGGGCGGCGCGACGATGAGGCCGCGCTGGCCCTTGCCGATCGGCGCGACGATGTCGATGACGCGCGGCGTCAGCTTGGTCGCCTCGGGGTTCTCCAGGCGCAGGCGCTCCTGCGGGTACAGCGGCGTCAGCTTGGTGAACTCGGGGCGCTCCCGCGCCTCCTCCGGCGTCATGCCGTTCACCGTGTCCAGGCGCACCAGGGCGTTGAACTTGTTGACCTTGGCGTTGCGGCCGGCCGGCTGCTGCGGCGGCTCCTCGCCCTCGCGCGGCTGGCGCACGGCGCCCACGACGGCGTCGCCGCGGCGCAGACCGGCCTTCTTGACCTGGTTCAGCGACACGTAGACGTCGTTGTTGCCGGGCAGGTAGCCCGAGGTCCGCACGAACGCGTAGTTGTCGAGGATGTCGAGGATGCCGGCGACGGGCAGCAGCACGTCGTCCTCGCGCACCTCGACGTTCTCGAGACCCGCGACGTCCGGACCCTGACGGCCGCGGCCGCGCTTGCGGTCCCGACCCCGGTCACGGCCCCGGCGACGGCGCGAGTTGCGGTCGTCGTCGAGGTCGCCGGCGGTGCTCCGGTCGGCGGTACGGTCCGCGCCGCGGTCGGCGGTGGTGGTGCGCTCCGCGGTCCGGGTGGTGCCCCGCTCGGACCGGTCGGCGGTGCGGTCGCCGGCGCGCTCGGCGCCGCGGTCGGTGCCGGCGCGCGCGGTGCGGCCGTTGCCGGACTGGCCGTTGCGGGCCTTGTCCTCGCCCGTCTTGTCGGCGGTGCCGTCCGCGGCACCCTGTCCGGCGCCGCGACGGCGTCCGTTCTGCTCCCGCGGCGCCGCGACGGCGTCGGCCAGCTGGGCGAGACGGGCGGCCTTGTCGGCTTCCGTGCTCGCGGCGGCGCGCACACCCGAGGTGGTGACCTCGGCGGCGGCGACCGGCGCCTCGCTACGGGCAGGCTTGTCGATGGTGGGCTGCTCCGAGGTCGAAGCGGCACGGGCCGGGCGCTTCGTCGCGCCACCCGTCTTCTCGCGGATCGAGTCCACGAGGTCGCTCTTGCGCATCCTGGAGGTGCCCTTCACGCCCAGGTCTCCGGCGAGTGCCTGGAGCTCGGCGAGGCGCATGCTGCTCAGCGCTCCGGTGCCGGCCGCACGGCCGGTGGCTGACTGAGCGTTATCGGTGGTGTCTGTCACGAAGGACCCTTCCCCCTCGAACTGCGGCTGGTCGCCTGATCGCGGGCCGCGGGATAGTGGGCGCCCGGCGCCGAACGGCCGGAACGCGGAAAACCTCGCATCAGTGGTACGACGAAGACGGCTGACGGGGGCGTTGTCTGCCTTCTCGCGAGATGCGGTGGCCGTAGATCACGGCCTGCTACGGGCACGGCTGAGCGGCTGAGAGTGTCGCTGGGTAGGCGGTGGGGAACCGATGTTGTATCCGTGTTCCCGCCACCATGGCTCAGGAGTGCTATCCCGAAGGTTCACTGCATACTACCACCCCGTACTGCTGGTGATCCTGGTCCGACATGACTTCTCTTTGCCCCCGACGAGCCGGACGATAGCGCACCTGTGTTACCGGTAATCCTTCGGGCACGTGCACCCGTCAGATCGATCCCGGGGCTCAGCCGGCTCCAGCCCGCGGTCTCGTCCACGAGGTCCCGCAGGACGGCGTCGCGCGCGGCCCGGTGCCCGGGTCCGGCGAGCACCAGGACGGTGGGCCCGGCGCCCGAGACGGTGGCCGGGACGCCCTGCTCGCGCAGCGCGCGCAGCAACTCGGCGGAGGCGCCCAGGACGCCCGCCCGGTACGACTGGTGCAGCCGGTCCTCCGTGGCGTCGAACAGGAGCTCCGGACGCCGGGCCAGGGCCTCCACGAGGAGCGCCGCGCGGCCCGCCGTGAAGGCGGCGTCGCCGTGCGAGACCCGCGCGGGCAGGGCCGCCCGGGCGCGCGCCGTCGCGAGCCGCACGTCGGGCACCAGCACGGTGGCCTCGATCGCCGGGTCGATGTCGAGCCCGACCGCGCGCGGGCCGTCGGCGGTGGTCCACGCGACGGTGGCGCCGCCCTGGATCGCGGGCGCGGCGTTGTCGGGGTGCCCCTCGAACTCGGTGGCGAGACCCAGCACGGTGGCGGCGTCGATGGCCCGTGGATCGGCCAGCAGGGCGCGCGCGGCGACGATCCCGGCCACGACGGCGGCCGACGACGAGCCGAGGCCCCGGCCGTGCGGGATCACGTTGTGGCACGTCATGTGGATGCCGGTGGGCACGGCACCTGCGAGGTCCAGCGTGCGCCGCAGCGCACGCACCACCAGGTGGTCCTCCCCCAGGGGGACCTCCCCGGCGCCCTCGCCCTCGATCTCCACGACCACGTCGGAGCTCGCCACCAGGCGCACCTCGACCTCGTCGTACAGGGCGAGCGCGAGGCCCAGGGAGTCGAAGCCGGGCCCGAGGTTCGCGCTCGTCGCGGGCACCCGGACCCGCACGTGGTCGGCGCCGAGCTGCATCAGAGTGACAGCGCGTCGGCGATCGAGACGACGTCGGCGGAGACCCGTACGGGCTCGACCTCGCCGCCGTCGGGCGTGCGCAGCGCCCAGCTCGGGTCCTTGAGCCCGTGGCCGGTCACCGTGATGGTGATGCGCGCCCCCGCGGGAACGAGGCCGCGCTCGTGCCGGGCCAGCAGGCCCGCGACACCGGCGGCGGACGCCGGCTCGACGAACACGCCGACCTCGGCCGACAGGATCCGGTGCGCCGCGAGGATCTGCTCGTCCGTGACGGCCTCGATGACGCCGCCCGAGGTGTCCCTGGCCTGCTCCGCCAGCTCCCACGAGGCGGGGTTGCCGATGCGGATGGCGGTGGCGATCGTGTCCGGGTCGTCGATCGGGTGGCCCTTGACGATCGGGGCCGCGCCCGCGGCCTGGAAGCCCCACATGGCCGGGGTCCGGCTCGCGACGCCTGCCTCGGCGTACTCGGTGAAGCCCTTCCAGTAGGCCGTGATGTTCCCGGCGTTGCCGACCGGCAGCAGGTGGATGTCCGGGGCGTCGCCCAGGGCGTCCACGATCTCGAAGGCGGCGGTCTTCTGGCCCTCGATCCGGTCCGGGTTCACCGAGTTCACGAGCTCGACGGGGTGGGTGTCGGCGAGCTTGCGGGCCGCCACGAGGCAGTCGTCGAAGTTGCCGTCCACCTGCAGCAGGCGGGCGCCGTGCGCGACGGCCTGGCTCAGCTTGCCCATGGCGATCTTGCCGTCCGGCACGAGCACCGCGCAGACCATGCCGGCCCGCGTCGCATACGCCGCGGCCGACGCCGACGTGTTGCCGGTCGACGCGCACACCACGACCCGGGCGCCGCGCCCGGCCGCCGCGGAGATCGCGGCGGTCATGCCACGGTCCTTGAACGAGCCGGTCGGGTTCATGCCCTCGACCTTGACGTAGACCTCGGCGCCCGTGCGCTCGGACAGCGCCGGGGCGGGCACCAGCGGCGTGCCGCCCTCGCCCAGCGTCACGATCTTCTGCTGGAGGTGGGCGGGCAGCCGGTCCGCGTACTCGGCGATCACGCCGCGCCAGAGGCGCGAGGTGGGCGCGCGGTCCGGGCCGGCGGACGGGACGTTCGGTTCTGCGGGCAGTACGGGCACGGTTCAGCCTTCGACTCTCAGGACGGACGTGATCTCACGGACCGGTTCGAGCGTGCGCACGGCCGCGATGGTGGCGGCCAGCGACGCCTCACGGGCCGCGTGGGTGGTCAGCAGCAGCTCGGCGGTGCCCTCGGAGGGCCCGGTCTGGCGCACGGTGTCGATGGAGACGCCGTGGTCGCCCACGACCCCCGCGACCTGGGCGAGGACGCCCGGGAGGTCGGCGACGAGCAGGCGGACCTGGTAGCGCGTCACGGCGGCGTCCGCCGGGAGCAGCGGGCGGGCCGCGTACGTGGACTCCTGCGGGCCCTTGCCGCCGAGCACGCGGTGGCGCGCCGCCGAGACGACGTCGCCCAGCACCGCGGACGCCGTCGGCCGGCCGCCGGCGCCCTGGCCGTAGAACATGAGCGGCCCGGCGGCGTCGGCCTCGACGAAGACCGCGTTGAACGCGCCCTTCACGCCCGCCAGCGGGTGCTCCAGCGGCACGAGCGCCGGGTGCACGCGCACGGAGACGCCCTCGCCGGTCTGCTCGGCGATGGCCAGCAGCTTCACGGTGTGCCCGGTGCGGGCGGCCCACGCGACGTCGTCGGACGTGACGCCCGTGATGCCCTCGCGGGCGACGTCGTCCGCGGAGACGCGGGTGTGGAAGGCGAGGCTGGCCAGGATGGCGGCCTTGGCCGCGGCGTCGTACCCCTCGACGTCGGCCGTGGGGTCCGCCTCGGCGTAGCCGAGCTCCTGCGCCTGCTTGACCGCCTGGTCGAGGTCGAGCCCGCTGGTGGCCATCTGGTCCAGCACGTAGTTGGTGGTGCCGTTGACGATGCCCAGGACCCGGCGCACGTGGTCGCCCGCGAGCGACTCGCGCACGGGCCGCACGATCGGGATGGCGCCCGCCACGGCGGCCTCGTAGTAGATGTCGACGCCCGCGGAGTCGGCCGCCTTGTAGAGCGTGGGGCCGTCCGCCGCCAGGAGCGCCTTGTTGGCGGTGACGACGGCGGCACCGCCCTCGATCGCGCGCAGCAGCAGGGCCCGCGCGGGCTCGGTGCCGCCCATCACCTCGACGACGATGTCCGCGCCGTCCACCAGCGACCCGGCGTCCTCCGTGAGGAGCTCGGGCGGGATGGCCGCGTCGCGGGGGCGGCTCGTGTCGCGGACCGCGATGCCGGCGAGCTCCAGCGGGGCGCCCGCGCGGGCGGCGAGATCAGTGCCCTGCTCCAGCAGCATCCGGGCCACCTCGGTGCCCACGACGCCACAGCCCAGCAGTGCGACACGCAGCCCGCGGGCGGGCTCGGGGACAGGCACAGCGATCCTGCTTTCGTGTTCGGGGGACGGTCCGCTCCCGGTGCGGTTCCGCACGGGTCGGGACGTTGCGACCAGGGTAACCGGAGCGTCCGACATACGGGCGCCCTGTCTCACGCCGGCACCCGTCCCGCCGGGACAGAACCCTGGCGAAGTAGAAGGGCAGCGAAGTAGAACCGCAGCGAGACAGGACGCCGGCGGGCGTTCTGTCTCGCTGCGGTTCTACTTCGCTGCGGTTCTACCTCGGCGCGGGGCGGGGCCGGTCAGGCCTCGTTGATCCCGTGGCAGACCTTGTACTTCTTGCCCGAGCCGCACGGGCACTGCGCGTTGCGCGGCGTGCCCGGGAAGGTACGGCCGTCGCTCGTGGCGGCCGTCGCCTCGCCGTGCAGGGACGCCCGGCGGCGCGCGCCGTCCGACGACTGCACGAACGCCGAGCCCGAGCCGTCCTCGTTCGGTGCCGAGTACGTCAGCGGCTGCTGCTGTCTCGGGGTGTCCAGACCCTTCGCGAGCAGGATCGGCTCGGTCGCCGCGCCCGCCGCCCGGCGCTGCCGCGGTGCGGGCGGCTGGGCCGGCTGCGGGGCGGAGGCGGGCTGGACCACCGGGATCTGCGTGGTGGGCGGGGCGTCCGGCTGGCCCGTGCCCAGGCGGCCGCGCGGCGGGACCGGCCCGGCGGCGGGCAGCTCGGAGCCGCCGTCCTCCACCTGCTCGGCGCCCGGCTGCTGCACCGTGACCTCGAGGTTGAACAGGAACCCGACCGACTCCTCCTTGATGGCGTCGGTCATCGCCTGGAAGAGCTGGAAGCCCTCGCGCTGGTACTCGACCAGCGGGTCGCGCTGCGCCATGGCGCGCAGCCCGATGCCCTCCTTGAGGTAGTCCATCTCGTAGAGGTGCTCGCGCCACTTGCGGTCCAGCACCGAGAGCACCACGCGGCGCTCGAGCTGGCGCATGGCCGGGGCCGAGAGCTCGTCCTCGCGCGCCTGGTAGGCCACCCGCGCGTCGGACAGGATCTCCTCCAGCAGCATGTCGCCGTCGAGCCGGTCGATCCCGCCGGCCTCCTCGGCGACCTCCTCCGGCGTCAGGGACACCGGGTAGACGGCCTTCAGCGCCGTCCAGAGCGCGTCCAGGTCCCACTGCTCGGGCGTGCCCTCCGCGGTCGCGTTGGTCACGTACTCCGTGATGGTGTCCGTGAGGAAGTGCTGCACCTGCTCGCGCAGGTCCTCGCCCTCCAGCACCCGCAGGCGCTCGGCGTAGATGACCGTGCGCTGGCGGGACAGGACGTCGTCGTACTTGAGGACGTTCTTGCGGATCTCGAAGTTGCGGGACTCCACCTGGCCCTGCGCGGACATGATGCCGCGCGTGACCATCTTGGACTCCAGCGGCATGTCGTCGGGGAACCCGGCGCGGTTCATCATCGACTCGGCGAGGCCGGAGTTGAACAGCCGCATCAGGTCGTCCTGCATCGACAGGTAGAACCGGGACTCCCCCGGGTCGCCCTGCCGGCCGGAACGACCGCGCAGCTGGTTGTCGATGCGGCGGGACTCGTGCCGCTCCGTGCCCAGCACGTACAGGCCGCCGGCGGTCTTGACCTCGTCGTGCTCGGCGGCGACGCGCGCCTTCGCCTTCTCCAGCGACTCCGGCCAGGCGGCCTCGTACTCCTCCGGCGTCTCGACCGGGTCGAGGCCCCGCTCCGAGAGCTCGGCCACCGCGAGGTACTCGGCGTTGCCGCCGAGCATGATGTCGGTACCGCGGCCGGCCATGTTCGTGGCGACCGTGACGGCGCCCTTGCGGCCTGCCATCGCGACGACCGCGGCCTCGCGCTCGTGCTCCTTCGCGTTGAGCACGTTGTGCGGCACGCCGGCCTTCTTCAGCTTGGCGCTCAGCAGCTCCGACTTCTCGACGCTGGTGGTACCCACCAGGACCGGCTGCCCGTAGGCGTGCCGCTCCACGATGTCCGAGACCACCGCGTTGAACTTGCCGTCCTCGTTCTTGTAGACGAGGTCGGGCTGGTCGAGTCGCTGCGGCGGGTTGTTCGTCGGGATCGGGACGACGCCGAGCTTGTAGGTGCCCTGGAACTCGGCGGCCTCGGTCTCGGCCGTACCGGTCATGCCCGAGAGCTTGCCGTACAGGCGGAAGTAGTTCTGGAGGGTGATCGTGGCGAGCGTCTGGTTCTCCGCCTTGATCTCCACCCCCTCCTTGGCCTCGATGGCCTGGTGCATGCCCTCGTTGTAGCGCCGGCCCGCGAGGATACGGCCCGTGTGCTCGTCGACGATCATGACCTCGCCGTTCAGCACGACGTAGTCCTTGTCGCGCTTGAACAGCTCCTTGGCCTTGATGGCGTTGTTCAGGAAGCCGATCAGCGGCGTGTTCAGCGACTCGTACAGGTTGTCGATGCCGAGGTAGTCCTCGATCTTCGCGATGCCCGGCTCGAGCACGCCGACGGTGCGCTTCTTCTCGTCGACCTCGTAGTCCACGGTCGGCACCAGCCGCAGCACGACCTTGGCGAACTCGGTGTACCAGCGGTTGACGTCGCCGGCCGCGGGGCCCGAGATGATCAGCGGGGTGCGCGCCTCGTCGATGAGGATCGAGTCCACCTCGTCGACGATCGCGAAGTTGTGCCCGCGCTGCACCAGGTCGTCCGTCGACCACGCCATGTTGTCGCGCAGGTAGTCGAAGCCGAACTCGTTGTTCGTGCCGTAGGTGATGTCCGCGGCGTACATCTCGCGGCGCTGCGCCGGCGTCTGCCCCGACAGGATGACGCCGGTGGTCATCCCCATGAACCGGAAGACGCGGCCCATCAGGTCACCCTGGTACTTGGCCAGGTAGTCGTTCGTCGTGATGACGTGCACGCCGTCGCCGGACAGCGCGTTGAGGTATGCCGCGGTGGTCGCCACCAGCGTCTTGCCCTCACCGGTGCGCATCTCGGCGATGTTGCCGAGGTGCAGCGCCGCGCCACCCATGATCTGCACGTCGAAGTGCCGCTGGCCGAGCGTACGCCGGGCCGCCTCGCGGATCGCCGCGAACGCCTCCGGCATGAGCTCGTCCAGGTCGGCACCGTGCTCGAGACGCTCCCGGAACCGGGCCGTCTCCTCCCGGAGCTCGGTGTCGCTGAGCTCGACGAAGCTGGGCTCCAAGCGATTGACCTGCTCAGCCACATTGTGCAGCTTCTTCAGGACACGTCCTTCGCCGATGCGAAGGACCTTGTCGAGGATGGACACGCGGGTTCTCCCAGGTCGTCGTCGAGTTTCGCCGTCGCCCATCGTAGGCCGTAAACCTGAGCGGGTGGCCCAGAGCCGACGGCGGACCGACGGGGTTCGCTCTCGGGGTAACGATCACGGGAAGCATGCGGTTCCTGAGCCAGCCATGGGTTCCTCGTGACGAACCGGAGACCGACACCGGATAGAGTGGTCACATCGCCCACCCGCCCGCGCTCGCGCGGCAAGCCGTCCAGTGCTCGACCCCGGGTTCGCTCCTGGTACCCCTGGCACGACGTCCTGTCCCCGAGCCCTGACAGGACGGAACGGACGTGCTTCCGGTACTCCTCGCTCACGGCGTCCTCGCGCTCGCCGCGCCAGCCCTCGTCAACCGCCTCGGTCGCCGCGCCTTCTGGGTGCTCGCCCTCGGTCCCGCCGGGGCCGCCGCGTATGCCCTGTCCCAGACGTCCGCCGTGTACGCCGGCCGCACGCCCACGGAGCGCGTGGAGTGGATCCCGGCGCTGGGCCTCGCCGTCGACCTGCGGCTCGACTCGCTGTCCTGGTTCATGCTGCTGATCGTGGGCGCGGTCGGCACCCTCGTGCTCCTGTACTGCAGCGCCTACTTCGCCAAGGACGCGCACGGCCTGGGCCGGTTCGGCGGGTTCCTCGTGGCGTTCGCGGGCTCGATGGCCGGCCTGGTCACCGCCGACGACATGCTCCTGCTGTTCGTGTTCTGGGAGCTCACCACGGTGTTCTCCTACCTCCTGATCGGCCACTACGCCGACCGCACCTCGTCACGGCGCGCCGCGATGCAGGCGCTGGTCGTGACCACCGCGGGCGGCCTCGCCATGCTGGTCGGCGTCGTCGTCCTGGGGGTCGCCGCCGGCACCTGGAGCGTGTCGGCCGTCATCGCCGACCCGCCGGCCGGGCCCGCGGTGACCGTCGCCGTCGTCTGCCTGCTGGCCGGGGCGGCCACCAAGTCCGCGCTGGTGCCCACGCACTTCTGGCTGCCCGCCGCGATGGCGGCGCCCACGCCCGTGTCCGCCTACCTGCACGCGGCCGCCATGGTGAAGGCGGGCATCTACCTGGTGGCCCGGTTCGCGCCCGCGTTCTCGGACCTCACGGCCTGGCGCACGGTCGTGCTCGTGCTCGGCGGCACCACGCTGCTGCTCGGCGGGTACCGTGCGCTGCGCCAGCACGACCTCAAGCTGGTCCTCGCCTTCGGCACGGTCTCCCAGCTCGGCCTGCTCACTCTGCTGCTCGGCTACGGCACACGCGCCACCGCGCTGGCGGGCCTCGCGCTGCTCGGCGCGCACGCCATGTTCAAGGCGTCGCTGTTCCTCGTGGTCGGCGTGGTGGACGCGGCGACGGGCACCCGTGACCTCCGCAAGCTCGCCGGCGTCGGACGGCGGCTGCCGGTCACCGCCCTGGCCGCCACGCTCGCGACCGCCTCGATGATCGGCCTGCCCCCGTTCGCCGGCTACGTCGCCAAGGAGGCCGCGCTGGCGGCCTGGGAGCACGACGGCGACCCGCTCGGCCGGGTCATGACCGTCGTGGTCGCCGTGGGCTCGGCCCTCACCGTCGCGTACGGGCTGCGGTTCCTCTGGGGCGCGTTCAAGCCGCGCCTGCCGGCCACGGCCGGGCCCACGGAGCGAGAGGTCGCGACGGCGCACGGCGCGGCGCCCGGCACGACGCCGACGACGACTCCCGCCGCCCTGCCCGAGGCCGCACCCGGCACGATCCACCCGCAGCCGTTCTGGATGGTCGCGCCGCCGCTGGTCCTCGCCGTCCTCGGTCTGGTCGTGGCCCTCGTGCCCCAGGTGGGCCAGGAGCTGCTCGCCCCGTACGCGAACACCTACCCCGTCGGCGAGCCCGGGCACCTCACCCTCTGGGAGGGGTTCACGCCCGCCCTCGCGATCACCTGCGCCGTGTTCCTGGCCGGTGGCCTCGCGTTCTGGCAGCGCGCCCGCGTCGAGCGGCTGCAGGACTCGCTGTGGTCCCCCGACGGCGCCGACGTCCTCTACCGCCGCTTCATGCGCAAGCTCGACCGCCTGGCCAGCGACGTCACGGCGGGCACGCAGCGCGGGTCCTTGCCCTTCTACCTGGGCGTCATCCTCGTGACGCTCGCCGTGGGGCCCGGGCTCGCGCTCGCCTTCGGCCTGGTGGGCGAGCCGAACGGCCTCCCGGTCGCGCAGGACGCCGCCGGGCGCGACGGCGTGCTCCACCTCGGCCCGTTCGCCCTGGTGCCGTGGGACCGCCCGGCGCAGCTCGTCGTCGTGCTCGTCGTCGTGCTGGCCGCCGTGCTGACGGCGCGCGCCCGCCGCCGGCTCAAGGCCGTGATCCTGGCGGGCGTGGCCGGCTACGGCAACGCGGCCCTGTTCCTGCTGCACGGCGCGCCCGACCTGGCCCTGACCCAGGTGCTGTGCGAGACCCTGACCCTGGTGGTCATGGTGCTGGTGCTCCGCCGCCTGCCGCCGTACTTCTCGGACCGTCCGCTGGCGGCCAGCCGCTGGGTGCGGCTCGCGATCGGCGTGGTCACGGGCCTGGTCGTCATGGCGTTCGTGGCCGCCGCGCCGCTGGTGCGGGTGCACACGCCGGTCTCCGTCGACTTCCCCGTGGAGGCCGAGACCTTCGGCGGTGGGCACAACATCGTCAACGTCACGCTCGTCGACATCCGCGCCTGGGACACCGTGGGCGAGATCTCGGTGCTCCTGGTGGCCGCCACCGGCGTCGCGTCGCTCGTGTTCCTGCGGCAGCGCAGCGGCGACGTGCTGCGCCTCGACCGGGCCGCGAACCCGCAGCCGGTCCAGCCCGGCGACAGCGCCGGTGCCCAGCCGGCGCGCCGGGGCCGGTGGCTGCTCGCCGGGCCCACGCTCGACCCCGTGCAGCGGTCGATGCTGTTCGAGGTGCTCACCCGCGTGATCTTCCACCCCATGATGCTGTTCGCCCTGTTCCTGCTGTTCAGCGGGCACAACGCGCCGGGCGGCGGGTTCGCGGCGGGCCTCGTGGCCGGCCTGGCCCTGACCGTCCGCTACCTGGCGGGCGGCCGGTTCGAGCTGGGCGAGGCCGCCCCGGTGCACCCGGGCCTCGTGCTCGGCACCGGCCTGTTCCTCTCGGCGGGCGTGGGCCTCGTGGCGCTGCTCGCCGGGCAGGAGGCGCTCGAGAGCACGATCCTCGACCTGCACCTGCCCGTGCTCGGCGACGTGCACCTGGTCACCAGCCTGTTCTTCGACGTCGGAGTGTTCCTCGTGGTCATCGGCCTGGTCATCGACATCCTGCGCACCTTCGGCGCCGAGCTGGACCGGCAGGCCGAACCCTTCGCCTGGTCGATCGGCCAACGCCGGCGCGTCGAGGTCCGCACCGGAGGTGACCGCGCATGATCGTGCTCGACACCGTGCCCTCGGGAGCCCTTCTGCTGACCGTCGGCGTGCTGTTCGCCTCGGGCGTGTACCTGCTGCTGGAACGGTCGCTGACCCGGGTCCTGCTCGGCTTCGTGCTGATGGGCAACGGGGCCAACCTCGCGATCCTCGTGGCCGGCGGCCGCGCGGGGGCGCCGCCCATCACCGGCGCCACCTCCGAGCCGATGAGCGACCCGCTGGCCCAGGCCATGGTGCTGACGTCCATCGTCATCACGCTCGCCCTGGTCGCGTTCGTGCTGGCCATGGCCTACCGCTCCTGGCAGCTGCACGGGCACGACGAGGTGCAGGACGACGTGGAGGACACCCGCATCGCGCGGCTCGCCGTCGCCGACGCGCCGTCCTACGCCGACAGCGACGCCGAGGAGTCGGGGTCCACGCTGGACGAGGAGGCGGTGGCCGTGCGGGACGAGGTCGCGCTCCCCGACCCCGCCTCCGGGTCGGACGACGCCGCCCGGCCCGGCGCCGGCGCCCGCGGGGGTGACGGCGCGTGAACCTGTGGAGCATCGGGACGCTCGTCCCCCTGCCCGTGCTGGTGCCGCTGTTCGCCGCGGGTCTCGCCCTGGCGCTGCACCGGTACGAACGGGCGCAGCGGATCATCTCCGTGGTCGCCCTCTCGGTGGTGGTGGCCGCCGCCGCGGGCCTCGTGGTCGCCGCCCAGGACGGACCGGTCGTCATCGACGTCGGCGGGTGGGCCGCTCCGGTGGGGGTCAACCTCGTGGCCGACCCGCTCTCGGCGCTCATGCTGCTGGTCAGCGGCGTGGTGCTGCTCTGCGTGCTGCTCTACTCGATGGCGCAGGGCATCGCCGACGGCGACGACCGGACGGCCCCCGCCACCAAGGACACGAAGATCCTGCGCGACGCCCTGGAGGCCCAGGACCCCGACGCCGACGAGGACGTGCGCCGCGACGTGCTGCCGGTGGCGATCTTCCACCCGACGTTCCTCATCCTCGCCGCGGGCGTGGCGGACGCCTTCCTCGCCGGCGACCTGTTCAACCTGTACGTCGGCTTCGAGATCCTGCTCGCCGCCTCGTACGTGCTGCTCACGCTGGGCGGGACCGTCGAGCGCATCCGGGCGGGCAGCGTCTACGTGGTGGTCGCGCTGCTCAGCTCGATCGTGTTCCTCGTCGCCGTCGGCCTGGTCTACGCCGCCACCGGCACGGTGAACATGGCCCAGCTCGCCGAGCGCCTGCCCGACATCGACCCCGGCGTGCGGCTCGGCATCCAGGCGCTGCTGCTGCTCGCGTTCGGCATCAAGGCCGCCATCTTCCCCCTGTCCGCGTGGCTCCCCGACTCCTACCCGACGGCCCCCGCGCCGGTCACCGCCGTGTTCGCGGGCCTGCTCACCAAGGTCGGCGTGTACGCGATCCTGCGCACCCAGACGCTGCTCTTCCCGCGGAACGAGGCACTGGAGGCCGTGCTGCTCGTGCTGGCGCTCGCCACGATGATCGTCGGCATCCTCGGCGCGGTCGCGCAGGACGACGTGAAACGTCTGCTGTCGTTCACCCTGGTGAGCCACATCGGCTACATGATCTTCGGCGTAGCGCTCGCCACCCAGGCGAGCACCGCGGCGGCCATCTTCTACGTGGTGCACCACATCACCGTGCAGACCGCGCTGTTCCTGGTGGTGGGGCTCATCGAGCGCCGCACCGGGACCACGTCGCTGGACCGGCTGGGCGGCCTCGCCACCCTGGCACCCGGGCTGGCGGTCCTCTTCTTCGTCCCGGCGATGAACCTGGCGGGCATCCCGCCGCTGTCCGGGTTCCTGGGCAAGGTGGGCCTGCTGGAGGCCGGTGTCGTGGACGGCTCCGGGCTGGCCTGGGTACTGGTCGTCGGCTCGGTGGTCACCTCGCTGCTGACGCTCTACGCGGTGGTCCGGGCGTGGAACAAGGCGTTCTGGCAGCCCTGCCCCGAGAAGCTGCCCGAGCCGACGCCCCTGCCCTGGGGCATGGTCGGCCCGACGGCAGCCCTGGTCGCCGTCAGCGTCGGGCTCACCGTGGTGGCCGGCCCGCTCTACGACTACGCCGACCGGGCGGCCGAGTCCGTCATGGACGGGCACACGTACATCGAGGCCGTGTTCCCCGACGGCGCGCCGCGGGGCACCGGCGAGTCGAACAAGGTCACCGACGACACCGTGGAGGTGGAGCCGTGAACCACACCGACACCACGCAGAGCCCATGGCGCCGCCGGGCGCGCCGGGTCGTGACGCTCTGGCCGACCATGGTCGTGGGCGCCGTGCTCTGGGTGCTCCTGTGGGGCGACCTGTCCTGGGCGAACGTGCTGTCCGGCGTGCTGCTCGGCGCGCTCGTGGCGCTGGCCTTCCCGCTGCCGCCCATCGGCACGGCCACGACCCTGCGGGTCGGCCCGCTGCTCCACCTGCTCGGCCGGTTCGTCGGTGACCTCGTGCTGGCGTCGTTCCAGGTGGCGTGGACCGCCGTGGTCCCGCGCCGGACCTCGCGCGGCGGCCCGACGCCGCACGGCGCCCTGGTCTCGGTGCCCCTGCGCGCCGACTCGGACCTGTTCATCGCGACGACCGCGGGCCTGTCGTCCCTGGTCCCGGGCACGCTCGTGATCGACCTCGACCGGCCCAGCCGGACCCTGCGGCTGCATGTGCTGGACATCGCGGCGTCGGGCGGGCCCGAGGGCGTCCGGAAGGCCACCCTCGACCTGGAGGCCCGGCTGCTGCGTGCCTTCGCACCGAGCACCGAGCTGGCCCGGGTCGGGCTCGCTCCGTACACCCTGGACAAGGAGGAACGCCGATGATGCTGGCCGTCGGGGTGGTAGCGACCGCCCTGCTCGCCGTGGGCGCGCTGCTCGCGGTGGTCCGGATCGAGCGCGGGCCGACCATGCTGGACCGGACCGTGGCGTTCGACGTGCTCACCACCGCCCTCGTGGGCGCCATCGCGGTCGAGGCCGCGATCTCCCGCCGCACCGAGTCCGTGCCCATCCTCGTGGTGCTCTCGCTGGTCGGGTTCATCGGGTCGGTGACGATCGCACGCTTCGCCGCCGTCGAGCCCCCCAAGGACGGCACCGCCGCTCAGCGGTCCGGGCCGCGGCCGGGCTCGGTCGGCCCGGGGCCGGGTGGGTCGGGGCCGGACGGTTCGGGTTCGGCCGGTTCGGGTTCGGCCGGCAAGGCCGGCCCGGGGTCGCCCTCGGGCGCCGTCGGCGGGCGGGAGGAGTCATGACCGTCGTGACCGACGTCGCAACCGCCGTCTGCCTGCTGCTCGGCGCCTTCTTCTCGTTCTCCGCCGGGGTCGGCGTGATGCGGTTCGACAACCTGCTCTCGCGGATGCACGTCGTAGCCAAGCCGCAGGTCCTGGGCCTGCTGCTGCTCCTGGCGGGCGTCGCGCTCCGGCTGCAGGACAAGGGCTCGGCGACGATGCTCCTGCTCGTGGCGATCTTCCAGCTCATGACGTCCCCGGTGGCCACCTACATGGTGGGCCGGGCCGGGCTGCGCACGCGCTGCGTCGACGCGACGCTCCTGGACACCGAGGACGACGCCTTCCCGGCGCGCTCCTCGACGCAGCGGGACCAGGTGTGATGCCCGGCTAGGTCGCGCCGCCGCTGGTGGCGGGCTCGTCGGCCGGCTCGTCGGAGGGCTCGTCCGCCGCTTCGTCGGAGGGCTCGTCCCCGGTTTCCGCGGCGGACCGGCGCTCCGCCTGGGCGTCGCGCATCCGCTCGGCGGCGTCGTACCCGAGCGCCGCCTCGGCCGCCTCGTCGGCGAGGGCCAGGCCGGCCGTGCCGTACAGGTGGAACACCGCGTCGGCGCCGTGCCGCTCGAGCTCGGCCACGTCGTCGTCGTACCGGGCGACGGCGGCGACCGTGCCCTCGAACCCGCTCGCGCGCAGCTGGGACAGCGCGATGAGGTTGGCGGCGTGGAACGGCATGGCGAGGATCGCGAGGCGGACGGCGCCGGCGCTGCGCACCCGGCCCCAGAACTCGATGTCCGTCGCGTCGGCCTGCACCACCGTGAAGCCCTCGCCGCGCAGGGCGGTGACGCGGGTCGGGTCGTGCTCGACGCCCACGACGTCCATGCCGTAGTCCTCACGCAGCTGCCGGACGGCGCCACGGCCCACGCGGCCCATGCCGAGCACGAGCGCCTCCGCCCCGGACACGTCGATGAGCCGCTCCTCCCGGTGCAGCCACTCGTTGGGCTTGGACGGGAAGCGTCTGGCGAGCGACATCGCGAACTCGTTGCCGCGCGTGTTGACGGCCGAGGACAGCACGAAGCTGGCCGCGACGGCGACGGCGAGCACCACCAGCCAGTCGTCGTGCAGCAGGCCGGTCTGGGAGCCGACGGCGACCACGATCAGGCCGAACTCGGAGTAGTTGGCCAGCACCAGCCCGGACAGGATCGCCGTGCGTTTGCGCAGCCGCATCAGGCGCAGCAGCACGGCCGTCACGATGGCCTGCAGCGGCAGCATGAGCAGCAGGAGCAGCCCGATCACCGCGGCCTGCCAGCTGAGCTCGCCGGCGAAACCGATCGACACGAAGAAGCCGACGAGCAGCAGCTCCTTGACGGTGAACAGGTTGCGGGACAGCTCGGTGGCCGCGGGGTGGCCGGCCAGCAGCATGCCCATGACGAGCGCGCCGAGATCACCCTTGAGCCCGACGGCGTCGAACAGCGCGTAACCCGGGCCGAGCGCGACCGCCACGCCGAACAGCGCCTGCAGCTCGCCGTGGCCCACCCGCGACCACACCTTGCGCAGCAGCCAGGCGCCCGGGATCAGGAGCACGAGGGCGAACGCCCACGGGCTCGGCGGGTGGTCGGAGGACACGGACAGGAAGACGACGGCGATCAGGTCCTGCATGACGAGCACGCCGATGGCGATCCGGCCGTAGAGGGCGGACTGGTCCGAGCGGCCGTCGAGCACCTTGACCACGAACACCGTGGAGGAGAACGACAGGGCGAGCCCGAGGAGCGCGAGGACGCCCAGGCCCTCGCCCGCGAGCATCGAGAAGCCGACGACGCCGAGCAGGCCGAGGAAACCGACCGCGATCGCGACGCTGACCAGCAGGTGCGCGACGGTGGTGAACCAGACGTCCTTGCGCAGCAGCGTCTTGACGTCGAGCTTGAGGCCGATGCCGAAGAGCAGGAGGGTCACACCGAGGTCGGCGATGGTCTCGAGGTAGGGCGGCTCCTGGACCCCCGCCGCGTGGAGCGCGAACCCGGCCACCAGGAACCCGACCAGCGGCGGCAGCCGGAGCAGCACCGCGCCGAGCCCGGCCGCGACCGTGGCTACCAGAAAGATCGCAGCGGTGGCCATGCCCCGAGTTTAGTTGTCGCGTGTTTCAGGAAACCGCCGCCGCGGCACGCAGTGCGGGTGAAAGGGTGCCCTTGTCCTCGACGGTCACGCCCTCCAGGCCCAGCCACCTGGCCATGGCGTGCAGCTCGTGCGCCAGCCGGGCCGGCGTGTGGTCCGTCAGCGTCGGTTCGGCGTGCGCCGACTGGACCCGCAGCACGCCCGCGGCGCGGTCGGCCTTGAGGTCCACGCGAGCCGTGAGCTGCGAGTCCTCGAGGAACGGGAGCACGTAGTACCCGTCGGTGCGCTGGGCGGCCGGGGTGTAGATGCCGATCCGGTAGCGCATGCCGAACAGGCGCTCCAGGCGGGTGCGCTCCCAGACCAGCGGGTCGAAAGGGGCGAGCAGGGCCTGCCCCGCCGCGCGCCGCGGACGGGCGGCGTCGCGGTGCAGGAACCACTTCTCCGACCCGCCGGCCACGCGCGCGGGCAGCAGCACGCCGTCCTCGGCGAGCTCGGCCAGGGCCCGGTCCGCGACCGGCCCCTTGAGCCGGTAGTAGTCCTTGATGCTGCGCGCGTCGCCGATCCCCTGCGCCCGCGCGCCGAGCTCCAGCAGGGTCTTCTTGGCCTCGAGCTCGGGCACCTCGACCAGGGCCGACGGCGGCAGCACGCGTTCCGGCAGGTCGTAGAGCCGCTCGAACTGCGCGTTGCGCCCCGCCGAGACCACCTCACCGGTGAAGAACAGGTGCTCGACCACGCGCTTCTCCGTGCTCCAGTCCCACCAGGTGCCGCGCTTGCGGCGCACCGAGCGCCCCTCGGAGACGAACCGGTCGTGGATCTGGGAGGCCGACAGCGGACCCTCGGACGCCACCAGGTCGTGCACCTCGCGGACCTGCGGCGCGTCCGGCAGGCGCACGCCGTCCAGCTCGCGCCAGTCGTACTCCTCGGCGAACCACCGCCGGCGGAACGCCAGCAGCGGCCAGACGTGCGGGGGCACGTAGGCCGCGACGTGCGCCCAGCTCTCGACGAGCCGGCGGTCCGCCGCCGCGCCCCGCGTCGAGCGCCGGGCGTGCCCGCCCGACACCGTGGCCCGGTCCAGCAGGTCGGTGTCGTACGGGCCCAGCCGGGAGAACAGCGGCAGCAGGTGCGCGCGGGCCAGCACGTTCACCGAGTCGATCTGGAACAGGCCGAGCCGGTCGATCACGCCCTGGACGTGCCGCATGGTGCGCGGCCCGTCGGTGCGTGGGCGATGCAGGCCCTGGGCCGCCACGGCGGCCCGGCGTGCCTGGTCGAGGGACATCTGGATCGGTTGCACGGCCCCATCCTGCCGCGCACCACTGACACTCACGCCGACGCTCCCCCGACGAGTCGGACGTACAGGTCACCCGAGGACCTGTACGTCTGACACGCACACAGGGCTGTGGACAACCGGCGGCGGGGCGCGGCGGCGGGCAGGGTGGGCGGGTGCGTCCCGTCCGTGAGCTCGCTCGCCTCCTGCTGCCCGTCGCCTGCCCGTGCGGCGAGCCCGACGTGCCCTGGTGCGCCGGGTGCGCGGCCCTCCTGGCCGCTCCGTTCGCGCGGGTCGAGTCCGGTGCGCCCCGCCTGGACCGGCTCGACGGCGTACCGCCGGTGCCCGTGTGGGCGCTGACGCCGTACGCCGGCCCGGTGCGCGACGTCGTCGTGCACTGGAAGGACCGCGGACGGGCCGACCTCGACCTCCTCCTCGCGCCCGCGCTGCGCCGGGCCGTCGCCCGCCTCGGGCCGGTGCTCTCCCCCGCCTGCGGCGCCTGGCTCGCGGTCGTGCCCGTGCCGTCCACGGTGGCCGCGCGCCGGGCGCGCGGCCGCGCGCCCGTGGCCGTCCTGGCCCGGGCAGTGGCCATGGGGCTGCACGACGGCGGTGTGCCCGCGCGCGTGGTGCCGGCGCTCGCCCGGACCGGTCGCGGGCGGGACCAGGTGGGCCTCGGCGCGCGGGCCCGCGGGCGCAACGTGAGCGGCTCCGTCCGCATGACGAGACGGGGGACGCTGATGCTCGGACAAAGATCCATGTGCATTCTTGTGGACGACGTCCTCACGACCGGCGCGACGCTCGCCGCCGTCGAACGAACCCTCGAGGGGTGCGGGCACGACGTCCTGGGAGCAACCGTGCTGGCAGCGACGCCGACCCCCGGGACGCGGGCCGCGGGTCCCGGAAGGGTGACGATCGGGTGAAAGCGACGTTCCGATCCGAACCTGAAAGTGTGACAGATCTGTGTCGTCTTGTTCACCGTTGGTTGGGGCTGTCGTTACCCAGGCGACAGCGTTAGCCTGAACGTCCCACGCAAGATCCGAGGCCCGACGAAGTTGTCGGGTGACGCGACGGGAGGTGGTTCGTGCCCGGCACCAGCACGTGGTGCCAGACCCAGTAGAGACGGGCGCGCGCCGCCGGCAAGGGACGGCGTCGCCCAGTGTTCCCGGAGCGGAGATACGCACATGGAAATTGTCGTTGTCGGCAGGCACACGGACGTGGCAGACCGTTTTCGCCAGCACGTGGAGGACAAGCTCGCCAAGGTGGAGCTGCTGTCCCCCTACGTACGCCGGGTGGATGTGGAAGTCACGCACGAGAACAACCCGCGGCTGTCCGAGAACCGCGAGCGCGTCGAGCTCACGCTGCGCGCCAAGGGCCCGGTGATCCGCGCCGAAGCTGCGGCAGACGACCGCTTCGGCGCCCTGGACCTCGCGATCGACAAGCTGAACGAACGCCTCCGCCGAGCCCGGGACCGTCGCAAGGACCACCGGAACAACAAGGTGCTCGCCCCCGTGGACGTGCGCCCGCTCGACGAGATCCTGACCGACGGCGGCTCCGGCGAACCCGAGCCCCAGATCTCTACCCCGGCAGCGCTGGCCGCGCCGGGTGACTCCGTGGAGACCACCATCGGCGACTCGCCCGTGGTGATCCGCCAGAAGCTGCACCACGCCGACCCGATGACCCTCGACGACGCGGTCTACGAGATGGAGATGGTGGGCCACGACTTCTACCTCTTCATCGACAAGGAGACGTCGCGTCCGTCGGTGCTCTACAAGCGCAAGGGCTGGTCGTTCGGTGTGATCCAGCTCGACAACCCGTGCGGCGGCGCCCCGGTCACCGACCTGACGTAGCGAGCAGGCGTAGCCGAGAAGGCACAGCCGAGAAGGCACAGCCGAGAAGGCACAGCCGAGAACAGGACGGCGGCGAGGCGGATGCGGTTCCGCCTCGCCGCCGTCCTGTTCCCGCGCGTGGACCGCGCGAGGCGGGTCAGCCCGGGTAGGCGACGAGGTCCACGTCCTCGGCGATCGGCTGCCAGACGCCGGTCTCCTCGTGCTCCAGGTCGCCGTCCTCGGTGAGCACGAGGATCCCCTGGTCGGTCACGCCCGCCGCGATCTGCACGACGTCGGTGAGCCCCGGGAGCTGGCGCGACTGCCCGGCGGTGCCGGCCAGGCCGCCGACGCCCGCGTTCCAGACGGAGGACGCGCCCTGACCGTTCCGGGACAGGAGGGCGAGCGTGGTGAGCCCCGCCCAGCGGGCCTCGACGACGTCGGCCACCGGCGCGGCGACCGAGAGCGCCGCCGCCAGGCTGACCGGGGCGTGCTCGGCGTCGCGCACGATGCCCGCGACCTGCACCTGCCGGCCGGACGGCGTCTCGCTGACGACCGCGATGCGCGAGCCCTCCGGTGACACCGACACGCTGATCACCCGGCGGCCCTTGAGCCACTCGGGCTTCAGCTCGACCACGTCGAGCGCGTCCGTCGCCACCCGCAGCTCGCCCGCGTCGCCGCTGGTCCACGTGCTGCCGAACTTGTCCACCGACGGCGCCGCCAGGTCGGACCCCTCCAGCACCGGCACCGGGCCCTCGCCCTCGTCGAGGGAGAGGTTGACGATCCGGTCCGTGCCGTCGCGCACCACGATGGGCGTGGTCCCGGGGCTGACGGCGAGCGCGGTCGGGTCGATGCCCGACAGGTCGATGGACACGTCGTGCTCGACGAGCCGACCGTCGTCCACCCGGTACAGCTTGTCGTCCTTGAGCACGATCGCCTGGGCGATCGTCGCCGGCAGGTCCACGTCGGCCGCGTCGACCGACAGCCGGTTCTGGTTGCTGAACAGCTCCACGGGAACCACCCGGCCGGCGCCCTCGGAGAGGGTCGCGGAGAGCTGCGCCGCGATCACCGCACGCTGCGTCGCCGGCACCTCGCTGATCTGCTCGGTGAGCCGGATCGGCACGACCTCGGCGTCGTCCCTGCCCTGGACGGACGGCGAGACGAGCGCGGTCCCGTCCGGCACCAGGGACTGCGTGGCACCCTGGAGCCACTCGGGAGGCCCGGCGAGGATCTGCTCCACGGCCACCTTCTGCCACAACCGGCGCGGGAACCAGCGCAGGTCGGGCACGAGGGTCGTGATCTCGTTCGCGCTCGGGAAGTACAGCCGCGTGGCCCGGTACTGGTTGGCGAAGAGGTTGGCGGGCACGAGCACGCCGTTGTCGAGCGCCGAGATGCGCCACTCACCGCCCACCATGACGAGCGTGAACCGGTAGCCGACCTCCCGCGGGCTGCCCACCTCGGTGTAGGCGCCGGTGCTGTCCAGGGTCGCGATGGTCGTCGCCCGGACGACGAGCTCCACCGTCTCGGTGGTCCCGAGGTCGACCTCCTCCTCCAGCGGCTCCGGCAGCGGCGCCTCGCGGACGACGCGCACCGCCTCGTCCGGGTCCCAGGCGTCCGCGACCTCGGCGGTCAGGAACTCCCGGGCGGTCTGGAACTCCTTGGGCGACGTCGCCGCAGCCGCAGCCGCGCCGAGGAAACCCGACACGATCGCCTGCGGCTCTGTGCCGGGCATGGGTCCGCGCGGCAGCATCGCGATGTTGGCCTGGGGCTCGACGGGCGCGGTGCCCACCCGGACGGGGCCGGAGGTGGGGATCTGGGCGCAGGCCCCGAGCCCGACGGCGGCGAGCAGGGCGACGGTGACGGCGACCGCGGTGTTCGCTGCCCTGCGCATCAGTGCACCTCCAGGTCGGTCGTCGCGGGTCTCGATCCGGCGCGCTCGCCGCGCTCGTCCAGACCGTGGTCGGACAGGTCCGGGATCTGCGTCGGTGTCGGCCCGGCGGACGGGTGCACCACGGGGATCTGCCCCGTGCGGACACCGGGATCGTGCGACGCCGGCGCCATGGTCACCGGCGGCTCCTCCACCTGGATGCCGGCGCTGCGCGGCAGCGTGAGGCGGAAGCTCGCTCCCTGCCCCGGGCGACCCCAGGCGTCGAGGCGGCCCGCGTGCAGGTGGGCGTCCTCCAGGGCGATCGCGAGGCCCAGGCCGGAGCCGCCCGTGGTGCGGGCGCGTGCCGGGTCGGCCCGCCAGAACCGGTCGAACACGTGCTCGACCTCCTGCTTGGTCATGCCGACGCCGTAGTCGCGCACCACGACCGCCACCGCGCGGTCGTTCTCCGCGACCGTCACCTCGACGGGGCGCTCCTCCGCGTGCTCGATCGCGTTGACCACGAGGTTGCGCAGGATGCGCTCGATCCGGCGCGGGTCGAAGTCGGCCGCGGCGTCGCCGTCGGGCAGGCGCACCGAGACCCGGACGTCCTTGGTCTCCGCCAGCGGGGCGGCCTGCTCCACCACGGACATGACCAGGTCGCCCAGGTCGCGGCGCTCGGCGTCGAGCACGGCGGCGCCGGCGTCGAACCGGCTGATCTCCAGCAGGTCGGCCAGCAGCGACTCGAACCGGTCGATCTGGCCCAGCAGCAGCTCGGCGGAGCGGCTGGCGTCCGCGTCCATCTGGTCACGCGACTCGTGGATGATCTCGCTCGCCATCCGGATGGTCGTCAGCGGCGTGCGCAGCTCGTGCGACACGTCGGAGACGAACCGCCGCTGCATCGCGGAGAGCTCCTCCATGCGCCGGATCTGGTCCTGCAGGCTCTCGGCCATCTCGTTGAACGACCGCGCCAGGCTCGCCATCTCGTCGGCGCCGCGCGCGCCGGGCATGCGCTCCGAGAGGTGCCCCTCGGCGAGTCGCTCGGCCACGGTCGCGGCCCGCGTCACCGGCGTCACCGTCTGCCGGGCCATCGTCCACGTGACGACGCCGAGCAGGGCCAGCATCCCGAACCCGCCCGCGAGCAGCACGCGGTGCACGAATGACAGCGTCTCCTGCTCGGGCTCCAGGGAGTAGAGGTAGTAGATCTCGTAGCGGGCGTCGGGCGCGGCCTGGACCGTGGAGCCCACGATGACGCCCGGCCGGACCACGCCCGGGTCGTCGGCCGCCGGGATGCCCACCGCCTGCAGCACCTGGTCGTCCTCGGAGGCGATGTTCGCCTGGCGCAGCTCGTCGGTGATGACCACGTCCGTCAGGTCACCCCGGGAGACGACGTCGGACACCTGTGCGGTGCCGCCGGGCTCCTGCAGCAGGAAGTAGTCCTGCGCGGTGGAGCCGCTGGTGGCGGTGAGCGTCGAGATCGTGTCGTTCAGCAGGCTCTGCAGGTCGCCGTTCGACGTCGTCGCGGAGTTCGAGAAGTTCTCCGAGACCTGCGTCGTCAGCGCGGCGGCCTCCCGGTCGATCGCCGCGAGCCGCTGCTCGTAGATCCCGTCCCGCACCGACGTCGACAGGTACAGCCCGAGCACGGCGATCGCCGCCAGGCCGATCGCGAGGGCGGTGGTGACGACGCGCAGCTGCAGCGAGGAGCGCCACTGCGCGACCCCGCGGCGGGTGGCCCGGACCGTGACCACCCGGGCCCGTGAGACCACTCGGCGAAGCCGCGCGGCCAGGCCGGACGGCATCAGCGTGTCGCGCCCGCCTTGTAGCCGACACCGCGCACCGTCAGCACGATCTCCGGGTTCTCCGGGTCGCGCTCGATCTTGGAGCGCAGGCGCTGCACGTGCACGTTGACCAGGCGCGTGTCGGCGCTGTGCCGGTAGCCCCACACGCGCTCCAGCAGGACCTCGCGCGTGAAGACCTGCCACGGCTTGCGGGCCAGCGCCACGAGCAGGTCGAACTCGAGCGGGGTGAGCGCGATGCGCTCGCCGTCGCGCATGACGGTGTGGCCCGTGACGTCGATCTCGACGTCGCCCACGACCAGCCGCTCCGGGCCCGGGTCCTCGCTGCGGCGCAGGCGCGCCTTGATCCGGGCGACGAGCTCCTTGGGCTTGAACGGCTTGGACACGTAGTCGTCCGCACCGGACTCGAGGCCCACCACCACGTCGAGCGTGTCCGACTTGGCCGTCAGCATGATGATCGGCACGCCCGACTCGGCGCGGATCTCGCGGCAGACCTGGACGCCGTCCTTGCCGGGCAGCATGAGATCGAGCAGCACGAGGTCGGGCTGATGGGTCCGGAACATGCCCAGCGCGGAGTCCCCGTCGGCGCAGAAGATCGCCTCGATGCCCTCACCCTTGAGGACGATGCCGATCATCTCCGCCAGTGCTGTGTCGTCGTCGACGACAAGAACTCGTACCTTCATGCCCTCCAGTGTGCCAGCCTGGTCCAGCAAACCCGGCCTTGCGCGCCCCGACCTGGCGTGTTCGGCCCAGGTTCACCCGGTGGGGGTATGCCGGACGCCGCGGGTGGACCGCACCCCGGTACGGGGGAAAACCCCCGGAGAACCCGGCGGTCGACCCCATGTCGCCGCCACCCCGCGAGGGGCCAACCTGGCACCATGACAACCTTGACCGCCGACCGGCTCGCACCCGCCGTCGTCCCGGACGGCGCCGCGCGACCCGGCCCCGGCTTCCTGACCGCACCGTTCGCTGCCCGCACCTGGCGCGAGCAGGGCTACCTGACGCTGGTGCTCCTGCTGGCCCCGTTCGCCCTGGCCTACACGCTCTTCGCCGTCAGCTTCACCGCCGGCGTCGCCGTCACGGTGGTCGGGCTGTTCGTGGCCGGGGCCGTCGTGACCGGCGGCCGCGGCTGGGGCGCGATGTACCGCGGCCTCGCCCGCGACCTGCTCGACCTCGACGTCGCCGTGCCCGCGCCGTACGTGCGGCCGCGCGGGTTCTGGCGCACGATCGGCTCCCTGATCGGCGACGCCACCGGCTGGCGCGCCCTGCTGTTCATGTTCGTCACGTTCCCCCTCGCCATCCTGTCCTTCGTCACGAGCATCACGTTCCTGGCCACCGGCCTGGGCGGCCTCACCTGCTGGTTCTGGTACCGGTACCTGCCGGAGCAGACCGGCAGCGACGGCGCGTTGCACCGCGGGGCGCAGTTCGGCGACGCGTACTTCCTGGACACGCCCCCGCGCCTGGCCCTCGCCGCGCTCGCCGGGCTGCTCCTGCTCTTCTGCTGGCCGTGGATCACGCGGATGTTCGCGCTGCTCTTCCGGGTGCTCACCACCGGCCTGCTGAGCCCCACCCGGGCCAGCCTGCGGGTCGCCGAGCTGGAGCGGTCCCGCACCGGCACCGTGGACGACGCCGACGCCCGCCTGCGCCGCATCGAGCGCGACCTGCACGACGGCACGCAGGCCCGCCTCGTCGCCGTGGCCATGCAGCTCGGCGAGGCGCGCGAGCAGCTCGCCGACGGCGGCGACGTCACCCAGGCCACCGAGCTGGTCGACACCGCGCACGCGTCGACCAAGGAGGCGCTCACCGAGCTGCGCGAGCTGGCCCGGGGCATCCACCCGCCGGCGCTCGACAGCGGCCTCGGCGTGGCCCTGGAGACCCTCGCGGCGCGGTCGGCCCTGCCCGTCACCGTCGACGTGGACCCGAGCGTGGAGGCGGACGGCCGCCTTGCCCCGGCACTGGAGTCGATCGCGTACTTCAGCGTGGCCGAGCTCGTCACGAACGCGGCGAAGCACGCCCGCGCCTCCGGCGTGTACGTGCTGGTCGAGCCCGTGGGCGGGGCCGCCGGCGCCGGGGCGGCGCTCCGGATCCGGGTGCGCGACGACGGCCGCGGCGGTGCCGTGGTCGTCGCGCCCGACGGCTCGGGGCTGCGGTCCGGCCTGGCCGGACTGGCCGACCGGGTACGGTCCGTCGACGGCGCGTTCGACCTGTCCAGCCCGGTCGGCGGGCCTACGGTGGTCACCGTGACCCTGCCCACCCCCGGCCCGTCCGGCCGCGCGTGACCGGCCCGGCCCACCCGGCGTCCGGCGTCGGCGCCGACATCGGCACCGGCCTGCGCGTGATCGTCGCGGAGGACTCGGCGATCCTGCGCGACGGCCTCGCCGCGCTCCTGACGCGGCGGGGCCACACCGTGACCGGCGTCGAGGACGGGATTGCGCTGGAGCGCGAGGTCGCCCGCGCCGCCCGCGAGGACTCGCTGCCCGACGTCGTGGTGGCGGACATCCGCATGCCGCCCACCTTCACCGACGAGGGCCTGCGGGCCGTGCTGAGCCTGCGCGCCCGGCACCCACGCCTGCCCGTGCTGTTGTTCTCGCAGTACGTGGAGACCCGGTACGCGAGCCGGCTCCTGGCCGGCGACGCGCGCGGCGTGGGCTACCTGCTCAAGGACCGGGTGGCCGACGTGCGCGACTTCGTCGACGCGCTCGGCCGCGTTGCGCGGGGAGCCACCGTGCTGGACCCCGAGGTGGTCACGCAGCTCATGGGCTCCGCCCGCCAGGACACCGCCCTGGAGCGCCTGTCGGCCCGGGAGCGCGAGGTGCTGGGCCTCATGGCGCAGGGCCGGTCCAACAAGGCCGTCGCCGACCTGCTGCACCTGTCGGCCGGCGCGGTCGAGAAGAACGTCGCGGCCATCTTCACCAAGCTGGACCTGCCGCAGGACGCCGCCGACCACCGGCGGGTCCTGGCCGTGCTCCGGCACCTCGGCGTGTGACCGCGGGCGGAGCCGGCCGCCGAAAGCGATAGACCCCCTAACGGTCCTTGTCTACGATGTGTCCGATTCGGCATGGACCGGATGAACCGGACAAGTGGACAGGGGAGATCTATGGGCAGAACGCAGAGGTTGCGCCTCGCGGCCGTGGCGGCCGCCGTGACCGTCACGGCGACGGTGGCCGTCGTCCCGACGGCCTGGGGCGTGACCGCCACCGGCGCGTCGGTGGCCCGGGCGGCCAAGACCGCCGACACCGGGATCGTGTCGACCGTCGCGCCGGTCCTGAAGGCGGACGGCGCCTCCCGGCGCTCCTACTCCCCCCAGGAGATGCAGCGGGTCGACGCCGAGGGCGGGGACCCCGCCGTGCTGGAGTACTGGACCGAGGAGCGGATGGCGGCGGCGAAGCCGCTGGACGCCCCCGGCGACCCTGCGCTCGTCGAGAAGATGGCCAAGGGCGTCGCGACGGAGCTCATGGCCGGCACCACGGTGGGCCGCGCGGGCGACCTCCCGGCCACCCGGCTGGGCGACGACACCTCGGAAGGTACGACGGTGACCCGCCCGGTGGCACCCGAGAAGGCTTCGCCGGGCGGGGCGCAGACCCAGTCGATCAACACGTTCCCGATCAGCACCGGCAAGCTCTTCATCGGCGGCTACGGGAGCGGGAGCTACTGCTCGGCGGCGACGATCAACACCAAGTCGAAGCGGGTGGTGATCACCGCGGGGCACTGCGTGCACGAGGGCCGGGGCGGTACCTGGCACAGCAACCTGGTCTTCGTGCCGAGGTACGACGGCAACGCGGCCGACCCGACGCCCTACGGGACGTTCCAGGCGCGCACCCTGCACACCTTCAAGACCTGGATCCAGAAGGGCGGCACCGCGCAGGGCTGGTACCGCGACGTCGGGATGATCACGACGTTCGCGAACGAGGCGGGGCAGCGCGTGGTCCCGGCCGTCGGCGGCAACGGGCTGAAGATCGACCAGTATTACCGCTGGCCGGTGAAGGTCTTCGGGTACCCGTCCAACCGTGACTACGGCGAGGTGATGTGGGGCTGCCAGGGCATGACCCGCAAGAGCAGCGTCGCGGCCCGCACCTCGCTGATCAGCGGGTGCAACTTCGGCACCGGGTCCTCCGGCGGCCCGTGGGTGTGGCACTACAGCGACCGCACGCGCCTGGGGTACGTCCGCGGGGTCACCTCGTACGGGACCCCGCAGAACCGCTCCATCGGAGCGCCGCACTTCGACAGCGCGGTGCACCAGCTCGCCGTCCAGACCAACGTGCCGGTCTGAGACGACGCTCCGGTCCGGGACCGGAGCAGCGGTGAGCAGCAGCGCCCGGCCGCCTCGTGCGGCCGGGCGCTGCTGTCACCGGCTCAGAGCCGGCCGGCGGCCTTGAGGGCCAGGTACTCGTCGGCGAGCCGCGGCGCGAGGTCGTCCGGCAGCGCCTCGACGACGTCGGCCCCGTAGCGGCGCAGCATCGTGGTGACCGCGGTGCGCTCCAGGTCGCCGCGGGCGGCGGCCGCGGCGTCGTACACGTCGGCCACCGTCTCGCGGCCGGCGCGCAGCGCCGCCACCTCCTCGTCCGCGACGGAGGCGACGACCACGGTGTGGTCGCGGGCGAGCTGGTCCACCACGGGCAGCAGGCCGTTCTCCACTGCCGCCGGGTCCAGGGTGGTGAGCAGCACCACGAGCGCGCGCTGCGTCATCCGGCTGCGCACCTGCGCCACCACGCCCGGCCAGTCCGTCTCCAGCAGCACCGGGTCCACGGTGGCCAGCGACTCGGCCAGGGCCGGCATGAGCCGCGGCCCGGCCGCGCCCGCCACCCGCGCCCGCACGGTGCGGTCGAACGCCACGAGCTCCACGCGGTCGCCCGCGTGCCCGGCCAGCGCCGAGAGCAGCAGCGCCGCCTCGATGCTCGCGTCCAGGCGCGGCGCACCCGTCGAGTCGGCCGCGCCCACGCGGGCCGCGGCCGTGCGGCCGGTGTCCAGGACGATCAGCACGCGCCGGTCGCGCTCGGGGCGCCAGGTGCGCACCACCACCTCGCGCCGGCGGGCGGTGGCCCGCCAGTCGATCGAGCGGACGTCGTCGCCCACCACGTACTCCCGCAGCGAGTCGAACTCCGTGCCCTCGCCGCGGATCTGCACGGCGGCGCGGCCGTCCATCTCCCGCAGCCGCGCCAGGCGCGACGGCAGGTGCTTGCGGCTGGCGAACTCCGGCAGCACGCGCAGCCGGCCCGGGACGGGCAGCGTCACCTGGCGGCCGGCCAGGCCCAGCGGGCCGAGGCTGCGGACGGTCACGCCGCCCGCCGCCCGGTCGCCGCGGCGCGTCGGCACGAGGACGGTCGGCAGGCGCGCTGCCTCGCCGTCGGGCAGGTCCACGTGGTGGCGCCCCGGCCCGCCGGACGCCGGGCGCACGCGCTCGGACCTGCCCCGCCCCGGACCCGCACCGGCCGACGGGCCCCACGCGTCCCGGACCACCGCCCGCAGGCGCCGGCCGGAGGCGTTGCGGACCACGAGCTCGCTCGTCGCCTCGGAGCGCAGCCGGACCGACGCCGGCACGCGCCGCTGCACCGCCACCCGGCGCGGCGACGCGGCCAGGACGACGTCGGCCACGCACACCAGGACCACGAACGTGGCCCAGACCAGCACCGTCCCGTCGGCCGGCAGGAGCAGCACGGGCACCACGCCGAGGCCCATCAGGGCGGCGGCCCGCCACGTCACGACCATGCGGGCCTCAGCGCGGCACGGGCACGGAGGCCAGCACCGTGTCCAGCACGCCCTCGGCGGTGACGCCCTCGAGCTCGGCCTCGGCGCGCAGCTGCACGCGGTGCCGGAGCGTCGGGTGGGCCAGCGCCTTGATGTCGTCCGGCGTGACGAACGAGCGGCCCGACAGCCACGCCCAGGCCCGCGCCGTGCGCAGCAGCGCGGTGGCGCCACGCGGCGAGACACCGAGCGAGAGCGACGGCGAGAACCGCGTGGCGCGGCAGACGTCGACGGCGTAGCCCAGCACCTCGCGGGACACCTGGACACGGGCGACCTCGGCGCGGGCGCGCTCCAGCACCCCGGCGTCGGCCACGGGCGTCACGCCGGCGGCGGCCAGGTTGCGGGGGTCGAACCCGGCGGCGTGCCGGGCCAGGACCTCCACCTCCTGGTCCCGCTCGGGCAGCGGCAGCACCAGCTTGAGCAGGAACCGGTCGAGCTGGGCCTCGGGCAGCGAGTAGGTGCCCTCGTACTCGACGGGGTTCTGGGTGGCGATGACCAGGAACGGGTCCGGCAGCGGACGCGGCGTGCCGTCCACCGACACCTGACGCTCCTCCATCGCCTCCAGCAGGGACGCCTGGGTCTTGGGGGGCGTGCGGTTGATCTCGTCCGCCAGCACCAGGTTGGTGAACACGGGGCCCTCGCGGAACGAGAACTCGGCCGTGCGCGCGTCGTAGACGAGCGAGCCCGTCACGTCACCCGGCATCAGGTCGGGCGTGAACTGGATGCGCTTGGTGTCCAGCTTCAGCGCCGCCGCGAGGGTGCGGACCAGCAGCGTCTTGGCGACACCCGGCACACCCTCCAGGAGCACGTGCCCCTGGCACAGCAGGGCGATGAGCAGGCTGGTCACGGCCGCGTCCTGCCCGACGACGGCCTTGCCCACCTCCGTACGGACCGCCGCCAGGGCGGAGCGGAGCTCCTGCGACGGGGCGGGCGGCTGGGCCGGGGCGGGCGCGGCGTCGGCCGGGCCGGCCGCGGGCGCGGCCTGGCCGTTCACCGGCACCGTCTGCACGGTCCGGGCGGCCTGCGGGTCGGACGTCGGCTCCGCGGGACGGGCCGCGCTCTGCGGGGGGAAGGCTGGTTCGGTCACGGTCGGTGGACCTCGCTCTCCAGGGTGTCGAGTCGGCGCGCGAGCTCGGCGAGCGCGGCGTCGTCAGCGGGCGGTGGGCCGTAGAGCAGGTCTGCCACCTGCTGCGACGGGCGGTTCGTGGCGGCCACGACGGCGTCGACCACGGTGTTGGCGTCGGACGAGCGGGCCAGGCCGAGGCGCGAGGCGATCCGGTCGGCGGACGCCGCCCGGAGGCCGGCGGCGGCGTGCCCGCGGGCGCGGGCGGCCCGGTACAGGCGGGCGCGACCCCGCGTGGCCTCGGCCGAGCGGACGAGCACCGGCAGGTCCTCGACGACCAGCGGCCCCATGCGGCGCACGCGCCAGAGCGCGAGCAGCACGACGGCGAGCAGCGCCACCAGGGCGACCGGCGCGGAGCCGGGCGGCATGACCGCGTTCACCTGGCCGCGCTCGGCGGGGGTGGGCTCGTCGTCGCCGGTGCTGACGTCCATCGGGTCGGGGACCAGCCAGACGAGGTCCTCGTTCTGGCCGAGCATCCACAGCGCGAGCGCCGAGTTGCCCTCCGTCAGGACAGTGCCGTTGCGGAGCACCGCGGGGTCGCTGACCACGGTCACCGAGCGGTCCGGGAAGTCGAGGCGGGCGTACGCGAACGCGCCGGCGCCGTCCGGCCAGCACAGGACCGGCCGCACCTTGTCGCCCGCGCCGGACGCGTCGTACAGGCCGGGCGCCAGCGTGACCGCGCCGGCGGCCTGCGCCGCCGGGTCGTCGCACTGCGGCTCGACCGGGTCGGGCCGCTCGCCGTAGGTGATGTCGAGCTTGTCGCGGCTCACGCCCGCGACCATGCTGTAGTCCGGGGCGAGGACGACGAGGTCGGCGCCCGTGCGGTTGAGCGCGGAGATCTGGTCGTCCGCGAAGAACGACGGGTTGGGCGTGACCAGGAGCGTGCTGTCGGGCCCGGCCGCGGCGACGGCGTCGGCCACGGAGGTGACGTGCGTGATGCGCACGCCCTGGTCCTTCAGCACCTCGGCCACGGCCATGGCCCCGTCCGCCTCCGGGTTGTCCGGGGCGTAGGACTCGGCGGACGTGGGCGTGCGGACCACCGCGAGGAACAGGACGAACAGGGCGACCGCGGCGAGCACGGTCAGCGGCCAGCGCATCCGCCGCCACCGGCTCGCGGCCCGCGACCGGCCCGTGGTTTCGTCGCCGATGACCACCGGCGGCTCGTCGACGGGGCCTGTGGTCGCGACCGGCACCGCCGAGGGCGGCGTCGGGGCGGGCGGCGCCGCGGGGGCATACGGGGAGGGCACCTGCGTGGTCATGCGGACACCCCCGGCTTCTCGTCCGCGCTCTCGGTCGCGTCGTCGTGCGTGTCACGGCCGGAGCCCGTGCCGGGCCCGGTCGCGGGGACGGCGGCGGGCCGCGCCGCGGTGACCTGGGCGTCGAGCTCACGCAGCGCCGCGTCGTCGGCCGCCGTGGCGACCCGGTCGCCGTACTCGACCCCGTCGAACAGGTCGGCGCCGGAACGCAGGCCCGCGGCCTGCCCGGGCAGGCGCTCGCCCGCGTCACCCGCGGCCTCCTGCGCCGTGCGGCCGGGTCGCGGCTCGATGACCACCCGCTCCTCCAGGGACCGGACGACGGCGCGGAAGCGCTCCACGGCCGCCGTCCGCCAGTCGCCCGACGCCGCGGCGGCGTCGGCAGCGGCGCGCATCTGCGCGGCCGTCCGCGCGTCGTCGGCGTCGAGCACCTCTGCCTTTCCCGCCCGGTCGCGGCCGAGCCGCACCGGTCCGGCGATCAGCCACGCGATCAGCACGACGACCACGGCGACGATCGCGAGGACGACCCCGAGCTGGGGCCCCGACATCGCGGTGTCGGGCCAGTCGATGCCGTTCAGCCAGTCCATGACCCAGCGGATCACGCGCGACAGCAGCGACTCGCGCTCCGCGTACTCGGGGCGCTGCAGCTCGCTCGTGAGCCACTCGCGTGCGGTGTCCCGGTCCGGGACGACGGGCAGATCGGCCCTCATGTCACTTGTCCGCCGCGGCTGCGGCCGCGGCCTGCAGCTGCACGTCCAGTCCCTCGCGACGCATCCGGGTGTCGATGTAGAGCAGGGCGGTGACGCCCCCGAGGAACAGGACGCTCATGCCGCCCGTGATGACGTAGGTGACCCCGTAGCTGACGGCCACGGCCACGTCGCTGGCCGACATCAGCGCCAGGCCCAGGACCGCACCGATCGGGAGGGAGACGATCTGGCCGATCACGCTCAGGATGATCGAGGTCAGCAGGTAGATGCCGAGCACCCGCCAGAACGAGCCGCGCGAGAGCTTCCAGGCACGGACGAACGTCGCCCAGAAGCCGCCGCCCTCGACCGCGAGCGCGGGCGGGACGAGGATCACGCGGGTGAACGCCCAGACGCCGGCGACCACGAGCCCGGCGAGCACGACGAGCAGACCGACCACGCCGAGCGTCGGGTCCACGGAGAACAGCCCGACGACGATGCCGACGGCGAGCACGTAGGCCACGAGCACGACGAGGGTGCTCAGCAGCGAGAAGCCGATCAGGAACCAGGCCCGCTTGGCGACGCGCCGCCACGCGTCGGACACCGAGATCTTGCGGCCGATGACCGAGTCGCTGACGGAGACGGCCATGACGCCCATGGCGAGGGGCGAGGCGAGCATGAGCAGCAGGCTCGTGCCGAGCAGCGACCCGTAGGTCACGCCGAGCAGGTCCTGGGTGAGCCCCAGGTCCTGGGCCGCGGGATCGTTCTCGAGCTCGGCGAAGAAGCTGCCGAACAGGTCGGTGAACCAGGTGGTCAGCGGGATGCTGACCAGGGTGCCGATCGCGACGGCGACGACCACGATGATCGCGGTGAGCCCGAGCGTGACGGCCGGGTTGTGCCGCACGGCGCCGAACGCGCCGTCGTACAGCTCGCCCAGGGTGAGCGGGCGCAGCGGGACGATGCCGGGCTTGTCGGCCGCGGGCCGGTAGCCCGGGACGGCGCCGCCGGGCGCGTGCTGGCCGTACTGGGTCTGCCCGTACTGGTTCTGGCCGTACTGACCGGCCGGGCCGGAGGGCGGCGTCCCGTACTGCGGCTGCTCCGGCGCCTGCGGGGCGGACGGGTCGTACCCGGGCGCGTACTGCCCGTACCGCGGCGGCTCGCCCCAGCCGGCGGGCTGGGAGCCTCCGGACTGCGGGGGCGTCGGCTGCGCCGGCTGGTCGGGTGCGCTCTCGGGCGTCGTCATGGGGCGTGCTCCGGGTGTCGTCTGCGGTGATGCCTGTGCGCCGCAACCCTAGTACGGGGTACTGACAGGGGGCGGCGTAATTCGAGCGTGCGGGCGGGTCGCCTCGCGACCGTCATCCCGCTGTGACCACCGTAGCGCCGGCCTCGTGCTCCGCGAGGTCGCCGGTCGCGCCGGCCCGGACGGCGCGTCCGCCCAGCACGTAGACGTAGGTCCAGAAGGCGGCGAGCACGATCGCGCCGATGACGATCTTGAGCCACCAGAAGAGCTCGGAGCCGGTCACGAAGCCCTCCACGAGGCCCGAGACCGCCAGGGCCGCCGCGAGCCCGATGACCGTGGTGATCAGGGCGCGCCCCTCGGCGGCCATGGCGACCGACCGCTTGCGGTGCCCCGGGTCGACGAGCGTCCAGAACAGCCGCAGGCCCGCCGCGCCCGCGACGAAGATGCACGTCAGCTCCAGCAGGCCGTGGGGCGCGATGAGCGTGAGGAACAGGTCGAGCTCGTCGTGCGCGGCCATCATGCCGCCGGTGGCGCCGATCTGGACCGCGTTCTGCCACAGCACGTTCAGGGTGAAGAAGCCGGTGATGCCGCCGGCGACGGCCTGCGCCGCGATCCAGGCGTTGTTGGTGAAGACGACGCCGGCGAACCCGATGCCCGGGTCGTAGTAGGAGGCGAAGGCGTTGTTGACGTAGTCGTCCTGGGCGGCCGGCGACATCAGGGAGTTCATGGCGTCGGCGTCGGACGCGATGTAGACGCCCGCGACCACCGCGACGAGCACGCAGGCCGCCGTCACCCCGTGCGACCACCACCGGATCCGGTAGAACGCCGCGGGCAGCGACACCACGGCGAACCGCACCACCTCGCGCCACGCCGGCTCGTGCGACCCGGCGATGCGGGTGCGCGCCCGGTTCAGCACGTCGGACAGGCGGGTCACCAGCGCGGGGTCGGGCGCGGCGGACCGGACCGTCGACAGGTGCGTGGCCACCGACTGGTACAGGCGCACCAGCTCGTCCGACTCGGCGCCGTCCAGCCGGCGCCGGGAGGCGAGCTCCTTGAGGCGGTCCCACTCTGCGGCGTGCACGGCGGTGAAGGCGTCGATGTCCACGACGGTAGTCTGCCGCACAGGGACCGCGGCACGTCCCGAGGGCCCGCACCATCCGACAGCACCCCGACCGGAGGAAACGTGCAGGACGGCATCGTCATCGGCGAGGGCGTGGTGCTGGACGCACGCCCGGCGTCGTTCATCACACGCGCCATGGGCGCGATGCTCGACTTCCTCGTGATCGGCGCGGTCGTCGCGGCCGTCCTGATCGTCGGCGCGGTCTGGTTCGTGGAGAACGCCGTGCTGGGCGAGGACATCGCGGCGATCGTCTACGTGCTGGCGAACGTCGTGGTCATGGTGGGCATCCCGGTCACGGTCGAGACGCTGTCGCGCGGCCGGTCGGTCGGCAAGCTCGCCTGCGGCATCCGCGTGGTGCGCGACGACGGCGGCCCGGTCCGGTTCCGGCACGCGCTGGTGCGGGCGCTCATCGGCGTGATCGAGCTGTGGCTGACGTTCGGCGGCATCGCGGCGATCGCGTCGCTGTCCAACGCGAAGGGCAAGCGCCTCGGCGACCTCGCTGCCGGCACGTACGCGGTGCGGGTGCGGGGCGGCAAGCCGCCGTCGGCCCCGGTCGTGATGCCGCAGTCCCTGGCCGCGTGGGCGCACACCGCGGACATGCGCCGCCTGCCCGACGGCCTGGCGCTGGCCGCCCGGCAGATGCTGGGCCGCGCCGCCCGCCTCGCGCCCGAGTCCCGTGCACGGCTGGCCGACGACCTCGCCGGCCGCATCGAGCCGTACGTCGCCCCGGGCCCGCCGACGGGCACCCACCCCGAGGCGTTCCTGCACGCCGTGCTCGCCGAGCGCCGGGAGCGCGAGCTCGCCGCGGGTCAGCGGGAGCGCCGGCGGGCGCAGGAGCAGGCGGAGCTGCTGCACCGCCTCCCGTTCGCGGTGGCCGACCCGCCGCGCTGAGCCCGCACTGTCAGGTGCGGACGTCGTCCCAGGCGCGCATCAGTCCGCGCGAGCGCAGCGCCGCCGAGCAGCGCAGCAGACCGGCGTGCACCGCCCGGCGCAGCCGGGCCGACGTCGGCCGCTCGACGCCGTAGTGGATCGCGACCGCCAGGCCGAGGCTCATTGCGCCCGCCGCGAAGAGGGCGACCGTGCGCGTGGTCTCGTGGGCCAGGATGTCGATGACGGCGTACCCGAACTGGGTGTGCACCAGGTACACGGGATAGGTCAGGGCGCCGACCGTGCCGAGCACGGTCGCGACCCTGCGCGGTGGCGCCGTCCTGCCGCGCAGCGTCGTCGCCCAGACCGCCACGACGCTGGCCAGCATGATCATCACGGCGATGACCGGGTCCACGGTGACGCCCTGCATGTCGGACGCGCGGGCGGCGGCCTCCTGCACCCGCAGGACGCACAGGACCAGGCCGCCCGCGAGCAGCGTGCTGGTGACCAGGTCGAACCCGTCGCGGTAGGCGAGGAACAGCAGCATTCCGACGGCGAAGTACGGGGCGTAGACCGGCACGAGCCAGTCGGCGAGCCAGTGGGCGCCGAGCTCCTGCGCCGCCCAGCCGGCGAGCGGCCAGAGGGTGGCGAAGGTCAGCACGCGGTTGCGGGTGAGCGGGCCGAACGCCAGCACCACGAGCACCAGCAGGTAGAACTTGAGCTCCACGAGCAGGGTCCAGAACACGACCTGGACGCCCGTCACGTCGAAGAGGTCCTGCACCATCGTGAGGTTGACCAGGGTCTCGGTGAGGCTGGTCTGCCGGCCGCCCGACCAGAACTGCTGCAGGCCGACCGTCAGCACGATGCACGCCCAGTACGCCGGGAAGAGGCGGCCCACCCGGGAGGCGACGAAGCCGGCGATCCCGCGGCCGTCGGCGCTGAGCAGGATCACGAACCCGGAGATCATGAAGAACAGCTCGACGCCCAGCCAGCCGTACCGGGTGACCTCGTTGAGCAGCGGGAACGCCCGGTCGGGGTCGGCACCCCAGTAGCTGGTCACCGTCGAGGTCGCCGTGAAGTGGTAGAGCAGCACGGCGGCCGCGGCGCCGAAGCGCAGGCCGTCCATGGCCACGAGCCGGCCGGTGGTCTTCCGGCGCTCACTGCCCGTGGTCGCGGGGCTCGCCTCGGGAACGGACGCGGTCAGGTTCTCCTCAGGACGGGTCATCGCCGCCGACCTTAGATCACGGAACGATAACGGTCAAAAATCACCCTACCAGAAGCGCCAGGAGCGTTTTAGCCGAAGTGTCCCAGTCGTACCCGGCGGCGCGGAGCCGCGCGGCGGCCGACCGCTCGGCCCAGGTCCGCGGGTCGTCGAGCTCGCGGACGGCGGCGACGAACCCGTCCACGTCGTCCGGGTCGACGTACGCCCCCGCCGGCCCGCCGACCTCCCGGAACACGGGGATGTCGCTGACCACCAGGGGCGTGCCGAGCGTCATGGCCTCCACCAGCGGGAGCCCGAAGCCCTCGTCGCGCGAGCCGGAGACGAGCGCCGTCGCGCCGCGCAGCACGTCGCGGTAGGCCTCGTCGGACGCGCCGTCGTGGAACACGAGCGTGCCCTCGCCGGCCAGCTCGGTCAGCCGCGAGCGCTGCTCGGCCGTGACCGGGCTCATGAGGTGCAGCTCCCACCCCGGCAGGCGGGTCATGGCGCGGGCCGGCAGCTCCACGTTCTTGTACGGCATGAAGGAGCCCATGTAGACGAGCGACCGGGTGCGGGGCGCGCGGGGCAGGTCCGGCACGGGGTCGGGCGCGTTCGGCACCACGGTGACCGGACGCCGGGTCAGCCGGTGCCGGGCGATCAGGTCGCGCGTGGTCTCCGAGACCGTGACGACGGCGTCGGCCCGGTTCAGCAGCAGCCGCTGCGGCCACCACGCCAGGTGGAACGCCCGCCACAGCAGCCGCACGGGGGCGGGCAGGTTCCGCGGGGGCGTGGGGTGCCGGTAGTAGATGAGGTCGTGCAGGGTCAGGACCACCCGGTAGTCCCGCCCCCAGGTACCCATGGTCTGCATCGGGCTGAACACGACGTCGGCGCCCGTGCGGCGCACCTGCCGCGCCACGAAGGGCTCGCGCCAGCTCGTCGGGGCGCTCACCCGGTGCCACGGCAGCCCCGGCGGCAGGTGGGCGAGCTGGCGCTCGTCGTCCACCAGCACCTCGACGGGGTGCAGCCGGGCCAGCGCCGTGACGATGCCCGCCGTGTACCGGCTGATCCCGTCGTGCCGGCCGACCCGCAGGTAGCGGCAGTCGACGACGATCTTCATCGGATCTTCCCTCACTGTTCATCCCGGTCGCCGGTGGCCTGGAGACCGGCCAGGAATCCGGCCGTCTCCCGGGCCACGACGTCCGGCGCCTCGTAGTGGGCCAGGTGGCCGATCCGCGGGACCACGGCCAGCCGGGCGTCGGCGAGCGCCGCCGCGAGGACCCGCTGGGACGGCAGCGGGGCGACGTCGTCGTTCTCGGACGCAACCAGCAGCGTCGGCACGGTGATGCGCCCCGCGTAGGCGGAGACGTCGGTGCCGACCGACGCATGGAAGGCCTCCAGCAGGGTGCGCCGGTCGGCGAAGCCGGAGAAGTACCGGTCGTGCTCCGCGTGGATCCAGCGCCGCAGGTCAGGGTCGTCGGAGGTGACCATCGCGAGGCTCGCGACGCGGGTGAACAGCGGGTGACGCAGCAGGCCGGTCCCGGCCCGCTCCGGCAGCGCCGCGGCCAGCCGGTGCACCCCCACGGTGACGGCGCTCATCGCCCGGCGCGGGCCGTCCAGCGCCGCCGTCGCGATCGGGTTGACCAGCACCAGGGCGCGCACGGGCGCCGCGTCCGACACCGGTCTGCCGGCCGGCCCGGCCACCGTCGCGGCCGCGACGATCGAGCCGAAGGAGTGCCCGGCCAGCACCGCGTCACCTCCGGGGGCGACGGCGGCCAGCAGCTCGGCGGTCCACCCGGCGTAGCCGGCGACGTCGTGCACCCCGTCCGTCAGCGGTTCCGACGCGCCGAAACCGGGCAGGTCAGGAACCCATACCTGCAGGTCAGGGCGTTGCGTGACGAGGCTGGCCACGATCGGCTCCAGCCCGTGGTGGTCGCCGCGCAGCCCGTGCAGGAACACGATCCGGTGCGGCGCCGCGGCGTCCCCGTACACCCGGACGTGCGCGCGGACGCCGCGGAGGCGAAGGTCCTCGTCACGCGCGGGTGTGGCCGCGACGAGTCCCGCGTACGGTGCCTGGAGATCGCGCGAGCGCGTGTCGGTGTTCATCGCGCTGACCCTAAGCACTCGAGGGACGGTCACGGGAGTGGTCGGAGAAAGATGGGGGAAAACCCCCATCTCATTACGGGGGGAAACCTGGTGGCGGAGAAGGGCGTCCTTACGTCACCGTTGTCCCATGCAAGCCATAGCGGTCGCCCTCGCCGTCCTCGGCGCCGCCCTGTTCGCCGGCGCCGCGGTCCTGCAGCACCGCGAGGTGGCCGACCTCTACGGGCAGCCCTTCCCCCGCGAACGTGTCCTGTCCCTGCGCCGCCTCGGCCGGATCGTCCGACGGCCCGGCTGGCTGGCCGGGTTCGGGCTCGCGGCGGGCGGCACGATCGTGCACGCGGTAGCGCTGGCGCTCGCGCCGCTCCGCCTGGTCCAGCCGATCGGCGTGCTCGCCGTGCCCGTGGCGGTGCTGCTCTCCTCGCTGCTGCTGCGGCGGGCGCCGGGCCGGAACGTGCTGCTCGGCGTCGGCCTGACCATGGCCGGGGTGGCGGTCTTCGTCGCCGCGTCCGTGAGCGCCACCTCGGGCAACCCGCCGCCGCCCGGGTCCACGCTGCCGACCATCCTGATCGTCGGGGGTGTCGTGGTGGGCCTGGGCGTCGCCGGCCTGGCGGCCGGCGGCTGGCTGCGCTGCGTCGCCTGCGCCACGGCCGGCGCCACCGCGTTCGGCCTGCTCTCCGCGCTCATGCGCGTGATCTTCCAGGAGCTCGCCGTCGGCACCCCCTGGCACGAGCCGCAGGTGCTCGGCACCGGCACGGCCGCGATCGCCGCGCTGGTGCTGGGCGGCTGGCTCGTGCAGCAGGCCTACCCGTCCGGCCCGCCCGAGGTCGTGGTCGCGTGCCTCACGGTCGTGGACCCGATCGTGGCCGTGCTGCTGGGCGCGGTGCTCCTCGGCGAGGGCGCCGACACGCCCGTCGCCACCTGGTTCCTCCTCGGTGGCGCGGCGCTCGCCGCGTCCGCCGGGGTCCTCGTCCTTGCCCGGCTCCACCCCGACGCCGTCGCGGCCCGCGCGGCGCGTACCGCCCCTTCGAGACTTCCCGGACCATCGAGAGGTACAGCACAGTGAACCTGCCTGGTACTCCCCGCACGATCTTGATCGGCGCCGATACCTACCCGCCCGCCGTGAACGGCGCCGCCCGGTTCGCCGGCAGCCTGGCCACCGGCCTGGCCGGCCGCGGGTACGAGGTGCACGTCGTCGCCCCGTCGCCGACGGGCCGCCCCGTGCGCGAGGTGCGCGACGGCGTCGTCCTGCACGGGCTGCGTTCCAGCCGGTACCCCACGCACCACAACCTGCAGATCTCCCTGCCCTGGGAGACCCGCCGGGCGGTCGCGGACATCCTGGACGAGGTCCGGCCCGACGTCGTGCACACCAACGGCAGCTTCATCGTCGGCCGCGCCCTGGTCGACGCCGCGGACCGGCGGGACCTGCCCATCGTGGCGACCAACCACCTGATGCCGGAGAACCTCGTCGGCTACCTGCTGGTGCCCGGCTCGATGCACCGCAGGGTCGGGCGCTGGCTGTGGCAGGACATCGGCCGCGTCTACGCGAAGGCCGACGTGGTCACCGCCCCCACGCCGCGCGCCGTGGACCTGCTCGCGCAGCACGCCGGGCTCAGCCACGCGATCCCCGTCTCCAACGGCATCGACACCGACCGGTACACCACCACGGTCCGCGACGGCCGCACCGAGCCGACGGTCCTGTTCGTGGGCCGCCTGGACCAGGAGAAGCGCGTCGACGAGATCATCCGCGCCTTCGCCCTGCTCCCCGAGGGTCTCCCGGGCCGCCTGGAGATCGTCGGCACCGGCGCGAAGGCCGACGACTGGGCCGCGCTCGCCGCCGAGTCCGGCGTCGCGGGGCGCGTCCGGTTCCGCGGGTACGTGCCCGACGACGAGCTGCTCACCGCCTACTCCGAGGCCGACCTGTTCTGCATGCCCGGGGTGGCCGAGCTGCAGAGCCTGGTCACGCTGGAGGCGATGGCCTCGGGCCTGCCGGTGGTCGCCGCCGACGCGATGGCGCTGCCCCACCTGGTGCGCCCCGGCGTCAACGGCTGGCTCTACACGCCGGGCGACGTGCGCGAGCTGGCCAACCGGCTGGGCGACCTCCTGGCGGACGCCGGCCTGCGGCACCGGATGGGCGCCGCGAGCCGCGAGCTCGTCGCGGCGCACGCCGTGGACGGCACCCTCGACGCGTTCGCGGAGATCTACGAGAAGGTCCACGCCATGCACGGGGCCACGGCGGCGGCCTGACCCGCCAGCTCCCCGCGCGTGTCAGACCCTCAGGCCCCCCGGGGGACCTGAGGGTCTGACACGTACGAGTGCGGGGCTAGCCGCCGAAGACCGGCGCCACCGCCTTGACCAGCTCGTTGCCGCCGAGCACGAGGAACATCGCGGCCACCAGCACCAGGATCACGTTGACCCACCAGCGGTTGCGCCACCGCTGCGGCACCGCCCTCGAGTTCATCAGGAACAGCAGCGTCAGCGCGAGGAACGGCATGAACAGCGAGCCCAGCGCGCCGTAGACCACGACGAGCAGGATCGGCTTGTCGAGGAACAGCAGCGCCATCGGCGGGAACGTCAGCCAGAGGATGTACCACCGATAGTAGGTGCCGCCGGCGCCGCGACGGCGGTCGTCGGCGGGCAGGTTGCGCATCGTGGCCACGAAGTCGGCGAACATGAGCGACACGCCGTGCCAGACGCCGATCACCGACGAGAACGTCGCGGCGAAGAAGCCGACCAGGAACAGCGGCGCCATGAACGCCCCGTACCGCTGGGCGAGCACGTCGGCGACGTCGACCAGCCCCTGCTCGCCGTCCGCCACGGCCAGGCCCGCCGAGTACAGGAGCTCGGAGCCCACGATCAGCATGGCGATCACGAAGACGCCGGACATGAGGTACGCCCACGCGTTGTCGAGCCGCATGACGCGCATCCAGCGGGGCGTGTCCCAGCCCTTCTCGGTGAGCCAGTACCCGTAGGCCGCCAGGGTGATGGTGCCGCCCACACCACCCGCCAGGCCGAGCGTGTTGAGCACCGCACCCTCGGGGATGATCGGCACCAGTCCGGCCACGATCTCGCCGAGGTTGGGCGTCGTCAGCGCCGCCGACCCCACCACGGTCACGAACATGACACCGATGAGCACGGCCATGACGTTCTCGAACGGCTTGTACTTGCCGAACCAGACCAGCAGCAGGCCGGCGACGCCCGCGAGCATCGCCCAGTACCGCACCTCGACCCCGGGGAACAGCCCGTTCAGCGCGAGGCCGACGCCGGACATCGCCGCCGCGCCGTAGCTGAAGCCCCAGACGACCACATAGATGCCGAAGTAGACGACGGCCCACAGGCCGAGCGACTTCCAGCCGTCGAAGATGGTGCGGCCGGTCGCGAGCGTCCAGCGGCCGGCGCCCTCGACCAGCGCGATCTTCACGACGACGCCGAGGATCACCGCCCACAGCAGCGCGTAGCCGTAGTTGCTGCCCGCGACCATCGTGGCGACCAGGTCACCGGCGCCGATGCCGGTGGCCGCGACGACCAGACCAGGGCCGATGATCCGCCAGCGCGGTTTCTCCAGGGACTCACCGCCCCCGGGACCGGCGTCCCCCGGGCCGCCGGCCGCGGCCGCCGTCTGCGGCCCGGCCGTCAGCCGGTCCCCTGGAGCCCCCTGCGAAGTGACCTCATTGTCCTTTTCCATGGCGTGACTGTACCCAGGCGTTTCACCCACCCAAAAGGGACGCGCCCCACACCGGCCCGTGTCACAGAGGTTTAACAGGACCGTTATGCATTGCATACACCGCCGACCCTGTAGCAGTGATTGTATGCAATCGTCCTTGTCAGACCCGGATTGGATTCTCCAGTGCGCACACCACTGCCGCGGCTGCGCGGCCCACTCGCCCCCGCCGCCGGCCTTCTCGCCGCGGCGCTCGTCCTGTCCGGCTGTCAGGAGGTGCAGACCGCCGCCCCCGTCCAGGAGACGGCGGACGTCACCGGCGTCACCCTGGACGGCCGGACGATCTCCGAGGGCGGCGACCTCGTCATGGCCCTGTCGGCCGAGCCCGACGTGCTCGACCCCACGACCTCGTCGTCGCTCTACACGCGCTACGTCATGCAGACGATGTGCGAGAAGCTCTACGACATCGACGAGGCGGGCGAGATCGTCCCGATGCTCGCCACCGAGCTGCCCGAGGTGTCTGACGACGGCCTCACCGTCACCTTCCCGATCAAGGAGGGCGTGCAGTTCGCCGACGGCACGCCGTTCGACGCCGAGGCCGTGAAGACGTCGATCGAGCGCCACCTCACCAAGGAGGACTCGTCCCGCCGCAGCGAGCTGGGCCCGATCGAGGAGGTCACCGCTGTCGACGAGCACACCGTCGAGATCACCTACGAGACGCCGTTCGCGCCGCTCACCGCCGTGCTGGCCGACCGCGCGGGCATGATCATGTCGCCGACCGAGCTCGAGAAGGCCGGTGACGACTTCGGCGAGCACCCCGTCTGCGTGGGCGCCTTCAAGTTCGCCGAGCGCGTGCCGCAGACGTCCATCACGGTCGAGCGCGACCCGCTGTACTACGACGCCGAGAACGTGCACCTGGACTCGATCACGTACCGCATCATCACGGACGCCAGCATCCGCTCCGCCAACCTGCGCTCCGGCGACGTCCAGGTCGCCGACACCCTCTCGACCCAGGACCTCGCCGAGCTGGAGGACGCCGAGGGTGTGGGCCTCCTGGAGGTCGGCTCCCTGGGCTACCAGGCCATGACGGTCAACGTGGGCAACACCGACGGCGTCGGCGCTCCGCCCGGGAAGATCGACACCCCCATCGCCACGGACCCGCGGGTGCGCGAGGCCCTGTCGATGGCCGTGGACCGCGAGCAGCTCGTGAAGTCGGTCTTCAACGACCGGTTCGACCCGGCCTGCTCGCCCATCTCCCCCGCGTCCACGTTCAGCACCGCGGCGAGCGAGGCGTGCCCGGAGTACGACCCCGAGGGCGCCAAGGCGCTCCTGGAGGAGGCCGGCGCGGACGTGCCGTACAAGATCGAGATCAAGGTGACCAACACGCCCGACACCCTGCGCCTGGCGCAGGCCGTGCAGGCCTCGGTGGCCGAGGGCGGGTTCGAGCTGACGATCGTGCCCGTCGAGTACTCCTCGCTGCTGGAGGTCCAGGAGCAGGGCGACTTCGACCTGCTGCAGCTCGGCTGGTCGGGCCGCGTGGACCCGCACGGCAACATGTTCAACTTCCTGTCCACGGGCGCCGGCAACAACTACTCCGGGTACAGCGACCCCGAGGTGGACGACCTGCTCACGCAGGCCGCCACGGTGATCGACCCGGCCGAGCGGGCCGACCTGTACGGCCAGGTCGTCGCCAAGGTCCAGGAGGACAACCCGATCATCTACCTCTACCGGACGCGCAGCCTGACCGGCTACGCCGACGAGGTGGCGGGCATCTCCACGTACGCCGACGGCGTGGTCCGGCTGAGCCACGCCGCGTTCGTCGACCCGAACGAAGGCTGAGAGCACCTCCGATGCGTCGTTACCTCCTCGTCCGCCTCGGGCAGTCGGCGATCACGCTGCTGCTGGCGTCGATGGTGATCTTCCTGGGTGTGCGCATGCTGCCCGGCGACCCCGCGCTCGCGATGGCGGGCGAGGAGGCCACGCCGGAGCGGCTCGCCATGATCCGCGCCGACCTCGGCCTGGACCAGCCGGTCTGGGTGCAGTACGGCCGGTTCCTCGCCGAGGTCGCCTCGGGCGATCTCGGCGAGTCCACCCGCACCGGGGCGTCCGTCGCGAGCATGATCGGCGCCACGCTGCCCGTGACGCTCTGGCTGTCGCTCTACGCGATCGTCGTGGCCGTCGTGACCGGGGTGGCGCTCGGCCTGCTCGCCGAGCGCTACCGCGGCCGCTGGCCCGAGTGGGTCGCGAACGCGGCGGCGCTGACCAGCCTGTCGGTGCCGAACTTCTGGCTCGGCATGCTCGCGATCCTCTACCTGTGCATCGGCCTGGGCCTGTTCCCGGCGTCGGGCTACGTGCCGCTCACGGACGACCCGGTGGGCTGGCTGGTGCACCTGACCCTGCCGGCGCTGATCCTCGGCACGGGCCTGGCCGCCGTCATCATGCGGCAGACCCGCGCCTCCATGATCGAGGCCATGCGCACCGACTACGTGCGCACGGCCCGGGCCAAGGGCCTGGGCCGCACCCGGGTGCTGCTGCGGTACGGGCTGCGCAACTCCCTGATCGTCGTGGTCACGATCGCCGGGCTCCAGCTCGGCGGCCTCATCTCGGGCGCCGTCGTGACGGAGCAGATCTTCGCCCTGCCGGGGTTCGGCAAGCTCACGCTCGACGCCGTCTTCCAGCGCGACTACCCGGTGATCCAGGCCGTCGTGGTGCTCACCACCGTGGGGTACGTGCTGGTCAACCTCGCCGTGGACGTCCTGTACTCCGTCATCGACCCGCGTATCCGAGTGGGAGGTCGCTCATGACCGTCATCGAGCACAGCGGTCTCGCGCCGGAGGCCGCACCCGCCGTCGTCGGGCCCCGCCGGCTGCTGTCCCGGCTGCGCACCCCGCAGGCGATCACGGGCGCCGCGATGCTCGCGGTGGTCGTGCTGGCCGGACTCCTCGCGCCCCTGCTGGCCCCGCACGGGCCCGCGGAGGTGCACTTCGACGCCCCGTTCCAGCTGCCCGGCACCGTCGGCTTCGCGCTCGGCACGGACGACCTGGGCCGCGACGTGCTGTCCCGGATGATGTACGGCATCCGGGCCTCGCTCATGGTGGGGATCGTGGCGGTGGGCCTCGCCGTCGTCGTCGGCACGCCGCTCGGGCTCGCCGCCGGCTACTGGCGCCTGCTCGACGCGCCCGTCTCGCGCCTGACCGACGTGACGCTCGCGTTCCCGTTCCTCATCCTCGCCGTGGGCCTGGCCGCCATCAACGGGCCCAGCCTGGCCGGGGCCGCGATCTCGCTCGGCATCGCGCAGGTGCCGACCATGGTGCGCGTGGTGCGCGCCGAGACGATGCGCCTCAAGGAGAGCCCGTTCGTGCTGGCCGCGACCGCGATGGACGCGTCCGGGCCCCGCATCCTCGCGCAGCACGTGCTGCCCAACTGCCTGTCCGCGATCATCGTGCAGGCCACGGTGATCATGCCGGCGGCGGTCCTGGGCGAGGCCGTGCTCTCGTTCCTGGGGCTCGGCATCCAGCCGCCCACCCCGTCTCTGGGCATCATGCTCTCGGACGCGCAGCAGTACCTGGGCCGCGCGCCCACCGCCGCGCTGTTCCCCGGGCTGGCCATCGTGGCCATCTGCCTCGGCTTCAACCTCCTCGGGGACGCCCTGCGCGACGCCCTCGACCCGTCCACCGACCGTAAGTGAGTGTCATGACCTCCGCTCCGTCCGCCCGGCCCACCTCGCCGTTCGTCCGCCCCACCACCCCGGCCACGCGGCCGGACCTGCGGGGCACGTTCGGGATGGTGGGCTCCACCCACTGGATCGCCACCGCGAGCGCCCAGGCCGTGCTCGAGCGCGGCGGCAACGCGTTCGACGCGGCGGTCGCCGGCGCGTTCGTGCTGCACGTCGTGGAGCCGCACCTCAACGGGCCGGGCGGTGACATGACCGGCGTCTTCGTGACGGCGGACGAGCCGGCGCACCCGCGCGTGCTGGTGGGCCAGGGTCCCGCGCCCGCGGGTGCGACGATCGAGCACTACCGGTCCGAGGGTCTCGACCTGGTGCCCGGCTCGGGCGCGCTGGCGGCGGCGGTGCCGGGCAGCGTCGACGCCTGGCTGCTGCTCCTGCGCGACCACGGCACCTGGGACCTGGGTGACGTGCTGGCCTACGCGATCGGGTACGCCCGCGACGGGCACCCCGTGCTGGAGCGGGTCACGGGCACCCTGCGCACCGTCGCCGGCCTGTTCCGGGACCACTGGCCCACGTCGGCGGCCCGCTGGCTGCCCGACGGCGAGGTGCCCGCCCCGGGCACCATCGTCACCAACCCGGAGTACGCCGACCTGCTGGACGCCGTGGTCGCCGCGGGCGGTGCCGCCCCGAACCGGGAGACGGCGATCGACCTGGCCCGCGCCGCGTGGCGCGAGCGGGTGGGCGCGGCCGTCGAGGAGTTCGTGGCCACGCCCCACCGGCACTCCGACGGCGGCGACCACGCCGGCGTCATCACCGCCGCCGACATCGGGGCCTTCGAGGCGTCCTACGAGGACGCGACGACCGTGACCTTCCGCGGGTACACGATCGCGAAGACCGGCGCGTGGGGCCAGGGCCCGGCGCTGCTGGCCACCCTCAAGATCCTGGAGGGGTTCGACGACGCCGCGCTGGACCCGTCCACGGAGCTCGGCGCGCACACGGTCATCGAGGCGCAGAAGCTGGCGCTGGCCGACCGCGACGTCTGGTACGGCGACCCGGAGGCCGGCGACGTGCCGCTGACGTACCTGCTGAGCGAGGAGTACGCGGCCGCGCGCCGGGCGCTGATCACGGACGCCGCGAGCCACGAGCTGCGCCCGGGCGACGTGCCGGGCCGGACGACGCCGGCGCTGCCGGCGCTGCGTACCGAGTACGCCACGAGCGCGCCCGCGGGGTCGCTGCCGGGCGCACCCGGGAGCGGCGCGGCGGCGGGGGTGGGCGAGCCGACCGTGCCCGCGCCCGGCGTGGGCGAGCCGACCGTGCCGGCGCCCACCACCGAGCCCGACTCCCCCGAGCACACCGGCGCCACCCGCGGCGACACGTGCCACATCGACGTCGTGGACCGCTGGGGCAACATGGTCTCGGCCACGCCGTCCGGCGGCTGGCTGCAGTCCTCGCCCACGGTGCCCGGCCTGGGCTTCTGCCTCGGCACGCGCCTGCAGATGACGTGGCTGGACGAGGCGTCGCCGTCGGCCCTGACGCCCGGGCGGCGGCCGCGCACCACGCTGACGCCCACGCTCGTGCTGAAGGACGGCGAGCCGGTGATCGCGCTCGGCTCGCCGGGCGGCGACCAGCAGGACCAGTGGCAGCTCCTGTTCCTGCTGCGGGTGCTGGTGGGCGGGTACACACCGCAGCAGGCGATCGACGCGCCCGCCCTGCACACGACGTCGTTCCCCGGCTCGTTCTGGCCGCGCACCTGGACGCCGGGCGGGGCGGTCGTGGAGGACCGGCTCGGCGACGACGTCATCGCCGCGCTGGAGGGCCGCGGCCACGTCGTGACCCGGGCCGGCGACTGGGCGCTGGGGCGCCTGTCCACCGTGACCCGCGACCCCGGAACGGGCCTGCTGGGCGCGGCCGCCAACCCGAGAGGAGCGCAGGGATATGCCGCAGGACGCTGACCACACCGCCGCGCCGCTGCTGCGCGTGCGTGGCCTGGACGTCGCGTACGGCGACACCCCCGTCGTGCGCGGCGTCGACCTCGACGTCGCGCGCGGGGAACGGGTGGCGATCGTGGGCCAGTCCGGCTCGGGCAAGTCGACGGTGATCGCCGCGCTCCTGCGCCTGCTGCCCGGCGCGGGGCGGATCACCGGCGGGACGGTCGAGCTCGACGGCGAGGACCTCGCCACGGCGGGCGAGTCCCGGATGCGTGCCGTCCGTGGCGGCCGCATCGGGCTGGTGCCGCAGGACCCGGGCACCAACCTCAACCCGGCCATGCGGCTGGGCGACCAGGTGGCCGACGCGCTGCGCGCGGACGGGATGCCGGGTCCGGCGGTGCGGCGGCGGGTGCTGGAGCTGCTGGCCGAGGCCGGCGTGCCCGAGCCGGAGCGCCGCGCCCGGCAGTTCCCGCACGAGTTCTCCGGCGGCATGCGCCAGCGCGTGCTCATCGCCATGGCGCTGGCCCGCGAGCCGGAGCTGCTGCTCGCCGACGAGCCGACGTCGGCCCTGGACGTGACCGTGCAGCGGCGCATCCTGGACCACCTCGTGGCGCTGGCCGAGGCGCACGGGACCGCGATGATCCTGGTCACGCACGACCTGGGGCTGGCGGCCGACCGCGCGGACCGGGTGATCGTGATGCTCGACGGGCGGATCGTGGAGCAGGGCACGCCCGAGCAGGTGCTGCGGTCCCCGCAGCACGAGTACACGCGGCGGCTCGTCGCGGCGGCGCCCGCGGCCGTCGTCGCGCAGGGCGAGGCGGGGGCGCTGTCGGCCCGGGCCGACAGCGCGGCCGGCGACAGCCCGGCCGGCGGCGACGTCGTCACCGTCCGGAACCTCGTCAAGGAGTACCGGGTGCGCGGGCGCGGCGGGCTGCTGCGCGCCGTGGACGACGTGTCGTTCGCGGTGCCGCGCGGCGGCACCACCGCACTGGTGGGCGAGTCCGGCTCCGGCAAGACCACGGTCTCGCGCATCCTGCTCGGCCTGGAGACGCCCACCTCCGGCGAGGCGCTGGTGGACGGCAAGGCCATCGCCGGGGCGGGCCGGGCCGAGCGGCGCGCCCTGCGCCGCCGCGTGCAGCCGGTGTTCCAGGACCCGTACGCGTCGCTCGACCCGACCCACACCGTGGAGCGGGTGATCGACGAGCCGCTGCGCATCTTCGGCATCGGCGACCGGGAGTCGCGCCGGGCGCGGGTCGCGGAGCTGCTGGAGCAGGTGGCGCTCCCCCGGGACGTCGCGCAGCGGCACCCGGGCGCACTGTCCGGCGGGCAGCGGCAACGGGTCGCGATCGCGCGGGCGCTGGCCCCCGAGCCGGAGCTGCTGGTGCTCGACGAGGCGGTCTCGGCGCTCGACGTGCTGGTCCAGGAGCAGATCCTGGACCTGCTCGCTGACCTGCAGGAACGGCTCGGTGTGTCGTACCTCTTCATCAGCCATGACCTCGCGGTGGTCCGCGGCATAGCGGATAATGTGGTGGTGCTGCGGCAAGGCCGCGTCGAGGAGCAGGGGTCCGTCGACGACGTGTTCCACTCCCCGCGGGCCGACTACACCCGAGACCTGCTAGGAGCCATCCCCGGTGCCGCTTTCGCCCGATGAGCCCGCGCTCCCCGCTCTGGTACGGCCCACCGTGCAGGATGCGATCCGGCGCGACATCATCGCCGGCGTCCTGACGCCCGGCGCCCGCGTGACCGAGGCCTCGCTGGCCCAGCGGTACGACGTCTCGCGGGTGCCGGTCCGGGAGGCGCTGCGGGGGCTGGAGAGCGAGGGGTTCATCGACTCCCGGCCGCACGTGGGCTCGCGGGTCGCCGTGATCCCGGTGCACGACGCCGACGACCTGTTCGCGGTGCGGGAGGCGCTGGAGGTGTCCACGGCGCGCAGCGCCGCCCGGCGGGCGGCGGCGCTCTACTCGGGCGACGAGAGCCCCGAGGACTGGTGGCGCATCCGCCGCCAGATCGCCGCCCTGCTCGACGCCGGGGACGCGCACGTCGCCGCCGGCGACCTGGACCCCCTGGTCGGCATCAACGACCAGATCCACATCGCGATCGCCGAGCTCAGCGGCAGCGCGACCCTGACCCGGCTGCTGCGCCAGCTCTCCTGGAAGATCGAGTGGCTCTACGCCGCCGACATGCAGTCGCGCGGCAAGCGGCTCTGGCCCGACCACCGGGTGATCGTCGGGACGATCGACGCCGGCGACGGCGAGCGGGCCGCCGCCCTGATGGCGGCCCACGTCCGGGAGTCGCGGATCGGCTACCTGTCGCGCTACGGCGTCACGAGGCCCAGCTCGGATCCCGAGGTCGCCGCGGCCGTCGCCGCGCGGTCGGCCGCCGCACCGGGCAGCACCGTGCCCGGCGCCGATACCGTGGGGGCGTGACGAGCGACGAGCGGGCCGGGGACGCGCGGGCCGGGGGCGAGCCGACCGGGGCAGGACAGGCCGGGGCAGAACAGGCCGGGGCAGAACAGGCCGGAGCAGGGCACGAGGGGTGCGGGTGCGGGTGCGGCGCACCGGGGCGGGACGCGTTCGTCCAGCTCGGTTCCCGCCCGGCTGACGCCGCCACGACGCCCGCCCGGGGCCGGCACGACGTCGAGCAGGCCCCCGTGCCCGCCGGCCCGTTCACCATGGGCGACGCGTCGGGCGACCGGAACCCCGGCGACGGCGAGACCCCACGCCACGAGGTGACCCTCGACGCGTTCGAGATCGACGCGACCACGGTCACCAACGCCGACTTCGCGCGGTTCGTCGACGACACCGGCTACCGCACCGAGGCGGAGACGTTCGGCTTCTCGGCGGTGTTCCACCTCGCCGTCGCGGCCGACCCCGGCGACATCATGGGCCAGGCCGACGGCACCCCGTGGTGGTTCGGCGTCCGCGGCGCGGACTGGGCGCACCCGGGTGGGCCGCGCTCCGACGTCGACGGCCTCGACGACCACCCCGCGACCCACGTGAGCTGGAACGACGCCGTCGCGTACTGCGCCTGGGCGGGCCGGCGCCTGCCCACGGAGGCCGAGTGGGAGTACGCCGCGCGCGGCGGCGTCGAGGGCACGAAGTACCCCTGGGGCGACGCCGAGGTGGACGACGGCGGGTGGCGTGCCAACATCTGGCAGGGCGCGTTCCCGCGGACGAACACGCTGGACGACGGCTGGCTCACCACCGCGCCGGTGCGGACGTTCGAACCCAACGGGTACGGCCTGTGGCAGCCGGTGGGCAACGTCTGGGAGTGGTGCCAGGACTGGTTCGACCCGGGCTACTACGCGCGCTCCCCCGCGACGAACCCGGCCGGCCCCGACCGGGGCGCCCAGCGGATCCTGCGCGGCGGCAGCTACCTGTGCCACCTCTCGTACTGCAACCGCTACCGCAACTCCGCACGCTCGTCGAACACGCCGGACTCGTCGATGGGCAACGCGGGCTTCCGCACGGTCGCCCTCTGACCGCCAGGCGATTCCCGCAGCTCGGAGCCGCCGAACGTAGGCTCCGTCGGCACATGGCGACTCATCCAGCGACGGAGCCTACGTTCGGCGCTCGGACACGCACATAGTGGGACGCGCGCGTGGTGGGTCAGGTCAGCAGGTCGCGGTACTGGGTGCGAGCCTTCATCGCGTGGATGACCAAGCTCTCGCCGGAGTCAAAATCAAGGGTCACGAGTTCGAGGAGTCGCCCAGCGTCGTCGAACCCGAGCAGGAGCCAGCGGCGTGGGTCATCCTCGTCGTCCAGGGGCGCGCGGTAGGCCGGCTCCTCGACGGCGCGCAGCACACCAGTCTCGGTCAGCCGGTCTCGCCGAAAGTGCTTACGGGCTGAGTCGTGCAGCCTCACGCGACGTGCGCCCAGGCGCGCACTGCCGCCCGGATCGCCTCGGACCTGTTCGCCAGCCCCTCGGCCTTGGCCTGCCGGTCCAGCGCGGCAAGCGTCGCGGCGTCCAGCCGGGCCGGCACCACCTCGCCCGGCCCGTCACCGGCCGGTGGACGGCCGCGACGACGCAGCTTGGTCACGTCGTAGCCCGCCTCGGCCTCATCGGCCAAGGCCTGGATCTGTTCGTCGCTCACCGCCTGCCCGCGGATCTTCCTGTCGCTCATATGAATATCGTATACGTAAAGCGATGACAGTCAACGGCCATGCGCCGCTGACCAGGTGAGTGCGGAAGTAGTGGCGGAACGGGCCCCCTTTCCGCCACTCCTTCCGCACTCATCTGCCCGGGGCGGGGTCAGAACGTGCGGTGGGTCCAGCGGCCCGCCAGCAGGGTGGCTGCCACCGGCATCTCGCGGAGGGCTGCCGCGGCGGCGTCCACGTCCGCGGCATCGGCGCCCGCGTCGCCGGCGTCCGCCCCGGGCGCCAGCGGGTCGGCGTCCAGGACCACCAGGTCGGCCGGTGCGCCCGCCGTCGGGACCAGGCCGCGGCCGTCCGTCGAGGCCTCCAGCGCGGTGCGCAGGCCGATCCGCTGCTCCGGGTGCCAGGGAGCGCGGCCGTCCCGCGACCGGCTGACCGCCGCCGCGACCGCGAACCAGGGGTCGAGCGGCGCGACCGGCGCGTCCGAGCCCAGGGCGAGCACGGCCCCGGCGTCGTCCAGCGCGCCGAACGCGAAGGCCCGGCCGGTGCGGCCGGACCAGTGCCGGTCGGCGATGTCGCGGTCGTCCATGGCGTGCTCGGGCTGGACGGAGGCGACCACGCCGAGCTCGGCGAAGCGGGAGAGGTCGGCCGGGTCGAGGAGCTGCGCGTGCTCGACCGAGCCGAGCGCGCCGGTCGCGGCGAACGCGTCCAGCGCGAGCGTGTTGGCGTGGTCGCCGATCGCGTGGATCGCGCACCGCAGCCCGCCGGCGTGCGCGCGTGCCATGAGCGGGACCAGCTCGGCCGGCGGCACCGACAGGATCCCGTGCGCCTCGGGCCCGGTCAGGCCCGGGTACGCATCGTGGCAGTAGGCGGTGCGTGTGTTGAGCGAGCCGTCGGTGACCACCTTGAACGGCCCCTGCTCCAGCAGGCCGGCCGTGCCGGGCAGCACGTCGCCGCTGCGCAGGCCCTCGGCCAGGACGTCGTCCAGCCACGGGGTCCAGACGCCGGCGCGGACCCGCAGCGCGTCGAACCCGCCGGCGAAACGGCGGCGCCAGGCCGTGAGGTTGTCCGTGATCTCCAGGTCGACGACGCCGACCACGCCCCGAGCCGCGGCGGCCGCTGCGGCGTCGGCCACCCACGCGTCGGCCAGATGGTCCGGCGCGCGGTCGACGGCGGCGGCCAGCGGCAGCCACTCGGCCTCCCGCAGCACCCCCGTGGGGTGTGCTCCGACGCCGACGAAGCGCAGGCCGGCGGTGCTGAGCCAGGCGCAGTGCAGGTCGCCGGACACGAGCACCACGGGCACCTCGCCCGCGACGGCGTCGAGCAGGTCCGCCGTGGGGACGTCAGGCCACAGCCCGTCCCGGAACCCGTAGCCGACCAGTGCCGTGCCGGGCTCGGGCAGCCCCTCGGCAAGACGGTCGCGCACCAGGGCGACGGCCTCGGCGGCCGAGCGCGCGCCCGACAGGTCGAGCCGGCGCCGCACGAGCGCCCACTGCGTGACGTGCACGTGCGCGTCCCAGAGCCCGGGCATGAGGGTGCGCCCACCCAGGTCGACCCGCTCGACGCCGCCGTCGCCGACCCGCCCGGCCGGCCCGACGGCGGCGACGAGCCCGTCCCGCACCAGCACATCGACAAGCCCGCCCGCGCCGCCGTCGACCCCGCCGAACGTAGGACTGCTCGGCGCAACACCCGCGGATGCGCCGACGGACCCTACGTTCGGCGCCGACGCGCCGACCAAGCGGGCGTTCGTCAGGAGCAGGGGCGGAGCTACGGCGGCCGTCATGCCGCGCCGTCCGGACGGCGGTCGAGCTCGGCGCGCACCTCGGCCGCGAGCGCCGGCTGCGCATAGTGCGGGTCGGACCCGAGCGCCGTCACGACGCGTTCCACGACGGCGCGCGGCTTGTCCTGGCTGAGCTTCGCCTTGCCCTGCCACCGGGTCACACGCAGGCGGAACCCGGCGGCGCCCTTGGCGATGCGGTGGGCGTACTCCTCGACGCCCGGCAGCCGGACGGGCTCGGGCATGACCGACTCGTACCGGTCGACGGTGTCGGACAGGACCGCGTACGACTCCTCCGGCCCGAGCAGCTCGACCGTGCACCAGAGGTGGACGGCGAGGTAGTTCCACGTCGGCACGGCGGGTGTCATGTCGTACCAGCCGGGCGAGACGTAACCGTGCGGGCCCTGCACGATCAGCAGCGACTCGCGGCCGCTGTCCAGGGCGTGCAGCACCTCGTCCGGCCGGCCGACGTGGCTGAGCAGGCTCATCGGTTCGCCCGGGGGCGTGTCCTCCAGCAGGACCGGCAGGTGGGAGGCGACCGGGGCGCCGTCGTCGGCCACGGAGACCAAGGTGGCCCAGCCGTGGGTGCGGACCAGGTCGCGCACGCGGGCCTCGTCCTGGATCTCGTAGTCGCTCGTGTGGATCACAGGGTCATCGAACCATCACGGAGGGCCCGTCCGGGACCCGTCCCGTGTGACCGCCGCGTAAAACTTTCATTTCCTTCTGAAACTTCATTGACCTTGATCATCGGTGTGCGCTCAACTGTTCGCCACCCGAGCAGGACCCCGGTGCGCGAGAGCGCGCTACCCGTGGAGGAACCATGAACCCGAGACTCCGGTCGCTCCCCTACCGCGCAGGTACGGCGGCGACCGCCCTCGCGCTGACCCTCGCCCTGTCCGCCTGCGGTTCGGCCGGCGCCGACGACGCCGCCGGTGACGCCGGCGGCGGCTCGATCAGCGTGGCCGTCACCGACCCGATCCAGACGATCCCCGGCCGCCAGACCGTCGCCTACGACCTGAACATGGCCGTCTGGTCGCCGCTGACCTGGGTCGACGCCGACGGCGAGCTCACCTACGTGGCCGCCGAGTCGATCGAGTCGAACGACGCCACCACCTGGACCGTCACGCTGCGCGACGGCTGGACGTTCCACGACGGCACGCCCGTGACCGCCCAGTCGTACGTCGACTCCTGGAACGCCGTCGCCTACGGGCCCGACGCCTTCGAGAACTCCGGGCAGCTCGCCGGCATCGCCGGGTACGACGACCTGAACCCTGCGGAGGGCGAGCCGAAGACCACCGAGATGTCGGGCCTGGCCGTCACGGACGACCTGACGTTCACCGTGACGCTGGACGGCCCCGACGGGCAGTTCCCGATGCAGGTCAGCCAGGCCCAGACCGCCATGTACCCGATGCCCGCCTCCGCGCTGGAGGACATGGACGCCTACAACGCGCACCCCGTAGGCAACGGCCCGTTCGCCGTCGTGGGCGACTACGTGGAGAACGAGCCGATCGAGACCGAGGCGTACGCCGACTACCAGGGCACCGCCCCCACGGTCGACGCCATCTCGTTCGTGCCGTACGCCGACGCCACCACCGCCTACACCGACGTCCAGGCGGGCAACATCGACGTCGCGAGCGTGCCGGCGGCCCGGCTGCCGCAGGCCTCCGGCGACTTCGGGGAGCGCCTGTACACCTTCGAGGCGCCCGGCATCTCGTTCCTCGGGCTCCCGCTGTGGGACGAGCGGTACGAGGACGTGCGGGTGCGCCAGGCCATCTCGATGGCGATCGACCGCGAGACCATCTCCGACGTCGTCTACGGCGGCCTCTACACGCCGGCCACCGCGTTCACCCCGGCCGTCGAGGCGGGCACGCCCGAGGGCATCTGCGGCGACTTCTGCACGTACGACCCGGAGGCGGCCAAGGCCCTCCTGGACGAGGCCGGCGGGTTCGACGGCACCATCGACATCTACTTCCCGGGCGGCATCGGGCTCGACGAGCTGTACAAGGCGATCGCCAACCAGCTCCGCCAGAACCTGGGCGTCGAGGCCGTGGCCACGCCGAGCGCGGACTGGGCCGAGTTCTCCGAGAACCGCACGAACGGTGACATCGACGGGCCGTTCTTCTCCCGCTGGGGCGCCCTGTACCCCAGCCAGCAGAACACGCTGCGCTCGTTCTTCGTGGAGAACGGCGGCTGCCCCAACTGCATCCCCTACTACGAGGACGACGTCGCCGACCTGATCGCGGCGGCCGACGCCGAGGCCGACCCCGCCGCGGCCGGCGAGGCCTACGCCGCGGTGCAGCAGCGGATCCTGGAGGACTTCCCGGCCCCGCCGCTGTTCTTCGAGACGTACTCCTACGTCACGTCGGAGCGCGTCGCGGAGCTGCCGACGTCCGCGGTCGGCAACCCGACGTTCTCCGCCGTCGTGCTCGCCGAGGGCGCATGAGCGGCGTGACCACCGGGGGGCTCGACGCGGGCCTGCTCGACGACGTGCTCGACCGGGCCCGCGCCGTCCCCCCGATCAGCGACTTCCCCACCGTCGACGCGCTCCTGGACTGGTTCTCGGCCCTGGCCGACGACCACCCGTCGCTCGTGCGCCGGCGGCGGGTGGGGACGTCGCGGCTCGGGGAGCCGATCGAGATGTTCTCGGTGGGCGACGGGCCGCGGCCGCACCTGCTCTTCGCGGGTGTGCACCCCAACGAGCCCATCGGGTTCCGCACGCTGCAGCACCTGGCCGCCGAGCTGGTGGCCGACCCCGGGCTGCGCGCCTCGACCGGCGCCACCTGGCACCTCGTGCCGTGCATCGACCCGGACGGCACCCGGCTCAACGAGTCCTGGTTCGGCGACCCCGCCGACCGCGCCGCCTACGCCCGCGGGTTCTACCGCCCGGCGCCGTCGGAGCAGGTGGAGTGGACGTTCCCGTTCGCCTACAAGGGCGCGTACTTCGACGACGTGATCCCGGAGACCCAGGCGCTCATGCGCCTGATCGACGAGCTGCGCCCCGAGCTGATGGTCAGCCTGCACAACGCCGAGCTCGGCGGCGTCTACTACTACCTCAGCGAGGACCTGCCGGACGCCGTCGGGCCGCTGCACGCCGTGCCCGCGGCGCTGGGCCTGCCGCTCGACACGGGCGAGCCGGAGTCCCCCGCCCTGCAGCGGCTGGCCCCCGCGATCTACCGGGCCGGCTCGACCCGCGACGAGTACGACTACCTGGAGTCCCTCGGGCTCGACGCCCCGTCGCTGGTGGGCGGCGAGGGGTCGGCGGCCTACGCCCGGCGGCACGGGACGGTCAGCCTGATCGCCGAGCTGCCGTACTGGTCGCACCCGGCCGCGGACGACACGGCCGACTCCGACGCCGACTACGTGGACGTCGTCCGCACCAAGGCCGAGGCGCTCGTGGAGCTCGGCGGCACCCTGACCGGCCTGCTGGAGGAGGCCCGCGGCGACCTCACGCTGCGCAGCCCGTTCCTGCGGGCCAGCGAGTCCTTCGTGCCGATGATGACGGAGGCGGGCACCAGCGAGCTCGTGCGGGCCGGTCGGCTGCCGTCGCGGCCCGCGACGGGCGCCGAGGTGTTCAGCAACGAGGAGGTCGTGCGGATGTTCCGGCTGCGGTTCGGCGGCATGCTGGTCCGCGCCCTGGAGGCGGAGGCCACGGCCGGGCTGGCCACGGCCCGGCTGCACCGCGTGCACGCGCGGGCCCGGGACCTGTACGACGGGTGGCTGGCCGACGCCCAGTCCGTGGCCGGCCTTCAGGTGCTGCCGGTCGAGCGGCTCGTGGGCGTGCAGTACGGCGCCACGCTGGCCGTGTCGCACGTGCTGGCGGCGCGATGACCCGGCGCGTCACCCGGCGCCTGGTCGACCTGCTCGTGGTCTTCCTCGGCGTCACGCTGATCATCTACCTCATGGTCTTCGCGCTGCCCGGCGACCCGATCGCCGCCCTCGGCGGCGACCGGCCCCTGGCCCCCAACGTGGTGGCCGAGCTGCGCGAGCGCTACCACCTGGACGAGCCCGTGCTCCAGCAGTACCTGCGCTACCTCGGCGGGCTGCTCCAGGGCGACCTGGGCACCACGTTCCAGGGGCAGTCCGTGGCCGACCGGATGGCCCTGCGCTGGCCCGTGACCATCACCCTGGCGCTGACCGCCTGGGGCATCGAGGTGGTGCTCGGCGTGCTGCTCGGCCTGGTCGCCGGGCTGCGCGCCGGCGCCGTCAGCGACCGCCTGGTCCTGGCCGGCACCGTCGTGGCCACCTCGATCCCGGTGTTCGTGCTCGCGGTCTCCGCCCAGCTCTGGCTGGGCGTGGAGCTCGCTTGGTTCCCCGTGGCGGGCACCGGCGCCGGGTGGCCGACGGCGTACCTGCTGCCCGCCGCGGTCATCGCCGTGTTCGGGCTCGCCTCGGTGGCCCGGCTGATGCGCGGATCCGTCGTGGACACGCTGCGCACCGACTTCGTGCGGACCCTGCGGGCCAAGGGCCTGCGGGAGCGCCAGGTGGTCGGGGTGCACGTCCTGCGCAGCTCCGCGATCCCGGTGCTCACCTACCTCGCGATCGACCTCGGGTACCTGCTCGGCGGGACCGTCGTGGTCGAGGGCGTGTTCAACCTGCCCGGCGTCGGGCAGCTCCTGTTCCAGGCGATCCGCGCCCACGAGGGACCCACGATCGTGGGCGTGTCCACCGCCCTGATCCTCGTGTTCCTGCTGACCAACCTGCTGGTCGACCTGCTCGCCTCCGTCCTCGACCCGAGGATCCGCCATGAGTGAACCCCTGCCCGCCGCCCCCGTCGCCGCGAGCGCCACCACCGCGGCCCCCGCCACCGCGCCCGCCGTCGCCCGGCGCGGCGTCTGGCGCACCCTGCGCCGTCGTCCGCTGTTCTGGGTGTCCGCGGCCGTGCTCACCGTGCTCGGCCTGGTCGCGCTGGTCCCGTCAGCGTTCGCCGGCTGGTTCGGTCACCCCGACCCGCGGGCCTGCGACCTGGCCTCCAGCGCCCTGCCGCCGGGCGGCGGGCACGTGCTGGGCACCGACGTGCAGGGCTGCGACGTGTGGGCCAACGTCGTGTTCGGCACGCGCGCGTCGCTGACCGTGGGGCTGCTGTGCACCGCCGTGGCGCTGGCCGTCGCGCTGGTGGTCGGCACGCTGGCCGGCTACTACGGCGGCTGGCTCGACCGTGTCGTGGCCCGGCTGACCGACGTGTTCCTCGGGTTCCCGTTCCTGCTGGGCGCCGTGGTGGTGCTGACGTCGGTGGGCTCGCGGTCCGCCGTGTCCGTGGCCCTGGTGCTGGCCCTGTTCTCGTGGCCCACGATGGCCCGGCTCGTGCGTGGCTCGGTGCGCACGGTGCGCGACGCGCCCTACGTGGAGGCGGCGCGTGCCATGGGCCTGCCCGACCGGCGGATCATCGCCCGCTACGTGCTGCCCAACGCGCTCGGCCCGGTGCTGGCCGTCGCGACGATCATGGTGGGCAGCGTGATCGTGGCGGAGTCCACGCTCACGTTCCTCGGGCTGGGCCTGAACGCGCCGTCGATCTCGTGGGGGCTGCAGCTCTCCAGCGCGCAGTCGTTCTTCCAGACGTCGCCGCACATGCTGGTGGCGCCCGCCGTGGTGCTCACGATCACGGTGCTGGCCATGATCACCCTGGGTGACGTGCTGCGCGACGTGCTCGACCCGAGGGGTCGCTCGTGAGCCCGGCTCCTAGGGTGGGCGCATGAGCAGCCACACCCCCGCTGACCAGCCCGGCGACCGCGGCGCCGACCACGCCGACGACCTGACCGCCGACCTCACCGCCGACGGCGCCGACGACCCCGTGCTCGACGCCGCGGCCGAGCACTTCGTGGAGCAGTTCGCCCTGACCTGGACGGCGTCGCACAGCCCGCGCATGGAAGGCCGGATCATCGGCCTGCTCATGATCGTGGACCGGCCTTACCTGTCCTCGCAGCAGATCGCCCGGATGCTCAAGGCCAGCGCCGGGGCGGTGTCCACGGGCACCCGGCGCCTGGTCGAGACCGGCTTCGTCAAGCGGCACGCGGTGCTCGGCGACCGCCAGCACTACTTCCGCGTCGAGGACGACATCTGGGGCAGCTTCCTCGCGGGCGAACGCAACTACCTGGGCCACCTGCGGAACGTGATCGACGACGGCCTCGCGATCGCGGGCGACGCCGACGGCCCGCACAAGCGCCTCGTCAACGCGCGCAACTACATGGAATGGCTTGCCGGCTACCACCGCAAGATGCTCGCCGACTGGGAGGCGTACCGCGACGCCCAGCCGGCGGACGGAACAGGAGAACCGTGACCGACGTCGCCACCGCTTCCGGCCCCACGTCCCGCCCCGCACCCGACCTCGCCCCCGTGCTGGAGGTGCGCGACCTGACCGTCACGTTCCGCGTCGACGACGGCCACGCCCCCGACGTGCACGCCGTGCGCGGCGTGTCGTTCGACGTGCTGCCGGGCGAGGTGCTCGCCGTCGTCGGCGAGTCCGGCTCGGGCAAGAGCGTCACGTCGCTCGCCCTGCTCGGGCTGCTCGGCCGGCACACGGAGGTGGGCGGCAGCGCCCGCCTCGGCGGGCCCGGGCAGGAGCGGGTCGAGCTGATCGGCCTCGACCGGCGCGCCCTGCAGGACGTGCGCGGGCGCCGCGTCGCGATGGTCTTCCAGGACTCCTCGGGCGCGCTGGACCCCGTGTTCACCGTGGGCTACCAGCTCGACGAGATGCTGCGGCGGCACGCGCCCGACCTCACGCGCGCCCAGCGCCGGGAGCGGTCCGTGGAGCTGCTGCGCCTGGTCGAGCTGCCCGACCCCGCCGAGCGCCTCACGTTCTACCCGCACCAGTTCTCCGGGGGCCAGGCCCAGCGCGTGATGATCGCGATGGCGCTGGCCTGCGACCCCGAGGTGCTGCTCGCGGACGAGCCGACCACGGCCCTCGACGTCACCGTGCAGCGCGAGGTGCTGGACGTGCTGCGGCGGCTGCGCGAGCGGGTCGCCACGTCGATCGTGCTGATCACGCACGACATGGGCGTGGTCGCCGACCTCGCGGACCGCGTGGTCGTGATGCGGGGCGGCGAGGTGGTCGAGACCGCGCCGGTGCGGCAGCTCTTCGAGGCGCCGCGCGCGGTGTACACCCGGGAGCTGCTCGCGGCCGTGCCCCGCGTGGGCACACCGGACCGCCCGAGCGGGGCGGACGACGCCGGCCGGCCGGCCCTCGCGTTCGACGACCTGGTGGTGGAGTACCGCGACCGGCGGGGCCGCGCCGTGCGCGCCGTGGACGGCGTGACCCTCAGCGTGCAGCCCGGCGAGATCGTCGCGCTGGTGGGCGAGTCCGGCTCCGGGAAGTCGTCGATGGGCCGCTGCGCGCTCGGGCTCGCGCCCGTCACGTCCGGCTCGGTCGAGGTGGTGGGGACCCGCCCCGGTCACGACACCCCGCGGACGGTACGCGCCGCCCGCGCCCGGATCGGGGTGGTGTTCCAGAACCCCGCCGCGTCGCTGAACCCGCGCTACTCGATCGGTGAGTCCGTGGCCGAGCCGCTGCGCGTCCACGCCGGACTGCGCGGGCCCGAGCTCGAACGGCGCACCACCGAGCTGCTGGAGAGCGTGGAGCTGCCGGCGGCGTGGGTCTCCCGGTACCCGCACGAGCTGTCGGGCGGCCAGCTCCAGCGCGTCTCGATCGCCCGCGCCATCTCGCTGGGCCCGGACCTGCTCATCGCCGACGAGCCGACGTCGGCCCTGGACGTGTCGGTGCAGGCCACCGTGCTCGACCTGTTCCGCCAGGTGCAGCAGTCCCTCGGCTTCGCGTGCCTGTTCATCAGCCACGACCTCGCGGTGGTCGACGAGCTGGCGGACCGCGTCGCCGTCATGCACCGCGGCCGGCTGGTCGAGACGGGCACGCGCGCCCAGGTGCTCGGCCGCCCGGAGCAGGAGTACACCCGACGCCTCCTGGCGGCGGCCCCGGTCCCGGACCCGACGGAACAGGCGGCCCGCCGGGCTGCGGTCGCGAGCTGACCGGGGTTCAGCAGGCCAGTACCCGCAGCCGAGATCGTGCCGTGATCTGCGGTCAACCCGGCCGTAAGGCGCGGGCCCTAGCGTGCCGACGTGTCCTCACCTCACCCCGCCGCCCCCGCCGAACGGGTCGGCGCCGTCGACGGGCTGCGGGGTCTCGCGCTGCTCCTCGTGGTCGCGTTCCACCTCTTCGGCCAGGGCCGGGTCTCGGGCGGCGTCGACGTCTTCCTGGTGCTGTCCGGGTACTTCGCGACCGGTGCGCTGCTGCGCCGCGCCGAGGGCGGCACCCTCCGGCTCGCGGCGCACTACGCCCGCACCCTCGCGCGGCTGCTGCCCGCGGCGCTCGTGGTGCTGGCCGCCGTCACGGTCGCCCTGCTCACGCTCGCGCCCCGGCTGCGCTGGTCGGCGGGGCTGCGCGAGGTCGGCGCGTCGGCGACCTTCTGGGAGAACTGGGAGCTGGTGCACTCCGCGCTCGCGTACGGCGCGGCCGGACCCGACGCGAGCCCGCTGCAGCACTTCTGGTCGCTCTCGGTGCAGGGCCAGTTCTTCGCCGTCTGGCCGCTGGTGGTGCTGGGCCTGGTCGCCGTCGCCCGACGCCGCGCGCGGGCCGGGCGCACCCCGCTGCCGCCGCGGCGCCTGGTCACAACGGTGACGGCCGCGGCCACCGCCGCGTCGTTCGGCTACGCGCTGTGGCTCGTCCACGCGGACCAGCGGGTCGCCTACTTCAGCACCTGCACGCGGTTCTGGGAGATCGGCGTGGGGGCGCTCCTCGCCCTTCTCCTCCCGCACGCCGGCCGCGCCGTCGCCCGGAGCGCCCCTCAGTCCGGCCGCGCCCCGGCCGGCAGCGCCCCGGCCGGCCGCGCGCGGCGCCGGCTCGGGTGGGCGGGCCTCGCCCTGGTCGTGGGGTCGGGCTTCGTGGTCGACGGCGCCGACGTGTTCCCCGGCGCCTGGGCCCTGGTGCCCGTGGGCGGCGCGGCGCTGGTGCTGTTCGCGACCGTCCCGGGGCCGACGGCGGGGGCGCGTCCCGCCGGGTATCCGTCCCGCGGCGTCGAGCGGCTCCTGGACAGCGCCCCGCTGCGTCTCGGCGCGCGCGTCTCGTACGCGCTGTACCTGTGGCACTGGCCCGTCCTGGTGTTCTGGCTCCTGACGACGGGGGCGCACCGCGCGAGCCCGCTGACCGCCGCCGGGGTCCTCGTGGTCTCGGCCGCGCTCGCCTGGCTCACCACGCGGTACGTGGCCGAGCCGCTGCTCGCCCACGTCACGGCCCGTCTGGCCGCGCGCCGGCCCGCGAGCGCCGCCGACCTGGTGGGCGACGTGACCGCCCGGGCCGCGGTGACGCCGTCGGGCCGGCGGACGCTCGCCGTGCTGGCGGGCGCCGCCGTGCTGATGCTGGGCGGCGCCCAGGCCGCGGCCACCGCGCACGACCAGACGGTGCGCCACAGCGTCGACGGGCTGCTCACGCCCTCGCCGGACCATCCGGGCGCCGCGGCCCTCGCCCCGGGCTCGCCCCCCGCGGACCCCGGCCGCGACCCGGACGCGGTCCTGTTCCGGCCCGCCACCTGGGTGGCCTACGACGACCATCCCGACCGGCCCGACTGCGCGCAGGGCGGCGACCGCTCCGAGCTGCTGGAGTGCACGATCGTGGCGCAGGACGACCCGGTGGCCGTCGTCTATCTCGCGGGGGCGTCGCACGAGCAGCAGTACGAGGAGGCGTTCGCCGCGCTGGCCCGGGCGCACGGCTGGGAGCTGCGCGAGATGCTCAAGCACGGCTGCCGCCTCGCGACGTCGGGCGGCGGCGAGGGTGCGGCCGGCGCGGAGTCCACGGGCGCGGAGTCCACGGGCACGGAGTCCGCCGGTCCCGTGCCCCCGCCGTCGTGCGCCACGTGGAACGAGCGGGCGCTGGCCGCGCTGGTGGCGGCCCGCCCGGACGCCGTCGTGGTGATCGGTTCGCGCACGTACGAGGACGGCTCGCCCGAGCAGGTGCTGCCCGGCCAGGTGAGCGCGTGGCGCACGCTGGACGACGCCGGGATCCGCGTCGTGACCGTCCGTGACAACCCCCGCTTCGAGTGGTTCGTGCCCGAGTGCGTCGACGCCGCGGGCTTCCCCGAGGCCTGCGGGCGTCCCCGCGCCGAGCAGCTCGCCGCCGTCTCGCCCGTGCCGACAGCGCCGGGCGTGCCCGCGGCCGCGGTGCACCTGGACCTCACCGACTCGATCTGCGGGCCCGAGGTGTGCGCCGCCGTGGTGGGCAACGTGCTCGTCTACCGCGACGACGACCACCTGACCAACACGTACGTGCGCACCCTCACGCCCGTCGTGGGGCGGCAGCTCCGGGCGGGCGCTCCGTGGCTGTTCGAGGACGGGCGGGGCGCCGGACCGGGGTAACCTCTGCGGCGATGAGCAGCACGCAGCACGACCCGGGACCGGACCAGCTCAAGGGCATCCTCATGGTGCTCGTGATCTTCGGGCACACCTTCTGGCAGGGCGTCGGCGACTCGTGGACCAAGTGGATGATCTACGGCTTCCACATGCCGATGTTCCTGTTCCTGTCCGGGTACATGATCTCGATGGCACGGTTCGGCACCCGGCCGTGGGGCGAGCTGCTGCGCCACTACTGGAAGCGCATGATCGCGGCCTGGCTCGTGGTCAGCGTGCTGTGGCTGGCGGTGCAGGAGCCCGACGCCTTCGACTCGGTGCGGTCGTTCGTCGAGGTGCTGGTGCTGCGCCCCTCGTTCCACCTCTGGTACGTGCCCATGCTGTTCCTGAGCGTGCTGCTGCTGCGCCTGCTCGGCCGGCCGCTCGGCCGCTCCGTCGTGGCCCGGGCGGCGCTCGGCGTGGCCGCCGTCGCCGGCGCGCTGCTGTTCCAGACGCCGTGCAAGGAGCTGGTCCCGCAGGTCGTCCTGGACAACGTGGACGCCCGGTACGCCGGGTACTTCGTCTGGATCCTGCTCGGGGTGGCGGTGCGCAACGGGTGGTTCCCGCGCCTCGCCCTGGCGTGGGTGCTCCCGGTGGTGGCCGTGGGCCTCGTCGCCCGGAGCTGGGTCTACACCTCGGACGCCGCCGGGCCCTGGTGGAGCGTCGCCGCGTTCACCGTGCTCTCGCTGGGCGCGTCCCTGTCCGTGCCGGCGCTCCGGGACGCACTGCGCACGCCCCTGCCGATCGTCGGCGAGGGCCTGCGCACGGTCGGCCAGTACTCGCTGTACGTGTACCTGCTGCACCCGTTCGTCACGGACGCGCTGCAGACCCCCGAGATCGGCTGGGCGCGCTCGATGGCGCTCGGCACCGCCGTGACCGTCGCGATCCTGGTGGCGAGCTGCATCGTGGCGGGCGTCCTGGAGCGGTTCGGCGTGTGGCGCCGTCGGCCACGCAGACTCGGCTAGTCAGTACCGCGGGTACGCGTAGTAGAGCACCTGGGACTCGGGCACCCAGTGCTCGACGACGCCGCGGACGCCCGACGGGAGCGCGCCGCCGCCCCCCGTGTTGCCGTCGATCACCTTGATCCGCGAGCCGTCCACCTGCACCACGAACATCGTGTGCGACGCCGCACCGGAGGCGATGTAGGAGACGAAGGCCAGGGCCCCGACCCGCGGTGTCGACCCGGTGGGCAGCTTGCGCCGGACGGAGTCCTTGTAGGCGCCCCAGGTGGTGGACTGCGGCACGAGCCCCGCGTGGCCGGAGGCCTTGAAGATCCAGGACTGGAACAGGCCGCACCAGGGCGCGTTCGTGCGCGCCCACACGTTGTACTTGCTGTACCAGTCGTAGCGCGAGCCGTTGTCGCCGTCGTACCGCACCCGGTAGCCCACCTGGGACCGGGCCGCCGCCACCACCTCGCCCAGCGCACCCTTCAGGCCGGTCGCCGCCGCGGCGCCGTCGCTGTTCGCGTAGAGGACGCCGCCCTCGAACCGCTGCACGCAGCCGCCCCGCACGAGGTCGCACAGCGGGTCCATCACCGGGGCGCCCATGCGGCCCTTCGCGCCGCCCAGGTGCCGGTACTCGCCGAGGATCCCGCCGTGCACCCACCACGTGCGGTCGCGGCCCGAGCGGGTCACCTTGACGAGGATCCCCTTCTGGTAGGAGCGGGACACCACGGTGCGCGTCACCTGCCGGTGGCCCGACGTCGGCCGCCCGATCGCCGCGCCCATCTGCCGCTCGCGGGACGTCATGGTCCGGTCCGCCGTGGTGAACCCGACACCGATCCGCCCGGTCCACGACGACCGCGCGCTCGCCGAGCCCCGGTAGATCGCCCGGTACTCGTAGACGGCGCCCGCCCGGACCGGCACGCCGTACCGCCCGGAGCGGTTCGTGGTGTCGGTGCCCACCGTGCGCCAGCCGGACTCGTCCATCCGCTTCTTCTGCACGACAACGGCGCGGCCCCGCGCCGGCGAGCCACCCACCGTGAGGCGGCCGAACATCCAGAACGTCTCGCCCTTGCGCAGCCGCCGCTCGGTGACGGCGCCGGTCAGGGCGCTCGGCCGGGCGGCGGTGGCGACGGCGCCGGCCGTGGTGCCCGAGGCCTCACGGGGCGCGGTGCCGGCCGTCGCGCCCGGCCCGGCCGCGCTCGCCGCGGCGCCCGTGGTGGGCACGAGCAGAGCGACCGCCAGCGCCGTGCAGACCCAGCGGCGGGGCGGGCGCGGCCCGGACCGTCCGTCGTGCCGCGGCGCCGTCCGCGCGCCCGTTGCGACCCGGGCCGTTCCCGGGCCGGGCTGCTGCGCGATGTGTCGCCGCATGTCCGGCAGGCTACGTCCGCCCCGCGGAACGCGCAGGACGAACGCCCGTCGGCGTCCCGTGCGCGGCCGGTCAGAACCGCGCGGGCAGCGCCTCGCGCAGCCGGTCGGTCAGCTCGGTCATGTAGGTACGCGTCACGTGGTTCGGGTCGCGGTAGACCAGCACGTTCCCGATCACGGCGGGGCAGGTCTCCTCGTCGCAGAAGTAGTCGAGGACGTCCACGGACTTGACCCCCGGTGCCTCCTCGAGCGCGCCCGGTACGGTGTCGCGGCCACCCAGGGCGTCGCTCCTCGGCTGGTCGCACTGCGTCGGATCCGAGTAGTTCTCGGTGACGCACTCGATGACGTCCTCCCGCGCGTGTGGGGTGTCCCGCAGCACCACGACCTGCGAGCCCCGGTCGGTCAGCTCGTTCCAGACCTCGGCGAGGCCCGCGGCGCCGGAGTGCTCCTCCCCGTCGCGCGCGGCGAGCGAGTACGACTCCTGGAAGGTCGTGACCACCAGGTCGGGCGCCAGCTCGCGCAGCTCGGCGCGGGTCTGCGCGTTGGCCGCGTTGCAGGCGTCGATCTCCGGGCTCGCGCCGTTGCGCGAGTCGGCGCTGTACGGGCAGGCGGAGTGCAGGTACGTGACCACGCGCCAGTTGCGCTCCGTGGCGACCTGGAGGATCGGCTCGGTGAACATCGCGGCGTGCGAGTCGCCCACCACGGCCACGGTCGCCGCCGGGTCCTCGGTCGCGCCGAACTCGCACGGCGTGGTGACGGAGTCCCGCTGGCCCGCCTGGCAGGCGTCGACCTCGGGGCTCTTGTCCTGCGCCGCCTTGATCGGGTTGGGCGAGATCGCGGTGCTGCCGTCGACGAACGGCGCGAAGTCCCGCTGGATCCCCTCGGGGATGGTCTGGTCCGCCTCGTCCGCGGCCTCCTGGGCGTTGTGGTCCCAGCGCTCGATGATGCCCTGCACCCGCCACGGCAGGGTCAGGGTGAGCCCGGCCACGAGCACCATCGCGACGAGCGCGGTCACGAGCATGCGCCCGTCGGCCCGGAACCAGCGCGAGGCGCGCACCGGCTGCTCCACGAGGGCGTAGCTGGCGATCGCCATGGAGAACGAGGCCAGGAGGATCACCATGATGTCGGTGAACCGGGGGTCGCGGCCGGTGTAGACGCCGAAGAACACGATCACCGGGAAGTGCCACAGGTACAGCGAGTAGGAGATGTCGCCGATGCGCTGCACGCCCCACGACTCGGTGACGGTGCGCAGCGAGCCCGGGCCCGTGGTGCGGCCCGCCAGGATCACGGCGCACGCGCCCAGCACGGGCGCGAGGGCGGCGAAGCCGGGGAACGGCGTGCCGTCGTCGAACAGGCAGGCCGCCGCGACGATGGTCGCGGCGCCGAACACGGCCATGGTGCTGCGCAGCGGCGCGAAGCGCTGCGTGTCCCGGATCAGCAGGGCCAGGATGCCGCCCGCGGCGAGCTCCCACACGCGGGTCAGCGTCGAGTAGTAGGCCACCGGGTCGTCGGCGAGCGACTGCCGGATGCCCCAGACCAGCGAGGCGGCGCCCACCACGCCGAAGATCACCAGCAGGACGCGGCGGAGCGACTCGGGATCCTTGACCACGACGCCGCGGCGCGCGCCGCCCCAGATCCCGACGGCCAGCAGCACGAGCAGCGGCCAGACCAGGTAGAACTGCTCCTCGACGCCCAGGGACCAGAAGTGCTGGAAGGCCGTGGGGTCGTTGCTGGCCGCCTGGTAGTCCACGGCCTCGGCCGCGAGCGCCCAGTTCTCGACGTAGAGCACGGAGGCGAGCGCCTGCCGCCACCACGACTCCACGAGGGAGGGCGGCAGCAGCACGAGCGAGAGCACGATCACGCCCACGGTGGTGACCACCGAGGCGGGCAGGATGCGCCGGGCGCGGGCGGCCCAGAACTTCTTGAGGCTCACCGAGCCGGTGGTCGAGACCTCGCGCCACAGGTGGCCCGTGATGAGGAACCCGGAGATCACGAAGAAGACGTCGACACCGATGTAGCCGCCCGGCAGGACCGCGGGATCGATGTGGTAGACGACCACGAGCAGCACCGCGAGGGCTCGCAGTGCCTGGACCTCGGGACGGAACTTGCGGGTGCGGACGGGGGCCTCGGAAGTCGTGGAGGCGCGGTCCTCAGTGGCGGCAGGAGCCGTCGTCGTTGCCGTCATGGAGTGTCAGGCTCTTTGCTTCGGGGGCAAGGACGGGCCCCACTGTCCCACAAAAACGGTGGGGTGAAGAATTTCGTGTTTCGCGTCCGTTTCAGATGTGCGGATGCGATGGCGATCCTGGTCAGGACGCGTAGGTTGCCCTACGGGGTCCCGCAAGGGGACTCGCACTTTCAGCCACAGGAGAGTGAAGCATGCGCATGTCCCACTCCCGTCGAGCGCTCGCCGTCGCCACGGCGACGACGCTCGCGCTCACCGCGCTCGGCGGCGTCGCCGGCGCGGCGGACGAGCCCGAGTCGACCCCCGTCCCGATCGTCACGCCGGACGGGGCCCTGTTCTCGTACGTCGTGAACACGGAGCGGCCCGGCGCCGCCCAGGCGGCGCTCGCCACGAAGGCGATCAAGCGCGCGGACGGCGTCGTCGTGCAGAGCTGGCCGCAGATCGGCGTCGTCGTGGTGCACTCCGCGAACGGCTCGTTCCGCGAGGACGTGGTGGCGCTCGACCGCCTCGGCGTCATCGAGTCGGTCGGCGCGACGCGCACCGTCTCCCCCACGGAGGGCACGCCCGGCGCGGACGCCCCGGCCGGCGCGAAGGAGAGCCGGTCCGTGGTGGGCAAGGGGCAGAAGGGCTCCGTGGGCGGCACCGTCGACGGGCCGTCCCGCTCCACCGCGGCCGACCCCGACCCGGGCGAGGTGACGCAGTGGGACATGGAGATGATCAAGGCCGACCAGGCCGTCGAGATCAACCCCGGGTCGCCGCGCGTCACGGTGGGCGTGCTCGACTCCGGCATCGACGCGGCGCACCCTGACCTCGCCTCCCAGGTCGACGCCGACCAGTCCGTGAACTGCACCGACGGCGGCAGGCCCGACCTGACGGCGACCGGCTGGCTGCCCACCACGTCCGACCACGGCACGCACGTGGCCGGCACGATCGCCGCGGCGCAGAACGGCACCGGCATCGTGGGCGTGGCCCCGGGCGTCAAGCTGGCCTCGGTCAAGGTCGTGAACGACGACGGCTACATCTACCCCGAGTACGCGGTCTGCGGCTTCGTCTGGGCGGGCCTGGAGCGCATGGACGTCACGAACAACTCGTACTACGTGGACCCGTTCATGTACTGGTGCGAGGACCAGCCCGACCAGGCCGCCGCCAAGGAGGCCGTGCGCCGCGCGGTGGAGTTCTCGACCGAGCGGGGCGTGGTGCACGCCGCGGCCGCGGGCAACGCGGCCACCGACCTGGCGAACAACACCACGGACAGCTCCAGCCCGAACGACTCGACGGCGGTGCAGCGCGTCATCAACTCGGGCTGCGAGGACATCCCGACCGAGCTGGACGGCGTCGTGTCCGTCTCGTCGCTGACCCAGGCGGGCAACCTGAGCTCGTTCTCGAACCGCGGCCTCGGCAAGATCGACGTCTCCGCGCCGGGCAGCTCGATCCTGTCCACCGAGCTCGACGGCACGTGGGGCCTCAAGAGCGGCACGTCGATGGCGTCGCCGCACGTCGCGGGCGTGCTGGCGCTCCTGAAGTCCGCGCACCCGCGCTGGTCGCCCGCGCGGCTGGAGGCGGCCGTCCGGGCCCAGGCCGACGACCACGAGTGCACCACCACGACGGCCGGCCCGGCCTGCGTGGGCACGCCGGCGGAGAACAGCTTCTACGGTGACGGCATCGCCGACGCCCTGGACGCCGTCGACCGCTGACCCCGCACCCTGAACGTGTCAGACCCTCAGGTCCCTCCGGGGACCTGAGGGTCTGACCCGTTCAGGGGTCAGAAGCGGGTGCGCACCGCCGGGGGCTTCATCGGGTCCACGAACAGCCACGGCGCCTTGACCCGCAGCGCGTTGTGCAGCGGGCGGGCGAGGGTCCCCGCGTACGTGGCGGTCATGTGGTTGTCGTCGCGGTAGATCAGCACGTTGCCGACCACGCCCTGGCAGAGCTGGTCCCCGCAGATGTACCGGGTCAGGTCCAGGTGCACCGCCGAGTCCGGCACGCCCTCGGCCTCCTCGACGGGGTTGACCGGCGAGTACACGTCCGCGCGGGCCCGCGCGCAGCTCACGCTGTCGGCGTGCTGCTCCACGCACGCGGGCACCTGGAACCCGAACCGCGGGTTGTCGCGCAGCGTGACCACCCGGATGCCCGCGTTCGCGAGCTGCCGCCAGGCCCGGGCCTCCGCCGGGATCACCGTGTCGCCCGGCTCGGAGGTCGACGTGCGGCTGCCGATCACGACGACGGCGTCAGGCTGCAGCTCCTCGAGCCGCTCCAGCGCGTTGATCCGCCACGACCAGCACATGTCCGCCGGGTCCACGGCACCCACGGGGGCCGCGAGGCGGCAGCCGCGCCGGGCCAGCAGCAGCACCTCCCAGTTCTCCCTGCTGCCCACCTCCGCCATGGCCGGCGCCCACTGGATCATGTGGGAGTCCCCGACCATGACCACCACGTGGTCCGCGTCCGGCGCGTCGGTGACCGTGCACGTCATCGGCACGTCGGTACCCGGGTTCACCACGTTCTCCTGGATGCAGCCGTCGTCGTCGACGGCGGGCAGGTCCAGCGCGGCGACGGCGGGCGCCGGCAGCACGTCGACGTCGTCCGGCACGTCGGAACGGTGCGCCGGGCTCAGGGCGAGCGCCCCGGGGTACGAGGCCTGCGCGTCCTGCGCCGCCGCCTCGGCGGCGGCGAGCAGCGCGGCGTCCTGCCGCTCCAGCAGCCGGATGCCGACGACGGCGCCGCCCGCCACCAGCGACACGCAGACCGCGGTCGCCACGAGCGCACGCGCGCCGCCCACCGCTTCCCGGAACCGCTGCGCGGGGTCGGCCACCAGCTTGGTGGTGAGCCAGGACAACGCCACCGAGACCGCCATGATCGCCGCGGCGCCGAGCGGGTCCACCCGGTCCAGCCCGGCGTGGTGCAGGTAGGCGATGAGCAGCGGCCAGTGCCACAGGTACAGCGCGTAGGAGATGTCGGCCACGAAGCGCAGGGGCGCCACCTGCAGCAGCCGGCGCGGCCCCCAGGCGGCGCCCCCGCCGGAGCCCAGCAGCACGAGCAGCGCGCCCGTGACCGGCCACAGGGCCCAGGGCCCCGGGAACAGCGCACCGCCGTCGAGCACGAAGCCGCTGGAGACCACGAGGCCGAGGCCCGCCCAGCCGAGCAGCGGCCGCAGGCCGTGGGGCACCCGCAGCCACGGCAGCAGCAGGGCGAGGAAGCCGCCCAGGCCCAGCTCCCAGAACCGCGCCCAGGAGTGGAAGTAGGCGACCGGCTGCTCCACGCCGTGCAGGTTCAGCGCGAAGACGAACGAGGCCACCGTCAGCGCGCCGACCACCACGAGCAGCAGGTCGCGCGAGCTGATCCACAGCCGGCGCGCGACCCCGACCACGAGCAGCACCACGAGGGGCCAGGCCAGGAAGAACTGCCCCTGGACGGACATCGACCAGAAGTGCTGCAGCGGGCTGGTCTGCGGGCCGGCCGCGCCGTAGGAGAGCTGGCCGGCGATCATCTCCCAGTTCACGTAGTACAGCGCGGAGGCGAGGAGCTCGCGGCCGGTCTGCACCCAGGTGCCCCGCGGCAGGACCCACCAGGTGAGGGCCGCCGTCGCGGCGAGGACGAGCAGGGCCGGGGGCACCAGCCGGGCGAACGTGCGCCCGTAGTGCTCGCCGAGGCGCAGGCTCCGGGTGTCGGCGCGGCGCAGCAGCGAGCCGGTCGCCAGGAACCCCGAGAGCACCAGGAACACGTCGACGCCGCCGGAGACCCGTCCGTTGCCGAAGAGGTGGAACGCCACCACGAGGGCCAGGGCCAGGCCGCGCAGGCCGTGCAGCTCGGGGATGTGCGCGCTCGCGCGGGGCCGGACGACGGCGAGCGGCAGCGGCCGGTCGTCGGGCGCACCGGCCGGGCCCGCCGTCACGCCCGAGGGCGGCAGCGGGTCGGAGACAACGGTCACTGATCCTCCGGGTCGGTGCACGGAGCGTGTGGTCCGGCGGGGACGAGCGCCCTGGCCAGGGACCACTTCGGCAGCGTCGGAGGGCCGCCGACCGAGGTCGGCGGCCCTCTGGCGCTGCGGAGCGTATCAGGACCGGGTGGACTCACCCAGCGCTGGCCGGACCCCGCCCGAGCGGTGACCCGGAGGTGACTCAGTACTGGTGCGCGGCCCCGCCGATCATGCCCGCGGCGACGGTCTTGTTGGTCGCCTCGTCGACGAGGATGAACGCACCCGTCTGGCGGTTGGCCTGGTAGGAGTCCACGAACAGCGGCTGGGTCACGCGCAGGCGGATGCGCGCGATCTCGTTCAGCTTGATCTCCGTGGCCTCCTCGTCGCGGTGCAGGGTGTTCACGTCGACGCGGTAGTTGATGTTCTTCACCATCGCGCGCGCCCACCGGGTGGTGTGCTTGATCGCGTACTTCTTGCCCTGCACCAGGGCGGCCGACTCGTCCATCCAGCAGATCTGCGCGTCGACGTCCTGAGTCACCGTCGGGGCGTTGTTCGGGCGGCAGATCATGTCGCCGCGCGAGATGTCGATCTCGTCGGCCAGGCGCACCGTCACCGACATGGGCGGGTACGCCTCCTCGACGGGCCCGTCGGCCGTGTCGATGGACGCGATGGTGGTCTCCAGCCCCGCGGGCAGGGCCAGCACCCGGTCGCCCGGCTTCATGACGCCGGACGCGACCGTGCCCGCGTACCCGCGGTAGTCGCGCGTGTCGTTCTGCTGGGGCCGGATCACGTACTGCACCGGGAACCGGACGTCGACCAGGTTGCGGTCGGAGGCCACGTGCAGCCGCTCGAGGTGGCTGAGCAGCGGCGAGCCGTCGAACCACGGCATGTTCTCGGACCGCGTCACCACGTTGTCGCCCGCCAGGGCGGACACCGGGATGAACGTCAGGTCGGGCACGCGCAGGCGGGAGGCGAACTCGGTGAACTCCGCGCGGATCCGCTCGAAGACCTGCTCGTCGTAGTCCACGAGGTCCATCTTGTTCACGCAGACCACCACGTGCGGCACGCCCAGGAGCGTGGCCAGGAACGTGTGGCGGCGCGACTGCTCCACCACGCCCTTGCGCGCGTCCACGAGGATGAGGGCCACGTCCGCCGTCGAGGCGCCCGTGACCATGTTCCGCGTGTACTGGATGTGGCCGGGGGTGTCCGCGATGATGAACTTGCGCTTGGGCGTCGCGAAGTAGCGGTACGCCACGTCGATGGTGATGCCCTGCTCGCGCTCGGCGCGCAGCCCGTCCGTCAGGAGCGACAGGTCCGCGTAGTCGTTGCCGCGGTCCCGGCTGACCTGCTCCACCGACTCGAGCTGGTCGGCGAAGATCGACTTGCTGTCGAACAGCAGCCGGCCGATCAGGGTGGACTTGCCGTCGTCGACCGAGCCGGCCGTGGCGAACCGCAGGAGGTCGCCGCTGGCGACCTCGTGGTGCGCCTCGGCCTCACCGGCGTCGGACTCGCCCTGTGAAAGAGCAATCGTCATCAGAAGTAGCCTTCCTTCTTGCGGTCCTCCATGGCGGCCTCGCTCACCTTGTCGTCGCCACGCGTGGCGCCGCGCTCGGTGAGCCGGACGGCGGCCACCTCCTCGACGACGTCGCGCAGCGTGGCCGCGGTGGACTCGACGCAGGCGGTGAGGTTCGCGTCGCCGACCGTGCGGTACCGCGTGGACAGGACCTGGGCGCTCTCGCCGTCCTTGAGCGGGGTGAAGTCGTTGACCTCGTAGAACATGCCGCTGCGCTCCACGACCTCGCGCTCCTTGGCGAGGTAGAGGTCGGGCAGGTCGATGTCCTCGGCCTCGATGTAGGACCAGATGTCCAGCTCGGTCCAGTTGGACAGGGGGAACACCCGGATCGACTCACCCTGGTGCACGCGGCCGTTGTAGAGGTTCCAGATCTCGGGACGCTGGTTCTTCGGGTCCCACTGGCCGAAGTCGTCACGGAAGGAGAACACGCGCTCCTTGGCGCGGGCCTTCTCCTCGTCGCGGCGGCCGCCGCCGAACAGGGCGTCGAAGCCGTGCTTCTCGGCCGCCTCCAGCAGCACCGGCGTCTGGATCCGGTTGCGCGAGCCGTTCGGCTCCTCCTGCACGAGGCCGCGGTCGATCCCCTCCTGGACGGAGGCGACGACGAGCTGCACGCCCGTGCGCTCCACCCAGCGGTCCCGGCAGTCGAGCACGGTCTGGAAGTTCAGGCCCGTGTCGACGTGCATGATCGGGAACGGGACGCGCGCCGGGGCGAACGCCTTGACCGCGAGGTGCAGCATGACGATGGAGTCCTTGCCGCCGGAGAACAGCAGACAGGGCCGCTGCATCTCGGCGACCACCTCGCGCATGATGTGGACGCTCTCGGCCTCCAGGCTGCGCAGCTGGCTCAGGACGTGGCTCTTCACTCCTCAAGCACCTTCTTTGCTATCTGCCCCGACCACGGACTCGACACCTACGGAGTCGAGCAGCTCACGCAGGCGCGGAGCCAGGGCCGGGGGGCATACGAACAGGTCGGGGAGCCAGGGGTTCTCCCGGTTGTACTGGAGCTCGGATCCGTCGAGGCGGGTGCAGACGAGACCGCGGGACCCGGCCACGGCGACCGGCGCCGCGGAGTCCCACTCGTACTGCCCACCGCCGTGGACATAAGCGTCAACTGTAGCGTCGGCGACCGCCAGTACCTTGACCCCGGCGGAGCCCATGGGCACCAGCTCGACGTCGGCGCGCTCGGCCAGCGCCGCCACGAAGGCGGGCGGGCGGCTCCGGCTCGCGGCGATCCGCAGCGGCCGGTCCCCGGCCAGCACCGCGGCCGAGTCGTCGTCGCGCACGGCGCCGTCCGCGGTGGTCAGGACCTGCCCGCGGGCGGGCAGGGCGACGGCGCCGGAGGTGAGGCCCGGGCCCCGCTCCCAGAGCGCGACGTGGACGGCGAAGTCGTCCCGCCACTGCCCGGCCAGGGGGCCGTCGGCGTGCCGCTCGGCGAACTCGCGGGTGCCGTCGAGCGGGTCGATGATCCACACCCGGTCGGCGCCGGTGCGAACGGCGTCGTCCTTGGCCTCCTCCGAGAGGACGGCGTCGGCGGGCCGGGCCTCGGACAATGCGGCCGCGAGCCAGGCCTGGGCCGCGGCGTCACCCGCGTCCTTCAGCTCCTTGGCGACGAAGGAGCCGCCGGCGGCGTCGACCTCGGCGCGGAGCGCGAGCAGCACCTCCGCCGCTCCCGAGGCAAGTGCGCGGGCGAGGGCGTCGTCGTCGAGCGACGCCGGAGGGAGCGTGGGGGACGGCGCGTTCATCGGTCTCCAGGGTGGACGGCTTCCGGCAGATCCGGCCGTCCTGACGCGACGCTCGACAGGGGGGCCAAGGTGCCACAGGTGCAGTCCGGCGGACGCGCCGAGGCTACCATTCCGGCATGCGATCCAGTGCCAGTGGACCAGTAAGCATCACTACCGGCAGCAGGGAGCGCTAATGACTACTATTCCGATGAGTTTGATCGGGAAACTGACGATCGTCGCCCAGCCCGAGGTCCGCGCCGGATGAGCGTCGACCTTCCCCTGGTCCTGGGCGGCCTCGCCGTCGGCTTCGTCGTCGGCCTGACCGGGATGGGCGGCGGCGCCCTCATGACGCCGATGCTGATCTTCGTCTTCCGCGTCGACCCGCTCGTGGCGGTCTCCAGCGACGTGGTCGCCAGCCTCTTCATGAAGCCCGCGGGCGCGATCGTGCACCTGCGGCGCCGGACGGTGCACCTGCGGCTCGTGCTGTGGCTGTGCGTCGGCTCGGTGCCGGCCGCGTTCTCCGGCGCCCTGCTCATCAAGGCGATCCCGTTCGGCGACTCCCTCGACACCGCGCTCCAGACCGTGCTCGGGGTCGCCCTGCTCATCGCGTCCGGCGGTCTCGTGGTGCGCGCCGTGCTGCAGATGGTGCGCAGCCGCTCGGCGCTCGGCGAGGGTCCGACGCCGGCGTCCGCGCCGCGCGAGCTCGTGGTCCGGCCCGTGCCCACCGTGATCCTCGGCGCCGTCGCCGGGCTCCTCGTGGGCATGACGTCGGTCGGCGCCGGCTCCGTGGTCATCGTGGTGCTCCTGCTGCTCTACCCGGCACTCAAGGCGTCCCAGCTCGTGGGCACCGACCTGGTCCAGGCCGTGCCGCTCGTGGCCGCGGCGTCGCTGGGCCACGTCCTGTACGGCGACTTCTCGCTCGGGCTGACCACGTCCCTGCTCATCGGGGCGATCCCCGGGGCCTGGTTCGGCGCCCACGTGTCGTCCCGCGCACCCGGCGGCATCATCCGCCGCGCCCTGGCGATCCTGCTGCTCGCGTCCGCGCTCAAGCTGCTCGGCGCGAGCCTGCCGGTGGTGCTGGGCGCGGCCGGGGCGGCGCTCGTGGTCGGCAACCTGGTGTGGTTCTGGGTCAGGCGCCGGTTCGGCGCCACCCAGCCCGCGTCCGTAGCAGACTCGACGGACGAGGCCCGGGACCAGGACCCGGTCGGTCCGCCGGCGGAAGCAGCCGAACCTGCCGCCGGGTCCCCGGCCGGCCCCGAACCCGAACCCGAGACCGCCGAAGACCCGGCAGAGACGAGCCCGCACCGATGACCGACTCCCCCGCCCGCGTCCTGTCCGACGACGAGCTGGACGTCCTCGAGCTCACCCTCGGCGGCGCGCTCCCGCCGTCGGCCCTCGTGGCGGCCTTGCGGCCCGACCCGGCGGACGACGCGCCGGACGGCGACGTCCCGGCGGGCACCCTGCCGGCGGGCACCCTGCCGGCCGACACCCTGCTGACCGACGCCGAGAACACGCCGCTGGCCCGCCTCACGGCCCGGCCCGGCGAGGGGCCGGCGGTCGAGCCGCTCAAGCCCCTCGCCGCGGCGATCGGGCCGCAGTGGGACGCCGCCGTGCGCCGTCCGGCCCGCGAGGTGCGGGCGGGACTCGGCGACGGCCCGGGCGCCGCCCTCGGCCTGCTCATCACCGAGGTGCCGACCCGCGAGGAGTCCGACGCCGCGGTGGCGCTCGCCTCCGGCGGCGGCACCGGCACCCCCTCCGGCTCCGTGCTGCTGCTCGTGCCGGTCGCGCGGCGCTCCCCCGGGCCCGGCGTCGTCGGCGCCCCGGGACTCGTGCGGGCGGCCCAGGGCCTGGCCGGCACCCTGGCCGAGCGCACCGGCGCGCGGGTGGCCACCGTCGTCGTGCCGTGGTCCGGGCGGGGCGACGCGTCGCTGGACGACGTCGCCGCCGCCTACGGCGCGGCCCGCGTCGAGCGGCTGGCCGCGCACCGCTCGCCGGCCACGGCCGAGCGCGTGGCGGCCCTGCCCGGCGTCCGGGACGAGGCGGTCCGCGTGCTGTACCCGCCGGCCTCGGCGGCCGAGCTGACCCGCGCCGCGAGCGGGGCCCACCGCCGCGGCGCCGTCGTGTTCTTCACGGGCCTGTCGGGTTCGGGCAAGTCGACGGTGGCGCGCGCCCTGGCGGCCGAGCTGGAGGACGACGGCCTGGGCACCACGCTGCTCGACGGCGACGAGGTGCGCCAGCACCTGTCGAAGGGGCTCGGGTTCGACCGCGCGTCCCGCGAGACCAACGTGGAGCGCATCGGGTACGTGGCGGCGCTCGTGGCCCGGCACGGCGGCATCGCCGTCGCCGCGCCGATCGCGCCCTTCGCCGCCGGACGGGCGCGGGTGCGGGCCATGGCCGAGGAGGCCGGGGCGCACTTCGTCCTGGTGCACGTGAGCACGCCGCTGGAGGTGTGCGAGGCCCGCGACCGCAAGGGCTTCTACGCCCGGGCCCGCGCCGGCGAGATCGCCGAGTTCACGGGCATCTCGTCGCCCTACGAGGAGCCCGGCGACGCCGACCTCGTCGTCGACACGACCGACGTCCCGGTCCCGGAGGCTGTGGAGCAGGTCCGCCGCCACCTGCTGGCGGTGCTGGAGACCCCCCGCTGACCCGGGGTGGTCGGCAAAAGGTCAGGTGATCGGCAGCCCGAGCTGCCGATCACCTGACCTTCTACCGATCACGCGCCAGGGCCCACCGGGCCCGGCCGACGCGTCAGGCCGTGGCCTCCGCGGCCTTCTTGGCCTCGACCTTCTTCAGCTCGGCCTCTTCCGCCTTCTTCCGCGCGGCCTCTTCCGCCGCGCGCTTGCGCTGCAGCGCCCGCCGGCGCGCCGGACCCATGCCGGGACGCTGCGCGCGCACGAAGTTCTTGTACGCCTCGGCAACCTCGTGCACGGGACCGTCCATGACGAGCTGCCCCTGGTGCATCCACAGCACGCGCGTGCACATGGCCTCGATCGTCGAGATCGAGTGGCTCACCAGGAAGACGGTGCCCGCGTTGGCGCGGACCTCCTCGATGCGCGACTTGCTGCGCTCCTTGAAGGCCGCGTCGCCGGTGGCGAGGGCCTCGTCGATCATCAGGATGTCCGGCGACGCGGCCGACGAGATCGCGAACCGCAGGCGCGCGCCCATGCCGGACGAGTAGGTCCGCATCGGCAGGTAGACGAAGTCGCCGATGCCGGCGAACTCCACCACCTCGTCGAACTTCTCGTCGACCTGCTTGGGCGTGAGCCCGAGCGCGAGGCCGCCGATCATGATGTTCCGCTCGCCCGAGAGCTGCGGCATGAGCGCCGCGTTCACGCCGAGCAGCGACGGCTCGCCGGAGACGTGCACGCTGCCCTTCTTGGGAGGCATGAGGCCGGCGATCGCCCGGAGCATCGTGCTCTTGCCCGAGCCGTTGACGCCGACGATCCCGACGGACTCGCCGTGCCGCACCGTGAAGGAGACCCCGCGCACGGCGTGCACCTCGCTCACCGCGCCGACGTGCCGGCGTCCGGCCTGGAGCAGCCGCTTGTGGAAGGGCACCTTGACCTTGATCTCGCGGATCTCGGCCCCGCCCTTCTCGGCCTCCTTGCGGGCCCGGCCGCCGATGACGCGGTACACGACGTGCAGGTCGTCCACCACGAGGCACGGGTCGCCCAGGTCGGTCTCCAGCGCCTCCTGCCCGGCGTCCTCGGGCTCGACCTCGAGGTCGAAGTCCATGTGCTCGTCGGCCTCAGTCACGTCCGTACCTCTCCTCGCCGCGCCAGAACACGATGAAACCGGCCACGAAGAACACGACGGCCCACACGCCGCCGAGCGCCCACATGAGGCCGCTGGGCGGGAACTGCTCCTCCTGCATCAGCACGGAGCGCACCAGGTACAGGTACACCGCGACCGGCTGGTACTCCAGGATGCCGCCGACGATCGCCTTGGACGTCTCGGGGATCTCCATCCGCGCGACGTAGTCGGCGAGCGGGAAGATGACGCCGGAGGCGTACATCACCACGCGCATGACGAACGGCAGGACGTTCTCGATGTCCGGCGTCGTGGCCACATAGCGGGCCATGAAGAACGCCAGCCCGGTGTTGAAGATCCACATCAGCGCGATGGCGGCGGGCAGCAGGAGCCACCACCAGGTCACGTAGATCATCTCGTAGCCGGGCAGCAGCCCGCTGAGCAGCGTCACGATGCACATGACCACGATCGCCGGCAGCAGGGTGGTGAGCAGCGACAGCACCGTCGACATCGGCAGCACCGCCCGCGGGAAGTGCAGGGAGCGCAACAGCTGGGTCTTGCCGCTGATCGACTTGGCCCCACCGGTCACCGACGACTCGATGAAGCGGTACATGAAGACGCCGATCACGATGAAGGCGATCGAGTTGTCCACCCCGCGGTTGAGCCCGAGCAGGATGCCGAAGATCAGCACGTACACGGTCGCGTTGAGGATGGGGTTGAGCACTGCCCAGAGCTGGCCCAGGTAGTTGTTCTGGTTCTTGGCGTACGCCGTCGACGTGGCCAGGACGCGGATGAAGGCCCAGCGTCCGGTCAGGTCGCGGATGTACTCGCCCAGCGGCGGGCGGACGTTCAGGGGGCGCAGCCCGTACTTCTTCGCGAGAGCGAGCCGCTCGGCAGACGTCGTGCCGGGGACGAGCGGCGGCGGTGGCTTCTTAGCATCACCGCTGGCGGCAGGCTTTGCTGGCGCTGCCGCGTCGGTAGTAGGTGTGCTCACGGTCTGGGAAATACCTGTCTGGTCGGGGGCACTGCCGGTGACGATCCGGCCGTTCGATCCTAGCGGGTCACGAACCCTAGCAGTGTGGTCGGGATTAACGGAGGACCGCACGGAACCACGCCCGCCGGACCTCGGCGGACGCGTCCCGTGAGAGACTGCCACGCGTGCAGCACCCCCGTCCCGCTCCTCGAACGACCGACCCGGGCACCGCGTTCCCGCGTGTCGCCGGCGCCCTGGTCGAGTCGCCGCTGCAGCTGCTCTGCACGGTCGAAGCGCACGCCGCCGGGTACGGCGGTACCGAGACGCACGTGCACGTGCGCGACGACGTCCCCGCCCTCGGCGACGCCCTGTCCGCGGTGCGCGAGCTCAGCCTCCCCGGCGGACTGACCTTCGACCTGGCGGGCCGCCGCAGCGCCCTGACCGCGCGGGAGCCCGTCTGGCTCGTGGGCGACGCCTTCTCCGGCCTGTTCCAGGCCACCGCGCCGCTGCGGCGCCCGGAGCGGATGGTCCTGGTCGACGACGGCCTGGCGACCCTCGAGCTGTGCCGCCTCCTGGTGCGCCGCGACCCGCTGGTCCGGATCGGCCGGCCCGCGCGGGCCCCTCGACGCCGGCTCGGCGCTGTCGCCGCCGGCCGCCTGCGGTCGCTCGCCGCCGACGGACGCGTCACGATCTTCACCGCCATGCCGCTCACCCCCGAGCTGTCCGCGGGCCTGCGGGCCCAGGGCTTCGACGTGCGGCACAACCAGTTCGGCTGGCTCACCGCGCAGCCCGCCGACGACGCCATGCCGGAGCCCACGATCGTCGTCGGGTCGGCGATGGCCGCGGACAAGCTGATCGACCCGCACCGGTACGTCGACTGGATCCGGTCGCTGGCCAAGGAGAGCGCGCTGCGCTACGTGCCGCACCGCCGCCAGACGCCGGAGCTGCTCGCCACCCTGGCCGAGATCGACGGCGTGACCGTCGACGTGCCCGGGGCCCCCGTCGAGATCCGGCTGCGGGGCCTGCGGGCGGGCCAGCGCGTGCTGAGCCTGCCGTCGACATCGACCATCCTGTTGACCACTATCATTTCACCGCTCGGTGTACCCGTCACCGCGCTCGACGTGCCCGCCGACTGGTGGACCGCGCGCGCCACGGCCGAACAACGAGCACACCTGACCAGCGTCGTCGAGCTCGCCCGGCAAGCCCGGGCCGCAGCCGACGACGCTTCGGAAACCGACTCCCCGGAGGCGAACGAATGACCATCCGCGTGCTCGCGGTCGCGGACAGCGACTCGTATCTGAAGTGGGCATGCGCGACGCTCGACAGGCTCGGCCCGGCCGACGAGAGCGGGCTCGACCGCTCGGCCGTGATCGTCAAGACGCCGATCGCACCGACCACCAGTCAGATCGCCGCCGCCGTCGCCGGGTCCTCGGTGGTCCGGCCCGCCGTCCTGCCCGTCCGGGACCTCGCCGCGCAGATCCGGGACAACACCCCCGACGTCGTGCTCATCGCCGCCACCGGACCCGTCGCCGAGGTCGTGGCGCGCGCCGTCGTCGCCGCGGCGGGCAAGCGCCGCCCCGCCCTGATCACCGGCCTGCCCGGCATGGCGCTGCCCGCCACGCCCGAGGGCACGGGCTGGCGTCGCTGGTGCGACGCGTTCGTGGTGCACAGCCGCCTCGAGGTCGACGCCTACCACGAGGCCTTCGCCGCGCACGGGGTCACGCCCGAGGTGCCGCTGGCCCACCTGCCGTTCCTCGAGCACATGACCACGGGCCTGGGTGCCGAGCCGGTCAAGCGCGTCGTGTTCGCCGCGCAGGCCAAGGTGCCGGACAACCGGCCCGACCGCGTCACCCTCCTGGACCGCCTGGCGAAGCTCGCCGAGGACGACTTCGAGGTCATCGTGAAGCTGCGCGCCCGCAAGGGCGAGCGGCAGACGCACAACGAGGCGTTCCCCTACGACGAGCTGTGGGACACCGAGCACGAGCGCCTCGGGCACCGCAGCGACGCGCTGCGGTTCGTCGACGGCCCGATGGCGGAGTGGCTGCAGGCCGGCTCCGCGCTGATGACCGTCAGCTCGACCGCCGCGATGGAGTCGCTGGCCCTCGGCCTGTCGACCGTCATCATCGACGACTTCGGCGTGACCCCCGAGCTGCTCAACGCGCCGTTCGCCGGCAGCGGCTGCGTCATGCCGGTGGCCGACGCCGCCGAGGCGTTCCGCGCCGGCGGGCCGCAGCCCGACACCGCGTGGCTCGAGGACAACTACCTGCACGCCACCGACTCGGAGCTGCCGGCGACGGTCCGGGAGCTGGCCGCGCGCCGCGAGGCCGGGACGCTCACCGAGCTGGCCGAGGTCAAGCCGTGGCTGCGCGCCCGCTACCTGCGGATGGCCCTGCAGATGTACCTGCCCAAGTTCGTCTACGACACGATCCGGCTGACGACCCGTCCGGTGCGGCTGCTGTTCCTGGACAAGAAGGCCTGACCCCCACTTCGCCGAGGTAGAACCGGGGCGAGGTAGAACTGCAGCACACCTGCGGTTCTACTTCGCCCTGGTTCCACTTCGCCCGGGTTCTACCTCGCGGCGTCAGACGCCGTCGTCGACCCGCACGCGCTCCGTGAGCCCGCGCAGGAACCCGGCGCCCCACGCCATGTGCATGGTCACGAGGGTCGCCGGCAGGGCCAGCGCCGAGCGCAGGTCCAGCCGCGGGCGGCGCGTCGCCGCGTGCACGGAAGCCCCCAGCACGCCCAGGAGGTAGGCGGCCGGCGGCACGAGGCCCACCAGCGTCACGGGCAGCGAGCCCGCGACGGCGCCACCGATCGCCACCAGCAGGGACACGCCCATCACGACGAGGGCGGTCGGCGGGGCGAGGTAGCGCAGGTTCGCGGTGCCGGGGTTGCGGCGCACCACCTCGCGGCGCCACATGCCGGTGCGCCAGAACTGCGTGGCGACGGCGCCCAGGCTGCGGCGCGGCTTGTACTCGACCACGAGCGACGGGTCGAACCACAGCAGGCTGCCGCTGGTCCGCAGGCGCAGGCACAGCTCCCAGTCCTGGGCCCGCACGTACACGGGCGAGTACCCGCCCACGCGCTCCAGCGCCTCGCGCCGGAACGTGCCCAGGTAGACCGTCTCGGCCGGGCCGGCGACGCCGCCCGTGTGGAAGGACGCGGCGCCCAGGCCCGCCGGGTGGCTCATCGCGCGTGCGACGGCCTTCTGCACCGGGGTGTCGCCGACGGGAAGCATCCGCCCGCCGACGCCGTCCGCACCGGCGGCCTGGAGGGCCTCCACGGCGCGGCGCACGTACGTGGGCTCGGCCACCGTGTGGCCGTCCACCCGCACGAAGATCGAGTGTCCCTCGGGCATGCGCTCCAGGCCTGCGTTCAGGCCGAGCGGCTTGGAGCCCGTCGGGTTGTCCACCACGGTGACGCGTCCGGTCTCGACGGCGAGCTTGTCCGCGATCTCGCGGGTCCGGTCCTTGGACGGCCCCACCGCGAGCACCATGTGCAGCGGGTGCGGGTAGTCCTGGCCCAGGATCGAGCGCACCATCGCCTCGAGGTAGGGCTCCTCGTCACGTACGACGGCGACCACCGTCACCAACGGCATGCTCGCCGCCTCTACCCGCTCGGGCACGAGGCCTCCTCTCGTTGACGCGCTGGCGGGACCCATGGGTCCACGATCTCGTGTTCTGTCAGTAATCGGAAACATCGGAGGCGGGCGCCGCGCGTGCGGTGCCCGCCTCCGACGACTCAAGCAGTGGTGCGGTCTGCGGCGTCAGACGTCAGGCGTCGACGCGACGCAGGCGCGACATCGGCGAGAACTCGCCGGGCATGACGCGCTTCTGGCCGTCGCCGAGCGCCTTCTCGAGGATGCGGATGTCGCGCACCAGGTTCTCGAGGCCCTTGGGCTCGAGCGAGGAGGCGTGGTCCGAGCCCCACATGGCGCGGTCGAGCGTGATGTGGCGCTCGACGGCCACGGCGCCCAGCGCCACGGCGGCGAGGGAGATCTGCAGGCCGGTCTCGTGGCCCGAGTAGCCGACGGGCACGCCGTAGCGCTCCTGCAGCGTCGTGATGGTGCGCAGGTTCGCCTCCTCGGGGGGAAGCGGGTAGGTCGACGTGGCGTGCAGGATCACGAGCTTGCTCGTGTCCAGGATCTCCACGGCGGCGTCGATCTGCTCCAGCGTCGACATGCCGGTCGACAGGATGATCGGCTTGCCGGTCGCGGCGAGCGCGCGAAGCATCTCGTGGTCGGTGACCGAGGCGGAGGCGACCTTGTGGGTCGGCACGCCCATCTTCTCCAGGAAGTCCACCGAGGGGGCGTCCCACGGAGAGGCGAACCACTGGACGCCCTTCTCCTTGGCGTACGCGTCGATCTCCGTGTACTCGGGCTCCTCGAACTCGACCTTGTACTTGTACTCGAGGTACGTCATCTCGCCCCAGGGCGTCTGACGGATCTTGTCACGCTGGTCCTTCGGCGTGCTGATCTCCGGAGTGCGCTTCTGGAACTTCACGGCCTGGCATCCGGCCTCGACCGCGACATCGATCAGCTTCTTGGCGATCTCGACGTCACCGTTGTGGTTGATGCCGATCTCACCGATCACGTACACGGGCTGGTCGGCGCCGACCTGCAGGTCGCCGATAGTGACCGGCGCGGGCTGCGCGTTCGTCGCGCTCATAAGAAGGTCCTTCCGAAAGGGTCGAGCACAGGGTAGTGCTGTTACGTGTCGTCGGGACTAACCGGTGACGACGGGGGTCTGGGTGGCTGCCGAACCGGCGGTGACTTCACCCGGACGCGCAGCGAGTATACGGTCACAGATCTCACGGATCGCACCGTTCCCGCCCTCGCGGGACAGCACCAGCCGGGCCTGCGCCTTGACCTCGGGACGCGCGTCGGCGACCGCGACGGGCCACCCGACGACGGCCATGGCGGCCAGGTCGTTCACGTCGTTCCCGACGTACGCGACCCGTGCCGGGTCGAGGTCCTGCTCGGCGATCCACGCCCGCAGGGCGGTGGCCTTGTCCTCGACACCGTGCATGACCTGCACCTTCAGCTTGTCGGCGCGGGACGCGACCACCTTGTTGGTCTCGGTCGAGAGGATGAGGAACGGCAGGCCGGTCCGGCGGAGGCGGGACACGCCCATGCCGTCGCCGCGGCTCACGCGCACCTGCTCGGTGCCGTCCTGGTCCACGTAGGCGTGGTCGTCGGTGTGCACGCCGTCGAAGTCGGTGACGAGCGCGTCGACGTCGAGCGGCACCGGCGCGGCGTCGCTCTCCTGGTCGACGAGCTGGCGAGCGAGCCAGAGGTCGCGGGGCTCGTCGATCTCGATGGACCACTCGGGCGCCAGCGGCTGGATGCCGACGTCGCCGAAGAAGCGGCGGCCGCTTTCACGGAACCCGTCCGTGCGCATCACGTAGAACGCACCGGTCTCGCGGAAGTGCGGGGCGCGGTCCTGCCGGCGCGGGCGGAAGTCGGTGGTGTGGCCCACGGGCGTCGCGACGCCGTCGTCGATGCGCCACTGGAAGTCGTGCGTCTCGGAGACCGCGACCACGACGTCCTTCTCCCCGCGCGTGACGCGGCGGATGGCAGTGTCCAGGTCCTCGGGGTCGATGAACGGCGAGGTGCACTGCACCAGGACGGTGACGGGCGGGATCTCCTGGGCGGGCAGGCCGCCGTCCCCGGCCTCGACGCGGTCGAGCACGTGCAGCAGGGCCGACTCGGACGACGCCGTGCTGCCGGCGATCTCGGCGGGGCGGACCACCACGCGCGCGCCGTGCAGCCGTGCCTCGGCGGCGATCTCGTCGTGGTCGGTCGAGACGATGACCTCGGCCACCGAGGGGGCGGCGAGGGACGCCTGGACGGCACGTCCGACGAGCGTGATCCCGTCCACCCGCGCGAGGTTCTTCAGGGGTACACCCTGCGAACCTCCCCGGGCCGGGATGACGACTACGGCGGACGGGGTTTCACCGGGTACTGACATACGTGGCACTCTCGGATCGGGACTGGACGGGTACGCCGTCCACAGTAGCGTGACCCGCGCCGTCCGACGCACACGGGCCCGCCCCCGGCGCCGGGCAGGATGTGGGATCCTGCCGTTGCGCGGCGACAGCCGCCGGTCCCCCAGAAGAATCCCCACGAAACGGTATGCGGCGCCCCAGAAGCCGGCGCGACCGTGCCGAGAACGGAGACAGCTCGAGTGCCCGGAACCGAAGGTCGCATGGCGAACTCCCCGCACGACGGCGACGTGCCTCGAGCCGTTTCCCGGACCAAGCGGCGTGAGAACGCGCAGCGTACCGCCGAGGTGATGCGCGCTCTGCAGCGGGCCACGGGCTCCCGGCCGAAGCTCGACGCGGCCACCACGCGCGCGCTCGCGCGGGGCGTGATCGCCTGGAAGCACGTCCCCGAGGTGCACGCGGCGCTGCTCGCCGGCGCGAGCAAGGCGATCGACCGCGGGGACCTGCCCGCCGCGGCCACGCTGACCCGGCTGCTGCGGACCGGTGCGCCCGACGCCGAGACCCTCCGCCTCGCGGGCATCGTCTCCCTCCTCGGCGGCGACGCCGAGTCCGCGGAGCAGCACTTCTACGACGCCTCCAAGGGCACCGGCTCGGTGGCCCGGCGCCACGCCAACGCGAAGCGCGCCGTCGAGGACATGCAGCAGTTCGTGGACTTCCGGGCGGGGATGCGCACCGACGACGGCCCGGCGGACCTCGCCGACCTGCGCGAGCTCGCGGCGTCGGTCTCCCTCGCGAACCGCAGGGCCGCCGACGCCGCCTTCGGCCGCTACCTCGTCGCGTGCCTGACCCACGGCGTCGAGGGACCGCTGGGCGACCTCCTGGACGCGTTCGCCGACGCCGGCCGCATGACGGTGCTGGAGGCGCGGCCCGACCTGCTCGACGTCGCCGTCGAGAACGCCGAGTACATCGCGGCCGACGGCGACCACGCCGGCGCGCTGCACCTGCTGCAGGGCACGTTCCGCCAGTACGGCATGGTCACCGAGCGGTACCTCGTCGCCCTGGGCACCACGCTGTCGGCGCTCAGCCGGTACGACGCGGCGCGCCGGGCCTTCCGGATCGCCAGCCCCGGCCTCGGCTCGGCCCGCGCGGCGCAGGTGGCCTGGATCATGCACGACGACGAGTCGGCGCACACCCTGGCCCGCAAGGCGATCCGCCACGACATGCCGCGCTCGTCGGTGCGGACCGTGCTCGCCCGGTCCGAGAACCCGGTGACCCCGGCGGAGGCGGACGCCCCCACGGGCGGCATGGGCCACGTCGCGTTCTACGTGGACCGCGGGGAGAACTTCGGCGACATCGTGCTGCCGGACGCCGTCCGGGACGCGGTCACGGAGCCCGCCGGCCCCACCGAGTGGACGTCGTTCCACGCGCACCAGGTGTTCGACGACGAGTTCGTCCGGATCGCGAACGCCCAGCGCGCGCTCGTCGTGGGCGGCGGCGGCCTCTTCCTCCCGGACACCTCGCCCAACTCGAACAGCGGCTGGCAGTGGAACGTGCCGCCCGCCTCGCTCGACGCGCTGACGGTGCCCGTCTACGCCTTCGCCGTCGGCTTCAACCTCTTCACCGGGCAGCGGTTCAAGGGCGACCTGTTCCGCCGCAGCCTGATCGAGTTCACGCGCAAGGCCGAGTTCCTGGGCCTGCGCAACACCGGCTCGATGGAGCGCGTGCGCGACCTGCTGCCCGCCGAGCTGCACGACAAGGTGCGCTTCGTGCCCTGCCCGACCACCGTGCTCGAGCACATCCGCCCCGACCTGCCCGCCGGGCGCTCCGGCTCCGGCACGGTCTTGGTCAACGCGGCCTTCGACCGCAGCGAGCGGCGCTTCGGCGCCGGGTACGGGGACTTCCTCGAGCAGATCGTCGAGCTCGCGGAGAAGGCGGGCAAGGGCGGCGCGGAGGTCCGGATCGCCGCGCACACCCGCGGCGACCTGAAGCTGGCGAAGGACCTGGAGGCGGCGCACGACCTGGTGCTGCCCGTGGACGAGCTGCACTACATGGACCAGGCGGACGCGCTCGCCGTCTACCGGCAGGCGTCGCTCGTGATCGGCATGCGCGGCCACGCGACGATGATCCCGTTCGGCCTGGGCACCCCCGTCCTGAGCATCGTGTCGCACCCGAAGATGCGGTACTTCCTGGAAGACGTCGAGCGCCCGGACTGGGGCTACGACGTGGCCGACGCCGACCTCGGTGCCCGGCTCGCGGAGCGGACCCTCGACGTGCTGGCCCGGGAGGACGAGTACCGGGCCGACGTCGCCGACCGCCAGCAGGTGCTGCTCCCGCACGTCCGCGCCGCGGCCGCGGACGTCGCCAAGGCTTGACCTCTCGTGTCACCACATCGCCGTTAGACTCAACCGGTCTCAGTACACCGAAAGGGAGTTATCTCGATGCCCACCATGCGGAGCGTGCCGCTCGGCCGTGAACCGGGCGACGCGGAGATCGCATCGTTCGCCGACCTGATCGACAGGCCCCTGCTGATCGTCGGCAACGGGCCGTCGTCGGCCATGCCTCCCTATCACCGGATCCCGGCGGACGTGGTCGTCTTCCGGATGAACTGGTTCTTCCTGGAGAGCAACTACCACTTCGGTGACCGGGTCGACGCGTACTTCAGCGCCATCCCGAACGAGAAGCTGGAGAAGCTGCTGCAGGACGAGGTCCGCTCGGGACGCTACGACGTCCGCCGGATCCTCAGCCCGATGCGCCACGCCGCGAACCGCGACGGAGACAAGTACGGCCTGGACCCGCTCGCCGGCGTCGAGGAGCTCGACTCCTGGTCCATGCCGGCGCGGCACCCCCGCCTCGCCCGCGCCTTCATGAGCCGGCCGGGCCTGCCCACCACGGGCATGCAGGCCCTGGCGTTCGGCCTCGGCGTCGGCTTCCGCGAGATCTACCTCGCGGGCGTCGACCTCTACGAGTCCAAGGACAGCCGCTACGGCTACACGGTCACGCAGGCGGCGGAGTCCGCGCTCAAGGACAAGGACCTCACCCCGGGCTACGAGTCGGCCCACGGCCTGGACTCCGACCTCGCGTTCCTGCGCTCCTGCCTCGCCGAGTTCCCGGACGCGACCATCCGTTCGGTGAGCCAGTCGGACACGCTGCACCTGTTCGTGCCCCCGGCCGACGAACTGACGGAGCGCCCGCACCTGACCCCCGAGGCGGTGCCGTCGCTCGCCGTGTCCAAGGACACGGTGGACCTCGAGCTCCCCGAGGTCGGCGAGGACACCTCCGTGATCGTCCCCGCCGTCGGCGGTCCGCTGTGGAAGGAGATCGACGGTCGCAAGTGCGCGTACGTCACCGTGGTCTCCGGCTCGTACCACCACGGCGCGCGGGCCCTCGCGAACTCGCTGCGCGAGCACTCGGACGTCCCGCTCATCGCGCTCGTCACGCCCGACGCCGACCGCAGCGCGCTGGCCGCGAGCGACATCCGGACCATCCAGGTCCCGGGCATCCGCAACCCGATGAACTCGGGCGGCAACAAGATCCAGGCGCGCTTCGCGATGACGTACACGAAGCTGCACGTGTTCCGGCTCGACTTCTTCGACCGCGTCGTCTACCTCGACAGCGACACCGTCGTGAAGGGCAGCCTGGACGAGCTGTTCGAGGGCGACGACTTCGCCGCCGTGCCCGACGCCGGCCTGGACCTGCCCGACGGCAACGTGTTCAACTCGGGCGTCTTCGCCGTGAACCCGTCGCACGGCATGTTCGAGAAGATGATGTCGCAGCTCAGCCACACGACGTCGTACGACGGTGGCGACCAGGGCTTCCTCAACCAGTTCTTCTCGGACTGGCGCAAGCTGCCGCTGGAGTACAACACCACCAAGCGCATCTACTCCCACCACCCGCAGGTGTTCAACGAGGAGGACGTCAAGGTTCTCCACTACGTGGGCCGCAAGCCGTGGGAGCCGACGTCGAAGGGCGAGCGGTACGACCAGCTCGACTACGCCTGGCTCGACTACCTCTCCGACTGGGAGAAGAACGAGCTGGTGCGCGAGCTGCGCCACACCGCGGCCGGCGGCAAGCCGCCGGAGGCCGGCAGCAGCAGCCCGTTCCGGCAGGCCCAGCTCGCCAACCGGACCAACAAGGCGAACGAGGCGGTGCGCCTGCTCGAGGGCGTCATCGCGGAGCGTCAGCCGACGTCGGGCGAGCTGCGCGAGCTGGCCAAGGCGTACCGCCGGCTGGGCCGGCACGACGACTGCGCGCGCGTGCTCAAGCAGGCGTACGCCCTCGACCCGCGCCGCAGCGTGATGAAGGACATGATGCTGGCGCAGGCGCGCTCCATCAAGAAGAAGCTCGCCTGAGCCGGAGGCGCAGCGCAGGGTGAGAGCCGAGGAACGAGGCACTCGCCCGGAGCGGAGCCGCAGGCTCAGGCGACGACAAACAGAGCCTGACCCGAGCACCACACAGCCCGTGGGGCGGGAACCGGACGGTTCCCGCCCCACGGGCTTCGTGCTACGGGTTTCCTGCTACCGGCTGAGCACGCGCCGGACCCTGCGGCGTCCGGCCCGCACGATCCGCCGGACGGTGGCCAGCGACCCGGTCTTGCCCGGGACCACCTGTGCCGCCGCGCGGGCGGGCTTCGCGGTGCGCGCGGCGGCCGCGCCGCCCACCTGCTCCTGCGCCCCGGCCTGCGCGTCGCGGGCGGCCTCCGCCAGCCGACGCCGCTCGAAGTCGGCGTCGTAGCAGGCCTGCGCGAGGCTGAGCTCCCGCTCGCGATAGGGCACGAGGTCGGCGTCGACCCGCTCCCCGGTGAGGCGCTCGTAGATGACCGACAGGTTGTGCCGGGTCGTGTCGACGAACCGCTGCTGGGTGGCCGCGAGCTCCGCGCGCAGCACCGCGCGCTTCCGGTCGGCCTCGTCGATGCGCGCGAACGCGTCGGTCGCGAAGTCGCTCCGCCACGGGTCGACCAGGAACTCGGGGTGGCCGATCTCGTGGGCGAAGTACTTGATCTTGTTGTTGGTGCTCAGCGAGAGCGGGATGTTGTTCAGGCCGAACGGGATCATCTGCGAGTGACCGCGCGCCCCGAGCACCACCGGCAGGTGCGCGTAGGTGCGAACGCCCTCGAACAGCACGCGGGTGCTCCCGAACAGCCGGTGCCCCACCAGCCCGAGCTCGGCGCCGTACTCCTGGAAGAACTTCATGTCCGCGCGCTTGTGGCCCAGGAACTCGACGGACCAGCCGTCCTCCTGGAGCGCCAGGACGAGGTCGCGCAGCCGCGGGAAGATCGCGTCGGGCTCGAGACCCGAGTTCACGTGCGCCGCCTCGAGGCCCACCTGGATGCCGATCCGCCGCACGTCGTCGTCGGGGGGCTCGCTCGCGATGCGCGGCAGCAGCACGCGCGCGATCGTCGTCGGGCACGGCTGCAGGGTGAGCTGCGGGGCGTCCTCCGGCGCCTCCAGCCAGTCGCGCATGTCCTCGACGGCGCCGGTCGAGCGCAGCCCGAAGAAGACGCTCTGCGCCATCGTCCGGTTGACGTGCCTGCGGAACACCTCGTTGTACCGCTCCGGGTCGAACGGGGCCGGGTTGCCCGCGCCGAACACGATGATCGGCTTCCTCAGCCGCGCCAGGAGCTCCGTGGTGATGTCCCACTGCCAGCCCGAGGCGGGTGTGGCGTTGGTGCGCCGCGGGAAGATGCCCCCGCCGCCGATGACCACGCCGTCGAAGTGCTCGTTGATGTCGTCCACGAACGCGGTGGTCGCCCGCTCGCGGAACGGGCTGCTGCTCGTGAGCTCGAACTGCTCACCGCCGCCCCAGGAGTTGAAGGTCTGGCGGACGAGCTCGAAGAGCAGCTGGTCGCCGTAGCTGTAGACGGTCTTGAGATCGAGGTGCAGAAGGCGTAGACGTCGCATGGTCCCCTCACATCGCGCGGCTGCCCCCTCTGAGGGGAATATAACCGTGGGCCGCCCGACCTGCGCGGGGACCGCGACGGCGTCACGAGGCGCCGGGCAGGTACGGCGACGTGCCGTCCGCGCCGATCCCCCGGTGCAGGGCCTCGTTCGACCGCGCGAGCGTGGCGAGCAGCCCGGCCCGTCGCTCCGGGGTCAGGAGCCGGGGCGGTGGGTGCGTGAGGTTGGAGAAGTGCGCGTCCAGGAAGTGGCGGAGCTCCTGCGTGTCCTGCTTCTCCAGCAGGCCGTTGCCGAGGAGCGCGATCTGCAGCGCCACGTCCGAGTAGCCCCGGTTGACGCTCTCGGTGTTGAACGAGAACGTCGGCGGCACGCCCGCGCCGGTCGCCGCGAAGAAGTCCCGCACGAAGCCGCGCGACCCCAGGGTCTTGATGGTCTCGAAGTACTTGACCCGCAGGTCCGCGCCGTCGGGCAGCGCCGCCCGCATCTGGTCGACGAGCACGTCCCAGCGCAGGTACTCGTCGGCGACCGGCTCCATGAACTCCTCGAACGTGAGGGTGGAGCCCATGCGGACGGTCTGCAGGTAGGCGCTCTCCACGAACCGGTCCTGCCGGCGGACGTAGAACAGGACCGTGATCCGCTCGGGGCGCAGCTCCTTGACGGCGAGGCGGAGCACGTCGCCCGCGGACCGGTAGACCGGCCCCCTGCGGAAGGACTGCACCGTCGCGAACAGGTCCTCGTGCGAGAGCACGAGGCTCTCGTGCTCGAGCTGGTCCCGCAGCCGCGCGAAGCCGAGGGCGACGTTCTCGATCCCGGCGCCCCTGCGGCGCCACCGCGCGTGCGCCCCGCCGGTGGCGGTCTCGTAGTCGTGCCGGACCAGGACCGCGTAACCCTTCGCCCCGAGCTTCTCCCGGTTGGCGTTGAGGGCCTTCTGCACGAGCGTGCTGCCGGTCTTGGCGGCGCCCGCGTGGAGCACGAGGTGCTTCATCGCACCGAGACTACGCGCGGGCGGCCGCGGCGCCATCCGGCTCCGGACAGCGAAAACGCCGGGGTGGTCCAGGACCACCCCGGCGTCGCCGGTCGGATCGGCCGGTCAGCCGCCCATGAGGCGCTTGCGCAGCGGGCGCAGGCGCCGGCGCAGCCCGTCCGGGACGAGCTGCTTGCGGGGACCGCCCACGGCCTCGAGGTCCTTGCGGGCCTTGTTCAGCTCGCGCTTGAGCCGGCCGTTGTCCTGCTCGAGCTTGTCGAACCGCATGGACGAGTCGTACGCCCGGGCCGCGGTGCGGCGCTCCTGCGGCGTCAGCGCGCGGAACGACGGCGTGACCGTCTCGCCCGTGAGGTTCCTGTAGATCGTCGAGAGGTTGTCCATCGACGTGTCGAAGAAGCCCTGGCGGACGTCCGCCAGCTCCTTGCGCAGCTCCGGCTGACGCTCGTAGGCCTCGTTGATGGTGCGGTACAGGGTGTCCTGGAAGCCGTCCGCGCGCGGGTCGATCGCCCAGTCCGCGTGGCCGATGTCGGTCGCGAAGTAGCGGATCTTGTGGTGCACGTACAGGGACAGCGGGATCGCGCCCATGCCGAACGGCACCATCTGCGCGTGGCCGCGCGTACCCAGGATCATCGGCAGGCCGGCGAAGTACTCGATGCCCTGGTACAGCACGTCCCGGTTGCCCCACAGCACGTGCTCGCTGTCCACGATGCCGCGCTCGGTGAGCCGGTCGTGGAAGCCCATGTCGGCACGAGCGTGCGGCACGCTCTCGATGCGCCAGCCCTCGCCGGAGAGCTTGGCCAGCACGTCCACCTGGTCGGCGTAGATCTTGTCGGCGTCGAACCCGGCGCGCGCCTGGCGCTTGCCCACGATCGACTCGGCCGAGATGCGGCGCTCGTGCGGGATCTCGTCGCGGAACAGGTCCGGGTACAGGAACGACGAGAGCGTCGTCGGGCACGGCTGGTACGTGACCCGGTCCCGGTTCGACTCCTTGATGTAGGGCTTGATGGTCTCCACCGAGCCGTGGTTGCGCAGACCGAAGAACACCGACTTCTCGAGCGTCAGGTTGACGTGCTCGCGGAACGGGTCCTCGAAGTCCGGCTGGTCGATGAAGCGGTTGTTGCCCACCGCGAAGATGATGAGCGGCTTCTCGATGCGGCGCAGCAGGTCCAGCGAGATGTTCCACTGCCAGCCGGAGCGCTGGTTCGGGTTCGTGTCGCTGAGGAACAGGCCACCACCGCCGACGACGACGGCGTCGACGTTCTCGTTGATGAAGTCGACCAGACGCGGGGTCACGGGGTCGCGCAGCTGTCGGCTCTGGACGATCTCGAAGGCGTCCCCGCCCGCGAAGCCCTCGAAGAGCTCGCGCACGGTCTCGAACAGCAGGGTGTCCCCGTAGTTGCCGTACGTCTTGATGTCGAAATGGAACAGTCGAAGTCGCTTCATCGTGTCACGCGCCGGGTCTTGGAATGCACGGGAACCATCCTTGATCACTGTGGTCAGATCTGCCAAGCCCGCCGCCCCCCTGGGCGACGGAACGTCATGTCGCGGTTCGGGTCACTTCCCGCCGCGGAGGTACGGCGACTCGCCCTTGTTCACCGCGAGGTCCGCCGCGGCCTGTGAGATACCGGGTGTCACCATCTCGTGCAGCGCCTTGTTGGACGGCGCGAGCTCGGTCAGCATCTGCTCGCGCTGCTCCGGCGTCAGGAGCAGCGGCGACGGGTGCGTCACGTTGGAGAAGTTGGCGTCGAGGAACAGGCGGAGCTTACGGCGGTCCTCCGCGTCGAGCTCGCCGTTGCCGACGAGCGCGAGCTTCAGTGCCGCGTCAGAGTACCCGCGGTTGACGGCCTCCGTGTTGAAGGAGAACGAGGGCGTCACCCCCGCACCGGTCTGCTGGTAGAACTCGCGGACGAACGGCCGCGAGTGCAGCTCCTTGATGCCCTCGAAGTAGTTGACCCGCACCTCGGCGTCCGCGGGGACGGCCCCCTTGATCGTCTCGACCAGGGTGTCCCACCGCAGGTTGTCCGAGGTCACGGGCTTCATGAACTCCTCGAACGACTGGGTCGAGCCCACACGCACGGTCTGGAGGTAGGAGCTCTCGACGAACCGGTCCTGGCGGCGCACGTACAGCAGCACCGTGGTGCGCTCCGGTCGCAGCACCTCCTGGGCGATCCCCAGCACGTCGCCGGCGGGCGCGTACAGCGGGCCGGTCCGGAACGAGTGCACCGAGGCCAGGAGGTCCTCGTGCGAGATGATCAGGCTGTCCTGCGTCGCCGCGTTCCGGACCATCTCGAAGGCCCGGGTCACGTTGCGGAGGCTGCCGCCCTGCCGGCGCCACCGGGAGTGGTAACCCTCGGTGAGGTTCTCGTACTCGTTGCGGATGAGTACGTCGTAACCACGCGCCGCGAAGGCCTCACGGTTCGCACGGAGGGCCTTCTGCACGAGCGTCGTGCCGGTCTTGTGCGCGCCGACGTGCAGGACGAGGTGCTTCACGGGAACCAACCTTTCGGGGCGGATGAACGCCCACGAGGATACAGGCGGTCCCTACCCCCTCCGTGAAGTGCTTCGGGGGAGGCTCACCACCGCACGAACGCCACCCCGCTGACCCGCACCCGGGCGTCGTCGAGCGTGCGCAGCGTCACCCGCCCCGACATCGTCCGCGGGAGGCGGACGGTGAGGACCCGCTGCGCCGCGCTCGGCCGGTCGGTGTCGAGCACGCCCACGCGGGTCGACCCCACGTACACGGCCACCCGCCCGCGCCCCGGCGCCGTCGCGGTCATGACCCGCACCTGCGTCACGCGCTCGACGTCGGACACCACGAGCCGGCTGTCGGCGTGCACGGTGGACCAGGCCCGGTCCCGGAAGTAGGCGCCGTTGCGCACCAGGGCCCAGGTGCCCGTGGTGCGGGCCATCGAGGCGAACGCCACGGGGCGGGTGGTCCGCACGAGGTGCGAGATCGGGCCGAGCCGGCCGTTGCGGTCGACCGCCCGCACGGCGTACTGCACCGACAGCCCCTCGGCGGCGTACAGGTTGGCCGAGGTGCCCGACACCGTGACGATCCGGCGCCAGTAGCGCTCGTTCGGCATGGGCGACCGGTAGCTCGCGTACCGCTCCAGCACCTGGTAGCGCACCGCCCCCGGTTCGGCGGCCCAGCGGAACCGCGTGCGGGCCGGCCACTGGATCGGGTACTGGTTCCCCTTCGCGGCCCGGGCCGTGATCGTGCCGGTCGTGAAGCGCACGGTGCCGTACCGGTCGAGCGCGGCGTTCTTCATCGCGTTCACCGCCCGGCGGATCGCCGGGAGCCGTTCGGCCAGGTGGGTACCGGGGCACGCGGTCCAGTTCGTGGTGCGGTGGCCGAGGATGCGGGGCACCCGCACCACGTCGCCCGGGTCGCTGCGCGTGCCGGACCCCGAGCTCCCGCCGTTCGGCAGGCCCACGGTCCCGGTCACGGGCATGTGGTAGCGGTACGCCTTCCACGCGAGCAGGCGCTCCAGGCTGCGCAGCAGGGACGACGTCGGCGACACCGAGTCGAAGCTGCCCATCGCCGAGATGCCGATGGTGCCGGTGTTGAAGCCCCCGGCCTGCGCGCCGATCGGGTTGTCCGTCGCCGCCTCCCGGCGCCCGACGAAGACCGTCCCGTACCGGTCGACGAGGAACTGGTAACCGATGTCCGGCCAGTCCCGGGACTGCGTGTGGTAGGCGTAGATGCCGCGGACGATCGCCGCCGACTGGCTCCGGCTGTAGGAGTTGGTGCCCGCCGTGTGGTGCACGTACATCGCGTCCAGGCGGCCCGACACCTCGGGCCACACCTCGCCCAGCGACTCGTCGGCGCCCCAGCCGCCGCGCGGCACCAGCGCCGGCCGGATCTCGTCTCCGGTCGCAGCGTTCGCCGAGCCCGCCGGCTGCGCCGTCGCCCCCGCGTTCGCGTCGGCGGCCGTCGCACCCGGGTCCACGACGTCGACGCGCAGGCCGGACGGCGTCCGCCCGCTCACCGTCCGTACGCGGGCCTGCACGGCGTCGGCGCCGGCGGAGAGGAACGGCTCGGTCCCGGCCCGGCCGCCGGGGACCCCCGCGCCGTCGGCGCCGACCTCCTCGACGCCGACCGACTGCCAGGCGCCCCAGGCGTCGTCCTCCCGGACGCGCAGGGCGACCTCGGTCACCTCCTCGTCCGTGCCGGCGTCCCAGGTGACGCCGGCGACGAGGAACTCCAGGGTCTCGGTGCGGGGGCTCAGCGCTGCGAGCCGGCCGGGCGCCGCCTGCGCGTCGGCGGACCGCGTACCGTCCGGTGTGCCCGCCCCGCCGTCGGCCTTCGTGTCCGCGGGGGCGTCCGCGTGGGCCTCGTCGTGCCCCTGCGCCGCGCGCAGGGCGCTCGGGTCGCGCCGCGCCGCGGGGTCGACGCCGGGCAGGCGGACCTCGTCGAGCTCGGGTGTCACGGCCGAGGCCTCCGGGAGGGGCAGCTCGACGGCCGGCAGCAGCACGCCACCGGCGGAGAGCACGAGTACCAGGGATGTCGTGGTCGTTCGCCGCACGAGTGGCTTCATGGCCCCGACCGTAGGCACCGGTGGGCGACACCGCACCCATGTTGGTATTAATCACCCGTTTCGGGTGAGGGAGCGGGTGACCTCCGGGTGACCCCGGGTGCCGAGCGGCGGGCCGTGATGCAGAGTGCAGTGAGGAGAGATCACCATGAGCACACGAGCCGGCGCCGAACGACCCGTCCCCTCCCCCGCCCCGCGCGGCGGACGCGAACGCCAGCCCGGGCGGCCCCGCCCGCACCGCTGGCGCCACCTCCTGCTCCCCCTCGTCCTCGCGGCGGCGTCGCTCGTCGCGGCCCCGGGCACCGCGAGCGCGGCGGTGCCCGACCGGTTCGTCATCGAGGGCTCGGGCTTCGGCCACGGTGTGGGGATGGCGCAGTACGGCGCCTACGAGATGTCCCGGCGCGGGCACTCCGCCGCCGGCATCCTCGCGCACTACTACCAGGGCACGGCGGCCAAGCGGGTCAACACCAAGACCCTGATCGACGTCCAGGTCTACGGGCCAGACCCGTACTCGTACGCGAGCTACGGCGACTCGGGCCCGACCAAGGTCACGGTGCGCGGCGGCGGATGGCGGCTGCGCGTGGGCGAGCGGACCGTGGCCTTCGGCCCGGCGGGCACGCTGAACGTGTCGACGGCCAAGGGCGACGTGCTGGTGCGCACCCCGGACGGCAGGCTGCACCGGCACGACGAGCTCACGCTCCAGTGGGCCGGGACGCCCTCCTACAGGCCCGGCGCGAGCCCCGCGACGGCGAGCGTCAAGGGCGCGCACGGCTCGTACCGGTCCGGGCGGCTCCTGCTCAGTGCCTCGCAGGGGGTGCCGAACGTCGTCAACCGGCTGCGGCTGAACACCGACTACCTGTACGGCGTGGCCGAGATGCCCTCCTCGTGGGGCTCCGCCGGGGGTCAGCAGGCGCTGCGCGCGCAGGCCGTCGTCGCCCGGTCGTACGCGGTGCTGGAGACGGCGCAGCGCAAGGCGGTCTGCCGCTGCCACGTCGTGGACGACATCCGGGACCAGCAGTTCTCCGGGTGGAAGAAGGCCTCGGGCGAGGGCAGCGTGTACTGGCGCAAGGCCGTCAGCTCCACTGCCCGCACGCTCAGCCGGGCGAGCGTGCTGACCTACGGCGGCAGGCCCGTGGCCGCCCACTACTACTCGTCGAGCGGCGGGAGCTCCCGGTACGGCTGGCGGAGCGCTCGGTCCGAGGACGTGTGGTCGTCGGCCGTGCCCTACGAGCGGTCCGAGTCGGACCCGTACTCGAAGGCCGCGCCCGGCAACGGCATGGTGCGCTGGGAGCGGACGCTCAGCCAGGCCAGGGCGCAGCAGCTCTTCGGCCTCGACCGGGTCAGGTCGATCAAGGTGACGGACCGGTACTCGAGCGGCCAGGTCAAGCGGCTCGTGGCCACGTCGCCGAGCGGCGCCACCCGGAGCATCGCGGGCAAGGCCGACCAGATCCGGTCACGCGTGGGCGCGAAGACCTCGGCGGGCAACGTCCCGTCGTCCTGGTTCACGAGCATCCAGCCGGGCTGAGCCCGCCCGTCCGCTCAGAGCGGGCGGGCGTCCGACTCCAGCAGCACCGGGATGCCGTCGCGCACCGGGTAGGCCAGCGGCCGCTCGGGATCGGTCGAGTGCAGCTCCGGCTCGCCGCCGGGCCCGACGCCGTCCGTCAGGGTCGCCCCGGTCACGGGGCAGCGCAGGATCTCGCGCACCCACGGCTCCAGCGCCTCGGTCTTGGCAGTGCTCACGGTGCCTCTTCTCCCTCGGCCGGCTCGTCGGCCGGATCACGCACGAGCGACAGGACGTCGTCGCGCACCTTCTCCATGATGTCCTGGTCGGCGGCCTCGACGTTCAGCCGCAGCAGCGGCTCGGTGTTGGACGCCCGCAGGTTGAACCACC